>NZ_JAGTUF010000009.1 GCF_018224925.1 Magnetospirillum sulfuroxidans | reverse complement strand
ATATAAAAGCCCGTGCCGCTTCGAGGCCGAAGCTGCATAGACAGAGAAACGCTCTCCACTCTTTCCGGGCAAGTCCAGTTTACAGAAGGCCTTTATAGTGCTGTTGTTATTTCCTGGTTTGGCACCTCGAGGAGCCTTTGCGTGAGCTTGCGTACCGCCCCCGACAGCTTTGATATTCTGCTGGTCGAAGACAATCCCGGAGATGCCCGTTTGGCGCAGGAAGCCCTGAAGGAAGGGCGCATGTCCAGCCGCCTGAAGGTGGTGGTCGATGGGGTCGAGGCCATGACCTATCTGCGCCGCGAAGGACCGTTCAGCGACGCGCCGATTCCCAATCTGGTGCTTTTGGACCTTAACCTGCCGCGCAAGGATGGTCGTCAGGTACTGGCTGAAATGAAGGCTGACCCCAACCTGCGTCGCATTCCGGTGGTGGTGCTGACCACCTCGCAGGCCGAGCAGGACATCATGCGTACCTACGACCTTCACGCCAATTGCTATATCACCAAGCCGGTCGATCTGGATCGGTTCATCTCGGTGGTGCGCTCCATCGAGGAGTATTGGTGTTCGGTCGTCACCCTGCCGCCGCGCTGAGGTGACATGGAGCCGGTGGAGCCGCATTCCGGCTGCGTCGTCCTGGTGGTCGAGGATAATCCCGGTGACGCGCGTTTAGTCGAATTGTATCTGCTGGAGGAAGCCAGCTCGCCGTTCCGCGTGCTCAAGGCCGAGCGTCTGGGCGCCGCCCTCGAGATTCTTGCTTCTGTCGCCATTGATGTGGTGCTGTTGGATCTGTCGTTGCCCGATTCGTTCGGCATGCAGACCCTGGAGAGGCTGCGCGCCGCCTCGCCCCTGGTGCCGGTGGTGGTGCTGACCGGCACCAACGACGAGGATTTGGCGCTTCAGGCGCTGCGGCAGGGCGCGCAGGATTATCTGGTCAAGGGGCAAGGTGACGGCAATCTGGTGCGCCGCGCCATTTTTTACGCCATCGAACGTTCCCATGCCGCCGTCGCCTTGCGCCGTTCGGAAAGCCGCTTTCGGACCTTGTTCGCCAATGCCGGCATCGGTGTCGTGCTGGCCGACGCCCAGGGCCGCATGGTCGAGGCCAACCCGGCTTTTCTGTCCATGGTCGGCTATACCGACGCCGAATTGCGCGGCGAGAAATTTCGCGCGATCACCCATCCCGACGATATCGGTCTGAACGATGCGTTGCGGGCCGAGGTTCTGGCCGGACAGCGCGAGGAATTCGAACTGACCAAGCGCTATATCGGCAAGGATGGCCGTCTGATCTGGGCCAAGCTGACCTGTACGGTCATGCGCGAAGCCGACGGGGCTCAGCCCTATACGGTGACGGTGGTCGAAGACATTACCGAACGCAAGCGGTTGGAAGACAGCATGCGGCTGGCGGCCACGGTGTTCGAAAATTCCGGTGACGGCCTTTTCGTCACCGATGCCGACAATCACATCGTTCACGTCAATCCAGCCTTTACCCTGATCACCGGCTATGATGCCGACGAGGTTTTAGGCCGGAATCCGCGTATTCTCGCTTCGGGCCGTCATGATCGCGACTTCTTTGTCCAGTTGTGGGCGGCATTGACCGAATGTGGCAAATGGCAGGGCGAAATCTGGGATCGCCGCAAGGATGGCGAGATGTTTGCCGGCTGGCAAAGTATCGCCGTGGTTCGCGACGCCGAAGGCAAGGTGCAGAATTACGTGGCGGTCCTTAGCGACATCACCTTGCGGAAACAGGTCGAGGAGCGGCTGTCCTATGCCGCCAACCACGATCCGCTGACTCGCCTGCCCAATCGCAGCTTGTTTCAGGAACGCCTGACCCGCGCCATCGCCCGCGCCCAGCGCAATCAGAATCTGGTGGCGTTGCTGTTCATCGATCTTGATCATTTCAAACAGGTCAACGACACCATGGGCCACTTGGCGGGCGACATGCTGTTGCAGCAGGTGGCCGAGCGGTTGTCATCTTGTATTCGCCAGGGCGATACGGTGGCGCGGCTGTCGGGAGATGAATTCACCATCATCTTGGAAGATGTCCAAGACCCGCGCGATGCCGCCGTCGTCGGTCACAAGGTGTTGCGCCGGTTACAAGAGCCGATCAAGTTGAGCGGCGGTGAGGCGCATATCAGTTCCTCTATCGGCGTGTCGCTGTATCCCAGCGATGCCGGCGATCCCAATACCTTGCTGAAATTGGCCGATGCCGCCATGTACCGGGCCAAGCATTTGGGCCGAAACGGCTGCCAATTTCATTCCGAGGCGGTCAACGCTCAGGCTTTCGAGCGTCTGGCCCTGGAAAACGCTTTGCGCAACGCGGTCGAGCAAGATCAGTTCCTGCTGCATTATCAGCCGATCTTCGATGTGAAAAGCGGCCGTCCGGTGGCGGTCGAGGCATTGCTGCGCTGGCGTCATCCCGAGGTCGGGGTGGTCGCCCCCAATCAGTTCCTGGCCTTGGCCGAAGAAACCGGCATGATCGTTTCCATCGGTCGCTGGGTGTTCGAACAGGCCTGTCGGCAGGTTAAGCTGTGGCGCGACAGCGGTCATGCCGATCTGCGGCTGCACATCAATCTTTCATCCCGCCAGCTGCGCCAGCCCGACTTGATCGAGGTGGTCGCCGGTGCGCTTGAGGTTTCGCAATTGCCGCCCCAGGCCTTGGTTTTGGAAGTTCTGGAAAGCTGCGTTGTCGATAAGGCTTTCGATCCGTCGTCGCTGTTCGCCCGCTTTGCCGCCTTGGGGGTGGGGCTGGCCATCGACGAATTCGGCTCTGGCTATTCGTCCTTCGCTTTCCTGCGCCGCTTGCCGGTGACCATCTTGAAGGTGGCGCAAGGCTTTGTCCGCAATTTGTCCAATTCCGAGGATGAAAGCGAAATCGTCACCGCCATCGTCGCCCTGGCCCGTGGCCTGCACATGACCGTGGTGGCGCCGGGGATCGAGAACAAGGCGCAGCTTGATTTGCTGACCGGTTTCGGTTGCGACAAGGTGCAAGGGTTCTTGCTGTCCAAACCGCAAGCCGCGGCCGAGATGACCGGGTTTCTCGCCGATAAGCGCTTGCCTGCCGCCCTAAGCCCGTGGAGTGCGTCATGAAGTTGGTTCGGTGGGGGGCTGTTGGGGCCGAACGCCCCGGTCTGATCGCCGCCGGCGATGGCGGTTTGCGTGATTTGTCGGCCCATTGTGCCGATATCCGGGCCGATCTGGATTTTTCCGCCTTGCGGGGGCTTGACCCAGCCAGCTTGCCGCGAGTCGATGGCTCGCCCCGTTTGGGAGTGCCGGTGGCGGCGATCGGCAATGTTTTGTGCATCGGCCTGAATTATCGCGATCATGCGGCGGAAACCGGCCTGGCTTTGCCGGGCGAGCCGGTGGTGTTTTCCAAGCATACCGGCGCCCTGGCCGGCCCCCATGATGCGCTGACCATGCCGGCCGGGACGGCCAAGCTGGATTGGGAAGTGGAACTGGCGGTGCTGATCGGCCGCCCGGCGTGGCAGATCGACGAAAGCGCGGCTCTTGCCCATGTGGCCGGTTACATGACCGCCAATGATATTTCCGCCCGCGACTGGCAGATGGAACGGGGCGGACAGTGGATCAAGGGCAAGTCCGGGCCGGGATTTTGCCCGTTGGGGCCGTATCTGGTCACCGCCGACGAAATCGCCGATCCGCAATCCTTGCCGCTGTGGACCGAGGTCAACGGTGTGCGCAAACAAAATGGCAGCACCAAGGACATGGTATTTGGCGTCGCCACCATCATCGCCCATCTGTCGCATTTCATGCCGTTGGCGGCCGGGGACGTCATCTTGACCGGGACGCCGGCCGGCGTCGGTCTGGGCCGGGGCGAGTTTCTGGGCGCGGGCGATATCATGGAAGTGGGTGTCCATGGCCTGGGCCGGCAACGGACATTGATCGCCTGAGCGTCACGTCACGTCGAGACGGTATAAGGGGCGTTTGCACGCTTGCTGGGTGAACTGTCCTTGACGATGTGCATCCGTTATGGTCACCATCCGGTATGACCAAAGACGCTCTCGCCCCCGCCGCCGCCGACCATCGTACCCGCGTTTCCGACCGCGTCGCTGATCGCATTCTTGCCCGCATCGCCTCGGGCGAATGGGCGGTGGGCCAACGTCTGCCGGGTGAACGTCAACTGGCCGAGGACATGGGGGTGTCGCGGGTTTCCGTGCGCGCCGCGTTGCAGACCTTGAAAACCCAAGGCCTGTTGGATGCGGTTCAAGGCGGCGGGACTCGGGTGGTGGCCAATGCTGCGTGCATGGACGCCTCGCTGGCGCAACTGGTCAAGGCTAATCACGAAACCCTGGCCGATTTGGCCGAAATCCGGGGGCAAATCGAGGTGTGGGCGGCACGCCGCGCCGCTGCCAACGCCACGCCGGCCAATCTGGCCGAACTGGCCGAGGTGATGGCCTCGACCGAGGCCGATATCAATGCCGGCAAACATAAGACCGAAAACGACATCCGCTTTCATCTGGCGGTGGCCAAGGCGTCGGGCTCGACGGTCTATATGCATGTGATGGGGGTCTTTCGCGGCATCTTGCAGCAGATGCTTGATTATCATCGCTACGAGATGTTTCCGACCGCCGCCGACGACCAGACCATTCTCAGCCATCATCGGGCCATTTATGACGCCATCGTTGCCGGCGACGCCGATGCCGCCGCCGCTGCCATGCAGGCCCATCTTGGTTGGGTGGTCGCCCGCTATCGCACCGTGCAGAACCGACGCAGCGGCGCCGAGATCTGATCCGGCCACCCCGTTGGGTGGTGGAAACCCGTCATCGAGGCGCGGTAGGCGGCCGCCTTCGCCTCTGCTATGGTGCGGCGGTCAATTCAACGAATTGTGCACTGACTGATTCAGGTGGGGCAGGCTCGTCTGCATCAGTCAGTGCACAGCCGCAATCCGTTTAAGGACGCAAAATGCGCAGAACCAGAAAAGCCAAGATCATCGCCACTTTGGGGCCGGCCTCGTCGACGGCCCAAGGGATTGAAAGCCTGTTTCGGGCTGGCGCCGATGTCTTTCGCCTGAATTTCAGCCACGGCACCCATGCCGACCACCAAGCCCGCTACGACACCATTCGCGCCCTGGAAAGAAAGATCGGTCGTCCGATCGGCGTCCTCGCCGATTTGCAGGGGCCGAAATTGCGGGTGGGCAAATTCGCCGAGGGGAAGATCAAGTTGGAAACCGGCGGCACGTTCCGTCTGGATTTGCAGCCGGATCTGGGCGATGTCACCCGTGCGCCATTGTTGCACCCCGAAGTGTTCGCGGCCATGAACGTGGGCACCGAATTGCTGCTTGACGATGGCAAGTTGCGGTTGCGGGTCGAGAAGCATGGCGGTGATTTCGCCGAGACTCGGGTCATCGTCGGCGGCGAATTGTCCAATCACAAGGGCGTCAACGTGCCAAACGTGGTGCTGCCGATCTCGCCCTTGACCGACAAGGACAAGGCCGATTTGGATTTCGCCGTCGATATGGGCGCCGACTGGATCGCCTTGTCGTTCGTCCAGCGCCCCAGCGATGTTTTGGAAGCGCGCAAGCTGATCGCCCGCAAGGTGGGCAGCCGGGTGCGGCTGTTGTCCAAGCTGGAAAAGCCGTCGGCCATTGATTATCTGGACGAGATCGTCGAATTGTCCGACGCGGTGATGGTGGCCCGTGGTGATTTGGGGGTGGAATGCCCGCCGGAATCGGTGCCGATCCTGCAAAAGCGCATCGTCAAATGTTGCCGTTCCGCCGGTAAGCCGGTGGTGGTGGCGACCCAGATGCTCGATTCCATGGTTCATTCGCCATCGCCGACCCGGGCCGAGGCTTCCGACGTCGCCACCGCGATCTATGACGGTGCCGATGCGGTGATGCTGTCGGCGGAAACCGCCTCGGGTGAATATCCCGTTGATGCGGTGACCATGATGGATCGCATCATTAACCGGGTCGAGGAAGACGACCATTACCGGGTGATCACCGACGCGTCCCGCACGCAGCCGGAAAACACCACCCGCGACGCCATTTCGGCCGCCGCCCGTCAGGTTGCCCACACCTTGAACGCCGCCGCCGTGGTCACCTTCACCTCGTCCGGTTCCACCACGTTGCGCGCCGCGCGCGAACGGCCGGAGCAATCCATCGTCTCGCTGACCTCCAGCATCGAGGTGGCGCGTCAGTTGGCCTTGGTCTGGGGCACCCATTGCGTTCCCACCCATGAAGTGCGCAGCTTCGCCGAGATGGTCCACACGGCGGCCAAGGCGGCCCAGGACGAAGGCTACGCCCATCCCGGCGACCGCATCGTCATCACCGCCGGGGTTCCCTTTGGCTGTTCGGGGACCACCAATATCTTGCGGGTGGCCGAGATCGAGGAAGGCGGCGAAGTCCTTTAAGCCATGGTGTTTTCCGCCCGCTCCTTGCCCAAGATCATGGGGGCCGGTCTGCTGACCGCCGCCGCCGTGGCTGTCTTGGCCCAATTGGCCGGGATGGGGGCGGCGGGGGGCGGGGCCGCCGGCTGGGCCTTGCCCATTTTGCTGTCGGCCATCGGTCTGTGGTTGGGGGGCTTTTTGCCCGATCACGTCACCGCCTTGGGCTTTTTCGCCTTGCTGTTGCTGTTCAAGCTGGCTCCGCCCGATGTGGTGTTGTCCGGCTTTACCTCGTCGGCGCTGTGGCTGGTGCTGGCCGGGCTGGTGCTTGGTCTGGCCATGGAAGAGACCGGCCTAGGGAAGCGTCTGGCGGCCTTGGCCCATGGGCTTGAGGGCCTGTCCTATGCCAAGCTGGTCGCCGTGGTGGTGTTGATGGGGCTGGCGGCCATCTTCTTCATGCCCTCGGCCACCGGGCGGATCATCATGTTTCTTGGCATTGTTGGGCCGCTGGCCGTGCATCTGGGCTATCAGCCCGGCTCGCGCGGCTATTCCGGTCTGATGCTCGCCGCCGCCTTTGGCACCTTCCTGCCGGCTTTTTCCGTCTTGCCGTCCAATGTCCCCAACATGGTGCTGGCCGGCACGCTGGAAAAACTGACCGGGCAATCGCTGACCTTCGTTGATTTCTTCGTTTTGCATTTCCCGGTGCTTGGCCTGGGGCGGGCGCTGGCGGTGTGGGGGCTGGTTTGTCTGCTTTATGCCGACAAGCCCGGCCCGATCCAAGGCGCCGGCGCCGCCACGCCGGGGCCGATGAGCCGGGGAGAGCGCCGTTTGGCCCTGATCTTGGTGGTGGCGGTCTGTCTGTGGGTGACTGATTCCTGGCATCATGTTTCCCCCGCCTGGGTCGCCCTGGCCGGGGCGGTGCTATGCTTGGTTCCCGGTTTGGGGATGCTGGGGCGCGATGCCCTGCGCAAGGTCAATCTGTCGTTGATCTTGCATGTCGGCGCCGTCATCGGTTTGGGGGCGGTGGCCAACAAGCTGGGCCTGGGGGCGTGGATGGCGGAAACCATCTTGGGTTGGATGCCGCTTTCCGGCCAAGGGGGAATGCATGATTGGGCGGTTCTGGTGGCCTTGCCCATGCTGCTGGGGGTCCTGACCACGGCGCCGGGGGTGCCGGCGGTGCTGGTGCCCATGGCCGATGTCCTGGCCGCACGTTCGGGGTTTTCCGTCGTCAACACCGCCATGTTGCAGGTGCCGGGCCTGTCCACCATCTTGTTGCCGCATCAGGTGCCGCCTTTGATGGCGGCGATCCCGATTTCCGGCGTTCCGTACCACGAATTCGTGCGTCTGTGCCTGCTGATGGCCGGCATCTCGGTGGTTATCTTGCTGCCCTTGGACGCGCTGTGGTGGATGGTGTTGGGGCGGATGTAAAACAAAAAAGCCGGAGGGCCTTGGCCGCTCCGGCTTTTGTCGTCTCAATCGCCTCAGACCAGATCGATGGTGTAATTCTCGATCACGGTATTGGTCAGCAATTGCTTGCACATCTGCTCGACCATTTCGCGGGCCTTGGCCGGGTCGGTCTCGGCCAGATCCAATTCGATGAACTTGCCCTGACGGACGTCGTTGACGCCGGCAAAGCCCAGCGAGCCCAAAGCGTGCTGCACGGCCTTGCCCTGGGGATCAAGGACGCCGTTCTTCAAAGTGATGTGAACCTTGGCTTTCACGGGACTATTCCTTTGTCAGCTTACTGCATCATTTCCGGGCCCTTCAGGTCGCGCGGGCCGCCTTCGGGCAGAATGCCCAGGCGACGCGCCACTTCCTGATAGGCGTCTTCGACATTGCCGAGATCGCGACGGAAACGGTCTTTGTCCATTTTCTCGCCGGTCTTGAGATCCCACAGACGACAATTGTCGGGGCTGATTTCATCGGCCAGAACGATCTGCATGTCGTCGCCATTGTACAGACGACCGAATTCCAGCTTGAAATCAACCAGACGGATGCCGACGCCCAAGAACAAACCGGTCAGGAAGTCGTTGACGCGCAACGACATGGACATCAGTTCGTCGATATCTTGGGTGGTGGCCCAGCCAAAGGCGGTGATGTGTTCTTCCGCCACCATGGGATCGCCCAGGGCGTCGGACTTGAAATAATATTCGACGATGGAGCGCGGCAGCGGCGTGCCTTCGGACAGGCCAAAGCGCTGGGCCAGCGAGCCGGCCGAGATGTTGCGAACAACCACTTCCAGCGGGATGATCTCGACTTCGCGCACCAATTGTTCGCGCATGTTCAAGCGGCGAACGAAGTGGGTGGGGATACCGATCTCGCCCAACTTGATCATCAGATATTCGCTGATCCGGTTGTTCAGAACACCCTTGCCGGTGATGGTGCCCTTCTTCTTGTTGTTGAAGGCGGTGGCATCATCCTTGAAATATTGAACCAGGGTGCCGGGCTCGGGGCCTTCGAAAAGGACCTTGGCCTTACCTTCGTAAATCTGTCTGCGTCGAGCCATGGGAAACTTCCGGATCGAAAGGGCGCAGCCTGTGGCGGCAACGCCGGGGAAACAAGAAGCGCGGGGCCTTATCGGCCCCGTCGCTTATGGGCTTGGTATAGCAGGGATGAGCGGGCGAAACAATTGGCCCGTGGCGTCGCGGCATGCGGCGGCGGCGATCAAGCCGCTTTAGGCTGGTGATGATCGTGTTGGGTGATGAAGGTGGCCAGTTTGGCCGCTTCGGGACTGGAATCGTCGAAGCGGACGCGCATGCCGCCGTCCAGTCTTTCGATCACTTGGAACGCCAAGGCGCCGGGCAGCCCAGGGATGCGCACTATTCCCCGGTCGCCGCCCAGCAGGGACGGCACGGCGAACATACGGCTGCCGCATCGAGAGAGATCGGCCATGCGGGCGGCGATGGTGGCGTCGCCAATCTGGATTTCAACTGATTGTCCCAGGGCAATGCGCGGATTGTGGCGACGATCAACTTCGGGAGCGGCGGTGCGCACCACCTCGTTGAGATTGCTTTTCAGCTCGCGCACCCGGACCGAGATGCTTTCCAACTGGTGCTGCACCAAGTCGGCGGATTGGCCGGTGGATTGGGCATCGCTGGCGACGCTGGCAATGCGCTGAGCCACTTCCTCGGCGGCGTGGGAGGTTTGCACCACGTTGCGGACGATTTCCAGGGTGGCGGCGTCTTGTTCCTCCACCGCGGCGGCGATGGAATTGGTGATGCCGCTGATTTCCTCGATGCTGCCGGTGATGCCGGCGATGGCTTGGGCCACCTGTCGGCCGATGGTCTGCAAGGCCGTCACCTCGCGGCTGATTTCCTCGGTCGAGCGGGCGGTTTGGGTGGCGAGGCCCTTGACCTCATGTGCGACCACGGCAAAGCCCTTGCCGGCCTCGCCGGCGCGGGCGGCTTCAATGGTGGCATTCAACGACAACATGTTGGTCTGTTCGGCGATGGCATTGATCAGTTTGGCCACATCGCCGATACGGGCCATGGCATCGGAAAGTTGGTGCACGGTCTCGGCGCTTTCCCGCGCCGAATGAACGATGCCCGAAACCACCTGAGTCGACAAAGTCGCTTGCGAGCCGATTTCACGGATAGAAGCCGACAATTCCTCGGCGGCGCCGGCGACCGCCTGGGCATTGCGCAGCGCCTGTTCGGCGGCGGCGGCGACGCCTTGGCTGTTTTCGCCCACTTGTTGGGCCGAATGGGCCATGTCGGTGGCCAGATCCCGCATTTGTATGGTTTCGCGGGCGACATTGTCCACCGCTTCGGCGGTTTCCACCTCGACGGTATCGGCCATGTCCAGCAATGCTTGGCGGCGGGCGCTTTCGGCCTGTTGCGCCTGTGCCGCCTGTTCCGCCTGCATGGCCAAGATGCGTCGGGCGTTGGCGCGGAACTGGGCCAAGGCGTGGGCGATGGGACCGAATTCATCCTTGCGGTCATGGTGGAGGTTCAAGGGCTGGTCGTGGCGTTCGGCCAGCACGGCGTCCACATCTTGGGCGAGCAGACGGAACAAGCGCGACAATTGCCATGCCAGGGCAACGCCGACCATGGCGGCCAAAGCCAGGCCGATGGCGCCGGCAATGGTCAATGTGGTCGACACTCGGTGGTTGCTGGCCTCCACCCGTTGAGCGGCTTCATTCAGACCGGTCAGCGCATTGGTGGTTTCCTGTTCGATCAACTCGGCGACCTGATCCAGGTTCTGGTGCATCAGTTCCGCGGTTTGGTCGAATTGCGGCATCAATTTATTGCCCCCGGGCGCGCCATCGGCGATGTAGGCCTCGGCCATCTTGCGGCCGGTCTCGTAATAGGGGGAGAAGGCGCGCTCGGCATCGGTAATGGCGCCGTCGATGGTCTTGAGATCAAGAGCGCGGGCGGCGGAATGTGCCTGGGCACTGGCGGCGGCAAAATCTTGGGCGGCTGCTGCTGCCTTGTCGAAGCCGTCATCCAGGCCGTCTTGGCCGCGGGTGGCGGAAATGTCGCTAAGGAATTGCTGGAGCTGCGCCACTTGCAGGTTCATGTCCTTGATGGCGCCGAACAGCTTGATGGAATAGGAGGAAACCGTATTCGTGCGCGCGCTGATTTCGCTTAGGAGAGGCCTTTGGTCGTTGACGGCGCGGCCGCTCAACCAACTGGTGACGGCGAAGACGGCGACAACAATGGTGAGGCCTGTAACAATCTGCGCGCGAATATTCATGATTCTAAAGTCCTACAAGTATCATACTTTAGTATGAATACGAATAGCATGTTCGGCGCAGGGGAAACAACCAAATAAAACTAATTAAATTAGCGAATACGCCTTCTGGTCTGGTGCGCCGGAGGCGAACCACCAGCGTGGGGAAGCTTCCGATCCCATTTCCGGCAGGGCGATCAGCGAGGATGAGACGGTGCCGAAACCGCTGGGGCGCAGAAAGCACATGGCGGCGGTTTCTTCGGTGTCCGACCCTTCGCCGCCATCGGCCATCAGACTTTGCCATGCCTGCCAGTCTCCGGCCTCGGGATCGGGCGGAGAGGCCGCCTGGAAGCGCGGCAGGTAGGCGGCCAGTCGGGGGCTGGCGGTATCGTCCAGATCCATGGCCGAGATCATGTGCAGGCCGGGGGCGATGGCGGCGACCTGGATTGGGCCGCGGCCTTCGGATTTGATCCAAAACGCATCGCGATTATCGGCGAGGATCAGGTTGAACGGGCGCCAGGCGCGGCCGTTCAGATCGGCGAAGGCCCTGGCCGCCTCGGCGGCGTCGGCATGGTCAAGGGCGTCAAGCACCAGTTCCCCGCGTGAACGTTTGCCCGGCGCCGGACCCAATGTGCCAACTCGGTTGAGGATGGCGGCGACGACGCCGTGATCGTTCATGCCCAGCCATGATCCTTGGGCCAGTTCGTCCAGTCCGGCGATGATTTCCGGGCGGTCGGGCCAATGGCGGGCCGGGGCTTTCCAAGGGCGTCCGGCCATTTCATCCCGGTTGGCGGCGACCAGGATCGGCCAAGGATGATCGGGGCGGCGTAACAAAACCAAAGTGCACATGCGAAAATCCGGTTTCGGGGCGAGTAAATGACGGCTATAACACGTTCGCCGCTCTGGCAAAGGGTTCAAACGACAACCACTTCCAAGATAAGTGGGGCATAAAGGGAAGTCGCCTGCCATGACCACGTTCGACGATCGCGAAAAGGGTTTCGAGGCCAAGTTCAAGCTTGATCAGGAAATGCAGTTCAAGGCGAACGTGCGCCGCGATAAGCTGTTGGGCCTGTGGGCGGCCGAACAGATGGGGATTTCCGGCGATGCTGCCCTGGCTTATGCCTTGTCGGTGGTTGACGCCGAATTCAGCGAGCCCGACCACGACGCCACCCACAAGGTCGCCCGCGACCTGGCCGCGAAAGGCGTGGTGATCGAGGATCGCCTGTTTCAAAAGGAAGTGCAGCGCTGCCAAAATTTGGCGATGGCCCAGCTGACCGAGGAAATGAAGCGCTGATTTCACCCCGGCGCTGAAAATCGAAGGCCCGCCAGAGCATCCTCTGGCGGGCCTTTTTGTCAGGCGCGGCCGAAGACCCGGCGGAAAATGGTATCGACGTGCTTGGTATGGTAGGTCAGGTCGAACATGGCTTCCACCTGATCGGCGGTGACCGCTTTGGCCACGTCGGCGTCAGCCTTCAGATTGGCCAGGAACATCCCCTTGGTTTCCAGGCCCTGGCCGGCGGCGTCCCACACCTTCATGGCGTTGCGCTGGACCAGGCGATAGGCGTCTTCGCGCGACACCCCGGCCTGGGTCAGGGCCAACAGGACACGCTGCGAGAAGATCAGGCCGCCCAACTGGTTCAGGTTGCGCTCGACCACGTCGGGATAGACCACCAGCTTGTCGATGACATTGGTCAGACGGGCCAGGGCGAAGTCCAAGGTGATGGTGGCATCGGGGCCGATATAGCGTTCGACCGAGGAATGCGAGATATCGCGTTCGTGCCAAAGCGCTACGTTTTCCATGGCCGGCACCACATAGGCGCGGACCATGCGGGCCAGACCGGTCAGATTTTCGGTCAGCACCGGGTTGCGCTTGTGCGGCATGGCCGAGCTGCCCTTTTGCCCAGGCGAGAAAAACTCTTCGGCCTCGCGCACTTCGGTGCGCTGCATGTGGCGGATTTCCACGGCGACGCGTTCAATCGAGCTGGCGATGGTGCCCAAGGTGGCGAAATATTGGGCGTGACGGTCACGCGGGATGACCTGGGTCGACAGCGGCTCGGGGGCCAAGCCCAGCTTGGCCGCCACGTGCTCTTCAACGCGGGGGTCGATATTGGCGAAGGTGCCGACGGCGCCGGAAATGGCGCAGGTGGCGATGTCGGCGCGTGCCGCTTGCAGGCGGGTTTTGTTGCGCTGGAATTCGGCGTGGAAGCTGGCGAATTTCAGGCCGATGGTCACCGGCTCGGCATGGATGCCGTGCGAACGACCCATGCAGGCGAGATCCTTGAACTCGAAGGCGCGCTTTTCCAGCGCCGCCAGCAAGGCGTCAAGATCGGCCAGCAAAATATCGGCGGCCTGGGTCATCTGCACCGACAGGCAGGTGTCAAGCACGTCGGACGAGGTCATGCCCTGGTGGACGAAGCGCGAATCGGCGCCGATATGTTCGGCCAACTCGGTCAGGAAGGCGATGACGTCGTGCTTGGTCTCGGCCTCGATGGCGTCGATGCGGGCGATGCGCGCGGGCGTGTAGGGCAGGTCACCCTTGGCCCACACCGCCTGGGCTGAATCCTTGGGGATCACCCCGATCTCGGCCAGAGCGTCACAGGCGTGCGCCTCGATCTGGTACCAGATGCGGAACTTGTTGGCGGCTTCCCAGATGGCGGACATCTGCGGGCGGGAATAACGCGAAATCGACATGATCGGGCCTCGGCTGGATAGGACGGCGCGGACGAAGAGTGGGGGTTATGGCAAAAAACCGCCAACCTTGCAAAGGTGACGGTGCTGTGACGGTGGAATTAAATCAGACTTGGCGCGGCCGGCCGTAATGGACGAAATCGCTCCAGGTGCGTTCCAGCCGCAGCATGGTGTCGACGGTGCCTTGCAGGGCCTTGGCCGAATCCTCGTCGCCGAACACCGCCGACAGATCGTCTTGCAAGGTGCGGACGGAATTACACAAATCCAGCCCCTTGTCGGTCAGCTTCAAGCGGACCGAGCGGCGGTCGTGGGGCGAACGTTCCTGCGTCAAATAACCGTATTCGGTCAGGCCCTTGATGTTGTAGGAAACATTGGAGCCTTGATAGTAGCCGCGATCCTTGAGGTCGCGAATGACCACTTCGTTTTCACCGATGTTGTACAGCAGCAAAGCCTGAACCGCATTGATGTCTTCGATGCCCAAACGACGCAATTCCGTTCTCAACACGTCAAGGAAATGACGATGCAGACGTTCGATCAGGCGGATGATTTCAAAATACGGCTTGGTCATGGGGCGCGAGTATAGGTGCAACCCCGCAGAGCGCCAACAGGGATTTTTAATGAACTGGAGTATTTCCCATCGTCGCCGGGGATTGTATTGTGCAAATCCCCTGTCCCTTTTGGGAAACGTCGCCTATGGCCGAGGAAAACGCTGCCGCCGACAGGCGGTCCAAACCGACGATCATTACCGTCTTCAATCAGAAAGGCGGCGTCGGCAAGACCACCAGCAGCGTCAATCTGGCGGTCTGCATGGCGGCGCTGGGCAAGCGCGTGGTGCTGGTCGATCTGGACAGTCAAAGTAACGCCACCACCAATGTCGGGGTGACTCCGCCGATTTCCACCGGCGCTTATCAATTGATCACCGGGCGGGCGCCGCTGGATGAGTGCTTGCGCAAGACCGATTACGACAATCTGCGTCTGGTCGGCGGCTCGGACGAATTGGCCTGGGCCGACATCGAATTGGCCATGCAGCCGGAATGTCAGGGTATCCTGAGTGGGGTTCTGGCCACGGCGCCGGACGATATCGACATCGTGGTGATCGATTGCCCGCCAGCCCCCGGCATCGTTTCGGTCAATGCCCTGGTCGCCGCCGATGTGGTGGTGATGCCGGTGATGCCCAGCCCGCATGCCTTGGATGGCCTGCATAAGGCGTGGTGGAACGTCAACCGGGTGCGGTCGCATTACAATCACGACCTGCACACCATCAACATCGTGCTGACCATGACCGAGGACGGCCCGCTGACTCAGCGCCTGACCGAGGATATCATCGCCGAGTTCGGTCCCCGTGTCATGCCGGTGCTGGTGCCGCGCGACAACGTGGTGATCGAAGCCGCCGCTCGTGATTTGCCGGTGGTGTCGATGGCGCCGCAATCGCCGCCGGCCCGTGCCTATTTGCGGCTGGCCGAATTGCTGTTGACGCGGGTGTTGCATATGACCGGCGGCGCAGAGGAAAGCCGGTTGTCGGACGCGCTGGAACACGAGACCGCCGCCGACAAACTGGCGGTATGGTCGGCGGAGCTGAACGGCCGGCGCTCGGATCTGACCATTCCCCAACCGGGTGAGATGCCTGATCCCGGCTGGACCAAGGCGCCGGAATTGACGGCCGAGGTGCTTGGCCCTGGTGCCGGTTGGAAGATCGGCGCCGGGCTGATGCTGATCGTGCTGGGGGCGGTGCTTGGTTTCGCCGCCGCCGCCGCTTGGTATCAATTCCCCACGGGCTGAGCCGCCGCGAAGACTTCCTTGGCGGCGAACAGGCCGTTCAAGGCGGCGGGAAAACCGGCATAGACGGCCATTTGCATGATGATCTCGACGATTTCGTCGCGGTTTAGTCCGACATTGAGGCCGGCTTGAATGTGGACCTTCAATTGCGGGCTGGCATTGCCGAGTGCGGTCAACGCCGCGATGGTGGCGATTTCACGCGCCCGCAGATCCAGGTGCGGGCGGCTGTAAATGTCGCCAAAGGGAAACTCGATCAGGTAACGGGCGAAATCGGGGGCAATGTCGGCCAAGGATTCGACCACCTTATGCCCGCCATCGCCGTCGATTTCACCCAAGACCCGGTATCCGCGTTCAAAGCGGCTTTCAGTCGTGTCACTCATGGTTTTGGCCCTTAAGTTGTGGCGCGGCATAGCCGGCGATCTTGGCGTCGAGAACCAGCAGGGATTCCTGTAAGCCGGCCACATGGGCGCGGACCTGCTGACGATGGTGTTCCAGCAATTGACGGCGTTCGCCCGCGGTTTCGCTGCCCTGTTGACGCAGCCGGGCATAGCGCAGCATGTCGCGAATCGGCATTCCGGTGGTTTTCAGTCGGGTCAGGAACCCGATCCAGGTCAGGATGGCGTCGTCGTAATCGCGATGGCTGGATTGGTCGCGATCCGCCATCGGCAGCAGGCCGATCCGCTCGTAGTAACGGATGGTGTGGACCGATAATCCGCACCGCTTCGCCAGTTCGCCAATCTTCATCGGTCCCGTCCGCTGGTTTCAACACGGCCCAGGCTAGGACTTCGAGCGCACTCGAAGTCAAGGGCGTTTATGCCCGGTCCAGCCGACGCAGGAAAACCTCGACCGTATCGACGGAATGGTCGCCATAACGATGGCGCAAGGGGGCGGGGGCGCTGATCAGGGTGGCGCGCAGATCGGCGAACAGGGCGCGCATCAATTCGGCGAAACCGTGTTCGGTCAGTTGCCAATGGCCGTCGGCGCCGTCGGCGCTTTTGCCCAGATGTGAGTTGACCACGGCCAGCAGCCATTCGCGCCGCCGTTCAAAATTGCCGAAGTAATGGGCGACGACCATCAGCACGTCGGTGGTCAGCGCATGGGTTTGCGGGTCGGCGTGGATGGCTTGCCAATCATGGCCCGATCCAGTGCGGTGGCGATCAAGGATCGCCTGGGATTTGCTTTGGCATTGTTCGTAAAGGGCGGGGCCGATCATCTTGTCGATGGCCATGTTGAAGCCGGGAATGACCCGTCGCGACAACAATCCCTGGCCGCCGTCACCGCCCTGGCGTGGCGGAAACAGGTGAGCGAAGGCCTTCATCAGCACGCGGTCGAACGGGCGTTTGCGCGTGCTTTCCCATTGCTTGGCCTCACGCGTGGCCGAACAGGTGTCGTATGACCGGCGATAGGTGGATTGGAAGCGACCGAACTCGGCGGTCATGACGGCTTCGGCCAAGTGGCGGATGTCGTCGGCGGTCAGCGCCCCGCGCTTGGCGGCCTCGACCTCCAGGCGGGTGGTGAAGTGGCCGATCATGGTGTTGGCGATAGCTTCGCAGGCCTTGGGGCCGGCGGGGGCGTTACTGCTGCTCATGCCCTTTCTCCCGATGCCCATGAAGATTAGCAGGAATTGACAGTGCGGGCACCGGACCATAGGCTCGGCCCATGTTTTTCACGGGTGCGCCTTCGATGTCAGATTCCTTGTCCATTGCTTTTGCCCAGATCAATCCGGTGGTTGGCGACATCGTCGGCAACGTCGCCCGTATTCGCGCCGCCCGCGCTCGGGCGGCCGAGGACGGCGCCCAATTGGTGGTGTTTCCCGAATTGGTGGTTTCGGGCTACCCGCCCGAGGATCTGGTGCTTAAGGCGGCCTTTCTTGACGCGGTCGAACAAGCGGTGGAGGACTTGGCCGCCGATACAGCCGACAATGGTCCGGCTTTGCTGGTGGGGGCGCCGTGGCGGGTGGCGGGACGGGTGCACAACGCCGCGCTTTTGCTCGACCATGGTCGCGTCGCCGCCAGCCGGTTGAAGCATCACTTGCCCAATTACGGCGTGTTCGATGAAGCCCGCGTCTTCGCCCCCGGCCCGGTGCCCGGCCCCATCCAGTTCCGTGGCACGCGCTTGGGCGTGCTGGTGTGCGAGGATATGTGGTACGCCGATGTGGCCGAGACCCTGGCCGAATGCGGCGCCGAAATCCTGGTGGTGCCCAATGGCTCGCCGTTCGAGATGGACAAGGTCGGCGTGCGTCTGGATCGGGCGCGTTCCCGCGTGGCCGAAACCGGCCTGCCGCTGATTTATGTCAATCAGTTGGGTGGCCAGGATGAATTGGTGTTCGACGGCGCGTCCTTTGCCTTAGATGGCAAGGGCGAGGTGCTGATCCGTCTGCCGGCGTGGTCCGAGCAGGTGGTCACCACCCAGTGGCGCAAGGAAAACGGCACGTGGACGGCCAGCGGCCCCATCGCCCCGGTGCCCGAACGGGACGAGGATCTGTATCAGGCCATGGTCATGGGCCTGCGCGATTATGTCGGCAAAAACGGTTTCCCCGGCGTCGTGCTGGGGCTGTCGGGCGGCATCGATTCGGCCCTGGCGGCGGCGGTGGCGGCTGATGCCTTGGGCGCGGACAAGGTGTGGTGCGTGATGATGCCGTCGCCTTACACCAGTCAGGAAAGTCTGGACGATGCCGAAGGCGTCGCCCGAATGCTGGGCTGCCGCCTCGACACCATCAATATCGGTCCGGCCATGGCCGCTTTTGACCAAATGCTGGCGCCGCATTTCGCCGGCACCAATGCCGACATCACCGAGGAAAACCTGCAATCGCGGGCACGCGGCGTGACCTTGATGGCGTTGTCCAATAAATTCGGTCCCATGGTGCTGTCGACCGGCAACAAAAGCGAGATGAGCACCGGCTATGCCACTTTGTACGGTGACATGTGCGGCGGCTATGCGGTGTTGAAGGATGTCTATAAGACCGCCGTCTTCGCCGTTTGCCGCTGGCGTAACGGCCATGTGCCGGCCGGCGCGTTGGGTCCGAACGGTCCGGTGATGCCGGAACGGGTCATCACCAAACCGCCCTCGGCCGAGTTGAAGCCGGACCAGAAAGACCAGGATACCTTGCCGCCCTATGATGTCCTGGATGGCATTTTGTCGTGCCTGATCGAGGACGAAAACAGCGTCGAGACCATCGTCGGCAAAGGCTATGACGAAGCGATGGTACGCAGGGTCTGGCGCATGCTGGACCGGGCGGAGTATAAGCGTCGTCAGGCGCCCCCCGGCGTCAAGATCACCGGCCGGTCGTTCGGCAAGGATCGACGTTATCCCATCACCAACGGGTTCACCAAAACCATATGACAGTCATCGTCCGCTTCGCCCCTTCTCCCACCGGGCTTTTGCACGTGGGCAACGCCCGCGTCGCCTTGATCAACTGGCTGTTCGCCAAGGCGCATGGCGGCTATTTCATGCTGCGCTATGACGACACCGACCAAGCCCGCTCGACCGAGGAATTCGCCGAGGCCATCGGCGCCGATCTGTCGTGGCTGGGCCTTGTCTGGGACAAGAAAGCCTGGCAATCCAAGCGGCTGGATCAATACGCCGCCGCCGCCGACAAGCTCAAGGCCGACGGCCGATTGTATGCGTGCTGGGAAACGCCGGACGAGCTGGATTTCAAACGCAAGCGCCAGCTGGCCCGTGGCCTGCCGCCGGTCTATGACCGTTCCGGCCTGCATGTGTCGGCCGCCGATCGCGCCAAGTACGAAGCCGAGGGCCGCCAACCCCATTGGCGCTTCAAGCTCGAGCACAAGGATGTTCGCTGGGACGATTTGACCCGCGGCGACAGCCATGTCAATTGCACCTCGCTGTCCGATCCGGTGCTGATCCGCGGCGACGGGACCTACCTGTACACCTTGCCCAGCGTTGTCGATGACATCGAGTTCGAGGTCAGCCACATCATCCGTGGCGAAGATCACGTCACCAATTCGGCCCCGCAAATCCAGTTGTTCCAAGCGCTGGGGGCGGTGCCGCCCGCCTTCGCCCATCTGCCGTTGTTGACCGATATTTCGGGGGCCGGCTTGTCCAAGCGTTTAGGCTCGCGCTCGTTGGCCGATCTGCGCGAGCAGGGGATCGAGGCGATGGCGGTTAATTCGCTGCTGGCCAAGCTGGGGACCTCGGACGCCATCGAAATTCGGTCGAGCTTGGACCAATTGGTGGACGAATTCGATATCGGCCATTTCAGCCGCGCCACCCCTAAATTCGATCCCAACGAGTTGGCGCACCTGAACGCCAAGCTGTTGCACACCTTGCCTTTTTCTCAAGTGGCTCCGCGTCTGGCGGCCTTGGGATTGGAACAGGCGGACGAAGCGTTTTGGGACGCGGTCAAGGCCAATCTGGCCGGTATCGGCGATGCCGCCCAGTGGTGGCCGGTGGTCGCCGGCCCGATTACGCCCGTCGTCGAGGACGGGGCTTTCTTGGCCCAAGCGGCGGCGGTGCTGCCCGAAGGCCCCTGGGATCACGCCACCTGGGGGGCGTGGACCAATGCCGTCAAGCAGGCGAGCGGCCGCAAGGGGCGCGAATTGTTCCACCCGTTGCGGCTGGCGCTGACCGGGCGCGAAAACGGCCCCGAGCTGAAATTGCTGTTGCCGCTGATCGGCCGGGACAAGGCGTCGGCGCGCCTGTCCGGGCAAATCGCGTAAGGGAGAGGTCGCCGTGGCCCTGGTTCTGTACAACACCCTGACCCGTAAAAAAGAGGCGTTCACGCCGCTGCGTCCCGATCATGTCGGCATGTATGTGTGCGGCCCCACCGTCTATGATCGCGCCCATATCGGCAATGCCCGTCCGGTCATCGTTTTCGACGTGCTGTACCGGCTGCTGTCGCGGCTGTATCCGCAGGTGACCTATGTCCGCAACATCACCGACGTGGACGACAAGATCAATCAACGGGCCAAGGATTCGGGCGAGCCGATCGCGGTGATCACCGCGCGGACCACCCAGATGTTTCATGACGATATCGCCGCGCTGAACGCGCTGCCGCCGACCATCGAGCCGCGCGCCACCGCCCACATCGCCCAGATGATCGCCATGATCGAGGTCCTGGTGGCCAAGGGACACGCTTACGCGGCCGAGGGCCATGTGCTGTTCGAGGTCGGCAGCATGGCCGATTACGGCCAGTTGTCGCGCCGCTCCATGGACGAGATGATCGCCGGCGCCCGTGTCGAAATTGCCCCCTATAAAAAAAATCCGGGTGATTTCGTGCTGTGGAAGCCGTCTTCTCCCGATTTGCCCGGCTGGGATTCGCCCTGGGGCCGGGGCCGTCCGGGCTGGCATATCGAATGCAGCGCCATGGCCGGCGAATATCTGGGCCAGACCTTCGACATCCATGGCGGCGGCCAGGATCTGGTCTTCCCCCATCACGAGAACGAAATCGCCCAAAGCCAATGCGCCAACGGCGCCCCTTTCGCCCGCACATGGCTGCATAACGGCTATCTGATGGTCGAAGGCGAGAAAATGTCCAAATCCTTGGGCAATTTCTTCACCGTGCGTGAATTGCTGGAGAATGCCCCGGGTGAGGCTATCCGCCTGTGCATGCTGTCCACCCATTACCATCAGCCGTTCGATTGGACGGCAGAGGGGTTGAAGCAGGCCCGCGCCACCTTGGACCGGCTGTACACCGCCTTGCGCAATAGTGCCGATGTCGCGGTGCAGGCGGTGGACATTCCGGCGGCGGTGCAGGCGGCGCTGGAAGACGACCTCAATACCCCGCTGGCCATCGCCCATCTGCATGAATTGCTGGGGGCTTTGAACAAGGCCGAGGATGACGCCGCCAAGGCCGCCGCCCGCAATGCCCTGCTGGCGGCCGGTCAGGCCCTGGGGGTGTTGCTGCAAGACCCGCGAGAATGGTTCAAGTGGCAAGCCGACGGCGCCGCCGCAGGTCTGGACGAGGCCGAGATCGCCGCCTTGATCGATGCCCGCCTACAGGCGCGCAAGTCCAAGAACTTTGCCGAGGCCGACCGTATCCGCCAGCAACTGGCCGAGAACGGCATCGTCTTGGAAGATGGCCCGCAAGGCACCACTTGGAAGCGGGCGTGACGGCGGCGTCATCCCAATTCCTGCATTGGCGGGGCTGGCGGTTTCTCTCCGTTGCCCTGGTCGCCTTGCTGTTGCTGGGGCCGGCCATCTGGAACGGATATCCGCTGGTCTATTACGACAGCGAGGATTACGTCGAGATGGCGTTTTCCTGGCAGCCGATCATCTTCCGCATCATGACCTACGGGCTGGTGACCGCGCTGGCCCGGCCGTTTGACACCTTGTGGGTGATTCCGCTGTTCCAGGCGGCGTTGATGGCCTGGATGCTGCACGAAGCGGTGTGGGCGTGGATCGCCCGCTATCGGCCCCATGTCTATCTGGGCATGGGGGTGTTGCTGTCGCTGGCCACCGGTCTGCCCTGGGTTGTCGCTCAGGTGATGGCTGACATGTTCGCCGGCCTGACCATCTTGGGGATCGCCGTGCTGGCTTTTGGCACGGCGTTGCCGTTGTGGCGGCGGTTGCTGCTGATCCCGGTGGTTGGCCTTGCCATGTGCGTCCACATGACCCATGTGGCGGTGGCCTGCGGGCTGGTGTTGGTGCTGGCGGCCATGTGGTTGACCTCTCGGTTCAGCCTGCGCATGCCGCGTCCGCGTCTGCGATTGGTGCTGCCGGCGGTTTTTCTCGGCATCGCCATCGTGCCCATGGTCCATTGGCTCGCCACCGGCAAGGCTTATTTCAGCGCCTCGGGCCAAGTGCTGCAACTGGCCTTGTTCGTTCAAGACGGGCTGGCGCAAAAATATCTGGACGAGGTCTGTCCGCAAGGGGCCGATCTGAAACTGTGCGAGTATAAGGACGCCTTGCCGCAAACCGCCGATGACTTCCTGTGGGGGCCGTCGGTGTTTCAGCAATTGGGCGGCTGGGACGGCATGCAAGCCGAGGCGGCGACCATCGTCAAGGGCGCCATCGTCACTTTTCCCGCCGACGTGGCCAAGGCCATGGCCCATAACACCTTGACCCAATTGGATCTGATCGGCACCGGCGAGGATCTGGTGCCGATGAGCTGGCATTTCGTTAAGACCCAGTTGCGGCGTTATCCCGAGGATTTCCGCGCCTTTCGCTATGCCAAGCAGCAACGCCATGGCGGCATTGATTTCGAGTTGCTGAACCAAATTCACGTGCCCATCGGCCAAGCGGCGCAACTGGCGGCGTTGGTCATGCTGGCGGTGGCGTGGAAACGGCGCGACCGCATCAGCACCGGGCTGTTGTTGGTGGTGATTTTCGCCTTTTTGGGCAATGCCTTTGTCTGCGGGGCGCTGTCCAACCCGCATGACCGCTATCAAAGCCGGATCGTCTGGCTGGCTTTGTTCGCGGTGTCCATCGCCGCCATCCGGCTGGATCAGCGTTTCACCGTCAAACGCCCCGTGGCTTCAGCCGGTGAGGGCGGGGCCGTGCTGGATTACCCCGAGAAGCAAAACCAAGCCCAAAAGCAGGATCGCTCCGGCACCGGCCACGGCTAAGGCCCGCCGCAGCCACCCGCCGACGGCCGAGTCGCCGAACCGGCTTTCCAGCAAGCGATTGAGCCCCAAGGCCGACAGACCGATCCCCGAAACGGTGAGGGCGACGCCCAAGGCCATGGCCATGGTGGCGGCGATGCCCACCCATAACAAGCCGTTGGCCAGGGTGAACAGCAGCACCAAGATGGCGCCGGAACAGGGGCGGAAGCCCACCGCCGCCGCCATCGCCCACAAGGTGCGGCGCTCGCCCGCGTCGTCGTGGTGATGATGATGGTGAAGAGGGTGATCGCAGGGGGAATGGTCGGAATGATCATGGCCGCAGGCATGGCGGCCACGCAGGGCTTGAACCAGCATCCATGCGCCCATGACGGTGATCAAGGCATAGGACCCCGCTTCCAGCCATGCCGCCTGGGCCATGACGTCGCGCGGGGCCAGCGACAAAACGCCGGCCAGCAACAGCACGACGGCCACCGCCGAAATCCCCTGGATCGCGGCGGACAGACCGCAGGCGGCAAGGCCGTGGACGACGCGGGCGCGGTGGGTGGCGAACCACGAACCGATCACTACCTTGCCGTGACCGGGGCCGATGGCGTGAAAGATGCCATAGAGAAAAGCGGCGAGGAGGATGGTCAGCACGGGACGCCACGCCACCCCATCGGCCATCAGCGCCAGTTGCTGGCGCATCTCGCCGTTCAAGCCCCGTTGCAGGGTAAAGGCCCATTCGGCCAGCGACCGTAAAGGCTCTGGCAGCTCGAAACCGGTGGGGGCGGGCGGGGGGATCAGGCTCATGGTCGCCTTTCGTCTCGGCAAAAGCGAGTGTTATACTATAACGCTATCCATACAGGCCGACAGGCTCAGTCGCAACGGATATCCACTTTTTTGGGAAAGGCGATGCCGCCCAGCAATGGATTGCTTTTGTCTTCGCCGATTTCAGCCCGGCAGCCTTGCGAACCTTCGCCAATCAGTTTGACCGCCGCCGCGTTGGGGATGTCGATATCGATGTAGAAGCTTTCCTCGTAGGTGGAGACCTTGAACTTTTGCTGTCGCGGATCCACCGGGTGCGGCAGGGTCAGACGAAAAGCGTAGAGCAGCGCGTCCTTGTGCACCAAGACCTTGAAGTCGCTGGCCACCGGCCATTGCACCTTGTGGCCGTCGATATCGGCGAAGGTGAAATATTGGAACTGACGGGTATCTTGAAAGGCGTCTTTTTCGATGCTGGCGATTTCAGTCGGCGATAACGCGCCGTTCTTGTCGGCGTCGAAATCTTGAACCAGGCTGCCGGAATAGACCGGATCGAATTTCCAGCCCATTTGCAGGCCGACGATTTTTCCGGCCTCGAACAAAAAAACCAGATGTGAATCGATCAGAACGTGGGGATGGGCGCGGGCGGCGACGGGCACCAGCAACAAGGCCAGGGCGAAAAGCGCCGCCCGCATGATCAGGATGCGGCTTTCAGACGGGCGAAACCGGCTTCCAGATCGTGGATCAAGTCCTCGGCATCTTCCAGCCCGGCATGGTAACGCAGGCTACAGGCGGCATTGTCCCAGGCACTGGCGGTGCGGATGACGGAATGGCCATAGGTGGGGATGACCAGACTTTCAAACCCGCCCCAGGAAAAGCCCAGGCCGAAATGGGAATAGCCGTCCAACATGGCCTCGATCGCCGCCTTGGCGTGCGGCTTCAAGATCACTCCGAACAGGCCGCAGGCGCCGGTGAAATCACGTTTCCAGAGGGCATGGCCCGGATCGTCGGGCAAGGCGGGATAAAGCACGCGCTCGATTTCCGGCCGCGCGTGCAGCCAGCGGCACAGCGTCAACGCGGTTTCACCATGGCGTTTCAGCCGCACGGCCAGGGTGCGCAGGCCGCGCAGTCCCAGATACAATTCCTCGGCGCCGGGTGAATGGCCGAAGGCGGCGACCGAGGATTTGACCTTCAACCACGAATCCTCATCCGCCAGGGTGATGGCCCCCAGCATGGCGTCGGCATGGCCGACGATGTATTTGGTGCAGGCCTGGACGGAGACATCGATGCCATGGGCGAAGGGCTGGAAGCTCAGCACCCCCCAGGTATTGTCCATCATCACCACGGCGCCGTGAGCGTGAGCGATGGCGGCGATGGCCGGAATATCTTGAACCTCGAAGGTCAGCGAGCCGGGGGATTCGGTGAACACCACCCGCGTATTGGGGCGCAGCAACTGCTTGAGGCCGGCGCCGATCAGCGGATCGTAATAGGTGGTTTCGATGCCCAATCCGGTCAGGACCGAATCGCAGAATTTGCGGGTGGGGAAATAGGTGGTGTCGACCATCAACAGGTGGTCGCCGGCTTTCAGATAAGCCAACAACGCCCCGGTGATTGCCGCCAGACCGGACGAGGTGGCGACAGTCTTATGGCCGCCTTCAACCGCGGCCAGCGCTTCTTCGAAGGCATGGGTGGTGGGCGTGCCAAAGCGGCCATAGCGCACGCCCTCGAACGGCTTCTTGCCGCTGGATTCCATGGCGGCGACCGATGGGTGCAAGATGGTCGAGGCGTGATAGACCGGGGGGTTGACCGCACCGAAATGCTGTTCGGGGTGGCGGCCGGCGTGAACGATCAGGCTGTCTTTTTTCATGGCATCCGGAAGGGCGGCAAGGTCAGGCGAAAACCGCCGTCCATCCGTCGGCCCTTACAGCGATGTCAGGATGAAGGCGGCGATGACGAACAGGAAGGTCACGGCCAGAGGGCGCAAATCCACCTGTTGCTGGGCTTTGGCAATAGCTTGGCGACGACGCATCGGCAGCTCCTGTGATCCGAGGGAATCTCCCTTGCCGTCAAAGATGGGGAAGAAATCGGTGCCGGTCAATGTCCGGCGATGGAATTATATAAAAATACCGTCATCGCCCCCAGCATGGCGCCCAGGATCACCGCCAGCACCATCGCGCCCCAGCCAAATCCCGCTCGAGGCGGTGGTGGCGGCGCATTAAGCGGAGACGGGCCGGGATCCTCGTCGCTATCGGGGTTGGCCGCTTGCACGGCGGTCCAGGCCGGGGCGTCGTTGGCGCGGCGCTGCAACCCCGGCAGGCGGGCGCGCCAATCACGCAGGGTGTTTTGCGCATCGACCATGGACAAGGGTTCGGCCAGGGTGGAAATGTCGTGGCGGGCATGACGACGCAGCCGCAAGATCAATTCGGCGGTGGCTTGCAGGTAATTGTGGCCGGCGCCGCCATCGGGATCAAGCACCGCCACCGGCACCCCCAATTGCGCCGCTTCGGTAACCTTGGCATCGCTTTCGATGGAAACGCCGTAAACCTGATCGCCGAATTCAGCCCGCATGGAGCGGGCGACGTCGTCGCCGGCGGCATCCTCGCCGGTCATGGTCAACAAGATCCCGGCCACCGTCAACGACGCATTGGCGCCTTGGCGCAGGCGTTTGATTTCATGCCAGGTGTTGACCAGCCCCTCGTGCGAATAAGGGTCGGCGCGGGCCGGAATCAACACGGCGGCGGCGGCGCTTAGGGCGTTGCCGGTGATGGTGCCCAGCGAGGGCGGGCAGTCAATGATGACGATATGGGCGTGGCTGCCGATATTTTGGCTGGCGAAGGCTTCCCGCAGGGCTTGGTGCGATCGCTCATGCGCGGCCAATTCCATCTCGGCGGTGCGCAACTGCGTGGTTGCCGGCAGTAGCGACAGGCCGGGAAACTGGGTGGGAATCAGCGCATCTTCCAGCCGGACCCGGCCGGTGATGACATCCATGGCGCCGATGGGCGGCAGCGGCAAAATGCCGAAACTGCCGGTGGCGTTGCCCTGGGCGTCAAGATCGGCCAGCACCACCCGATAGCCGAAAGCCGCCAGACAGGTGGCCAGATTGCCCGATGTGGTGGTCTTGGCGACGCCGCCCTTGTGGTTGAACACGGCGATGATGGGCGGATAGATGGCCTTTGGCCGGGGCTCGATCATATCAGCCCTTGGCTTTTAAAGCTGACATGGCCCTTGCGACCGATGACCAGGTGATCATGCACCGAGATGCCGACGCCCTTTAGGGCGGTCTGTACCTGTCGGGTCATGTCGATATCGGCGCGCGACGGCGCCGGGTCGCCGCTGGGATGGTTGTGGACCATGATGATGGCGCTGGCGTTGAGGTCCAGGGCGCGCTTGACCACTTCACGCGGGTAAAGCGGGGTGTGGTCGACGGTACCCTGGCTTTGCAGCTCGTCGGCGATCAGCACGTTCTTGCGATCAAGAAACAGCAGGCGGAACTGTTCGGTCGGCAGCCGGCCCATGGCAATGGTGCAGTAATCAAGCAATTGTTCCCATTTGCTGATCACCGGCCGGTCAATCACCTGCAAACGGGCCATGCGGGTGGCGGCATGTTCGACCACCTTCAGATAGGCGGCGGTGGCGGCGGAAACACCGTGAAAACTTTCCAACACCTGGGCCGGGGCGGCCAGGACGTCGGCGAAGGTTTTGAATTCGGTGATCAGCGCCTTGGCCAGCGGCTTGGTATCCTTGCGCGGGATGACGCTGGCCAGCAGCAATTCCAGAATCTCGTAATCGGGCAGAGCGCCGGGTTCGGCCAGAAAGCGTTCGCGCAAGCGTTCGCGATGACCGGCATGATGCGGTTGCGGGACGGCGGAATCTTCCAATCCGGGGATGTCGTCGGACATGATCGGTACTATAGGCAAGAGCGGAGGGCACGTCCAGAGACGGCGCCGTCCGGCCAAGAATGGTCATGCGGTCTTGGGTTTGGCCAGGAAGCGGGCGAAGCCACCATAGGTGCGGACTGAAACGGAAATGTGGGGAGACATAGCCCCCTCCCTATACAAAAGACTCTTTGTCTGGGGAGTGAGTGCAATCCTTAATCATCCCAAGGATTCTTCGCCGCAAGCCCTCGTCATCCACGCTTTTTGGTGGTGGGGTGCCTCGTTTGAACTACATCATAAGCAGCTCAAAGACGGGTGCGGAAGGCTTCCAGCCAGGACAATCGGGTTTCCAGCGTTTCGATGTCGTGATCAAGCCAATCGATCAGATGACAGCCATCGCCATCGCCGGCAAAGGCGCCGCGCAAATCCAGCAGACGGGCCAGTTCGCTTTCGACCATTTCCAGCAGCAAATCGGCCTGGGCCTGCTGTTCCTTGACGTCGAGCAGATCAAGGAAGCGCATCTTCAAGGCGATGATCAGCTTGGACAGGTCGGTTCCGGGGCGCAGCCGGGCGGTCAGCAGGGTGTGCAATTCACGGCTGCCAGCTTCGGTGATGGTCAGTTGGGCATCGTCTTCCATGCCTTCGCCGCCGATGGCTTCGACCAGACCTTCGTAGCGCAGCAATTCGATGGACATGCCCATCAGGTCGATCTGTGGCCCGGCCACCCGGCTGATGAAATGACGGACGGAGCCGGCCAATTCGGAATAGCGGGTGGATTGACGCGCGATCATGCCCAACGCGCACAACCGTACGGCCTCTTTCGGCGTCAGTGTGTTATCGGTGAACATGGTCGGGTTCCTTTCCGGCCTAATTGCGAATTATTCGCAGAATGTAACGCAAGGGCGATGGGCGCGTCCAGTCCTTGTCGCATTATGCCAGAAAAGGCTGACGAACGGCTATAAGGGAGTTCCTGGTTGCTATGGTGTATTGCCGCTCACCGTCAGGTTGCTGATCGAGCCTGTTGACGTGACGCCGCTGTTGCCGGCACCGGTCAGCTTGTTGTTGATGATGCGGATGTCATTGCCGTTGCTGACATAGACGAGATTGGCACTGGATCCACTGACGGTGACCGTGTTGTTTTCGACCAGGGCATTGTTGGCGTTGAGGAAAAGCTGGATACCGTGGGACGACGTTCCCGTTGTCGAGATCGTGTTGCCCGTGATCGTCCCATCGGCCGAGCCGGTCAGCACCATGCCGATGGCTTGGTTGGCGATGGTGGTGATTTTGTTGCCGCTCACCGTCAGGTTGTTGGAGGAGCGCAGGTTCATGCCGGCGGCTTCCCCTTTGGTGACGATGGTGTTGTCGGTGATCTTGGTGTTGGCGCTGTTTTCCATGAACAGACCGGTGGCCGAGGTGTAGAAGCCGGTTCCCGTGGTGGTGTCATTGGTGGTGACGGTGTTGTTGGCGATGGTCGAGCCGGCGCTGTTGTAGAGCTGAATCCCCCGGCCGGCATAGCCGCTGGCGGTCAGGGTGTTGCCGCTGACGGTGATGGCGGCGCTGTTGTCGACGTAAAGGGCGGTGCCGTACTGGCCGCTGCCGGAGACGGTGTTGTTGCTGACGGTGCTGCCGCCGCCCTGGGTGATCCACAGGGCGTAAGCGTTGGTGGTGCCGTCGCCGTCGCCGGTGGTCGAGATGGTGTTGCCGCTGACGGTGCCCGCGCTTTGGTCCATGCGCAACGCCGTCGCCCCGGCCCCCGAGGCGGAAACAGTATTGCCGGTGACGTTCAGGCCGGAACTGTTGAGCAGCGAAAAGGCGGTTCCGTGCCAGCCGGTGGCACTGATCGTGTTGTTGGAAAAGGTGCTGTCGTCGGCGTTGTCGACCGATAGGGCGGACGACGACAATCCGCTTGCCCGTAAGGTGTTCTTGTTGACGGTCATGGACGAGCTGTTCTCGATCCGCAGAGCCGCCCCTTTGGCGCTGGTCAAGGTCGCCCCGATGATGCTGGCCCCGCTGATGCCGACGGCGGAGACGGCATTGCTGTCGTCGGCGGTATTGGTGTTTTCCACGATCAGTCCCGACAGCGTGCTGTTCGAGGACAAGGCCAGCACCGAGGTGCCGGCCAACGATCCGGTCAGGGTGCCGCTGCTGCCGGGAACGGAAAAACTGACCGATTTGCCGCTGCTGGAACCGGTCAAGGTGATGACGCTGCCGCCGCTGCTGAGAGTCTGTCCCTGACCCAAGGTCAGTTGTGAGGACACGGTGGTGGTGCCGTTCAAGACGATCAGCTTGCCGGCGCCGGCGGCATTGATGGCGGCTTGGGCCGTCGCCCCGTCGGTGATGGTGGTGACACCGGAAAGCGTCTGGCCACCCAAGGTCGCCGCTTCGCTGATGGTGGCGCTTTGGGTGACGATATCGACGTCGCGAACCAGCGGGTCGGTCATGCGGCGCTCTTGCGGCGACAATCGCCGCGCCGTGGTTTCCGCCTGTAACGGAATGCGCAGTTTCAGACCGAAGAAATGCTGGGTGCCACGGGCATCGTCGCGCTGAAGTTCGCCGCTGAAGGTGACGCGTGATCCGGGTAGGGCTTCGATCGGGTCGTACAGGCGGAATTCCAGGCGGGCGCGGGGACCGGCCACGGATTCACTGGATTCGGCGTCGAACCAATAACCACCGCCATAGATTCGCATTTCGGCGTTGCGGTCGGCGGCGAAGATCGGCACCCGCCAGCCCAATTCGGCATCACCGCCGTGATAGACCCGCTCCATGCCGGAGAGGATTTGGATGGTCCCGCCCGACAGGTCCACCTGCGTACTGTTCTCGACCTCATGGCTTTTGTTGCCGATGGGGATATAGGCATTGATGCGGGCGTCGAAATCCGGCCCCAATGCTTCGATGCCGGTGGTGATCTGGCTGAAATAGTGATTTTCCGACGACCGGCGGCGATCAAAGAAGCCATAGATGCCCAGGTTCCAGCCATCATCTTGCATGGCGCGATAGCCCAGGCCGAAATTGCCTTCCCGCTGGCTCAGATTGTCAAAGTTGGTTCTGAGGTCCAAGAACAGCAGATTACGGTCGTCCTGAGCCACCGGCAGGAACAGGTCAAGCTCGCCGATACGGCGATTTTCGCTGGCCTTGATCCCGCTATCGACCGATGCGCCCCACTTTGGTTGCTCTGCTCGCACAGGGGACAGCGGCAAAGAGGAAAGGGCGGTGGCGGCCAGACATAAGGCTTGTCTCGCCGTCACGCTCGGTCGCGTGGTTTTCTTTTTCAAGCCGATTGCCCCAGAACAACGCCCAAACCGCCGATGCGGTATTCCCCTCCCTTCAATACGACTATTCGCCCGAAGTTCAAATCAACGGGCGTTCATCTTCAATCCGGGGGTGAAACAGGGCCGCGGCCCCGGAATTGTGCCGGGGGCCGCGTTGTTCGCTGGGGCTGTGCTAAACCAGTTTCAGCTAAAGCGGAAACTGGTTTAGATTTCAAAAGTGGCCCGTGACGGGCCGCTCAGGCGCCGCTCCGGCTTATCGCATGTCCACGCTTCGCGTGAAAATGCTCTAATAGGCCAGTTGGAAGCGCACCGGCTGGCCGGCGGGGTCGCCGATCAACTGGCCGTCGCTCATCACCAGCCGGCCGCGGATGATGGTGGCCATGGGCCAGCCCTTGACTTTCTTGCCGTCGAACGGGGTCCAACCGCACCGGCTGACGATCCACTGGTTGGTGATGGTGCGTTCCGCCTTCATGTCGACCAGGGTGAAATCGGCGTCATAGCCCAGGGCGATGCGGCCCTTGCCAGCCAGATTGTAGATGCGTCCCGGTCCGGCCGAGGTCAGATCGACAAAGCGTTCCAGCGTCAGCCGGCCTTCGTTGATGTGGTCCAGCATCAGCGGCACCAGGGTCTGCACTCCGGTCATCCCCGATGGCGATTGCGGATAGGGCTTGTCCTTTTCCTCGCGCGTGTGCGGGGCGTGGTCCGAGCCCAGAACATCCACCGTGCCGTTGGCGATGGCCCGCCACAGGGCGCCGCGATGATGGTTCTCGCGGATTGGCGGGTTCATCTGGGCATAGGTGCCCAGGGTCTCATAGCAATCAGGCGCGGTCAGGGTCAGGTGCTGGGGGGTGGTTTCCACCGTCACCAGATCCTTGTGGGCGGCGAGGAATTCCATTTCCTCGGCGGTGGTCACATGCAGCACATGGACGCGGCGCTTGGCCGCCTCGGCCAGCTTGACCAGACGCTGGGTGGCGATCATGGCGGTTTCGGCGTCGCGCCAGATGTGGTGGGCGCGGGGGTGGCCGGCGGCATCGGCGATGTGCTTGCGGGCGACCAGCCGGGACTCGTCCTCGCAATGGACGGCGACGCGGCGATATCCTTGCGCCATCACCTTGGCCAGGGTCTCGTCGTCGGCGACCAGCAAGTTGCCGGTGGAGGACCCCATGAACACCTTGATGCCGGCGCAGCCGGGGATGCGTTCCCATTCGGCCAGATGATCAATGTTGTCGGCTGCCGCACCCAGAAAGAAGGCGTGATCGGTCCAGGCACGGCCTTGGGCGCGGGCCAGCTTGTCCTTCAATTCCACATCGGTGGTGGTGCCGGGCTTGGTGTTGGGCATCTCGAAGATGGCGACGACGCCGCCCATGGCGGCGGCGGCGGTGCCGGTGGACAAATCTTCCTTGTGCTCCAGCCCCGGCTCGCGGAAATGCACCTGGGTATCGATGACCCCCGGCAGGACGTGCAACCCGGTGCAGTCGATCTTGTCGGCCATGGGCTGGCCGCGCAGATCGCCGATGGCGGTGATACGGCCGCCTTGGATGCCGATATCGGTGGTGCCGGTGCCGTTGGGGCTGACCACGGTGCCATTGGCCAGAACCAGATCGAAGCTTTGGGACATGATTACCTCGCGGACAGGGTCTCGAACGCGTCGCCATGGGCTGCGACGCCTAGTATATGGGTTTGATGCCACAAGGCATAGAACAGCAACGACCAGCGGGCAAAGGCGGTCTTGTCGCCGGCATCGGCGAACAGCTTTTCCACTCGACCTGGGACGGCGATTTCGGCGATCCCCGCTTGGGCGGCGACCAATGCGCCGATGGCGGGACGTGCCGCCATCCACGGCCCCACCGGCACGGTAAAGCCGCGTTTGGCATCGAAAGGGCGGGCGGCGGGCATGGCCTTGTCCAGCCACAGACGCAGCAGGTGTTTGCCCTGGCCATGGCGGACTTTCCAGCGGTCGGCCAGGGAAAAGGCGAAATCGGCGACCACCGGGTCAAGGAATGGCACCCGGCCTTCGATGGCATTGGCCATCAGGCAGCGATCAGCCTTGATCAACAAATCATTGGCCAGCCAATCGGTGCAATCCATGGCCTGGGCCGCTTGCAGGCGGGTGCGGCCGGGAACGGCGCAGCATGCGGCTTCGCTCTGGGCGTAACGGTCGCGCCAGCCCGGCATCGGCTGCAACACGTCCAGCTTGTCGAAGATGCCTTTGCGGCGCATGCGTTTGCACAACGGCCAGGGGCGCATGACCTTGCGATAGCGGCCATAGCCGCCGAACAATTCGTCGCCGCCTTCGCCCGACAAGATGATCTTGACGTCCTGACCGGCGCGGACCGCCAGCTTGAAGGTGGGCAGGCAGGCGTAATCGGCGGCGGGGTCGTCCATGGCGGCGGCGACTTGCGGCAACAGGCGCCAGAAATCGGCCTCGGTGAATTCCACCTCGATGTGTTCGGCCCCGACCTGGCGGGCCAGGGCACGGGCGTGCGCGCGTTCGTCATGGGCGGCGCTGCCGGGGAAGCCGGCGGTATAGGCCAGCACCGGGCGCGGATTGAGCCGGGCCATCAACGCCAGCAACACCGACGAATCGATGCCGCCGGACAGGAACATGCCATAGGGCACGTCGGCGCGCTGGTGCAGGTCGACCGAATCGGTCAGGACCCGGTCCAATTGGTCGAGCAGCGAATCGGCGCCGCCGCCCCGGCTGCCGCCGCGGGGCAGGGCCGGGCGCAGCCGGGCCAATCTGATCCGACCGGCTTCGATGACCAAAGTGGCGCCGGCGGGAACACGGGAAACGCCGGCGAAGATGGTTTCTTCACCACAGGTGAACTGCAATTGCAGCAATTCGGCGCGGGCCTGCGGGGTGACCCTGGCGGTTACCAGCCCGGCCTTGATCAGCGCCTGGGCTTCCGAGGCGAAGGCGATGCCCCAGCTGCCCTGGGCCAGATAGAGCGGTTTGACGCCAAAGGGGTCGCGTGCCAACACCACCACGTCGCGGAGGGGGTCGTGAATGGCCAGGGCGTACATGCCGCGCAGCTGATCGGCGAAGTTTTCGCCGTCGCGGGCGTACAGATGCAACGGCGGCTCGCTGTCCGAGGCGGTGGTGAAGCTGATGCCGTCCAGTTGGTCCCGCAATTCGCGGTAATTATAGATTTCGCCGTTGGCGACGATGGCGCGGCCATCGGCGTCAAGGATGGGCTGGCGTCCGCCTTGCAGATCAATGATCGACAGCCGGTTCTGGATCAGCCCGACATTGCCGCGCAGATAGCGGCCGCGTCCATCGGGGCCGCGATGGGCCAGCGCTTCGGCCAGCCGGTCGAGAATGGCTTCATCGGGGGTCTGTCCGGTGGGGACGATCAGCCCGGCGATGCCGCACATCAGCGGCTGACCTGTTGGAAAAACGTCAGATAGCGTTCGACCACGGCGGCTTCGGTGAATTGCGATTGATAGGCGGCGTGGCCGGTGCTGGCCAGCCGTGCCGACAGTTCCGGGTCGGCCAAGGCGCGGTTGATGGACGCGGCCATGGCCTCGGCATCGTCGATGGGACAGAGCAGACCGTTTTCGCCGTCGAAGATCAGTTGCGACGGCCCTTCCGCCGCGGCGGCGACCACCGGCTTGGCTTGTGCCCAGGCTTCGATCACCACATTGCCCAGGGGTTCGTGGCGCGAGGGGCAGACGAACAGATCGGCGGCGGCGAACAACGCCGCCACATCCTCGCGCCAGCCAAGGAAGCGGGTGCGCGAGATCACTCCCAGCCGGGCGGCTTGGCGTTCCAACTCGCCCAGCAGCGGTCCATCGCCGGCAATCCACAGATAGGCCTCGGGCACTTGGGCCAGGGCGTTGATCAGGGTATCGAAGGCCTTGTTGGGGTGCAGTCGGCCCAAGGCCAGGATCACCGGCACGCCGCCGGGGGTCGAGAACGTCTTGCGGGTGACGGCGGCGGCGCGGGTTTCGGCGACGAAATTGGGGACGTAATGGGCATGATCGGCCGGCCAGCCTTGATCGACGATCCAGTTGCGGATGTCGGCGGTGTTGCCGATCAGGTGTTGGCAGCGGCGATAATATTTCAGATCGTAATAACCGCCCAACCGCCCGACCTGGACGAAATTCCCCCTGGGGCAGAATTTGCTGGCCCGGTTCATCCAGGTCAGCACATGGCTGGGCTTGAATTGGGTGATGGCGCGGCGAAAGCCATAATGGGTGGTCAGATCCAAGGGGCCGCCGAACGGCAATTCGGTGACGCTGACCCCGGCGGCCCGCAGATGGGCGGCCCGGCGGGCATTTTGCCGGATCAGCACATGCTGATCGATTCCGGCCTTTTGCAGGGCGATGGCGAGACGTTCGAAAAATGCCTCGGCACCGCCGTGTTCGGCTCCGGCCATGGCTTGTAAAAGACGGGTCATGCCAGCAACGTCTCCAGTTTCTCCGCCGCCGCATCCCAGGTGCGGCCCTGGTACAACGCACAGGCTTCCGCTCCCAGGCTGGCGCGGGTTTCAGTCTTGTTCAGCAGCATCGCCGTCAGATTGGCGAAAGCCTCGTCGTCGGGGGCGACGTAGGCGGAAGCGCCGTTGGCGACGCGTCCCGGTGCCGCCCCCAGTGGCCGCAACACCGCCGGGGTGCCGCAAGCTTGGCTTTCCATCAAGGTAAAGGCGGTGCTGTCATCGGGATGGCCGGGATACAGATGAACCATGGCCTGACGGTAGGCTTCGGCCATCAGGGCGTCGCCTTGGGGGCGGAACACCTCGACGCCATCGCCCTTGGCGGCGACGATCTTGGCCGCCAGATCCTCGAGCCCCGGCTCGACGCCGCCGCCCTCATTCATTTTAGCCAAAGAGGTGGAATGGATGTGCAATTGGGCGTCGGGGGCCTGGGGACGAATTTTGTTCACCCACAGATCAATCAGCCAGGGCAGGCCGTGGGCCGGGTGAGTGGTGACGATGGCGCGGGGGGGGCGTTCCGGCGCCGTGTCAGGCTTGGCCTGGAAATCGGATTTCAGCGCGGCGGGCAGCAAGGCCACTTTCAGGCCATTGGCCCGCCATCCCTCGGCCTGGACTTCCGAACACAACAAAATCGTCGGCTTCATGTCTTGCAAGGTCGCGCGGGTGGATTTCTTCTCGAGCATGCGTCCCGGTGCGGTGTGCCACAGCACCCGTCGCTTGGCCTGGCGGACAAAACCCAACAATTCGGGCTTCCTGAGGGCGATCAGCACATCGGTCAGCAACGGCTTTTTCGCCTCGAAGGTTTCCCATTGGGCGCCTTCGATGAACATGGACCAGCGGCAGCGATTAAACACCGAAACCGTGTGTCCGCGCCGGGCCAAGGCCCCGGCCAGGGCGGCGAAGCCCTTTTCCGCCCCGCCCAACGGGCGGGACGAGGCGGTATAGCCGTCGAAGGGGATGGAATCGTCAACCAGGGTGATATGCATGGTGCCCCTTATATACGGCCAGGAACGGGGGTTGCCAAGCGGCCCTGATTGTCCCACCTTTTCTTCATCCGCCGCCCACTCCTACTTGAAGGCAGCTTTTCATGCCCGCATATCAGTTCACCCGTTTGCCCCGTGCCGTTTTGGTCGTGGCCGGCGACGACCGCAAGACCTTTTTGCAAGGCCTGATTTCCAACGATATCGCCAAGGCTGGCGCCGACAAGGCGTTGTGGGCGGCATTTCTGACCCCACAGGGAAAATTTTTGTGGGATCTGTTCATCGTCGAGGACGGTGAGACCGTGCTGATTGACGTCGAGGCCGCCACCGCCGAGGCGTTCCGCAAGAAAATGTCGCTGTACAAGCTGCGTTCGAAGGTCACGATCACCGCCTCGGATCTGGCGGTGTTCGCCGTCTTCGGCGGCGATGGCCCCTTGCCGGCCGGTGCGGTGGCCGATCCCCGGCTGGCCGGGATGGGCGGCCGGCTGTACGCCGCCGAAGTGCCGACGGGACTGGCCGAGGTTCCGCTGGCCGTGTGGGATGGCTTGCGCTTTGCCCTCGGCGTGCCCGATGGCAGCCGTGACATGGTCGTCGATAAATCCTTGCTGCTGGAAAATGGCTTTGACGAGCTGGGTGGCGTCGATTTCAACAAGGGCTGCTATATGGGCCAGGAATTGACGGCACGGACCAAGTATCGCGGATTGGTGCGGAAACGCTTGTTGCCGGTGACGTTCGACGGCGCGGCGCCGGCGGCGGGAAGCCCGGTTCTGGCCGGCGAAATCGAGGCAGGCGAGATGCATTCCGGCGGAGACGGCGCCGGATTGGCCATGTTGCGGCTTGAACACGTGCGGGCGGGGACGGCGCTGATGTGTGGCGGCAAGGGGCTGAATGTCACCATCCCCGCCTGGATGGTCTTGCCCGAAAGCGAATAATCAATCGATGGTGGGGTCATTGGCGGCAAGGATGGTGCCGTCGGTGTCCGAATAAAAGCAATAGCCGTTGCGGCCGGAATGCTTGACCCGGTACATGGCCAGATCGGCGGCTTTGCACACCTCTTCGATCGTGCTGCCATCAAGGGGGAACAGGGCGACGCCGATCGAGGCGCCGACCTTGCAGTCATGGCCATTGAAGACGGCGGGAACTTCCATGGCGTCGAGGATTTTCTTCGCCACCAGCGCCGCTTCCCCCAGCCGGGTGATTTCTTCGACGACGACGACGAATTCGTCGCCGCCGACGCGCGACACCGTGTCCGACGACCGCACGCACAAGGCCAGCCGGCGCGAAACTTCCTGCAAGACGAAATCGCCGGCTTCGTGTCCCAAGGTGTCGTTGATCGGCTTGAACTTGTCCAAATCGACGTACAGCACCGCCATGTGGCCGCCGTGGCGCTTGATGCGGGCCAGAGCGTGGTTCATGCGGTCATTGAGCAAATTGCGGTTGGGCAGGCCGGTCAAGGTGTCGTGGTGAGCCAGCCGGCGAATGCGGTCTTCGGCCTCCTTGCGTTCGGAAATGTCGCGCAAGATGGCGGTGAACAGGCGGTGCCGGCCGTGGCGCAATTCGCTGACCGAGATTTCCATGGGGAACATGGAGCCGTTCAGGCGCAGGCCCAGCCCTTCGATTTGGCGTCCCATCAGAGTGGGGAACAGGCCGGACATATAGGCATCGAAAAAACGGATGTGGTTATCGCGGGCGCTGCTCGGCAGCAATTCGGTCATGTCGCGGCCGACCAATTGACCGCGCGAATAGCCGAACATGCGCTCGGCCGCCGGATTAGCCGATTCAATGCGGCCCGAATCATTGATGGTGACGATGCCTTCGGCGACCGAGGCCAGAACCCCTTGCAGCCTTTCCTCTCGCTCGCGCAGGGCTTCGGCCGATTTGACGAATTTCGAGATGTCGCGGGCCTCGACCAAGAAGGTATCGGCGGCAGAGGGGGCTTGGCGCACCCGCAGCTCGGCTTCGAACACTTGGCCGTCTGCGCGCGCCAGCTTCAGCGGCAGGAAATCTTCCTCGGCCAGCAATTCCCAGCCGGCTTCCATCAGGAAGCGGTAATCCTCGACGACGAAGCTTTCAAAGGGTTCATCCTGGGCGTCGGCGGCCGAGGATAGCCCCAGCATGCGCACGCCGGCATTGTTGAGGAACAGCACTTTACCGTCATGCAAAAGACAGACAAGGGAGGACACGAGCTCGAGAAGCTCGCGGTCAAGTACGACGGACGCGGAAATTCCCGCCATGGCTGCCGTCAACTCGCTTTCCCCCATGTTCATCGCAAAGATGGTCAACGCAACGCCGCGCCGTGTCAATACGCGTGATAGCTCTGCGGAAAATACTTTGGTCAGACCACTTTCAAGCTGGCGTTCAACTGTGCCAGGCGCCGAAAGGGCGACAGGCCTGGCGCCAGGCTTAAATCGCCGGCGCGCGCCACGCCTTCGCGGCCCCAGCGTTCGCGCACGGCCTCGACCAGCCATTGCTGAGCCTGGAGATGGCGGGTCTGTTCCAGGCGGTGGCCGTCGCCCAGGAAGTCGCGGTGGGAATCGATGGCGGCGATCAGCGCGTCGACGCCTTCGCGCCGCAGGGATGACACCATCAGCACCGGCACGTCCCAGCCGTCATTGTCATCGCCGCCGCCTAACGACAGGGCGCCCAGCACGTCGGAACGGGCGCGGCTGGCCGCCTGTTCCATGTCGGCCTTGGTCACCACCACCACATGGGGGATTTCGGCGATGCCGGCCTTCATGAATTGCAACGAATCGCCCGATCCCGGCTGCACGCAAAACAGCACGGTGTCGGCGACGCCGACCACGTCGGTTTCGCTTTGGCCGACCCCGACGGTTTCGATCAGCACCACGTCATACAGCGCCCGCATCAGCACCATGGACGAGACCGTCAAGCCGGCCAAACCGCCCAGACGATCCCGCGCCGCCATCGAGCGGACGAAGATGTCTTGATCCTCGGGGTCGGTGGACAGCCGGGTGCGGTCGCCCAACAACGCGCCGCCCGACCGTCGCGACGACGGATCGACGGCGATGCAGGCGACGCGGCGGCCGTCCCGCCGCCAGCCGCTGATCAGCGCGTTCATCAGCGTTGATTTGCCGACGCCGGGCGGGCCGGTCATGCCGACCACATGGGCGGTCGGCGCGGCATGGGCGGCGTCAAGCAGGTCGATGGTTTCGCCGGCGTCGGGGGCGCGTTCCAATTGGGCCAGGGCACGGGCCAAGGCAGCCTTGCCACCGACACGAAGAGAAGAGAGATTCATGAAGCCTCGGGACAGTGGCGGTGCCGCCATTGTTCCCGCCCCAGCCCGGCAGGTCAAGCCGGCCAACTAGTCAAGCGGTCTGCGCGGTGATATGGTCCGGGCATGAATACTCAACGTCGCCTCCCCTTGTTCGTGCTGGCTGTCAGCGTCGTCGCCCTGGCCACCGCTTACACGGCGCAATACGGTTTCGGCCTGCGTCCCTGCGTCTTGTGCCTGACTCAACGGGTGCCTTTTGCCATCGCCGGCCTGCTGGCGGTGCTGGCGTTGCTGCGGCCTTTGTCATGGCAACGATTGCTGATGACCCTGGCCGGCCTGGCTTTTCTGATCAATGCCGGCATTGCCGTCTATCACGTCGGCGTCGAGCAGAAATGGTGGGAATCGGCCTGTAGCGGCAGCGATGGCGCGAAAGTCTCCATGGCCGACCTGTCGGCGCTCATGCGCAAACCGGCCGAGGCCCGTTGCGATGAACCGGCATGGGAGTGGCATGGCGTCACCATGGCCGGCATGAATATTGCCTTTTCCGGCGGTCTGGCCCTGCTGGTGCTGTCCGCCCTTGGCCGAAAGGGGCGTCGATGACCGCGCAGACCGCTGACAATCGCATTCCCGGCGATCTGACCCGCGAACAGGTTTTGGCCCGGATCCTGCGCGTCGATCAGGCCGGCGAATTGGGAGCCGTGCGCATCTATCAGGGCCAGCGCGCCGTGCTGGGGCGGGGGCGGCATGGAGCGTTGCTGGCCAAGATGGCGCAACAGGAACAGCATCATCTTGATACCTTCAGCGCGCTGATCGGCGAACGTGGCGTGCGGCCGACGCTGATGGCGCCCTTGTGGCATGTGGCCGGCTTTGCCTTGGGGGCGGGGACCGCCTTGCTGGGCGAGCGCGTCGCCATGGCCTGCACCGTGGCGGTGGAAGAGGCCATCGACGAACATTACGCCGCCCAAGCGGCGATTTTGGGGGATGACGAGGCCGAGTTGAAGGCCACCATCGAGGAATTCCGCCTAGAAGAGTTGGAGCACCGCGACATCGGCCTTGCCAACGAAGCGGAAAAAGCCCCGGCTTATCCGCTGTTGTCCTCGGCCATCAAGGGGGGGTGCAAATTGGCCATTTGGCTGTCCGAGCGGATATGAGCTGGACCAATCGAGTGCGCCGGCAGGCGTAACAAAACGTTACCCTGTGTTACCTTTTGCCTTGCTCCGGCCATTTCCCTGACACAGTCTGACGTTAGTTTCAGTCATCGACATGATGACCCGAGGCGACAATGACCATTCCCTATCGCTCGCAATACCGCAATCCGCTGCGGCGGCTATGCGCCATCCACCTGAGCCGGCTGAGTCGGGTTCTTGGCCGTCCGGTGCTGCAATTAGGCGGCGCGGCGCTGATCATCTTGGGGGCGACCGTGTGGCTGCATCAACGCACGCCGGAATTGCCGGGCGGTGGCACCGTCGATTTGCGGGCCTCGGGCGAATATGTGCAACCTTCCAAGGCAGGATGATCATGACCGGTATTTTGTGGCGCAAACACATCACCGCCGCGACCGCGGCCCTGTTCTCGGTGGTTGGCCTGTCAGGCACGCTGATTTTCTTCCACCTGGGCGAAAGTCTGCTGAAGGGGCTGCATGAATGGCTGGGGCTGGGCTTCGTCGTTCTGGCCGGTCTGCATGTTTGGCGCAATGGTCCGGCCTTTATCAAGCTGATGACCAAGCCGGCGACCCATGCCGCCTTTGCCCTCGCCGTGGTGGCGGCCGGTGGTTTCATGCTGGCCAGCGGCGGGGAAGACAGCGGCAATCCCATGCGTCGGTTCGTCCAGGCGGCGGAAAACGCACCGCTGAGTGCGCTGGCGCCGGTCATCGGCATCAGCGAGCCGGTGCTGGTCGAACGCTTGACCCAAGCCGGCGTGCCGGTGAGCGCCATGACCATCTCGTTGAAGCAATTGTCCGATCATTCCGGCATGCCGGTGCCGGCATTGCTGAACGCGGCGGTGACGACGAAAAAATAATCACGCGTGTCACGCCGTGGGGGGCGTCCAGATTTTTGCGCCGTGTAACTTTTCTTTTGCCGGGATCGAACACATCTTCACAACACCGCGCCAAGGAAAATGCCGCCATGCTGATTCGTCCCGCTGCCGATATTCGCCCATCCGAAATCACTGATCACGCCGTCTATCTGGATCGGCGGCGGTTCTTGGCCGTGGGCGCGGCTTTGGGGACGGTGCTGGCGGCGGGGAAGGGGATGGCGGCGACGTCCGACGACGCGCCGACGCCGTTCGAGGCGGTGACCACCTATAACAATTACTATGAGTTCGGCACCGCCAAGGAAGATCCGGCGGTGACGGCGCCGGGGCGTTTGAAGGTGTCGCCGTGGTCGGTGACGGTGGACGGCGAATGCGGCCGTCCCGGCACCATCGGCCTGGAGGATCTGATCAAGCCGGTGACGCAGGAAGATCGCCTTTACCGGCTGCGCTGCGTCGAAGGCTGGTCCATGGTCATTCCCTGGCAGGGGGTGCCGCTGGCCGCCGTGCTGAAACGGTTCGAGCCCAATTCAAAGGCCAAATACGTGGAATTCACCACCTTGGCCGACAAGGCGCAGATGCCCGGCATTCGGGTGGCGGTGCTGGACTGGCCTTATGTCGAGGGGTTGCGTCTGGACGAAGCCATGCACCCGTTGACCCTGTTGGCCACCGGGCTGTATGGCCAGGCGCTGTTGCCGCAGAACGGCGCGCCGCTACGGCTGGTGGTGCCGTGGAAATACGGCTTCAAATCGATCAAATCCATCGTTCGCATCCGGTTTAGTGAAACCCAGCCGCTGAATTCCTGGCAAAAGGCCAATCGGCGGGAATACGGCTTTTATTCCAACGTCAATCCCGAGGTCGATCACCCGCGCTGGTCCCAGGCGAGCGAACGGCGCATCGGCGAGTTCCGCCGGCGCAAGACCTTGATGTTCAACGGCTATGCCGACCAGGTTGCCGGGCTGTATGCCGGCATGGATCTGCGGGCCGATTACTGATGCGCTGGTTGAAACCCGCCGCTTTCACCGTGTCGCTGCTGCCGCTGGCGTGGCTGGCCTGGCAGGCGAGCTATGGTTCGCTGGGGGCCAATCCGGTGGAATTCATCAACCGCTATCTGGGCGATTGGGCGTTGCGCTTTTTATTGATCGCCCTGGCGGTGACGCCGGTGCGGCGCTGGAGCGGTTGGAACCGCTTGGCCCGGTTGCGCCGGATGATGGGGTTGTTCGCCTTTTTCTATGTCTTCCTGCACCTGGCGTCTTATGTCGGACTTGACCTGTTTTTTGATTGGGCGGCGCTGTGGAAGGACGTGCTTAAGCGCAATTACATCACGTTGGGGATGGTCGCGGTTCTTTTGCTGACGCCATTGGCGGTGACCTCGACCGATGGCATGATCCGTCGGCTTGGAGGAGCCCGTTGGCGCCGGCTGCACCAGTTGGTTTATGTCGCCGGTATTTTGGCGGTGGCGCATTTTTGGCTGATGGTCAAAGCCGATATCCGCGAACCGCTGGCCTATGCGTTGATTTTGGCGGTGCTTTTGGGGTGGCGCCTCTGGGGTTTCGCCGGGCGGCGGCTGCGGGCATAATGCCCGCATGAGCAAGACCATTCCCTTGACGGCAATCATGCTGCTTTTGGTCACCCCGGCCTTGGCCCAGGTGAAATTCAAGCGTTGTCTGACCCAGCAGGAAGTGAAAGTGGAACAACTGGTCCGCCACGGCATTTTCCTGCGGGAAGGCGGCAATCGCTGCGATGAGGATTACAATCCCGGCACCGCCAAGATGTGGAAGGATTTCGACAGCCAATTCGGGACCCGGCTGGCGCAGCAGACCGGACGCCGCAAAAAGCTGTTCGAACGGGAATTCAAGGCCAATCCGATCGAGGTGATGACCTATTTCGATGGCCGGCTGGTCACCTATTACCGCTATTATCCGCTCAGTGTCGCTTATTGCGGTCACATCGACAAATTGCTCAAGGAAGTGACCCGCGGCGGTTGGAATGTCTTCGCCAAGCAATCGGCCATCGTACAAGCTGACGTCATCACCGATCTGAAGATTTGCCCTTGAGGCAAAAGAAAACCGCCCCGGCCTTGCGACCGGGGCGGTTTTCGTGCCGAACGGGCCGAAGCTTACGCTTCTTCGCCGCCAGTCGAAGCCAGATACATGATCAGGCAGACGAAGGTGGCGGTCAGGGCCAAGCCCACATAAATCATGAAGCTCAGCGGGTTGGCGGTGCTCGGAGCGGAAACCGCGCCGAAGAACAGGCTGCCAACCACCGAAGTGGAAAGATACAGGGCGATCACCAGCACACCGGCGACGGTCAGGCCGAGAACCTTGGGAAGGACGCTCATGAGACAGGCTCCTAAAAATTTCATATGCCGGCTCACAATAGCCGGCCCCCTCGGCCAAAACCTCTACCAGATTGTGGTCTTATCTTAAAGGGTAATCAGCCATGATCTGAGGGAAAAGCCGCTTCGCGTCGGCTGGTCTGTTCTTGCTGGGCAAACCCTGCTACCTAGAAGGGGGCGAAATCTCGCCGGCAGGGGATGAAAAATGACCAAGACCCACCCGATCACGCTGGACGATGCCGAGATCGAATCCGTCGTCGCCGGCACGCATGGCGACCCGTTCGCTATTTTAGGGCCGCATCACGGCAGCGCCGGCTGGCATTTACGGGTGTTCGCCCCCGAGGCGGCGCGGGTGTGGGCCATCGGCCCGGCGGGCGAGACGGAGCTGCCCCGCGTGCACGGCGCCGGCTTTTTCGCCGCCCCGCTGAGTGATGCCCTGGCCGCGTCCTATCGCCTGCGCCTCGCGGTTGGCGGGCGGATGCTGGAACGCGAAGACCCCTATCGGTTCCCGGTGTTGTTGGGGGATTTGGACATCCATCTGCTGATGGAAGGTCGCCATTTGCGCACTTTCGAGAAGCTGGGGGCTCATCTTTTGGTGGCCGATGGCGTCGCCGGCACCCATTTCGTCGTCTGGGCCCCCAATGCCAGCCGGGTTTCCGTGGTGGGCGATTTCAACGGCTGGGATGGCCGTCGTCATGTCATGCGCTTGCGCCACAATGCCGGGGTGTGGGAATTGTTCATCCCTGGTCTCGCCAACGGCACCCACTACAAATATGAACTGATCGACCGCCATGGCGCCTTGTTGCCGCTGAAGGCCGATCCTTATGGCCATTTCGCCGAGGTGCCGCCGCGCACCGCTTCCATTGTCGCCGATTTGGCGGATCGGGATTGGGCCGATGGCGGCTGGATGGCCGCCCAGGCCAAGCGCAACGACCGTCACGCCCCGATTTCCATCTACGAAGTGCATTTGGGCTCGTGGATGCGGGTGCCCGAAGACGGCAACCGCATGCTGACCTATGTCGAGCTGGCCGACAAATTGTCGGCCTATGTCAAGGATATGGGATTCACCCATGTCGAGTTCCTGCCGGTGCATGAACATCCGTTTTCCGGCTCGTGGGGGTATCAGCCGGTGGGGCTGTTCGCGCCGACGTCGCGCCATGGCGATCCCGACGATTTCCGTCTGCTGATCGAGCGTCTGCACGTCAACGGCATCGGGGTGATCATTGATTGGGTCGCCGGTCACTTCCCCCGCGACGCCCATGGCCTGCATTATTTCGACGGCACCCATTTGTATGAGCACGAGGACCCGCGCCTTGGCCTGCACAAGGATTGGGATACCTATATCTATAATTACGGCCGCACCGAAGTGTGCAATTTCTTGTATTCCAACGCCCTTTACTGGATCGAGCACTATCACATCGACGGTCTGCGCGTCGATGCGGTGGCGTCCATGTTGTATCTGGATTATTCGCGCAAGGCCGGCGAATGGCTGCCCAACCGCCATGGCGGCAACGAGAATCTCGAGGCCATCGATTTCCTGCGGCGGATGAACGAAGTGGTCTATGCCGAACATCCCGGCGCCATGACCATCGCCGAGGAATCCACCGCCTGGCCCGGCGTGTCCAAGCCGACCTGGACCGGAGGCTTGGGCTTTGGCTTCAAGTGGAACATGGGCTGGATGCACGACACGCTGGATTATTTCAGCAAGGACCCGATCCATCGGCGCTATCACCACGACAAACTGACCTTCGGATTGCTCTACGCCTTTACCGAAAACTTTGTCCTGCCGTTGTCCCATGACGAGGTGGTGCATGGAAAGGGCAGCATCCTGGGCCGCATGCCTGGGGATGAATGGCAGCGTTTCGCCAATCTGCGCGCCTATTACACCTTTATGTGGACCCATCCGGGCAAGAAGCTGCTGTTCATGGGCCAGGAATTCGGCCAGCAAAGCGAATGGAATTGCGAGGAATCGCTGGACTGGGACGTGCTGCGCTATCCGCTGCATCAGGGCGTGCAGCGGCTGGTGCGCGACCTGAACCGGCTGTACCGGGTCGAGCCGTCGCTGCATCAGCTTGACCACGATCCGGCCGGCTTTGCCTGGATCGACTGTAATGACCGCGACAATTCGGTTCTGTCTTACATGCGCAAAGGCTTCGACGAGACCGATTTTTGCATCGTCATCTGTAATTTGACGCCGGTGGTTCGTTATGATTACCGCGTCGGCGTGCCTTTGGGCGGGGATTACCGCGAGGTGTTCAACAGCGATTCCCAATGGTATGGCGGCTCTAATATCCATAACGGCGATGGCTGCACCGCCGAGGACGAACCTTGGCAGGGACAGCCCTTGTCCATGGCGGTTACCTTGCCGCCGCTGGCCACCTTGGTGCTCAAGCGGGCTTAGAGCACGATTCGTTGATTTTGGTGGCCGATTTTCCAGATGGACGGTTCATGCACGCGAACCTTCTGTCTGGATCTGATCATTAAGCCATCGGCATATTCCAAGAAGGTGGGATAGAATTTTCATGTTCTGATTGTTACGGTCCACCGGGGCGGATCGGGGGACAGAATGTATCGCAGCCGGATGGTCGCGGCAGTGCTTGCCGCTTTGTGTGTGGGTGAATCCGTACAGGCCGGGGAGGCGCCGAAATGGGGTGCCCATCTGGACCTGGAAGGCAAGTTGGGGACCGAGCGCCATTTGGGCGAGGTTGACCTGTTCTTGCCCGTGGCTCAAGACCACCACACATTGCTGTTCGCCGATATTCGCACCCGCATGGACGATCAAGGCAGTCGCGAGGGTAATTTCGGCCTGGGCGTCCGCACCATGCTGGAATCCGGCTGGAATTTGGGTGGCTACGGCTATTTCGACCGCCGCCGCAGCGAATTGGACAATTACTTCAATCAGGTCACCCTGGGGGCCGAGGCGCTGTCGCAGGATTGGGACCTGCGCGCCAACGGCTATATCCCGGTGGGACGGACGACCCATCTGGAAGACAGCCTGAACAGTGCCGAGGTCTCCGGCACCAGCGTCATCTTCAGGGGCGGCGAGGAACGCAGCTTGGGTGGTTTCGACGCCGAGATCGGCTGGCGGCTGCCGGTGTTCGAGCCCGATGCCGGCCAACAGGTGCGCGTCTATGCCGGCGGCTATCGTTTTGCCGATGACGGCGTGCCCACCGTTGCCGGTCCGCGCGGCCGGGCCGAGATGGTGTTCGACGAAGTGGCGCATCTGTGGGACGGTTCGCGTCTGTCGCTGGGGGCGGAGTGGCAGCGCGACGAGGTGCGCGGCTCACAGGGCTTTCTGACGGCGCGGCTGCGCATTCCGCTGCAAGCGGAAAGCGGCGTGTCCAGGCTGACGCCGCTGGAACGGCGCATGACCGATCCCATCGTCCGCGACATCGACATCGTCGCCCAGGCGGGAGCCTTCGGGGCGACGGAGACGGCCAACCAACTGGCCAGTGGCGGGGCTTTCACCGTGCTCAACAGCGCCACCACCTCGGGGGCGAATTTGGCCGCGGCGGTGAACAGCGCCGGTGTCGGCAGCACCGTCTTGCTGGCGGGGACCTTTGCCACCGGCACCACCATGGTCTCGACCCTGGCCAATCAGACCCTGACGGGAACCGTAACCGTGCGCAGCGCCTCGGGACGCACCGCCACGGTGAATACCGGGGCGGCGATCCAGGGCAACAATACGGCCACTCAAGCCTTGCTGATCAATGGTGTGAACGGGACCATCCAGGGGCTGACCATCAGCAACAGTTCCAGCGGCGGCAGCGTCAGCCGGGCCATCTATGTCGCCGACGGGGTCACCGGGGTGACCATCGCCGACAATGTCATCACGGCGACGCAGACCGGCAACCTCCAGGCGCACGCCTTGGCCTTTGGCAACGGCACCAGCGCGACCATCCGCGGCAACAGCATCACCGCCACCGGGACCGGTTCGGCCGTCGGTACCCGGGCTTTGCTCGCCAATCAGACCACCGCCGTGACCGTAACGGGCAACACCTTGTCGGCGTCGGGGGCCGCGGTTTCCGCCAACGACGTCATCGTGCTTTCCGCCGGCGCGACGACCTTCAATAGCGGCTCCACCAGTAATGTCCGCGGCAACGGCAATTGCAGCGGCACGGCTCTGAGCGGTTCGGTCGGTTTCACCAACGGCACCAGCTGCCCGTAATCGTTCCGCCTTTTGACCTTGGCAGGGGGCGTGTTCTCGGCAAAGATGGCGCCCCATTCGCAACCACGTGGCCGATCATGCCCCATCGCCGTCATATCTGGCCCGGCTCCCCCTATCCCCTTGGCGCGACCTGGGATGGCAACGGTGTCAATTTCGCCCTGTTCTCGGCCCATGCCGAGGCGGTGGAGCTGTGTCTGTTCGACACCAACGGGCGCGAGGTCGAGCGTCTTAAGCTGCCCGAATACACCGACGAAGTCTGGCATGGCTATCTGCCGGAAGCGCGGCCGGGGCAGTTGTACGGGTATCGGGTTCACGGCCCCTATGATCCCGCCCATGGGCATCGTTTCAATCCGGCCAAGCTGCTGATCGACCCCTATGCCAAGGCATTGAGCGGGCATCTGTTGTGGTCCGATACCCATTTCGGCTTCAAGCTGGGCAATCCCCGTGGCGATCAGCTTATCGACCGCCGTGACAACGCCCGCTATATGCCCAAGGCGCGGGTGGTCGATACCGCCTTTACCTGGGGCGATGACCGCCGGCCCAATCGACCGTGGGCGGAAACGGTGATCTACGAGCTGCATGTGCGCGGCTACACCATGAAGCACCCGCAGGTGCCGACCCAGCATCGCGGCACTTTTTTGGGCCTGTCGCATCCGGCGGTGATCGATTACATGGTGAAGCTGGGGGTGACGGCGGTGGAATTGCTGCCGGTTCACGCCATCATCGACGAACGCCATCTGGTCGATCAGGGCTTGCGCAATTATTGGGGCTATAACCCCATCGGCTTCTTCGCCGCCGATCCGCGCTATTACGGCGCGTCGTCACATGGCGATTTCAAGACCATGGTCGGGCGCCTGCACGAAGCCGGCATCGAGGTCATCTTGGATGTGGTCTACAACCACACCGCCGAAGGCAATCACATGGGGCCGACGCTGTCCTATAAGGGCATCGACAACGCCAGCTATTACCGGCTGGTTCCCGACCAGCCGCAGCATTACGAAAACTATTCCGGCTGCGGCAACACCTTGCAATTGTCCCATCCGCGGGTCTTGCAGATGGTCATGGACAGCTTGCGCTATTGGGTCGAGGAAATGCATGTCGATGGCTTCCGCTTCGATCTGGCGGCGTCGTTGGCGCGGGAAAAATCCGGCTTTGATGGCGGTTCCGGCTTTTTGGACGCGGTGCGGCAAGACCCGGTATTGTCGCGGGTGAAATTGATCGCCGAGCCTTGGGATATCGGCGGTGACGGCTATCGGTTGGGGGCTTTTCCCCCCGGCTGGTCGGAATGGAACGGCCGTTACCGCGATACGGTGCGCCGGTTCTGGCGCGGCGATGGCGGCCTGATCGGCGATTTCGCGTCGCGCCTGACCGGGTCTTCCGACCTGTTCGGCTGGGGCGGGCGGCGTCCGTGGGCGTCGATGAATTTCATCACCTGTCATGACGGCTTTACCGCAAGCGATCTGGTCAGCTACGAAAAAAAGCACAATGACGCCAACCGCGAAGGCAACCGCGACGGCACCGACGCCAATTATTCATGGAATTGCGGCATCGAAGGCCCAACCAATCAGCCCAAGGTCAGCGCCTTGCGGACCCAACAGGTGCGCAATCTGATGGCGACGCTGCTGCTGTCGCAAGGGGTGCCGATGATTTTGGCCGGCGATGAATTCGGCCGCAGCCAGGGCGGCAACAACAACGCTTATTGCCAAGACAACGACATTTCGTGGATCGACTGGGATCGCTTGGACCAGCCCATGCTTGATTTCGTCCGCCGCATGATCCAATTGCGGCGCGAGCACCCGGTCTTTAGCCGGCCGCGTTTTTTCCACGGCCAGCGCCAGCCCGGCCAAGTCATCAAGGACATCACCTGGGTCACCCCCGACGGCCTGGAAATGAGCGAGGCGGATTGGGTCATGCCCTATGCCCGCTCGCTGGGATGCGTGTTGGGCGGCGATTCCGATGAAATCCAGTCGCATACCGCCGGCGGTCAGCCCGACGACACCTTCATGCTGCTGATGAACGCCTACACCGAAATCATTTTCTATACCCTGCCGCCGCCGCAATTGGGTAAAAGCTGGGACGTGGTCATCGATACCGCGCGCACCGATCCCATCCGCCCCGACGAGGTTTGTGCCGCCGGCGCCCGCTTTCCGTTGAAACCCCATTCGCTGGCCATTCTGCGCCGGCGTAATGACGATCTGAGCCAATAGGGAAACCATCATGAGCGCATCGGATATGCTCGACCAATTGGCGCGGCTGGCTGGAATTGAAGATGGGTGGTGGGATTTCTACGGCCAGTGGCGGGTGGTGCCGGAAAGCACCAAGCGGGTGTTCCTGCGCGCCATGGGCTTCGCCATCGACGACGAGACCGATTTAGCCCAATCCCTGACCACTTTCGAGCAGCGGCCATGGCGTCGCTGGCTGGAGCCCATGACGGTCATCGAACGTGGTTCGGATATGGCGGTGACGCTGACCGTTCCCGCCGCCCGCGACAAGCAAACGCTGTCCTGGGAGGTGGCGCTTGAAGGCGGCGGTCTTCGTCGCGGACAGGTGCAGGTGGACACGCAAAGCTGGATCGAGGAACGCTGGCTCGATGGCGCCTTGGTCAAACGCTGGCGGCTGAAGCTGCCGGACGATTTGGCCTTGGGCTATCACAATCTTGACCTTCGCGCCGCCGATGGCGTCACCGCCACCGCCAAATTGGCGGTAACGCCGCCCCGTGCCTTTGTTCCCGCCGTGGTGGGCGAAGGAAACGGGGCCTGGGGGATCGCCACCCAAATATACGCCTTGCGAGATGAACATGATTGGGGCGTCGGCACCTATGGTTCCCTGCGCCGTCTGGCTGAGGGCGCGGCCAGGCTGGGGGCGTCGACCATCGGCATCAATCCGCTCCACGCCCTGTTTCCGACCCAGCCGGAAAAGTTCAGCCCCTATGCGCCGTCGTCGCGGCGGTTCCTTAATGTCGGCTATCTTGATGTCGAGGCTGTTTTTGAATTCGCCGCGTGCCGTGCGGCCAAGCGCCTGTACGCCTCACCCGGATTTCAGGCCAATCTTGACCGGTTGCGGGCCATGCCCATGGTCGAATATGCCGATGTCGCCCATCTGCAAGGCCCGATCCTCGAGGAATTGTATGCTTGCTTTCGGGCCGAGCACCTGAGCGCCGACGATCAACGCGGCAAAGATTTCCGCGCCTTCCAGGCGGCGGGGGGCGACAAAGCCCGGCTGTTTTGCACCTTTGAAGCCCTGCAACGGCATTTCAGTCGCGCCGGCACGCCCTATTGGCGCCATTGGCCGGTGCAATATCAGCATCCCGACAATCCGGCGGTGGCCGAATTCGCCGCCACCCACATGGACGATGTCGAGTTTTTCTGGTGGCTGCAATTCCTGGCCGATCAGCAATTGGCCGCCGCCCATGACGGCGCGGTGGCGGCGGGGGCGGCCATCGGTCTGTATCGCGATCTTGGCGTCGGCATTGCCGGCGATGGCGGCGATGCCTGGATGGAACAAGACCGGCTGGCGCTGGGCGTCTCGGTCGGGGCGCCGCCCGACCCGCTGGCGCTGAAGGGTCAGGATTGGGGGCTGGCGCCGTTCAATCCCATCGCCCTGAAAGAAGCCGCCTTTGAGCCGTTCATCGCGGTGATGCGGGCCAATATGGCCCATGCCGGGGCGTTGCGCCTGGATCACGCCATGGCCTTGCAGCGGCTTTATTGGGTGCCGCCGGGGCTGGACGCCGACCAAGGCGCCTATGTGCGCTATCCGGTGGACGATCTGTTTCGCTTGGTGGCGCTGGAATCGGTGCGCAATCGCTGCCTGATCATCGGCGAGGATCTGGGGACGGTGCCCGAAGGCTTCCGCGAACGCATGGATCGCATGGCGTTGTTTGCCTATCGCGTCATGGTTTTTGAAAAGACCGGACCGGACCGTTTCAAGCGGCCGGAAGAATTCCAGCCCCAGGCGCTGTCGATTTTCGCCACCCATGATTTGCCGTCCTTGCGCGGCTGGTGGAACGGTATCGACATCGCCAGCCGCGCGCGGCTGGATCTTTACCCCCGCCCAGGCATGGCGGACGAAGAACGCGCCGCCCGTGCCATCGACCGCGTCGCCCTGGTGGCGGCGCTGGTTGAACAAAGTGGTCTGGCGGCTGATTTTCCCACCCAGGGCGATTTGACCGACGAACAGGTTTTGGCTCTGTCCGACGCCGCTCATCTGTATCTGGGCGCTGCCCGCTCGCGGCTGATGATGGTGCAGATGGAAGATGTGTTAGGCTTGAATTTGCAAATGAATTTGCCCGGCACCGTCGATCAGCACCCGAACTGGCGCCGCCGTTTCGCCGCTGAGGTCCCGACCCTGTTGAATGATTTCCGCCTTGTGCGTATGTCTGCGGCCCTGAACGCGCTCAGGCCGCACGGCAACGAAACGCCTTGACAGGGGTGCTGGTTCAGGCGACTTCGTAACGCAGACGGTTTAGGCAGGAAGGACGAAAGCATGCGCCGTGTCGGGCCTCCGGTGATCAAGTTGCTTGATGACGACGTCGAAAGCATCAAATACGCGTTGGGCAGTCACCTGCTGTATTCCGTGGGCAAGGAAGCGATCAGCGCGACCGCGCGCGATTGGTTCATGGCCGCCGCCTACACCGTGCGCGACCGCGTTTCCGAACATTGGATGCCGACGCTGAACCGCTATTACGCCGAGGACAGAAAGCGCGTCTATTACATGTCCATGGAATTCCTGATCGGGCGGACGCTGTCCAATGCCATGATCAATCTGGGCATCTATGACACCGTCAAGCAGGCCGTCACCGACATGGGCGTCGATTTCGACGAAGTGTTGGGGTGGGAAGTGGAAGCGGCGTTGGGCAATGGCGGTTTGGGCCGCTTAGCCGCCTGTCTGCTGGATTCCATGGCGACGCTGGGCGTTCCTGGTTTCGGTTACGGCATCCGCTATGATTACGGCATGTTCACCCAGCACATCGAGCATGGCTGGCAGGTGGAAAGCCCGGAAAATTGGCTGCGCTACGGCAATCCGTGGGAATTTCCCCGTCCCGGAATCATCTATCCGGTGCGTTTCGGCGGGCGTGTCGTTCATTACAAGGACGTTCTTGGCCACACCCGCGCCCAGTGGATGGACACCGAGGAAGTCATGGCCATGGCCTATGACGTGCCGATCCCCGGCTATGGCGGCAAGACCGTCAACAATCTGCGTCTGTGGACGGCCAAATCCACCCGCGAATTCGACCTGAAATACTTCAACGCCGGCAATTATATCGAAGCCGTGCGCGACAAGGCCGAATCGGAAACCCTGTCCAAGGTGCTGTACCCGTCCGATCTGACTGATCGCGGCAAGGAATTGCGCTTCAAGCAGGAATATTTCTTCGTCGCCGCCTCGATCCAAGACATCCTGGCCCGCTTCCGCAAGTCGCATAGCGACTGGGACAAGCTGCCTGACAAGGTGGCGGTGCAGTTGAACGACACCCATCCGGCCATGGTGGTGGCCGAGCTGATGCGGGTGCTGGTGGACGAATATCAGATTGATTGGCACCGCGCCTGGGCGCTGACCCGTCGGACCTGCGCCTATACCAACCACACGCTGTTGCCCGAAGCCTTGGAAACCTGGCCGGTGGATCTGTTCCAGCGGGTGTTGCCGCGTCATCTGGAAATCATCTTCCAGCTTAATCACGAATTCCTGCAAGAGGTCCGCCATCGCCATCCCGGCGATAACGACCTGCTGCGCCGGGTTTCGGTGATCGGCGAGGGGGATGAACGCCGGGTGCGCATGGGGCATCTGGCGGTGATCGGCAGCCACAAGGTCAACGGCGTCGCCGCCATCCATACCGGCTTGATGAAATCGACGATCTTTTCCGATTTCGACCATCTCAATCCGGGCAAGATCAACAACAAGACCAACGGCGTTACCCCGCGACGCTGGCTGTTGCTGTCCAATCCAGGTCTGTCGGCGCTGATCTCGGGCAAGATCGGCACCCAGTGGGTTACCCATCTCGACCAGTTGAAGCAATTGGAAGGCTTCGCCGATGATGCGGCCTTCCGGGCCGAATTCGCCGCCGTCAAGCACGCCAACAAGGTGCGGCTGGCCGACGTGATTTCGCAGCGTCTGGGCGTCGATATCGTGCCGCATTCGTTGTTCGACGTGCAAATCAAGCGTATCCACGAATATAAGCGCCAGTTGCTGAACGTGCTGGAAGTGATCAGCCGCTATTCGCGCATCCGCGCCAATCCGCTGCTTGATGTGGTGCCGCGCACGGTGATCATCGGCGGCAAGGCGGCGCCCGGCTATCTGCTGGCGAAATTGATCATCAAGCTGATCAACGACGTCGCCGACGTGGTCAATAACGACCCGCTGGTCGGCAATAAGCTGAAAGTGGTGTTCATCCCCAATTACAACGTCTCGACCGCCGAGCTGGTGATGCCGGCGGCCGATCTGTCGGAACAGATTTCCACCGCCGGCACCGAGGCCTCGGGCACTGGCAACATGAAGATGAGCATGAACGGGGCGCTGACCATCGGCACCTGGGACGGCGCCAATGTGGAAATTTGCGAGGAAGTGGGCGAGGAAAATATGTTCCTGTTCGGTCTGACGGCGCAGGAAGTGGCGCGGTTACGGATCGACGGCTACAACCCGCGCACCGCCATCGCCGCCAATCAGGATTTGAAGCGGGCGATCGAACTGATCGCCTCGGGCTATTTCTCCCCCGACGAGCCCGAGCGTTTCGCCGGGATCGTCGATATCTTGACCAATTCCGACCATTACCTGCTGACCGCCGATTTTGCCGGCTATGCCGAAGCCCAGGGCCGGGTTGATCAGCTTTACCTGGACCAGACGGAATGGAACCGCAAGGCCATCTTGAACGTGGCGCGCATGGGCAAATTCTCGTCTGATCGTACCGTCACCGAATATGCCCGCGATATCTGGGGGGTGCCGGTTTAGTCATGCCTCGGCCATGAGGCCTCGGCAGAGGTTGTCATGGCCGAGGTTTTGTCACCAAAGATTCTGTTGCAGTGCAGCATGTTGCGGCGCATCATTCCCTGGTCAGCACCAAGGAGATATCGCCATGCTTCAGCTTCTGAGTGACATGCGTCGGCTGTCCGAATTGCTTGAAGACGAATGCGCCGGTCGGCCGTTCGATCGCTCCCAGGCTCATAATCTTGCTTCAAATCTGGCGAAGGCGTGCCCGGAAATGGGGCAGACCATGCACCGGATCAGCGAGCGGATGCACGGCGAGGCCCGGTAGGTGGGGCTTGCCGCCATTCGCTTTTCCCGATGAATGCGGTGGGGGGCGGGATGCGCGGCAATGATGATCGGACGGTGAGGGGCTGTCCCCGGATGCACGCGGCGAGATGGTTCGCTAATGCACTGATTCATTTGGATGATTCGCCGACCATCTGAATGAATGAGGGCGCAATCCGTTGATTTTGTGTGTCTGGATCGGACCACTAACTCAGCGTCGTCAGGCGATCCAGATAGGAATCAACCTCGCGCCGCATGTGATCGGCCTTGATCGCCAGGGCGTCGGCCGATTCATTCAGCTCTCCGGCGGCGGAGGCGGATACTCCCAAGGCTTCGATGGCGCTGTTGACCGAAGAGGTCACCGCCTTGGCTCCCGACGCCGCCTCGCCGACATGATCGGCGATGGTGGCGGTGGCTTGGGTTTGCGCTTCCACCGCGATGCGCACCTCTGCGGCCACCTGATTAATGCTGGTCACCGTCTGCACCGTGTTGTGGATGGTGTCGGCGGCTTTGTTGGTGGCGTCAACCGCTTCGGCGACGCTGGCGGCGATGTCATGGGTGGCGGTGCTGGTCTGTTCCGACAGCTTTTTGATTTCTTCGGCGACGACGGCGAAACCGCGGCCGGCTTGACCGGCGCGTGCCGCTTCGATGGTGGCGTTTAACGCCAGCATGCGGGTCTGGCGGGCGATATTGTCGATGGTTTCGCCGATGCGGCCAATGCGCGACGCCACCCCCAACAGGGTTTGCATGGCCTCGCTGGTGGCGGTGGCGGCCACGGCGGCGTCTTGCGCGGCTTCGGCGGTGCGCACCACATTGGACAAGATATGTTGGATCGAGCCGGCCAATTGGGTGGAATTGGCGGAGATGTTTTGCACCGAAAAGGCCGCTTCTTCGGCGGCGGCGGCCATGTTGACGGTTTCGTAATCCATATGCGACAGCCGGTGCAGCATTTGCGACGAATTGGTCTTCAAGGTTGCCGCCATGGCGCCGACTTCGTCGACCACGCCCTTGATCGAGCGTTCGAAACCTTGCGCCAGATCGTTGACCATGCGTGTCCGGGTCTGCTTGGCCGCTTCGAAGTAATCGTGGGTGACCAAGGACACGTCAAGCTGGCTGGCCCGGCTCAGCGCACCGGACAACTCCGCGAAGCGGCGGTGGTCGCGCAGCATGGACAGAGCTTGGGAGGCGGCGTTGGCGGCCATGGCCTGATACCATGACGCGCCGAGATCAAGATAGGCCAGCATGAAGCCCAATTGCTGGGCGGTGGCGATATAATCGGCGGTGAATTCGGCGCGGAACAGCCGCGACCAATGCTCGACCAGGGCGCTTTTCAGCGTCTGCCCGGCTTCGCTGTTCATTTTTTCGCCAAAGGGCGGCGTCCGCTGTACCCAATCCGACGCCTGAGCCACGATCTGTTCGACCGAGGCGACAACCTTGACGCAATTGCCGGCGATCAGTGCCTGGGCCGGGGCATCGACGCAAAACAGATCGAGATATTGCGCGACCCGCTCGGTCATGCTCATGCCCAGCGGGACATCGCTGGCGCCGGGTGCGTCATCGTCGAAAAACAAATCCGTCCCGCTCGGCGCAGTCGTTCCGCTACCGGGTTGCGTGGCCGGGGTATCGTCGAACAGCTCGAAATCGTCGCTCATGCGGGCCTAGATGCTAAAAGGTTCGTGTTCGAATCCCCAAGAACATTCAGTGGCATTTCTGTCCCCCCGGTGAAGCACCACTAAATCACCGAGCAGAAAACCACATTCACGGCCTCTGTCAAAGAAAATCGCGGGATAAGTGCCATGCGTTGGAATGATTTCAAGAGGGGCGGCATCCTTCGCTTGGGTAGGCATTCCCCATCCAAGAGGGCGGGGGCGGGGGTTGAAAATTCAATGATTCGGCAAGTTGCCAGCAACAGACCCAAGCGAGGCTTGGCGAGCGCGACGTAATGCCGTATGAAAGCTGCTTCGCTTCGGCCGGATGGGTAAAACCCTTCGCCGGATGGGGTTGGAGCATTGCTCCGGCGTCATGGGACAACTTTGGAATTTGGCAGCGTCGGCGCAAGCCCTTTTGGGGGGGGTCGACCAGGCCTTAAGGGAACCGAGTGTACGATGAGCGGATTGCCTGAGGGACAGGGACTGTACGACCCGCGTTATGAACACGACGCCTGCGGTGTCGGCTTTATCGCCGATATCAAGAACCGCAAGTCGCATGAGATCATCAAGCAGGGTCTGGAGATCCTGCGCAATCTCACCCATCGCGGGGCCGTGGGGGCCGATCCGCTGGCCGGCGACGGTGCCGGCATCTTGATCCAATTGCCCGATTCGTTCCTGCGCGCCGAAGCGGCCAAGCTGGGCATCGTGCTGCCGTCCGAAGGCTCTTATGCCGCCGGCACCGTGTTCTTGCCGCAAGATGCGACGTTGCGCTCTGCCTGCGTCGCCTCGGTCGATAATCTGATCCGGGCCGAAGGCCAAGTGTTGCTGGGCTGGCGCGATGTCCCCACCGACGGTTCCGGCCTGGGCGAGACGGTCAAGCCGACCGAGCCTTTCGTCCGCATGGTCTTTGTTGGCAAGGGCGGCAATTGCGCCGACCAACAGGCGTTCGAACGCAAACTGTTCGTCATCCGCAAGCAGGCTGAAAACGCCATCCCCAAGGGCGCCGAGGATGATTTCTACATCCCCAGCCTGTCGTCGCGCACCATCGTCTACAAGGGGATGCTGCTGGCCGATCAGGTCGGCGCCTATTACAAGGATCTGTCCGATCCGGCCATGGTTTCGGCCTTGGCCCTGGTTCACCAGCGCTTTTCCACCAACACTTTCCCGTCTTGGCGTCTGGCCCACCCGTTCCGCATGATCAGCCATAACGGCGAGATCAATACCCTGCGCGGCAACGTCAATTGGATGAATGCCCGCCGCAAGGCCATGAGCAGCCCGGTCTTCGGCGCCGATCTGGAAAAGCTGTTCCCGCTGATCGCCGAGGGCCAATCCGATACCGCCTGTTTCGACAATGCGCTGGAATTGCTGGTGCTGGGCGGTTACCCCATGCATCACGCCATGATGATGCTGGTGCCGGAAGCCTGGGCCGGTAATCCGCTGATGGGCGAAAAGCGTCGCGCGTTCTATGAATACCACGCCGCCCTGATGGAGCCGTGGGACGGCCCCGCCGCCGTTTGTTTCACCGATGGCCGCATGATCGGCGCCACCTTGGACCGCAACGGCCTGCGTCCGGCGCGCTATGTGATCACCGACGACGACAAGATCATGATGGCGTCGGAAATGGGCGTGCTGACCTTCCCCGAAGACAAGATCGTCAAGAAGTGGCGTTTGCAGCCCGGCAAGATGCTGCTGATCGACCTGGAAAAGGGTCGTCTGATCGACGATTTGGAGATCAAATTGGGATTGGCCGAAGCCAAGCCCTATCAGCAATGGCTGGATGAAGCCCAATTGGTGCTGGAAGATCTCAAGATCGAGGTGGAGCCCAAGGATTTCGACGGCGCCACCCTGCTCAAGCGTCAGCAGGTGTTCGGCTATAGCCAGGAAGATTTGAAGTTCCTGATGCAGCCCATGGCGGTCACCGGCCAGGAAGCCATCGGCTCCATGGGCAGCGACACCCCCATCGCCGTGTTGTCGGACAAGCCCAAGAACCTGTTCAACTATTTCAAGCAATTGTTTGCCCAAGTCACCAATCCGCCGATCGATTCGATCCGCGAGGAATCGGTGATGAGCCTGGTCAGCCTGATCGGTCCGCGTCCCAATCTGTTGGCCGTCGAACATGGCGCCGAAAGCAAGCGGCTGGAGGTCAAGCAGCCGATCCTGACCAATGAGGATCTGGAAAAGATCCGCCGCATCGAAAATGTGCCCAATTCCGGCTTCAAGTCGCTGACGTTGGACATCACTTGGTCCGCTGCCGCCGGCGCCGCCGGAATGCAGCACGCCGTCGCCGAATTGTGCGCCCTGGCCCAGGCCAAGGTGGCCGATGGCTACAACATTCTGATCCTGTCCGACCGCAAGGTCAGCGCCGATCGCATTCCCATGCCGTCGCTGCTGGCGGTGTCGGCGGTGCATCATCACCTGATCCGCGAAGGTTTGCGCACTCAGGTCGGTCTGGTGATGGAAACCGGCGAAGCCCGTGAAATCCATCACATGTGTTGTCTGGCCGGCTATGGGGCCGAGGCGATCAATCCCTATCTGGCCTTCGAGACGCTGGAAAGCATGCGTCCGACCTTGCCGGAAAAGCTGGACGCCCATGAAGTGCAAAAGCGCTTCATCAAGGGCATCGACAAGGCCATCTTGAAGGTGATGGCCAAGATGGGCATCTCGACCTATCAATCCTATTGCGGCGCCCAGATTTTCGACGCTGTCGGTCTGGCCCAGGATTTTGTCGATTCCTATTTCAAGGGCACCGCCAGCCGCATCGGCGGCGTTGGTCTGGCCCAAGTGGCCGAGGAATCGGTGCGCCGTCACCAGATGGCTTATTCCGATGCCCCCATCTACAAGAATGCCTTGGATGTGGGCGGTGAATATGCGTGGCGGATTCGTGGCGAAGACCATGCCTGGACCTCGGAAAGCATCCAGGCCATCCAGCACGCCGTGCGCACCAATTCCTATGAGACCTTCAAGGATTTCTCGCGCCAGATCGACGAACAGGGCCAGCGTCTGCTGACCTTGCGCGGCCTATTCGACATCAAGCCGGCCGGCGGCGGAGCCGCCATTTCCAACGATTCGCGGGCGGCGCCCACGGGCAATGGCGTCGATTTGTCCGAGGTCGAGCCGGCGGCCGAGATCGTCAAGCGCTTCGTCACCGGCGCCATGTCGTTCGGATCGATTTCGTGGGAAGCCCACACCACCTTGGCCATTGCCATGAACCGCATCGGCGGCAAGTCCAATACCGGTGAAGGCGGCGAACTGTCCGAACGCTTCGTCCCCATGGCCAATGGCGATTCCATGCGCTCGGCCATCAAGCAGGTGGCCTCGGGCCGTTTCGGCGTCACCACCGAATATCTGGTCAATGCCGACGACATCCAGATCAAGATGGCCCAAGGCGCCAAGCCCGGCGAAGGGGGGCAGCTGCCCGGCCACAAGGTGGACGAGAACATCGCCAAGGTGCGTCACTCGACCCCCGGCGTCGGCCTGATCAGCCCGCCGCCGCATCACGACATCTATTCCATCGAAGATCTGGCCCAGCTGATCTTCGACATGAAGAACGTCAATCCGGCCGCCCGTATCTCGGTCAAGCTGGTGTCGGAAGTCGGCGTCGGCACCGTCGCCGCCGGCGTCACCAAGGCCAAGGCCGACCATGTCACCATTTCCGGCTTCGATGGCGGGACCGGCGCTTCGCCGCTGACCTCGATCAAGCATGCCGGCAGCCCGTGGGAAATTGGTCTGGCTGAAACCCATCAGACCCTGGTGCTGAACGGCTTGCGCAAACGCGTCGCCGTCCAGGTCGACGGCGCCTTGCGCACCGGCCGCGACGTGGTCATCGGCGCGCTGTTGGGCGCCGATGAATTCGGCTTTGCCACCGCGCCCTTGATCGCCGCCGGCTGCATCATGATGCGCAAGTGTCACCTCAATACCTGCCCGGTCGGCGTGGCGACGCAGGACCCTGAATTGCGCAAGCGCTTCAAGGGCCAGCCCGAGCACGTCATCAACTACTTCTTCTTCATCGCCGAGGAAGTGCGCGAGTGGATGGCCAAGCTCGGCTTTAGGTCCTTGCAGGAAATGATCGGCCGCTCCGACCTGTTGGACACCAACAAGGCCATCAATCACTGGAAGGCCGAGGGACTGGACTTCACCCGCCTGTTCCATCAGGTCGATAGCAAGGGCGAGGCGGTCTATAATTGCGAGGCCCAGGACCACGATATCGACAAGGTTCTGGATCGTGAGCTGATCGCCGCGGCGCGCAACGCCATCGACACCCAACAACCGGTGCGCATCGAAAAGACCATCCGCAATTACGATCGCACCGCCGGCGCCATGCTGGGCGGCGAGGTGGCCAAGAAGTGGGGCCATGCCGGCCTGCCCGAGGACACCATCCACGTCAAGCTGAACGGAACCTCGGGGCAGTCTTTCGGCGCTTTTGCCGCCAAGGGCATGACCCTGGAACTGGAAGGCGAGGGCAACGATTACGTCGGCAAGGGTCTGTCGGGGGGCAAGATCATCATCTACCCGCCGAAGATTTCCAAGATCGTCCCCGAGGACAACATCATCGTCGGCAACACCGTGCTGTACGGCGCCGTCGAAGGTGAGTGTTACTTCCGTGGCATCGGCGGCGAACGTTTCGCCGTCCGCAATTCGGGCGCCATCACGGTGGTCGAAGGCGTCGGCGATCACGGCTGCGAATATATGACCGGCGGCTGTGTGCTGGTTATCGGCCCGACCGGCCGCAATTTCGCCGCCGGCATGTCGGGCGGCGTCGCCTATGTTCTGGACGAGGCCGGCGATTTCGCCAAGCGCTGCAATCTGGCCATGGTCGAACTTGAACCGGTGCAAGCCGAAGAAGAGGCGATGGAACAAGAAGGCATGGCCAACGACCTGGAAGCCCATGGTCTGGTCGATGTCATGGATGACATGACCCGTGGCGATGCCGATCGCATTCTGGCCATGCTGAAGAACCACGTCCATTACACCGGGTCCAAGCGGGCTCACGACATTCTGCTGAATTGGGAATATTACATGCCCAAGTTCGTCAAGGTCATGCCGGTGGATTACCGCCGCGCTTTGCAGGAAATGCAAAAGGCCCAGACCGTTGCTCCGGCGGGAGGGCACTGAGATGGGCAAGGCGACCGGTTTCAAGGAATTTGCCCGCCTGACCCCCGGCTATGAAAAGCCGGAAGATCGGGTGAAGCATTACCACGAGTTCACCATGCCGCTGTCGGATGGCGATCTGGCCAAGCAGGGCGCGCGCTGCATGGATTGCGGCGTTCCGTTCTGCCACCAGGGCTGCCCGGTCAACAACATCATTCCCGACTGGAATGATCTGGTCTATCGCGACCGCTGGGCCGAAGCGATCGAGGTTCTGCATTCCACCAATAACTTCCCGGAATTCACCGGCCGCATCTGCCCCGCGCCGTGCGAGGCATCGTGCACCTTGAATCTGGAAGACGTTCCGGTGGCGATCAAAACCATCGAGCATGCCATCGTCGAACATGCTTGGGCCGAAGGCTGGATCAAGCCCGACACCAGCAAGCCGCGCACCGGCAAGAAGGTGGCGGTGGTCGGTGGCGGTCCCGCCGGTCTGGCGGCGGCGCAGCAATTGGTCCGCGCCGGTCATCATGTGGTGGTCTATGAAAAGAACGCCCATGTCGGCGGTCTGCTGCGCTATGGCATTCCCGATTTCAAGCTGGATAAGGCGGTGATCGAACGCCGCGCCGCCCAGATGGTTGCCGAAGGTGTCGAATTCCGCACCAATGCCCATGTCGGCGTCACCGTGCCGGTGGCCGAGTTGGACGGCTATGATGCGGTGGTGCTGACCGGCGGGGCGGAAAAGCCGCGCGATCTGTCGGTTCCCGGTCGCGAATTGGCTGGTGTGCATTACGCCATGGACTTCCTGGTCCAGCAGAATCGCCGGGTCTCGGGCGAGGCGGTGGGCGTTGCCGACATCTTGGCCACGGGCAAGAAGGTGGTCGTCATCGGCGGCGGCGATACCGGCGCCGATTGTGTCGGCACCTCGAACCGCCAGCAGGCTGCTTCGGTCACCCAGATCGAGATCATGGCCAAGCCGCCCGTATTGGAAGACAAGCTGGTCAATTGGCCGAAATGGCCGAACAAGCTGCGCACCTCGTCGTCGCACGACGAAGGCTGTGCCCGGCGCTGGTCGGTGGCGACAAACTCGTTCTTTGGCGAAAACGGTCAGTTGAAGGGGCTGAACTGCATCGAAGTCGACGCCAAGTTCCAGCCCATCGCCGGCAGCGAATTCACGCTTGAGGCTGATCTGGTCTTGCTGGCCATGGGCTTTGTCCATCCGGTGCATGAAGGTCTGGTCGAAGGGCTAGGTCTGGAAAAGGATGGTCGCGGCAACGTCAAGGCCGATACGCTGAAGTACCAGACCTCGAACCCCAAGGTGTTTGCCGCGGGCGATATCCGGCGTGGTCAGTCGTTGGTGGTTTGGGCCATCCGCGAAGGCCGTCAGGCTGCTCGCTCTGTCGATGAATTCCTGATGGGCGCCAGCACCCTGCCGCGCTGATCGGGATTGTTATAAAAAGGCGCTTCCACCCCGGTGGAAGCGCCTTTTTTATTGAGGGTGGCGGAGAGAGATGATCTTAAAACTAAAGTCATAATTCTGGACAATAGTGTTGACCATCCCCGGGGGTCTGCCGCAATAATCTTGAAAAAAGGCGGGCTAAAACAGAATTAAAATAATAATTCCAGGCATCGGGGTTTTCTGCATGTTCATCGACAACTGGCAGTTTCGCAGCAAGATTTTGCTGATTCTTGGCGTGTCTCTGATCGGCATGGTGGTGTTGGTCGGATTGAATCTCAGCCATCTCCGTGGCGAAATGGTTGATGGACGGCGCCTGAAAACCCAGCACATCGTTGAAACCGCCACCGGCCTGGTCGAATATTACATCGAACAGGCCAATTCCGGCCTGATGATGGAAGATGACGCCAAGACCGCCGCCAAGGCTGCCGTGCAGGCCTTGCGGTATGGCGAGAACGAGTATTTCTGGATCAATGACATGGCCTCTCGCGTGGTCATGCATCCGATCAAGCCGGAATTGAACGGCAAGGACCAGTCGGGGTTGAAGGATGGTAATGGCAAGGCCATCTTTGTCGCCTTTGTCGAGGAAGTGGCCAAAAACAAGGCTGGGTTTGTCGATTACTTATGGCCCAAGCCCGGACACGAAGCGCCGGTGCCGAAGATTTCCTATGTGAAGGGTGTTGATGCCTGGGGCTGGGTGATCGGTTCTGGCATTTATGTCGATGATATCGAAACCGCCTTTCGCGCCGAATTGCTGAGCCAAGGTATCCGCATTTCCATCATCATCATCTTGGTCGTGCTGGTATCGTATGTGGTCGGCAAGGGCATGGTCGGGGCCATGACCAATATCACCGGCACCATGCACAAACTGGCCGATGGCGATACCAGCGCCATGCCCGAGGGGACCGGGCGAAAGGATGAGATCGGCGAGATGGCCCGTTCGGTCATGGTGTTTCGGGATAATGCCTTGGCCGTGCAATCCCTGCGCGACGAGCAGGAACAGGGGCGGCGTCAAGCGGAAGTGGATCGCCGCGAGACCTTGGCCCGGCTGGCCGACGAGTTGGAGGCGGGGGTCTCCGCCGCGGCTCAGGCGGTCAACGCGGCGGCATCGCAGATGCGCTCCACCGCCGGGGTGATGACCCGGACCGCCGATCAGACCAGCGCCGAAACCGCCATGGTGGCGGCGGCGGTGGAACAGACCACCAGCAATGTTGAAACCGTCGCGGCGGCGGCCGAGGAGCTCAACGCTTCGATCGGGGAGATTTCGCGGCAGGTGGCGCAATCGACCACCATCGCCCACGACGCGGTGGAAGCGGCCGAGCGCACCGATAGCGTCGTTCGCGGTCTGTCGGAAGCGGCGTCGCGCATTGGTCAGGTGGTGGGCTTGATCAACACCATCGCGGCGCAGACCAATCTGCTGGCGCTGAACGCCACCATCGAAGCGGCGCGGGCCGGCGAGGCGGGGAAGGGCTTCGCCGTGGTCGCCAACGAAGTCAAGCATTTGGCCAACCAGACGGCCAAGGCGACGGACGAGATCACCAGCCAGATCGGAGCCATTCAGGGCACGACCTCGCAGGTGGTCGATGCCATCGGTGAAATCGGCCGCACCATCGCCCAGATGAGCGGCATCGCCCAATCCATCGCCGCCTCGGTCGAAGAACAAGGTGCCGCCACCAATGAAATCGCCCGCTCGGTCGGCGAAGCCGCCCATGGGGCGCAAGAGGTTGGCAATCATATCGGCGCGGTGGCCGACGCCGCCAACGAAACCGGATCAGCGGCGCGCGAGGTGCAAACCGCTGCCGATTCCTTGGCCGACGACGCCAACGAACTGACCGGCGGATTGTCGCGCTTCCTCGATGAAGTCCGCAAGATGTAGCGATAGTTCCCTCCCGCCGCGGGTCACCGCGGCGGGAGGGGCTCAGCCTTTCAACCAGGCATCGATCATCTGGCGGGCGATGGAGCCGGGACGGGCCAGATAGGGGCCGGCGTCGGTGTTGCGGTGGGCGTCGCTGAAATCGGCGGCGATATCGGCGCGGCTGAACCAGCGGGCATCTTCCAATTCGTGCAGGTCGGGGCATAACTGACCGCCGATGGCGCGTGCGGTGAAGCCGACCATCAATGACGCCGGAAACGGCCACGGCTGGCTGCCGGCATAACGGATGTCATCGACGATGATGCCGGTTTCTTCGTGGGTTTCGCGAATCACCGCCTGTTCCAGGGTTTCGCCCGGCTCGACGAAGCCGGCCAGGACCGACCACATCCCGGCGGGCCAAGATGGCTGGCGGTGCAAAAGAATATTGTCGCCATCGGTGACCTGCATGATCACCGCATTATCGGTGCGTGGGTAATGTTGGGCGTTGCAGGCGATGTCCAGGCAGACCCGGACGTGGCCCCCTTCGCGCGATTCGGTCGGGCTGCCGCAACGGCCGCAGAATTTGGCGGTGCGGTGCCAGTTGACCAAGGCGCGGCCGGTGGCCAAGATAGCCCCGTCTTCCGCCGACAAAGTGGCGCCGATGGCGCGTAATTCGCCCCAGCTGGCGCCGTTTTCCCATTGCGGCGGGGCGCCGTCGGCTTCAGCGCGCAAGGTGTTGACATCGGCGGCGAAGACGGGCTTGCCCGCGAGCAGACCCAGAAAAATAGTTTCGCTGGCCAGATCGAGCAATTGAGCCGCTTCGGTGCCGCAGGCCAGCAGGGCGCGGCCGTCGCGCAGCAGCGACAGATCGCGCCAATAACTGACCACTCGAACCTCGGGGCCAGAGCGCAAGCGGTTGATAATAGTGAGGTCGCGGCGCAGATGGTGGGCGCGATCCAGGGGGGCGGTGGCGAAAAGAAGATGGCTCATGGCCATAACCATGGCATGGTCGTTTCCCGGTCTCAAGGGTGGCGATGGCAATCCACATGCATATGGCGATTGCGCTTTTGCCGGACTTGGTGAAAATTGGCGATCCTAAGGGGGGCCAATGACCGAAGACCATCTTGTGCTTGACGCCATTTTGGAAAACATTCGCGACGCGGTGGTCGTTGCCGACGCCGAACGGGTGCCGGTGCGCGTCAACAAGGCATTCGAACTTCTGACCGGCCATACCGGCGGCAGTTTCCTCAACAACGGCTCGCCCCACGCTTCCATCGCTCATGGGCAGATTGGCCAAGCCTTGACCCAGGCGGCGGCGACGCCGTGGCGTGGCGAGATCCGCCGCGCCGATGGATCGCCGCTGCTGGCCGATATCAGTGTTACCGCGATTGCCGATGGCGCCCATTTTCTCGCCTTGCTGCGTCCGGCGGGAGACGGCGGCGGCAACAAATTCGGCCATGATTCCCTGACCGGATTGCCCAATCGCGACATCTTTGTCGATCGGGTCGAACGGGCAATGGTGCAGATCAACCGAGTCGGCGGCTCGGTGGCCTTGCTGATGATGGGGCTGGATCGTTTTACCTTGGTCAACGATGCCTTGGGCCACGCCGCCGGCGATCGTCTGTTGACCGAAGTCGCCAGCCGTCTGCGCCGGTGTATCCGCGAAACCGATACGGCGGTGCGGCTTGAAGGCGATAAATTCGCCTTGGTCATGACCATGGCCGATGTGGATGACAGCGTCATCGTTGCCGAAAAGGTTCTGGCGGCGGTGAAGGAGCCGTTCGGCATTGATGGTCAGGAAGTGGTGGTGACCTTTTCCATCGGCGTCGCCCTTTATCCGCAAGATGCCCAATCGGCCGAGGGGCTGATCAAGCAGGCGGAAAACGCGCTGCATCACGCCAAGGTCTCGGGCCGCAATAATTACCAGTTCTTTTCCAAGGATATGAACAACAAGGCCCGATCCCGCCTGGATCTGGAAGCGCGCATGCGCCGGGCCTTGGCCAACGAGGAATTCGTCGTCTTTTACCAGCCCAAGGTGTCGGCCGAGAACAACCGCATTGTCGGGGCCGAGGCCCTGATCCGCTGGATTGATCCCGATCGGGGGATGATCAATCCGGGTGAGTTTATTCCGGTGGCCGAGGAAACCGGCCTGATCGAACAGATTGGCACCTGGGTCTTGCGCCGTTCATGCCTGCAAATCTGCGAATGGCAGAGCGAGGGGCTGAAGACGGTCAAGGTTTCGGTCAATGTGTCGGCCCGCCAGTTCAAAAGCCGGGCCTTGCTTGATATCGTCACCGGCGTGCTGGCTGAAACCGGTCTTGCGGCCAAATGGCTGGAACTGGAAATCACCGAGAGCATGCTGATGAATGACGTGGAAGTCGCGGTCAAGAAGATGACCGCGTTGCGCGATCTGGGGTTGGGGTTGTCCATCGACGATTTCGGCACCGGCTATTCGTCGCTGTCCTATCTGGGGCGTTTCCCCATCACCACCTTGAAGATCGACCGCGCCTTCATCTCGGATGTGGACAGCAATCCCAAGACGGCTGAAATCGCCCGCGCCATCATCGGCCTCAGCCGCGGCCTCAATCTGGAAGTGGTGGCCGAGGGATGCGAAATCGCCGCTCATATCCAATTCCTCAAGGATAATGGCTGCGATACCGTGCAAGGATTTTTCTATTCCCGACCGGTGCCGGCGGACCAATTCCGCCAGATGTTGGTTGATGGGTTCCTGCCGGGGCAAGGCTGATCGGGCAATACCGTGTTTTCCTGATATTTGAATAACCAAGCAAAGGCGTCGGGAATAACCCCGTGTCTTGTGTGGTCTTCTTGACCAAAATCAAATGCCATTCGTACGCATGGGTACACTCTGACCTCGCCGGTCTTCCTTCTTTGGGAAGGCGGTTTTGACGGGGCCAAGAGATGTCGCCACAGCTTTCCCGCCGCGCCCTGTTCGGACGCGCCGCCCGCATTCAACCGCCGGAAACCCAGGGGCCACGGGTCGCCGTTCTCGGCGGCGGCTGTTTGGCCGTGCAAGGCGTTGCTTGCGGAAGCTGCGCTGATCCCTGCGCCCCTCGCGCCCTGAAAATGCACGCCCTGCTGGGCGGCCGGGCCATTCCCTTGATTGATGTCGCCGTCTGCTCCGGCTGTGGCGATTGTCTGAACGTCTGTCCGGTGGGGGCGCTGACATTGGCGCCGGCCGGTCTGGGAGAAAACACGTCATGCGCCTAGGCACTTTCGTTGCGCGGGAGCATGAAGCCCCGCGCGAAATGGTCGAGAACATCTGCGGCGTGCTGGTTCACGTCATTCCGGCCCAGCGCCATCGCGTCAAGCAGGCGCTTGAGTCCCTGCCCGGCGTTGAAGTCCACACCATGACCGACGAAGGCAAGATGGTCGTCATCGTCGAAGACGCCGCCGGCCAGTGGGCCGGGGCCACCATCACCAGTTTCCACGACATCGAGGGCATCTTATCGGTCGCCCTCGTCTATCACCATTTCGACACGGATTTGGAAGGGGAGATCGTTCCATGAGCCTCAACCGGCGCGACTTCATCAAGGCGAACGCCGCCGCCGCCACTGCCGCGGCGGCCGGTATCTCGTTGCCGGCGGCGGCGCAGCCGGCCAAGGCCAACATCCGTTGGGACAAGGGCGTCTGCCGCTTCTGCGGCACCGGCTGCGGCGTCCTGGTCGGCGTCCAGGACGGACGGGTGGTGGCGACCCAAGGCGATCCCGATGCCCCGGTCAATCGCGGCCTGAACTGCATCAAGGGCTATTTCCTGTCCAAGATCATGTACGGCCAAGATCGCCTGACCCAGCCGCTGCTGCGCATGAAGAACGGCAAGTTCGACAAGAACGGCGAATTTGCGCCGATCAGTTGGAACCAAGCCTTCGACATCATGGCGGAAAAGTGGAAAGAACAACTGAAAAAGCCGGACGGTGTCACCCGTATCGGCATGTTCGGTTCCGGCCAGTGGACGGTGTGGGAAGGCTATGCGGCGGCCAAGCTGATGAAGGCCGGTTTCCGTTCCAACAACCTTGACCCCAACGCCCGCCATTGCATGGCCTCGGCGGTGACCGGCTTCATGCGCACGTTCAACATGGACGAGCCCATGGGCTGTTACGACGACCTTGAATACGCCGATGCCTTCGTGTTGTGGGGCAGCAACATGGCCGAGATGCACCCGATCTTGTGGTCGCGTCTGACTGATCGCCGTTTGACCCATGACGGCTGTCAGGTCGCCGTGTTGTCCACCTACGAACACAAGAGCTTCGATCTCGCCGATAACGGCATGGTGTTCGTGCCCAACACCGATCTGGCGATCTTGAACTTCATCTGCAACTACATCATTCAGAATGGTGCGGTGAACAAGGCGTTCATCGACAAAGCGGTGACGTTCAAGATGGGGGTCACCGATATCGGTTATGGCCTGCGCCCCACCCACAAGCTGGAGCAGGAGCCGGGCAACAACGGCTATAACGGCAAGGGTGATCCCAACAAGATGAACGACTCGTCGTTTGACGAGTTCAAGGCGTTTGTCGCCGATTACACGGTCGAGAAGGTGTCCAAGTTGTCGGGCGTGCCCGAGGACAAGCTGATCGCCCTGGCCAAGCTGTACGCCGATCCCGCCAAGAAGGTGGTGTCGTACTGGACCATGGGCTTCAACCAGCACACCCGCGGCACCTGGGTCAACAACATGATCTATAACGTCCACCTGCTGGTGGGCAAGATCTCGGAACCGGGCAACGGCCCGTTTTCGCTGACCGGTCAGCCCTCGGCTTGCGGTACCGCGCGCGAGGTCGGCACCTTCGCCCATCGGCTGCCCGCCGATCTGGTGGTGATGAACGAAAAGCACCGCGAAATCGCCGAAAAGATCTGGAAGTTGCCGCCCGGCACCATCAATCCCAAGGTCGGCTATCACGCCGTCTTGCAAAATCGCATGTTGAAGGACGGCAAGCTCAACGCCTATTGGGTGCAATGCACCAACAATATGCAGACCGCCGCCAACATGAACGAGGAAACCTATCCCGGTTATCGTAACCCGGAAGCCTTCGTCGTTGTCTCCGATCCTTACCCCACCGTCACCGCCTTGTCCGCCGATCTGATCCTGCCCACCGCCATGTGGATGGAAAAAGAAGGCGCTTACGGCAACGCCGAACGGCGGACCCAGTTCTGGCGCCAGCAGGTCAAGGCCCCGGGCGAGGCCCGCTCCGACGTCTGGCAGGTGATGGAATTCTCCAAGCGCTTCAAGATGGAAGAAGTGTGGCCGGCGGAATTGCTGGACAAGGCGCCGCAATACAAGGGCAAGACCTTGTTCGACGTGCTGTATGCCAACGGCAACGTCAATAAGTTCCCGCTGTCGGAAATCGCCCAGGGTTTCGAAAACGACGAATCCAAGGCGTTCGGTTTCTACGTGCAAAAAGGCCTGTTCGAGGAATACGCCGCCTTCGGCCGTGGCCATGGCCATGATCTCGGCGATTTCGATCTTTACCACAAGGCCCGCGGGCTGCGTTGGCCGGTGGTCGATGGCAAGGAAACCCTGTGGCGTTACCGCGAAGGCTATGACCCCTATGTCAAGGCCGGGGAAGGCGTGCGTTTCTATGGCCGTCCCGATGGCCGCGCCTTCATCATCGGCTTGCCGTACCAAGATCCGCCGGAAAAGCCCGATGCCGAATTCGACCTGTGGCTGTGCACCGGCCGCGTGTTGGAACATTGGCATTCCGGCTCGATGACCCGGCGTGTGCCCGAACTGCACAAGGCGGTTCCCGCCGCCACCTGCTTCATGCACCCCAACGACGCCAAGAAGCGCAATTTGCGCAATGGCGACGTGGTCAAGGTGGCCAGCCGGCGCGGCGAGATTTCCCTGCGTCTGGACACCCGTGGCCGCAATCGGCCGCCGGAAGGGTTGGTGTTCGTGCCGTTCTTCGACGAATCCGTTTTGGTCAACAAGCTCACCCTTGACGCCACCTGCCCGATTTCCAAGGAAACGGACTACAAGAAGTGCGCGGTCAAGGTGGTCAAGGCCTGATCGGAGAACATGCCATGGACCGCCGCCAGGCCGCCCCCATGACCCGACGCGACATGCTGGCCGGAACTTTCCGGGCAGCGTGTGGTGCCGGCTTGGTGGCGGCCTTGCTGGCGGTACCGGCGCGGCGTCGGGCCGAAGCGGTCGCCTTGCGGCCGCCCGGCGCCATCGCCGATGCCGATTTCCTGTCGGCTTGCGTCCGCTGCGGCTTATGTGTGCGCGATTGCCCTTATGACACCTTGAAATTGTCCGAAGCCGGCGACGGTCCGCCGATCGGCACGCCGTTCTTCACCGCCCGCACGGTGCCGTGCGAGATGTGCGAGACCATTCCGTGCGTCGTCGCCTGTCCGACCGGGGCGTTGGACAAGTCGCTGACCGACATCACCAAGGCCCATATGGGGGTCGCGGTGCTGGTCGGCCAGGAAACCTGCCTGAACTATCTGGGATTGCGCTGCGACGTCTGCTATCGCGTCTGCCCGATGATCGACCAAGCGATCACGCTGGAACGTCATCACAACGAACGCACCGGTAAGCACGCGGTGTTCATCCCCACCGTCCATACCGACAAATGTACCGGCTGCGGCAAGTGCGAGAAAGCCTGCGTGCTCGACGAAGCCGCCATCAAGGTGTTGCCGCCTGCCTTGGCCGTGGGCCAGCTTGGCGCTCATTACCGTCTGGGATGGGAAGAAAAGCGCAAGGCCGGCAAGGCGCTGATCGACGACATCATCGACTTGCCCGACCGCATGCCCGAGGCTCCGGCTGCGCCCGGTCCCGAACGTTTGCCCGGCGGCGGCTTCAAGGAATTCAAGCCATGACGCCGCAAGCCGCCAATGCCGGTCGCGACAAGACCTGCCCCGGTGCCGACCGCATGGCCCGTGACGGCTGGCTGGCGGCGCATAAATGGCTGATCCTGCGCCGTCTCAGCCAGTCTGTTTTCCTTGCCGTGTTCCTGACCGGCCCGCTATGGGGCGTCTGGATCACCAAGGGGACCTTGGCCGCCAGCATGACCTTGGGGGTGTTGCCGCTGACCGATCCGCTGATGGCGCTGCAATCCCTGCTGGCCGGCCATGTGATGGAAGTCAGCGGGCTGATTGGCGCGGCTCTGGTCGTTGGCGTCTACGCCTTGGTTGGCGGACGCAGCTATTGCGGCTGGGTGTGCCCGGTCAACGTGCTGACCGATTTCGCCGCCTGGGTGCGGACCCGGCTGGGCTGGAAAGACGCCTATCCGTTGGATCGCCGTCTGCGTCTGCTGATCCTGGCCGGCGTTCTGGCCGCGTCGGCGGTCACCGGCACCATCGCTTGGGAAGCGGTCAATCCGGTCACCATGTTGCATCGCGGCTTGGTCACCGGCTCGCTGTTCACCTTCGGCGCCGCGTTGTCGGTCACCGTCGCCGTGCTGTTGTTCGATTTGGGCGTGGTGTCGCGTGGCTGGTGCGGTCATCTGTGCCCGGTCGGCGTCTTTTACGCCCTGATCGGCGCCAAGGGCTTGATCCGGGTTTCCGCCGTCAACCGCGCGGCTTGCGATAATTGCATGGATTGTTTCGCCGTCTGCCCCGAACGCCAGGTCATCACCCCGGCGTTGCGCGGGGCCAAGAATGGCGTCGGGCCGATCATCTTGTCGCGCGATTGCAGTAATTGCGGGCGCTGCATCGATGTCTGCGCCAAGGACGTCTTCATCTTTTCCACTCGTTTCCACGACGGCGCGGGCGTGGCCGCCCGAGAACCGCGTGACCACGTTCTGCAAGGGGAGAAAAAGCTGTGAAACACAAGATCATGGCCATGGCCGTCGCCTTGGGGCTTGCCCTGGGATCGGCAATCGGGATGGGCGGCGGCGCGCTGGCCGCCGAAGTCAAGGCCCTGCGCGATAATCCGATCAATGCCGACGACAAGGCGCCGCCCACCTATAAGGTTCAAGACGGCGTCAAGCACGAGCGGGCTTATCGTCAGCAGCCGCCGCTGGTGCCGCACGACACCTCGAAATACGAGATCGACCTTAAGGTCAATCAGTGCCTGCGCTGCCACGAATGGCCGTATTCCGACCAGGAAAAAGCGCCGAAGATTTCCGATCTGCATTACATCGACCGCAATGGCGTGCGTCAGGACACAGTGAACGGCAATCGTTATGTGTGCACCCAGTGCCACGTGCCGCAAGTGGATGCCAAGCCGCTGGTGGAAAACGAGTTCAAGCCCGCCGTCACCGGCCGGTGAGGAAAGGATCCTGGCCATGACCAACGAAAACGAATCCGGCAAGCAGCCCAGCCTGTTGTGTCAGGCCTGGGGCTTGCTGCGGCGGCCGACGGCGCGGTGGTCGCTCGGCGCCATCTTGGTGGTCGGCTTCACCACCGGCATCATGTTCTGGGGCGGCTTCAACTGGGCGATGGAGATGACCAATACCGAGGCGTTCTGCATCTCGTGCCACGAGATGGAAGCCAACGTCTATCGGGAATATCGGGGAACCATCCACGACCAGAATCGCTCGGGCGTGCGCGCCACCTGCCCGGATTGCCATGTGCCCAAGCCGTGGTTCTATAAGATCAAGCGCAAGATGCAGGCATCGAACGAAGTCTTGCACAAGCTTTTGGGCAGCATCGACACGCGGGAGAAATTTGAGGGCAAGCGTCTGGAACTGGCCAAGCATGTCTGGACGGCGATGAAGGAAACCGATTCGCGCGAATGCCGCAATTGTCACACCTTCTCGGCCTTTGACCTGTCCCGTCAGCAAAAGCGGGCCCAGGTTCGCCACGACGAGGCGATGGAAGAGGGCAAGACCTGCATCGATTGCCATAAGGGGGTGGCCCATAAACTGCCCCAAGGCGCCTTTAATGCCGAGCGCGAGTTGAACGAAACCTGGAATGCGGTTCACCGCAAATAGTCCCCAGGGACGGGGAATGCCGAAACTGAAACGGCCCGTTCCGACTGGAACGGGCCGCTTTTTCATGGGCCGGATTTATTGGGCCGGGGCGATGGTGACGCGCAATTCCGGCAATCCGGCGACGCTGCCGACCAGTTCGTCGCCGGGGCGGACCGGCGATACCCCTTCCGGCGTGCCGGTGTAGATCAGGTCGCCCAGTCCCAGATGGTAGTATTGCGACAGATGGGCGATGACTTCCGGCACCGACCAGATCATATCGGCGATATCACCGCGTTGGCGCACCTCGCCGTTGATGGTCAGGGTGATGGCCCCGCTCAGCATGGGCTGCGATGACCGGGTCAGCGGCGTGATCGGGGCGGAAAACTCGAACGATTTGCCCAAATCCCACGGCCGCCCCTTGTCCTTGGCGGCGTTTTGCAGGTCGCGGCGAGTCATGTCCAGGCCGACGGCATGGCCGAACACCGCCTTGGCGGCGGTGGCGGCGCTGGCCTGAAAGACATCGGCGCCGACGGCGACCACCAGCTCGATTTCATGATGCAGGTTGGCGGTCCCCGGAGCGTAGGGGATGGCGCCGCCGCCGGGAACCAGACAATCAGGGCTTTTGCCGAAATAAAACGGCGGCTCGCGGTTGGGGTCTGACCCCATCTCGCGGGCGTGACCGGCATAGTTGCGGCCGACGCAGAACACCCGACGGACTGGATAGACTGCGTCTTCTCCGACAATCGGAACGGCGGGCTGGGGCAGGGTGAACAGGGCGGCGCTCATGATCTTCTCCGCGGAAAAACAGGGACGTGCAGCATGACTCCTTCGTATGGCTTGGACAATCTCTCTTGACACAGAGGGCGTGGTGGAAATCATGGAGCCACTGAAATTAGGAACGCCTCAAAAATAAAAGAGGGCGTCCAGGGAGGAGAATGATCGTGCGCTTCCAACTGGGGGACTATGTCCCATATCTCGTAAACCGTGCAGGTGTTTCCATATCAAATACTTTTTCGCGAGAACTTGAGCGTTTTGGCATCACCCTTCCCATGTGGCGGGTGATGGCGGCGCTGCTGGATGAAGGGGAGCAGCGCCTGGGCGACCTGTCGCGGCTGACCGCCATTGAATTGTCGACCCTGTCGCGCATTACCGCCGCCATGGACCGTTCCGGTCTGCTGGTGCGGCGCCGCTCGGGCGAGGATGCCCGCGCCGTGCTCATCGACTTGTCCAAGGAAGGTCGCCGCACGGCCGAGGCCATTGTTCCGCGCGCTTTGCATTGGGAAAGCGCCGCCATCGCCGGCATGAGCGAGGACGAGGTTCGGACGCTCAAGGGATTGTTGCAGCGCTTGTACGGCAATGTGGAAGGCCGGGAAGCGGTCGTTCGCTGATGTCGGTGACGATGGTTGCGACAGCCCGGCTGGAAACCCGTTGGATTGGCGACAGGCCGGCCGGGCGGCCGGTGCTGGTGTTTCTGCACGAAGGATTGGGGTGCATGGCGCAATGGCGGGATTTTCCCGACCGCGTCGCCGCCGCCGTGGGGTTGCCGGCCTTGGTCTATTCACGCCTCGGCTATGGCGGTTCCGACCCGGTGGCCTTGCCGCGCCCTGTCGATTACCTGAACCGCGAAGGTGAAATCCATTTGCCGGCCTTGCTGGATCAGGCCGGCATCGATCAGGCCATTCTGATCGGTCATTCCGATGGTGCCACCATCGCCCTGGTTGCCGCCGGCAGTGACGGCGATCGTCGCGTTCTCGGCGTGGTGGCCATGGCGCCGCATTCCTTCGTCGAGGACATGTGCCTGCAAGCCATCGCCGCGGTCACCGATATCTACCGCGACACCGATCTGCGCCAGCGTCTGGCCCGTTATCACGGCGACAATGTCGATTGCGCCTTTTGGGGCTGGAACAGCACATGGCTGGAGCCGGCCTTCAAACATTGGCATATCCGCTCGCATCTGGCGGCGATTTCGGTTCCGGTCCTGGTGATCCAAGGCGAGGATGACGAATATGCCACCTTGGCTCAGGTGGACATCATCCGCGACACCGTGCCCGCCGGGGCGCAATGTCTGGTTCTGCCGGCCTGCGGTCACACCCCGCAACGGGATCAGGCCGAGGCTGTGCTGGCCGCCATTGTCGGTTTTGTCAGCTTGGTGTCGCCAGTTTCAGGGTGAAGAAAAACGTCGTTCCCTGATCGGGGGCCGATGAGACCCAGATGCGGCCGCCGTGGTGCTCGACGATTTTCTTGCAGATCGCCAGACCGATCCCGGTGCCCTCATAGCGTTCGCGGCCGTGCAGGCGCTGGAAGATGCGGAAGATGCGATCAAAATATTGTGGGGCGATGCCGATGCCGTTGTCATGGATCACGCAGGTGACCTGATCGTCGTGGGACTCGACCGTCAGCTCGATTTCGGGAACGCGGTCGGGATGGCGGTATTTCAGGGCGTTGCTGATCAGATTGGTCAGCACGCGGCCAAGTTCGTCTTCGTCGCCCCAAACCTTGGGCAGGGCGGCGGGGAGGCTGAGGCGGGCTTGCGCCTCATTAAGGGCGACGGACAGATTGTGGTGAACATTGGCCACCACCTGCGACAGGGCGACGACGGCGAGCGGCCGCCCACTGGCGCCGGCGCGGGAATATTCCAGCAAATCAAGGATCAGACGATCCATGCGCACGGCGCCTTCACGGGCGAATTTCACATATTCCCGGGCTTCGGCCGACATGTCCTGGCCGAACTGCCGTTCCAGCAGGCCGACGAAGCTGCTGACCATGCGCAGGGGTTCGCGGAGATCGTGGCTGGCGACATAGGCGAATTGTTCCAACTCGGCATTGGATGCTTCCAGGCGTCTGGTCCGCTCGGCCAGCAGGGCTTCGGATTGTTTGCGCTCGACCGTGTCGCGGATGATGGCGCAGGTGTAATCCTGGCCGTCCATATGGAACAAATTCACCGATACTTCGGCCGAAATCAGTTGGCCCGCACTATCACGCAGGCTTGATTCAACTCGCAGACGTCCCGCCTTGCGCAATTCGGCCATGCGGTGATGCCAGTCCTCTTGCGGGTAGTTGGGGTCGATGTCGCCGACGTTTTTGCCAAGTAAGCTCTGATCGTCATAGGCCAGGCGATCATGAAGGGCTTTGTTGGCGAAAACGATCCGGCTTTGGTCGTTGGTCCACACCACCATGTCGGCACAATGATCGAGCGAGAACTGGGCCATGCGGCGGCGGCGTTCGCTTTCGCGCAGGCTGCTCAGGCGTTGTTCGTCCCGCGCCAAGTTGCGCAGCATCAGGGCGATCATCGCCGCCAGGACAACCGAGCCGAACATGGCGGCCAACAACAGGCGCAAGGCGTTGCTGCGCCATAACGTCAACAAGGTCGCAGAATCGATGGATACCGATAATTTCAGCCCATACGGGCGCAAGGTGCGAAAGGCGACGATTCGGCCGGCTTCGGCGTCGTGGTCGTACAGCAATCCGTTGTCGCGGGCATAGGGCTGGAATTCCGGCAAGCCGGCCAAGGTCACATCGGTTCCTTCCGGCGTCTGCGCCAAGATGCGGCCATCCAGCCGGGCCAAGGTCAGCCTGGCCCCCGGCAACGACTTCACCTGCAAGAACAATTCCTGGAAATACTGAGCCGACATGGCGGCAATGGTTATGCCGGCGACATTGCCGTTGGCATCGTGACGGAACCGACTGAACGGAATGATCGGAGTGCCGTCAAATGGCGCCGGGACGACATTGCCGATATGAAACGGCAGGTTCGATTCCCGGGCGGCGGCCATAACGGCATCGATGAAGGCGGCGTGGCGGGAAGAAGGAGCGTGCAAGGACGCAATGGTGTTGCCGTTTTCGTCAACCACAATCAACCCGAAGATCTGCGCTATTCCGATGGCGCGGTCGCGCATCACCCGTCGGGTTTCCGCCGGTGGCCGGTGGGTGGTGGTGGATAATTCGGCGGTGGTGAGTTCGACCACGGCATCCACCGCCATGACCGAACGATTGATTTCGCTGGCGAGAACGTCGGCGAGCAAATTGATGTTTCGCTCGGCCAAGGTGATGTTATGGCTGTACTGCCGCCAGATCTCATAGCCGGTCATGGCTTGGACGGCGAGCATGAACAAAGCCCCCAAGGTGATGACGGACCTGACGCTGGCCGAGGGGCGAAGCCAGCTTTTGGAAAATACCGTCACCCTTTCCTCTCCCCCCGGAAATACCCTGGCGCCTTGACGCGTTCACATGGCGCACGGCCCACGAGGGGAGAGTTTAATACAAGGATTGTCCGCGCCAAGCGCAAATCACGCGGCACTGACGCCCCGTGCCGCCGCCCGAGCGGCCAGGGGGGCGCCGTCGTCATGGATGGAGGTGGCTTCCTCGGGATAGGCGGTAATCTGGTGGATGGCCAGATCGGCCCCCATGAATTCGTCTTCGTCGGATAAGCGAATGCCGATGGTGGCGCGCAGACTGCCGTAGACCGTCAAGCCCCCCAGCAGGCCGATGCCGGCGCCGGTCAGGCTGCCGACGATTTGGGCGCCAGGGTGGATGCCCCCCAGGCCACCCAAAGCCTCGAGGCCGAAAACCCCGCAGGCGATGCCTCCCAGGAAGCCGCACAGGCCATGCAGGGACCACACGCCCAAGACGTCATCGATCTTCCACTTGTCCTGGCACTGTTCGAACGCCCAGACGAACAGGGCGCCGGCGAGGCCGCCGGTGATCAGGGCGCCAACGGGATGCATGATGTCGGAGCCGGCGCAGACCGCCACCAAACCGGCCAAGGCGCCGTTATGGACGAAGCCGGGATCGTTGCGGCCGACGATCAGGCTGCTGACGATGCCGCCGACCATGGCCATCAGCGAATTCATCGCCACCAGACCGGAAATGCCATCAATGGCTTGGGCGCTCATGACGTTGAAGCCGAACCAGCCGACACACAGCACCCACGACCCCAAGGCCAGGAACGGGATATTCGACGGCGGAATGGCGATGACCCGGCCATTCTTGCGATAGCGGCCGCGGCGGGCGCCCAGCATCAGCACGGCCCCCAGGGCGACCCAACCGCCCAAGGCGTGGACGACAACCGAACCGGCGAAATCGTGGAAGGGAACGCCGAACAGGCCGGTGATGGCGTCTTGGAAGCCCAGGCGGGTGCCCCACACCATGCCCTCGGTGATGGGATAGACCAATCCGACCAGGATCGAGGTGGCGATCAATTGCGGCCAGAATTTGGCGCGTTCGGCAATGCCGCCGGAAATGATCGCGGGAATGGCGGCGGCGAAGGTGGCCAGGAAGAAGAATTTGACCAGATCATAGCCATTGCGGGCAAAGGCGGCGCCTTCGGTCTTTCCCACCAATTCGGCCGCCGGGTGCAGGAAGCTGATGCCATAGGCAACGCCATAGCCGACGAAGAAATAGACGATGGTCGAAACGGCGAAGTCAGTGAGAATCTTTACCAGGGCGTTGACTTGGTTCTTTTTTCGAACCGTTCCAACTTCGAGAAAGGCAAAACCGGCATGCATGGCCAACACCATGATGGCGCCCAAAAGAATGAACAGTACATCTGCCCCGGTACGCGTAACATCCATTTGCCTGCGCTCCTCGCCCTGACCTCAAATCAACTGGGTGATGGGGCACCATCAATAACCGTGCCAAAGGTGCAGCTTTAACAAATGCAAGTAATATCAATTCATTAACCAGATGCGTAAAAAACAGACATTGGTGATGTGGTTAAAAAATATGCAAATGTGTGGCGAAATAGCGTGAAAAATAGACAGAGCGGTGTGGGTGTGGGTGCTGGGTTCAATATTTAGCCTAAGATGTGATCAATTTGCGGCTGTGCCTTATTATTGGGCTTTTACTTTTGCTGAAGCCGAATACCAAAAAGCCGACGCCGCCTGGTTAAGGGCGGCGTCGGCTTTTTGGTAAAACATCCTTCAACGAGGTGGCGCGAGTGACGGGACTCGAACCCGCGACCTCCGGCGTGACAGGCCGGCGCTCTAACCAACTGAGCTACACCCGCAACCTCGTGAGGGACGGGTATATAACAGGGGGGTTTCGGGTGGGCAAGAGGATATTTTGGTTTCGGCGTATTTTTTATGGTCGGCGGCGATGGGGGGACGCTATGCTTTGGCTCTGGAATGAGGTGAAAAATGGCGGAAATCGTCAATTTAAACCGCTGGCGTAAGGCCAAGACGCGGGACGAGAAAAATAAGCAGGCCGAGGCAAATCGCGCAGCCTTTGGTCGGACCAAGGCGGAAAAGCAGGCGGCAGGCAAAGAGGCGGAGCGGCAAAAAACCGATCTGGACGGCAAAAAGCTGGATGATTGATCCGGGGGGCTAACCCGCTGGCGCGCTGAAGGCGGTATCCACCGCCCTCCGCTTTGGCGCCAAGGTTGGGGGAATTGATGTTTTCCCCAACCTGTCAGGGGTTCCGCTGCGCCGGTCCGAACGCCCGCAGGAAAACGGCGAGCGTCCGATCAAGATGGGCTTTCTTTTCTTCGGCGGTCAAGCTGACCGGCACGCCGCAGAGCAGCCGCATGCGGTATTGCTGGAGAACCATTTCGATAAAGATATTAGAGGCCACACGCGGCTCGCTGATATCCAGCAAGCCGCGGGCGGTTTGTCGCCGCAGGTAACCGTCAACTTTGCTGTGGATCACTTCGACGCCGGTGGCGAACAAGGTGCGGCCCAATTCGGGAAACTGGCTGGCTTCGGCGATGATCTGGCGCAGCAGGGCAATGCTGTCCTTGGACAAGACGATGTCGAAGATGGCTTCGGCAAAGCGCCGCAAGGCCTGGGCCGGGGGCAGGTCGGCCATCTCGGCCTGTTCCAGCGATTCGGCGATCTGGACGCACTGGCCGGCGATGACCGCTCGAAACAGCCCCTCCTTGCCCTCGAACAGATCGTAGAGCGTCGCCAACGATCCGCCCGAGCATTTGACCACCTCGGCCAAGGTGGTGGCGCCATAGCCGCGTTCAAGAAACAAACGGTGGGCTGCTTCCAGCATGGCGACCCGCCGTTTGTCGCGCCGCGAGGTGCAGGGTTCGTCGCGCATGCAGGCCCCCACCGCGCTAAATTTCACCGGCTTCGACCTGGGTGAGTTCATGCGGAAGCTTTTGCGTGCGTTTGCGGAACAGGTGCAGCACGCTGACAAAGAACAGCGGCACAAAGAAAATGCCCAAGACGGTGGCGGCAATCATGCCGCCCATGACGCCGACGCCGATGGCGTTCTGGCTGCCCGAGCCGGCGCCGTCGGCCATGGCCAGCGGCAGGACGCCCAAGATAAAGGCCAGCGAGGTCATCAGGATTGGCCGCAGGCGTTGACGGGCGGCTTCGATGGCGGCCTCGGCCAAAGACATGCCTTGTTCGTGCAGCGCCTTGGCGAATTCGACGATCAAGATGGCGTTCTTGGCCGACAGGCCGACGGTGGTCAACAGGCCGACCTGGAAATAAACGTCGTTGGGCAAGAAGCGGATCATCGCCGCCAGCACCGCGCCCAAGATGCCCAGGGGCACCGCCAGCATCACCGAGAACGGAATCGACCAGCTTTCATACAGCGCCGCCAGACAGAGGAACACCACCAGCAGGGAAATGGCGTAAAGGGCGGGGGCTTGGGACCCGGACAGCCGTTCCTCGTAGGACAGGCCGCTCCACTCATAGCCGATGCCGGCGGGCAGTTTGGCGGCGATCTCTTCCATTACCGCCATCGCCTCGCCCGAGCTGCGGCCTGGGGCCGGCTGGCCCAGGATCGACCGCGACGAAATGCCGTTATAGCGTTCCAGACGGGGCGAGCCATAGGTCCAGGTCGAGCTGGAGAAGGACGAGAACGGCACCATTTCGCCGGCGGTATTGCGCACGTACCAGCGGTCGATATCGGTGGGCAACATGCGGAAGGGGGCGTCGGCCTGGAGATAGACCTTCTTGACCCGGCCGTTGTCGATGAAGTCGTTGACGTAGGAACCACCCCACGCCGCCGACAAGGTGGTGTTGATGTCGGCCAGCGACAGCCCCAGGGCGCTGGCCTTGTGGCGGTCGATGTCGATGCGGAATTGCGGCGTGTCATCCAGGCCGTTGGGGCGGACGCCGACAAGCACCGGGCTTTGCGCCGCCATGCCCAGCAATTGGTTGCGGGCCTGCAACAAGGCCTCGTGGCCCAAGCCGCCGCGATCAAGTAATTGGAAGTCAAAGCCCGAGGCGTTGCCCAGCTCGATCACCGATGGCGGGGTAAAGGCGAAGACCAGCGCGTCCTTGATGCCGGAAAATGCCCCCATGGCGCGCCTTGCGATGGCCCCGACCTTTTTGTCGGGGCTGTGGCGCAGATCCCAATCCCGCAGGTTGACGAAGGCCATGGCCGAGTTCTGGCCGCGGCCGCTGAAGCTGAAGCCAACCACCGTGAACAGGCCGTTGACGGAGTCCTTTTCCTTTTCCAGGAAGTGCTGTTCGACCTGCTTGACCACTTCCAAGGTGCGTTCGGTGGTGGCGCCGGGCGGGGTCGAGACCTGGGCGAACATGATGCCTTGGTCTTCCTCGGGCAGGAAGGCGGTGGGCAGGCGGGTGAACAACACGCCCAAGGCGATCAGCAACAGGGCGAACATCAGGAAAAACCGCTTCTTGCGGCCCAAGATGCCGCGCACGCCGTTGCGATAGGTGTTGCTGCCGCGCTCGAAATTGCGGTTGAACCAGCCGAAAAAGCCGGTCTTGTGATAATCCCCGGCGTGGACGGGCTTTAGCAATGTCGCGCACAGGGCCGGGGTCAGAACCAAGGCGACCAGCACCGACAAGGCCATGGCCGAGACCAAGGTGATGGAAAACTGGCGATAGATGACGCCGACAGAGCCGCCGAAAAAGGCCATGGGAATGAACACCGCCGACAGCACCAAGCCGATGCCGACCAAGGCGCCGGTGATCTGGTTCATGGAACGGCGGGTGGCTTCGCGTGGGGGTAATCCATCCTCGCTCATGACGCGTTCGACGTTTTCGACGACGACGATGGCGTCATCGACCAGCAATCCGATGGCCAGCACCAAGCCGAACATGGTCAAGGTGTTGATGGAAAAGCCAAAGGCGGACAGCACGCCAAAGGTGCCCAGCAACACCACCGGCACGGCGATGGTGGGGATAAGGGTGGCGCGGAAGTTTTGCAAGAACAGGTACATCACCAGGAAGACCAGGACGATGGCCTCGACCAGGGTCTTGACCACTTCCTTGATCGACAGCTTGACGAAGGGAGTGGTGTCATAGGGGTAATGCACTTCCATCCCCTGGGGGAAGAAGGGCTGCAACTGGGCCAGACGGGCGCGCACCGCATCGGCGGTATTGAGGGCGTTGGCGCCGGCGGCCAGCTTGATGGCCAGACCCGACGCCGCCTTGCCGTTGTAGCGGCTGACGATGTCATAGTTTTCCGCCCCCAATTCGATGCGGGCGACGTCGGACAACCGCAACAGCGATCCGTCCGAATTGACGCGCACCAAGATCTCACCGAATTGGCTGGTGGATTGCAGGCGGGTCTGGGCGATGATGGTCGCGTTGATCTGCTGGCCAGGCACCGCCGGGGCTCCCCCCAGCTGACCGGCCGAGACTTCGGCGTTCTGGGCGGTGATCGCCTTGACCACGTCGCTGGTGGTCAGGCCGTAACTGGTCAGTTTGTTGGGGTCAAGCCAGACGCGCATGGAATGCTGCTGGCCGAACAAGGTGACTTCGCCGACGCCGCCGACCCGGCTGATGGAATCTTGAATGTTCGAGGCGACGAAATCCGAGATGTCGTATTGGCTGAGGCTGCCGTCGCCGGAAACAAAGGCGATGACCATCAGAAAGCTTTTGACCGCCTTGGTCACGGTGACGCCGCGTTGCTGCACCTCTTGCGGCAACAGCGGCATGGCCAGTTGCAGCTTGTTTTGCACCTGCACCTGGGCGATGTCGGGGTTGGTGCCGGCATCAAAGGTCAAGGTGACGGTGACGGTGCCCGTCGAATCGCTGGTGGACGATAGATAGCGCAGGCCGTCGATGCCGTTCATCTTTTGCTCGATGACCTGGGTCACCGTGTTTTCCAGCGTCTTGGCCGAGGCGCCGGGATAGCTGGCGTTGATCGACACCGCTGGCGGCGCGATGCTGGGGTACTGAGAGATGGGCAGCTTGAGGATGGCCAGGGCGCCGGCCATCATGATGATGATGGCGATGACCCAGGCGAAAACCGGGCGGTCGATGAAAAAGCGCGACATGGCTGTTCCTTACTTCGCGACGGCGGCGGCGGCCGGTTGGGCCGGGACGGCACGAACGCTGATGCCGGGCTTGATCTTTTGCAAACCTTGGACGACGACCTGCTCGCCGGGCTGCAAGCCGGCGGTCACCAGCCATTTGTCACCCAGGGCCTGGGGGGCGGTGACCGGGCGCGGAGCAACCTTGTTTTCGCCATCGACCACCCAAACCAGGGCGCTGCCATCGGGGCGGCGGGTCAAGGCTTGTTGCGGCACCAGCAGCGCGTCATCCTTGACCGCTTGATCGATGGTGGCGCGCACGAACAGGCCGGGCAGCAATTCGTTGCGCGGATTGGGGAACACGGCGCGCAGCCGGACCGAACCGGTGCTGGGATCGACGGTAACTTCCGAGAATTGCAGCTTGCCCGGCTCGGAATAGATTTGGCCGCCATCCAGCTTCAGCGCGACCGGAGCCTGGGTGTCGTCGGCGCCGTGCAACTTGCCGTCGGCGATGTCGCGCCGCAGGCGCATGAGATCGGCGCTGGATTGGGTGACGTCCACATAAATGGGATCAAGCTGGGTCACCGTCGCCAATGACGCCGTCTGTCCGGCGGTGACCAAGGCCCCCTCGGTGACCACCGAGCCGCCGATGCGGCCGGCGATGGGCGACAGCACCTTGGTGTAATCCAGATTGATGCGGGCCGATTCGACCGCCGCCTTGGCGATGCCGACCTGGGCTGCCGCCTGTTCGTTGGCGGCGACGACGTCTTCAAAGGATTGCCGGCTGACCACGTCGCGGTTGACCAGTTCGCTATAGCGTCCGGCCTTGGTCCGCGCCGCCCTGGCTGTGGCTTCGGCCTTGTTCAGCTCGGCTCGGGCGCTTTGCAGGGCGGCCGCATAGGGGGCGGGGTCGATCTGATAAAGTTGCTGTCCGGCCTTGACCTCGCCGCCTTCGACGAACAGGCGCTTTTGAATGATGCCGCTGACTTGCGGCCGCACTTCGGCGACGCGGAACGCCGCGGTCCGTCCCGGCAATTCGGTGCTGACCGCCATGCGTTGCGGCTGCACCGACACCACGCTGACTTCCGGCGGCGGCGGCGCCGTTGGGGCTGCCGCCGATTTGTCGTCGCAGGCCGCAAGGACAGCCGTCAGCGCCACGAAGGTGGCTGCGCGAAGAAGGGCGAATTGCTTGGGCATGGTGTTCCTCTTGCGGATAAGACGCATCGGCGATTAAGCGTAATGTCCATTACATTACATAAAACGTCCGCCATTTCAAGAGACAGGATGAGGGGGGAATCAGCCGGTCTGACCGTCGGCCCGTGGCGTCAGCAGCCAAGGGGCGAAGCAGCGCAGCCAAAGCGGGAATGCTGTCGCCCACAAGATGCTGGGCAGGGTGACGCCCCAGAGCGCCATGGAGCTTGGCCACCATAGCGCCACGGCGATGCGCCACAAGGCGGCAAGGCTGATCAGCGCCATGATCGCCCAGATCGCCGTGGGCAGGGGAAAGGCGCGGCCGCTATGGCGCAGGGCGACGATGGACATGACCGCCACGGCGGCGGTGGTGGCGGCGCCCAGTCCCAGGGCGTGGCGGATGGCGATGGGGTCGAGGTCGATCGCCAGAATGGCCAAGCCCAATCCGCCCAGACCCAATACCATCCATCCTTGCGCCAGATAGAACAAAAAGACCTGGGGACGCAGCAAGGCGGGGCCGTGATGCAGCTCGACCATGCGGTCGGCCTGGGCGCAAGCGGCGGCCAGGGCAATCCAGCCGGTGACCGGGTTGTCAGGGGCCAGCAGGTCGGCCAAGGCGAACAGGGCCAAGGTGGCGGCGGCCAGATGGCGTCGGCCGGGGGCCAGCCGAACCGTCGGCGCCTGACCGGTTTCCAGCAGTGCCGAGCGCAAGGCCACTGGCAGGATGCGGCCGCTGGCGAGGGCGATCAGGATCAGAAACAGATTAAGGCCGGCATGCAGGCTTTGCTCGGCCGGCGGGGTCGGCAGGCCCAACCGGCCGAGGTGAAAGACGGTGTTGGCGCCAATCAGCAAGATCACGGCGGCGGCAAATTCCCAGGGCCGGCGGTACGGTGCAATGGCCAGCAGCAAAGCCGGCAAAAACAACAAATCCAACCCAGCCACCAGCGACGGCGGCAACAAGCCATCGAGCCAAAAACCGATGCGGCCGAGCAGCCACAGCCCGACCAGCAGAGCCAGGGGCCGCCCGGTTACCGGCGGTCCTCCGCTCCAACTGGGCAAGGCGGTCAGCAGAAAGCCGGCCAGGGCGGCGGTGAGAAAGCCGAAAATCTGTTCATGTCCATGCCACAATCCGGCGGGCAGGCTGGTCCCGCCGCCCCAGCCCAGCCACAACACCGGCAAGGGCAGCACCGCGCCGATGGCGGCGAGCGGCAGCAGCAGGAAGAACGGACGGAAGCCATAGGCCAGAACAATGCTCATGTCGGTTCCCCGTGGCCCATGTCCTCGACGGCCAAGGCGGCGGCGATGGCCGGGTTGGCCAGCAGGCGGCCGACTTCGGCATGAACGAAACCGTCGTCGCGCTGGGCGAAGGGGCGGGCGATGTCGTGGCCGGCGGCCAGTCGCGCCGGCTTGGCCGTCAGCACCAAGATCCGGTCGGCCATGCGCACGGCCTCGGCCAGATCGTGGGTGACCAGCAGGGCGGTCAGTCCGTGTTCGCTGATCAAGCGCCGGACCAAAGCCTGCATCTGCCGGCGCAAGCCGACATCCAGGGCGCTGAATGGTTCGTCCAGCAGCAGCAAATCAGGCTCGACCGCCAAGGCGCGGGCCAGGGCGACGCGCTGACGCATGCCGCCGGAAAGCTCGTGCGGAAACTTGCCGGCATCGTCTGGCTCCAGCCCGACCACCCGCAGCAGATCGCACGCGCGCTGCTGGTGCTGGCGGCGTTCGATCCGCGATCCCTTAAGGGCGAAGGCGATATTGTCGGCGGCGTTGCGCCAGGGCAGCAGACAGGGGTCTTGAAAGACAAACACCGGATGGCGGAAATCGTGATGGATGTGGCCGTGGGTGGGGTGAGCCAAGGCGCCGATCATCGCCAGCAACGTGCTTTTGCCGCAGCCCGACGGACCGATCAGGCAGCCGATACGGCCGCGCGGCAGGTTGAACGAAATATCGGCCAGGACATCGTGAGGGCCGAAAGCATGGCGCAGGCCGGTGACGGTCAAGCCAGAAGACAGGGCATTCATGCGGATTATTCCTAAAAACCGCCGGAGGAAGAGGGCGGACCCCCCGGCATTTCGCGACGCCAGATCTGCAAGTGCCGGCGGATCGGTTCCAGCAGCAGATATTCCAGCGCCAGCAGCAGGGTGACGACCATGACCACCCAGGCCATGGCCTTGACCGTATCGACCTGGACCCGAGCGGTGGCCAGACCGTCGCCGATGCCACCGGCGCCGCTCAGCAATTCGGCCATGACGGTGACTTTCCACGACAACGCCAAAGCGGTGGCCAAGGCGGGGAACAAATAGGACAGCATGTGCGGCAGGTAGACGTCCCAGACCAGGGCGGGGCGGGGGATGCGGAAGGCCTGGGCCATGCGCCTGAGCGCGCCGTCCAAGGTCCGCACGCCCTGGGCCGAACCGGCAAAGACGATGGGGGCGGTGGTGACCAAGACGGTGAACGACACCGCCAAGCCTGTGCCGCCGAACCATAACAGCGACAGCACCACCCAGGCGATGGCCGGGATTCCAAGCATCAGGGTGGCGATCGGCTGCAACAGCCGGCGCATCATGTCCGAGGCGCCGGCCATCGCCCCCAATATCCCCCCGATCAGGGCGGCGGCGGCAAAGCCGCCCAAGGCGTTGGCGCTGGTTTCCAGCACCGCCGGCAACACCCGGCCGGCGGCGCTCATCGTCCACAGGGCGACGAAGGAATCGCGGGGCGAGGGCAGCACCAAGGTGCCATAGGCGGCATGTCCGGCCTCCCACAGCGCCACCAGCAACAACAGGCTGGCGGCCGCGCCCCAGCCGCCCCAGATGTAATCCAACGCCCGCAAAGCGCGGCCGCGAGCCGCCGTCCCGATCGGTATGGTCACTGTCTACGATCCCCAATAAAAGCGAGGGTCTGGCAGTTTGCCGCCGACGATGTCGGGCGACAATTCCATCAGGTCGGTGAAATACGCCTCCATGTCGGCCTTGGCTTCCTGGCCCGAGGCGACGCCCAGGCGGAAATGCGGCAGCGATTGCTGAACGATGGCCGGTTGCAGATCCAGATAATCGGCGCCTAACTTGCCGGCGCTGGCGGGGTTGTTCATCACCCAACGGGCGCTGGAGACGCAAGCCTGGTGGAGCGCCTTGACCAGTTCGGGCTGCTTTTGCACCAGTTCCTCGGACACGCCCATACCGGCCTGAGGCAGACGCGGCCCCCGGCCGGTGATCTCGCCGTAGATCGCGGTCAGGTCGAGGGCGCGATGGACGGCGACGCCAGTCTGCATGCCGCGTAAAATGGCGGCGCTGGCCGCCGGTTCGGGCAGCACGGCGATGTCGGTCTTGCCGGCCAGGAACAATTGCGTCGCTTCGGTGGGGGTGCCGACATAGTGCAGTTTGACGTCCTTGTCCGGGTCCATGCCCTTGCGTTTGAGCACGAGGCGGAAAATCAGGTCAGGGGCGTCGTTCCGGAACGATTGCAAGACCTGACGGCCGGCAAGATCTTCGATCCTGGTCACCGCCGGATCACGGCTCATGACATAAAGCAAGCCCCAGGTGAGGATGTTGAGCTGGCGGATTGGAACGCCGCGATTGAACAGATTGGCGCAGGAATAAGACGGCGTGCCGAACACCTTCATGTCGCCCGACAACACGCCGGCCCGCATCTGGTCGGGGGTGCGCCAGACCTTCATCACCGTCTTGGCCACATGGGCGGAAAGCGCCCCGGTTTCCACCAGATGGGCGATAACCACCGACGGCGTCGCCGGCATGGCGCTGATGGTCAGGGTGTCCAGGGCGGCGGCGCGGCCCGCGCGGGGCAGCTGGCTCAGGCTAGCGGTGGCGCCGATGCCGGCCAGCAGGGCGCGGCGGGAAAAATCGTGCATGAGAGAGCTATCCTTTGTGGTCAGAACGTGGCGATGGCGCGGGCATAGAAGCTGCGGCCGGGGCCATTGACGGCGCTGGGATTGGGGTCGTCGGTGGTGTTGGCGGGATTGTGTTCGGCATAGGTCTTGTCGAAGACGTTGTCGATGCCGACACGGACGCCGACGGTGTCAAGGAACTGCACCCCGGCATAAAGATCGAACAGACCGAAGCCCCCGCCATTGGCGGCATCGAAACCGCTGCCGGTGGATGCATCGGCATCCAGCCGGGTCTGGCTGGCGACGGCGCGGAGCTTGAATCCGACATTCCACGAGCCGATTTCGCTGAGGCTGTCTTGGTAATCCACCAGCCAATTGGCTTCCAGCGGGTCGATGCCATAAAGGGCGCGGCCATCCGAGGTGTTCTCGCCCCAGCGATAAGACAGCGCCAGCTTGGTCGACAGATTGCGGGTCAGATTGATGGCGGCTTCGGCCTCGGTGCCGGCCAGCCGGGCATCGACATTGCGCCAGATGAAGGCGTTGTCATTGAGCAACACGCCGCTTTGACCGTGGGCGCGGTCGCGACTGATGAAATCCTCGACCTGATCGACATAGCCGCTCAGCGATACCCGCCACGACTGACTGCCAAGGAAATTGTCGCCACCGGGGCGTTTGCGGCCGTAATCCAGCCAGTCCGCGCCTTTCAGGGCGATGCCGGTTTCGGCCCGGTAATGCACTTCCGGGTTGAGGTTGGGATTGCCGACCTGCCGGGTGGCGGTGCCGGCGGCGGTGGCGTTGTTGGCCGAAGGCAGGGCGAAATAGCGTTCCTGAGAATCGGCGGCGCGCATGATCCGGCCGATCGAACCCGTCAGCGACAGGCGGTCACCGACCATCTTGTGTTCACCGTCCAGCTTCAGGCTGATCAGATGATCCTCGCCGCTGGTGTCGACATCGCCGAAATAGCTTTGGTACAGGCTGCGTGCCGTACCGCTGTAATTGCCGATGCGCATCAGATTGTCGGCCTTGGTGGCGTCGGCGGTGACGTAATCGTAGCGCACCCCCAGATTGATGTCGGTGGCGGCGCCGGGCTTCCATGCCAGATCGACATCGGCGGCGCTTTCCCACATCTCGATGCCGGGATACTGGAAACCGGTGATCTGGCTTAGGTTATTGACGCCGGGGCCGCCCCAGCGGGTGGCATCGTGCCAGATGCGCTTGGTCGATACCGTCATCCGCGCCGCCAGGTCGGCGGCCAGGGCGGCTTCACCCGAAAGGTTGCCGCCGAACTCGTACCGAGAGGGTTTGGCGATGTTGCGGTTGGCGGCGGCGGTTTCCTGCCGCAAGGAAAAGTTGTTGGCGACGCGTTCAAGGCCAACATAGCGCAGTTCCAGCTTGAGCTTGTCCAGGCCGGTGATTGGCTTGGTGGTTTCCGCCGCCAACAGGCCCAAGGTGCGTTCGGTCTTGATCGGATCGGCGCCAAAGCCTTCCGGCAGGGCGACACCGTTCTGGTTGACGGTGACCGGCATGGGCAGCATCTGATCGTCGATGCGGTCGTGCAGGACCATGGCGCGCAGCGTGCTGTCGGCATTGGGGCGCAGCACCAGGGCCAGTTGTTCGGTGTGGCGGTCATAGCCGCTGCGCACTTCGTCGCCGTTGCCATCGGCAAACTGGCCGGCATTTTCGTAATTGACGCTTGCCTGGATGGTGGCCAGGGCGGTGCGGATGGCGGTTTGGCCGAACACTTCCTTGGCGCTGCCGGCACTGGTGTAGCCAGCGCCCAGCTTGATCGGGGCGGTGGAATTGGCGACCGAATCCAAGACCCCGGCGGTGGGGTGAACCTTGTCGCGACGATAGGCCATCTCGGCCGGCGCCCATCCCAGTTCCCACAGCGGCAGCAAGGGGAACGGACTGGGCTTGTCGTGCTGGGTCAACACCGGAATCACCGCGGTCTTCGGCAAGGTCGGGGCGATGGCGGCGCTTTCCTGGGCGGCGGCCGAGGTTGATATCAAGGCGGCTCCGGCCAGCAAAACAGGGATACGGCGCAATCTCATGCAGGTTTTCCTCTAGGCAGAGTGGTAGGGAGACGCTATATTCTGCATACAATATATGCAAGTGATTCTCATTATCTTCTCTTCGCATATGCAATAGGTTATGCGAATGAGAATCATTGACTTTCGTCAACCCAACAGGAAACCTCTGTCATGAAACGGTGCTTATTCCTTCGTTGTAAGCGTGATCACGCGCCGAAAATATTCGATGCCCCGCTCTGGGCGGGGATGGTGGAAAACGTGCATCAGAGCCGTTTTCCCGAGCTGGACCTCAGCCCGTATGGGGCGATTATCATGTCCATGCTGACCGATCAGGCCAGCTTGTCCCGCCATGCGGACAAGCTGGAATCCTTTCTCGATCGCGGCGGATTGCTGGTGGTCAATGGCCATATGGCTTATCCGCTGCTGGCCGATGTGGCGCCATTCCTGCCGCAGAGCGGACACGGCACCGACGCCTTGGCGGTGCATCGTTTGGCCGATCATCCGGTATTCGCTGGCGTCGCCGAGGAGGATCTGACCTTTCGCCGTGGCGTCGCCGGCTTTTACGGGCGCGGCCACAACCCGCCGCCGGATGGGGCTATCGCCCTGAATGGCTTAGGGGCCGGCAAGGTCGCGTTGGATTGGCTGTGGCGGCGGCCCAAGGGCGGCACCGTATTCATGCATGGCGGTCTGGATTTATGGGCCTATGCCGGCGACCCCACCTCGGCGGCGCGGATGGCGCCGCAATTGCTGAACTGGCTGAAAAGCGAAATGCGCGGAGAGACCTGCGATGCGTAAGATCCTTGCTGTCGATGGCGGCACCTACTTCCATCATTTTTCCTATGCCGATCCTCGGGTGGCCCGCTTCATTGATCGCCGCGTTCATGTCGGTGATCTGGGGGCGACGCGGCTGGACGATTTCGATGTGGTGCTATTGCCCTGCCGCATTGATCCCGACAGCCTGATTCCCTTTGCCGGGGCCTTGCGCGCCTATCTTGATGGCGGCGGTACGGTGGTGTCGCTGAATGCCGATGCGGCCGATGAATTCCTGCCCGGAATCGTCAACCGTTCGACCGAAGTGAATTTCTGGTGGTGGTTGGACGGGGGCGTTGATCCCGGCATCCGGATCATGCGGCCAAGCCATCCCTTGTTCGCCCATGTCGGCGCCGGTCACGTGATCTGGCATTATCACGGCGTACTGACCCCACCCCCAGGCGCCATATCGCTGGTCGATGTCGAGGGGGAAGGGTCCTTGCTGTATATCGACCGCGCCAGCACCGCTGGTCGGCTGATCGTCTCGACCTTGGACCCGGTGTTCCACCACGGCAGCAATTTCATGCCCAACGCCACCCATCTGCTGTACGGGCTGATGGAATGGCTGGCCGAAGGCGCGCTTGGCGATGCCATGGCTCCGATCAGCGCGGATCATCCCATTGAGGTGGTGCGTGCCGTGTCCGGCGGGTGTTGCGCCTGATGGTTTGATGCGGACGCAAGCTTTGCGCCACGCAAGCTTGCGTCCGGCGAGCCGCAGGTCTGGGTGATCATCATTTTGTCATTTTCCATATCAGCGAAATGATGATAGCGTCCCGCCATGCTTGAGACTTTCGAAATCACCGCCAAAGCGGTCGCCGACCCGACTCGGATACGCATCTTGAAGCTGCTGGAAGGCGGTGAATTGTGCGTCTGTCAGATCACCACCGTCCTGGGATTGGCGGCGGCGACGGTTTCCAAACATCTGGCGGCGCTGAAAACGGCGGGGTTGGCGCAAAGCCGCCGCGACGGCAAGTGGGTGTATTACCGGCTGGCCGAACGCGATTTCAATGCCCATGCCCGGCCTTTCCTTGATCTGCTGGCGGCGGCGCTGGGCGACGATCCGACCATCGCCGCCGATCGCGTGGTGCTGGTTCAGGTCAATGCGGTGCCGTTGCAGGTGTTGTGCGACGAGGGACGGGCGGCGTTGACGACGATGCCTCAAGCGGAAGCCATCTGCTGCGGGAGACCATCGTGAGCGACAAAGCCTATAACGTCTTGTTCCTGTGCACCGGCAATTCAGCCCGTTCGATCATGGCTGAAGCCATCTTGAACTCCGATCTTTCCGGCAAGTTCAAGGCCTTCAGCGCCGGCAGTCATCCCAAGGGCGCGATTGATCCGACCGTGCTGGCCCTGCTGAAGAAGACCAATTACCCCACCGAGGGCTTGCGGTCGAAATCGTGGGATGAGTTCGCCAAGGACGGTGCCCCCCAATTGGATTTCGTCTTTACCGTCTGCGACAACGCCGCCGGAGAGATCTGTCCGATCTGGCCGGGCCAGCCGATGACCGCCCATTGGGGGGTTCCCGATCCGGTCGGCTTTGCCGGCTCGGATGTGGAAAAGGCCGCCCACACGGCAGAGGTCATGCGCATGCTGTCCAACCGTATCCATATCTTCACGGCGCTGCCCATTCGCTCGCTCGATAAGCTGACGCTGCAAAAACGCCTCAACGACATCGGCAAGAAGGCCTGAGTCATGACCACAAACGTTCTGGTGCTGTGCACCGGCAATTCGGCCCGTTCGGTTTTGGCGGAATGCTTGATCAACGATCTTGGCGGTGGAAGATGGAAGGCGTACAGCGCCGGCAGCAATCCCACCGGAAAGGTCAATCCTTTGTCCATCGCGGTGCTGCGAGAAAACGGCCATGAGGTGGAGGGCCTGCGGTCGAAATCGTGGGACGAGTTCGCTCTGCCCGCGGCGCCCAAGATGGATCTGGTCATCACCGTCTGCGACAACGCCGCTGGCGAGGTTTGCCCGATTTGGCCCGGTCATCCGTCCAAGCTTCACGTTGGTTTCCCCGATCCGGCGGCGGCCGAGGGCAGCCCCGAGCAACAATTGGCGGTGTTTCGCCACGTGTACCAGATGATCAAGGCCAAGGTGGCCAAGCTGATCGAACTTGGCCCCGACCGTGCCGGAGAAGTCTGATGACGAAACCCGCCATGAGTGTTTTCGAACGTTATCTGACCGTGTGGGTGGCCTTGTGCATCGTCGCCGGCGTGGCGTTGGGGCATTTCCTGCCGGCGCCATTCCAGGCCATCGGCCGGCTGGAAATCGCCCAAGTCAATTTGCCGGTGGCGGTGCTGATCTGGCTGATGATCATTCCCATGCTGCTGAAGATCGATTTCGCCGCCCTGCATCAGGTCAAGGAACACTGGAAGGGCATCGGCCTGACCTTGTTCATCAACTGGGCGATAAAGCCGTTTTCCATGGCGCTGCTGGGATACATCTTCATCAGCACCGTGTTCCGGCCGCTATTGCCGGCCGACCAGATCGACAGCTATATCGCCGGGCTGATCCTGCTGGCGGCGGCGCCGTGCACGGCCATGGTTTTCGTCTGGTCCAACCTGACCAATGGCGAACCGCACTTCACCCTAAGCCAGGTGGCCCTGAACGACCTGATCATGGTTTTCGCCTTCGCCCCCATCGTCGCTTTGCTGTTGGGGCTGTCGTCAATCACCGTGCCGTGGGAAACGCTGCTGCTGTCGGTGGTGCTGTATATCGTCGTGCCGGTGATCGTCGCGCAAATCTGGCGCAAGGTTTTGCTGGCCGGTGGAGCGCAAGCCCTGGCCGGGACCCTGGCGGTGTTGGGGCCGGTGTCGTTGCTGGCGTTGTTGGCCACCTTGGTGTTGCTGTTCGCCTTTCAGGGCGAGCAGATCATCGCCCAGCCACTGGTCATTTTGCTGCTGGCGGTGCCTATCACCATTCAGGTCTATTTCAATTCCGGCTTGGCCTATCTGTTGGCCAAGAAATTGGGAATCGCCCATTGCGTCGCCGGGCCGGCGGCATTGATCGGGGCCTCGAATTTCTTTGAATTGGCGGTGGCCGCCGCCATATCCCTGTTCGGCTTTAACTCTGGCGCCGCGCTGGCCACCGTGGTCGGCGTGCTGATCGAAGTGCCGGTGATGCTGTCGGTGGTGCGCATCGTCAATGCATCCAAATCCTGGTACGAGCGCAAACCATCCTGATCCGGCGCTGTTCGCGCATGCGGCATTTATCTTGACCCCAGGGATCGGGGTGGGCGTAATGCCGGGCCACGCCTCCCGATTTTTCAGACCAAGCCTGTGTGGTTTGCCGCCAGGGTCAAGGATTGTGCATGTCGTTTTTTTCCCGGTCGCGGGCCGAATGGTTCGCCAATGTATCGCGTGATTTACTGGCCGGGACGGTGGTCGCCCTGGCCCTGATCCCCGAAGCCATCGCCTTTTCCATCATCGCCGGGGTCGATCCCAAGATCGGTTTGTATGCGTCGTTCTCCATGGCGGTGGTTATCGCCTTTGCCGGCGGTCGGCCGGGGATGATCTCGGCCGCGACCGGCGCCATGGCCTTGGTGATGGTGAGTTTGGTCAAGGAACACGGGTTGCAATACCTGTTGGCGGCAACCGTCCTGACCGGGGTGTTGCAGATCATCGCCGGCTGGGTCCGGCTGGGGGCGCTGATGCGCTTTGTCTCGCGCTCGGTGATCACCGGCTTCGTCAATGCCCTGGCCATTTTGATCTTCATGGCGCAATTGCCCGAGCTGATCAATGTCAGCTGGCACGCTTACGCCATGGTCGGGGCCGGTTTGGCCATCATCTATCTGTTCCCGCTGGTGACAAGGACCATCCCGTCGCCGCTGGTGGCCATTGTCGGCCTGAGCGCGGTGGCCATCTATTTCAACCTCGACATCCACACCGTCGGCGACATGGGCCAATTGCCCGACAGCCTGCCGGTGTTCTTGTTGCCTGACGTGCCGCTGAATTGGGCAACGCTTTCAATCATCTTTCCGGTTTCGGCCACCTTGGCGGTGGTCGGGCTGCTGGAATCGATGATGACCGCCTCCATCGTTGACGACCTGACCGGCAGTCCCAGCAACAAGAATCGCGAATGTGTCGGCCAAGGGCTGGCCAACATCGTCACCGGCTTCATCGGCGGTATGGCCGGTTGCGCCATGATCGGCCAGTCGGTCATCAACGTCAAATCAGGCGGGCGCGGGCGCTTGTCCACCTTGACGGCGGGGGTGTTGCTGCTGGTGATGGTGGTGTTCATCGGCGATTGGGTCGGGCGTATCCCCATGGCGGCGCTGGTGGCGGTGATGATCATGGTTTCCATCGGCACCTTCAACTGGGCCTCGCTCCGCGATTTGCGCCATAACCCCAAAAGCTCCAGCGTGGTGATGATCGCGACCGTGGCGGTGGTGGTCGCCACCCATGATCTGGCCCAAGGCGTGCTGGTCGGGGTGTTGCTGTCGGGATTTTTCTTCGCCCACAAGGTCGGCCAGATTCTCCATGTCCGTTCGCGTGGCGAAGACGAAGGCCGCATGCGCGTCTACACGGTGACCGGTCAGGTGTTCTTCGCCTCGGCCGAGCGATTCATCAAGGCCTTTGATTTCGACGAGGTGATCGACACGGTCCGCATCGACGTCAGCCGGGCGCATTTTTGGGATATCACCGCCATTGCCGCCTTGGACAAGGTGGTGGTGCGCTTCCGCCGCGAAGCCGCCGAGGTCGAAATCGTCGGCTTGAACGAAGCCAGCGCCACCATGGTCGACAAATTCGCCGTGCATGACAAGGATGGCGGCGAAGATCTGCTGTTGGGCCATTGAGGGAAGGACGCGCCATGAAGACCGAAAACAAGGTGCTGGCCTGTGTCGATCAGTCCCGCTTCGCCGATCACGTTGCCGATTACGCCGCCTGGGCGGCTGCCCGCATGCAGGCGCCGCTGGAATTCCTGCATGTCATCGACCGCCACCCGGAAATTGCCAGCGGCGCCGATCACAGCGGCGCCATTGGCGTCGATGCTCAGGAAAACTTGCTGGCGCAATTGTCGGCGGAAGAGGAAATCCGCACCAAGGCCGCGCGCGAGCAAGGACGCCTGTTCCTGAACGCCCTGCGGCAACGCGCCGCCGCCGCCGGGGCTGAACCGGTGGACACCCGCCAGCGTTACGGCAATCTGGAAGAAACCCTGGCTGGACAGGAACACGATGTCCGTCTGCTGGTTCTGGGGCGCCGGGGCGAGGCGGCCGAGGCCGATAACCGCGCCATCGGCGGCAATGTCGAACGTCTGGTCCGTGCCCTGCACAAGCCGATTCTGACCGTTAGCAGCGACTTTTCTGCCCCTCAGCGAGTGATGATCGCTTTTGACGGCGGCGCCGTTGCCCGACGCGGTATCGAGACGGTGGCGGCGTCGCCTTTGCTGCGCGGCCTGCCGCTTCATCTGCTGATGTCGGGACGGGAAAGCCGCGAGGCTGGCCACCAATTGGAAAGCGCGAAAGCGACGCTGGAGGCGGCGGCCTTCGAGGTGTCGGCCGAGACGATTGCCGGCGATGCCGAAACCGTCATCGCCGAAACCGTGCGCGATCGGGCGATTGATTTACTGATCATGGGGGCCTATTCACATTCGCCGTTGCGGACATGGTTGTTTGGCAGCAAGACATCGGATCTGCTGCGTTCAGCCACTATTCCGACGCTGTTGCTGCGCTAAGGTGGCGGTGTACGATCTGAATTGATCGGCGCATTTGGGACGGTGGAACAATCGAGATGAGCGACATGGTGGAAAAGCCGTTGCGGTCGGGATGGACCACCGGGGCTTGCGCCACGGCGGCGGCGAAGGCCGCCTGGACGGCGATGCTGGGCCAGGGCTTTCCCGACCCGGTGACCATCACCTTGCCGCGTGGCGAGAAACCGGCCTTTGCCTTGGCGTTGGGCGAAGCCGGCGCGGATTGGGCGCGGGCCGGGGTGGTCAAGGATGCCGGTGACGATCCCGATGTTACCCATGGCGCCACCATCATCGCCACCTTGCGCCGGGGCGCGGTCGGTTCCGGTATCGTTTTTCGCGCCGGCGAAGGTGTCGGCACGGTGACCAAACCTGGTTTGCCGTTGCCGCCGGGAGAGCCGGCCATCAATCCGGTGCCGCGCCAGATGATCACCGCCGAGATTACCGCTTTGGCTGCCGCTCACGGCGTCAGCGCCGATATCGAGGTGGAAATCTCGGTCCCCGGCGGCGAGAAAATTGCGCATCGCACCTGGAACCCACGTCTGGGAATTTTGGGCGGTATTTCCATTTTGGGCACCACTGGGGTGGTGGTGCCCTATTCCTGTTCGGCCTGGATTCATTCTATTCAGCGCGGTATCGACGTTGCCCGCGCGACCGGCATCGGCCATGTGGCCGGCTGTGTCGGCAATACGTCGGAAAAAGCGGTGCTGCGTCTGCGTTCCTTATCCGAGGATGCCATCATCGACATGGGCGATTTTGTCGGCGGCATGCTGAAATATCTGCGTGGTCATCCCATCGCCAAGCTCACCATTGCCGGCGGTTTCGCCAAGATGTGCAAGCTGGCAGCCGGTCACATGGATTTGCATTCCAAGCGCTCGCAGGTGGATGTAAAGGCGCTGGCCGGATATCTGGGCGATTTGGGCGCTGATGCCGAAACCATCCGCCGGGCTGGCGTCGCCAATACCGCCCTTGAGGTGCTGGAACTGGCCCAGGCTCAAGGTTTAGCCTTGGGCGACGTCATCGCCGCCGCCGCTGCTATCCAGGCCCGTCAGGTGTTGGGCGACGTTCCGGTCAGCGTGGACGTGCTGGTCCTTGACCGTCAGGGCAATCCGGTGGGTGAAAGCGGTTGATCCAGCCAAGCTATCGCCTCGGCCAGGGTGGTCGCCGTGGGGGTTGGCGGGCGTAAGGGGCGCTTGCGCATGACCACCCTCAGACCCATTTGACGGGCGGCGGTCAACTTGGCGACAGCGGCGTCGCCGCCGCTGTTCTTGCAGACGATGGTGTCGATGTCATATTCCGCCAGCAATCGGCATTCGTCGGCCAGAGTGAACGGCCCGCGCGCTTGCAGGGTTTGGCTGTGGCCAAAGGCGGGCAGGGGATCGGGCATATCGACCGAGCGGATCAGAAACCACAGCGCATCCAAATGGGCGAACGGGGCCAGTTCCTGGCGCCCCAAGGCCAGCAACACCCGCCGGGATCCCGCGGTCAAAAGAACGGCGGCTTCGGACCAGTCGTCAATTTCGGTCCAGTAATCGCCGGCTTGTGCCACCCAGGCCGGCCGTTCCAGGCGCAGCAACGGAATTGCCGCCTGGGTGCAGGCGATTGCGGAATTCCAGCCCATGCGGGCGGCGAAAGGATGGGTGGCGTCGATCACCTGATCGATGGCGCGGGCGGTTAGATAAGCGGCCAGCCCATCGGCGCCGCCAAAACCGCCGCTGCGGATTTCACCGGCCGGTCGGTGCGGCGCTGCGGTGCGGCCAGCCAGCGAGACGATCACCCGCAGGCCGGGGTGCTCAGCCAGGGCGGCGGCCAAGGCGTTGGCCTCGGTGGTGCCGCCCAGGATCAGGATGGTGCGGCGCACGGGTTAAAACGTGCCGGGATAGGCGCCGCCGTCCAGCAAGATGTTCTGACCGGTGACATAGCCGGCCTGGGTCGAACACAAAAAGGCGCACATGGCGCCGAATTCGCTGGGCTCGCCCAGCCGTCCGGCGGGGATGGATTTGGCGCGCAGGGTCTTGGCCTCGTCGAAGCTTATTCCTTGCAATTTGGCTTGGGCGCCGACCACTTGGGCAATGCGGTCGGTGTCGAACAAGCCGGGCAGCAGGTTGTTGATGGTGACGCCGTGGCGGGCGACGTTGCGGGCCAGCCCGGCGACGAAGCCGGTCAAGCCTGAACGGGCGCCGTTGGACAGTCCCAGCACGTCGATGGGCGCCTTGACCGCGCCCGAGGTGATGTTGACGATGCGGCCCCATTTGCGGCCGATCATCGGGTCGATTACCGCCTTGATCAGCTCGATCGGGGTCAGCATGTTGGCATCCAACGCCTTGATCCACGCTTCGCGGTCCCAATCGCGGAAATCGCCGGGCGGCGGGCCACCGGCATTGTTGATCAAGATGTCGGGTTCGGGCATGGCGGCCAGGGCGGCGGCCCGTCCTTCGGGGGTGGCGATGTCGGCGGCGATGGCGATGACATGGGCGCCGCTGGCCAGCCGCAGGTCATCGGCGGCCTGGGCCAGCACGTCGGGGCGGCGGGCGACCATGACCACCTCGCATCCTGCCTCGGCCAAGGCGGTGGCGCAAGCCAACCCCAAGCCGCGACTGGCGGCGCAGACCAAGGCTTTTTTACCGCGAATGCCTAATTCCATGACAATTCTCCCTGTCTGTCGTCGTGTCCGGTCAAGGCCTCGCGCACCATCTTGACGGTGACCGCCTTGCGCCGCGCCAGCGATTCCCGGTCAAGCTGTTGGACCAATTGGCCCATGGCGGCAAAGCTGCGTTCGGCCCGGCCCAAGATAAAGGTGACGACGTCTTCGCCGACCCGCAATTGGCGGTCGGAAAAAAGTTTGATCAGCACGGCGGCAAGCAGGCTTTCATCGGGGGCGCCGATGCCGACGGCGTGCAGCCCCCCCAGGCGTGAACGCAAATCGGCCAAGGCGACGGGCAGCCGCGCCGGCGCGGTGCGCCCGGCCAGCAGCAGGTAACGGCCGGCTTCCTTGGTGCGGTTCCACAGATGAAAAAGCGCGGTCTCGTCGGTCAAGCCGTCGAGGTCGTCAAGGATGGTGACCGGGCCTAACTGCATGCGCAGCGAGTCGGCGGCGGTAAGTTCCGCTGCCGGAATGATATTCGTTGCCAAACCGTGATGTTGGGCGAAAACCGCCAGTAAATGGGTCTTGCCGCAGCCTTGCGGGCCGAACAGGGCCAGGGCGTGCTGGGGCCAGGCGGGCCAGCGCTCCAGCCACGCCACCGCCTCGGCATTGCAGGGGGCGACCAGGAAATCGTCGCGCCCCAATGCCGGCCGGTGGCCGAGATCCAAGGTCAATTGCCCATCGTTCACGGCATATGCCCATGATAAAGCGACGAGCGCAGATACCGTTTCAGGGCCGAGCGCGACAATACGCCGATCACCGCGGCGATCGGCACCGCCAGCAACAAACCGACGAAACCGAACAGGCCACCGCCGGCCAACAGGGCGAACATGATCCACACCGGATGCAGGCCGACCTTGTCGCCGACCAGTTTTGGCGTCAGGAAATTGCCTTCCAGCAATTGCCCGGCGGCGAAGACGGCGGCGACCATGGCCGGCAATTCCCAGCTTTGGCTTTGGGCCAGGGCCAGTCCCATCCCGGTGACGAAGCCGGTAATGGTCCCCAGATATGGCACGAACGAGATCAGCCCGGCGCCCAGGCCGATGACCAGGCCAAGGTCAAGGCCGACCAGGGACAGGCCGATGCCGTAAAAGGCCCCCAGCGCCAGACAGACGCTGGCCTGGCCGCGCAAAAAGCCGGCCAGGGTGCGGTTGATCTCGGCCGCTTGCTGGCGGATGGTTTCGCGGTGTTCCCGCGGCAGCCAGGAATCCACCTTGGCGACCATGATGTCCCAGTCCCGCAGCATGTAGAAGGTGACGATGGGGGTGATGAACAGCAGCGACAGCACGTTGATGACGGCCAGACCGCCGGTCAGCAGGCCCTTGGCGACGCCCAGCAGCCAGGTCACCGCCTCGCCGGCGTGATCGCCGACCGAGGTGCGCAGCTTGTCGATGTCGCCCTTGGACAATTTACGCTTGAGCTCAAGGATCAGCGGATGCAGGCGTTCGTTCAAGGTGTCCACATAGGTGGGGATGCGCTGGACGAAGGCGACCACCTGTTCTTGAAGGATCGGCAGCAACAGCACCGCCAACGTCACCACCAGCAGAAAAAAGACGCCGGTGATGGTGGCGGTGGCGGCGGTGCGCGACAATCCCGCCCGTTCCAGCCGGTCGGCCAACGGATCGAGAAAGAAGGCCAGGGCCATGCCGGCGACGAAGGGCAGCAGCACGCCGCGCAGCAGGTATAAAAAGACCAGGGCCGCCGCCAGTCCGGCCAGCCAAATCTTGAACCGTTGTCCCTGGGTCATGGTCAGTTCACTCCGACCGGCTGCACGGTCCAGAAGCTGTCGGCCCATTTCAGGCTCAGGCCGCCGGTGCTCATTCCCTCGGCTAACTGGTTGGAATCACCGACCACATGCATGATGATCGCCGCCTCGGTTCGCGATAGCGATACCAATTCCCAGCTCTTGACCTGGGGGACCCGGCCCAGACGTTCGCGTACGGCCAGCCATTGGGGCATGCCCGACAACGGCACCAGCGCCGATACGGTGCCGGACTCGCCGCCATGTGCGGCATTTTGCTTATGAGTGGTTTCAATGGCGCGCGCGATGTCCTTGACGGCGCGGCTCAGCAGGGCGTCAAGGCTTTCACCGTCATTTTGCCGGTAAGACAGCGCCTCGAATGGCTTGGGCGTGGTTGGTCCGGCATGCAAGGCGACGTCAAGGACCTTGCCGCGCAGGGTGGCGGCGGCGACCAGCACATCGGGGGTGCGCCAGCGCGCGCCCAGGCTTTGCATGGCCAAGGCGTCGCCGGCCAAGGCCTGGGCCGCGGTGATCGCCTGGATGTCGCCCAAGTCGCCCAACGGCAGCAACAGCGGCACCAGACCGCCGCCATGCAGGTTGCCCCAGGCGTTGCGCCAGGGATTAGGGTCGTCCCACAGCGCGGCGCGGCCATCTTCGGGGACGAAGACCGGCACCACCACCACCGGGCGGGTGCGGGCTTCGGTCACGGCGATGCCGGCCGCTTGCAGCAGGCGCTTTACGGCCGAGCCGTTGTAGCGCACGCTCAACGAGGCGATATAGCGGCTGGCGAGGCTGCGTTCCTGCTCGACGCTGAAATCGCGCACAAATTCGACGCCGTCGGCCTTGGGCAGGCGGGCGCGGTCCTCGGGGGCGGTGAGGCGTTCCAGCAAGGTGGCGAAGCCCTGGCGTTGCGCCGCGACGATGGCCTGATCCTTGGCCACTTGGGCATTGGCGGCGCTGACATCGACCTCGACGCCATCGACGGTGAAGGGGTCAAAGCTGACCTGGGCTCGGCTGTCGGGGCTGTTAAAAAAGACCAGAAGCGCCGCCACCAGGGCCATGGCGCCGGCAAGGCGAAGAGAAGGCATTGCAAACCGTCCGTGTTGGAGTATCTTCGGCCCGCGTGGCGTCGACCCCTGAGAGCCGGGCGCAAGCGCCGCCAACCATATCACAGGCAAGCCGACGAGGAAGACCATTCCCGCTCATGATGAAAAGCAGGGCCTGACCTACCGCGACGCGGGCGTCGATATCGATGCCGGTGAAGCGCTGGTCGAGGCCATCAAGCCGCTGGCCAAATCCACCGTCCGTTCCGGCACCGCCGCCGGTCTGGGTGGCTTTGGCGCGTTGTTCGACCCCAAGGCCGCTGGGTTTAAGGACCCCATTTTGGTGGCCACCACCGACGGTGTCGGCACCAAGCTGAAGGTCGCCATTGATTCCGGCCGCCACGATGGCGTCGGCATCGATCTGGTGGCCATGTGCGTGAACGATCTGGTGGTCCAAGGCGCCGAGCCTTTGTTCTTTCTGGATTACTTCGCCACCGGCAAGCTGGACGTGGCCGCCGGCACGGCGATCATCGCCGGTATCGCCGAAGGCTGTCGTCAGGCCGGTTGTGCCCTGATCGGCGGCGAGACGGCGGAAATGCCCGGCATGTACAGCCATGGCGATTACGATCTGGCCGGTTTTTCGGTCGGCGCGGCCGAACGCGGGGCGTTGTTGCCGTCGGCTGATGTCGGCCCCGGTGACGTGTTGCTGGGCCTGGCTTCGACCGGTGTGCATTCCAACGGCTATTCGCTGGTGCGCCGCATCGTCGCCAAGGGTGGCGTAACCTATGATTCGCCGGCGCCGTTCGATCCGTCGAAAAGCCTGGGCGAGGCGTTGCTGATTCCGACCCGCATCTATGTCAAATCGTGCATGGCGGCGGTCAAGGCTGGCACGATCAAGGCCATGGCCCACATCACGGGGGGTGGTCTGATCGAGAACGTGCCGCGCGTGCTGCCCGACACCGTGGTCGCCGACATCGACGCCAAGACCTGGACCTTGCCGCCGGTGTTCACGTGGCTGGCCGCCGAGGGCGGCGTCGTTGCCCACGAAATGGCCCGGACCTTCAATTGCGGTATCGGCATGGTGGTGGTGGTCGCCGCCGACAAGGCCGAGGAAGCAGCCCATATCCTGCGTCAGGGCGGCGAGACGGTGTTTACCATCGGCACGCTGCGCGCCCGTCAGGGTGACGAAGCCCAAAGCCAGGTCCGGGGGACCGAGGGCTGGCTGTAATGGCGAAAAAGCGGGTCGGCGTCTTGGTTTCGGGCCGGGGGTCCAACCTCCAGGCTTTGCTCGATGCCTGCGCCGATCCGGCCTTTCCGGCCGAGATTGTCTTGGTCGTCAGCAACGTCGCCAATGCCTATGCGCTGGAACGTGCCGCCACGGCCGGGGTGCCGTCGGTGACCCTTTCGCACAAATCCTTCGCCAGCCGCGAGGATTTCGACGCCGCCATGGATGCGCATTTGCGTCAGGCCGGGGTCGAGATCGTCTGCCTGGCCGGTTTCATGCGGCTGTTATCCGCGGGCTTTGTCCAATCCTGGGACCAGCGGATGATCAATATTCATCCGTCGCTGTTGCCCAGCTTCAAGGGCCTGCATACCCATGCCCGCGCCCTTGAGGCCGGGGTCAAGCTGCACGGCTGCACCGTCCATCTGGTCACCCCCGATCTTGATGACGGCCCGATCATCGTCCAGGCCGCCGTCCCGGTTCTGGCCGATGATACCGAGGATGCCCTGGCCGCCCGCGTCCTGGAACAGGAACACAAAGCCTATCCGCTGGCCCTGCGTCTGATCGCAGAAGGACGTGTTGCTGTCGATGGTAATCGCGCCAAGGTAGAAGCGCCCGGCTTTGGCGCATTGGTCAATCCCACGCCCTGATCTTGCCCTAATCGCAGTGCAGCATTAGGTCTGACGACTCAAATCCACGAGTTGGTTCAACAGCGGCAAGCGGGAGCCCACCATGAAGCTGAACACGATGTCCATCCCCAAGCGCATTGGTGGCGGTTTCGCCCTGGTGCTGGCCCTGTTGCTGGCTGTTGCGGTGATTGGCGCGATCGGCATCAATTCGGCCCGCCAAGCTTTGGATACCTATTCCGATCAAGCGGAAAGCGCCTTGCTGCTCAAGGAAGCCGACAGCAAGTTCGAGACTCTGCGCCGTCATGTCAGCCGTGGCGATCATGTGAATGCCGTGCAGGTGCTCAACGAGATCAAGGTCATCATTAGCTCGGCCCAAACCGCCATCACTGATCCGGCGCTGGAGGCCGAGCTGAAAAAGCTGGTGGCGCTGTTGGGCAATTATCAGGTCGGCTTGGATGCGATCGGCAAGGATCAATCAGCCATTGAGGATCTGGCCAAGGTTGGCGATCAGATCAGTGGTCAGATGGACGCCATCGAGGATCGCCAGATCACCGCCTTGACCAACCTGGAAAAACAGGCCAAGGACGATGCTGCCTTGCATCAGGCCGAAGATATCGCCTTGTCGGCCTTGGCCTTGGTCTTGGGGGTCGCGGCGTCTTGGGTGATCGCCAGCGGCATTGCCCGGCCGTTGAAGGCCATGACCCAAGCCATGGAAAAATTGGCCCAGGGCGATTTGCAGGCCGCTATTCCCGCCGCCGAAGGCAAGGACGAGATTACCGCCATGGCTCAGGCCCTGGCCGTGTTTAAAAGCAATGGCCAAGAGCGTCAGCGTCTGGAGGATGCGGCCAAGGCGGAAATGGAAAAGCGGCTGGCCCGCCAGCGCCGGGTCGATGAACTCACGGCCGGTTTCGACGCCAAGGCGGCGGAACTGGTCGGCGCGGTGGCCGGCGCCGCCGGCACCTTGTCGGATACGGCGACGGGCATGTCGGCGGCGGCGGATCAGACTTCGGCGCAGGCCACCGCGGTGGCTGCCGCCTCGACCCAGGCCTCGACCAATGTGGAAACCGTGGCCTCGGCGGCCGAGGAATTGGCGGCGTCGATTTCCGAGATTTCGCGCCAAGTCGCCCATTCCAACACCATTTCTCGCCGCGCCGCCGACGAGGCCAAGCGCACCGATGGCGAAGTCCGTCATTTGTCGGAAGCCGCCGGCCGCATCAGCGAGGTGGTCAAGCTGATCAACGACATCGCCAGCCAGACCAATTTGTTGGCGCTCAACGCCACCATCGAGGCGGCGCGCGCCGGCGATGCCGGCAAGGGCTTCGCCGTGGTCGCCAACGAGGTCAAGTCGCTGGCCAACCAGACGACGCGGGCGACCGAGGAAATCGGCAGCCAGATCAGCGCCGTGCAGGAACAGACCCGCGCCGTGGTCAGCGCCATCAACACCATCGGTCAGGTGATTGAGGAAGTCAGCGAGATCGCCGGTTCGATCGCGGCGGCAGTGGAACAGCAAGCCGCCGCCACCGCCGAAATCGCCCGCAATGTCGAGCAGGCCGCCGCCGGCACCGCCGAGGTCAACGCCACCATCAACGGCGTGCAGCAGGCCGCCGCCGATACCGGTTCCGCTGCCGGCACCGTGCTGGGGGCCGCCCGGCAATTGTCATCCCAGGCGGAAACCCTGCGCCACACGGTCGATGGTTTCTTGTCGGCGGTGAAGCAGGCTTAGTCAACGTGTTGAAGGGTGGTGAAAACCTTGCGCGATGCTGTGCTATCCATCGGGAAGATTTTCACCACCCTGAGCTTTAACCCAAGCTGTTCAAGACCCGTGCGAGATCGCGGATCAGGTCGTCGGCATCTTCCAGACCGATCGACAGGCGGACCACTTCGGGGCCGGCGCCAGCGGTGACTTGCTGTTCCGGCGTCAATTGCCGGTGGGTGGTGCTGGCCGGATGCAGGATCAATGACCGGGTGTCGCCGATATTGGCAAGGTGACTGAACAATTTGACCCCTTCCACCACCTTCTTGCCGGCTTCAAAGCCGCCCTTGACGCCGAAGGTGAAGACCGCGCCAGCCCCCTTGGGCAGGTATTTGTCACGCAAATCCGCATAGCGGCTGTCGGCCAGCCCGGCATAGGACACCCATTCCACCGCCGGATGGCCGGCCAGGAAGGTGGCGACCTTTTGCGCGTTGGCGCAGTGACGTTCCATGCGCACATGCAAGGTCTCGATGCCGGTGATGGTGAAAAAGGCGTTCATCGGCGCCATCGCCGGGCCGAAATCGCGCAGCGCCACGGCGCGGGCCTTGGTGGTAAAGGCGAAATCGCCAAAGGTTTCGTGGAAGGTCAGGCCGTGATAGGCCGGCTCGGGCTGGGACAGGCTGGGGAATTTGGCATTGGCCGACCAGTCGAACCGGCCCGATTCGACCACGCAGCCGCCAAGGGAATTGCCATGCCCGGCCAGGAATTTGGTGGTCGAATGCACGACGATGTCAGCCCCCCATTCGAACGGCCGGCATAGGAACGGCGTCGCCAGGGTGTTGTCAACGATCAGCGGAATGCCGGCATCGTGGGCGACTTTGGCCACGGCTTCGATATCGACGACGATGCCGCCGGGATTGGCCAGGCTTTCGATGAAGATGGCCTTGGTCGTCGCGGTGATGGCGGCTGCGAAATTGTCGGGATCGTGCGGGTCGACGAAGGTGCAGTGCCAGCCCAGTTTTTTGAACGACAGGCCGAACTGGGTAAGCGAGCCGCCGTAAAGATTGCGGGAGGCGACGAAATGATCGCCGGGCTCCAGCAAGGTGAAGAAGGTGATGAATTGGGCGGCATGGCCCGAGGCGGCGGCGACCGCGGCGCGGCCGCCTTCCAGGGCGGCGATGCGTTCTTCCAGCACGCTGACCGTCGGGTTGGTCAGACGCGAATAGATGTAGCCGAAGGTGTGCAAGTTAAACAGGCTGGCGGCGTGGTCGGTGTCTTCGAACACATAAGACGCGGTCTGATAGATGGGGGTGGTCCGCGCCCCGGTCACCGCATCGGGGGCGGCGCCGGCATGCACGGCCTTGGTGGCGAAGCCATATTCCAGATTTTCCACATCCTCTTGCGTCGTCTTGTCGCGCTTGGGCCGAGGCGCTTCCTTGGCTTTGTTGGTGATGATGCCGGAATTGACGCCGGACCAGCTCAACTCGCCGCCCAGGCGGCCGAATTCGATCTTGGGGCAGCGATCCATCACCACCTTGACCCCGGCTTCTTCGGCGCGGGCGGCGGCGGCGGCGTTGCAGACGCTCAGTTGCATCCACACCACTTTGGCGCCGATGGCCACCGCCTGATCGGTGATCGGGCCGGCGGCTTCGGAATTGCGGAAGATGTCGACCATGTCCACCGGCACCGGGATTGACGCCAGATCAGCGTAAACGGTTTCGCCCAACAATTGCTGGCCGGCCAAACCCGGATTGACCGGAATCACCCGATAGCCTTTTTCCTGCAAATACTTGGTGACGATATAGCTGGGCCGGTTCCAATTGGCGCTGGCCCCGACCACGGCGATGGTGCGGACCGAGCGCAGGATGTGGCGCAGGAAATCGTCGGTGTAGTCAAGGGCGGGGGACGTGGACACGAGGTGGTTCTCCGGCTTTGCTGAGTTTGGATGGTGGCGGCTGGTCGGCGGACGGTCAAGTGAATCGCGGTTTCACAAGGTCACTGGAACACCATGCGAAAGCATGCTTAAGTGACTGTCATTACGGCTGTTCAGGTCTTTGTTCCTTACCATGAATGCGGTTCCGCCATCTGCCCCGATACCTGCCGCTGCGCCTGGGGCGCCGCGCCGCGCCGTAAACTTTTTTCGCCAGTTCATCGAACTTTCGGCGCCTTACTGGAATTCAGAGGAAAAGCTGAAAGTACGCGGCATGACCATGCTGCTGGTGGTGCTGACCGTGTGCCAGGTGGTGTCGCCGATCCTGATCAATCTGTGGAGCAAGCAATTGTTCAATGCGCTGGAGCAGCGCAATCTTGATCAGTTTTTCACCATGATCATGGCCTTGGCCGGGATCTTGGCCTTCGCCATGGCGGTGACCGCCACCCATATGGCGGTAAAGCGGCGCATTCAGGTGGGGTGGCGGCAATGGCTGACCCGGCGTCTGCTGGACAATTGGATGAGCGAAGGGCGCCATTATCAATTGTCGTATCTTCCGGGGGAGCACGACAATCCCGATGGCCGCATCGCCGAGGATATCCGCAACGCCACCGAATCGGCCATCGATCTGGCCCATTCGCTGCTGTACAGCTTTTTGCTGCTGGTCAGTTTCACCCAAATTCTGTGGACCTTGTCGGGGATCGTGCAGGTCAACATGTTTGGCGGCGTTTTCGATGTTCCCGGCCACATGGTGTTCATCTCGTTCGTCTATGCCGGCGCTGGCACCACCGCCGCCTTGCTGATCGGCCGGCCGCTGGTCAAGGCCGCCAACAAGCGCCAGACCAACGAGGCCAATTTCCGTTTTGGCTTGGTACGGGTGCGGGAAAATTCGGAATCCATCGCCTTGATGCATGGCGAGACCGATGAACGGCGCCGTTTGCGCAATCTGTTTACCGGCGTCATCACCGCCTGGGATCGTCAGACCTCGGCCTTGGCGCGGGTTTTCCTGTTTTCCAGCGGTTATTCGGTTCTGGCCACCGGCTTTCCCATTCTGATCACGGCGCCGCGTTATATCACCGGTTCCATCAGCCTGGGCGAGGTGATGCAGATTGCCCAGGCCTTTCAACAGATGACCGCCGCTTTATCCTGGCCGGTGGACAATCTGTCCAAGGCGGCGGAGTGGAAAGCCTCGGTCGAGCGGGTGCTGTCGCTGGAAAACGATCTGACCGCCCTCAAGCGGGACCTGGCCTGTATGGAAGATGGCCGCATCTGTCTGTCGCCGACCGATCATGCGCGCTTGGCTTTCCGTCACTTATGCATCGCCAATCCCGATGGCACCGTGGTCGTGCGGGGGCTGGACGCCGAGATCGAGCAAGGCGAAAAAGTCCTGATCTCCGGCGATTCTGGTGGTTCGGTCAAATTGTTCAAGGTGGTGGCCGGGTTGTGGCCGTGGGGGTCGGGCCGAGTTGATCTGCCGGCCGATGCCTCCATCGCCTTTTTGCCGGAACGGCCCTATACCCCCATCGGCTCGCTGCGTGGCGTGCTCAGTTACCCGTCCGACCCGGAAACCTATACGATCGAGCAATATTGCGCCGTCCTGCATCGCGTCGGCTTGGGCTATCTGGAGGCGCGCCTGCGCGAGCAGACGGCCTGGGAACAGATCCTGACGGCGGCGGAACAGCAGGTCATGGGCTTTGCCCGGCTGTTGCTGCGTCGGCCGGATTGGGTTTTTCTGGAACACGCCACCTCGTCGCTGTCGCCCAAGGTGGAAGAGGCGATGATGCATTTGCTGGAACTGGAATTGCCCGGCGCCACCGTGCTGACCATCGGCCATAACCCGGCACTGGACGCCTTTCATCAACGCAAACTGACTTTGGAGACGACCGCCAACGGCCCGGCCTTCCTGCGGGAGACCTCGCTGAAATCGGAAGATCGCCGCCGTCGGATGACGCCGCTGGATCTGCGCCATTGGCTGATCCATCCCTTGCGCCGCGCGGGCGAAAAACCGCGTGACTGACATGGAGGCGGGAGCCGAGCCTTGGCTGAAAATCGCGGCGGCACAAGTCAATGCCGGCGATTTGGTCAATGCCTGGAACAGCTACATGGCGGCGGTGCAGGCCGAATCGGGCAATGCCCAGGCATGGTTGGGGCTGGGGATGACGGCGCTGTTGCGGCGGCAATGGGAATTGTTCGAGCAAGTGGCCGACCGCCGGCAGCTTATGGCCGGCGATGGTTTCGCCTATTTCCACGACGTGCTGACGGTGATCGCCGGCTATGGCCTGCATTCGCTGATCGAGGAATTGGGCGCCCATCTGCCGGCTGATTCCGCCTATGCGCCGTCACAGCTTTATTACGCCGGTTGCGCCCGTCTGTTGGCTGGCGACGAGGATGGCGCCTTTGCCTTGTTTGGTCGCCTTAAACCGCTGCTGGCGGCACGCCGTCAGGATTTGCCCATCGGTCCCGAGGATCGTTTCAACGTCGCCTATCGCCAGGCGACGTTGATCGAGGACGGTGATTATCCCGATGGTCTGGACGATGGCCGGCTGGCCACCATCGCCCAATCCGTGCCGGCGATGTCCGAGGTCGGGCGCTGGAATCCCCAGGCCGAAGCCGGTTTCGTTTTGCTGGCGGCGTGCGATGGGCGTTACCTGGAACGCTTTGGCGCCGATTTCTTGCGTTCGGCCGACCAGATGGGAAGCGGCATGGCCGTGCATCTGCATGTGGTTGAACCGATGCCGACGGGGATGGAGCAGGTGGCGCAACAAGCCGCCCTGTGCCGCAACAGCGTCACCTTGACCCAAGAAGCGGCCAATCCCTGGCGCAGCGGCGCCTATTACGCCTCGGCCCGCTTTCTGGTTGCGGCCGAGGTCATGGCCGCCCATGGCGGCAGGCCGGTGATGATCACCGATATCGATATCCGCTTCCTGCGCCCGCCGTCCGAACTGGCCGAGGCGGCGCGGCCTTACGCATTCGCCTCGTTCGTTCATGACGGGGTGGGGCCGTGCTCACGCCTGCCGGCAGTGTGGACGTGGTTCCAGGGGGATGATGGCGTGGCCATGTTGGCGGCGCTGCGGCGGACGCTGTTGTCCAAGCTCGATATTGCCTGGCCGCATAATTGGATGCTGGATCAGGCGGCCTTGATGACCGCGCGGCGCTGGTTGCGGCGTCACCGCCCCGCTGCGGCGCGGGCCGAAATGAATACGGTCACCGGTCAGTTTTTTTTGCATTACCTGCAATGTCTGGGTGACGAGGATGACAAGGCGGCCTTGATCCGCGCCGCCGGACAGGGGTAAAAGCCGCCGGCCTTGGCTTTGGCTGTCGTCGCCCTAATCGTCGTCTTCGGGGTCCAGGTCCTTGGGGCGGATGACGTCGATCAGGCGGCAGGTGCCGGCATCGAGTTCCGGCCAATGCGGGGCCGGGGTTTCCAGAATGCTCAGGGTCCCGGTGGGATATTTCTGTTCCAGCTTTTTCATGGCGACGGCATCGCCGTGACCGTTGCTGAGGGCCAGCGCCAGCTTTTCCAGCCCCGGATTGTGACCGATCAGCAGCACCGATTGCAAATGACCGTCCAGGCGTTGCAGCCGGTGCAGCAAATCGCCGCGGCTGGCTTCGTACAATCCATCCTCGAAGCTGACCGGAACGCCTTCCAGGCTGCTTTCCAAGATGTCATAGGTGGCGCGGGTGCGGGTCGCCGCCGAGCACAAGATCATGTTGGGGCGGATGCCTTGTTCGCTCAGATATTTCCCCATACGGCGGGCGGCCTTGCGGCCTCGACCATTCAGGGGGCGTTGGAAATCGTCCATGGTGACGTCGTCCCAGCTGGATTTCGCATGGCGCAACAGATAGATGCGTTTCATTCAGGTGATCCCGTTTCACTGTGGCGGCGCCACTATGGCGCGTGTCGCCGTCGCTCAGGATGAAGCATCCGTGACAGCGCGCCAGGGGATCATGACAGGGAGCGGTTGAGGATATATAAAGGGTGTCCATTCAGATGGGAGAGACCCCCTTGACCACCGTGCAGGCCATCGACACCCCGACCATCGCCATGGATTCGAAAGACCGCTTCATCAATCGCGAGCTGTCGTGGTTGGCGTTCAATCTTCGGGTTATCGAAGAAGCGGTGAACCACCGCCATCCCTTGCTTGAGCGGCTGCGTTTCTTGTCCATCTCGGCGTCAAACCTGGATGAATTCTACATGGTGCGCGTCGCCGGCCTGAAGGGGCAGGTGGAAGCCGGGGTCATGACCACCTCGGAAGACGGTCTAACCCCGGCCCAGCAATTGGTCGCCATCAACGGTATGGCTTCGGAATTGCTGCGGGCGCAAAAGGATTGCTGGCGGTCGTTGCAGGTGGAATTGCGCGAGGTCGGCATCAGCGTGCTTGAACAAAACGAGCTGACCAAGGCGGATATGAAGTGGCTGGATTCGCGCTTCATGGAACACGTCTTTCCGGTGCTGACGCCCTTGGCCATTGATCCGGCCCATCCGTTCCCGTTCCTGCCCAATGCCGGCATCGCCCTGGTGCTGCACCTGTTCCGTCTTGATGACGGCGAGGTTCTGCGCGCCTTGGTGCCATTGCCGCCGCAATTGGAACGTTTTATCCGCCTGCCGGGCGAGGCCATTCGCTTCCTGCCGCTGGAAAAGCTGGTGCTGCTGTTCCTGGATCGGCTGTTCCCTGGCTTTCGCATGGAAGCAAACGGCTTGTTTCGCGTCATCCGCGATTCGGAAATGGATATCGATGAAGAGGCCGAGGATCTGGTCCGCGTGTTCGAAAGCGCGCTCAAGCGCCGTCGGCGCGGTCACGTCATTCGCCTGACCTTCAGCTCGGGGATTCCCGAGGAACTGAAGAATCTGGTGGTCGCCGAGATGCATGCGGTCGAAGGCGACGTCTATGAATTCGACGAGACGATCGGGCTGGTCGATACCAAGCAAATCATCGTCGATGAACGTCCCGATCTGCTGTTCCCTCCCTATAACGCCCGCTTCCCCGAACGGGTGCGCGATTTCGGCGGTGATTGCTTCGCCGCCATTCGCAAGAAGGACATCATCGTCCATCACCCGTTCGAAAGCTTCGACGTGGTGGTGCAGTTCCTGCGTCAGGCGGCGCGTGATCCCAATGTGGTGGCGATCAAGCAGACGCTGTACCGCACCTCGAAGGACAGCCCCATCGTCAAGGCGCTGATCGAGGCGGCCGAGGCGGGGAAATCGGTGACCTGCATGGTCGAGCTGAAAGCCCGTTTCGACGAGGAAGCCAATATCCGGTGGGCTCGCGATCTGGAAGCGGCCGGCGCCAACGTGGTGTTCGGCTTCATGGAGCTGAAGACCCACGCCAAGATTTCCCTGGTGGTGCGGCGCGAAGGCGGCGGGCTGGTGTCTTACGTCCATTACGGCACCGGCAATTATCATCCGATCACCGCCAAGGTTTACACCGATCTGTCGTTCTTCACGTGCGACGAGAATCTGACGCGGGACGCCAGCAAGGCCTTCAACTACATGACCGGCTACGCGGTGCCGGAAAAGATGGAAAAACTGGCCATCGCCCCCTTGTTCCTGAAAAAATCGCTGTTGGCCAATATCGACCGCGAAATTGAATTCGCCCAGTCCGGCAAGCCGGCGGCCATTTGGGGCAAGATGAATTCGCTGGTTGATCCCAAGCTGATCGATTCCTTGTATCGCGCATCCCAAGCCGGGGTGCAGGTCGATTTGGTTATTCGCGGCATCTGCTGTCTGCGTCCGGGCGTGCCGGGGCTATCGGACAATATCCGGGTCAAATCCATCGTCGGCCGTTTCCTGGAACACACCCGCGTGGTGGTGTTCGGCAATGGCAGCCGCTTGCCCAGCCGTCAGGCCAAGATCTATATCTCCTCGGCCGATTGGATGCAGCGCAATATGGATTGGCGGGTTGAAACCTTGGTGCCCATCGAGAACGCCACCGTGCATCGTCAGATTCTGGAACAGATCATGGTGGCCAATCTCAAGGACATGGCGCAAAGTTGGGTGCTGGGGGCCGATGGGGTTTATCGCCGGGTGTCGCCGGATGGTTCGGGGTTCTCGGCCCACACTTATTTCATGACCAATCCCAGCCTGTCTGGTCGGGGCAGCGCCGGCGAAAAGGTGCGGACGCCAAAGCTGTTGCTGGATTAAACCATGAAGATCAAGCGCCGCCAGGAACCCGTCGGCATCATTGATATCGGCTCTAATTCCATCCGTTTATGCGTCTATGACGGTGCCGCCCGCGTGCCGGTGCCGCTGTTCAACGAAAAGGCTGTCTGCGCCTTGGGCTGGGGGCTGGGGAAGACCGGCCAGCTTAATCCCGATGGCGTCGATGGGGCGCTGGCGGCGGTTGGCCGGTTTGTTGCCCTGTCGCGGGCGATGGAAGTCGAACGCCTGGATATTTTAGCGACGGCGGCGGTGCGCGATGCCAGCGATGGGGCCGATTTCGTCGCCGAGATCGAGGCCCGCTTCGATGTCGAGGTCAAGGTGCTGTCCGGGGGGCAGGAAGCCAAGGCGGCGGCCATGGGGGTGTTGTGCGGGACGCCCGATGCCGATGGCATCGTCGCCGATTTGGGCGGTGGTTCGCTGGAACTGGTCACCGTGCAAGATGGTGATTTTGGCGCCCACGTGACCATGCCGCTGGGGGTCCTGCGTCTGGCCGAGGCTTCGGGCGACGACCGGGCCAAGGCCGACGAGGTGATCTCCAAGCATCTGAAAGACGTGCCGTTCCTCGAGCAAGGGCGAGGGCGCAGCCTTTATGCCGTTGGCGGCGCCTGGCGGGCCATTGCCCGGATTTGTATCGCCCAGACTCACCATCCGCTGACGGTTCTGGACAATTTCGCCATCGACCCCAAAGAAGCCCTGCGCATCATTGATTTGATCGCCGGTCAAAGTAAGAAATCCCTGGAAAAGGTTCCGGGGGTATCAAAAAAGCGGGTGGGGAATTTGCCGCTGGCGGCGCTGTTGTTGGATCGGGTGATCCGCGCCTCCAACCCATCCAATCTGGTGTTTTCCATTTACGGCATGCGCGAAGGGCAGTTCTATCGCCGTCTGCCCGACCGGCTGCGCCAGCAAGATCCTTTGTTGTCGGTCTGTCGGCAAATGGCGCTGATGAATGCCCGTTTTCCCGAACATGGCGATGAACTGATGTCGTGGATGGCGCCGTTGTTTCCCGGTGAAACCATCCATGACGCCCGGTTGCGCCACGCCGCCTGTCTGGTGTCCGATATCTTTTGGAACGAGCACCCGGATTATCGGGCCGAGCAGGCCTTTCACCGCCTGCTGCGGTTGCCCTTCATGGGGGTGCCGCACCGTGACCGCGCCGCCATCGCCTATACGGTCTATCAGCGGTATCAGGGGGATGATGACGCATCATATGCGCAGATGGCCATTGGCCTGCTGGACGAAGCCGACCTCAAGCGTTGTCGGGTGACAGGGGTGGCGCTACGCCTGGCCCATACTCTGTCCGGCGGCGCGCCCAATCTGTTGAAGCAGACCCGGCTGTTGTTCGATGGCGGCGATGTCATCATCGAAGTGCCGGCCATTAATCCGGCCTTTGCCATCGATAACGACCGCACCTTCGACAAGCTGGCCAAGACGCTGGATTGCACCAATCTGGTGTTTCGGAAGATATAAGGGGGCGCTCTCAGGCGCCCCCCCATGGCCTTACTTGAGCTCAATCACGCTGATATTGAAGTTGTTGACGCAGGGTGTCTGCGGGCTAAAGGTAACTTCAATCGGCAAAACAGAGCCGGCGGCCTTGCAGCTTTGCAGGGTGATGCCGGACAGCGAAACATGGGCGCCTTGCATGTTGGGGCCGCCCATCCACCAATTATTGGTGGTGCCGAAATGGCCCTGAGCGACCAGGACGTCCTGACAGGTGATGGTTTTATCGCCAACGGTCATGGTTAAGGTGCCCTGGACGGCGAAATTCAACGCGTCGGGAAATGTCCCCTTGCTGTCGCAGGCCAGCGTCTGACCGGCGGCCACCTGGGTTTTGAACCAATTAGCAACGGAAGACGAGCCCTTGCGGCCGGCCTTGACCACGATGCGGGCTTGGGCGCCCGATTTGCTGACATTGGAGGTGGTGCCGCCATAGGGTTGGCCGCTGGTGATGGAATGGGCGGTTTCGCTAAATTGGAACTGGGTAACCCCGGCAATGGCGAAAAAAACTTCATTGTCGTGCTGGGTGGCGGCCAGAGCCGGGAGGGCGACGATGGCGGCGGCGGCGGCGGCGGCAGCGGTGGCAAACAGCATTTTCTTCGAAATCATGGCGAGTCTCCGTGCAATCATTGGTGCAAATGCACTCAGTGGCGATCGCTAATCATAGTTTTATATCGCCATCAGTAACAATAAATAGTTGCAGTAATCATCCTGCGTATGAGCACGCCAAGGGGGAGTCCGGGCAATTCGGGCGGTCATTTTCAGCGGAAAGGGGACCCCATATCCCGGCAGAGATCGCGGGATTTGGTCAGAGACCACGCGGCGCATGAACTGATTCGTTGGATCACGATCATTTCACGGCCGGCATTTCACGGCTGGTCTTAATCCATGTCAGCCATGGCTGGGGTGCACTGGGGCTCAACCGGCTCAACCGGTTCCAGCGGCGCCAGACGCAGGCGGCGGCCATCGGTGCAAAAGCCCAAGCCCAGGCGACCGTGCTTCAACGCCAGGGCATCGGCCCCGAACAGGTCGCGGCGCCAGCCTTGCAGGGCTTGAACATTGGCGTTGTCGTCGGCGGCAATGGCCTCGATATCGGCGGAATTGGCCACCAATTTGCTGGCGACGCCTTCGGCATCGCATTTCATTTTCAACAAAACCTTGAGCAGATCGACCACCGGGCCAAGGCCGCGCGGCAATTCCACCCGGTCGGGCGGCTTGGGAATCTGGTCTTCCGGCAAAGCGAGGCCGCGTTTGACCGCCTCCAAGATGGCGGTGCCCATGCGGCCTTCGACCATGCCTTTGCCCATGCCACGGGTGCGGGCCAATTCATCCACCGAAGCAGGGTGATGGGCGGCAATTTCCATCAAGGTTTCGTCGCGCAACATGCGTTGACGCGGAATGTCGCGTTCTTGCGCCTCGCGCTCGCGCCAAGCGGCCAGTTCCTTGAGCACGGCGAGGAATTTCGGGCTGCTGGAACGCGGCTTCAACCGCTTCCAGGCGTTTTCCGGGTCGGTGCGATAGGTGTCGGGACAGGCCAGTTCGGCCATTTCATCGACCAACCAGCCGATGCGACCGTTCTTTTCCATCTTGCGCACCAGCTTTTCATAAGCGACCCGCAGATGGGTGACGTCGGCCAGGGCGTATTGAATTTGCTTTTCCGTCAGCGGCCGCAGCGACCAATCGGTGAAACGCATGGATTTGTCGATGCGGGCTTTGGCCAATTGGCTGGCCAAGGTCTCGTATCCGACCGAATCGCCAAAGCCGCAGACCATGGCGGCGACTTGGGTGTCGAAGAGCGGAATCGGCACGGCGCCGGACAGGTGCAAGAAGATTTCCACGTCCTGGCGGGCGGCGTGGAAGACCTTCAAGACGTTGGGATTGGCCAGCAAGTCGAACAGCGGCGACAGATCCATCCCCGGTGCCAGCGGGTCAACGGCGCGCGCTTCATCCGGGCCGGCCAACTGCACCAGGCACAGTTGCGGATAATAGGTCTTCTCCCGCATGAATTCGGTGTCGACGGTGACGTAGGGGGCCGAGGAAAGACGCTGGCAAAAGGCGGCGAGTTCGGCGGTATCGGCGATCATGGGCATGGGGTGAAGTGATACACCCTTCAGCCTTTTTCGGCAAGGCTGGGCGTCGGCTTAATCCACTTTGAATGGAATGGGGAATGACGTGGCCAAAAGCAACCTAAGGTGATATCTTTGTGGAAAATGATTTGTAAAAGTCGTATTTTTCCCAGAGGTAATGTTCTGGGAGTGGTCATGCAATACAAATCTGTTCAACTGGCGGCGCTTGCCGTTGCTTTGACCGTATCCGTCTCCGCGTGCAGCCGGATCAAGGACAGCTACGAAGTCAATCCAGTCGTCATCGGGCCTGATGGCGCCCAAGAAGTTGATGGCAAGGTTGTTTTCAAGGCCTTTAATATCGAGACAGACACGTTGCCCGGCGGCAATTGTGGTTATGCCGTTGCCGCCGGCTCCGGCTCCGGCTCCGACGTCACGGCCGCCGCCGATGCTGCGGCATGTCGCAATCGTCTGATGGATCACTTGATCATGCTGTCGGATCAGCGTTGTGCCGCCCACAAGGCGGCCATCGAGGCTAATGCCGCCGGTTCGAATTTCGTTTTTTCCACCGTCACCACCTTGTTGGGGGGGGCGGGGGCCATCGTCACCGGGGCGGACGCCGCCCGGGCTTTGGCGGGCGCGGCGGGCGCAACCAGTGGCGTGCATGCCAATTGGAATGAAAGCATTTACCAAAAAAATGTCGCTGCCGCCATTGTTGGCAAAATCGACGATATGCGAAATTCATTGCGGCAAAAGATGATGGTGACGAGCAGCAATAAGGATGTCGTTTACAGCGTCGATGCCATGCTGGCCGATGTTTATCGCTATCATGACGCTTGTTCATTTTACTCTGGCATTATGAATCTCGCTCGTAATGATACCGCACCGACAACGGCGGATGCTTTACGTGGTCGGATTGATGGCTTGCGGTCTCAGATTAAGGCAAATGATGATCTGGCGAACAAATCGCCCGCCGCGGCGACAGCCTTGACGTCGACCAACAATGCCTTGTTGAAGAGTTTGAACCATTTGACGATCCAGCTTGGCGTGGTCGAATCGCGCTCGGGTTCGGTGCCGTCGGCGGCCGAGGGCAGTCCAACATCTGAAACGGCTAAAACCAAGTAACCGCTTTCCATCTTGACAACACCCCGGTGGCATGTGTCTTTTCCCGTTTCTCGCGCACCCACCGGGGATCGTTTTGACCATGCATCAGTATCGCACGCACACCTGCGGCCAGCTTCGCGCCAGCGATTCCGGCACCACCGCCCGCCTGTCCGGTTGGGTCCATCGCAAGCGTGACCATGGCAACCTGCTGTTCGTCGATTTGCGCGATCACTATGGTTTGACCCAATGCGTCATCGACATTTCCAGCGCCGTATTCGCCACCTTGGAAAAGGCGCGGCCGGAAAGTGTCATCACCGTCACCGGCAAGGTGGTCAGCCGGAGCGGCGACACCATCAATGCGCGCCTGCCCACGGGCGAGATCGAATTGCAGGTGGCCGAGATCGAGATTCAGTCCATCGCCGACGTGCTGCCCATTCAGGTGGCCGGCGATCAGGAATACCCCGAGGATATGCGGCTCAAGTATCGCTTCCTTGATCTGCGTCGCGAAGACGTGCACGCCAACATGATGCTGCGCTCGCAGGTCATCGCCTATTTGCGCAAGTCCATGCTGGACCAGGGCTTCACCGAATTCCAGACCCCGATCCTGACCGCGTCGTCGCCGGAAGGCGCCCGCGATTATCTGGTGCCGGCGCGTCTGCATCCCGGCAAGTTCTACGCTTTGCCGCAGGCGCCGCAGCAATTCAAGCAATTGTTGATGGTCGCCGGTTTCGACAAATACTTTCAGATCGCGCCGTGCTTCCGCGACGAAGCCGGCCGTGCCGATCGTTCGCCGGGCGAATTCTACCAGCTCGATTTCGAGATGAGCTACGTCACCCAAGACGATGTCTTCGCCGCCATTGAACCGGTGCTCGAAGGCGTGTTCAAGCAATTCGGCAAGGGTCGCAAGGTGACGCCGGCGCCGTTCCCGCGCATTCCGTATGCCGAATCCATGCTGAAATACGGTTCGGACAAGCCCGATCTGCGCAACCCCATCGAGATCGCCGACGTGACCGAGCCGTTCCGCGGATCGGGCTTCGGCCTGTTCGCCAAGCTGGTGGACAAGGGCGCGGTGGTCCGTGCCATCCCGGCCCCTGGCGCCGCCAATCAGCCGCGCTCGTGGTTCGACAAGTTGAACGAATGGGCGCGTGAGAACGGTGCCGGCGGTCTGGGCTATATCCAGTTCGCCGCCGATGGCGCCAAGGGCCCCATCGCCAAGAACCTGGAGCCCGAACGGATTGCCGCCATCAAGCACGCCGCCAAGCTCAATGACGGCGACGCCGTGTTCTTCGCCTGCGACAAGGAATTGCCGGCGGCCAAGTTTGCCGGCTTGGTCCGCACCAAGGTCGGCAACGATCTGGACCTGTTGGAAAAAGACGTGTTCAAGTTCTGCTGGACCGTCGATTTCCCCATGTACGAAATGAACGAGGAAACCGGCCAGATCGATTTCAGCCACAACCCGTTCTCCATGCCCCAAGGCGGCATGGACGCGTTGGAAAACCAGGACCCGCTGACCATCAACGCCTATCAGTACGACATCATCTGCAACGGCGTCGAACTGTCGTCGGGGGCTATCCGCAACCACCGCGCCGATATCATGATCAAGGCTTTCGGCATTGCCGGTTATGGCCCGGAAGTGGTGGAAGAAAAGTTCGGCGGCATGTTGAACGCCTTCCGCTATGGCGCGCCGCCGCATGGTGGTTCGGCTCCCGGCGTTGATCGTATCGTCATGCTGCTGGCCGATCAGCCCAATATCCGCGAGGTCATTTTGTTCCCCATGAACCAGCAGGCTCAAGACCTGCTGATGGGGGCGCCGGCCGAGGTGGAAGCCTTGCGCTGGAAGGAATTGCACATCAAGCCCGACCTGCCCAAGCCGAAAAAAGAAGGCTGAGGCGCAAAAGAAGGGGCCGGACGATCACTCGTCCGGCCCTTCAAGTTTTCGGTTCTTGGGAGACATCCTCCCCCGTTGCCGGGGGATCGCCCGGTGCCGTGAACCAGACGGCGCTGGGGTCATCCGAGGGCGCGGGCCACCTTTGAACCGGTGGGGCGGCCGATGGCGTCGCAAATATAGGCGCCGGCTTCGATCAGCTTGGGCAGGTCGATGCCGGTGTCGATATCCATGCCGTGCAGCATGTAGACCACGTCTTCGCTGGCGACGTTGCCGGCGGCGCCCTTGGCATAGGGGCAACCGCCCAATCCGGCCACCGACGAATCGATAACGGCAATGCCGCGTTCCAACACCGCCAAGATATTGGCCAGGGCTTGGCCATAGGTGTCGTGGAAATGCGCCGCCAGCATGGAAATCGGCAGATGGGCGGCGACCGCGTCGAGCATGGCTTGCGCCTTCAACGGCGTGCCGACGCCGACCGTATCGCCAAGCGAGATTTCATAACAGCCCATGTCGGCCAGTCTTTTCGCCACTTGCGCCACGGCGGCGGGGGCGATGGCGCCTTCATAGGGGCAGCCCAGCACGCAAGAGACATAGCCGCGCACCTTGACGCCCTCGGCAAGGGCGCGGGTGATGACGGGGGCGAAGCGGTCCAGGCTGTCGGCGATGGAACAGTTGATGTTCTTTTGCGAAAAGCTTTCCGAGGCGGCGCCGAATACCGCCACTTCGCGGGCGCCGGCGGCCAAGGCGGCTTCCAGCCCCTGAAGGTTGGGGGTCAGCACCGGATAGATCACGCCCGGCTTTTGGACGATGCCGGCCAGGACCTCGGCGCTGGCGGCCATCTGCGGCACCCATTTGGGACTGACGAAGCTGCCCGATTCGATCACCGGCAGGCCGGCGGCGCTCAGGCGGTCGATCAGGCCGATCTTGGTTGCCAGCGCGACCGGCTTGGCTTCGTTCTGCAAGCCGTCGCGGGGGCCGACCTCGACCATTTTGACGTAAGACGGCAGGGTCATTTGTCTTCCGCCGCTTCGAAGGTAACCAATTGCGCCCCGTCCGAGACCTGATCGCTGGCCGCGAACAGAACCTCTTTGACGATGCCGTCGGTGGGGGCCTTGATGGAATGTTCCATCTTCATGGCCTCGACCACCATCAGCACTTGGCCTTTTTCCACCGCGTCGCCGGCACGCACCAAAACCTGCACCACCGTGCCGGTCATCGGCGCGGTCAAGCTGCCGCCGGCATCGGCGTCCTGATCGGCGGCCTTGGCCGAGGGATCGTCCAGTTTCAGCTTCCAGGCATTGCCGGCTTCCAAAACGGTGATGTCAAAGCCCAAGATGACCACGGTGGCCGATTTGCGTTCGCCATTGATTTCGGCGGTGACGGTGCGGCCTTGGCGGCTGGCGCCGCGTACCACGCATTGACCGTCGGGCATATCCATGTCCCAGCCAAGGCGGCGGAAATGGACGGTGACAAGACGCAAGATCTCGTTGTCGATCAGGCGGAAATCATGGTGGTTGTCGTCATTCATCCGCCAACCATTGGTCAGCCGCCAGGGGGAATGGGGGTCGTCGCGACGGGCCGGCGCGGCTTCGCGGTCCATCAACAAGGCGGCGGCGGCGAAGGCCAAGGCATTGCTGGGCACGGCCTGCGCCGGTTTCAGCAGGTCGTCGCGGTGACGGCCGATGAAACCGGTATCGACCTGAAAGGCGGCAAAGGCCGGGTGACCGGCGATGGCCGACAGAAAGGCGACATTGGTGGTCATGCCGGCGATTTCATAATCGGCCAAGGCCCGCCGCATTCGCCGCAAGGCGCGGTCGCGGTCTTCGTCCCAGACGATCAGCTTGGCGATCATCGGATCGTAATAGGCGGTGACCGCGTCGCCCTGGCGCACGCCGGTATCGACGCGGACATGGGCGTTGGTGGCGGGGGGCTGCAAATGCACCAAGGTGCCGGTGGCCGGCAGGAAGTCGCGATCGGCATCCTCGGCATAGATGCGGGCCTCGAAAGCGTGTCCGCGACGGACCAATTCATGCTGGCCCAGGGGCAGCGGCCGGCCGGAAGCGACCAACAATTGCCATTCGACCAGATCCTGGCCGGTGATCATTTCGGTGACCGGATGTTCGACCTGAAGGCGGGTGTTCATCTCGATAAAGAAGAACTGACCATCCTCGTACAGGAATTCCACCGTGCCGGCGCCGACATAGTTCACCGCCTTGGCGGCGGCGACCGCCGCTTCGCCCATGGCCTGGCGGATTTCGTCGGCCAGCATGGGGGCGGGGGCTTCTTCGATGACTTTTTGATGGCGGCGTTGAACCGAGCAATCGCGCTCGAACAGATAGACGCCATTGCCGAAGCAATCGCAGAAGATCTGGATTTCAACGTGGCGGGGGTGATCCAGGTACCGTTCCAGCAACAGCGAATCGTCGCCAAACGCCGCCTTGGCTTCGCGCTTGGCTCCGGCGATGGCGTCAAGCAATTCGGATTGCTGGCGCACCACCCGCATGCCCTTGCCACCGCCGCCGGCGCTGGCCTTGACCAGGACCGGATAGCCCATGGCGTTGGCGGCGCCGACCAGTTCGCTCTCGGATTGGCCTTGGCCGTGATAGCCCGGCACCAGCGGCACCCCGGCCGCTTCCATCAGCCGCTTCGATTCGGCCTTCGAGCCCATGGCGCGGATGGCCGGGGCCGGCGGTCCCATGAAGATGATGCCGGCGGCGGCGCAGGCTTCGGAGAAATCGGCGTTTTCCGACAAAAAGCCATAACCAGGGTGGATGGCTTGGGCATTGGTCCGCTTGGCCGCGTCGATGATCAGGTCGGCCTTGAGGTAACTTTCCGCCGCGGGGGCCGGACCGATCAGCACCGCTTCGTCGGCCATGGCCACATGCATGGCATTGGCGTCGGCTTCGGAATAGACGGCGACGGTGCGGATGCCCAGGCGTTGGGCGGTGCGCATGACCCGGCAGGCGATTTCGCCGCGATTGGCGATCAGAATTTTGTCAAACATCGTCTTTTCCTTCTGCCCCTCAGTCGCCGGGCGCACGCGTTCCGCGTGCTTGGCTCGCGCTCGCATCAGCTCGCGGGCCCTCAATGGGCCAGTCCCTCGCTTCACTCGCTCCGATCCAGCCGGCTTTGCGCTTTTCTAAGAAGGCCCGCACGCCCTCGCGTCCCTCGTCCGAGGCCCGGATGGAGGCGATGCGTTCGGCCGTCCAGGCGCGCAGATCGTCGTTGAGTTCTTGTTCGGTGGCGCGAACGGCCAGTTCCTTGGCCGCCGCCATGGCGATGGGGCCGTTGGCGGACAGCGCCTTGATCCAGCGGTCGCGCACCGCCTCCAAGTGCTCCGCCGGCACCACTTCGGAGACCAGGCCCAGCACGGCGGCCTTGGCGGCGCTGAAGGTCTCGGCGGTTTGGAAATAGCGGCGGGCGGCGCGGCCGCCGATGGCGCGAACCACGTAAGGGCTGATGACGGCGGGGATCAGGCCCAGCTTGACTTCCGACAGACAGAAACTGGCCGTTTCGGCGCTGACCACCATGTCACAGCACGCGGCCAACCCGACGCCGCCGCCATAGGCCGGCCCCTGAACCACGCCGATCACCGGCTTGGGGCTGGAATCGATGACCGCCATCAATCCGGCCAAGGCTTGGGAATCGGCCAGGTTCTGGGCGTGATCGTATTCGGCCATACGCCGCATCCAATTCAGGTCGGCCCCGGCGGAAAAGCTTTTGCCGGTGCTGTCCAAGACGATGACGCGGGTGGCGGGGTCGGTGGCGGCGGCTTTGAACGCCGCCGTCAATTCGCCGATCAGGATGTCGTCAAAGGCGTTGTGGCGGTCCGCCCGGTTCATGGTGATGAAGCGGGTGGGGCCATCTTGGCGGATGATCAGGGCTTCGCTCATGGCCATCACATCCTGAACACGCCGAATTTGGTCGGCTTGATCGGGGCGTTGAGCGACGCTGAAATCCCCAACCCCAGCACCGTGCGGGTGTCGGCGGGATCGATCAGGCCGTCATCCCACAGCCGGGCGCCGGCGTAATAGGGGTGGCCCTGGGTTTCGTATTGGGCGCGGATGGGCGATTTGAAGGCTTCCATTTCGGTCGGATCCCATTCTTCGCCCTTGGCGGCCATGGAATCTTTCTTGATCTGGGCCAGGACGCCGGCCGCCTGTTCGCCGCCCATGACCGAGATGCGGCCGGTCGGCCACATCCACAGCATGCGCGGCTGAAAGGCGCGGCCGCACATGCCGTAATTGCCGGCGCCGAACGAGCCGCCGATCAGCACGGTGAATTTGGGCACGTTGGCGCAGGCCACCGCGGTGACCATCTTGGCGCCATCCTTGGCGATCCCGCCCGATTCGTACTTCTTGCCGACCATGAAGCCGGTGATGTTTTGCAAGAACACCAAGGGAATGCCGCGCTGGGCGCATAATTCGACGAAATGAGCCCCCTTTTGCGCCGATTCGGAAAACAAGATGCCGTTATTGGCGACAATGCCCACGGGGTAGCCCCAAATGCGGGCGAAGCCGCACACCAGGGTGGCGCCATAGAATTGCTTGAACTCGTCGAAGCGCGAGCCGTCGACGATGCGGGCGATCACTTCGCGCACGTCATAGGGCTTGCGCGGGTCGGCGGGGATGATGCCGTAAATTTCCTTGGGGTCGTAACGCGGCTCTTCCGGCGTGGCGATATCCAAGGATACCGGCTTGGAGCGGTTCAGATTGCCGATGATGCGGCGGGCAATGGCCAGGGCATGGCCATCGTCAAGGGCGTAATGATCGGTGACGCCCGAGGTGCGGCAATGGACGTCGGCGCCGCCCAATTCCTCGGCGGTGACGATCTCGCCGGTGGCGGCCTTGACCAGCGGCGGGCCGCCCAGGAAAATGGTTCCCTGGTTCTTGACGATGATCGATTCGTCGCTCATCGCCGGGATATAGGCGCCGCCGGCGGTGCATGAACCATGCACCACCGAGATTTGCGGGATACCGTCCGCCGACATCTGCGCCTGGTTATAGAAAATGCGGCCGAAATGTTCCTTGTCGGGGAAGACCTCGTCTTGCTGCGGCAAGTTGGCGCCGCCGGATTCGACCAGATAGACGCAGGGCAGGTTGTTCTCGCGGGCGATTTCCTGGGCGCGCAGGTGCTTTTTCACCGTCATCGGGTAGTACGATCCCCCTTTCACGGTGGGATCGTTGGCGACGATCATACATTCCTGGCCTTGGATCGCGCCGATGCCGGTGATGATGCCGGCGGCGGCGATATCGCCGGAATACATGCCGTGGGCGGCCAGTTGCGACAGTTCCAGGAAGGGCGAACCGACGTCGAGCAGGCGGCGGATGCGTTCGCGCGCCAGCAGCTTGCCGCGGGCTTCGTGGCGGTCGCTGGCGACCTTGCCGCCGCCCTGCTTGATCCCGGCCACCACCGCGCGCATGTCGTCGATGACCTGGGTGGTGGCGGCGGCGTTGGCGCGGAATTCGTCCGAGCGGGGGTTGATGGCGCTTTTGATGACGGACATTACTTGGTCTCTTCGAACAGTTCGCGGCCGATCAGCATGCGGCGGATTTCGCTGGTGCCGGCGCCGATTTCGTACAGCTTGGCGTCGCGCAGCAAGCGCCCGGTGGCGTATTCATTGATATAGCCGTTGCCGCCCAGGGTCTGGATGGCTTCCAGCGCCATCCAGGTGGCCTTTTCAGCGGTGTACAAGATGACGCCGGCGGCGTCCTTGCGGCTGGTTTCGCCACGGGTGCAGGCCTTGGCTACCGCATAGGCGTAAGCGCGGCAGGCGTTCATGGTGGTGTACATGTCGGCGAGCTTGCCCTGCATCAACTGGAAGGTGCCGATGGCTTGGCCGAACTGGGTGCGTTCGTGGACATAAGGAACGACGATGTCCATGCAGGCGCGCATGATGCCGATGGGGCCGCCGGCCAACACGGCGCGTTCGTAATCCAAGCCGCTCATCAGCACGTTGACGCCCTTGCCGACCGTGCCCAGCACGTTTTCTTCCGGCACTTCGCAATCTTGAAACACCAACTCGCCGGTGTTGGAGCCGCGCATGCCCAGCTTGTCCAGCTTCTGCGCCACCGAAAAGCCCTTGAAATCCTTTTCGATGATGAAGGTGGTGATGCCCTTGGGGCCGGCATTGATATCGGTCTTGGCATAGACCACCAAGGTGTCGGCGTCGGGACCGTTGGTGATCCACATCTTGGTGCCGTTCAGGATATAGCGGTCACCCTTTTTCTCGGCCTTAAGCTTCATCGACACCACGTCGGAACCGGCATTGGGTTCGGACATGGCCAGGGCGCCGATATGATCGCCGGAAATCAGCTTGGGCAGGTATTTGCGCTTTTGCGCCTCGCTGCCGTTGCGGCGGATCTGGTTGACGCACAAATTGGAATGGGCGCCATAGGACAGGCCGACCGAAGCCGAGGCGCGGCTGATTTCCTCCATGGCGATGACGTGTTCCAAATAGGTCATGCCGGCGCCGCCGTATTCTTCCTCGACCGTCAGGCCCAGCAGGCCCATGTCGCCCATCTTCTTCCACAGGTGATTGGGGAATTCGTTGCTGTGGTCGATTTCGGCGGCCAAGGGGGCGATCTCGGCGGCGGCGAAGGCGGCGATCTGATCGCGCATCATGTCGGCGGTTTCGCCCAGGTCGAAATTCATGGTGGCATTGAACATCGGACGGCTCCCGGTCAGGTCTTCTTGTCTAAAAACGAACATACGTTTTTTTAATCGGAGTGCAAGCGGCTTTTATGCCTTCGCCCAGGGTTTAGGCTAACGGATAGAGGGCAGCGCCGCCTTGAACTTTTCCATCCAGGCATGGTCGTCGGCCAAAGCCTGGATGATGGCTTCTTCGACCGGCGGCTGCATGGTCTGGCGAAAGGCTTGGCGTTCCGCTGCCGACAAGGTGCGCACCTGCATGCGCTTGGCTAAGCCTGAGCGGCCACGTTCGGACTGATCCATGGTGTCGACCAGGGCCCGGCCCTTTTTCAGCGCCGCGCTGGCGGCTTCGCGCACGGCTTGGGCATCGGCGGCCGACAGCGCCTTCAGCTTGGCGCTGTTGAAGAGCCAGACATAGGGGGAATACAAGGCGTCCAGCAAGGTGGCATGGTGTTGGGCCATGTCGAAATTACGGGCCAAGATCACTGCCGATGGGCTCATTTGACCATCAATGGCCCCGGCCGACAGCATGGCCAGTTCGTCGCGTGACGACACCTGAACCGGGCGGGCATTGACGGCGGTGATCATGGCGTCCAAGGGGGCGAAGCCGGGAATGGCGCGCAGGCGCAAGCCCCACATGTCGTCGGGGGTGACGATATCGCGATCGAAATTGGTCAAAACATGAAAGCCGCCGGGATCGGCGAAGCCCAACAGGGTCAGCTTGGTCCGCGCCGCCATGTCGGCGGCCATGTCCTGGCCGAACGGACCGTCCAAGACATTGCGGGCATCGCTGACGCGGTTGAAGGCGAAGGGAAGTTGGGTTGTCATCAGCGGCGGATAAAGGGGGGTGACGCCGCCAACGGTGACCAAGGCGGAGTGGATCACCCCCTTGGCGACCAGATTGGTCATGTCGCGATTGCCGCCCAGCAGGCTTTCGGCAACGATTTCCACCTCCAGCCGACCTTGGCTCTTTTCCGCCAGCAGGCGGCGGAATTCCTCGGCCACCGCCGCCACGGGGTCATTTTCCGGATTTTGCGGCTGGGCATGGGCCAGAAAGATTTGGACCGGCTGCGCCAGCGCCGGCAAGGCGGCCAACAGCGCCGCGGCAAAGCAAAGAATGCGTCCCAGGGCCATTGTCATCGCCTTATTTGCTGACAAAACGCAAAACACCATCCCAATGGTCGGCTTCTGCCGTTTGCAACGCCTTAAGGTACAGCGCCGCGGCCTTGTCATGCGGACGCAGAGCGCTGAACGCGCGAAAGGCGGCGGCGGCTTCGGTCCAGCGTCGTTGCCCGATCAGATCCATGGCTTGTCCCCAAATCTGGACATCTGCGGCGGCAAGGCTGCCTTCGCCCAGCAATTCATGCACCTCGATGGGCTGGCTGGTGCCCACTGCCAGCACTTTTCCCATGGGCCGCAAGGTGAAGCGGCCGGCCACCGCTTGGGCCACCGCCCCGGTGATCAGCAACTGGGTGTCCAATTGTTTGTTCAGGCCTTCGACCCGTGCCGCCAGATTAACCATGGCCCCCAGCGCGGTGTATTGCATCCGGTCGCTGGCGCCGACATTGCCGACCACGGCGGTCCCGGTATGCAGGCCCATGCGTGTCTTGAGGGCGGTGTCGCCGCTGCTCATGATCGCCGCCTCGCGGCAGGCCAGCATGGCCCGGCACGCATTGGCGACGTGGTGGTCGTCATCAAGCGGCGCATTCCACAAGGCCATGATGGCATCGCCGATATATTTGTCGATGGTGCCGTGATGCAGATGGATGGCGCTGGACATGGCATCGAAATAAGACGACAGCCACGGCAGAACCTGTTCGGGCGGCATGGATTCGGTGGCGGCGGTGAAGCCTTGCAGGTCGGTGAACATCACCGTCAGCGGCCGGCGTTGACCGCCGACCAGGGTGCCGGCGCCGGAACGGATGATGTCATGCACCAGGCTTTTCGGCACATAGGTGCCGAAACTGGCCAGACCGGTCTTCATCGAGGCGATGGCCGAGGCCAATGAATCGATCTCGATGACCGGAGAAAGCACCCTGACCGGCGTGTCCAGTTCCAGCCGGCGGATGCTGTCGGTTTCGCGGATCAACGCTTCCAGCGGCCGCACCAGCATGCGCGATGCCCACAAGATGGCCAGGGCGGCCAGGGTCAGAAACAGGCCGCCCGCCACCAAGATCATCAAGCTGGCCCGTTTGATCGGGCCGGTGAATTCATCCTCGGCGACGACCACGCCGATGGTCCAGGTGCTGCCGAAGCGATTGGCGAAGGGGGTGAAGCTGACCAGCCAATCGCTGTCGTCGGCAGCCGAGCGAACGGCGAAATGCTGGCCGTTTCCGGCGCGTAAGCCCTTGACCGCCTGGGCGACCACCGGGTCGTCGATTTCGGCGGCGTCGATGACCCTGAGCGCCGCGCCATCGGCCTTGATGATCCGGTGCTCGTCAGGATAACCGATCATCCGGCCATCACCGTCCAAGATGAAGACGCGGCCGGCTTGGCCAACTTTTTGCTCGCGCAGAAACGCCGACAAGGCGGCTATTGTCATGTCGGCGCCGAAAACCGCCAGACGGGCCCCATCCGAAGTGGTCAGTCGTCGCGACAAGGTCAGGCCCGGCTGGGTTGAGCCCGCGAACATATAGACCGGTGAACCGGCGATGTCGTCGCTGGTCAATGCCGCCTTGTACCACGGGCGTTGGCGCGGGTCATAGGCGGGGCGCGCGCGTTCCAGACCGACGACTTTGGCCCATTTGGCCAGATACAATACGGTATCGCGCCATTGCCCCGAACTGTTGTCGATGATGCGAATGGCCCATTTGGCGTCTTTTGGCGCTTTGTTGCCATTGGGGCTGATGAAGCTGTCATCCGCCTCGGGATGGGCGACCTGATAAAAGGCGCCATCTTCGTGCATGCCGAAATACAGGCTGAACACGCCGGGCATTTGCTGCAATTGTTCGAGCATGGGGCGGAGCGATTCGGGGCGGCGCAGTTCGTTTTGCTGGCCCTTGCCGAAGGCCACGGCCATATCCAAAGCGCGGGCCATGCCGTCGATGACGCCGCTGACCTTGATGGTCACCTCGCGCGCGGCCAAGTCCATGGATTGTTCGGCCATTTGCCGGGCCAAGGTGGCGTTGCGGCTGTAGATGAAGCCGATCATCGCCGATGACAGCGGCACCACGATCAACAAAAACATCACGGTGATGCCCAACCGCAGGCGAATGCGAACCCGATCCATGAGCACCTTCCAGCAAGCCTGCTTTCCCCCTGATCCAAAGGAAAATAGCCATAGGAAGAATGTGGTAATTCCGAAGTATGGTAAAGCGAAACTTTCGCGGTTTCTAACGTAAGGTGCAGGTTGCCGACAATTGCGCGTCAGGCACCAATCCGCGCATCACCATGTCGGAATAAACCTGGGCGACGTCTTCGCGGCTAAGGCGGCCCGAGGGGCGGAACCAATTACAGACTCCGGTCAGCATCGCCAGGATGCCATAGGCGGCGACGGCGATGTCGGTGATCTGGAAGACTCCTTGGGCGCGGCCGTCTTCCAAGATGGCCATCAGCCGTTTTTCATATTGGCGGCGCAGACCGACGATGTCCTCGTAGTGATTAGGGTCAAGGCTGCGCAATTCCGAGGCGCCGATGAACACCTCGCGCTTTCGCAAGATATGATAGGTGACGTGGAAGAAAATAAACGCCTTTAACCGTTCGACCGGACCAAGATCGGCGCTTTTGCTTTCGACCTTGGCCAATTCGGCGAACAGATCCTCCATATGCGTCTTGATCAGGTCGTAGAGCAGGTCCTGCTTGGTGTCGATGTGGTTGTACAGCGATCCGACCTGGACGCCGACCTCGGCCGCCAATTGGCGCAAGGTCATCGCTTCGTAGCCATGTTCATGAATCAGTTTCAGCCCGGCCTTGCGGATGGCCTCCATGGTCTTGGGGCCGTTGGAACCGACAGTGCGCGCCATGCTTCGGGGTCCGATCAAATAAACAAGCCATTGTATATCCACCCGGAACGCCGTCGACGCAAGCGAGGAGATGGGTGTGCGTATAAGTGGTGGCATAAATGCATATATTGACCCGCCAAAGGTGTGAGGTTAGGGTGCGGGAAAGCCAGGGATCGTTTCATGACCGAACTGATGTTCGTACCGGATTTGCGGACCATTATGGTGATGACGATTTTCGTCTTCGCCATCCAGGGCTTTTTCCTGTTCCAGCTTTACCGCATCAAGCGTCGGCGGGCCTTCGCCATTCTGGCCTTGGGCTGCGCCGCCTTTTCTACCGGTTTCGTCTGCTATTTCCTGCGCCCTTATATCGGCTTGAATTGGCTGAGCGTGCCGGTGGCCAACCTGCTGATCTTGGTCTACCCGGTTTTTTTGCTGATCACCTTGATGGAATGTTATGCCATTCCCCAGGCGTACCGCGCTGTGTTGTGGGCGTTACCGGGCATTGCCGGGTTGTTATATGTTTGCAGCGTCCATATGCAGGACGGTCTGTTGGTGGTTATCGTCGCTTCGGCCATCAACGGCTTGTTCTATCTGGCGGTCGCCGGCTTCACCGCCCGTTACCTGCCGTTGAACGAACCCAGCATGCGCATGACCTTGGCGTCAAATCTGGTGTTGGCGGTGACGCTGTTCGGGCGTGCCGGGGTGGGGCTGGTCATGGATATGGGGGTGGCGCCGGCGGCGATGGCGCCGTCTTTGGCGGTTTGGCTGTCCTATACGTTGCTGATCGCGTTGTTTTGCCTGAGCACGCAGATTTATGGCCTGCCTTTGCAAGAATTTACCCGTAGTGAAAACACGTTGCGCCATTTGGCCTCGGTCGATCCGCTGACCGAGGTTTTGAACCGTCGGTCCTTTTTCGAACGGGCCGAGGTCTTGTTGTCGTCGCGTCAGCAAGACCAGCGGTCTTTATCGGTGCTGATGCTGGACCTGGACCGCTTCAAATCCATCAATGACCGTCATGGCCACCCCACCGGCGACCGGGTGATCATTGCCTTTGCCCGCCTGCTGCGCGAGGCCTTGCGTCATGACGACTTGCTGGGGCGCATGGGCGGCGAGGAATTCGCCATCATCCTGCCCGGGGCGCAGGCGGATCAGGCGGCCGAGATCGCCGAGCGCATCCGCGCCGCCTGCGAGGCCGAGGAAGTCCTCGCCGATGATGGTTTCCGCGTCAAGCTGACGGTCAGCATCGGTCTGGCTGAACGAGATGGCGATTGCAGCTTGGAGAGTTTGCTCAAGCAGGCTGATCAAGCGATGTATCAGGCCAAGGATCTGGGGCGCAATCGCGTGGTGGTGCTGGCTTCCTGACGATCCCTCCCGATCGTCCCCCGATCATCCCTGTGATCGTCCCTGAGATCGTCAACATCCCCCCTCGTCAGATCGAGTGCGAACGACTATGTAAGGGACATGACCGCATCGCTCCTTGTTTCCGCCCCGGCGCCGCGCCATACCGCCGCCCCGTTCCTGCCATTGTCGCGGGCCGAGATGGATCGTCTCGGCTGGGATCAGTGCGACATCATCGTCGTTTCCGGCGACGCCTATGTCGATCACCCCAGCTTTGGCGCCGCCATCATCGGCCGCCTGCTGGAAGCCCAAGGCTGGCGCGTCGGCATCATCGCCCAGCCGGACTGGAGCTCGGCCGAGCCGTTCAGAATTCTGGGCAAGCCGCGGCTGTTCTTTGGCGTCACCGCCGGCAACATGGATTCCATGGTTAACCGCTATACCTCGGACCGGCGCATCCGCTCCGACGACGCGTACACGCCGGGGGCCGAAGGCGGCAAGCGGCCCGATCGCGCCGCCCTGGTCTATGCCCAGCGTTGCCGCGAAGCGTTCAAGGATGTGCCCATCGTCATGGGCGGCATCGAGGCCAGTTTGCGGCGCATCGCCCATTACGATTATTGGTCGGACAAGGTGCGGCGTTCGCTGCTGCTGGATGCCAAGGCCGATATCTTGGTCTATGGCAACGCCGAGCGGGCGATTATCGATATCGCCCGGCGGGCGGCGGCGGGCGAGGTGGTCAAGGCGATGACCGATATTCGCGGCACCGTCATTATCCGCGACCGGGTGCCCGATGGCTGGCAGGTGGCCGATTGGTCGGATATGGACGATACCCCGCGCATCCCCAAGGGCGAGCAGGTGGTGGTGCGGTTGCCGTCTTATGAAGAGGTGGCCGCCGATCCGCCGCTTTATGCCCATGCGTCGCGCACCCTGCATCTGGAAAGCAACGCTTCCAACGCCCATGCCATGGTTCAGCGTCACGGTGATCGCGAGGTGTGGCTGAACCCGCCGCCGATTCCGCTGGAAACGGTGGAAATGGACGCGGTGTTCGACCTGCCTTACGCCCGCGCCCCCCATCCCTTGTATGGCGACGCCAAGCTGCCGGCGTGGGAGATGATCCGCTTTTCCGTCAACATCATGCGCGGCTGTTTCGGCGGTTGTTCGTTCTGCTCGATCACCGAGCACGAGGGGCGGGTGATCCAAAGCCGTTCCGAAGGCTCGATCTTGAAAGAGATCGAGGCCATTCGCGACAAGACCACCGGCTTCACCGGCACCATTTCCGACCTTGGCGGCCCCACCGCCAACATGTATCGGCTGGCCTGCAACGACGACAAAATTCAGGCGGTTTGTCGACGGCTGTCCTGCGTCTATCCCGATATCTGCAAGAATTTGGGCACCGATCACGGGCCGCTGATCCAGCTTTATCGCAAGGCGCGTGCGGTCAAAGGGGTCAAGCGCATCACCATCGGTTCGGGCTTGCGGTACGATCTGGCGGTCAGAAGCCCGGAATACGTCAAGGAACTGGTCACCCATCATGTGGGCGGTTATCTGAAGATCGCCCCCGAACACACCGAAGCCGGGCCGTTGTCGAAGATGATGAAGCCGGGCATGGGCGCCTATGACCGCTTCAAGCAGATGTTCGAGAAAGCGGCGGCGGCGGCGGGCAAGAAATATTACCTGATCCCTTATTTCATCGCCGCCCATCCCGGCACCAGCGACCAGGACATGATGAATTTGGCCCTATGGCTGAAGCGCAACGATTTTAAGGCCGATCAGGTGCAGACTTTTCTGCCGTCCCCCATGTCGTTGGCCACCGCCATGTACCATTCCGGCAAGAACCCGCTGGCCCCGGTGCGGCGCAACGGCACCGAGGACGTGGTCTCGGCCAAGGGCTTGCGGCAACGCCGGCTGCACAAGGCGTTCCTGCGCTATCATGACCCGGAAAACTGGCCGATCCTGCGCGAGGCGTTGAAAAACATGGGCCGCGCCGATCTGATCGGGCCAGGCCAGCACCAATTGATCCCATCGGGCAATTACGCCCCGGTGGGCAAAAGCGGCGGCACCCCGTTTCGCACCCAGCACACGCGGGGGCCGGTCAAGGGCAAAAGCTCTCCAGCTCCGCGACGTCGCCCTTAATCAGGGCGGGAAGGGCCAAGGCGACAGTCTCGGCCGACCAATCCCACCACGCCAGCCGGTTCAGCCGGGTGATGGTGGCGTCGTCAAAGCGCATCTTGACCACTTGTCCGGGATTGCCAACCACCACGGCATAATCGGGGATGGTGCCGCCGACCACCGCCTTGGCGTCGATGATGACGCCATTGCCGATCTGGGCGCCGGGCAGGATGGTGGCTTCGTAGCCGATCCACACGTCGTTGCCGATGACGATATCGCCAACGGGTCCGCGGGGGTATTCGCTCAGCGGCGGGTCGGCCCAGTCTTGGCCAAAGATGGCGAAGGGGAAACCGGTGACGCCGCCAATGGGGTGGTTGGCGTCGGCCATCAAAATGGTGGCGCCATGGCCGATGGCGCAGTATTTGCCAATCCTCAGCCGGGTGCCGGAAAAGCCGAAATTATAGCGGACGTTGCGGCGAAAGAACGATCTGGGGTCGTCGAAGTCATGGTAATAGCTATAGGCGCCGACAGTGATGTTGGTGGCGCTTTCGTGCTCCAACAGCGGTTTCAAGAAGACAGTGTTGGTGAAGCCATCCAGTGGATGCAGGCGGGTGGGATCGGGACAGGTCAGGATGGATTGGGACAATCTGCGAATCTTTCTGGAACTGGCGCGCGGGCGGCGGCTGATGGATGCGGCGGAACGGTTGGGGATCGATTATTCCACCGTGTCGCGGCGCATCCGCCGGTTCGAGCGGGAATTGGGAACCCAGCTGTTCGACCGCAATAATCAGGGCTACACGTTGACCGCGCAAGGCCTGCACTTGGTGGAATACGCCGAGACGGTGGAAGCCACCATGCATCTGGCCCAAGAAAGGCTGACCGGCCATAACGCGGCGCTGTCGGGCCAGATCCGACTGGCCTGCACCGAAGGCTTCGGCACCCATTTCCTGGCGGCGCAATTGGCCCATTTCTGCGCCCGCCATCCGCATATCACTTTGGATCTGTTGCCGTTGTCGCGCTTTGTCAATCTGCCCAAGCGCGAAGCCGACATGGCCATTACCATCGAACGCCCGGACAGCGGTAATTACGCCGTCGCCAAGCTGTGTGACTATCACCTGAAACTATACGCCAGCCCCGATTATCTGGCCGCGCATGGTCCCATCGTCTCGGCTTCGGACCTGCACCATCATAATTTCATCGGCTATGTGGACGATCTGGTGTTTTCGGCCGAGCTGCGTTACCTGGAACAGATCGTGCCGGCCGAACGGGTGGGCTATCGCTCGACCAATGTGGTGGCGCAATGTTCGGCGGTGCGCCAAGGGACCGGATTAGCCGTGCTGCCGTGCTTCCTGGCTTCGCCCTTTGCCGATCTGGTGCCGGTCTTGGAGGATCAGGTGCTGTTTCGGCGTTCGTTCTGGTTGGTCTTGCCCGAGGAGCGCCACAACTTGGCCCGCATCAAGGCGCTGCGCCTGTTCGTCAAGGACGCGGCCGAGCGCAACCGGGCGTTCTTGTTGGGGGAAAGCCGGGAAATGGTGACGCCGGATCGACCGGCGTCACCGCAATAATCAGCCCTTGACCAGCGGACAGGTGGATTTGGCCAGCGGCTGGAATGCCTCGGCCGCCGGCACGGTGCCGACCTTCTTCAGATAATCCCAGGAATACTTGGATTCGGCCGGCGATTTGACCTCATAGACATACATGTCGTGGATGACACGGCCATCGGGGCGGATGGAGGCGTTCTTCATCACCGGATCCTTGATCGGCAGCTGGCGCATGGTCGCCGAGACCTTTTGCCAATCATCGGTGCCGGCGGCGGCGGCCGAGCGCAGGTAATGCAGGGTGCTGGAATAGACGCCGGCTTGAACCATGGTCGGCTTGGTGCCCTTGACCTTGGCTTCGAAACGGGCGGACAGGGCGCGGGCGTCGTCGTCGGCATCCCAATAAAAGCCATCGGCATAAGACAGGCCTTGGGCGGTTTGCAGACCCAAGGCGTTGACGTCAGACAGGAAAACCAGCAACGCCGCCAGCTTTTGGTCCTTGCCGCCGACACCGAATTCCTTGGCCTGCTTGATGGCGTTGACGGTGTCCTGGCCGCCATTGGCCAGACCGATGACCTGCGCTTTCGACCCCTGGCCCTGCAACAAGAACGACGAGAAATCGCTGTTGTTGAGCGGATGGCGGACCGAGCCCAGCACGGTGCCGCCATTGGCGATCACCTGTTCGCTGGCGTCTTTTTCCAAGGAATGGCCAAAGGCGTAATCGACGGTGATGAAATACCAGTTCTTGAAGCCCAGCTTGGTCAGCGCCGCGGCTCCCACCGCCGCTTGGGAATAGGTGTCGAACATCCAGTGAAAACCATTGCTGGCGCAATCGTCGTTGGTCAGCCGGGTGGTGGCCGGACCGGAATACATGGCGATACCGCCCTTTTCCTTGATCAGCTTTTGCACCGCCAACGACACTGACGAATTGGTCAGATCGACCATGGCGTCCACATGGTCTTGGTCCAGCCATTGGCGAGCGGTGGCGGCGCCGACATCGGCCTTGTTCTGGTGGTCGGCTTGGACCAGTTCGATCTTCATGCCCTTGCATTCGGCTGCCAGGCAATCATCGATAGCCATCTGCGCCGCGACCACCGAACCCGGACCACCCATGGCGGAATAGGGGCCGGACATATCGGTCAACACACCGATCTTGATGCCGCCATCGGCGTATTGGGCCTGAGCCGGTGCGGCGGCCAACAAAGCCGTGGTGGCCAGACCGATGGAAACGAGCGTCCGTTTGCTCATGGTTATATTCCTCCCTGTGGAATTTTTGTCCGTTGATAATGGGGGAAACGAAACTGCCTTATCAATGGCGTATTGGCCGGTATGGCTTTGCAATTATGCAAAGACGGCGCGGCTATTTTTTCACCCCACTGACAATTCACAATGATTCCAAGTCGGTCGGACGCCTAGGCTGGCCGCCGTTATCGGATCAATCCGTTGACATGGCTGCCGTCTTGGGTCGGGGGACACTGTATCCAGGCCGGCGGCGCGACACCTGATAAGGAGTTTCGCATGTCCGCTGCAAATGCTGCCGTGGGGACGCAAGGGGGGGCGACGCCGTATTACGACGACGTCATCAAGAATTTCGTCCTGGCTTCCGTTTTCTGGGGAATTATCGGCTTCCTCGCCGGCGATTTCATCGCTTGGCAATTAGCCTTTCCGGCTTTGAATCTTGATCTGGAATGGACCACTTTCGGCCGTCTGCGCCCGGTCCATACCTCTGCCGTGATCTTCGCCTTTGGCGGCAACGTGCTGATGGGAACCTCGTTCTATGTGGTTCAACGCACCTGTCGGGCACAGCTGTTCGGCGGCGCCGGTTTCGGCAAGGCCATCTTCTGGATGTTCCAAAGCCTGATCGTCATGGCCGCGCTGTCCTATGTGCTGGGTTTTTCGCAAGGCCGCGAATATGCCGAGCCGGAATGGTGGATCGACCTGTATCTGACGGTCATCTGGGTTTGTTATCTGATGGCCTTTGCCGGCACCATCATGAAGCGGACCGAACCGCATATCTATGTCGCCAATTGGTTCTATCTGGCCTTTATCCTGACCATTGCCATGCTGCATCTGGGCAACAACCTGGCGGTGCCGGTGGCGCTGATGGGCGGCGATTCGTGGATGAAGTCCTATTCGCTGTTTGGCGGCGTCCAAGACGCCATGACCCAATGGTGGTACGGCCATAACGCTGTCGGCTTCTTCCTGACCGCCGGCTTCCTGGCCATCATGTATTACTTCGTGCCCAAGCGGGCCGAACGTCCGGTTTATTCGTACCGGTTGTCCATCGTCCATTTCTGGGCGCTGATCTTCCTGTACATCTGGGCCGGTCCCCACCATCTGCATTACACCGCGCTGCCCGATTGGGCCCAGACCCTGGGCGCCACCTTCTCGGTCATGCTGTGGATGCCGTCTTGGGGTGGCATGATCAACGGTCTGATGACCCTGTCGGGTGCCTGGGACAAGCTGCGGACCGATCCGGTCATGCGTTTCCTGGTGTCCTCGGTGGCGTTCTACGGCATGTCGACCTTCGAAGGTCCGATGATGTCGATCAAGGCCGTCAACTCGTTGTCGCACTACACCGACTGGACCATTGGCCATGTGCATTCCGGTGCCTTGGGCTGGGTCGCCTTCGTCTCCTTCGGCGCTTTGTACTACTTGGTTCCGAAGCTGTGGGGCCGTCGGGAAATGTACTCGCTCAAGCTGATCGGGACGCATTTCTGGGTCGCTACTGTCGGTGTCGTTCTCTACATCACCGCCATGTGGATTTCGGGGATCATGCAGGGCCTGATGTGGCGTGCCTATGACAATTTGGGCTTCTTGCAGTACTCGTTCATCGAGACCGTCGAGGCCATGCATCCCTATTACGTGATCCGGGCCATTGGCGGCGTTCTGTTCGTCCTGGGCGCCCTGATCATGGCCTACAACATGATCCGCACCATCCGGGGCGACGTTTGCGCAAGCGAAGTCGAACCGAATGCGGCCATGGCGCGCTAAGGGGGGGAATTCATGTCAATCTTCAAACATCACGCCAAGCTGGAAACCAATGTATTCCTGCTCGCCGTCGGCATTTTGCTAACCGTCATCGTCGGCGGTCTGGTTGAAATCGCCCCCTTGTTCACCATCGAAACCACCATCGAAAAGGTTGGTGGAGTTCGTCCTTACACGCCGCTGGAACTGGCTGGGCGCAATATCTATATCCGCGAAGGGTGCTATCTGTGTCACAGCCAGATGGTCCGCCCGTTCAAGGATGAGGTGGAGCGTTACGGCCATTACAGTCTGGCGGCCGAGTCCAAATACGACCATCCGTTCCAGTGGGGGTCCAAGCGCACCGGCCCCGATCTGGCCCGTGTGGGTAACAAGTACACCAATGATTGGCACGTTCGTCACCTGATCAATCCGCGTGACGTGGTGCCTGAATCGGTGATGCCCGGTTACCCGCATCTGGCCCGCAAATTGGCCTTCACCGATCCGGACGCGCATCTGCGCACCCTGAAGGTGGTCGGCGTTCCCTATAGCGATGACCAGATCAGCAACGCCAAGGCGGATCTGGCCGAACAAGCCAAGCCCGATGCCGATGCCAATGCGGCATTGCTCGCCCGGTATCCGGGGGCGCGGGTGGGGGATTTCGACGGTAATCCAGCTCAAGTCAGCGAAATGGATGCCGTTGTCGCCTATTTGCAGGTTCTCGGCACCATGGTCGATTTCACGGCCGTGGATCACACCAAGATCCAGCGCTAGGAGCGGAAGCATGACTCTCGAGACCATCTCGGAGTTTTTCCGCTCCCT
>NZ_JAGTUF010000008.1 GCF_018224925.1 Magnetospirillum sulfuroxidans | reverse complement strand
ATTACGCCATGCTGGCTCGCCAGCCCGTGGCCGCGTAACTCAAACCAAATGGCCTCCGGCAAACCCGGGGCGGTTCATCAGTCCCTGCCGACCGAAGCCGGACCAATGGCGGCCCTTGGCGGGACGTGGAAATAGCGGTTCCCGTCCGATGGGTACCCTGTCGTTTCGGCGGGAAACGGCCCTTCCTGTGCTGCCCTATGTGTGGTCGATCCGTGGTCAAACTATGGGTCTTCGGTGCCACCGCCTGCCGGGCCTGTCACGGCTTAACCTATCCGGTTCAGGCCGAACGAGAGGATGACCGGCTTGCCCGGCGTGCCAATAAAATCCGCATGCGCCTTGGAGAAGAACCGGGCTTGTCCTTCCCATTCCCCAGGCGCCCCAAAGGCATGCATCGCCGCACCTATGACCGGCTAGCCCAAGAGGTTTTCGATATCGAATGGCGCTTGGAAGCAATGCTTGCTGCAAAATGGCAAAGTATGTGCAGCCGCTTGGGCGTGACCGATATGGACATAGATTTTATCTAACCCTGGATGCCAATGCACCACCATCGGCATTCCACGTAGCCTCTGACAGCGGACCACAACCTTTACGGCATCGGGGAGCCTAGGGTGCTTATTCGATCAGCTTACCGACAGCCGGGGTACAAAAAGACGGGGGGACATTTATGATAGTTCCATCTTCCTTCAGGCATTTCCGCGCCCTTACATCAATTGCCGGGGGCTGCTCAGGCTTCGCCTGCATACAGGCCGTATAAATTTCCTGCCTTCGCATTCCCATGTCCATTGCAGACCCCACCACCGTTCGGTAGGAGTTGTCATACCCCCCCGCACGAGAAATGGCTTCAAACCTACATGTTGGGTCAGCTGAGTTGTCGGCCCATGAACCATAGGGGGCTGGAGCGCATGCAGATAAACCCAAGCCAAGGACCAAAATCACACGCCTCATATTGCCATCTCCTCGCAAATGCTCGCTTTAAGTTTATCCGGAGCGTGCGGAAAAGTCTAAGGGGGCGGTGTATCGCCAAGGCAGGGCCGAAGGGAGGCGTTAAGCTCGGAATTGTGGACCCGCAGCCTACCCGTAGCCCCCGAAGTGCCGCGCAAGAAAAAAGAGAAGCAGAAACCAGCGGCTTCCCACCTAGGTTAAACTGGGAAGCTTCCTAACCCGGAGAGGTGGCAACGGCTGTCCCGTCGTCGGGAGGGCCGAATATGGGGCTAAATTACTTCTAACCCCGGAGCGAAACTCCCAACAGCAAGCCTACGCCGAAGAGAAGCAGCAAAATGACCAGGGCTATACCGCCGCCGCGTTGTCGGGGTTGCTGTTGGCTACCCTGTCTTGCAGCATTCTCTCTTGCCATTGCGAAGGCTTCTTCGCGCACCAATTCGGTAAAGCGTCGCACGCCCTCTTCCCCGTATTGGGCGTGAACGATTTCCAGGAAGCGCGTGGCCTCTGCCGCAATTTCGGCGTGGTGGTTTATCGCATCGGGCGGAACGTGCGATAGCATCCTGCGGATTGCCGCCCGGTCAAACGGGTTATTCAAGGTGGGATGAGGCATCGCCGCACCTGCACCGCTGTTGCGCGTGTTGCCAGCCTAGCATAACCGGGAAAGCATATCGCAAGGTTCGCACCTTGGTACGCACATCTAACGCGCGCGGGGACAGGCGCCGAAGGATGGCGTTGCACCACCTTCCGGGAATGACTTTTCCGTATAATTTCCGTACAGAACGACAAAGGCCGCCCTAAGGCGGCCCTAAGTCATTGATTCGCTTGGCGTCCCCAGGGGGATTCGAACCCCCGTTACCGCCGTGAGAGGGCGGTGTCCTAGGCCTCTAGACGATGGGGACGTCTAAGCGCAAGGCAGGCTTTATGCCGAATGCGCCAAGGGGATGCAAGGGTTATTTTGCCTTGGGCGTACGCAGGGGAACCGGGCGGAAATTGCCGCGCTTTTCATCCATGCGGTGGCCCAGGGTCTGAATCGCTTGACCGTCCAATACACCGACGATTAGCCAAGCCATCTCCGGCTCGAAGGCCATGGCCCGATCCGTGGCCGAGGGCTCGGCGGTGCCGTCCGTATGGGAATGGTAATGGCCGATAATGCGGTCCTTGGTGCCGCTGTCGCGCAAGTCCTTTTCCACCGCGATGCGGGTTGCCGGGTCGAGTTCGAAGCGGTCCGGGGTTTCGGCCAGCAGATTTTCAGCCGGCACCACTCGGGTAACGCGGATCAGCTGTCCCTTGCCGCGCCCAATGATCAGGCCGCAGGCTTCGGCCGGGAATGCGGCTTCGGCCGCATCCACCATCTGTTTGGTCAATTGGGCGTCGATTTGTAAAATCATCGCGGCACCGGCGCTTCTGGGGTGGCGACGAAGCTGCCGGTGATCGCACCCGAGGCGGGATCAAGCACCACCAACCGTTCCGGCCCACCGCCAATCACCCGCAAGACCAAGCGGTCACTGACCACCAGAACCTGATCAATGCGCGAACCAGCCGGCAACGGCACGGAAATCGCGCCAAAATCGTCGGCAGCGACGCTGGATCGCGTGGGCTTTGTGGTGATTTTGCCGGCTTGGGAGTACAAACCCCACCCAAGCAGAGCCAATCCGCCAACCAGCAAGACACCCATAAATGCCACCAGGGCCTTGATCGCTTTCATCGCTTCAGATTCAATCCCAAACAAACCAATGACGAAAAGACCGCCGCCTTGACCAATGACGCCGACACCATATTACGCCCCGAAGCCGTTGGCGCCGAAGAAGCCGGCACCCGCCTGGATAAATGGTTGTCGGCGCGTCTGCCCGATCTATCGCGCACCCGGATCAAGGGGTTGATTGACGATGGCCGGGTCAGCGCGGCCGAGGTGACCATAACGGACGCCTCGGCCAGGGTCAAACCCGGTCAGAACTTTGTTATCGCCATTCCGCCCGACCGCCCCGCCGATCCCCTGCCCCAGGCCATGGATCTGACCGTGGTCTACGAGGATGACGACTTGATCGTCATCGACAAGCCGGCGGGTCTGGTGGTTCACCCCGCCCCCGGCAGCCCTGACCACACCCTGGTCAACGCGTTGCTGGCCCATTGCGGCGATTCGTTGTCCGGTATCGGCGGCGTGAAGCGCCCCGGCATCGTCCATCGCATCGACAAGGACACCAGCGGCCTGTTGGTGGTGGCCAAGAATGACCGCGCCCATCACGGACTGGCGGAACAATTCGCCAGCCATTCCCTGGAAAGACTATACCGCGCCCTGGTCTGGGGCGTGCCGACACCGCCGCAAGGCACGATCGAGGGCAATATTGGCCGCTCGCCCCAAGACCGCAAGAAAATGGCCATCGTCAGCCATGGCGGCAAGCCGGCGCTGACCCGTTATCGCCTTTTGCGCCCGCTGGCCGGCGGCACCGTATCGTTGGTGGAATGCCGGCTTGCCACCGGCCGCACCCACCAGATCCGCGTCCATATGACCTCGATTGGTCATCCGCTGGTCGGTGATCAGACCTATGGTCGCTCTCGCAGCGCCAAATTACGTCATCTCTCCGATTCAGCTCGGCACGCCTTGAGCTCCTTCCCCCGCCAAGCATTGCATGCAGCGACGCTCGGATTTAACCATCCAGTTTCTGGGGCAATACTGAGGTTTGAGAGCAATTTACCAAATGATTTCAATTGGTTGATTTCTATTTTAGAGGCTGTATGAATTTTAATTATACTTGAGCTGTCAACTCCGGTATTCTCCTATTCAGGCAGATGTGATACCACTTGTGCTTGACGCGCGGGAGCATGACGGCTGGTGGGAGGACCCAACCGTTTTGCTCCTTGGACGAGGAGATGAGAGATGACGGCCATCCCGAGCAACTTGTCGCTGGCGCCCGAGGGCAACCTCTCGCGCTATCTGCAAGAAATCCGCAAATTCCCCATGCTGGCCCCCGATGAAGAATACCAGCTGGCGAAACGCTATCGCGAACACGGTGACATGGACGCCGCCAATCGCCTGATCACCAGCCATTTGCGCCTGGTGGCCAAGATCGCCATGGGCTATCGCGGCTATGGACTGCCGGTGGGCGAACTGATTTCGGAAGGCAATGTCGGCATCATGCAGGCGGTCAAACGCTTTGACCCCGATCGCGGCTTCCGCTTGGCCACCTATGCCATGTGGTGGATCCGGGCCGCCGTGCAGGAATACATCTTGCACTCATGGTCCCTGGTTAAGATCGGCACCACCGCGGCGCAGAAAAAGCTGTTCTTCAATCTGCGCAAGCTGAAAGGCCAGATGCAGGCCATGGACGAAGGCGATCTGCCGCAGGAAACGGTCACGTCCATCGCCACCAAGCTTAGCGTGCCGGAAGTGGATGTGGTCAACATGAACCGCCGCTTGGCCAGCCCCGACCATTCCCTGAACGCCCCCGTGCGTATCGACGGCGATGGTGAATGGCAAGATTGGCTGGTCGACGACACCGAAAGCCAGGAAACCGAACTGGCCGACCGCGAGGAGCGCGGCATCCGCAGCAAATTGCTGTCAACCGCGCTGGATTCGCTGAACGCGCGCGAGCGTTCGATCCTGACCCAGCGCCGATTGAAGGACGAACCCGCGACCCTGGAAGATTTGTCGCAGCAATACGGCATCAGCCGCGAACGGGTCCGCCAGATCGAAGTTCGCGCCTTCGAGAAACTGCAAAAATCCATCTGCGGCAGCGCCGCCTGAAAACGATCAAGGCCGAGGGGACGATGAAGCGTCTCCTCGGCCCTGCCGTCTTGCAGCGATCGGCTATACCTTGACTTTGCGGTTGCCCTTGACCGCCTCCAGACACTCGGAGAACAGGTCCAGGTACTCCTTCCGGTTATAAGGTGTGCCCGATTCCGGGTAGCGCCACTCCAGTTCGCGCACGTCCTGGCTCAGGCGATACGCCACCAATTCCGGGCTGTCGCCATCCAATTCCATATCGGCCATGATCCGATCCTCAGTTGCTGACAAGAGATGTGGGGTTAATTGATGGTGACCGAGGAAACCCCGGCCATGCGGAAATAATCGATCCAAAAATCCCGAAGATCCTTGGCGGTGGCATCCGACAAAACCGGCCGGTTCTTGCGATCCCACAGATTGACGGTGAAGGATTTGACCATGACGCCGTCGAGACGGGGGATTTGTCCCAGCTCGGCGGCTTTTTCCAGCAAGCCATTACGGGTCCGGACATCCAACCCGGCATCCGGCTTCGGCGTCAGATCGGCCAACCGTCCCTCGATCATGTCCGAGGACAGAACCAGTCCCGCCAGACGCCCCTGAAATTGACGCCCCACGCTGGCGATGGTGTTGATAATCGCCGATTGCGGCGATTGTTGCAGACGATTGCGTTCGTCCACGGCAGCGTCCACCGCAGCCTTGACCGCATTATTAAATGCCGGCTCATCCACTTTCAGATCTTCGGGATTTTCGGGAGCTTCAAACAAGGAAGCGATCCCCTTGGGCCGCCCCGGACGGCAATCGTCGAACAGTTTTTTACTGGAGCCGATATCCTCGCGAATGGTGATGATGCGCAAGCGTTGCCCCATTTCGGTCATCAGCAAGGCTTGCGTCATGGCTTCCTTGGCGTCCTCGCGATCAGAGGCATTGGTAACCGGCAAGGTGCGGTCAATCATCAACACCACTATCTTGGGATTAGTGACCCGGTAGAACTTGCAAAACGCACCATCCTCGTGCTCGGGCGCGACCAATGCGGGCGAGACATTCTTTCGCGCCGCGGCAGCTCCGGCCTCCACCCCACCCATCAAAGCGCAGGACAGGACGGTCATGCTGGCAAAGAGGTAACGCACCCTCATGACACACCTCCTTCGAATTCCTTGCGCATGTCATCTTTGAGCCGGGTGATGCGATCGACACCAAAGACCGGCGGCACCGGCATCGACGAACGTTTGCTGCGGTTGCCGTCCTGATACGAAGTCAGGCGTTCCGCCAGCACACTGAGCGCCATCTCGATCATCGGGCGGCGGCTCTTGTTATTGCTTTCCATCTTATTTTTCAGTTGGGCGATATCGTATTCCACCCGTTGGTTATCCAAGTTCAGCCGGCGCTGACGGTCGTCGAAAGTGTCATTCAGGCCTTGCCGCGCCTGGCTATAGGCCCGCTCGATCTTGAAAAAGGCCGCACGGGCGTCCTTGCTTTCCTTGGTCAGGCGCTGGTAATCGGGGTTTCTGTCATGATGGAAGATCGACACCAGGCACCCAGCCAAGTAAACCGCGCAATTGACCGCCAGGAAGAACCACCCCGCCTCGACCGCCGCCGTCTGCTGCCGACCATAAAAGGTGGCGCCGATGAATTGCTGGCGCAGCGTATAGATGGACAAGATCATCGCCGCCGATAGCAACACCAGCAACACCACGGTCAACCAGAACAGCCACCGACTCCCGGTAAAGATCTGTGGCTGGCGCAAAGTCCGCCCCAGGGTATGGGCGAAATAGACCATGATTCCGCTCAACGCCAGGGCGACAATCAGTGAAAAAAACGGCGCTTCGCGAAAGATGGCCTGGACGGCGGGAATATTGATCGGCAGCTCGGCGGCAAAAATGATCACGAAAAAGGTGAAATAGGATTTGCGGCCAAGATAGCTTTGCAGCGGCCGATCCCCTTCGGCCTGACGCACGCTTTTAAGCTGTTCCTCGACCGTATCCGAATGTTCCTTGGCGTGGCGATATTCGGGACTGCCGCCGCCCTTGGCGGCGTGCAGCGCATCCTCGGCGGCGCGGCGCTCTGCCAAGGAATTCTCGCGGTCGCCGCTATAGGACGCGCTGCGTTCCTTCAAAGCGGCAAGCTGCCCGCCCAGATCATCCAACTCCATATCGGCATCTTTCAGATAGCCGGTGATGTCGGTGTGGGTTCGACTGATGACGTTGAGCTGATAACCGGTAAAGACCGCAGCCCCGCCATCAGGTTCGCCGGCCAGGGCGTCAGTCTCGCCACGGCGATAATCCGCCACGGAATCCTTACGTGTAAAGGTTTGATAATAATGCAGCGTCCGCCCGATTCCACCAATCATATCCCGCACACCCCCCCATAGAGGGATCAACAAGGGTATGGATACACGGTATTATGGTGCATGTGAATAAAATTCCATGTAATTTGTGTGCGATTATCAACCTATAGTTTTAATCGTCCTGCCGTCACACCGCACGAGATTCCATGCAAAATTCCCCCTCTTTGACCGTCCCGCTTCCCATGGCACCGCAACAGCCGGAAACGCCCCGTGGTTTCTGGCAGACGATCACGGCCTTCCTGCGCGGCACCTCGCCTTTGGATCCCATCCGCTATCGGCTGGATCGGCTCAATGACATTTCTTTGCGCACGTGGCTGCCAGCCCCGATACGCGAAGAAATCGGCCACAGCATTGCTCAGGGCAGCACCATTGCGGCCATTCGCACCAGCGGGTCCATGGCCATGGACCCGTGGGATATTGAACGAGCCTCGGCCATTTGGTGCGCCGAGGCGGATGGCATCATCCACAAAAGCAAATGGTTCTCGATCAGTGTCGGCCTGCTGGAAATCCTGCTGACGCTGGGAATCTTGTTCGGGGCGTTTTATTGGGCCTATTCGGAGTTAGCGAACGGATCGCTTGAAAAAACGATCCAATCCATCCTTCCCACCGAGTGGCAGACCATCGCCAACGGGGCAACGGCAAAAGGCGCATCTGCCGTCCACCCGCCGACCCTGGCCGACGTCTTTATAAAAATGCTGCGACTGGCGGCCATCGCCTCGGGCAGCACACTGATCGTCACCCTTGCCATCACCCTGCTCTGGTCCCGCGGCCCCCGTCGCTGGGGCATGGTTCTGGCCATTTGTCTGTGTGCGCCGGCCATCACCTTGTTTGCCGCCCTGGGTTATACCTTGGCCCACCAGATCAATTTATACAACCAAACCGTGCTGAAACGAGAGGCTGCCGAGGCCAACCTCCTGACCCTCGAGCAATCACTGAGGGATAAACGGACGGAATTGAACAAGGGAACAGCCGCTCACAAGGCTATGATCAAGGACCTGAAGGCTTACGCCATTGCCAGGGCCGCCATACAAAGCCAAAGCGGCGAAGCAACCAAAGACGTCTTGACCCGTATCTCAAGACATTTTGCCACCGATACGTCTATCGCCAAGAATGCTCAGACCGAGCGCAAGATGCTGGAAACCGTCATCGATGCCTCGGTGAAGAGCTTGGAAAGCAAACTGTTGGTCATCCGCCAAAATGACAAAAATACGCAGACCGACAGCAAGGCGCAGGAAGCGGCCATCGACACTTCAGGGAAGCTCTTGGTGAGCGCCCCCTCCGCCGTTGCCCCAAATGACGACAAACCACAGCTAGAAACAAAAGCGTCCCCATGGGCCAAGCTCGTCGCGTCTTTCGTCACGCCGTCTCCGTGGCGAAGCCCCCCCGTTACAGCCGCATCAGCGCAAACCAATCAAGCTCCGCCCCCTGGTGAAGAAGTGCCATCGCCAAATCATCATCGCAAGGGGGTGCAATCGGTGGCCGCAGCGGAAATCCAGGCGGCTGAACAGCAAAAAATCATCGACGAAATCGATCGCCTGAACCAATTGAAGCAAATGTTGGAAAACACCAGCGACCAGGCCCTGACCCGAGAGATCGCACACGTGGCTATTGCGGCCGCAGCCGAAAGCGCCTCGAAACAGGAGATCAATGCAGCCCTGATCGACTACATCGACGAGCTAACTAGCTTGAGCACAGAACAAGTTATTCTTCTTAAGAGGAGCAAAGACAACAATGAACAAGATGTTAATAAAAATATTCCACTTTTAATCAATACGGCAAAATTAGAAACTACGGCAGCTAGAAAAGAAGAAATGAACGAATACTCAATGATAAAAAATAATCTTGGCGATGTAAGGCACTTGATTATCGGCAACACATCAAAAATGAGCGCTCAACGAGAGCAAACTAAATATAATTCAACCATAATGAACAGCATCAACAACGGCACGCAGGTCATTCTCATATTTGTCTTAGCTACGCTCATGATTGTCTGCTCAAATGAAGTTATCTTCATTATCAGCGTCGGCGCATCTGTATTACTATTCCCTTTCGCGGTCCATTCTATCCTTGGAATGTTCGGAACCCCTCTGCGAGCTGGGTTCCGCTGGCGCAACAGCATCGGCCGGATCCTGATGCTCATCGGCGGCGCCATGGCCCTGTACTGGACCATCTGCCTGATCGGGTCCCTGTTCAGTTAGGGATCGCATCCGTGTGGGAAAGACCCATGTCAGCGATACGGCGAAATCACCCTTTCTTGGTGACTTCCGGCCCCCATTCCTCGATCAGCCGCTTTTGCGCCGATTTCAAAGCCGAGACGCGGCGGTCGGTGGTGAAGGCCAGCCAGCTTTTGACCAGGGGCGGGGTGACAATATACATGGCCCAGCCTGCCCCCGACGCGCCATAGGCCCACAACAAGACGTTGGCGTCGGACAACATGTTCAATGCCTCGTCCAGGGTATGGACGCCGAACCACAGATCAAACAAGAAAGGAATGATGCCGGCGAAGTTGAAACCGCCGACACACAGCCAAGCATATTTATTCTTGCCCTTTTCCCCCGCCCAAGCACCTAAAGTAGGCAAGCCGCAGAAAAACAGCAAGGTGACGGTGGGCAGCGAGAACGGGATCAACGCCGCCAGAATCATCAACACGACGATCTTGTTGGAGCCGCCGCCGCCTTTTTTACCCTTGGCCGCCGCCTGCGCCTGTTTGACCGCCGAGATCGGTTTCTTTGCCATGACCGCGCCCCTACCAGACCCGCATGATAACGACGATGGTGGTGGTGATCATGGCGATCAAAATGCCGATCACCGAAGCGGTCTGCCGGCCGGTACGGTCACCTTCCTCCGCCCGCTCCTCGTCATCGGTCTGCACCCGCTTGACCTCTTCCTCAGCCGCTTGATATTGCGCCTGAGCCCAGGCGAATTCGTTGTGATCCTTTTCGCGGGCTTCCTGATTTTCCAAAAGATTATAGATTTCGACGATCGAGCCACGCCGGATCATCTTCGGCAGGTCTTTTTCCAATTCCTTGCGACGATCACGCGAATGAAAGGCGCCAACGACGGGGCCGACCATGGCCCCGCACCACGCCGCCAGACCAGGGACCGATTCCGGCCCCAACCGGTACTGGAACACCGCATACATATTGAGCAGGGCCAACAATGATTTTGACGGGTCCGGGTCGTTGAGCGCCGTTAAGTTGCGATCAATGTCGCTGCGTGCCCGCGCCCCCATGAAGGCCGCAATGTGCCGGTCCACCGGCGGCTGCTTGGAATCCTCGCGCTTGGCCGCGGCCGCGTTCAACGCCGGCAGCAATTCCTTGAGCACGACGACATAATCTTCCCCCAACAGCGAGCTTTGGCACGGCAAAGCGTCATTGAGTTCGTAAAGGCAGCGTTCCAGGCCAAAGCCCATGCCGGTCTGCGACAGATAATTCTTCAACTCGCGGAAATTGCCTTCCATCAGTGAATTATCAGGCAAATAGGAATGCCGCGCCTCGAACCACAAGCGCGGCACCTCGCGCAGGATAATTTCCACCAACAAGCGGGTGTCGCCCTTTTGTGCCATCACCGCCGCCAGGGCCGAGCCAAAGCCATCGGGCATGGCGTTGAAGCCCTTGTAGCGAATGGGCGCGGTGGGATCGAGGATGTTAAGCACCTTGCACAGCATCAAATCCGATGATGACCGCTTATCGCCGGAACCGGTCAAGGCCATGCGCACCACGTCGGAAACCACCTGGGCCCGGTCCTTGTCCTCGACGGCGCGGCGCAGCCACAATTCCAGCTTGCCTTCCAGCACCGGCGGGATCGCCGCCTCCCAATTCCGGGCCATGGCCTGGGCCAATTCACGGCAATTGAAATATTCCTTGCTGTTAAACGGGAAACCACGGGCGGCCCGCTTTTCCACCCGTTGCTGCAAGGGGGACAACCGGCGCCCGGACAACCACAAATCCAACGCCTCGATATCCCAGCGCTGTTCGGGGGCGTCACACAACAGACCGCGCAGCAATTCGATCAGGGCCATCGGCAACCGTTCTTCGCCGACCAAGGTGGCGTAAGAGCCGTGCTGAATCTTCATCTTCAGCAACGTTTCTTCGTCCATGTGGGCGACCGGATTGCGCCCCAGAAACAAGAAGACGATGGTGACGCCCAACGCGTACAAATCGTCGGAATAGGTCCCCGAACCGCGCGCCACCGGATTGGCCATGCCGGCTTCGACGCTTTCGAACAACAACGGCTGATCAAAGGCCGGCGGCGTCGAGACGCAATCGCCCAGCGCCAAACGTTCGCCGGCGTCATCCATGTAAAACAGGTTGGTGGCCCGGATGGCGCGGTGGGTGATGCCGCGATTGGTCAATTCCTTGATCGCCGATACCAGCGGCTCGATGACCTTGCGACCGATCTCGTATTCGTCGATGCGGCGGAATTCCTGGCGCAGATTGGTCATCAGCCGCTTGCCGACCGGCCGTTCGTACACCACGGTCATGCATTGGCGGCCCAGGGGCGGCCAGGTCATCGCCCCCCATTCGACCAATTGCACCAGCCCCGGCGCCTGCAAGCCCTTCAAGGCACGCATGACGTTAACGCGCGGCGGTAATTCCGGCCGGCAGATCAGGGCGTAAAGTTGGCGGTTGGCGTCGCGCTTATCCTCGGCGACAAAGGCTTCGGCGTTAGGAGTCGAGAGCTCGGGAATCGGTTGATTGGAACGGATGGTATAACGGTCGCGCAGAACCCCAGGCTGCCCCGAGGCCGCCACACTTTCCAGTTCCGCGCCATTTGCTTCAGCGGCTTCCGCCATTCTCGCGTTCGTCCCTGTGAGCACCAACCCGCGCCGTCAACCTTTGTAAGGGCCAATGGGCGCGGGCTCAAGCGTCATCGCGGTCAGGACGCGAAAGGATCATTCACCAAGATCGTGTCTTCACGCTCGGGGCTGGTGGACAACATGGACACCGGCGCTTCGATCAGTTCCTCGATGCGGCGGATGTACTTGATGGCGGTGGCCGGCAGATCGACCCACGACCGCGCCCCACGGGTGGATTGGGTCCAGCCCTCGATGGTCTCGTAGACCGGCTCGACCTCGGCCTGGGCGCTTTGCGACGCCGGCAGATGGTTGATGATCTCGCCCTTGTACTTGTAGGCGGTGCAGATCTTCAATTCCTCGATGCCGTCGAGCACGTCGAGCTTGGTCAAGGCGATGCCGTTGACGCCACCGACCTTGACGGCTTGGCGCACCAGCACCGCGTCGAACCAACCGCACCGGCGACGACGACCGGTAACGGTGCCGAATTCATGACCACGGTCGCCGATCAGATGACCGATATCGTTGTCTTGCTCGGTCGGGAACGGGCCAGCGCCGACGCGCGTGGTGTAAGCCTTGCAAATCCCCAGCACATAGCCAACCTGGCCGGGGCCGACGCCCGATCCGGTCCCGGCATTGCCCGACACCGTCGATGACGAGGTGACGAAGGGATAGGTGCCGTGGTCAACGTCGAGCATGGCGCCTTGGGCGCCTTCGAACAGCACGCGCTTCCTGGTGTGGCGGATTTCGTCCAGACGCTGCCACACCACATCGGCGAACGGCAGAATCTTCGGCGCCACGTCCTTGATCTGGCGCAAGATTTCCTCGCCGTCCAACGGCTTGGCCCCCAGACCGGCCAGTAGCGCGTTGTGATGGGTCAAAAGCTTGTCCAGCTTGGCTTCCAGCACCGCGTCGTCGGCCAGATCGCAAACGCGGATGGCCCGACGGCCGACGCGATCTTCATAGGCCGGGCCGATGCCGCGACCGGTGGTGCCGATCTTGGACGACCCCGAAGCTTCTTCGCGCGCGCGGTCAAGATGACCATGCAACGGCAGGATCAGGCAGGCATTCTCGGCGATCTTCAAGACGTCGGGGGTGATGTTGACGCCCTGATCTTGGATGCGCTTGATTTCATCGAGCAACGCCCACGGATCGACAACGACGCCGTTGCCGATGATCGACAGCTTGCCGCGCACCACGCCCGACGGCAGCAGCGACAGCTTGTAGACCACGCCATTGATGACCAGGGTATGGCCGGCATTGTGGCCGCCCTGGAAACGCACAACCACGTCGGCCCGCTCGGACAGCCAGTCGACGACCTTGCCCTTGCCCTCGTCGCCCCACTGGGCGCCGACCACCGCAACATTCGCCATCTTACCTAATCCCTATTCCACAGACTTCACGCCATCGGCCATCAAGACATGACCGCACCCCAATCTTTTCGCCTCGGCCGCATTATCGGCCACGGCCTGCAATCCCGCCACCGTCACCCAGCCCTGCGCCCGCAGCGCCTGCGCCAGCGCGCGCGGCGTTCCGACCGGAATAAAGGCGCGCTGGACCGCAACCGGCCCCGGCAACGCCGCCAACACCGTATCGAGAAACAAGGTCGCCCCGGTCGCCGGCTCGGTGCCCCCGGCCAGATAACGGCCGCCGCGTCCCAGTTCACCGGAAATGTTCTGACCGAACAAGGTAAAGGATATGCCCGTGTGATATTCAAAGCCGCGATTTTCCACCGGATCGATGGTCAAGGTCACTTCCGGAATGGCCGCGGCGATCAGACCAACCACCTCGGCCAAGCGATCACGCTCGGCGGCGGCGGCTTCGGGCAGCTCCAGCCCGGCCAAAAGCGACAACGCCCGCTCGGCCGGACCGGCGGCTTGCAACAAGGCCGACAGCAGCGCGGCGGCGGCGCCGCCCAGCGCCAGCACGGCGGCGGCGTCCTTGTGGTCAAGCGAACCGCGCAGGGTTTCCTCGGCCAGGTTCAGACCGGACAAGAGGGCCGGCACCAAGGTCGGCAATGACAGATCGATGGAAACGCCCGGCACCCCCAAGGCAACCAGGGCTTCCGCCGCCAAGATGGCGACTTCGGCATCGGCTTCGGGACAATCGATGCCGATCAATTCGATGCCGGCTTGGCCGAACTGGCGTTCGGGCCGCAATTGACTGCCCTTCACCCGCAACACCTGACCGGCATAAGACAGGCGCAACGGCCGGGGCGAGCCGGCCAGACGGGTTCGGGCGATGCGAGCCACCTGCGGCGTCATGTCAGGACGCACACCCATCATCTTTTGGGTCACCGGGTCCATAACGCGGAAGCATTGCTTGGCCATGGCGGCGCCGACACCGTCGAGCAGCGTATCCTCGAACTCGATCAGCGGCGGCTTGACCCGGTCATAGCCCTGGGCGCTGAAATGGGCCGAGACGCGGCTGACCACGTCCGCCTCGAATTCGGCATCCAGGGGGAGAATGTCGCGCAAACCGTTGGGCAGCAGCGCGTTCTTGGCGAAATCATTCATAAAATTCGGCAAATCGGCATGGTGGCGGAACAACGCAACCGTCCCCGGTCACGACAGCAGACCGGTTTATCGCGTTTGCCCGACAGGGGCAAACGGAAAACAGTGAAAGCGATTTCAGAACGTACCGCGGCAGCTCAGATCATCCAAAGCCTGCATCACCCCCTGCGATGCCTGGGCGGCCAATTGCACGCAATGCAAGGCGCCGTCGATGTCGCCGGATTGATAAAGCCGGGCGGCGTCGATGCCGTGTTGGTGAACCATGCGATGCGGTTCTTCCAACGCGGCAAAGGCCGGATGATTGCGGATTCCAGGATCGGTGACGGTCGCGCACCACCGCCCCAGGCGGCATTGGCTATGATCGGCCAGTTCATCGGGACGCAGGGTTTCCCGCCCGACCAGCATGTCGGCCAACCGCTTGCGCCAAATCATGTGATCGGACTTGGCCACATGAATGGTCAAATCTTCGATCTCCAACTCGGCCATGTCGGCCAAGGTCCGTGCGATCACCTTGGCCGCCCGGTCCATTTCCTCGGCCACTTGGCCGATGGTCGCCACATTGCGCCCCGACATTTCGGCGATGACGCCAACCCCGTGCGACACTTCTTCCGACGCGGCGGTCTGCTGGGTCAGGATCGAAGCGATCCCCTGCATGCGCCCGGTGACTTCGGCCACCTGGGTCGAGACTTGCCGCATGTTTTCGCCGGTCACCCGGATCACCGCCTGGCCTGCTTCGACAGCATGCGCGCCGTCTTCCATGGTGACAACGATATCGGACATTTCCTGGCGCAGGTTTTCGATGCGGGCGCGGATGTCGATGGTGGCCTTCGCGGTCTGGTTCGCCAGATGCTTGACCTCGTTGGCGACGACGGCGAAGCCTTTGCCGGCATCCCCGGCTCGCGCCGCTTCGATGGTGGCGTTGAGCGCCAACAGATTGGTCTGCCGGGCGATGGCTTCGATCTGGTTGATGATGTCGCCAATCTGAGCCGAGGCTTGCCCCAGGCTTTCCACCTTGGTCACCGCGGCCTCGACCGCATGGGCGATGGATTGCATGGTCTCCACCGCCTGTTCGGCCGCCTTTTGTCCTTCCAGGGCGGCGATTTCGGCGGATTGCGCCTCGGCGGCGGCACCGTTGGAATTCTCGGCGATCTGGCCGACGCTCGTCACCAATTGCTCGGCGGCGGCGGCGATGGTCTGGCTGCGACGATCGGCTTCACTGACCGAACGCATCATGCCGGCGTTCTCGGTCACCGCTTCATTGATGCTGATCGACATCTCGACATTGCGCTTGAGTTCCCCCAGCGCCCGCTTTTCCAGCTGTTCGGCCATCGCCTTGATCTTCTTGCCGACGCTGCACCGCCCCTCGGGCACCGAGTGGTAGCGTCCGGCCAGAATCATGTCCAACATCTCGTCGATAATGGCCAGACGATCCGCGCTCAACTCTTCATCGGGACGCGATTGATCCTGAACCGGCGGCGGCTTCGGCTTTTGACGTGCGGCGAACATGATTCCCCCCTGGAATGGTCGTGTCGGCAATGACGTATTCTATTGGGCATGCCCCACGGCCGGGAAGCAAAGCACGGGATGTATATCTACCCCAGGTGCTGCCAATTGACATTTATCATTCACTTTAGGATGGGGGATATACTCCTTAAGGAGTATGTTCAGCAAGTGTGAATGTTATGTGACAAGGCAAAACCCCTCCCCGTCGCCGGGAAGGGGTTTGACATGAAAGCAGATGGTCTCAGAAGCTCAGCGATTTGGCCTGCACCACATGGGGCAGTTCGCACACCGCCGCAAGGATGGCATCGGTCAGCGGCTGATCGACCTGGGTCAGCAAGATGGCGTCGCCGCCGGATTCAGACCGGCCCAGATGGAACGTGGCGATATTGACGCCCCGCGCCCCCAACAGACTGCCCAGGGCGCCGATGAAACCGGGCTTGTCCTGATTGGTGACATACAGCATGTGGCTGCCCAACTCGGCCTCGATCGGAATACCCTTGATCGCCACCACACGCGGCTTGTCGCCACCGAACAGCGTGCCGGCAACATCGCGGGTGCGTTGTTCGGTCACCACGGTGACGCGGATCAGGGTGTTGTAATCGCCCTTGCGTTCATTGGTGACTTCCGACACCTCGATGCCGCGATCCTTGGCCACCAGCGGCGCATTGACCAGATTGACCGATTCCATCATCGGCCGGAACAGGCTTTCCAGCACGATGGCGGTCAACGGTTTGGTGTTCAGACTGGCCACATGACCTTCATATTCGATCTGCACCGCCTTGATGGCGTGCTCGGTCAACTGACCGGCAAAACTGCCCAACTGCCCCGCCAGCTTCATATAAGGTTTCAGCTTGGGCGCGTCCTCGGCCGAGACCGGCACCATGTTCAGCGCGTTGGCGACAATGCCCGACAGCAGAAAATCGGACATTTGCTCGGCCACCTGCAACGCCTGATTTTCCTGCGCCTCGGCGGTCGAGGCGCCCAGATGCGGCGTGCACACCACCTGTTCCAATCCGAACAGACAATTCTCGGTCGCCGGTTCGACCTGATAAACGTCAAGCGCCGCCCCGGCCACCTTGCCGGAAAGGATGGCGGCCCGCAGATCGGCTTCGTTGATCAGACCGCCACGGGCGCAATTGACGATGCGGACGCCGTCTTTCATCAGGGCGATGGAATCGGCACAGATCAGGTTACGGGTGGCCTCGGTCAACGGCGTATGCAGACTGATGAAATCGGCGCGCGCGAACAAGCTGTCCAGATCGACCTTTTCGATGCACATGTCCTTGGCCCGGTCTTCGGACAGGAACGGATCAAAGGCGACCACCCGCATGTTCAGGCCCAAGGCGCGGTCGGCGACGATGGCGCCGATATTGCCGCTGCCGATGATGCCCAAAGTCTTGCCGGTCAATTCGACGCCCATGAAACGGGATTTCTCCCATTTGCCGGCATGAGTTGACCCGTTGGCGGCGGGAATTTGGCGAGCAAGCGAAAACATCAGGGCAATGGCGTGTTCGGCGGTGGTCACCGAATTGCCGAACGGCGTGTTCATCACCACCACCCCCTGGTCGGTGGCGGCGGCCAAGTCGATGTTATCGGTGCCGATGCCGGCGCGGCCGACGACTTTCAGCTTGGTGGCGCAGGCCAGCAATTCGGCGCTGACCTTGGTCCCCGACCGCACGGCCAAGCCATCATATTCACCGATGATCGCCTTGAGTTCATCGACCGACAGCCCTGGCCGCACATCGACCTCAATGCCGTGATGGGAAAACGCCTGCACGGCAGCCTGGCTGAACCTGTCGCTAATCAGAACCTTGGGCATGACGACACTTCCCTATGCAAACAGCAACTTCACTTGGACGCGAATTCGGCCTGAACCTGAGCATAGGCCCAGTCCAGCCACGGCAAAACGGCAACGATATCGGCGGTCTCGACCGTGGCGCCGCCCCAGATGCGCAAACCGGGCGGGGCATCGCGATACGAACCGATATCAAAGGCAACCGCTTCCTTATCAAGCAAGCTTACCATTTTCTTGGCGAAAGCGGCTTGATCCTCGGCGGATAAGCGGGTGAAACAAGCGGCCTTAAGGGTCAGGCAGACCGAGGTGCACGAACGGATCGCCGGATCGTCCGCCAGATTGACCGCCCAATCCGAGCCATCCAACCAAGATTGCACGGTGGCGCGGTTGGCCTCGCAGCGGGCCATCAGCGCCGGCAATCCACCAATGGAATCGGCCCATTTCAAGGCATCGATCTGATCTTCCACCGCCAGCATGGACGGGGTGTTGATGGTGTCGCCGCGAAAGATGCCGTCCATCAGCTTGCCGCCCGAGGTCAGGCGGAAAATCTTGGGCAACGGCCATGGCGGCGTATAGCTTTCCAGCCGCTCGACCGCGCGCGGGCTCAGCACCAGCATGCCGTGCGCGCCTTCGCCGCCCAGCACCTTTTGCCACGACCACGTCACCACATCCAGCTTATGCCAGGGCAGATCCATGGCAAAGGCGGCGCTGGTGGCGTCGCAGATGGTCAATCCCTTGCGGTCGTCGGCGATCCAATCACCATTGGGAACCCGCACCCCGGCCGTGGTGCCATTCCAGGTGAACACCACGTCGCGATCAAAATCGGCGCGGGCCAGATCGGGCAATTGGCCGTAAGGCGCGGTGAACACCCGCACATCATCAAGCTTCAATTGCTTTTGCACGTCGGCCACCCAGGTATCGCCGAAGCTGTCCCAGGTGAACATATCGACGCCGCGCCCGCCCAACAACGACCACAGGGCCATTTCCACCGCGCCGGTATCCGAGGCGGGCACGATCCCCAGGCGCCAGCCTTCCGGCAAGCCCAAGATGGCGGCGCTGCGGTCGATCACTTCTTCCAGCTTGGCCTTGCCCACCTTGGCCCGATGCGAGCGGCCAAACGGCGTATCGGTCAAGCCGTCCACCGACCAACCGGGACGCTTGGCACAGGGGCCAGAGGAGAAATTAGGATTGTTCGGCCGGACGGACGGCCGTGCGGATTGGGACATGCTTGCAAAAATCCTTGCTGGCGACAGCGCCGGAGTTTAGCAGGGCACGCCTTGCAGGCAAGACTTTACAATCCCCAGACCACCTTGGCGCCGATGGCGAAGGTCGCCCACAGCAAAAGTGTCAGTGGCAACCCTGCCTTGGCGTAATCGATGAAACGGTAATGTCCCGGCCCCATGACCAGCAGATTGGTCTGATACCCGATGGGAGTGATAAAGGAACAATTGGCGGCGATAATGACGGTAATGGCGAATAAATGGGGATCGACACCCAATTGCCGGGCCAACCCCACCGCGATGGGGGTGAACAGCACGGCGGTGGCGTTGTTGGACAACACATTGGTGATCAACGACACCAAGCCGAAGAACGCCACCACCGCCACCCAGGGACCGACGTCGCCCATGATCAGCAACAACGCCTTGGCCAGGAAGGCCGCGGCGCCGGTGGCCTCCATGGCTTGGCCCAAGGCCAAGGCGTTGCCGACCAACAGCACGATCTTGGCGTCAATGGCGCCGATGGCCTGACGCGCGGTCAAGGCGCCCAGGGCAACCAACAGAACCGCCACACCGATGGCGGCGATGGCGATGGGCAGCACGCCGGTGGCGGACAATCCCAGCATGGCCAGGAACAGCAAGCCGGCGGTCTTGGCGTGATGAACGCGAGGCAACAGGCCGGCACTGCCCGAGATCACCACCAGATCGCGATCCCGGCGCAAGGTTTCAATGTCGTTGTCGCGCCCCATCAGCAACAACACGTCGCCGGCTTGCAGGCGCAGGCCGGCAGTGGGGCCGCGCATCATCCGGGCGCGGCGCTCCAACCCCAGCACCACCAGATTGTGGTAACGGTTCAGCCCCAATTGCTCGACGGAAAAGCCGGTAAAGCGCGATGTCGGCGGCACCATGGCCTCGACCATCACCTGCTCGACCGTGGGTACCGCCGGGCGCGGAACCGGCGCCTCGTCGTCATCGTCGTCATGGATCTCGGGCACCGACAACAGGCCGGGATAGCGCGCCGCCGTCTCGGTCAAGGCCTTGCGCGAACCGGCGATCATCAGCACATCGCCCGCCGTCAGCACCACATCATCGTAAGGCGGAAAAACCGATTCGCCGTCGCGCACGATCAGATGCACGGTGATATCGGGCAGTTGCCGAAACCTCCCCGCCGCCGCCTGAGCCCCATCCAGGGCCGAACCGGCCGCGACCACGCATTGCGACACGAATTGCTTGCCGCCGCCGCCGCCGCCGCCCAAACCGCCGCTTTCCCCTTTCGGCAACAAACGGGGCATGACGAACACCACATAAATAAAACCGACCGCCGCCACCCATACGCCCATGGGGGTCTGCTGGAAGAATTCCAGCCCGGGCAGACCTTGGGAAATCAGCGCCGACGACACCAGCAGATTGGTGCTGGAACCGATCAGCGTGGTCATGCCGCCCAAGATGGCGGCAAAGGACAACGGCATCATCAGCCGCGACGACCCATGCCCCGCCCGCATGGCCAAAGCCTGGAACACCGGCAGAAACATCACCACCACCGGCGTGTCATTGATAAAGGCGCTGGTGACGCACACCACCGCCAGCGCCAAGGCGGCCAAAACCGAAGGCGACAGGCGCAGATTCCCGACCCCATCGACCAGACGGTCAAGCGTGCCGGTCCGGTTCAAGCCCTCGGCCACCACCAGCAGCGCCATCACCGTCAGCAAGGCCGGATTGCCGAAGCCGGACAGCAAGATTTCCGGCGACAGCAGATTGCGGCCGTCGGGACCTTGGACCGGCAACAGGTGGAACGCCACCATCATCACCACCAGCAAGCCGATGGAAGCGACTTCGACCGGGATCCGTTCGGACACGTACAGCCCCAAGGCCAAAATCAGCAGGCCAAGGGTAATCACCATTTGCGGCGTCATCGCCAATTCGCTCAGCACCGCCCACTCCCATCGTCGCCCTGGAACATTAGCAATAGCATCGGCACAAATTCACAACAAGTTCTATGTAGGTCGATGAATTTCACCATATAGAAAGTGTTCTTTCTGTCGTGGCCTTGGTGCTGCTAAATTCCACGGCATGAGCCCGACCAATTTCGACCCCGTCGCCACCTTGCGCGGCCAAGCCCGCCGTCCGCCGCCACCGCTGGAACAGGCCGCCTTCGACGCCGCCCATGCGGCGGTAAGCCAAGCCCTGCCCCAGGGGGTCGAGGCCATGATGGACGCCGTGACCAAGGCTTGGCAACGGGCTGACCGTATTTTCGACTCGATCCGCCAGACACCGGCTTTTGCCCTGGGCCAAGCGCCGGCGGCCTGTCGTCGCGGCTGCGGCTGGTGTTGCCATCAAAAAGTCGGCGCCGCCGCCATCGAGATCCTGGCCATGTCCCGCGCCCTGGCCACGCGCCCGGCCGAGCGCGCCTTGCTGACCGCGTGGCGGCCCGATCAGCCCTGCGCCTTCTTGCAACAAGGCGCCTGCGCCGTCTATGACATCCGGCCGCTGAAATGCCGGTCGCTGTGGCATGTGGATGTGCGCCATTGCATGACCAAATATGCCGGCCTGCCGGTGATGGCCGGGCAAACCAACCCGGCCTTTCAGCTTGAGCCGAAGATGATCTATGAAGGGGCGCTAAAGGGACTGGCCCTGCCGCTGATCAAGGCGGGCCGCGATTGTCCGGGGCTGGAATTAATGCCGGCCCTGCAAGCAATCATCGACCGACCCGACGCCGCCGGCCGCTGGTGGGACGGCGAGACAGTGTTCCCGGCGGCGGCGGTGCTTGACTGGTTCCCCAAGGTCGCGGTCAAATCTCGGCGGCGCCGTTGACATAGGGCACCACGTGGCCGGCAATGCGCACGCGCGGGCCGGCCTGTTCCACCCACAAAATGCCGCCACGGGCGGAAAGCTGGCGCGCCACCATGGCGTCTTGCCCCAATCGCTTGGCCCAAAACGGGGTCAGCACGCAATGGGCCGAGCCGGTGACCGGATCTTCGATCACCCCCTTGCGCGGGGCGAAAAAGCGCGAAACGAAATCACAATCGCCCCCCTGGTCGCGGTCGCCCGGCGCGGTGACGATCAGCGCCCTTTTATTCAGGCCGGCCACCGCCGCCATGTTGGGAACCAGACTGCGCACCGCGTCGGCGCTATCAAGCACGCATAAAAGATGGTCGCTGGTGGACAGCACCTCGCGCACCGGCTTGGCCAGAACGGCTTCGATGCCGTCGGGGAAAATGGTCGAGCGCGGCGGCATGGCCGGGAAATCCAGAACCAGCCGCTGGTCCTGGCGCTCGACCGGCAAGGCCCCGCTTTTCGAGGCGAAGACCACCTGTTCGCCTTGTTCCAAATGGTTCAGCACCACCCAGCCGGCGGCCAGGGTGGCGTGACCGCACAGGTCAACTTCGACCTTGGGGGTAAACCAGCGAATGCGCCAGCCTGCGGGTTCGCGGACAATAAAAGCGGTTTCCGACAGGTTGTTTTCCGCCGCCACCTGCTGCATCAGCCCGTCCTCGGGCCAATGGGGCAACAGCATCACCGCCGCCGGATTGCCGGCAAACCGTTTCTCGGCAAACGCATCCACCTGCCAGAACGCAGCTTTCATCACCTCTCCCCTTGCTATCCCTTGCGCGCATCCAGATCGGAATCGGCATTGGGGCCGATGACCAAGGGCGGAAAGCATGTCAGCGCCCGCACCGCCCCCCGTTGCATGGCCGCGTTCAGCATAGCGTCAATGGCCATGCTTTCCACCTTGCGGCCGTGCTGAAACAAATCGACGGTGACCGGACGCAGGGGAAAGCATTCCCGGAGCAGCTTGGCCGCCCCCGCCGGCGACACCGCATAGGCCAGCAAGCCCCAGGTCAGATAGGCCTGATAAAGAATCGGCGGCGAACATGGCGGCGCGGTCTTGGCGAAGGCGTCGAAATAGCCGGGGCTGGCATGGGCGGCATTGCCGAAGACCACATACGAAAACAGCCGATCCGGCAATTCCAGCATCAGCTCCGCATCCGTATTGCAGCCAAAAAAGATCAGATCGGCGGCGGACAAGCCGGCCAGCCCCCGGCTTAGCAACGGCTCGAAACCATGGCGGGCGCAGGCGTCATCCTCGAAGATCAGGCGCGGCGCGTCGTCGGCCACGCATTGCCGCCATTGCCGGCGGTGGGACATCGCGGTGGCGATGACGGCGTCGTCGACCGCCAGATCAGGCGAGGACAACAATTCGCCATCCTGACGATCCACGGCGGCGGCTTCGACCGCATCATGCCAATGCCACTCCACCGCATGACCGGCATTCCAGCGCAAGAAACGCTCTTTCCGGTCCTCCCGCCGACGGAGATGAATGACATGGGCGGTAAGCCGGGACCTCACCATTCGTACGCGCCGATGGCATGCAGATGATTGAGCGGGCCATGGCCTCGCCCCAGGCCGGGGGCGGTTTCAATGGCGCGGCGCACGTAAACGCGGCCACGCCCCACCGCCGCCGCCAGATCCATGCCTTGGGCGAGGCCGCAGGCAATGGCCGAGGCCAAGGTGCAGCCGGTGCCATGGGTCGAGGTGGTGGCGATGCGGCGACTGGCAAAGCGTGTCACCCCCTGGGGCTGAACCAGAACATCCACCAGATCGTCACCTTCCAGATGACCGCCCTTCAGCAACACGGCGCCACAGCCCAGGGCCAGCAGGTCGCGCGCCGCCGCCTCCATCGCCGCCACCCCGGCGATGGGGCGGCCCAGCAACACTTCGGCCTCGGGGATGTTGGGGGTGATAAGGGCGGCACGGCACACCAGCAGATCAATCATGGCCCGTGCCGCATCATCGGCCAAAAGCGACGCCCCCCCCTTGGCCACCATCACCGGATCGACCACCAGCTTCACGCCCGTGGCATGGCTGTCCAGGCTGGCGGCCACCGCCTCGATGATGGCAACACTGGCCAGCATGCCGGTTTTGACGCAATCGGCGCCGATATCATCAAGCACCAGTTCCATCTGTTGACGGACAAAGGCCGGCGGCACCGCATGGATGGCGAACACCCCTTGGGTGTTTTGCGCCGTCAGGGCGGAAATGGCGGTGGCGGCGTAGCCCCCCAAGGCGGAAACCGCCTTGATATCCGCCTGAATGCCAGCTCCCCCACCGGAATCGGAGCCGGCGACGATGAGAACGCGGCCCTTCATGGTCAGCCGGCGACGCCGCAAATGTATTTCAGCGTGCGCAGGCGCTTGAAAGCCCAGCGCAAGCGTTCACGCATTTGCTTGGGAAGACGCTTGGGGTCAATACTGGCCGAAGGGGCGATACCGGCGGCGAGATCGGCCAATTGCTGGTCCAGCATGACGCGGAAGACGATTTCGCGGATTTCCAGAAAATCACGCCAATCATCCTCGTGCATCAATTCCATGTCCTTGACGGCGGTATAACGCTCGTCGGTGCCGGTGGCCAGAACATGGGCGCGGATGGCGCGGAAGCGCGCCGCCGAAACCAGCGGCAACAGCCCGAACTTCTTGGCGTTCAGGCGACCGTTCTTGGTGATGAAGCCGCCCCACAGCGTCAGCGACACCTCCATCTTGGCCACGTGCTGGGCCAGGTATTGCATGAAGAAAGCCGATTGCGAGGCCTTGTCGATGGCCCAGCTCCGCAGTTCCTCGGCCAGTTCGCCGTCGCCCCAGACCGGCTGGAAGTCAAAAAAGATATCGCAATACATCACCGTCTGGTTTTCCAGCGAGAACACCCATTGGTGAACCTCGTCCTTCCATTCCTCCAGGCTTTTCCGCCATTTCGGCTCGCGCGCCATGACGCCGCCGTCACAAAACGGAATGCCGGCCTGATTAAGCGTCTCGTTGACGCGCTTGCCCAATTCGGCGAACCAGACGTCATCGGCGGTGGTCCCGCGATGGACGATGGCATTGTCCTGATCGAACACCAGCAAGCTTTCGCCGCGTCCACCCGATCCCAACACCAACATGGCGTAAGCGGCCGGCGCCTTGCCCCAGCCATCTTCGGCCATGGAAATTTCGGCCAGTTCGGTGGCGCGCGCGGTCAAATCGCGGATGACCAAGGCGATGACCGAGGAAATCCCCCGCGCCGACACCCCTTCGGCCAACAGCGAGCGGGCCAGGCCGGGCAACGCCGCCATGGCGGCGGCCATGTCCTCGGGACCACGGGCTTCATGGACCGAATCGCCGATGACCAGGGCATCGTTGGCCCGCACCTTCAACAAAGCGCGGCCGGTCACCATGCCGATGGGCCGACGGTCGCGATCGACCACCACCAAATGCCGCAAGCCCAAGCGGGTCATCTTGCCCAACGCCACATAGACAAAGGCGTCGCTGGGCACCGCCGCCACCGGTCGGGTCATGATCTGCCCCAAGGTGGCGTTCAACCCGGCGGCGCCATCATTGGACAAGATCCGCAGCAAGTCGCGTTCGGTCAAGATGCCCAAGGCCCGTCCAAGCGCATCGACGCCGATGATCGACGAAACCCGCGATTCGTACATGCGGTGAATGGCATCGGTCAGCGACAGGTCCTCGGGACCGGTCAGGACTGGCGTGCTCATGACCTCGTGCAGGCGATGGCGATAGGGAAAGCTGTCGATTCGAGCCAAAGCGGCGACATCATTCATTGCAAATTCATCCAAATTGCAAACAAGCGCGATCTCTATAACAACCATGTCGGGATAAAGGTCAGAGCGCGGCACCAAAGCCTACCCGAAAGTGTCGCAGGAGAAAACTGACTAACGAATAATAGTAAAATATAAAAGCATAGGCATCGTCCACCATAAGATGACAACGCAACACCTGATGTCTTATTTGAAAATGAAAGATGGATGCACTTACCGTCTGGCAAACAACGAAAATGCTAAACTAGCGCAGCTTTCCCACCCCCTGCCGCTATGCAAATAATTCAACCCTGCTACGCAAGCGCAGTTGACGGCAATGTAGTCGGATGTTAATGACGTCGGAACCTTCCCGCAAGCGTTGGGGTCATACCATGTTCGCATGGGTGCCCACAGCCAGATGCAGGGGAACAAAAAGCGGGTCGAACAACGGCCCACAAAACAACAAACCGACCCCAAACGGGGCGGTAAAATAGCGGAGGGTCAAAGTGGCACAAGCACCGAATGTGAACATTCATGCCGCTGCGCATGTGAAAATCGCCAATAATCCTAAGTTCAAGGAATTGGTCAGCAAGCGCCGTGCGTTTGCGTGGCTGTTGTCGGCCATTATGCTGAGCATCTATGCCGGCTTCATCTTGCTCATCGCCTATGGCAAGGCCTTTTTGGGCACTTCGCTGTCGGGCGGCGTCACCACCGTCGGCTTCCCCATCGGCGTGGGCGTGATCCTGTCGGCCATCGTGCTGACCGGCATCTATGTCCGCCGCGCCAATACCGAGTTCGACGAACTGAACCGCCAGATTCTCGAGGAAGCCCGCTGATGAACATCACTAAGTTCGCTCTCGCGGCCGCTCTCGCCATTGGCGGGACCTTGGCCGCAACCGCCGCTTACGCCGCAGGCGCCGATCTCGGCAATGTGGAAAAGCAAGCCACCAACTGGCACGCCGTCGTCATGTTCGCGATCTTCGTCGGCATGACCCTGGGCATCACCTATTGGGCCTCCAAGCGGAACAGACCGCCGCCGATTTCTACACTGCCGGCGGCGGCATCACCGGCTTCCAAAATGGTATGGCCATCGCTGGCGACTACATGTCGGCGGCGTCGTTCCTGGGTATTTCCGCCCTGGTTTACGGCTCGGGCTTTGACGGCCTGATCTTCTCGGTGGGTTGGCTGGTCGGCTGGCCGATCATCTTGTTCCTGATCGCCGAACGTCTGCGCAACCTGGGCAAGTTCACCTTCGCCGACGTTGCCAGCTATCGTCTGGCGCAGGGCCCGGTCCGCGTTTTCGCCGCTTCCGGCGCGCTGATCGTCGTCATCTTCTACCTGATCGGCCAGATGGTCGGCGCCGGCCAGCTGATCAAGCTGTTGTTTGGCCTCGACTACATCATCGCCGTGATTGTCGTCGGCGCGCTGATGATGGTCTATGTGACCTTCGGCGGCATGACCGCGACCACCTGGGTGCAGATCATCAAGGCCTGCCTGCTGTTGGGCGGCGCCACCTTCATCGCTTTGGGCGTGATGTCGCATTTCGGCTTCTCGTTCGAGGCCCTGTTCGCCAAGGCGGTTGAAATTCACCCGAAGAAGCTGGCCATCATGGCTCCCGGCTCGTTGGTGACCAATCCGGTCGACGCCATCTCGCTGGGTCTGACCCTGATGTTCGGCACCGCCGGCCTGCCGCATATCCTCATGCGCTTCTTCACCGTGCCGAACGCCAAGGAAGCCCGCAAGTCGGTCTTCTACGCCACCGGTTTCATCGGTTACTTCTACATCCTGACCTTCATCATCGGTTTCGGCGCCATCACCCTGGTGGCCACCGATCCGCAGTACCTGGACGTTGCCAAGGGCGGTCTGGCCCTTAAGGGCGGCGGCAACATGCCCGCCATCTGGCTGGCGCACGCCATCGGCGGCGATCTGTTCCTGGGCTTCATCTCGGCCGTGGCCTTCGCCACCATCCTGGCGGTGGTGTCGGGTCTGACCCTGGCCGGCGCCTCGGCTATCTCGCATGACCTTTATGCCAACGTGATCGCCCGTGGGCGCACCACCGAAGGCAGCGAAGTCATGGTTTCGAAGATCGCTTCCTTGGGTCTGGGCGTCATCGCCGTGATCTTGGGCATCATCTTCGAAAAGCAGAACGTGGCGTTCATCGTCGCCTTGACCTTCTCCATTGCCGCCTCCGCCACCTTCCCGGTGCTGGTGATGGCCATGTTCTCGAAGAGCTTGACCACCAAGGGCGCCGTCATCGGCGGTTACATCGGCCTCGTCGGCTCGGTGGGCTGCGTGATCTTGTCCAAGGTTGTCTGGGTGTCGAGCTTCCACTTCGCCGAACCCATCTTCCCGTTCGTGTATCCGACCTTGTTCACCATGCCGGCCGCTTTCTTCGGTTGCTGGTTGTTCTCCAAGCTGGATACCAGCGCGCAGGCTGATGCCGAGCGGGCTCAGTACGACGCCATGGCGATCCGGTCCGAAACCGGTCTGGGCGCCGAAGGTGCCGCCGCCCACTAAGGGCTGCGCCACACGCGTTCAAAAACTTGGCCGCCGGGTATCCCCGGCGGCCTTTTTCTTTTAAGCTGACGCATGACTTGCCAATTGGACCATCTGGTGGTCGCCGCCCGCACCTTGTCGGAAGGCATCAGCCACATTAGCCAACGCCTGGGAACGGCCCCGACCCTGGGCGGCCAGCATCCCCGCATGGGGACTCACAACGCCGTTTTATCGCTTGGCCCGGATTGCTATCTGGAAGTGATCAGCATTGATCCCCAGGCGCCGCCACCGCCACAGCCGCGCTGGTTCGGACTGGATCAGTTCAGCGGCGTTCCCCGGTTGGTTCATTGGGTGGTCCGCACCCAATCCATCGAGCGGCTGTGCCCCGATGATTACCGGGTGCTGAGCATGGAGCGCGCGGATTTTCGCTGGCGTTTCGCCGGCCCCGTCGATGGAATACCGCCTTTGAACGGCACCATCCCCGCCTTGATCCAATGGCAAGAGGGCGGTCATCCATGCAACCGCCTGCCCGATCATGGCTTACGGCTGAAACGTCTGACCCTGGCCCATGACGACGCCCACCGCCTGCGCACAGAACTGACCCCGTTGGGCTTGGTCGACAGCGTCGCCATCGCCAATGCCGGCCCGGCCTTGCGGGCGCAAATCCACATCGGCGGCAAGGTGGTGGATCTGATTTAGAGCGGCGCGCCCGGCGAGGGAAAATGATGAAGGCTAAACCATGATGCACATTTGAGGCATCACGGTTTAGCGGCTCAGCAGTACGGCCAGCATGACGCCGCCGAAAGCGATCCGGTACCAGGCGAAGGGGGCGAAGCCGTGACGGATGATCAGGCCGATGGCGGTGCGCACCACCAATAAGGCGGCGATGAAAGCGGCGACAAAGCCGATGGCGATCAGCCCGGCATTGTCGAACGACAGATCGGCCCAATTCTTATAAAGCGAATAAACCGTCGCCCCCAACATGGTGGGGATGGCCAGGAAGAATGAAAATTCAGCCGCCGCCTTGCGATCGACACCGACCAGCAACGCCCCCATGATGGTGGCCCCCGAACGCGACACCCCCGGCACCATGGCCAAGCACTGGAAGATCCCGACCTTCAACGACAAGGACGTCGGGAAATCCTCGACCGCATGAAAGCGCGGGTGCTTGTTGACCCGCTCCAGCACCAAGATCAGCACACCGCCGACCACCAGCGCCACCGCCACCACGATGGGGGAATCAAGCAAGGCGCGGATGTGCTTATAGGCCAGGACACCGACCACCATGGCCGGCAGAAAGCCGACCAAGATATTGCGGATGAAGGCACGGGAACGGGCATCCGTCATCGCGCCGGCCGCCGCCCCCCACAGGCGCTGCCAATAGACCACGCAGACGGCCAAGATGGCGCCAAGCTGGATGACGATCTCGAAGCTCTTGCCCGGCGGACCTTGGAATCCCAGCAAATCACCCAGCAAAATCAAATGACCGGTCGAGGAAACCGGCAGGAATTCGGTCAATCCCTCGACAATTCCCAACAGCAAGGCTTGCAGAATGGTTTCCATCTCATCCACCGGCAATGAAGGCGGGCGGATCATGCCCTCCCCCGCCCCCCGCTGGCAAGGATTGCCTTGGCCGCCTTGCTTCCGCGGGCAAAGCTGCGCTACACCGACACCATGACCAACCGCCAGACCAGCCTTTCCCTGTGGATTTTGCCGTTGGCTTTCGCCGCCTTGCTGGCCGCCCGCCCGCCGTCATGGCTTGGGGTCTATCCGCTGGTCGGTGTCGCCCTGTTCCTGCTGGGGCGGGCCTTTCACCGGATCAGCGGATCGTTGCCCGCATTTTTGGCCCAGGCCGCGCCCTTCCTGTCCCTGATCGCCCTGCAATTCCCCCTTCCCCCCCTGCCGGAGCCGCTGCTGATCGTCGCCACCGCCTTGGTGTTGGCCGTCGCCTTGGCGGCGGCGCAAGCGGACATGCCTCGGGATCGGCACGGTGTCTTAGTGGGGATCATCATCGGGTTAAGCCTGTGGGTTACACCGTCTGCCGCCGTGCTTGGCTTGCTGCCGATCCTGCTGCTTGACCGCCGCCGGCTGCTGGTGGCCGGATCAATCGCCGCCTTCATCGCCGTCCTGATGGTCAGCGCCCCGCCACTGTTCCCGGCGGAGGAAGGGCAATTTTTGTCCAGCGCCGTGCACCAATCCTATTCGCAGGCGCTGTTGCGGATTTTGTTCAGCCGAATCATCTTCACCCTGGCTTTGATCGCCACGCTGGTGGTGCTGGTGGGCTATTTCCGCATGCGGCGACGCGGGCTTTTAGCCGCCAACGCCTTGGCCCGGTTGGCGGCGGGAATGATCTTGGCCCAAATCGCCGCACTTTTTCTCGCCGCCGGGCAGGCGTATCCCCACGGCCTGACCCTTGCCCTGCTGCTGACCGGCCCCACCTTGGCGGCGTCATGGCATATCACCGCACAGGCCTCGACGCCGCACGGGCATCAGCGGGCTTGGCGTTGGCTGGCGTTGGCGCTGGTGACGGCCACCGCGCCGGCGCTGTGGCTTCAGGTCGCCGAGTTGACGCGATGACCGCTGCAACCGGGCTGAAACGTTCTCGCCCTTGCAAAATGGCCTAAACCCGATAGCCTGATCGGCAAAGTGAATTTCAAGGGGATCATGCGCATGTCGGCCAAGGCTATTACCGTCGCCCAGCAAAAGGGCGGAGCCGGCAAAAGCACCATCACCGCCCAATTGGCCGTGACCTTCGCCCTGGCCGGCAAACGGGTCGGGGTGGTCGACATTGATCCGCAAGGATCGTTGGCCATGTGGTTCGAGGTGCGCAAGATGCTGGTGGATGAAGCCGGCGGCGGCATCACCTTCTTGCAGGCCTCGGGCTGGCGTCTGGCCACCGAATTGGACCGCATGAAACGTGATCTTGACCTGATCTTGATCGACAGCCCGCCCCATGCCGAAACCGACGTCCGTATCGCCGTCCGCGCCGCCGACCTGATCTTGGTTCCCATGCAGCCGACGCCGTTGGATTTGTGGGCGACGCAACCGACGCTGGATCTGGCGAAAAAGGAAAAGAGCACGGCCATCGTCGTCTTTAATCGTACGCCGCCCAAGGGTAAGCTGGTGGACGCGGTCAAAGCCAAGATCTTGCAAGCCGAAATGCCGGTGGCGGAAACCGTTCTTGGCAACCGCGTCGCCTTCGCCGCTTCGATGATGGAAGGCAAAGGCGTGGCGGAAAGCAATCCGCGCCATACCGCAACCAAGGAAATCAAGGCCCTGGCCGCTGAAATCGGCGCCAAGCTCGGTCTTTAAAGGGAACGCTCCATGTTGTCATACGCTTTCGCCCTGGCCGTCCATGCCCTCGCCTCCCTGGCTTGGGTCGGCGGCATGTTGTTCGCACACTTCATTTTGCGCCCGGCCATGGCCGACATGGCCCTGCCTTTGCGTCTGGCCTTGTGGCGGCGGGTGCTGCCGCGCTTCTTCGCCTTGGTGTGGCTATCCATCATCGCCCTGCTGGCCACCGGCTATGGCGTATTGTTCCTGGGGTATCGCGGCGGCTTTACCGGCGGCGCCATTCATATCGACATCATGCAGATCACCGGCCTGATCATGGTCGCCAATTTCGTCTATCTGTATTTTGGCCCGTTCCAGGCATTCAAACGCCGCGTCGATACCGAAGAACACACCAAGGCCGCCGGCTCGCTCAACCGCATCCGCCACGTCGTCGTCATCAATTTGGTGCTGGGCCTGTTCACCACCGCCATTGGCGCCACCGGCACCTTGTGGGCCTATTGACATGACCCGCTTCACCGATGCCGACGTCGAGCTGATCGCCAAGGACACGGTGTTCAAGGGCTATTTCCAGATCGACCGCTATCGCCTGCGCCATCGCCGCTTTGACGGCGGCTGGACCCAGGAAATCGTGCGCGAGATTTTCGAGCGCGGCCATGCCTCGGTGGTGTTGCTGTACGATCCCGAACGCGACCGCGTCGCCATGATCGAACAATTCCGCCCCGGCGCCCTGGCGGCGGGCTGGTATCCGTGGCTGGTCGAATGCGTCGCCGGCATCATCGAAGAGGGCGAAACCCCCGAAGGCGTGGCGCGGCGCGAAAGCGCCGAGGAAGCCGGGGCCGAGCCCACCGACATGATTGAGGTCGGCAAATATCTGGTCACCGCCGGCGGTTCGTCGGAAAGCTGCGCCTTGTTCTGCGCCCGTGTCGATGCTTCGACCATCGACGGCCTGCACGGATTGGCGCATGAGGGGGAGGATATCCGCGTCTTCACCCTGCCGACGGATGAAGCCTATGAAATGACCAAGGATGGACGTATCTGCAATTCCATGGCGGTACTCGCCGTCCAGTGGCTGATGCTGGAAAAGCAGACCATCCGCGCCCGCTGGCTGGACTGAGTTCAACACCCCGCCACCATGGCGGGGTGTTTTTTGCCCACATTTCACATCAAAAATGGATTGATTAAAGCCAAATAGATCATATATCGTTTTTAGAAATGTTATTTAATTCAGGATGCAAGCAAATGGCCCAGATACGCGCAGGCTTTACCGACACCATTGGCAACACCCCGCTGATCAAGCTCAAGCGCGCTTCGGAAATCACCGGCTGCACCATCCTGGCCAAGGCCGAATTCCTTAATCCCGGTGGTTCGGTCAAGGATCGCGCCGCCCTCGCCATCATCACCGACGCCGAGGAAAAAGGCTTGCTGTCCCCCGGCGGGATCATCGTCGAGGGCACCGCCGGCAATACCGGCATCGGCCTGGCCTTGGTCGCCAATGCCCGCGGCTATCGCACCGTCATCGTCATGCCGGAAACGCAAAGCCAAGAGAAAAAGGACATGCTGCGGCTGGTCGGCGCCGATCTGCGATTGGTGCCGGCCGTGCCTTACGCCAATCCCGGCAATTACGTGCGCTATTCGGAAACCCTGGCCCAAGAACTGGCGGCGACCGAATCGGCCGGCGTGCTGTGGGCCAACCAATTCGACAATGTCGCCAACCGCCAGGGTCATTACCGCAGCACCGGCCCGGAAATCTGGGAGCAAACCGACGGCCGCGTCGATGCCTTCACCTGTGCCGTGGGCACTGGCGGCACCCTGGCGGGGATCGGCTTGGCGCTGAAAGAGCGGAACAAGGATATCCGCATCGTCCTGGCCGATCCCATGGGCTCGGCCCTGTACAATTTCTATGCCCATGGCGAATTGAAGGCCGAGGGCAGCTCGATCACCGAAGGTATCGGCCAGGGCCGCATCACCCAAAATCTGGTCGGCGCCCCCATTGACGGCCAAGTCCAAGTCAGCGACGAGGAAGCCTTGCCGGTGATCTTCGACCTGATCCGCGAAGAGGGATTGGTGGTTGGCGGATCCAGCGGCATCAACATCATGGCCGCCATCAAGGTCGCCCGCGATCTGGGTCCGGGCCATACGGTGGTGACAGTGTTGTGCGATTATGGTACGCGCTATCAAAGCAAATTATTCAACCCGGCCTTCCTGCGGGAAAAGAACCTGCCCGTTCCGGAATGGCTGGCATAACCGATGGGAAAAACGCCGCCATGAATTATGTCAATCCGGATGCCCTTGTTTCCACCCAATGGCTTGCTGACCATTTAAAGGCTCCGGATGTCCGCATCGTCGATGCCAGCTGGTATCCGCCCAGCGCCAACCGCAACGGCCGCGAGGAATACGACGCCGAACACATCCCCGGCGCCGTATTCTTCGACATCGACGACGTGGCCGACAGCGGCGCCTCACTGCCGCACATGCTGCCGGCGCCGGAAAAATTCGCCAGCAAGGTCCGCAAGATGGGCCTGGGCAACGGCAACAAGGTCGTCATCTATGACAGCACCGGGTTCGGCAGCGCCGCCGCCCGCGTGTGGTGGATGTTCCGCGTCTTCGGCCACCGCGACGTTTGCGTGCTGGATGGCGGCCTGCCCAAATGGCTGCGTGAGCAACGCGCCACCGAGGATTTGCCGCCGATCCCGCGTGACCGCCACTTCATCCCTCACGTCAACCAGACGCTGGTGCGCGATTACGACCACATGCTGGCCAATGTCGACAGCAAGCGCGAACAGATCGTCGATGCCCGCGCCACCGGACGCTTTCAAGGCGTTGATGGCGAGCCGTGGCCGGTCAAACAGGTCGGCCACATGCCCGGCGCGCTGAACGTGCCGGTGCAAAGTCTGATCGACGAACGCGAGCGGACCATGAAGCCGGCGAGCGAGTTGCAGGCCATCTTCGCCGAGGCCGGCATCGACATGTCCAAGCCGATCACCACCACCTGCGGCTCAGGCGTCACCGCCTGCGTCGTCGCCTTGGGCCTGTACCTGATGGGCCATAAGGACGTCGCCGTCTATGACGGCTCGTGGTCGGAATGGGGCAACAAGGACGGTGCCCCAGTCGAGGCCGGCTGACCCCATAATGCTGCATTCGGGCCGCATTCCTTGGGGATGCGGCCTTTTTCTTGGTGGGCTGCCTCAGACAGAAACGTCTGTCTGAGGCAGCCGGCAAAATCACGAAATCGTGTCCTACCCGACCAGATGCCGGTAAATCCGCGGCAAAGCCGCCGTCAATTGGGCCAGATGGTGGACAATGGCGTAGGAGCCGCGTCCGAACAGGCGGGGGAAATAGGCCTGGGCCTTCTTGTCAATGGTGACGCCGAATACCGCCATGCCCTTGGCCCTGGCCTCGTGGATGGCTTTTGCGGTGTCCTCGATGCCGTAACGACCTTCGTAATGATCGATGTCGTTGGGTTTGCCGTCGGTGATGACCAACAGCAAGCGATGCCGGTTGGGCCGTTTATCCAATTCGGCGGTGACATGGCGGATCGCTGTCCCGATGCGGGTGTAATAGCCCGGCTTGATGGCGCCGATGCGGCGCATGACCCGATCCCCGAATTCCTCGTCAAAATCCTTGATCGTGTCGATTTTGACCCAGCCGCGTTTGCGCGAGGTAAAGGTATGGATGGCGAAGCTGTCGTCACAGGCGGCCAGACCGTGACTGAACACCGCCAAAGCTTCCTTTTCCACGTCCAGCACCCGGCGGTTCTCGATCCAGGCATCGGTGGACAAGCTGGCATCGACCAGCACGGCGACGGCGAGGTCCCGCTCCATCGGCCGGCGCTGCATGTAAACCCGATCCGAGCCTTGACCCGAGGCGATCAAATCCGAGCGGGCGCGGACCAGCGCCTCCATGTCCAACTCGCCGCCATCGACCTGGGCCCGTAAAACCTGGGCCTTGGTCCGCAGCGCCTCGAACTGGCGTTTGACCTGACGGATCCGGCGCTTGGCCTGGGCATCGGGCCGCCAGACATCATCGCTGTCATCGGCCGCCACTCCCACATGCACCTGGCAATGATCCTTGTGGTAGCAAGCGGCGCGATGATCCCATTCCGGGTATAGATGGGTGCCGGTCAGGCGAGTGACGTCGGTGGCCTCGGGTGGCAGGTCAAGGTCGAATTTCAGCTTGGTCGCCGCCTTCTTGCCGTGGCTGGAGATGGTGATCTTATCCATCTCGTCGGCGGCTTTCTTGGCCTCTTCCTCGTCCGGGTCATCGGCGCCGCGATTGACGTTGACCATGTCGGCAAAGGCCAGAATCTTCTCGAAGCGATTAAGGATCAGCGGGTCCTTGCGGTCGGCGTTATCTTGCCGTTTGCGTTCGGCCCGACGCCGCTTGTTCTGATCATCTTGTTCCTCTTTTTTGCCGCCGGGCTGGGAATCCTCGGCATCCTCGGGCCGGGCTTCCGGCGGACGATGCAGCGCCTCGCCCCATAGCGGCACCGGCAGGAACGGCTTATAGCCGGCGGCGGCGGCAAGGGCCGGCCAGACCGGCAAAGGCTGGCCGCGCAGCATGGCGACGACCAAAGCCTCGACCTCGGCCTCGACCCCATTCAACCGGCGCAGCGGCCGCGCCGCCAGCAAGGCGGCGCACAAGGCGGCATGGCGGGGCCGCAAACCGGGGAATTGCGCCAGAACCACAGCCGAGGCCTCGGCCGCACGGCTCAGAAAAGCCAGGTCGGCGGCCAACGGGTCGGTCTCAGTCGCCGCAGCCGGCGGCAGCACGGCGAAGAACGCCGCCAGCCAGAAATACAAGGCGCGGTTCAGTTCCGGGTCCGCGAAAAATTCGATGCAATCGGGCAGCGACAGCGACACCTCGTCGCGGCTGGACACCGCCAGACGCTCGTCATCCATGCCGACACGCTGTTTCCAGCTTAGCCGGTGGGTCGAAGTCTTCAGACTGGACGAGGTGATGCTGATGCCGCCATCGCCGCCCAGACCGCGAAAGAACACCGCCAATTGACCGCGCACGTGATCAAGCGGGACGCCAGCTTCGGGATAGCGGGGCCAGGAATGCTTTTCCCCCACCAGCCGATGCCACAGGCGGCCGACTTTTTCTTCCAGTTCCAGGCCTTGCAGAACGGACATGGCCGGTTATCCGAAGACCGCCAGAACCACTTCGTCCAGCCCCTTTTTCACATCCAGATCATCGGTCAACGGCTCGATCATCGCCGCTTGCACCGCTTCGCGCAGGCCGAGGCCGGCCTTGATCAAGGTGGCGCAATAGACCAGCAGACGGGTGGAAACCCCTTCTTCCAGATCGTGGCCCTTCATCGCCCGCAAGCGCCCGGCCAGACGCACCAATTGGCCCACCCGGTCGGCATCCAGGCCGGTTTCCTCGACCACCACCGCGCATTCCACCTCCGCCGGCGGAAAGTCGAACTCGATGGCGACAAAACGTTGCCGGGTCGATGGCTTTAACTGCTTCAACACATTCTGGTAGCCGGGGTTATAGGACACCACCAGCATGAAATCATCGGGGGCTTCCAGCAATTCACCGGTGCGGTCAAGCGGCAACAATCGGCGGTCATCGGTCAGCGGATGCAGCACCACGGTGACGTCCTTGCGCGCTTCCACCACTTCGTCCAGATAGCAGATGCCGCCATGACGCACGGCATTGGTCAGCGGTCCATCGGTCCACACCGTGTCGCCGCCCTTCAGCAGATAACGCCCGGTCAAATCGGCGGCGGTCAGGTCGTCATGGCACGATACCGTATGCAGGCTCTTTTGCAGTTTCGCCGCCATATGAGCAACGAAACGGGTCTTGCCGCAGCCGGTCGGCCCCTTCAACAACAAGGGCAACTTGTGGCGGAAAGCCAGCTCGAACACGGTGCATTCATTGCCCACCGGCAGATAAAACGGGATATCCATCACCGCAACTCCAAAAAAACAGGGGTGGCCGACGATGCGGCGGCCACCCCCTTTGACGAGGCTAAAAGCTTACTCGGCGGCTTGATAGCCGGCGGCCTGCTTGGCCTTGCCCGGAACCACCAGCGACCAGACGATCAGCAGCACACCCAGCAGAGTGAACAGACCGGCGCCAAGACGGAACTGGTAGAACAACTGCAACTGGTCCTGAACATCCATGAAGCTCATGCCCATGACGCGTTGCAGATGGGTTTGCACCACACCGGCGAAGGTCAGGGCAAAGGTCATGAACGACACCGCGCCCGAAGTGATCCAAAAGCCCCACATATTGAGCAATTGGTTATAGGGCTCACGCTTCAGGATCAACGGCATGGCATAGGTGAACATGGCGATGTTCAGCATGACATAGGCGCCGTAGAAGGCCAGATGACCATGGGCGGCGGTAACCTGGGTGCCGTGGGTGTAATAGTTGATGGGAGCAAGCGTGTGCAAGAAACCCCACACACCGGCGCCGAAGAAGGCGAAAGCCGAACAGCCCAAGGCCCACAGCAGCGCCGCCTTGTTGGGATGGCTGCGCCCCCCTTTCCACACCATGTAGAAGGTGAACACCACCATGGCGAAGAACGGCAGGACTTCCAGGGTCGAGAAGACGGAACCGATCCACTGCCAATAGGCCGGGGTGCCGATCCAGTAATAATGGTGCCCCGTGCCCAAGATCCCCGAGAACAAGGCCATGGCGACGATGACGTACAGCCACTTTTCGACGATTTCACGATCGACGCCGGTCAGCTTGATCATCAGGAAGGCCAGCACCGAGGCCATGACCAATTCCCACACGCCTTCCACCCACAGATGCACGACCCACCACCAGAACATCTTGTCGAGAACCAGATTATTCGGGTTATAGAGCGAGAACAGGAAGAAGATGGCGATGCCCCACAACCCCAACAACAAGATGTTGGTGATGGCGGTCTTGCGGCCCTTCAACACCGTCATGGTGACGTTGTACAAGAACATCAAGGCGACGACGACAATGGCCAGCTTGATCCACAGGGGCTGTTCCAAAAATTCACGGCCTTCGTGAATCTTGAACAGATAACCGACCACGGCGGCGGCGGCCCCGAACAGGAACAGCCAGAATTGGATCACCGCCAGCTTAGGGCTGTGCAGCTCGGTTTCCGCCTCTTCTGGAATAAGGTAATAGGCGCAACCGAAAAATCCCATCAACAGCCAAACGATCAAGGCGTTGGTGTGGATCATGCGCAAGATGTTGAAGGGAACCAGATCGGCCAGGAAATTGGGCGCGACCACCACAGTGCCGAGTAAGGTGCCGAACAGCACCTGGGCGACGAACAAGGCCAAGGCGCCGGCGAAATAATACAGCGCCACCTTTTGCGATTGATATTTCATGATGTCACCTCCCGGTTAGCCGCTGACCTTGGGCGGCCAGTTCTGGGTGTCGACTTCGCTGGTCCACTTGAAGAAGTCGGCCAGGCTGTCCAACTCGCTTTCGCTCAGGTTGAATTGCGGCATCTGCCGGCGGCCTTCGACGCCGGACGGTTGGCTTTTCATCCATGCCTTAAGCGTTTCGCGGGCGCCATCGGGATCTTCCCGACCGCCAAAGCGAATCCAGACATTGCCCAGTTCCGGGGCGAAATAAGCGCCTTCACCCATAATGGTGTGGCAATTGACGCAGGAATGTTTTTCCCACACATGCTTGCCAGCCGCCACCCCTGGGGTGATCGGATTGGCTGCGGCGATGGCGTTGGCCTTGGTGACGCTATGCACGGTCAAGGCAACGAACACCGCGAAGAAAAAGGCCGTCCCGCCATAGAAAATATTGCGGGCAGCGGCTTTCGTCAGTGTCTCGGACATGGTCGCTCCTAAGGGTCTCGAGGGTTTTCACACAACCCATCGCGGAACTCCCCCCGCCGATGGTCGCACCCTGAACTCACACGCGGGGCGCACACCCCACGTCGGGACCAACCTATGAGACCGACAAGGCGGCAGCTTTAACATTGGTCAAGCTGGTGGTGAAAGAACGGGACAAACGCCGGCGATCCGGGAAGAATGTCGGCATGACCAAGCCTGCGAAAATCAGAATCGGCGACGACGACAGCGTGATCCCGCTGATGCTTGGACCAATAGGGTTCGGCATTCCTCGCTGGCTGCCCTTGGCTCTGCTTTATCTGGCGGTGGTCCTGGGCCTGGGAGCCATGGCCGAGACCATCGGCTGGCAACCGGCATGCGATGCCGCCAATATCGGCCCCGGAGTGATCGGCGGGATTGATCTGCTGCGCCGCCTGCGCACCACCCATTACCGTTGGGTCAATCCGGCTGGCGGCATCACCATCACCCCCGCCTCGCTGGTCGATCGCCTGACCTTTCGCGAATGCGGCTGGTATTTTCCCGTGCTGGCGGCGCCCCTGCCGCTTTGGCTGGTCGGCGGGCTGATCTGCGTCATCGCCTTGAGTTAGGAAAAATCAAGGATGCGCTGTCAGCTGGGATCGCGCACCCGTCGCGTCAAGGCCCAATTGCCCAGACGGCGGTCGCATTCATGGGAATGTTCCAACATCCAGCGCGCCACCACTTCGGACACCACCACGCGATCGATATCGGCACAGACATTGGCGGCGCGCATATGGCGCAATTGCTCGATGATGCGCCAATGATCCCGCCGATGATGATCTTCATGCGGATAGCCGGCTTCGACCATGAGCTGTTCCTGCAGGGCGAAATTCCGCCCCATGTATTTCAGCAAGGCGGTAAGACGCGTGCATTCGGTGCGGTCGCAACGGCCATGCTGGCGGCGACATTCCACCAGCGGCTCGAACAACCGCCCCATGACATAGCACAAGCCCTCGGTGCCGCGATCGATCTCGCGTACTCCCGTGCTCAATGACGTATGTCCGGCGATGGGCATCGGACGCTCCCCGCGAAACCGTATTATTTATGATTGAACTGACGGTACGGCAGTGGGCGGTGCAACAGCAACGGTTTAATACACAGCATTTGTGCTGTTTTTTACCCATATTCCGGGTTGACAGGGGCGCCGCCCGCGCTTTATTTTGCGAATGATTTTCATTTGCATAATGAGAGGCCGTCATGAGCCATTCCCGCGTCACTGCCTTTACCTTCACCGGCTCCAGCCGTCCCATGGGGCCGGGTGATTTTATTTGGCTGGCGGCGTTGGGCAGCGCCAGCCGTGGCGCCACGACGGCGGCGGCAATCTGCGCCTGCATCGACACCATCGCCGCCGGACAATGGTCGCCGTCGGCGCAACTGGTCTGCGATTGCCTGGATGAAATGGCGCGGGCGCGACATCTCAGCTTTTGCCATGACGGCAATTACAACCTGTTCACCATCACCCCCCAGGGGAGCGGCATTCTGGCCATGATGCTGGCCTTGCCGATCGAGCGGCCGACCACCCCGCTGGGGCAGGTGGGGACCCGGCTGAAACTGGCCTTCCTCGATCTTGCCGCCGCCGACGAACGCCGCCTGCATCTGACCGATCTGATCGCCGCCCACCAAGAGGAATTGGACCGCCGGCCCGATTCGTGCGCCGATTGTCACGCCCCCGGCTGCTTTGGCCGCATGTGGAGCACCCATCACACCGAGACCCTGCGCCGAGACCTTGAATTGTTGCAACGGATGCGTGAGATGAACGATACCCGCGATTCTACCCGAGGAGATGGTTGTTCCGCTCATGGATTGCGCCTAAACTGCATCTCAAATTAAGGTTATTTGGAGAATAAGACGTGCTGCGCATCGACGAAGCGACGCTAAGAAGCGTCGAAATCCGCCCCACCCGCCAGCGCCTTACCATCGGCCGACTGATCGAGGATGGCGGCAGCCGCCACCTGACCCCCGATAGCCTGCACCAGGAAGCGCTTTCCCAGGGCATGCGCTTGTCGCTGGCCACCGTCTACAACACCTTGAACGAATTCGCCGCCGCCGGTCTGGTCAAGCGGGTTCCCATGGGCGAGCGCAGCTGGTTTTGCACCAACACCGCCGAACACCACCATTTCTACCACGAAGCCACCGGCCGCATCGAAGACATCCCGGGGTGCCAGCCCCAGGTTCTCGGCTTGCCGGATGCGCCCGAAGGGATGGAAGTCGCCGGAATCGACGTTATCGTCCGGTTGCGCCGCGCCTCCTGACGCTGTCTTGTCCGATCAGGCGCAAGTGATCCGCTTGAGGTGTTCGACGTAGTGGACGAGGGTGGCGCCTGATCGGCGCCGGGCGGCTGTCACAGTAGCTTCTCCCTCGCCTCTTTTTTTCTGCTGGATTCATAAGTCGTGAAATTCTGCGGGTATCGGGTCGCCTCGCGCAGGGGGCTTGCGACTTTTGCCCAATCCACCCTCGCTGGATTGCGACTGCATCCGCATCCGTTGCCACAGCCCACCAATCCCCCGTGACGGGTCGGCAAAAGCTTGCGACAAAGGCCATATTTCCCGTGTCAGTGAGGAAATCCCCCCCCTCAGCTTCAAAGACAGCGGCCTCGCCTTCGACCGCGCCAACACGGTCGCCCAGTCCATGGGCCTATCCATGGAGGAAAATACCTGCTGGCCCGCATCGCCGAGGGGCACAAGCTGCTGCGCAATTGCCATCTCCCCCCAATGACAGCGATCTGGAAGAGCCGACATGCCAGCGTTGGGGAATTCCAATCCACGATCGGTGATCGACGCCGTCGACATGACCGGCTTGACTCTCGCTGCCATGTCCTCACCCGCCATCGACCAGCTTCACCGCCGGATCGCCCGCCTGTGCCAATGCTTACGCTTGCGGATGAACTGATAGACATCTCCCTTGCCGCCATAAATACATGCAACGACGAACTGAAGCAGCGCAAGGGCGCTGCTTGACCGATTGTTCACATGATATTTGTTTTTTCATTGAAGCGGTGATCTCAGTGCCGCAATTCAGTGGATGCCATAACAAACTCCCGGCATCAATTTTGGATGCCGCTATGTCCGCATTCGGGCACCACGATTAGATCCGAGAACGCCCCCTTTGGGCGCAAAGCGGACAACTGAACTACCTTCAGCGGAGCGGCCGGCAATAAGCCGGAACACCATTCCCGCGCCCATCTCCTTATTCCTGGCATTCCGGGCTGGGGTCGGGGCGTTTGTCGCGCATGGTCACCAGTTCTTCCGCCGCCGTCGGGTGGATGCCGATGGTGGCGTCGATTTGGGCCTTGGTGGCGCCGCATTTCAGCGCCACGGCGAAGCCTTGGACCATTTCGGCGGCGTCGGGGCCAAGCACGTGGATGCCCAGGACCTTGTCGGTGGCGCGATCGACGATCATCTTCATCAGCGAACGTTCGTCGCGGCCGGACAGGGTGTTCTTCATCGGCTTGAAGCGCGACACATAGACGTCGATGGCGCAGCCCAGCTTGGCGCGGGCCTGTTCCTCGGTCAGGCCGACGGTGGAGATGGTCGGCATGGAGAAGACGGCGGTGGGGACGTTGTCGTAATCGACCGTGCGCGGGGCGCCGAGATAGAGGCTGCTGACCAGGGCCATGGCCTCGGCGATGGCCACCGGGGTCAGGTTCATGCGGTCGGTGACGTCGCCGATGGCATAGATGGATGGCGCCGAGCTGCGCGAATATTCGTCCACCACCACGGCGCCGTTGGCGTCCAGCCGCACCCCGGCTTCCACCAGCCCCAGACCGGCGGTATTGGGGGCGCGGCCGGTAGCGTACATGACCAGATCGACACGCAACGATTCGTCGCCCGACAGCCGCAGATCGTAACCGCCGGCGACCTTTTCAATGGACAGAACCCGAGTATCGCAACGCAGATCGACGCCCTTGGCGACCAAAGCCTCGTCCAAGGCGGCGCGGATATCTTGATCGAAGCCACGCAAGGTCGCCTCGCCGCGCAGGATTTGCGTCACCGCCACCCCCAGCGCATTGAAGATGCCGGCGAATTCCACCGCGATATAGCCGCCGCCGACGATGGCGATGGATTTGGGCAATTGCAGCAGGTCCAACGCCTCGTTCGAGGTGATGGCATGTTCGATGCCGGGGATATTGGGCAAGGATGGCCGGCCGCCGGTGGCGATCAGGATGTGTTCGGCCGAATAAGGTTTCCCGCCGGCGGCGATGGTATGGGCATCAATGACGGTGCCGCGCCCTTCCAGCACGGTGACGCCGGAATCGCGCAAAAGGCGGTGATAGACGCCTTCCAACCGGTTCAATTCGGCGTTCTTGGCGCTGACCAGACGGCCCCAATCGAACGAAACATCGCCGATATCCCAGCCAAAGCCGGCGGCGTCCTCGATTTCCTCGGCCATATGAGCGCCCATGACCAGCAGCTTTTTCGGCACGCAACCGCGCATGACGCAGGTGCCGCCGACCCGGCTTTCCTCGGCCACCGCCACCCTTTTGCCCAACCGCGCGGCCATGCGCGAAGCGCGCACGCCGCCGGAACCGGCGCCGATGGTGACAAGGTCGAAATCAAAACCGGACATGGGAACACTCCTTGACTGCTGCGCCCACAGACTAGCAATCCAAGGGCGGAGAAGAAAGCCGGATGGTCACCGTGGTGCCCTGCCCCGGCTGGCTGTCCAAGGTCAGGGTGCCGCCATGCAATTCGATGAAGCGCTTGGCCAGCGGCAATCCCAGACCGGTTCCGGCGAACTGGCGGCTAAGGTCGCACTCGACCTGCACATAAGGTTCCAGCACCCGGTCGATATCCTTGGCGTGCATGCCGATACCGGAATCGGTGACCTTGATCCATACCCCCAGGCCATCTCGGCCCAGGGCCAAGATGACATGACCGCCAGCCGGGGTGAACTTGACGGAATTGGCCAACAGATTGAAAAGCACCTGCTTGAAGCGCAAGGGGTCAACCAAGGCCTGGCCGGGGTCGCATTCCGTGTGCAAGCGCAGATCCAGACGATGGCGCATGGCTTTTTCCGCCATCAACCGGATCACCTGTTCGGCCAGCGGCACCAGCGGCAACCATTCGGGCGTCAGGTCGAAATGACCGGCCTCGACCTTGGACAGGTCCAACACCTCGTTGATGATGGACAATAAATGAGTGCCGGATTCCCAGATGGCTTGGACGTATTCCTTATAAAGCGGATTTTCCATCTTCCCCATCACTTCCAACCGCATGGCGTCGGAAAAGCCGATGATGGCGTTAAGGGGGGTGCGCAATTCGTGGCTCATATTGGCCAGGAACTCGCTTTTGTAGTGATTGGCGGCCTCGGCCTGCCGCCGCGCCGATTCGGCTTCCTCGGTGCGGGCGGCAACGCGATATTCCAGCAGGTCGTTGGCCTGACGCAACGCCGTTTCCGCCCGTCGGCGGTCGGTGATGTCCTGGCCGACGATGACGACGCCGTCATCGTCGCTATCCAGCGGCGCCAGGTTCCACGAAATGATGTATTGCCCCAAAACGGTTTCGTGGTCGCGGATTTCCTGTCCTTCGCGCACATGGGCAAGCCATTGGTCGAACACCCCCCCATCGGCGCCCACATGATCGCGCCCCAAGATCTCCCCCCACAACTTGCCGATGGCGACAGCGGCGGTCAGGCCGAACATGCGCTCGGCCTCGCGGTTGAATTCCTGCACCCGGCCATCACCGCCGACGACGACGATGATGCTGGCGGCGACCTCGACCAGCGAGCGGAAACGGGATTCGCTGGCGCGCAAGATCGCTTCGCGCCGTTTGCGGTCAGTGATGTCCCCCAACGATCCGACCATGCGGGTGGCGATGCCTTGCTCATCGCGCACCGCCAATCCGCGCGATAAAATCCAGCGGTACTCGCCATTGCGGTCCCGCACCCGGTATTCGCTTTCAAAGTAATCGCTGCCGCCCTTGAGGTAACGGATCAAGGTCTCTTGGTAATAACCGCGGTCATCGGGATGCACCATCTTCAGCCATTCATGCGAATTGGTGCGCACGGTTTCGCCGGAAAAACCCAAGATCGCCAGCAGTCGGGCCGACAGGTACAATTCCTTGCTGATCGGGTTCCAATCCCACAACCCTTCATTGGGGCCGCGCATGGCAAGGGCGTAACGCTCCTCGCTTTCGCGCAACGCCTTGGTGGTGGCCATCAGGGCATCGCGGGCGGAATTGGCTTCCTTTTGCGCCAGTTCCAATTCGCTGATGCGCGAGCGCAGCCGCGAGACGACCGCGCGGCGGCGGAATGGCCCGACCATGATTGTCGATTTAATCCGGAGCCGGTTTGTCCCCACGCCATCTCCCCGCAATTTTTATTGGTATTACCTTTCAATCAGTGTGAGGTCGCAAGAGGATAAGAACAAGGGGGGCGAAGGTATGCTTCGCCCCAATACTTTAACCCAGACCTCATCCTTATTGATTAAGCGCTGCGGGATTCAACCGCATTGCGGCCGAATTCGGCTTCCACATAGGCGACCAGTTCCGACACCGTTTCCTCTACCGATTTGCCGTCGGTATTAAGCGCCAATTCTGGATTTTCCGGAGCCTCGTAGGGGGCGGAAATGCCGGTGAAATCGGCGATCTCGCCCTTGCGTGCCTTGCGGTACAGCCCCTTGGGATCGCGGCGTTCGCATTCTTCCAGATCGGTGGCGATGTGGATTTCGTGAAACGCCTGGGGATCAATGGACCGCACCCGGTCGCGATCGGCGCGATAGGGGCTGATGAATGCCGTGATCACCAGCATCCCGGCGCGGGCGAACAGATGCGCCGCCTCGCCCACCCGGCGGATATTCTCGGTACGGTCTTCGTGCGAGAAGCCCAGATCCGAGCACAACCCGTGACGGACATTGTCGCCGTCCAGCACATTGATCTGCCAGCCCTTTTGGAACAGACGCTTTTCCAGTTCCATGGCAATGGTCGACTTGCCGGCCCCCGACAGACCGGTCAGCCACAGCACCCCGCCCTTGTGGCCATTGGCACGGGCACGGGATTCGGTGGTCACCTGATGGTCAACCTGGAAGATGTTCCGGTTGTCCAGCGCCTGGGCGATGATACCGCCGCCGACAATGTCATAACCATGAACCAGAACGAAACGACCCAGCCGGGCATTGTCGCCAAAGCTGTCGAAAGCCATCGCCCCACGTGAGCGCAGCACCACTTCGGCCACGGCATTGCGGCCGACCTGGGCGCCTTGATGGCTGCCCAAATCCTCGACGTCGATGACCCGCTCGATGGCGGCGACCTCGACATGATATTCAGCGGTGGCCAGCTTTAACTTTAAGCGGTCACCCAAAGCCAGCGGATCGCGGCCCAACCAGAATACGCGGGCGCGGATTTCATGGGCCAAGGCGGGGGCGCCTTCGGCCAGATGGGCGACTTGGCCGCGTTCGACGAAAATCGGCTCGTCCAGGGTGACGCCCACCGACTGGCCGGCATGGGCGGTCACCACGCTGATGTCGCTGCCCGCCCAACCTTCGATCGAGGCGATGCGCGCCGATTTGCCCGAGGGCGAGAACACCAATCGGTCGCCGACCTTGATCCGGCCGCTTTCGATGCGGCCGGCGATGATGCGGCGATGATCGAATTTATAGACATCTTGCACCGGCAGACGCAGGCCCAGATCGGTGACCGAGGCGGCGGCGGAAAAACCATCAAGCGCGCCGATCACCGATGGCCCCTGATACCAGGGCGACTTTGTCGAGGCGGTGGCGATATTATCGCCGCCACGGGCCGACACCGGCACCACATGGGTCGGGATCACGCCGATGCCGCCCAGATAGGCGCGGATTTCGGCTTCGACTTCGTGGAAACGGCTTTCCGACCACTCGACCAGATCCATCTTGTTGACGGCCACCGCGATCTGGGTCAGGCCCAGAAGATGCAGCAGATAGCCATGGCGGCGCGATTGTTCCTGCACCCCTTCGTCGGCGTCGATGACCAACAATGCCGCCTCGGCCGAGGCGGCGCCGGTGATCATGTTCTTCAGGAATTCCTTGTGACCGGGGGCGTCGATGATCAGCACCGGCCGGTTGCCGGTGTGGAAGCGCAATTGCGAGGTGTCGATGGTGATGCCTTGATCGCGTTCGGCCTGAAGCGCGTCCATGACGAATGCCCATTCGAACGGCATGCCGCGCTTGTCGCAAACTTCTTTCAGGTATTCGACCTTGCCTTCGGGAAGCGCGCCGGTTTCGTGCAGCACGCGGCCGACCAGGGTGGATTTGCCGTGATCGACGTGACCGACGACAACGATTTTCAGCGGGGAAGTGTTGGACATGATCAGGGCGTCCCTTGCTTACATGTAGCCGGCGGCGCGCAGCCGCTCGAAGGCATCTTCGGATTCACGGTCCTGGGCGCGGCCGGCGCGTTCGGACGTCTTGGTGGTCTCCAGTTCCTCGACGATCTCGTCCACAGTGGACGCGGTCGAGGCGATGGAACCGGTGCACGGGGCGCAGCCCAAGCTGCGATAGCGCCGGCCATTCTTGGCGAAGTACAGATCGACCACCGGGATGCCTTCGCGGGCGATGTAACGCCACACGTCCAATTCGGTCCAGGCCAGCAGCGGATGGATGCGCAGATGGGTGCCGGGGGCGAAATCGGTCTTGAACTGGTCCCAGAATTCCGGCGGCTGGTCGCGCACGTCCCATTCGTTGGTGTCGTTGCGGGGAGAAAACACCCGTTCCTTGGCCCGAGTCCCTTCCTCGTCGCGGCGGATGCCGGCGATGACGCCGGTATAGCCGTGCTCGGCCAACAACGCCTTCAAGCCTTCGGTCTTCAAGGCCGAACAGCAGGTGACGCGGCCTTGCTCGGGGCTCATGCCCGCCGCCAGGGCGGCCTTGTTCTGACCGATGATCAGCGGCAGATTCCATTCCGTGGCGACGCGATCGCGGAACTCGATCATTTCGGGAATCTTGTAGCTGGTATCCACATGCAGCACCGGAAACGGCACATGACCGAAAAACGCCTTGCGGGCCAGCCACAGCATGACGTTGCTGTCCTTGCCGATGGACCACAGCATGGCGATCTTGTCCAGGCGGTTGAAGGCTTCGCGCAGGATGTAGATGGATTGCGCTTCCAGTTGATCGAGGTCGTTCATCATCTTCTTTCCGTCAGATCCCGGCGCCATCGCGGCCAAGGACAAGAGAGGTATGGATTCCGCATTCAGTCTTGGCGCTGCCGGCCCAACGCCCGGCACGGGCGGATTCGCCCGGCTTGGTCGGCCGCGTGCACGGCCAGCAGCCGATGGAGCGATAGCCCTGCTCCACCAATGGATGGCTGGGCAGCCGACGGGCGACAAAGGTCTTGCGCACCGCGTCCTCGTCCCAATTGGCCAATGGGCTGACCTTGACCACGCCGCCGGCAAACGCGACCGTCGATAAGGCTTCGCGCTCGAAACCGTGGGCCTGCTTGCGGCCGTCGATCAGGGCGTCGAAGCCTTCCACCGCCCGCGCCAGCGGCAGCACCTTGCGCAGGTGGCAACAACGGTCGTGATCGGTGCGCCACAAATCCTCGGCTTCGGCTAAATCCTCGGAGGCCGGACGAACCACTCGCACATCGGTCAGGCCCAACTGGCGCTCCAGCCGATAGCGATATTCCAGCGTCTCGTCGAATAATTCACCGGTGTCAAGGAAGATCACCGGCACCGAGGGATCGACCTGGGCCACCAGATCCAGCAATACCGCCGATTCGGCTCCGAACGACGAGGTCACGGCGATGCGGCCGGGAAACACCTGGCGGGTCATGACCGTGATAAGTTCAGCTCCCGACAGATGCCCATAGGTGGCGCTGTAATCGACGGAGTTCATTGCGCGGCTCCCAACAGGGCAGTGATGTCGCCGATTTCGGCCACCACCGGCGGCGGCGGCGCAGTGACCGCCTCGGTCACGGTGTCGAGAAGATAGGCCACCGCTTCGCGATAAAGGTCGGCGGTTTGTCCACCCGCCACCCGCACCGCCACCAAGGCTTCCACCACCGCGGCAACATCCCCCCAAGTTTGAGCCACCTGCGACTCGACGGCTTCCAACGCCACACCGTCTTCGCTGGTAACGCCACGGGCATGCAGCAGCCGCCGCAAGGCAAAGACTAAGGCTTGGCTGGCTTCGGCGCGGGCTTGCTCGGACTGGCCGACGATCAGGTTGCGATCGGCGGCGATCAGCGCATCGTCGGCCAGATCAGCGTAGCACAGATCCATGGCGAAGGGAGCGGCGCACTCGCCCTTTGCCTGCGGCGCGCCGGGAAAATCCACCGCATCGCCCCAATCGACGAACAGCCCATCGGCCTGCGCCATGTCCAGCGGCGCCAGGATCGCCTCGATACCGTCCTTGCCCAGACGTTCGGCCCAACCGCGCACGCTTTCGCCGGGCTGGCGGCCGGCGGCCAGGGCTTGGCGCAGCAAGCTCAGGGCCTGATCGGCCAACTTGGCCGGAATGGTCGGACCCGACAGGCCGATCGCACCGCTATTGGCCTCGCCGCCGATATGGAGTTGGTAATGCGGAGCCGAGCGGCCATCGACCTTTTTGGCAGCGCCGTGCAGACCGAAATCGGCGATATGATGCAGGCCGCAGGAATTCTGGCACCCGGAAACATGGACGCTGATCCCCTTGGCCAACGGGTCCAATTGGGCCGAGGCAAAAGCCTGACGGGCGAAATTCTGCGAATTGGTGATGCCGATGCGGCAGGTGGTGGTGCCGGGGCAGGAAATCACGCTGGGCGCGTCCTCGGCCGAAGCAGGAACCTGCAAGCCGATGGCGCGCACGCCGGCAACCAGAGCATCCACCTTATCGGCGGCGACGCCCAGGAACACCAGATTTTGCTCCCGCGTTGCCCGCAGATCGGAAACGCCGGCCTGTTCGGCGATCTCCGCCAAACGGTCCAACTGATCCGACGACAAGATCCCCAGGGGCACCAACACCGACAGCGCGACGCTGCCGTCATGGGCGGTGATCAAACCGACCGGAGCGCGGGAAACCGGGGCTTCCAAAGCGTCGCGCCATTCCAGCCCAACCCAGGGACGCTGCGGCAAGGCGCGGACACGGTCGAATTCCTCAACGAACAAAGTGCGGAACTTTTCCTCGCCGAAACGCTTGACCACGAATTTGACCCGCGACGCATTGCGGTTACGGCGATCGGAATAACGTTGATGCAGACGGGCCAAGGCCTCGATCACCGCCGGCAGATCGGTCTCGGCGACGAAAGGCAGCACCTCCACCGCCGGGCGCGGCAACGAGCCCAGCCCGCCGCCGGCGACAATGCGAAAGCCCTTGGCCCCGTCCTTTTCCACCGCGATCAGCCCAAGATCGTGGATGGTGGAATGGCCGCAATCGGTGGCGCAGCCAGACACCGAGAATTTCAGTTTGCGCGGCATGTTCTGCACTAACGGATGGCGGATCCACGCCCGCGCCAATTGATCGGCGACCTTGCCGGCATCGACCAGCTCACGCGGGCAGGCGCCGGCCAGGGCGCAAGCGGTCAAATTGCGGATGGTGTTGCCGCACGCCTCGCGGGTGGTGATGCCGTTGCCGTAGAGCAATTCCAGCAATTCAGCGCTTTGGTCCAGCGGCACCGAATAAATCTGCACATCCTGGCGGGTGGTCAGATGGGCGTCACCTTGGGCGAAACGACGATTGGCGGCGCCGATGGTGCGCAGCCAGGACGGCGACAGCCGGCCGCCGGGGATCTTGATGCGAACCATCTGCACCCCCGGCTGCTTTTGCCCATAGACGCCAAAGCGCAAACGGAAAGCGGTAAAGCGTTCGCCGTCCCATTCGCCCAGCCGGTGGCGCTCCAAGCCGCGACGATACTCCGCCAGGTCGCTGTCGCGCACCAAAGGCTCGGCCAAAACCGGATCGACGTGGATGGCATCCAACATTGCAGGCACCCTTTCTTATTCACACCCTTGAAGGTGTATGTCATACTGTGATTTACGAAATATCACGACACAATCTACAAAACAACAGTTTTTTGTGTATATTAATCCCATTTACCACTAGACTATATGTAGAAAGGAAAGCCATGAGCTCTTATGCCGGCGATATCTCGCCCCGCGATACCTGGGATAAACTGCAATCCGATCCCGAGGCTCGCTTGATCGATGTTCGCACCCAGGCTGAATGGCAATATGTCGGCCTGCCCGACCTGTCGGCGCTGGAAAAACAGCCTGTTTTGGTGTCCTGGCAGGTGTTCCCGACCATGGCCCGCAACGAGGCTTTCGCCCAACAACTGGCCGCTCAGGGCATCGACAAGGACACGCCGTTACTGTTCTTGTGCCGTTCGGGGGTCCGCTCCAAGGCCGCCGCCGAACTGATGACCAGCCTGGGCTATAGCCAATGCTGGAATATCAGCGACGGCTTCGAGGGGCCGCTGGACGATAGCCGCCATCGCGGCGATCAAGCCGGCTGGAAGGCGCAAGCCCTGCCCTGGCTGCAAGGCTGACCCCCCAATCAATAGTGTTGCACAACGGACGCAGTGTCGCGGCACCATCACCATGGTGTCGCGACAAAAGTTGACTTCCCCGGCTACAGGGATGATATCCAATGCCAGATAGAATCCTGTCCAGGTAGAAAACCGTGTCCTTTGTTCGTCCGCTCTATGTCGTCGCGGCTCTGGTTTTGTTGCCCGTGCCGTTCTGTCCGGCCGCCTGGGCGACATCCATCGCCTCGCGGCTGGCCGAAGACAGCGCCGTCATCCAGATCGGCGAGCATCCGCTGGAAGCCGACTTGATCCGCGAGTTCTATAGTGAACGCGCCTTCAAGCCGGCATGGGATGGCAATTCCAGACAACGGGGCGAGCATCTGCTTGATCAGATTCGCGCCATCGCCCCGACCGAGGGATTGCGGGCGCAATCCTATACGGTTCCCGAAGCCGCCGGCGCCGACGACCGCGACCTGCTGATTTCGGAAACCCTGGCCCGTTTTGCCCGCGACCTGTCCATCGGCCGGGTTACGCCGTCGCGGCAAGTGGGCGGCATGGGAACGGAAATCCGCGCCAAGATCGACAGTGCCACCGTGCTGCGCGACCTGGCCGCCGGCCGCGACCTGTTCGCCACCCTGATTCCGGTACAGCCTGCCTATGCCGGCTATCACCGGCTGAAAGTGGCGCTGTCCCTTTACGAAAAACTGACCGAAGCCGGCGGTTGGACCGCCATCGCCGACGGCGCCTCGATCAAGCCGGGAATGGAAGATGCCCGCCTGCCGGCTGTGCGTAAGCGCCTGATGATGACCGGCGAGCTGGCTGCCAATCAGGCTCAGGGCAAGACCCTGGACGCGCCGCTGGTCGAAGCGATCAAACGCTTCCAAGCCCGCCACGGCATCGACCCCGATGGCGCCATCGGCAAGCAGACGCTGGCCGCGCTCAACGTCAGCGCCGAGGAACGGCTGCGCCAGGTTGCCGCCAATCTGGAACGCTGGCGCTGGATGCCGCGACGGCTGGACGGCACCCATATCGCCGTCAACCTGCCTGCCGCCCATTTCGAGCTGGTGCGCGACGGCCATATCGACATGGCCATGCGGGTGGTGGTTGGCGATGTCTCACACCAGACGCCGACCATGGCCACGACCATGACCTCGGTGGTCATCAACCCGACCTGGACGGTCCCGCCCTCGATCGCGACCAGGGAAATCCTGCCCAAACTGCGCAAGGATCCCAGCTATCTGGCCAGCAACAACATGCGCATCCTTGACGCCTTCGATACGGATTTCGAAAAGGCGCAAGGACTGGGCATCGACTGGTCGCGCTATTCCAAATTCCCCTATCGCCTGCGCCAAAAACCCGGCGCCGACAATGCGTTGGGACAGGTCAAGTTCAACTTGGACAATGGCGACGACATCTATCTGCATGACACCCCCAAGCGCCAGTATTTCGGCCATATCTTCCGCGCCCTGTCCCATGGCTGCGTGCGGCTGGAACGCCCGGTCGAGTTGGCCAAGATGCTGGTGCCGACGCAGAGCGACAAGCTGGAGGAATGGGTCAAGGACGACACCACCCGCACCCTCAAGCTGGATAAGCCGCTGACCGTCTATCTGATGTACATGACCGCCTGGGCCGACGAGGATGGCACCGTGCATTTCCGCGAGGATCTCTACGGTCACGATGCCCGGCTCAAGACCGCGCTGAAGCGGCGACAGCACCCGCAACAGCCCCAAGTCAGCCAAGAACCCGCCAAAAGATAGCTGTGCGTTACGCCTTTCATTGCGGGTTGACTCCATCCCCCCCGGCGATGGTATGACTCTCCCCGTCATCAGGGGAATACCGTATGAACCAGGATCACACTGGCGACCGCACCTTGTCGCGCCGCCTCTTTCTTGGCGCCGGCATCGGTGCCGCCGCGACGATGACCTTGACCTCGCCCCTCGAGGCGGCGGTTCGCGCCATGCCGGAACGCGCCCTCAATCTTTACAATATCCATACCGGTGAATGGCTGAAGACGGTCTATTGGGCCGATGGCCGTTACATCGCCAAATCGTTGGCCCAAGTCAGCCACTTGCTGCGCGACCACCGTTCCGACGATGACCATCCCATGGATCCGCGCCTTTTGGACCTGATCGCCGCCACCCATCGCCGCCTCGGCTCGAAGGGGGCCATCCATATCATTTCCGGCTATCGCTCGCCCGCCACCAACGCCCTGCTGGCCGCCGCCACCGATGGCGTCGCCCAAGGCAGCCTGCACATGAGCGGCAAGGCGGTGGATATCCGCATTCCCGGCACTACCATCCGCACCGTTGGCCGGGCGGCCAAGTCGCTTCGCGGCGGCGGCGTCGGCACCTACCTGAACTCAAAATTCGTCCACGTCGATACCGGCCGCATTCGCTATTGGTGAGCGCCGCGGCCTTCGAGCAAGGGACGCAGCGATTCAAGCGCCAGCGCAAGCCGTTCCGGCGGCACCGAGCGCAGGTCCATGCCGAACCAACCGGCCGGCAATTCAAACATCCGTTCCTCGACCCGGCCGATCCTGACATTTGACAATGTCGTCTCCACCTCGGACCTGCGGCCGTCGCCGCTGCTGAGGGTACCGGCCGCCTTCAACATAATCCCTTCGGCCGAGAACCAGGCATGGCCGTCGAAACGGCTGCCCTTGGGGCCAGAGCCGCTGACCTTGAAGCGTGTCGCCTTGAGACCGGCGACGGTGTCGGTGCCGACCCGGCTGCGCTCGACGGTCAAGCTATCCAGACCACCGGCCAGAGTGGCGACGGCGGCAAAGCCCAGTCCCACATACCAATGACCGCTGGGCTTGAGCAAATAGGCGCTGTCGCTATCGCGGCGCAAGATGACAGCCTGGCCACCGTCCTTGGTGCCGAAATCACGGCGTTCCCGTCCCGGCGCATGCCACACCGTGCCGTGATAATTCCCCTTATCGCCACTGACCTGAAAGTCGGCCGTGAATGAAACCGCCGGGTCCAGCAGGTCCATGGCCCGTTCCGCCGCCATGCTTGGCAGGACCATCACCACATTCAAGACTAATCCGACGAAGTAGGACCCGATCCGCATGCCACACCCTTTTTGCCTGGGGCTTAATCCTAGGAAACCCTATCGCCCCGTCACGCCTCAGGCTAGCATGTAACTCCAACCTGCCGACAGGGAAAGGCCCTCCGCCTCAATGATCGCTCATTCCGTCGCCGATCAATTGCGCCAGATCGACCGCGCCGTCACCACCCTGACCCGCTCGACCGAGGCATTGCTCAGAGCGACCGACGAAACCACCTTGTTGGAACACATCTGTCGCATTGCCGTCGAGGTGGCCGGTTTCAAGCTCGCCTGGGTTGGCTATGCCCAATCCGACGACGATCGGTCAATCCTGCCGGTGGCGGTGTCTGGCAGGGGGGCCAGCTATCTTGACGAGATCAAGGTCTCTTGGGGGGAAGATTGCTTGGGTCAAGGCCCGATCGGCAGCGCTATCCGCACCGGCCTCACCCAGATCACCGCCGACACCCAAACCGATTCCCGCTTCGCCCCCTGGCGCGATGTGATCAAGAAGCACGGTTTCCGCTCGTGCATCGCCTTGCCCTTGTCTCAGGTCGCCGAGCGCATCGGCGCCTTGGTCATCTATGCCGGAGAACCCGATGCCTTCGATGCCGACATCGTCCGCCTGCTGGAGGATTTGGCCCGGAATCTCAGCTATGGCATCGGCACGCTGCGCATGCGCGTCGAACATGATCGGGCCGTGCGCGAATTGGCCGAAAGCGAGGAACGCTACCGTTCGCTGATCGAACTGACTCCGGACGCCATCTTGGTCCATTCCATGGGTGAGGTGATGTTTGCCAATCCGGCGGCAAATCAGGTCTTTGGCGCCGGCCTGCCGGAACTGATCGGCAATTCCATCCTGACCCTGATCCCCGCAGCAGAACAACCGGACATCGTCCAGCGCTTTGCCCAGCCGCCGCCGGGCAAAGTCCGGGCCGAACACAAGATGATCCGCTTGGACGGCAGCGTCTTTGATGCCGAAGTGGTCGGCACCACCATCACCTTTCATGGTCGACCGGCCCGCCTGTTGGTGATCCGCGACGTTTCCGATCGGCTTGAGGTGCAAGAACAGCTGGTGCAGACGGCCAAGCTGGCCACCTTGGGGGAAATGGCCGCCGGGCTGGTGCATGAATTGTCACAGCCGCTGAACATCATCCGGCTGACCGCCGAAGGGGCTTTGCTGTTCATTGAACGCGGCAAGGCCACCCCGGAATGGCAGGCGCAACAATTCCAGTTGGTGGCCGAACAATCGCAACGCACGGCCGAGATCATCGACGACATCCGTATTTTCTCGCGCCGCGACAATTCTCCGGTTCAGGTTTTCGATGCCGTGGCGGCGACCAAATCGGCCATGGCTGTCCTGGAAGGCCAGTTGCGCCCCGACGAAATCACCTTGATCACCCACCTGCCCGGCAACGCCATTCCGGTCCGCGGACGGCGCGTCCAACTTGAGCAAGTGGTGATGAACCTGCTGTCCAACGCCCATCATGCGCTGAAGGAAAAGCGCGAGCGCGAAGGCAATGGTTGGCCGGCCGAAATCACGGTCACCGGCCGCCGCACCGCCGACCGGCTGATCATCCGGGTGACCGACAATGGTCCAGGCGTGCCCGCCGCCGTCCGCGCCCGCATCTTCGAGCCGTTTTTCACCACCAAGGAAGCCGGTCGCGGCACCGGATTGGGATTATCGGTCAGTTTCGGCATCATCAATGCCATGGGCGGGCGACTGGAGCTGGAAAGCAGCGCCAAAGGCGCCTGCTTCGTCATTTCCCTGCCCACCGACGATACGGCCGAGCCGGAAACGATCGTCGCGCCAAGCCCGCAGCTCTGCCCCATTGATGCCCATATCATGGTCGTCGATGACGAAAAGACAGCAGTGGAGACGCTGGGCCGCTATCTGACCGAAATGGGATACCGGGTCACCTTGTGCGGTTGCGGCTCCGAAGCCCTGGCCCGTTTCAAGGCCGACCCCGCCGATGTGGTCATCACCGATTTGCGCATGCCTTCGGGCGGCGGCGAACAATTGGTGGAACAATTGCGCGAATATGACCCGCTGCAACCCATCGTCATCGTCACCGGCCATCTGGGGGCGACGGAAAGACTGGCGGAAAATCTGCAAGACGACCGCTGCGCCGTTTTGAAGAAGCCGGTGGCCCTGGGCAAGCTGGGCGAGATCATCGCCACCTTCTTGTTACCCCCCGGTGATGAAGAATTTACCCCATCGTGATGGTTGCCATTGTTCATGGCGATTTGTCCCTCTATGCTTTCGTACTATCAATCCGGTCCGTCGGTCGGGGCGAAGGAGCGTGATATGCAGATATTGGTCGCAGATGACCACAAACTTGTGCGTGACGGGCTGAAGCCCTTTTTGCACGAACTCGATTCTTCGGCGGAAATTCTGGACGCCTCGAACCTGTCCGAGGCTCTGGCCGCCGCAAGCAACGCCCCCACCTTGGGATTGATCTTGCTTGACCTGATGATGCCGGGCATGGATGGCCTCAAGGGGCTGGAGAGCGTGCGCAAGCAATGCCCGGACGTGCCGGTGGTCATCGTTTCCGGATTTTCCACCCGTGACCACGTGGTCGCCGCCGTCCAGGCCGGAGCCGCCGGGTTCATTCCCAAAACCGTCAGCGGCGCCGCCATGGTCAACGCGTTGCGCTTGGTGCTGTCGGGGGAAAAGTACCTGCCCTCCTCCACTTTCTTCGAAGATCCGGTGCAGGCGCCGATGATGCCGCGCCAGCCGACCCCGACCCGCACCGGCGAAATCCCCGCCCCTTTCGACAAATTGTCGCGACGCGAATCGGAAATCCTGGCGCTGCTGGTGGAAGGCCGCACCAACAAGGAAATCGCCATCGTTCTGGAATTGCAGGAAATCACCATCAAGGTGCATCTGCGCAACGTTTACCGCAAGATTGGCGCCGCCAACCGGGCGCAGGCGGTTCGCATCGCCATGTCTTCGGGCTGGGCGGCGCCGTTGGATCTGGCTTCCAACTGACCCCACGCACACACCGCTTGCCTTAACCGCCGTTTCGGAGGATTGTTGCGCCCTTCCAAGGCCAAGGGCAGGAGCAATGGCAAGCGTTTATCTGGGATTGGGCACCAATCTGGGCGACCGTGCCGCCAATTTACGCACCGCCCTCGCCGCCCTGTCCCAATTGGGACAGGTCGCCCGGCTCTCGCGGGTTTATGAAACCGCGCCGCTTTACGTCACCGACCAACCAGCCTTCCTCAACATGGCGGCCTGCCTGGAAACCGCCCTTGCGCCCCAGGCTCTGCTGGGTCGGTTGAAAGTCCTGGAAGATGAATTAGGACGGGTGGCGTCGCGCCGTTACGGCCCGCGGCTGATCGACCTGGATATCTTGCTGCACGGCGACAATATCGTCGATCTGCCGCAGCTGAGCATCCCCCACCCGCGCCTGACCGAACGCCGCTTCGCCCTGGCACCGCTGGCGGATTTGGCGGCGGACGTTATTCACCCGGTGGCCGGGCTGACCATCGCCCAATTGCTGGCGGCCCTGCCCGCCGATGACGACGATCAGGTGATCGTGGTCGACAACGCCCTGATCTGAAAGAGGATACGTCATGTTCGCACAGTCCGGCGACGCCAGAATCTACCGCATCCTGGTTCGCGATCTGGTGCTGAAATGCCTGATTGGCATTCATGCCCACGAACTTCTGGCGCCGCAACGTGTCCGCATCAATGTCGAGATGGCGGTTCTGGAACAAGCCGGTCCTCTGTCCGACGATATCGCCAATGTGGTGTCATACGAAGACGTCATCGAGGGCATCAAGCGTATGCTGGCGGAAGGTCACATCAATCTGGTGGAAACCTTGGCGGAAAACATCGCCGCCCTGTGCCTGGTCGATCCACGCGTCCGCTCGGTCCGCATCCGGGCGGAAAAGCTCGACGTCTACGCCGAAGCCGCCTCGGTCGGCATCGAAATTGAACGCCGTCGCGAATAGCCCTGGCCGACAACGGCGAGATATGCACACACCCATAAGCATTGATCCGTCAACCTTTAGATTGCGCGCTTGCCACGCCTAGAACGGCCCCCCACAATACGTCTTCTGGGCGTAATGAATGGGGATGGCAGTCCAAGCTCATGGATTTTCGTCGGCGTAGTCTTCGCATCTGGGGCGCTGCCGCTCTTTTGGCATTGACCACCTCTGTCATGTCGGCGGCGCAACTGGCTTATTCGCGCCAACGCCACCTTGATTCCGGTCGCGAACTGGCGCTCGCCCTGTCCAATGCCGCAGCCCAACGGGTTCTGGCCAGCATGCAATTGCTTGACCGATTACTGCAAGAAGCGGTCAGTCGTATCCCCTCGCAAGGCCCCGTTCCCCCCGGAATTTTAGAACCCTTGCGGCCGAAACTGGCCACCGCCAACGAAATCCAGGCGCTGTCCTTCATCGATGGCGATGGCATTTTACGCCAAGTCGTGCGCCGCCAAGCGGAAATACCGCCGCAGATCCTGTCGGTGGATGTTTCCGATCGTTTGCATTATCAGTTTCAGCGGCGTCATTGGAGCGAAGACCGCATGGCGGTGTCGCCACCGGCCATCGATTATTTGACCGAAAGCATGGCCTGGTTCGCCTCGCGCCCGGTGATCAGCCCTGACGGACGCTTTCTCGGCATGGCTGGAATGGCCATCGACCCGGAATTGCTCGCCGCCCCCTTGCGAGCCGGGACCCCTGGTGACGGCGACGCCGCCGGCATTTTTTCGACCGAGGGCGTCCTCTTTGCCCGTCACCCCTATGTGCCGCAAAGCATCGGCCGTCCCATCACCGGTTCGTCGGTGTTTCAGGCCTATAGCGAATTGGGGGAAAGCGGCAGTGTCGCCGAAATCGTCAGTACGGCCGACGAGAAGACGCGCACCGTCGGCTTTACCCAGGTTCCTGGTTATTCCCTGGTCGTCAACGTCGGCATCAGCCATGAACGCCTGTTGCGCCAGTGGTGGCGCGAAGCGCAGATCCATGGCGGCATTCAGCTTGCCTTGACCTTAGGCATCTTTCTGCTGGCTTGGGGGATGGTTCGGGCGGAACGCAAGCACCTGAGCGCCTCGGAAAAACTGCGGGCCACCGAGCGTGAGCATATCGACACCTTATCGCGTGAGGTGGAAAGTCAGACCGCCCAATTGCAGCATTCCCTGGCGGCCTTGCAGGAAAGCGAAGAACGCTTCCGCCTGATCGCCGATATCTCGCCATTGCCGCTGGTGGTGACACGGCGTTCCGACAGCGTGGTGGTCTATATCAACACCCAGGCGGCGGAAGCCTTCCAGGTTCCGCAAGCCGACGCCAAGGGTAAGATTGCGCCCAATTTCTGGGAAAACCCGCTTGACCGCACCCGCATGGTTGAAGCCCTGGCCAAGGACGGCTGCATCCGTAATATGGAAACGGTGCTGAAGCGGGCCGATGGCCAGCGCTTCACCGCCTTACTCTCTGCTGCTTTCGGCCATCTGCAAGGCGAGGCCATGGTTTTGGTCAGCGTCATGGATATCAGCGAACGCAAGTATCTGGAACAGGAACTGGCCCGTTCCAACGCCGAGCACCAGCGCTTTTCCTATGCCATCTCCCATGATCTGCAAGAGCCTTTGCGCATGGTGGCCAGCTATCTGGCGCTGGTCGATCGCCGCTATGGCGAAAAACTGGATCAGGAAGGGCGCGACTTCATCGGCTTTGCCGTCGATGGCGCCAAGCGGATGTCGCGGATGATTTCCGATCTGCTTGAATATTCGCGGGTCCGGCGTCAGACTTGGGACTTTCAAACCTCCGACCTGAACGCTGTCGCCGCCGACGCCCGCGCCAACTTGGTGGCCAGCATCCAAGACAGCCAAGCTCAAATTGACATCGGCCCGATGCCCACCGTCGCCGCCGATTCCGGCCAAATCATGCGCGTGCTGCAAAACCTGATGGGCAACGCACTGAAATACCGTTCCCCCGATCGGCCGCCACAGGTCACCGTCAGCGCCACACGCGACGGCGGCTTTTGGAACATCTGCATCGTCGACAACGGCCGCGGCTTCGATCCGAGCGAGAGTGAACGGCTGTTCCAGATATTTCAGCGCCTGCACCCCAACAGCGGCATTGACGGCTCCGGCGTCGGGCTGGCGCTATGCCGTTCCATCATCACTGCCCATGGCGGCGCCATCTGGGGCCGAAGCGACGGTCCCGATCAGGGGGCGACCTTCTGCTTCAGCCTGCCCGTCGAAAGGCAGAGCCAAAAAGGCGCGGAATAATCCCGCGCCATGTCCTGGGCAACCCGACACAGATCAAGCAACCGATCGGCAGCCCGCTCGAAATTGCCCCCCCTATGAATAAAATCAGGCGGCCCACAATGGGGCCGCCTGTCAGATCCACACATCAAATTAACGCCTGAAATGATCAGACCATGCCAAGAGCAGCCTTATAAAGCTCAAGCAGCTGATCAACTTCCTCTCGCTCTTGGTCTTCCATTTTCCTAAGGGAAATGATTTTCCGCAAAATTTTCACATCGAAGCCTAATCCCCCCGTCACCATTTGTATTCCATCCACAGAATTAACCCGAACCGTGTTCATATCTACCTGTGATTCTACCCCTTCCGAATCTGTATCGCAAACATCTTTGTGAACCTCGGAGCCGCGCAAGGACCGCTTGCCCCGGGCCCGCGCAGTGGGCAAGGGCTTGAGCGTAGCGCCCCTTGCCCATGAGCAGGCTTGGGGCATAAAGGGCCTTTCGTGGATCTGAGGTGAACCTGGGTGAGTGCGCGGGGTGAACGGCCCCAGGGGGGCCGAGAGGGGCAAGGCCCCTTGGGGGGCAAGCAATTTGTCAGCATGAGATTCCACCGAACGATGGGATTTGCGCCCAACCAATGTTACTTATAGTCATCTTGATTTGCCCGGAAAGAGTGGAGAGCGTGCATGCTCACCTTGCACGAAGGACAGTCAGATGACAGGTTTCGGGATGAGGAAATTCACCGAGGATTTCAAGCGCGAGGCAGTGCGTCTGGTGCAAACCCGCGGCCGGACCATCGAGCAGGTGGCGGACGCTCTTGGGATCGGGCGTTCGACGTTGGGCAAGTGGCTTGCCAAGCACGTGATGCAGATTTGCTGTCGGGTCCGCACGAAGACACTGCCAAGGAACTAGCTCGGCTGCACAAGGAAAACGAGATTCTGCGGGCCGAGGGGGAATTGCTAAAAAAACTGCGGCCTTCTTCGCCAAGGAGACTAGTCGATGATCTTTCGGCACATCGACGCAGCGAAGAAGGCCGATTTGTGCTTGGCCCGGACATGTGCCCTGTTCGGTGTGAGCCCCACGGCTATTACGCCTGGAACGGGCGCAAACCCAACCACCGTGATAGAACGCCGGAAACTCTAGCCTCCGGCGATCCAAAGTCCGGGGGGCACATCAGGCAGGTCACCTTGCGCAAGAAGGAGAAGTGACATGGGACGGACCCTTGACGAAGTGATGGCCGGTCTGCCGGCGGAGCGCCGCCAGGCCGTCAAGGCCAAGGCGGAAGAGTTGTTGCACGAGGTGGAAGGTCTGCGGGCGCTCCGTGTCTTGGCCGAGCGCAGCCAGGAACAGATCGCCGATGGCCTCGGCATCAAGCAACCTTCCGTGCACAAGATTGAACGACAAGCCGATCTCTACCTGTCCACGCTGCGCCGCTTCGTCGAAGCAGCAGGCGGCACCCTGGAGCTTCGGGTCAGCCTGCCTGGAGAGGGAACGATCCTCCTGACCGGGATCGGCGACCTTCATTCCTGACCTGTGTCTCATGTTCCGTCTCCAACATTGCTGCCTCCGGTTGGTAGCTCATGGGCCAATAGCAAGTGTTTTTGCTTCCGCCGGAACCTTTCACCAGCATCTCACGCTGCAGCAGGTCGTTGATGTCCCGCTGCGCGGTATCGACCGAGCACGTTCCCAGAGCGGCCCACTTTTTGGCCGTGAGAGTTCCTTCAAAGCCACCATCAAGCAACCGGTTAACCCCTCCATCGGCGACCTGGTGGGGGCGACCTACGAAATGGTGCGCCATAACGCCCGCCTGAAGGACGCTCTGTTCCCTGAGCGTCCGGCTCACCAACGCTGGGACATCGGCCAAGGCTGTGGCTCCCAGACCATGGCGCTGCCCGATGCCGTGGTTTCACTGTTTGCCTCTTCTATGACGTTGGCGACCGCCGACTTCCGGCGCAACGGCCTGCCAATTGACGGTGGGCGCTTGCTTCTGGGCCTCCGCGAAGGCTTCCAAGTCAGATGGCGCAATATCCAGGTGCCACCGTTCAAGATCGTCAGGGCTGAGGACGGCAAGCCATGGGCAATTCGGATCGGTGCCGAGGTCGATGGAGCCATCGCCGCCGAGGTCGCACGCTATCCCAAGGTCGAAACGGGTGGCATCCTAAGCTGTCGCCCATCTGCGGAGCCTGTTCGAGATGAGCGAGCGTCGGGCCTGCGCAGTCATCGCGGTGGACCGCACCACGATCCGCTACCGGTCGGTTCGTCCAGACGACACAGATCTGCGCGAGCGGCTGCGCGGCCTCGCCCAGCAGCGGCGCCGTTTCGGCTATCGACGGCTGTTCATCCTGCTGCGGCGGGACGGCGAGCCGTCGGGCATCACTCGCATCTACCGGCTCTACCGCGAGGAAGGCTTGGCCGTGCGCAAACGGCGGAACCGGCGCAAGGCCGTCGGCAGTCGGGCGCCGATCCTGGTAGAGGCAGTTTCCAATGCCCGCTGGTCGCTGGATTTCGTGCACGACCAGATGGAGGGCGGACGGCGCTTCCGCGTGCTCAACATCGTCGACGATGTGACGCGGGAATGCCTGGCCTCGGTGCCCGACACCTCGATCTCCGACCTACGGGTCGTCCGCGAGTTGTCGGCGCTGGTGGCCCAGCGCGGCAAGCCGGGCATGATCGTCTCCGACAACGGCACCGAGCTGACTTCGAACGCCGTGCTGAAATGGGCGCAGGACCATTGCATGCAATGGCACTACATCGCCCCCGGCAGGCCCATGCAGAACGGCTTCGTCGAGAGCTTCAACGGCCGCATGCGCGACGAGCTGCTCAACGAGACGGTGTTCACCAGCATGGCCCAGGCCCGAGCCGTCATCGCCGCCTGGGTCGCCGACTACAACACCGCCAGGCCGCATTCGGCCCTGGGCTACCAGACACCGGCGGCCCATGCCGCCAAACTCAAAGCAATGGGGCCGGTCTCTCCACCCCTCCGGGGCTCCGAGCCCGGCCCCATTGCTCAGTATCCGTCCGGTGAGGACCGTGGGAGCAGCGGTTGACGGTCAGTTTGCCCCGCAACACCTCTTGAATTTCTTGCCCGACCCGCAAGGACACGGGTCGTTTCGGCCGACCTTGGGGCCTGAGGATTGGCGCACTGGCGCGGTTTGGGTGGCGCGCCAGTAATCGGCGATGGCGAGGACGGTTTCGGGAATGATGTCTCCGGCCTCGGCGAAGAGGCGGTCCTCCACGTCCTGCGGCAGATCGAGCAGTGGTTCACCATCGTCGTCGCAGCACAGGGCTAGGATGGGCAGCATCAGTTCCACGTTCTTGTCGGACGTGAGCAGCGGCTTCCAGGCGGCGGGGCGCAGGGTGACGGCTTGCATGAAGCCTTCGGCCCAATCGGCGGCGATGACCTCGCCGCCCGGAGTTTCCATGATGATGGGGGCGACGGTTCCGTCGGCGACCTGGCTGAGGATCTCGTTGTAGCGGGCCATGATGGTACCGATGATGGCCTGGGCCTGGGTGACATCATCGAAGGCCGGTTCCTCGCCGCCCCAGATGACCGGCAGCCATTCGCTGGGCATGATCAGTTCCGGCCCGATGGCGATGCCGGTGAGAAAGCCGTCGAGATCGCACAGCATCATGCAGTTTTCTGGCGAGAGGTCCGACATCAGGAACTGGTCGAGCGCTTCGATCTCCGCCTCGAGGTCATGCAGCGTCGGCATGGCATTCGCTTTTCCAGTTCCACGGCAACAATTCGTCGATGCGTTTGGCGGGATGTCCCGGCAGGCGCTCCAGCACATCGGCCAGCCAGGCGCGCGGATCGATGCAGTTCATCTTGCAGGTCTCGATCAGGGTGTAGAGCGCGGCGGCGCGCAGTCCGCCGGCATCGGAGCCGGCGAAGGTCCAGTTCCTGCGCCCGACGGCGATGCCGCGCAGCGCCCGCTCCGCCGCATTATTGGACAGATCGACGCGGCCGTCCGTCAGGAACAGGGTGAAGGCCGGCCAGCGTTTCAGCAAATAGTCCATGGCCTTGGCGGTGTCCGATTTGCCCGACAGCCCGGCCCGCTTGTGGTGCAGCCACAGGGCCAGATCGTCGATCAGCGGGCGGGACCGCTCGGCGCGGGCGGCCTGGCGTTCCTCGGGGGACAGGCCGGCGATGTCGCGCTCGATGGCGAAGAGCGCGTCGATGCGGGCCACCGCCTCGATGGCGATGGGCGCCTTCTTCAACTGCGCCAACTCGTAGAACTTCCGCCGGCCGTGCGCCCAGCACGCCGCCTCGACGATGGCGCCCTTCTCGTACAGCCGGTTGAAGCCGGCAAAGGCGTCGGCCTGCATGATGCCGGAAAAGCCGGCGAGCAAGGTTTCGGCATGCTCGCCGCCGCGGTCGGGCGAATAGGCATAGGCAGCCACCGGCGGATCAACACCGCCGAAGGGGCGATCGTCGCGCACCATGGTCCACAAGCGGCCGGTTCGGGTCTTGCCTTTCGCCAGCACCGGCACCGGGGTATCGTCCACATGGACGCGCGGACCGGCCCGCGCGTGGTCAGCGATGGCGGCGACCAGCGGCCGCAGCGCCACGCTGACGGCGCCGACCCAGTCGGCCAGGGCGGAAACGTCGATCTCCACCCCTTCAGCCGCGAAACGCTCGCTTTGGCGATGCAGCGGCAAATGCAGGCCGAATTTGTTGAACACCACCTCGGCCAACAGCCCGGCACCGGCGCGGCCGCGCGCGATGGCGTGGAATGGCGACGGCGGCTGGGTGATGGTCTGGCAGGTGCGGCAGGAGAATTTCTCGCGCACATGTTGGATCACCCGCCACTGGGCCGGGATGCGCTCCAGCGTCTCGGTGACGTCCTCGCCCAGCTTGGACAATTCGCCGCCGCAACAGGGACAGGCTTCGGGTGCCGGCTCGACCACGCGGAGGCGGGGCAGATGATCCGGCAGCGGGCGGCGCGCCGGCTTGCGGCGGGGCTGGGGAGCGGCGATCTCGACGGCAGCCTCGCAGGCGGCAGCGGTCTCCTCCAGATCCTCCAGCGACAGCTCCAGCTGCTCGATGCGGGCGCTCCGCTCGGCCGACTGGCCGTAGCGCTCGCGCTTGAGCCGGGCGATCTCCAGTTTCAGCCGCTCGATCTCGATGTCGAGCACGCGCCGGTCGGACTCGGCCGACAGCCGTGCTGCCCGCTCGGCGAGGATCATCGCGTGGGCGGCGGCAAGGTCGGCAGGAAGGGTTTCGGCGGCGTCGGTCACCCCGAAAGTGAATCAAATCCCGCCGCCGATGGGAATCGTTTTCTGCTATCCGGTGGCACTGGGACGCCAGGTTTCCCGCGGCATCCGCCAGTCGATCCCCTCCAGCAGATAACCCAACTGGGCCGGGGTGATGGTCACCGCCCCATCCGCCGACGACGGCCACAGGAAGCGGCCACGCTCCAGCCGCTTGGAGAACAGGCAGAAGCCCTGGCCGTCGTACCACAGCACCTTGACCAGATCGCCGCGCCGGCCGCGAAAGACGAACAGATGGCCTGAATGGGGATCGCGCGACAGCCGCTCCTGCACCAGCAGCGCCAGGCCGTCGAAGCCCTTGCGCATGTCGGTGTGCCCCGTCGCCAGCCACACCCGAACCCCACTGGGAATCGGGATCATCGCCCGGCCGCCGCTTGGATCACCGCCGCCGCCAGATCGGGCGACGCCGAGACCGGGATGCGGAGCTGGGCGCCGTCGGCCAACCGAACCTCGATTGCCGCGCCACCGGGGGTCTCCACGACAGAGCCGATGTCCGGCGCGACAACCACCTCGGTGAAAGCGGCCGAACCAACGCGCAACTCGCGGCGCCAGCGATACAGCAGGCTCGCATTGACGTCCGCCCGCCGCGCCACATCGGCCACCACCGCCCCAGGCGCGAACGCCGCGCCGACCAGCGCCGCCTTCTCCTCCGGCAACCAAATCCGCCGCCGCACCGGACCCGTCAGAACGTGAACCTGCCCCATCGCCTCGCCCTTGGCATCGGTGCAAACCACAATGCTTGCACCATCACCAAGGCTGGCAGCCCCAAACGGGGCCGGCAAGGCCAGCTTCAGCGGCCTTCACCGGACGGATACATTGCTCAGACCGCGCCACACGGCGTAACTTCGCCCAAGGCTCTACTTACGACTGGATGAAACTTCCAGGGCAGGTCATCTGGATCAAGCCCGCCGCCACCACGAAGCAGCGCCGCCTGCATCGCGCGCCGATCAGCACTTCCGCCGCCGCCTTGCTGCGCACGATCCGGCTGCTCGTGCCCGAAGATTGCGAATGGGTATTTCCCGGCGATGCCGAAGGCAAGCCGCTTCAGGACATCAAGCGGTTCTGGGAAGATGTCCGGGCGAAGGCCGATCTGCCCGCCGTCCGCATCCATGATCTGCGCCATACCTTCGCGTCGCTGCTCGTTTCGGGTGGCATGACGCTGCCGATGATCGGCAAGCTTCTGGGCCACACACAGGTTCAGACCACCCAGCGCTACGCCCACCTGCTCGACGATCCATTGCGCAAGGGTTTAGAAGAGTCACTCCGTGACCTGCCTAGTTATTGACGGGCGTCTCAACTGAAACGTCACCGACCGTCGCTATCCGATAATGTATTCAGTATCCTTTGTGCCGCAATGCCGGGATCGTCTGCAGAATTATCTACCTCGACCATACTCAATAGACCAAATAATTTCTCCAGCTCATCAATAAATGAGCCGGCTCCATTTTTCTCTTGATCGTCGAGAGACTTTTCCTGATCTCTATGTTCAATTCTATCTTGGCGTATTGCTTCATCACCCACCTTTAATAAAACACTCAAGTGTGGCTTCAGAAGGCCGCTATCTGTGAATACCGGAGGTGGTATGTTTGCGCCTCGCGCACGGTGGTATGCAAACGTAGAGTAACAGTAGCGATCAAGCACCACATTTGAATAGTGCAGGATATCCCTCACCTTGTCTGCTGTTGCGAGGTTGCTTGCATGATAAAAATTATATCGACTGTATACGCTCTTGACTTGCGGCACTTTCATGGCAATTTCAATATATGGTTCTGGTACACCATACAACAACTCGCACAAACCTCCCTGTTTTAGAATGAGACTCTGTACCATTCTGCATACTGTTGACTTGCCAACACCATCAATTCCCTCAATCACGATGAACTTGTGTTCAGACCAAAACATCATTCCCTCGTTAGAAAGATAGAGATGACATTGACTGCCACTCCGAGAATTAGAAGTATTGCCAACTCTCGATAGTCAAATCCTTTGATTGCAATAAAAACGCCGATTGCAAACGCAACAAATAGCGTTCTTAAAATAAAACTATTAAAGAAATTTTGTGATGCTGAAATTTGACCACCTAGAACAAGATCCCGGACTTGGCTAAGCGCCAGCACGGAATGAGCAATCCAGTAAAGCGGATATTCTTCTCCGAGCGAGTTGCGTCTACTGCGAAAAGCCCCTCGCAAAGGTCCATCTTTTTGCTGACGTCCAACCAATTGTTTTGTGAGACTAAAAATAGCTTTCGACACCACTTTGCGCCTTCCAGTACTAAGCGAAAGCCTGCCGCGGTGTTGGTACACCTCACACAGTGCTATTAGTACTGTTGCTTCTAAAGGGTGCTCATGGGCGATTATTCTCTTCCTGAATATCTCATTCCTAGTGAAGATCGCTTGCGCATATCTGTCGAAGGCATCCTGTTCGCTAGCTCGCCCAAGCTGTTTTGATTTAACGTTCTTTAATAGCCAATCCACCGATCGTATCGCTGCAAACTCAGTGTCCTGATCATTTGAAAGCAATAGAACTCGAAGCGCCCAAGCTGTATGGCCGATGCGCGGAACATCCTGACCGTCGCGACCAAAGCCGCCACTTTCGTGTTGGATTTCCTTCAGCCATGCAATGCCGTCTAGCTTTAGCTTTTCTAAAATTGCTCGATATGGGCATTCCTCGTCACCGGCAATTGCCTTTAGAAATCTATCAATTGCTAGTACCATGGCTGCCGTTGGGCCCGTGGCAGGTATATACTGTGCTTTGTCGGCCATATAGTCGGAACTGGTGAAGTACCAACCCCTGTCCAGACGATTGGACTTAATCCAAGATACCGTTTGTGACAGCCAATCAATACGAGCTCGATATGTATTGAGGTTTTCGAAAGAGGTTGAGACAACTGGCCATCTAGGAGAAATTTCTTTCTCAAGAAATCCGCCATCCAGCAACGCTGTGAGCGCGTATATTGTGTCATTGACGATTCCCTCCATCTCATCGGCTCGGCCGAGTCGAGGCGCCAATTGAATTGATGGCCAAGAACCGTCGGCCTTCCGAAGACCAATAAGCGTGGACAGGGGACTTTGCGCAAGGCGCGGATCTCCACTTTCCGCAATAGGCAGGCTCTGACGCAACCCAATGAAGCCCAAAGATGTGGCGCAAGTGTCAATCTCATAAGCTTCGTTGGGCCCAATTGAGGCCGGTGTAAGAAATAATGGCCAAAGAACGCCTTTGTCGCCACCCGGAAAATGGAATTCCTGTTGACTTGTCGAAAGAATACTACGCGCAGACCCTAAGGAACTTTCAATCAAACTCTTGATGCCGAAAATTCTTGACTGATCCATAGCTGCCCACCTCACATCATGCGGAGCTTACTCGCGCATGGTATTCAAACCACCTGTGGGCTGCTCACCTAATCAAGCCCCTCCACAAACACGACAACTCGATTTGGGGTCCCGCTATCTAACCCACAACTACATGCTGCGAAATACTGACTCTATCTCATTGTCGGTAAGCAATTTTGGCGCCCCTTCCATATCTGGATTCCGTGATTCTGCTATCAACCTAGCCATTCCCTGATCCGACAAATCAATTTCAGGAATTCCGACTTTGCGGTTAGGGGCAACACCATCGAGGAACGCTTCAACCGCTTCAGGAAGCTTCATTGATTTCGGTAGGTTGAGTATCTCACTAATGAGTTCTTCGACTACGTGATAGCGCTCAGCACACTCCTCATAGTTAGCTAATAGAACCTTGGGAGCAACAAGCGCCAATGCGCGACCATGGTGAATGTCGTAAATTCCACTCAATGGGTCAGATAATGCATGAATTGCTCCAACCGAAGAGTTCGCTACGGCAAGCAAACTTTGGGCACTAGCGTGAGAAAGCTGTTTCCATACCGATGGACTGCTGCCCGAAACAGAGAGCCTTTTTATCCCCTCAAGAGAATTCTTGATACCAGCCAAGGCGTACATTTCCGCCCACAAATTGGCCTTTTGCGAAGTTAATGCTTCCAGTGATTGAGCAAAGGAGTCAAATGCCGTTAGTACATCTAGCTCGATATCGGAACTTCCGATATGCTTAAATGAATAATATGCTGCCTTAGGATACAAATGCGGACTGAATATAATCCTTTTTTGGTGACCAATACGAACTAGACTTGCAGGGGAAATCTCTGTTCCAGTCCCAACCATCGACGGCATACAGAACAACGGAACATTTCTGTTTTTGATCTTATTATATCCCTGTCGCTCGACTGTTAATTCTTCAATTGAAAAGTCCTCATTGATTAGCACGGATACAATCTTCGCAGCGTCGTGGACGCTTCCAGCGCCTATGCTCAGAATGCATGCGGGCCTATTTTGTCTGGCATCTTTCGCCGCCTGAATTATTTCTCCTTCGCGTGGATTTGAATGTATGCCCTCTATGACAAGCACACTTGACAGTCTGGTACGCAGAGAACGTAGCGCTTCTACGAAAACACTTGATCCTCGGGTTCTCGCTCCACCTGTAATAACCAGACAAGACGAGAAGTTCTCGGAAATGTCTCCAACGACCTTCTCAACTGCATCGTCGGCAAAGTGGATCTTTGTCGGAAAGTAGATGTCCATTTATGCGGCCTCTAGTGAATCGGTGACGCGGGTGCGAGAACAATTGGGCATTCAAAGCTACAGCGATTGCAGCCCTTTCTCGGATCGTCAACACGCTCGTTGAACAATCCGCCCGCCACGACACAACTGACTTGCTTGCCTCTTTGTTCTATAGTCATCCTGTCGAATGCTTTAATGCGCTCAAATCTAGTCACATTGACCGAATGTGCCGCAACTTTAGCTGCCTTGAGTCCTTCAACCACAGATTCTAAGCTTGGGACACCACCTGTGTGCTCTTCTCGAGTGATTGAATTCAGAATGTGCGCACCCCCGGCAAGTGCCATTGTGACACCCCCTATTGCGTTGACCACATGATCGAAGCCAATTGCGCTGTCTGTTGTCGTTGGACCAAGCGGCATAAACGGGCATTTGGCCTTAGAAGCAATTGCTATATACCTTGGTATGTCGGTCAATTGCACATGACCAACACCTTCCATAATCACACTTACTCCTGCCTCTCTGAGTTCCCTGACAATCTGCACCTGCCTTTTTGTTTCGAGCGTGTGGGCTTCATCGAGCGCGGAAAAAATGTCGGGCGGGCGGTACGTCGTTCCTACGCTTATCGTGGCATCAAATTTTCGAAATACGGATGCAATATCAGCAATTGCTGCCCGAAAAACATTTTCATTTCTGCCAGACCTCAACATGTCTCTCACGACTAAGCCGCCGCCGCGAGAAGTGACGGGTATTGGTCTGGTCTTGCGAGCAACATCATAAATGTCTGGATCTGACGTGAAATGTAGCGTCATAAACGCTACACCGCCCTCTAGCATTTCTGTGATCCTATCGATCAGCGCAGATTTTTCTATGCCATGTTGTGGGCTATATATAGTGTAGTGAGGAAGAGTTCCAACAGGCCCATCAAAATGACGGACCATAGTCTTCCAAAAATCGCGGTGCTCCCGATCGATAGTATGATCCATCATCAAGTCGGGGCGAAATGAAAAACTACTTAATAGCTTTAATTTTTCCACTTCGACGTTAGGGTCTGATTTATCAGATATCCCAATGTTGGTATTGATCTTAACAGGAAGGCTGCTACCAACTGCCACTGACCTTTCTCGACCGCGAATTAAAACAGCACTACCATCCTCCACAGCGTTGCGAAGCAAATCGGCCGTAATGTTGCCACGAAGCACGTCATCTAACCCAAGTATTATTTCGTCAATTTCCATGAGTGCCTCGTCATCCATTTTCTACACGCCGCACGGCGATTCCTTGACAAACAGGGCTGTTAGAGTAGTGATAGCTCTCATCTCTCGCAAGCACAACGTGTCAATGAATCCGCGACACCTCGTCGGGGAATTTAGGCAGCACATTCGTGCGCAGGCGAGTTGATCGAGACGGCGCTGGGCGGGGCTGGGGTCCGTGGCGGTTTGCGGACGAAGCGCTGTGGATTTTGGCTGAAGGCGTGATCAAGGACGGCCTGCCGGGTCTCTCGCACGGTTTCGGCGCAACCGGTCTGGACCATCCACGGAGAGGTGGCCCCGTCCGTTTGGACAATTTGGCGGCTTGGTTAAACTATTGCCTTGTTGATGCTCATGCCGCCAGTGCGCTGATCAACACCCTGTCCGGGGCATGCGCCGGACAGGGTGTTGGCGCGGTTTGATGATACGCCTCGTCGGGTGTGCGTCCAGCCAAAGCTAGGCGCTCGATGAAGACGTTGTCCATCCAGCGGCCGCGCCCGTCCATGCTGATGCGCACCTTGGCGTCCTTCAGCACCTGGGTGAAACGTGGGCTGGTAAACTGGCTGCCCTGGTCGGTGTTGAAAATCTCCGGCGGAGCAAACCGGGCCAGGGCGTCTTGCAACACCTCGATGCAGAAATCGGCCTCCATGGTGTTTGACAGCTTCCAGGCCAGCACCTTGCGGGTGGCCCAGTCCATCACCGCCACCAGATACAGGAAGCCCTTGCGCATGGGGATATAGGTGATGTCGGCGCACCACACCTGGTTGGGCCGGGTGATCGCCAGGTCCTTCAGCAGGTACGGATAGACCGGGTGCTGGGGATGGGGATCGCTGGTCCGGGGCTTCTGATAGATGGGCGACAAGCCCATCAGCGCCATCAGACGCGCCACCCGCTTGCGCCCAGCTATGTGTCCCTGGCGGCGCAGATGAAACATCATCTGCCGCGCTCCGAAATAGGGATGCTCGGTGAAGGTCTCGTCGATCCGCCGCATCAGCTCCAGGGTGAAGCCGCTCTCGCCCCGAGGGCGGTAATAGAACACCGACCGGCTGAGCGAAATCAGCGCACATTGCCGCCTCACCGGCAGATCGGGATGATCCGGATCGATCTTTTGCCGCCTCCGCTCGACACTCATCGACCGGAGGCCTTCGCCAAAAAATCCCGCTCCACCAGCAATTGGCCGATCTTTGCATGCAATCTGGAAATCTCGTCCTCGCGCGAGACCTGCGCAGCCTCCGCCTTGCCGGAGAACGTTCCGGCCATGCCTTCGATCGCCTGACGCTTCCACGCCGCGATCATCGTCTGGTGGATGCCGTGCTTGCTGGACAATTCCGCCAGCGTCAGGTCGCCCTTGATCGCTTCAAGCGCAACCTTCGCCTTGAAGTCAGCCGTGTACCGCTTCCTCGTAACTTTGCCCATTCTCAAACGTCCTTGCACGTAATGGGCGATAGCTTAACACCTTGTCCGAATTTCCGGGGCCACCTCTGCCTGGGCCCCGAGAATGCTAAGGGCTAAACCAGCATAGACTGACTGGATCATGACGGAGCTAAGATGGCCACGAACGGCGACGCGTTCCGCTCGTGGCCATTCCCATAGGTCAGCGATAGCCCCGACCCGCGTTGATGAGGGCATAGAGGAAGGTGGCCACCAGCGCCACCTCGGTCAGCCCATAGAACCACCCGCTCGCCCACCAGGGAAACTCGACAGGGAACGTGTCTGACCAGGGCACTGTGTCGGCGTAGGCCAACAAAGACCGTCGTCCGGGTGGCTTTTCTGCGTTGGCCGCGATGCTGTCGACCGCCTTCCACCATGACGGCCAGATCAGGGCCGCCAATCCGCTGATCCGCGTGGACCAGTTGGCTTCATCGTAGGAGAAGCGGAACCACAGCCAGACGGCGAAGCCGACGATGACCAGGATCGTCCACCCCACGGCCATGAGTGTTGGCAAGAAGTCGGCGCCTAGCGCCATCGAAAGGCGGAGAACGCCGCCACCGACCACCAGGACCACGACAAGCGCGATGGTCGTCTCGGGAGATGCGTTCCGGTCGCTCATTGCCCGCCCTCTTCGTCAGCGGAATCCTCGGGAACGAGGAACTCCATGTGCCGTATAAATTCTTCCTCCGAGATCCATTCGACCTTCGGCCCTCGGTCGGGCAGCGGTTTTTTGGGACGGATGTCCATGGTCACGTACAGCCATGCATCGCCATCTTTGGCGTAAATCGTGTAGTCGCTGCCCGCGAGCCTATATCCCCACCAATTCCAGTGCACGGCACCGATATATTTTCCCGCGCCGTCTTTGAGGACGATGGTCATGCGCGCGTTGGAGAGTTCCCCTTTCTTGCCAAGTGGCCACGAGCGAAAGATTTCATGCGGGCCGAACCGCTTCAGGCCAAAAATTTCCGGCGGCGGCATCGGCGGCAGGAAGGCGCGCTGGCTGGTGGAGACGTTATTCGCCTCCCAGTGGGATTTGAGGGGGGCCAACAGCGGCACCCTCTGGAGCTCAAGGGGATAAGGGTGGATGACCTCAATCCCGTCCTCAATGGTATCCGGAGGGGGCAAAATGAGGTCGGCAAGGAGCCGTGCGATGTCGGAATTCCAGTATCCGATCAGGTCCTGGTACTGGCATCCGGCGAACACATGCGCCAGCGCCTGCTGGCACCTTCCGAGTGATGGCTTGCCATCAAGCCTGTTGAGGTAATTGGCCAGCCCTTCCGCACCGGATAGGACGGCTTCCGACGAAGACCACCGACGCTCCTGTCGGAGCAGGAAGACCATGAGTCCGTCGGCAGCGACGCGCCCATTCCGGCGAGCTGAATTGACGGCGTCCAGCAATTCCTTGCTGGCCGTCTTGAAAGCAGATTCGTAGCGTAGGAAGGAAATAGTCATGGGACAGACTCCACCCGTGCCCAGGTCCACGTAGTGTGAGCGGCGCCATACTCACCGCGGCCTGGAGGGTAAAGGAGATCTGATACTACTTGACGAATTTACCCGATGAAGGCGCCAGGTTGGGCGTCACCCCAACCGCCCAATGGCGGCGCCAGTAGGATATAAATGCCACTGCACGGCGCAAGCAAAAAGTGAACCCGCGCCCCGCTGAGATCCTTACGCCCATCTAATTTGCGGATCGATGATGGAAGAGCCACTAGCTGAGGCCCATCATGGACGCCATCCCTTCACCGTTCCCCTCCTCAAATCTTACAGATACAGAGATCGCCCCACTCCCTCTGTATATGAGCGTCCTTGAAGAGTCTGTGGCTGCTGGCAACTGGCAGCTGGTCCGTCACCCCCTCTGACCTGCCTTGGAAAATCTCCTCCAGTGTCTGACGTCAACGCCGTCGTTCGTTCCGCGCCACGACAACTCCCGGACACCTGGACAACGGATGGGACGAATCCGATTTTTGGCTGATCGAGTCCAATAATTGATTGCAGAATCCGATCTTTTGGTGATTTTCACACGTTTTGAGTTGGCGTTTTCGGCCCAGATTTCTCGGCCAGGAAAAGATGGTCAGAGATGAAGGCAGCGAAGTTCACGAACGCGCAAATGGTCTTCGTTCTGAGCCAGAGCGCGGACGGCTGCCAAGTTCAAGACGGCACGGCCAGCGCCGACTCACTTCGCTGACGAGCGAGTGCAACACAATGGATTGACGACTTTCCATGTGACGCATAGTCTACATTTGGGCCGGCCGACGAGCGCGTTAACATGGACATTGAAGATCAGCTTTCTGTGGATCTTAATTTGTCGGCGCAAATCGCTCGCTCGACGCATCTTTTGGTCAGTCAGGAGTATCCTGAAGACCTTAAGGCAACAGCCGCACATTTATGCGGCGCCCTTAGCTTGGTTCTATTTTCGATGTCCAAGCCTGGAACATCAATGAATTGTATCCCAGGAATCGCAGAAGCAATGAAATCAATTCTCATTCGAATTGAAAAGCTGGACGCAGATTCCGCATTAAAGTAGGTCCATTATTTTAATAATACATCAATGAAACAATGGATTTAATTGAAAAATGATACTATCCATTTAATAACTTATCCATGTATAGACTATTATCTCCGGTTTCCTCTTTAATTTTTTTGTAGGTAACCATAAGTTTTTCCTGGTCTATAGAGTGGGCTTCCGCAAAATCATCGATGAGAGATGGACTGACTTCCGTGAAGAAGGTCGCTATGTGACACAGCCACTCATCAGTTTTCCCCTCTTTGATTTGTGTCGCCAGGGTCTCAGCATCAATGGCGCGCTTCCAGGGCGCGTTAACCGTGCCTAAGACCAAGTTGTCAGTACTGTTTGGCAAGCGCCTCATAAAATACCCTCAAGATTAACCGTCCAGAAAGAGAGGCCGATAGTAACATTAAGACACGTTGATCGAACGGGAGGCATCAAGCTTCCAACCTTGTCCAATCAACACATTATGCATCTCATTTAGCGGAAACCGAGCTCTTCGCAATCCTTGTCTAAGTTTCCACCCAGCCCAAATGGCAAGCGGAATACCAAAATATAGGAAAAGCACTAAAAGCGTCATTAGCACCCCAAATAGCGCAACGGAACCCCACGTCAGCGCGACTTGACGAATCAGCGACCTCCGAAATCGCTCCAGTTCATCGCGATCATAGACTTGACGGCCTTGCGTCTCGGCTGCGTAAAGGAAGTGCCCGCGTCCATCCCAGGCAATTGCATACAGAGTGCATTTTTCACCCTCTTTTAAATAACTTCCGACTGAGTTCCCAACGGAAATATTTTGCAGCACGTTCACTCCCTCACCCTCCTCATTGATGCGTAGGTACGCAATATGAGTTCCGTCGCTGAACTGGCGTGCCACTTTAATTGCTTCGATACGTCCCTGGAATTGGATGACCGAAAAAGGCGTTTGTTGGTGAAGCACCTTCATGGCTGACCCCCATGTGACTCATAGTCTGTAGACCTATAGTCGTCATACCGCCTTGCTTGCAAGGTGGATATCTGCTCGAACCTTGGTCGGAATGTGAAGAGGATTAGGCTTGAAAAGGCCTGGTCGCAGGAAGAGCTTGCTTTCCGTTCAGGGCTCCATCGGACTTATGTCAGCGGTGTGGAGCGCGGAAAAAGGAATCCGACAGTGATCGTTCTTCAGCAGATAGCGGATGCGTTGGAAGTATCCGCATCAAGGCTGTTGGAGATCGAGAGCTGATCACGAAATTAGCGGCACAGATCTTCCCAGTGAGATCGGTCAAAATACTTCCTGACTCGCCCTGAGGCGGCAGAGAGACAAACACTGTGATGTCATTGAGGGCTTCAGGCTGTAGACCTGAGGTGAGTTACTGAACGGGCTCCCGCCATAACAGCAAGGCGTGACCTGCGAGTTATGTGTAATGACAACTATACAGCGTTTCACTGATTGCCTAATTGGCTCATCCACGACCAACTGCCATACTACCCTTCATGCGTAAATCCCACATTGATCTCGACCGCAGGTTTTTGGATTGTCAACTGGACGCAGGCTCTGAGGAGGTAGCCCTCGACAGCTATGTCACTCACGCCAATGGCAACCTTACGTGGGACGATCTGATCGCCCATGGACGCGTGGTGCTGCTGGGCGAGGCTGGCAGTGGCAAGACGTGGGAAATGGAGGCGCAGGCCGAGCGGCTGGTGCGGGCAGGCAAGCATGCCTTCTTCGTACGGATCGACGCTTTGGGTGAGGGGGGCCTTGAAGGCGCCTTAGCCCCCAAAGATCGAAATAGGTATGCGGATTGGCAGCCAAGGCTTGGTCACGGAATATTTCTGCTAGATGCCAAGGACGAAGCGCAGTTGATCGACCATCACGCCTTCGAAAGAGCACTTAGGAAATTCACCCACCATATTGGAGATTATCAGCACCATATTTCATCGATAAACAAATCAGCGAACATTAGGAAATCGAAACTCCTCCACTCTTCCATCGTCCTTTCCTGTCGTGTCAGCGAATGGCAGCCCTTATCCGATCTACAAATGGTCCTGCACCTGCTGGGTCCCTCCCCTTTCTCCAATTCAGACGACGAAAAAAGAGCTCCATTGCGTATCGTCCAAATTGCACCACTGGACAATGAGCGCGTCCACCGTTTTGCCTCCCGGCGCATGGACAACCCGTCCGCCTTCCTCAACGCAGTGAATCAAGCCCATGCCTGGGAGTTCGCGCGCCGTCCCCGCGATGTCGAGAATTTGATTGGGTATTGGGAAGAGCACAAGCGACTGGGCTCGCTAAGTGAATTGCTGGAATTCGACGTTAACCGCAAGCTCACAGACATCAATCGCCAATGGATCAAGCTTGTTCCGCTTGAACTGTCCAGAGCACGCGAGGGCGCCGAAGCACTGGCAGCGTGTGTCACATTTACGCGGCGGTTCACCTTTGCAATTCCTGACGAGGAGACACGTTCGCCACCAGACGCCCTCGACTCCCAGGCAGCGCTGCCCGACTGGACAGACAAGGACAGGCAGGCGTTACTCAGCCGGGCGATGTTCGACGAGGCCACCTATGGCCGCATCCGCTTCCACCATCGTGGCTCCGTTGATTACCTGTCAGCACGATGGCTCCTACGTTTAGTGGATGATTATAATTGCCCGCGTGCCGAGATCTTGCGCCTACTCTTCCCTACCTCCAGCAGCAGCACTGTGGTGCCAACGTCCCTGGCACCGGTGGCCGGCTGGCTGGCAGGATGGATTAAGGAGGTGAGAACCCGACTGCTGGAAGTCGATCCCGACATCCTCATACGGTTTGGTGACCCCAGCCTGTTGCCCCCGCCAGTGCGCATCCAGTTACTCCAGCGCATCGCCGAAACCAACCGCCTCCGAAATACCGAAGACCGAGAACAACTCGGCCGTCTGGCAGATCCTACGCTGGCGCCCACGATTAACCGGCTGCTGCGTGGTGCGGATGTCGCCCCCGACGTCAAACTGATGCTGCTGATCCTGGTTCAGCAGGGGCGGCTGAGGGACTGCGGTCGCATGTGCCTGATGATCGCCGCCGACAGTCATCAACCATGGCATCTGCGCCATGACGCCATTGCCGCCCTGCACGCCATGGATGACCGCCGCCGGCTCGCCGCCCTGGCGATCCAATTGACGAACGGGCCGACCATCCCCAGCACGCTGGCATCGACGATCGTCAAATTCCTGTATCCGAATACCATGAGCGAGGATGATGTAGGCAATTTGCTGGCGCGAACAGACGTCGAAGGGAGCGGCGGACGGCGCATGGCGCACGCCTGCGAGGATGTCGTAACCTCCGTGGCCGAGGACCGCCTGCCGGCGCTAACCGACATGTTGTTTTCCTTGACGTTCTCCGCCCCGTGGGTGGACGAAGGCCGAGGGCAAAGCCTCAACCGCATTTCCCGCGCCTTCGGCTGGACGGCCCGGCCGCTTCTAGCCGCAATCTATCGGCTGCTTGGAACCCATGACTTGGTCGAGCGTCCACCCGAATATGTAGCGGAACTGGTCGATCGCCTGAAAAATTTCCAGGGCGACATTCGAGGAGAGGGCAAGGACCTTCAGGCGGCGCTCGAGCCGCACCCCACGGTCATACAAGCCCTTACCGACCGCCAGATCGCAGCATTGCGCGAAAAAGGGCCGGACGACCGCATCCGGACCTTCGCCATTTCGGGATACCACTGTGGCCTTTGGCACTTGGCCAACCGCGACATCCCCTGGCTCCTGCAACGGGCAACCACCACTTTGGAGCCAGCCGACCGCCGGTTGGCTCTGAGACTTGCCATCGAGCTTTGGCAACAACACGGTCGTCGACTTGCTGTGCGAGCAAGGATCATGTCTGTCGCAATCGCCCGGCCGATTTTATGGCGCACCTATTGGTCATGCATGGACAACCCGCTCGTGCGGTTGAAGCAGCAGGCCGAACGATGGCGTCAGCGGTGGCGCGAGGATCGGCCAAGTTTCTACGTCCTACGTCACCGGCTTCAGACCGCCCGAATTCGCGCCACCATCGCTTGGCATTGCGTGACGAGTTTCCGCCGTCTGATGCGCGGGGAAGATTGGGCGACGCTCTACAATCTCCTACACTTTTCCGAGGACGAGAGCCGCACCATCCATCAATGGGAAGATCAAACTCTCGAACCAATGGCGAAGACTTTCGGGCGAATGATCAGGGCCATCGCCCGGCGGGGCTTCAAGAACCATTGGCGACGGTGGCAACCGCCGCCGCCAGAACTGAACACTGGATACAAGCCCGCCGAGGTCAGCCTGTTGGGGCTGAAGCTGGACGTTGATGATGGCCTGGACCTCGCCGCGTTGTCGCCCGAGCACGCCGAGATTGCCGCCCGGCTCGCCTTGCACGAGCTGAATGGCCTCCCATCATGGCTTCCCACCTTGATTGCCCATCACCCACAGACGGCGCGGACAATCTTTGCCCGGCAGATTGGCGCCGAATTCCAAGTTCCCGCCGAAGTCCAGCATGTCAGCGAGTTGATTTCCGCTCTGCTGTGGGAGGACGACGGCGCGGCCCGTGCTCTGTGCGGCCCCGGACTGCTGGCTGCGCTATCCAACGCGGAACCAGCGCATCCCAAAGTTCTAGCCGATGCCGTGGCCACCCTGTACCGGGATGGGGATACCGCCGCCCTCGCCGCTTTGGCCGCCCATTACGGCCCCACGCATTCCTTTGGGCAACCGCAATTCCTGACCTGGCTGGTGATGTGGTTCCTGACCGACGCCAAACCCGCCCTCGCCTTCCTGGAAGCGACGCTAGCGGCGCATCCTGGGCAGGCGGACGATCTGGTGGTGGCCCTTGCAGCGGCGTTCCTGGACCGTATGGAAGGACCGCCGGACACCCACCGACCGTCCATCCACGCACCTTCCGTCCTTCGCCCCTTTGTCACCCGGCTTAACCGGCATGTGCGATATGGCGACGACATCAACCGCTCCGACGGAAAGGCCTATTCGCCGACCGCGCGCGACCGGGCGCAACAATTGCGGGACAGCCTTTTCAACCTGTTGATCGACAAGGCGACCAGCGAAGAACTCCGCGACCTCGCGGCGAATCCCGTCTTCGTGTGCCAACGTGACCGTCTCCTCCACCTTGCCAACGAGCGCGCCAAGAGGGAAGCCGAGCGTAACTGGACGGTCAGGGACGTCGCGGACTTCGCCCAGCGCTTCACCAAACCCCCGACGACCGCCGATGAATTGTTCGACATCGTCTGTTGGCGGCTGGAAGACATCGTCGAGGACGCTGAAAACGGTGATTTCTCATTACGGGGTACATTCGGCAGTTACGACCACGAACGAGTTTTGCAGGTATGGCTAGCCCGTCAACTCGAACTAACCAGTCGTAAATTCTACACGGTTGAGCGCGAATCAGAGGTTCTCTTCGCCGATAGACCAGACCTCCGTCTTCGCTATCCTGGCCTTGATCCCGTAACTCTCGAGGTCAAATGGGCACATAAAGAGCATTGGTCCTACTCGACATTGCTTGAAGCCCTGGAAACACAGTTGATCGGCCAGTACATGAGGTCGAACCGTTCAAGGTACGGCATCTACTTCCTTGCCACTGTCAATGCCACCCGTTTATGGATCCCACCGGGCGAACCGCATCTTGATTTCCCCGCCTTGTGCCTCCGCCTGCAACAGGAGGCCAAGCGCTTGCTCGAAGCCCGTGGCCGGGGGGAGCGGATCACTGTGGTGGGGCTCGATCTGAGCTAACCTATTGGCTCTTGCAAAACCTTTTTGGGAAACTATCTGGCGCACAATACACTATTACTCACAATACTCGCCACTCAGCCCCTTGGAATGACGTGAGAAAGTCACCAATGACCTGCCTTGAGAAATTTCCTCCAGTTTGAAGTAGAGTCCGGCCCATCAGAGGACGGACGACATGAAGCGCAGCAGGTTTTCAGAAGAGCAGATCATCGGCATCCTGAAGGAGCAGGAGGCCGGGGCAGCGACGGCGGATGTGTGCCGCAGGCACGGCATATCGAGCGCGACGTTTTATACCGTTCGCCCGATGAAATGACTTCTTTGATCCACGGATAGAGGCAGAGGCTTGTGATGCGGGCGGCGTCAGCGGCGAGGGCGTTCCAGGCATCGCAGCATGCCTGGATGATGGCGTCCTGATCGGGCCAGACCTGAAGCGAGAGGAAGCGTTCGCGCAGGTATAGCCAGACGCGTTCGACCGGGTTGCATTGCGGCAAATAGGGCGGCAGGGGGACCAGTGTGATGTTGGCGGGCACTGCCAAAGCGGCGCTTCCGTGCCATCCGGCACCGTCGAGGACCAGGACGGCATGATCCTCCGGGGCCAGGGTCTTGGAGAATTCGGCTAGAAACAGGCTCATGGTTACTGTGGACACGGTGGGCAGGACGAGGGCGAATTCGGCCCCGGTAGCGGGTTCGACGGCGGCGAAGATATAGGTCCAGTCGAACCGTTGGTCGCACAGGCCCGGCGGACGCTGCCCTTTCACCCACCAGCGATGGCAGGTTCTCCCCTTCTGGCCGACGCGGGCTTCGTCCTGAAAGAACAGCCGGATGCGTTTGCCAGGATGCGCCTGGGCGGCGGCGGTCAGGGCTTCAGGCAAGTCTTTTTTGAAAGCGCTCCTGCGCCTTGGCGTCGGTCTTGGGATGGACGGGCCGGGTCTTCTGCCGCGACAGGCCGTTGCGGCGCAGGATGCGGCCGACGCTGTCGGGATAGATGGTCTTGCCGAATTTCTCCGAAATCCAGATCGCCAACGCCTCGCACGTCCAGGTGCAGACGCCATCGACCTCGGGCTTCGGCCCCTTGAAGATGGCGGCCTTCAGCGTCGCCTGCTCGGCCTCCGTCAGCCACTCCTGGCGGTGTCCCTTCGGACGGTCGAGCAGTCCTTCCAAGCCTTCGGCGTTGTAGCGGACTACCGCATCCCGCAACGCCTGGCGCTCCATCCCCGCCAGCCGCGCCGCTTCCGCCCGGCTCAATCCGTCAAGGGCGTTGGCGATGGCATAGGCCCGCGCCGCCGCCCGCCCATTGCCGCAATGACGCGCCCAAGTCCGAAGCTCCGACGCCGACAGGCAATCCGATATCTTGAGGCCGGGATGCATGGCTCCTCCCTTCGCTGGTGGAGCCATCGAATCACGACTTCGCGCCTGTGGGAATCCCCTTTCGAGTCACATCAAACGGCGGCCGGTATTACAAATGGAAGGCCAAGTACGGCGGCCTTGACGTGTCGGAGGCCCGGCGGCTGAAGGCGCTGGAGGATGAGAATGCCCGGCTGAAGAAGCTGCTGGCGGAATCCATGCTGAACGAGGCCGCGCTCCGCGATCTTCTGGGAAAAAATGTATGGTCCGCCCCGTCCCTGCAAGGGTCTTGGGCGAATGGACGGGAACAGTCTGCGTAAATGTATCCGGCCTCTCGCGAGTGGGCTGCTGTTGCAGCCAGGCCATGATGAGATCGGCTCGTGCGTTCCCAAATAATGGTGCGGGCACAGTGCCCGTTTTTTTGACAGGGTTTACGGCACGGCGATCAACTGCCTCGTCATCACGTCCTCGACCTCGCAGTCTGTTGGAGCCCTACGCCATGGCCGGATCGCGGCGTTCGTAGAGGGCTCCGGGTTTGGTCAGCACCACCCAGGCGATGCGGGCGATCTTGGCGGCCAGCGCCACCGTCACCTTGTTGGGGTGCATGCGCTGTTGCAGCTGGTCGATCCAACGCCCCAGCCGATCACGGGACCTATCCAAATGCAGCACGCAGGATCGGGCGCCATGGATGAGTAGACGCCGGATGTAGGGATTGCCGCGCTTGCTGATGCCGAGCAACGTCTGCTTGCCGCCGGTGGAATGCTGGCGCGGCACCAGTCCCAGCCACGCTGCCAAGTCCCTGGCTTTGGTGAACTGCTGACCGGCGCCGACAGCGGCGAGCAATGCCGTAGCGCCCAAGGCACCGATCCCCGGAATGGTCGTCAGGCGCCGAGCCACATCGCTGCACGCGGCCAGGGCGTCGATCTCCCGACTGACCACCGCGATGCGTCGCTCCAGGTGGGCGAGGTCGTCAGCCAGATCCCCCAGAAGTCGGCGCATGGTGGGCGTAAGGTCGTTGCCTTCATCAGCCAGAACCCGTTGAAGATCCAGTTTGAAGACACCGGCTCCCTGTCGCATCGCCACGCCATATTCCAGACAGAACGCGCGCATCTGGCAGATCAGCCGGGTCCGGTTGCGCACCATTTGGTCGCGGATGCGATGCAAAGCCTGAAGATCGACCTGCTGGGGCGTCTTGATCTCGACGAAGCGCATCGTCGGTCGCGTCACTGCCTCAGCGATGGCGGCGGCGTCGATGATGTCGTTCTTGTTGGATTTGACGTAAGGCTTCACGAATTGGGCCGGGATGATGCGGACGGTGTGCCCACGTTCCTGGAGTTTGCGTGCCAGCCACTGCGATCCAGGGCATGCTTCCATGCCAACGGTCGCACCTTCGGCGCGCTCAAAGAATTGCAGCACGGTGTCGCGGCGGAATTTTACCTTCTGGATCGGCTTGCCGTCGGCATCTATGCCGACAACGTGGAACACAGGTTCTTGCCGATGTCGATGCCGTAGGTCACGGCTCCCTTGGGTTTGTTGCGGATCATGAGGGCGGTCTCCCCTGATTGGATTGCCGACGTCCAGTGTGCGGTTGGTTGGACGGGGCGGACCATCCCATTAATGGTAGGGCCCGCCGCCAAGCGAGAAGCTGTCGTCCATCTGCGGAGTGCCTTCGAGATGAGCGAGCGTCGGGCCTGCACGGTCATCGCCGTGGATCGCACGACGATCCGCTACCGCTCCGTCCGGCCCGACGACAGCGCCTTGCGCGACCGCCTGCGCGGGCTTGCCCAGGAGCGCCGCCGGTTCGGCTATCGGCGGCTGTTCATCCTGCTGCGGCGCGACGGCGAGGCGTCGGGGATTACCCGCATCTACCGGCTTTACCGCGAGGAAGGCTTGGCGGTGCGCAAGCGGCGCACCCGGCGCAAGGCCATCGGCACCCGTGCGCCGATCCTGGTGGAAGCCAAGCCCAACGCCTGCTGGTCGCTGGATTTCGTCCACGACCAGTTGGACAACGGGCGGCGCTTCCGCGTGCTCAACATCGTCGACGATGTGACGCGGGAATGCCTGGCCTCGGTGCCCGACACCTCGATCTCCGACCTACGGGTCGTCCGCGAGTTGTCGGCGCTGGTGGCCCAGCGCGGCAAGCCGGGCATGATCGTCTCCGACAACGGCACCGAGCTGACTTCGAACGCCGTGCTGAAATGGGCGCAGGACCATTGCATGCAATGGCACTACATCGCCCCCGGCAGGCCCATGCAGAACGACTTCGTCGAGAGCTTCAACGGCCGCATGCGCGACGAGCTGCTCAACGAGACGGTGTTCACCAGCATGGCCCAGGCCCGAGCCGTCATCGCCGCCTGGGTCGCCGACTACAACACCGCCAGGCCGCATTCGGCCCTGGGCTACCAGACACCGGCGGCCCATGCCGCCAAACTCAAAGCAATGGGGCCGGTCTCTCCACCCCTCCGGGGCTCCGAGCCCGGCCCCATTGCTCAGACCGCGCCACACGGCGTAACTTCGCCCAAGGCTCTACTTACGACTGGATGAAACTTCCAGGGCAGGTCAGACCTACCGAAACGGAATGACGCCCAGAAGAATCCGGAGGTCATGTCTCAGAGTCCGTCCGCAAAGTTTTCTATGATTTCCGGTACCTTGCGATTCTGCGCAGCATGAGGCGGATCATGGCGAGGCGCAGGAACGCCAGCGCCATTCTGGCGAGGTTCTCGAAGTCCTTGGCGAGGCGTCGGCAGCGGCCGAGCCACCCGAAGGTGCGCTCGACGATCCAGCGTTTGGGCAGCACCTCGAAGCCCTTGGCTGTGTCGGAGCGTTTGACGATTTCCAGGTGCCATGCGCCGAGTTCGCGCACCGCCGCTGCCGTGGCGGCCCCCTGGTAGCCGCCATCGGCGAATATCCGCACGATGAACGGAAAGAGGCGGCGGACCTCCTTGAGCACCGGCAACGCGCCGTCGCGGTCCTGGACATCGGCGGGCTGGATGTGGGCGGCCAGGATCAGGCCGAGCGTGTCGACGACGATGTGCCGTTTCTTGCCTTTGACCTTCTTGCCCGCGTCGTAGCCCGACGGGTCGATCCGCGCCCCCCTTTTTCCGCGCTTTTAACGCTCTGACTGTCGATGATTGCCGCCGTCGGACTGGCTTCCTTGCCAGCCAATTCCCGCACCGCGACGAACAGTGCGTGATGGAGGCGGGCCAGGGTGCCATCCCACTCCCACAGCCCAAGATATTCATGCACCGTACTCTTGGGCGGCAGGTCTGTCGGCAGCGCCCGCCACTGGCACCCGGTCATCAGCACATAGAAAACGCCGTTCAGCACCTCGCGGATGTTCACCGTCCGCTGGCGGCCGCCACGTTTCGCCGGGGGGATCAGCGGTTCCACCAGCGCCCATTCCTCATCCGTCAAGTCGCTGGGATAGCGCAGCCCACGCCGCTCATAAATCCGACGATTCTCTTTCGTCCACATGCTGCCCCCCAAATTCGCCTGGGGAGCCATGGAATCACAACTGATTCATCGGACTCAAGAACCTTCCGGACGGACTCTCAGGTTCTTCGAGAGACAGGATCCCTGGGAGAATAATCACAAACCATCACGATCGTGGCCGATAAAACTCTCGGTTTTCTCCTGCCAAAACAGATGAGGTGGCGCAACTCATTTTGAGTGTAACATCTACACAATTTCGTGGCCATTTGGTTTAATGCGCCAGCCCATTGTTGTGAAATGGGGGGGCAAGTGAACGAGAAAAATGATAGCGCACCGTTCTTTGCAGTTCGTACGCTACCCACGCTGTCACCCCCTGGGGCGTTGCCATTCTTGTTCGTTGCCGACGAAGTTGGGGATGTTGCACTATCGCGCGAGGCGCTCTCCTGGGCAAATGCACTAACCCAAACCCGTTCACTTTCCAGCATAGAGCAATGGGTGGGAACCATAGGCCGTTTGCACGATTGGTACGTCATCGGCTGGCAGGCACGACCCCTGACCACCGAACTATTGACCGACCTAGTTTACAGCTACCTGTACTTCCGCTTGCATGGCACCATCGACCCAAGCGGCCGCACTATAGTCCCTAGCATTTCGTGGAAGCCTGTGCGCTATGAGACTGTCCAGGGCGAATACAGCGCGATCCGCAGCTATGTGCAGCACTGCAACACGGCGTTCGGACACATTGGATTGGCCCGCCGCACAACGGTGATCAATCAGTCATTCATCGCGCAGATGTTGGCAGATAAGGAGAGTTCGGCTAGGGACTTCTTTGCCCACTTGAACGCGCACCGGGAACGCTGGCGAACATATTTCGACTTCGCAGATGATATGCCGAGGCTCGCTGGCGGCAAGCGGCCAATACGCTCCCGCGTGGGCTTTCGGCAGATGATGCCCATCGAGGAATGGGTTGCGCTCATCGATGCCGAGAAGAACCTGGTATTCCGGGGAATTTGGATGCTCTCGGCTTTTGGTGGCCTCCGGATCTCAGAGATATTGAACATGTGGCAGGTCGATGTCCTGCCGGCAAGCTACAGGGGGCGGTTGTTCGGCTTCGACGACGACACTATCCTGGTGCTTCGGGCGCACCCGTGCGACTCGACGTACACCACGACAGTTGGGGATCGGAGGACGACTAGGCGCCAGCACTTGGCGACCAAATATGGCCGCGTGCCGAGACCTGACAGCATTGTTTCCTCCGAGCGAGCCGGTTGGAAGGGGACGGTGTTCGCAAACGATGATCGCTTGCTGCTTCCGGTCTTTTGGCTCGACGCTCGCATGGCTGAGCTATTCGCCGACTGCGTTCAGCAAATCATGCGCTTCCATCAGACTCAACGCACTAGTGCGAGCCATCCTTACCTGTTTGTCAACATGGCGGCGCGACGCGACGCGCTAGGCGAACCTCAAAAGATCTCGAACGTTGAGGCAGCCTTCGAGCGTGCCTGTCGCCGGGTCGGCCTTGAGCCCTACCGGTACGGCCGGTCGATCCATGCTGGACGCCACCTCTACAAATGGATGGCCAAGGAGATGCTCGGACTTGGACCCGATGCCATTCAGTTGATCATGGGCCACGCCAGCATCGAGAGCCAAGATGCATACGGACGGCGCGCGAAAGAAGCAGCTGACAGCATCCGCATGGGGCAGTCCAAACTGGAGACGGGCCGTGGCTGAGATCGACTTCCCAAATGAAGGCAACGTGATTGACCTCCTCGAAGATGGGGCGCTCGTCAACACCACTGACAACACGTTCGTTCTTCTGCAAGGGGTGCCCTCCATCGACGATATTCGCAAGGCTCACTCCCGGTTCAAGGAGGCGGTCACAAACCATTTGGTCTGGGTCATGGCGAGTCCGGTGGACGAACTGGATCAGACGATCGGTTCAGTGCGTCGAAGCGGCAGTAAGGTCTCCTCGCTCTCGCTTGTTGCGCTCAGCTACAACGGCACATCACTTGTTTACTGCCAAGCTGAGCCCCTCGTGCTGTCCTTGGGCGAACTGGGGTACATATCGAACATCACGGCCCGAGGTGCCCGCCGCCGCGCCTCGAAGAAGGACGGAAATCTGCCGGAGGTAATCGGTAAGCTCAACCCGTCGCAGGTACGCGACCTGATGACGTATGCAGAAGCGAACTTCGGTTGGGACAAGGTGCTGAAACCGGCCTACAGCGCTGGCCTCTCCGAGTTGGAAAAGCTCATCAAGAGCAACCGCTCGGCCCAGAGCATACTTTCGACGGTGGCCGATAAAGCTCACTCGTTTCTAGCTGGCGGCACCACGGATGTGCGGACAGGATGGGCATGGTTCGCTCAATGGCTTTGCCGCGAAGGCATCTGGATCCAGCCATTCTCGCACGTGGGTAGCTTGGACCGCCTCACATTTGTTCCATTCAATTACCTCTGGGTTGACATCTTCTGCCCGGACATCGGCAATTGGCGTAGCCTAGTGAGGAATGCGTGGCAGCTTTGGCGCAACCGGGCACGCGAAGCAGAACGGGAGGTCTTGGCAGCGTGCCGCCAGTTGCTCCATAGCACTAACGCTGCCCAGTTTTCGCACCTGTCCCTCGGCCCGTTCGCAGCCCTCCGGACCCTTCATCTGGACAGAAACCAAAGTGGTCGCGCGACTGGCTTTAACTCATTGGCGCGCTTAGCCTGTACGGCCTTCGATGTCGATCTCTTGGACATGGACGAGGCCCAACTATTCGAGGGGCGTCGCCGGCTTGCGTTGCAGCACGGGACGGGCCTGTTTGCTTGGGTAGAGCGGCCGACCAAACGCAACACGCAGCGCTACCAGGAACTTGTCGGGCCTCCCCCACCCAGGTTTCCCGATTTCCTTCGTCAGTGGGCCGAGAATTTCCGCGAACTCTTCCCATTGCTTGAGGCGAAATCGGTCTACGGACCGTCAGATTCACTTAACCTCTTCCTGGTGTATCTAGCCAAGCTCGGCGAAGAGCGAGCGCCGAGAACGCTCGCCGAACTCGTGCGTGAGAAGCACATAAATTCGTTTGGCAATCCTGCGCATTACACGTTCATGGACTTTCTCAGACACGCCGACATTCACCCGGACCGGAAGAATACGGCGCTCACCCGCTTGGCCCAGGTGTGGATCTTGGCCTCCAAGCGAGACGGGTTCGGCGGCAGGCTGACATGTCCAATCGACCGTAAAGTGGACCAGTTCGGACGCTCGAACAAGCGCCGGGCTCGCACCCCGCGCAAGGCCATTGACCAAGAGATCCTGGCAATTCTGATGCGAGAAAACCGTCGAGACAATTTCGTGTTCGCACGGAACCTCGCGCGCTATGACAGGATTGTGTTCGACCGCGAAGCTGGCAAAGCCAGCACCGAGTTCTGGCCCGCCCTTCCCATTCTGTTCGACCTCATTTTTTCGACGGGAATGCGGAAGTCCTCGGCCCTGTGGCTAGATAGCGCCGAAGGCGATGAATCTTGGCCAGATCCCGAAACGCTCAGGGAGTTGCCGAACCCGCTGGGGTTAGCAGAGAAAGGGCGTCGGGCGGGCTTCTTGCGGGTTATGGAGATTGCGCCGGGTCAACGGGTTCTCGGGATGCACCTAGAGGTGAATAAGACCGGTTCCTATGAGGTTCCTTACGTCGATCCGGCCGCCGCACACCAGTACGTCCAAATGCGGGACTGGCAGATTCGCTTCAACCCCGCAAAAAAGTCCATCGCGGCACTGCGAGGCAAGGAAAAACATCTAGTCGATCACGACCTTGTCGCATCCGTCTATCCAGTTTTCCGCGACCCTCAGGGCGGGGCCCTCATGCAGCCGCCAACAGATCCAACGGTGAACCGATATTGGATAGATCTGCTCAAGCACTGCCAGCCCTTGGTGGATGAAACCCTAGGATACGAATATCCACTCGTGCTGGGCGATGATCAGCCCCGCTGGGATATTCACTCCTTGCGGGTCACAGTCGTGTCCGTCCTGCTCGACAACGGCGTGCCTATCCACGTCGTCCAGATGCTGGTCGGCCACGCCACCCCGATCATGACCTGGCACTATAAGGCGGTGGATCTCGCCGCAGTTCACCGAGGGATCCAGGAGGGCTTTGAATTTCGCAAGCTTGCGCTCTCAGCCGAACGCCTTGCTGCGATGGACGAAGACGAAATGGAGGCCGAGATCTTCAAGGCGGTCGGTGAGCCGGTAACGCTACGCTCAAGCGAAGATTGGGCTGGAATCTCGATGCTGAAGGATAACTTCGAGTGGGGAGCCGGATCGTGGGAGGTATTAGCGCACGGAATCTGCCCAGGCGGCGACTGCGCTACCGGCGGAGAATATTACAAGAACGCCTATCAACCTGTCTTCAGGCCCCGCGCCTGCTCTCGCTGTCGATATAGGATCACCGGCCCTGCTTTCTTGAACGGCCTTATCCTGAGATTGAACGCCCTCATGATTGACATTAAGCAGTCTATGAACCGTGAGGCTGAGTTGGAGGACGAGGTCGTTGCGGCAGAGGACAGCGGGCGTCCGACCGCCGCGCTCCGAGGGGCGATCGGAAAGATGCGCGAAACACGGGACTCGCTGTTCGCGGAGTGGTGCGCTGAACTGCGCACGATCCATGCTTGCGAAAGCATGATGCAGACCGCCAGCGACAGCACCCCGTTGCCCGTTATCACTGGAATTACCGAAGCGGAAGTCAGGACGAGGCTGTCAGAAACCCATTTCCTGAACCTGATGCACACGGTGCTCAGGGATGCCGCTGTTGTCTCGGGAGGCTTAGCCGATGTGCCCCACGGCACTCGGGAGATGCGGGATGAACTGCTGCTGCGAGTCGCCCGCAGTAATGGCGTGGAGAAATTCTTCTACAGCATGGACGAGCGGACTCGGAGGAAAGCACTCGACCGGTTCGGCGACATCCTACTCGATACCGCTCCCCCGGAGGCCGTGGAAGATCTGATCGACGGCCGTCAGCACTTCGAAGGCTTGCCGGGGCTTGATGCAGCAATAATGGCCTTCGTCCAGCAATTGGACGAGCGAGCGAACGGGGGTATCCTGGAGACGATGAATCAATGACGGACACATCCGAATTGATCATGGACCGGTTGATCCATGAGGCCCGTCAACTCAAGCGGGGCTATATTCGACTGGCCACCCTTGGTCGGCTAAAGGACGCCTGCGATGCTATAGCGGATGGCAGTGCAGCTGAGGTCCTCCGACGTGCGCGGTCGAAAGGAGCGCACGCCTACCGTGCCGGAAGCGCCCCGATCAATGCATCGACAATTGAGGCATACGTTAAAGCTCGGCAAGCCCTCGGTCACACCGAGTGGATTGGTCCGACGAGGGTCACAATCGCGGCCGACAAGTCTGGGATGATGACTTACATCGCCGCACGCCAAGCCGAGCGGGGAATTGTCACCCTCCCCAAAAAGACACCCCGCCAAAAATCTATCGACGAGATCATTGATCGTTTGGATGCGGTGGAGGATCAGCAATTCCTTCGGTTCGCCTTAGAGGAGCTTCGTCAAACGGCGAGCAAATATCGGATACTTGTAAGGGGGCTCACATCGATACCTGGCATCGACGTCCAGTCAATCCTCCACGGCGCCCCAGCAACGCCGGCTCTACCTGCGCGGTCGGTCGACCCAAACGTTCAGGCAAGTCTCCGACGTCTCACCCAGCGCCTGTGCGACGACCAAGCGCTAGCAGAATACGACCTGACGTTCGACGGTCGACGGGTCCGACAGCGTTCTGGCATGAGGAAACAACTGGTTCAGGCCGACGAAATCGATGCGCTGAGAGGGCTCACCAGCGAGAAGGTAGATACAGAGCCGGAGACCTCTCCCTTCGAGGCCGACTGCGTGGAGAGCTGATACAGCTCCCGCACAGGCCATAGCTGCGCACCAACTCATGCAGGAACGGTCGAAGCGAGACCTGTAAGGTGAATTCCCAAAAAATATGGGCGGCTCCGAAGCCGCCCATTTGTTTACGCCATTCCAAGCGCTGCTTTGTAGAGATCGAGAAGTTGATCGATCTCTTCACGTTCCTGATCTTCCATCCTTCGAAGAGAAATAATTTTCCTAACGATCTTGACGTCAAAGCCTTGGCTCTTGCACTGACCGTAAACGTCTTTAATATCTGCGGAGAGCGCTTTCTTTTCTTCTTCCAGGCGCTCGATCCGCTCCACGAATTGTCGAAGGGCCTCAGCCGCGATACCGCCAATCTGAGCATTGCTTTCTTCGTCAGACATTTTCTCTTCCTTTCATTTTGCCCCGGCGCGGTTGCGCAGGCCATGGGCTGTTGTGTATCTCATAGTTGCCCACTCGGCGTGCAATACAGCCTTGTGATACGCGTATTGCTGCTAAGTCGTTGAGTTTACATACATGCTACAAAAGTGAGGGGGGATTAGAAGCCTTGGCTTTTCGCCTGGCCGTAAACGTCTTTAATGTCAGCCGAAAGCGCCTTCTTTTCTTCTTCAAGACGCTCAATTCTTTCGACAAATTGCCGAAGGGCCTCGGCGGCGATACCGCCGATCTGAGCGTTGCTTTCGTCGTCAGCCATCTCTTTTCCTTTCAGATTGCCCTGGCGCGTTTCCGCAGGCCTCGGGGGGATATATTTTGTGGTCGCCAATGTGAACTACGATACAGACTTGGGAAACGTGTATTGCCGCCAACCCGTTGAAGCGACATCCACGCCTCCGATCCGATTGTTATTCTGGTCGTCGCTCATTCCTTCATCTCTCGTCCCGCATGGGCAGCAGACCATAATGCGCTGCCGGTCCGGGTTCAAGAGTCACGTCGCCGGGAAAAAACGCACAGGATAAGGTGCGCACCTGATGCAGCATTTTAGGCTCGGCGATATCATCTGGTTACCACAGACAATTCGCGTATAGAGAGCATGACCATGATCCCATCGTCGTCCCAGCCACGCATCATGTTGGTCGAAGATATTCCGGCCATGCGTCTGCTGGTCCGTCAGATGTTGCGGTCCTTGGGCGTCAACGAGATCCTTGAAGCCAATGACGGCTCCACCGCCTTGCAGCTTCTTCGTGCTCAACCTGTGGATGTTGTCTTGTCGGATTGGAACATGATTCCCATGACCGGCTTGCAGTTGTTGATGGCCATGCGGGAAGATCCACAAACCAGCCATATTCCCTTTGTCATGATCACGGGCGAAGGATCGATGGAACACGTCAAACGCGCCCGTTCGGCCGGGGTCAACGGCTACCTGATCAAGCCTTTCGGTCTAGATGCCCTGACCCGCCAATTGACCAAAGTGGTACGTTGGCAGCCGGCGGCCTGATTCCAAAGTATGGCGCCGTGCTGCGGATGATCGCGGTCCTAAGTCTTCCGCCCCCTGGGTTAATGTTCTGGTTGCAGGCATCTTGGCGTCATCGCCTTGCAGCTTCGAGACACCCCATGACGCCGTTTCGTACAATTCTTCTGGTGGAAGATAGTCCCCTGACCCGGCGCATGATTCGGCAGATGCTGGAACAGCATGGCGGCTTTGTCGTCGAGGAAGCCATCGACGGCCAGGACGCCCTCAAGCGGCTGGCCACCACCCGCGTTGACGTGGTGTTGTCCGATTTGCACATGATGCCCATGGATGGCCAAGGGTTGCGCGATAGCATCCGCGCCCAGGCCGAATTGTCGCATCTGCCTTTTATCATGATGACGGGACAACATTGCCCCGAGGCCATTCGCCGCACCGTCGATGACCAGGGCAGCCATTATCTGGCCAAGCCGTTCAGCCGCGAGCAATTGTTTCAGACGCTGGAACGGACCATGCCGCGGCAAGCCGCTTAATCGCGAAACGTTAAAACACCTGCACCCGGCGCAATTGCCCATCGGCCAGAACGGGCTTGAGCACCTGGGCCAACAGGGTGGCCCAGCGGCGGCATCCGGCCGCGTCGGCCAGCAAGTCCTGGCGGATTTCAAAAGACAGGTGCGGCAGACCGGCGGCGCCGGCATGGGTATCAAGGGTATAATTGATCTCGCGCCCCGAATAAGGCTGATTGTCGCCGACATTCAGGCCGGGGACGCCGCGCAGGGCGTCAATCACCGGCAAAGCCATGCGGCCATCCCGGTTCCACAGCACGCCCACCTGCCACGGCCGCGGGAAATCGCCCATCCGGGGGGTAAAACTGTGCAGGGAAATCATCACCGGCACCGGTCCACGCCGAAACATCCGCCCCAAGGTGGTGCCGATTTCCTGATGATAGGGCCAAAACCACGCCGCCGCGCGGGCTTCCGCCTCGGCATCGTCGATCTTGCGGTTACCGGGGACTTCGGTGCCGCAGGTTCGGGCCGGGATCGACGATGGGTCGCCGGGCTGACGATTGCAATCGATGACCAGTCGGCTTATTCCGGCTAAAAGGGCGGCGCAGCCCAAATCCGCCGCCAGCATCCGGGTCACCGTGGCGGCGCCGATATCCCAGGCCACATGGGCGCCGCGGGTGGCGTCATCCAGCCCCAGCGCGCCATAGCGGGCCGGGATGATCGCCGAGGCATGGTCGCAGACCAGCAAGATGGAACTGTCGCCCGCCGCGTCGACACGCTCGAACGGCTGCGGATCATTGTCGGAAGAAGCAATAAACTGTAGCATGGCACCATAGATAAACGGGCCGACAGAAAAAATCCATCAATGGGTTGACAGCCTATGGGGGTTTCCGTATTTTCGCCGCCTCCGGTCGCGCACCCGGACTTGACCATTCGCGACCTAAGTGTTAGGGAAGTTGGATATGAAGATTCGCAATTCGCTCAAGTCGGCCAAGCTGCGCGACAAGAACTGCCGCATCGTTCGCCGCAAGGGCCGTGTTTTCGTCATCAACAAGACGAACCCCCGCTTCAAGGCTCGCCAGGGCTGATCAGCTTGGTCGAACCGTACAACAAACCGCGTCCCCGTTATCGGGGGCGCGGTTTTGTTTTGGGGGCTTGGCAAGCTACGCCGCCATGACCACATCCCTTCCATGGGACGCATTGTTGGCTCACTGTTAGCGATTATCCTGCTGGGCACGGTGATGGGCTGCTCGCCAAAACCGGTGGAGCGGGTTGATCGCCAAGACAGCCTGGACATTTTGTTCGAACGCCTGCACGTCACCACCAATACCGTCGAAGCCCGCGTGATCGAGGCGACCATCCGTCAAGTCTGGGCGCGGAGCGAACGCGCCGAAGTGGACAAGATGATGACCCAGGCCATTGCCGCCCTGCATGCCGGCGCCATTGACGCCGCCATCGGCGCCTTGGATCAGGTGGTGGTTCTGGCCCCCGATCTGGTGGCGGGCTGGAATTTGCGGGCCACCGCCCATTATGCCCAAGACGATTTTTCCGCCGCCCTTGCCGATATCGCCATGACCTTGACGCTGGAGCCCCGCCATTTCGGGGCCTGGGCCGGGCTGGGTTTGATTATGCTGGATCTGGATCGCAAACAAGCGGCGCTGCGGGCGTTCGAAACCGCGCTGCGCTACAACCCCCACCTGCCTGACGTGCGCGACGATGTCGCGGCGTTGCGCGGCCAATTGGTGGGATTGCCGTTGTGATCAGCCATCGACAGCGATTTTTTCCAACGCTTCAGCCTCAAGCTGGAACGTGTTCGGGCGGATTTCACGCACCACCCCCAGGCGTTTGAACTCGGCCACCGTCCGGCTGGAAGTTTCGGTGGTCAGCGACAAGATCGCCCCCACATCCTCGCGCACCAGCATGCGGCACAGCCCATCCTCGTCCAGGGAAGCCAAATGCAGGAACAGCCGGGCCATGCGCTGGCGCGACGTTCCGGTATTCAACTCGGTCAGCCACTCATCGGCCAAGCGCAGCGATTCGCTCCACTTGTTCATCAACTGACGGTGCAGGCGCGGGGTTTCCTGGTTCAGCCGCTCTACCACTTCGCGCGGCAGGCGGCAAACCAAAGCCGGTTGCAACACCTCGGCCGCATGCTCGTAGGACCGCCCCGCCAACACCTCCAACCCGGCCACCGCCCCCGCCCGCAGCAATCTGACGATGCGGCGGTTGCCATCGGGCAGGTATTGCACCAGCTTGACCAAGCCGCTGCGAATGGTGAAGGCGGCGGCGCCATCGTCGCCGGGGCGATACAAAGTCGCCCCCGAATCCAGCATCAATTCCTCCACCGGCTGGTGGATCAGCTGGAAATCAGCTTCCTGCAAATCGGCGAACAGCACCAGATCACGGATGCCGCAATTGCGACATTCGGCCTTTCCCAACCATGCGGCTTCGATCTGGGTGCGGCGCATTGCCTAAACCTCCATCATATTAGAGTTAATTCATACACTAGCGTTTCCTGGCCGCTTGCACCAGCCGCTCAAGGCCATCAAGAAAGCGCGAGCGGTCCTGTTTGGTAAATCCTGACGGACCGCCGGTCACCTCGCCACGTTCACGCAAATCCTTCATCAGATCGCGCATGGCCAGTTGCATGCCCATATTGGCTTCTTGAAACGGCCGGCCACGGGAATCCAGCGGCAAGGCTCCCTTGGCCAGACAACGGGCGGCCAAGGGAATATCGGCGGTCACCACCACGTCGCCATCCTGGCAACGCTCGGCGATGACATCGTCGGCGGCGTCGGCGCCTTCGGCCACCACCACCTGCTCAACCAGATAATGATCAATGCGATGCCAACTATTGGCGACGATAATCACGGGAAGATCATGGCGCGCCGCCACCCGCAAAACCTCTTCCTTGACCGGGCAAGCGTCGCCGTCGATGAAAATGCGGGTCATGGCCGCCCCTTGCGATACAGCACATGCCGGCGCAACGGATGGCCGGCCGCCAAGATCGGATGATCGAAATCGCCCTGTTCGTCACGCACCATGCCGATACGTTCCATCACCTTGCGGGAGCGGTGATTATGCGGCACGGTGTAAGCGACGATCTCGGCCAGACCAACTTTGCTAAAGCCGAAATCCAAGGCGGCCCGCGCCGCCTCGCTGGCATAGCCCCGGCCCCAATAGGGTCGGGCCAGCCGCCAAGCCATTTCCACGCACTGCCCCCCTTTTGTCTGGAACGGCATGAGCGAAGCCGGCTCGTTCAAGCCGACATAGCCGATAAAATCGGCTTCCCCCGGAACCTCGACCGCCCATAAACCCCAGCCGCGGGTGGCGATGTCGTCCATGATCCGAAGCGCCTGGGCATCGCTTTGCTGGGCATCCAAGGGGGACGGCATCAGGGCCATGACCTCGCTGTCGGCGTTGATGAAACGAAAGGCGGCCAAGTCGTCGGGCCGCCAGGGACGTAATGTTAAGTGTTCGGTCCGCACCGAGCCCCTCCATTCATGCATAGCTGTTAGTGACAAATGTCACTGAAAAGTGGTTAAGCCTCAGCTAAACCTGGGTTCGGGACAGGAGGATTGAAGCAGTCATGAACGCGACCATCGACCCCGATCAGATTACCGAACGCCAGCCCACCAAGGGCGAGGTTCCTTTTTATCGCGAAAACGGCCAAGCGGTGCCTCGCGGCGTCACCGGGTTGTTCCGCACCCTCAAATGGTGGGCCATGGCCATCTTGCTGGCATGGTGGCACCTGGGGCCGTTCTTGCGCTGGGATCGTGGTCCTGACGCGCCGGGTCAGGCCATCTTGGTCGATATGGCCGGACGGCGGGCTTATTTCTTCGATATCGAGATTTGGCCGCAGGAAGTCTATTACGTCACCGGCTTGCTGTTGATCGCCGCCATTTCCCTGTTCCTGATGAGCGCCCTGGCCGGCCGCGTCTGGTGCGGGTTCCTGTGCTGGCAGACGGTGTACACGGATCTGTTCCAAAACATCGAACGCTGGGTGATCGGCGAACGCACGACCCGCATCGCCTTTGAACGCGCCCCCCTCAGCGCCAAGAAGCTGGCGAAGAAGACGGTAGTCGTCACCGCTTGGGCGGCCGTATCGGCCGCCTGCGGGATCGGCGTCACCTTATGGTTCGGCGACGCCTTCCAGATGTTGAAAGACATCTTCACCGCCCAGGCGCCGTTCTCGGTTTATCTGTTCATTCTGATCATCGGCGGCTTTTGCTTCCTGTTGGGGGGATTCGCCCGCGAACGCGTCTGCGTTTACATGTGCCCCTATTCCCGCTTTCAGGCGGCCATGTTCGATGAACATTCGCTGATCGTCAGCTACGAAGCCTGGCGCGGCGAGCCCCGCGCCCCGGCGCCCAAGGACCGCAATTTCGACCAGCGCGGCCATTGCGTCGATTGCAAGATGTGCGTGCAATCGTGCCCCACCGGCGTCGACATTCGCTTTGGCAATCAATTGGCCTGTATCGGCTGTGGCGTCTGCATTGACGCCTGCGACCAGATCATGGACAAGTTCGGTTTGCCGCGCGGCCTGATCAGCTATGATTCCGCCGTCAACCTGGAAGCCCGCGAAGCCGGCAAACCCGCACAGGGGATCAAGCCGATCCGCGCCCGCACCTTGCTGTACGCCGGCCTGCTGGCCATCGTCGGCGGCGTCATGCTGACTTCGTTGCTGACCCGCTCGACCACCGAAGTCAACGTGCTGCACGAACGCACCCCGCTTTTTGTCCAGATGTCCGATGGCTCGGTCCGCAATGGCTATGCTTACAAGGTCCTCAACATGGTGCGCGAAGACCGCACCTATGTCTTGAAGACCGAAGGCTTGGCCGACGCCACCTTGGAAGTGGTCGGCGGAAAATCCGGCGCGACCGAATTGGAATTCCAAGTGGAAAAGGACCAGGTCAGCACCTTCCGCATCTTCGTCAACGCCCCGGAAAGTGCCCTAAAGGGGCGCAGCACCGACGTCACCTTTGTTCTGACCGAACAGGGAAAGAGCGAAAAGCCGATCCGCAGCAAGACATTGTTCGCCGGACCGGAAAAATAATCCTCAAGCATCAGCCCCGGAAGGACCCAATCCTTCCGGGGCTTTTTATTGCCTGATTTTTGAGCCACATGCGCACGCCGATGGCTCGATTGCCATTATCTGGCGTTCAAGCGGACTGATGACGCCAGAGCCGGGGGAACCCCCCCCGTTTTGTGCCTTGGCGGCGGAGTAGCCGGTTGACTTTGCCCCAGAGCCCATGCGAGCTTTGCCGCAATCAATTCAATGGAGAACCGTCATGTCCGGTGTGCTGCAAGGGGTCATCGTCCTGATCGTCGCGTCCGTCGCCGTCTATGGCCTGCTGATGGCCGTCGGTTCGGGCAAGGCGGCCGCGGATGGTCACGGACATGACAGCCATGGCGGCCACGGCCACCACTAAACGCGGTTGGCGCCCACAGCAAAGCCCCGGCATCGACCGGGGCTTTTTTTACGGAAACCGAATAACCTTTGAGGGCGACAAAACGTCACAATTACACGTTTTACGAAGCGATCCTTTTTATGCCATCCTGCCTCCACCGATTGCCGCCAAAGACGGCAAAGTCATCTCATGGGTGGAGACCAAGCATGAACGAAGCCGTCAAGATCATCTCGAAATCCCGTCCCGGCGGCTGGCTACCCTCCGATGAAGCGGTCTTGTCCGCCTTTCGCGCCGAAATCGAGGCCGAAGTCGTCGCCCATCCCGGACGGCCGTTGGTGCGTCCGGTCCTGGCCCTGTACGACTGCATCATGGATGAACCGCTCTACCGCATGCATCTGACCCAGGCCATCGAACAGGCCCGCGCCGCCGGCTACAAGCTCGGCTATGCCGACATTGACGGGTTGATGCACCGCATCAATGCGGTCATGCACTACGCCCCGCCGTTTTCCACCTCGGAACTGGTCGGCTGCCCGCTCAATGCGTTGCTGGACTGGCCCATGTGCATGCCGTCGGGCTTTGCCTTTTTCCAGTTTCCGGCCATCAACGAGAAACTGCGCGACGTGCTTAACTATTGGAGCGCCTTTCTCTCCGGCCCCAATTCCCGCACCTACCTGAACACCGAAAATCCCAAGGGCTGGTTCAGTTCCACCGCCGCCACCAAGGTCAACATGAGCGAGTTCATTTGCGACCCAGATCAGCCCCATTGGGGCTATGGCTCGTGGAACGACTTCTTCACCCGTCAGTTCAAGCCGGGACAACGCCCGGTGGCGAGCCCCGACAACCCCCTGGTGGTCACCGCCGCCTGCGAATCCGGCCCCTATGCCCTCCAGACCGGCGTGAAAATGCAAGACAAGTTCTGGATCAAGGCCCAGCCTTATTCCCTTGGCGACATGTTTTCCGCCGACCGCAGCGACCTGGCCGATTTATTCGCCGGCGGCACCGTCTATCAGGCCTTTTTGTCGGCGTATAATTACCATCGCTGGCACGCCCCGGTGGCCGGCACGGTCACCGACGCCTATATCGTTCCCGGCACCTATTACGCCGATGCGCCGTCCGAGGGGCTGGACCCCGCCGGCCCCAACAATTCCCAAGGCTTCATCACCGCGGTCGCCACCCGCGCGGTGATGGTCATCGACACCGGCCATCCGGTTTTGGGCAAGGTTGGCTGCATCTTCGTCGGCATGGCGGAAATTTCGTCATGCGTCTTCGAGGTCAAGATCGGCCAGAAACTCGATAAGGGCGACGAAATCGGCTATTTCCAATATGGCGGATCGACCCATTGTCTGATTTTCCAACCCAATGTGAAGCTGGATTTCCTGCCGCCGCAACCCTATGGCGTCGATGATCCCGAGATCGTGCCGCTGAACTCAGCCCTGGCCAATGTGACAGTGTAAACAATGAGAAAACCACCGCGCCCAGCCGGGCGCGGTGCAGCCAGCTAAACGTCGAGATCGCGGGCGAACTTGGCGTGCTTTTGGATGTAGTGAAACCGCAATTCCGGCTTTTTGCCCATCAGGGTTTCCACCAGATTAGCCACGTCCTTGGCTTCTTCCAGGTCTTCCTCGGTGCGGCCGGCGGGGATGGTGACGCGGATCAGCGTCCGCCTTGCCGGGTTCATGGTCGTTTCCTTGAGCTGCGCCGGCGGCATCTCGCCCAAGCCTTTGAAGCGGCTGATTTCGATGTTCTTTTTGCCGGCGAACAGCGTCTTCATCAACTCGTCCTTGTGGGCGTCGTCACGGGCATAGGTGACGGTCTGGCCATGAGCCAGACGATACAAGGGCGGCATGGCCAGATACAGATGCCCAGAGCGGATCAGCTCGGGCATTTCCTGATAAAAGAAGGTCATCAGCAGGCTGGCGATATGGGCGCCATCGACGTCGGCATCGGTCATGATGATGATGCGTTCATAGCGCAGCTTGTCGGCGTCGAAGAACTCGCGGCTGCCGCAGCCCAAGGCCTCCATCAGATCCTTGATTTCCTGGTTGGCCCGCAGCTTGTCGGCGCTGGCCGAGGCGACGTTCAAGATCTTGCCCTTCAGCGGCAAGATCGCCTGGGTCTCGCGGTTGCGGCCCTGCTTGGCTGAACCGCCGGCCGAATCACCCTCGACCAGAAACAATTCGGTGCCGACATTGAGTTGACGCGAACAATCGGCCAGCTTGCCGGGCAAGCGCAGCTTTTTCGTCGCCGTCTTGCGGCTGGTTTCCTTGGCCACCTTCTTGCGCAGCCGTTCCTCGGCCTTTTCGATCAACCGCGCCATCAGCGCCTTGCCCGATTCGGGGTCGGCCGACAACCAGTGATCGAAATGGTCCTTGATGGCGTTTTCCACCAACCGCGTCGCTTCGGTGCTGACCAGCTTTTCCTTGGTCTGGCCCTGGAATTGCGGATCGCGCAAGAACAGCGACACCAACACGCAGGCGCCGCCCATGACGTCTTCCGCCGTCACCTGCGCCGCCTTTTTATTGGCCAGCAGATCGCCATAGCCGCGCAAGCCCTTGGTCAGGGCATTGCGCAGACCGGCTTCATGGGTGCCGCCATCGGGGGTCGGCACCGTGTTGCAATAGGTGTTGACGAAGCCGTCCTCGTCATCATCGGGCCAAGCCACCGCCCATTCCACCTGCCCCATGTCGTCGGCCAACGGAGCCGTGCCGGCGAAATAGCCGCGCGTCACCAAGGGCCGGCCATTCAGGACGGCGGCAAGGAAGTCAGCCAAACCGTTGGGGAAGTGCAAGGTATCTTCGGCCGGAATGTCGTCGCCGTCATCAATCAGCAGCGGGTCGCATTTCCAGCGGATTTGCACGCCCCGGAACAGATAAGCCTTGGAGCGGGCCATGCGGTACAGCGTGCGGGCCTTGAGCCGGGCGCGATCACCGAAGATTTCCGGGTCAGGATGAAACCGCACCGCGGTGCCGCGCCGGTTCTGCACCGAGCCGACCAAGGTCGCCGGCCCCAAGGGCGCGCCCTTGGAAAAGCTTTGGCGCCACAATTGCCGGTCGCGGGCGACCTCGACCACCAAGGAATCCGACAGCGCGTTGACCACCGAGACACCGACGCCATGCAGACCGCCCGACACCTTATAGGCGTCGCCGCCGAACTTGCCGCCGGAATGCAGGGTGGTCAAAATGACTTCCAACGCGCTTTTGTCGGGAAACTTGGGATGCGGGTCGACCGGAATGCCACGGCCGTTATCCCGTATGGTGGCATGGCCGGAAACGTCGAGTTCCAGTTCGATCCAACTGGCATGGCCGGCCACCGCCTCGTCCATGGAATTGTCCAGCACCTCGGCGACCAGATGGTGAAGCGCACGGTCGTCGGTGCCGCCGATATACATACCGGGGCGGCGACGAACGGGCTCGAGCCCCTCAAGGACTTCGATGTCCTTGGCGGAGTATTCGGTCCCCTTGGGGGCGAGTTGCTGGAACAGGTCTGACATGGCGGGCATTATAGGAGAGCATTGGTCAGGCGCAAGCGCCTGCTGTAGGTTGACCAAAACCGATACAAGATGTTGGGATTATCCATGAGTGAAAGCATCGAAACCAGCACCGCCCCACGCGGTCGATTGTCCATCCGCACCGTCGCCATGCCCGCTGACACCAACCCGCACGGGGCGATTTTCGGCGGTTGGCTGCTGGCGCAAATGGATCTGGCCGGCGGCACCCACGCCTTTCATCGCGCCAAGGGATTGGTGGTGACGGTCGCGGTGGATTCCATGACCTTTCACGAACCGGTGTTCGTCGGCGACGAGGTCAGTTGCTATACCGACGTCGTCCGCGTCGGCAATTCGTCCATTTCCGTCCGCGTCGAGGCCTGGGTCCGCCGCGACAACAACGACGAACAGATCAAGGTGACCAGCGCTTTGTTCCACTTCGTCGCCGTCAATGCCGACCGCTCGAAACGGCGGGTCCCGCCCGAGTGATTATTTCCCCGCCGGCCACGTCACCTTGAAGCCGGCGACATAGCCGTCGATAACATCGACGGCTATGGGAAAGGATGGCCAGGTCCATAATTGCGGCCCGTCGACCTTCCCCTGACAACGCTGCTCTGGCCAGCCCAGGGTGTCGATGAGCTTTTGCTGATCGTCACCCAGGGTCAGCCCGGAAAAACGCACGGGAATCTGCATGGGCGGGCCGACCAGTTGCACCGCCACCACCTGTTCATCGCGATAGGTGACGACGTAATGCGGACGCAACGTCCCGCGCTGCGCTACCTCGTAAACCCGGCTCTCGCTGAAGACGTCAAGGTCGATTACCCCCGCCGGCTCCCCCAGCAGGGCCTCGACCGCGGCGCGGGACGCGCCGATGACCACCGGCCCCACCCGCAGGCAGGGCAGAAAGCTGATGGCGCTTTCATGCTTGGCCATGGCCACGCCCTGCTGATTGGAAACCACGCAGCCCAAGCCCTGTTCCGACGAATAACGGAATTCACCTTCGGCCAGCGGCAAAGACGGACCCGGCAAGGGTAATCCTTGTGGTCCACGACAAGCGGCAACGGCGGATGGGGCGGCGGCAAGCGCCGCCAGCAAGATGAGAATTCGACGCATGTGGCAAACCTTACCAAGAATTAATCCCGCCGCAAGACTGGCGTAAGGTGCGGATGGGCATGATCACTCTCAACAACGGTGATGAACCGGATCGAAGCGGAAACAGCGCTCCCCGCCAAGATCCTTCACCACCAAGGCGGTCCTTGAACTCCTCCGCCGACCGGGAAAGCGACCTGTCCCCCCAGGGTATCGCCCCCAAATACTTCGAGACCGGCTCCCCCCCTTGCCGGTTCAGCGGACAAAGCCCTCGCAGCTCTCCCCCTGGCTGCGAGGGCTTTCCGTTTGATGGGGGGCACGGTAAGCTTAACCCGCTTCAAAGCACAAGGGTATGTCATGCGGATTCTGATCATCGAGGACGACCAGGAAGCCTCGGCCTATTTGGCCAAGGGCCTGAAAGAAGCCGGCCACACCGTCGATCAGGCCAATAATGGCAATGACGGCCTGTTTCTGGCCACCACCGAACGCTACGATGCCTTGATCGTCGATCGCATGCTGCCCGGTCTGGATGGCCTGACCATCGTCCAAACCATTCGCGGCACCGGCAATCTCACCCCGGTGCTGATCTTGTCGGCATTGGGCAAGGTTGACGACCGGGTCAAGGGCCTTAAGGCTGGCGGCGACGATTATCTGGTCAAGCCCTATGCCTTCGCCGAATTGCTGGCCCGGATCGAAGCCTTGGGCCGACGCACCACCGCCGCCCAGCCGGAAACCCGCATCAAGGTCGAAGACCTGGAAATGGACCTGCTGGCCCGCACGGTCACCCGCTCGGGCCGCGACATCGATTTGCAGCCGCGCGAATTCCGCTTGCTGGAATATCTGATGCGCCATGCCGGTCAGGTGGTGACGCGCACCATGTTGCTGGAAAACGTCTGGGAATATCATTTCGACCCCCAGACCAACCTGATCGACGTCCACATCAGCCGCCTACGGCAAAAAGTCGACAAGGATTTCGACCAAGTGCTGATCCACACCGTACGCGGCGCCGGATATACCCTTCGTGCCGCCCGTTAATCTGCAATTACCGCCGCTGCTGCGGGCCACCACGTTTCGCCTGGCGCTGTCTTACCTGGGCATCTTCACCGTCTCGGCCATGGCATTGTTGGCCTTGGTGTCGTGGAGCACCTCGGTGTTCATCGAATGGCAGGTGCAAGAGACGGTCGAGGCCGAGGCAACCGGCCTGTCCGAACAATACCGCGAGCGTGGCATTCGCGGCCTGGCCGAGGTCATCGCCGGCCGCGCCGGCCAGGATCTGGACCGCCGTGCCGTCTATCTGCTCTCGGGGCCGAACGGTACCCGCATCGCCGGCAATTTGTACGGTTGGCCGTCGGAAAGCATCGATTCCGCCGGTTGGATCCGCTTTTCCATCGAACGCATGGGCTCGGAGAACTTCGCCACCGAAGTGCTGGGCCGCACCTATGTCTTGCCCGACGACCACCAATTGCTGGTCGGCCGTTCGCTGCACGAAGCCAAGCGGGTCAAATCGGCCATCAACCGGGCATTGGGCTGGGGGCTGGCGCTGACCATCTTGCTTGGCATCATCGGCGGCTATTTCACCAGCCGCCATCTGCTGCAACGGGTCGAAGCCATGAACCGCACCGCCAAGCGAATCATCGGCGGCGACATGAAAAGCCGGATGAAGCTTTCCGACACCCGCGATGAATTCGACCAATTGGCCGCCGGCTTCAACGAGATGATGGACGAAATCGAGCGGCTGGTGGAAAGCATCCGCACCGTTACCGACAACGTCGCCCATGATCTGCGCACGCCGCTCAACCGCCTGCGCTCGCGCATCGACGTGGCGTTGCTGTCGGAAACCGACCCCGCCGCCTTGCGCCGCACGCTCGAGGAAACCCTGGCCGAAGCCGATGACATCTTGGCCACCTTCAACGCCATCTTGACCATCAGCAGCGCCGAATCGGGGCAGCGCCTCCACAGTTTCGAGCCGCTTGATCCTGCCCGTCTGGCCGAAGATATCGCCGAATTATACGAACCATTGGCCGAGGAAAAGGGCATCGCCCTGACCTGTGCCAGCCAAACCGGCCTGATCGTCGATGGCGACCGCCATCTGTTGTTCCAGGCCTTGGCCAACATGGTCGACAACGCCGTCAAATACACGCCCGCCGGCGGCACCGTCCAGGTCGGCGTCAGCCGGAATAACCAGACCATCGACATCACCGTCGCCGATTCCGGCCCCGGCATCGCCCCCGATCAGCACGAGCGGGTGCTGGAACGCTTCGTCCGTCTGGACGCCACCCGCTCGACTCCGGGCAACGGCTTGGGTCTGTCGCTGGTCAATGCCGTGGCGCGGCTGCATGGCGCGGCGCTTCGTCTGGCCGACAACGCCCCCGGCCTGACCGTGCGGCTCTGCTTTCCGGCAAGCAACGGCAACGGGCAAGACTGAACACCAAGACGATTGCCCAAACCCCCATCTACCTCCACAATGCCGGAACAAGACTTTGGTCAAGGAGGTCATATGACCGGCACCGGGATATGGCTGCGCGCAAAAGCCGCCTGGGCGGCGTTTCGTCACCCCGAAGCTATTCCGACACGGCCACGACCGGATCTGGACGTCTTGCTGCAATCGGTGCCGGCGGTGATCTATGCTCGCCAATGCCACGAAAAATCCCCCCTGACTTACGTCAGCGGCAACGTTCAGGCGTTACTGGGCTATCAGGCCGAAGAAATCCTGAGCATGCCTCGGTTCTGGATCGAGCACGTTCACGCCGATGATCGCGAGCGATGCCTGGGCAGCCTTGCTTCATTGCCCAGCCTGGGACGGCTGGAAATGGAATACCGTCTCAGGACCAAGGACGGTTCGTGGCGTTGGCTGCATGATGAATGCAAGGTGATCCATAACGCGGACGGCACTCCCCGCGAAGTCGTCGGATCTTGTACCGACGTCACCAGCCGCCACCGTTCCGAACAAGCCCTCGCCCGCAGCGAAACCGATTTGCGCGCCGCCCAGACCCGGTTGATGGACGCACTGGAAAGCAGTGATGACGCCTTTTCGGTCTTTGATGCCGAGGATCGACTGATCGCCTTCAACAGCCACTATCTGTCCATCTACCCGACCATCGCCGACATCATCCGCCCCGGCGTCAGCTTCGAGGAATTGCTGCGGGTCAGCGCCCAGCGCAGCCAATACCTCGGCATTGGTCCCGATGCCGTGGAATCTTGGGTGCGCGAACGGCTGGAACGACACCGCAGCCCCGCCGGACCATTCGAACAATTGCTGGAAGACGGCCGCTGGCTGGAAATCATCGAACACCCCACCGCCGAAGGGGGGCGCGTCGCCATTCGACGCGAAATCACCCATCGCAAAAAGATCGAAGCGGCGATGCGCGACGAACTGGCCTTCAAACAGACCTTGATCAACGCCCTGCCCTATCCGGTTTTCTACAAGAACACCGAGCTTGTCTACCTGGGCTGTAACGATGCTTTCGCCGCGGCGCTGGGGAAAACCGCGGCGGAAATCGTCGGAAAAACCCTGATGGAGACCTATGGCGCGGACGAAGCGACAAAATTTCGCCAACGCGACGTCGAGCTGCTCACCCATGGCGGTATCCAAAGCTACGAAACCGCCTTTCGCTGGAGCGACGGATCGCTGCGTCAGATCGCCATTGTCAAAGCCCCCTTCACCGATCAGACCGGCAAGATCATTGGCCTGATCGGGACCATCATCGATCAAACGGCGCAAAAACGGGCGGAAGAGAAATTGGTGCAAACCGCCCGGCTGGTCACACTGGGACAGATCGCCTCGGAAGTGGCGCATGAAATGAACCAGCCGCTCTCCATCTTGCGGATGACGGCGGAAAACAGCCTGGAACGGCTGCACCAGGACGACATCGCGCCTCAGACCTTGGCGGGAAAATTGTCGATCATGATCGAACAAACCGGCCGCATGGGGGAAATGATCGCCCATTTGCGTTCCTTCGCCCACAGTGAAATGGACGAACGCCGTCCCTTCGCACCGTTGCCGGTTATTCATGCCGCCATCGCCTTCCTGCGGCAGCCTTTCCAGTTGGACGACATCACCCTCAGCGTCGATATGCCGGAAAGCTGCTCCGAGCTGAACGGGCAAGCCAATCAATTGGAACAAGTCGTCTTGGCCTTACTCAGCAATGCCCGCGACGCGGTCCGCAGCCAGCGCCCGCCGGGACAGCGGCGGGTCAGCCTGCGGCTGGAACAAGGGGCGGACACGCTCACCTTGTCGGTGCAAGACAATGGCGGCGGCGTTCACGAAGATCTGTGGCCCCGCATCTTCGCCCCTTTCTTCACCACCAAGGCCGACGGCAACGGCAGCGGCACCGGCCTGGGATTGTCCATCAGCACCAATATCGTCGCCGCCATGGAAGGCCAGATCAGCGGCCACAATACTGACGATGGGGCGTTGTTCCAGGTGTCGTGGCCTTGCCGGGCGCAGACACAAACCCCCATTGTCCTTGCCGGAAACAAACCCCGTCCGACCGGCACGGAACGCCGCCGCATCCTGGTCGTCGATGACGAACCCTTGGCGGTGGATTGCATCACCGATTATCTGACCGCCCGCGGCTACGCGGTGATTGCCGCCATTTCACCGCTCGACGCCCTGGAATTGGCCAAAGCCGACAGTTTCGATCTGGTCCTGACCGATCAGCGCATGCCGGGAATGGACGGCAATGTGCTGATCTCGCACTTACGCGACCTTTGGCCACAGGTGCCGGCGGTGATGATGTCGGGCGGCACCATGCCACTGCCGCCAAGTGGGGCCGGCCCCACCGCCAGATTAACAAAGCCATTGATTTTAGAGGAATTGGGCCGGACGATCGACGACTTGCTGTCGCCCTCCGCCATGACCGCGCCCGCACCGGATGTATTGCCGGCACAGACAACGCCAGCGCCAAGCAATAGCGCCACGCCGGCGCAACGCTTGTGGTTGATGGGGGAACTGACCGCCAATCTGGCCCACGATTTTGGCCAGCCCATCAATATCATCCGCCTGAACGCTGAAAACGTCTTGGATAATCTGGCGGATAATCGCCTGAACGATGACCGCCTGCGCCGCGCCTTGACCTCGACCATCGAACAATGCCAACGGATACAGGATTTCGCCCAATCCCTGGTCCTGGCCACCCGCCGGCCGACAGCCCCGCCCCAGCGCTTTTCCGTAATGACCGTCCTGCGCCATGCGCTGGCCGGTATTCAAGACCGCATTCGCATGCAGGGCATCGTCTTTTGTTGGCATGCGGCGGCCAAACTGCCGATGATCTCTGGCCACCCTGCCCGCCTGCAAGTCGCGCTTGCCGGTCTGCTCGACAATGCCTGCGATGTCCTGGCGACCGAGGCCATGACCCGTCACGCGGCGACGCCGCCTTGGCAGGCTCGCTTAACCGTGTCGTGCCAAAGGGCCGAAGACCGCACGATCGCCATCAGCATCAGCGATAACGGACCCGGCCTCCCCGAACAGGTCCACCACAATCTGGCCGGCGGCACCGTCAAGGGGCTGGGGTTACCCATTGCCATGGGGGTCATCGCCGAGTTGGGCGGCACGATCGATTTCATCGTCAAGACCGGGACCACAATCCACATTCATCTGCCGGTGCCCCCGCGCCAATTATACCTCAACGATGCCGCCGGCCCCGTGGCGGCGGAAATCGCCGTCTTCGGCTGGTGCGCCGTCACTCAGCCGGATCAGGCCGAGGCCGCCTTGCTGCGCGGCGATTGGCAAACCCTGGCCCCGGCCCTTCATGATCTCAATCAAACCGCTCCCGACCTCCCCATCATTGTCATCGGCGATTTGACCGAAAGTCTTTCGCGCCAAACCGTCGCCGCCGGAGCCATGATGGTGATCGCCGCCGACAGCACCGTCAGCGACATTGCCGCCAGTCTGGACGAATGCGTCCCCGCCTTGGATTACCTGTAATCTTTTTCTTGCGTGCCTCTGCCTAAAGACGTAACACAGAAGCGTGGGAGAGGAATAATCATGCGCATTATTTTAGCCGATGACCACGTCATGCTGCGTGAAGGATTGCGGCCCTTCGTTGAGAGAATCGCTCCCGGAACCATTATTCAAGAAGCCGGTTCATTCACCGAGGCCTTGGCCCAAATCGAAGCGGATCCGGCCGTCGATCTGCTGATTCTCGACATCAAGATGCCGGGCATGAATGGCTTCCAGGGCCTGTCCACCGTCCGCACCCGTTTCCCGGCGATTCGGTGCGTTATCTTGTCGGCGGTGGCGGATCGCGACCATGTTCTCGAAGCCATGCGCCTGGGCGCCGACGGCTTCATCCCCAAACACCTGTCTGGCGGCGCCATGGTTTCCGCCCTGCAATTGGTGCTGTCGGGCGAACGCTTCATCCCCTCCATGCTGATGGACAATCCCGGACAACCGCCGGGAGCAAACGATCGCTCACCCTCTGGCGACCTGCTGGGGCGCCTGACCCCGCGCGAACGTGACATCTTGCATTTGCTGCGCGAAGGACTGCCGAACAAGGTGATCGCCGCTCGCCTGGATGTCAGCGAGGTCACGGTTAAATCGCACCTGGGCAACATGTTCCGTAAATTGGGTGTCCAAAATCGTCTCCAGGCCATGCGCATGCTGGTCGATACGGAATCGCTATAACAACCCACCCATTGATGTTTGCAGCGCCCCTGACCCATGTCATAGTGAATCGACAGGGGGGGAAGCGGTGATGCTGTCGCGCACGTTCGTTCATGATGCCAATCAGTGTCTGCATGTCATCCGTTTGGCGGCGGAATCGCTGGCGTTGGAACATGGCGACGGAAAGCTGACGGACGAACGCCTGAACAAGCGAATCGGCACCATTTTGGGACAGGTTGATCAGCTGACCCAACTTATCGGCCACACCACCTCGTCGACGCCATCCATTCTGCCGCGGTCGGACAATGTGACGATGGTGGGTGCCCCATTGATCCTGCTGGCCGATGATGAAGTCTTGGCTGCCATGATGCTGGCCGATCATTTGCAACAACGCGGCTATGACGTCCACGTCGCTCATGACGGCCAGGAAGCTTTCGAGCTGTGCCACAATAACGTCTATGACGCCGTCATCACCGATATTCGCATGCCGCGCATGGATGGCATGGAACTGATCCGCCGCCTGGAGGAATTGCAGCCGGGAACGCCAATCATTGTCGCCAGCGGCCATATCCGCGGCGCCGAGGCCGAACATCTTCCCGACAGCGTGGTCAAGCTGGTCGGCAAGCCGTTTTCCCTGCCCCAAATCAGTGACGCCCTGGCCAAAACCCTGGCCGCCCCCTTAGGGAGCCGAGGCTGAGCCATGGATATCTTGTTGGCCGATGATCATGCCCTCGTCCGCGACGGTTTAATTCCCTTTCTGCAACGGGTCACCACCGGCGCCCAAGTCATTGAGGCCGGAAGTTTCAGTGAAGCGCTGAGCAAAGCCCGCGAAGCCAGCAATCTGGGACTGACCATCTTGGATCTGAACATGCCGGGCATGGATGGGTTGAACGGTCTGATGGCCATGCGGGCGGAATTTCCTTTGGTTCCGCTTGTCATCTTGTCGGGATCAACGCATCCCGCCGATGCCTTCCATTCCATCGAAAGCGGCGCCGATGGCTTTATCCCCAAGACCATGCGCGGGGAAACCATCATCGGCGTCTTGCGTCTGGTGCTGTCGGGGGAAAAGTACATCCCCCCCTTCCTGTTCGATTACCGCGAGGATTTGGGCCGCAAAGAAACCGATCCGCCAAGCAACAAAGCCGGGCCACTGGCGGCATTGTCAGCGCGCGAGCTCGACATCTTGTCGATGATCGTCGATGGCGCCCCCAACAAGACAATCGCCCGCGCCTTGGAATTACAAGAGGTGACGGTCAAGGCGCATCTGCGCAACATCTTCCGCAAGATCGCCGTCAGCAATCGCACCGAGGCGGCCCGGACCGCCATTTTGGCCGGTTTACCGGGAGCGTCGACCAAAGCAGACTTGGTTAAGGACTGAAATCCAAGGTCATCCGACCGCACAAATCCGATGCGAATTGCGCGCGCAACTGCCGCGCCAAAGCCTCCACCAACCGCAAATTCAAGCAATCTCTGGCGATGCACAGCCCCGAGATGCTTAACCGGACTCTTTCGTTTAGACGGCGAATGCTGACGTCGATCTCGCACTCGACACCGTCGGCGGCGGCCTTGGCCGCCGCCGAAAACACCTCATAGACGATCAGGGCAATGGGCACGGCAACATCGATGGACGGCGCCAACGGCACGTCATCAAGTTCCAAGCGCAGGGACAAGACGTTCGGTTCCAGCCCAAGGCCGGAACAGACCAAGGCGTGAAGCGAACGGATACAGGCCACCAGATCAACCATGGCGATGCCGTCGCGCACCTCCAAGGTGTCATGGGCTTGCGCCATGGCCAAAATCCGGCCGCGCACCAAATCAAAGGCAGCGTCATCGCCGCCTCCGGGGGCACCTTCCAGATACATCATCGCCGACAGGACATGCAGGACATTGCGCACGCGATGCTGCAATTCCGCCGCCCAGGCCTGATTGTCGGCCCGCAGGCGTAGCAAATCCGCATTCAACCGAATTTGCTGGGTGATGTCGGCAAACAGCACCAGAACCTCGTTTTTCCCCCCAGCCAATGCATGCAGGCGCGCTTCCAGCCGACGGCCATCACCGGGCACCGTCACCACCTGCGTCTCGTCCTGCCCGCCCTGCCGGACCCGGCGGCACAACGCCGCCAAGGCTCCCGCATCGGCGATGGAAAGAATGCTGTCGTTCCAGCTTTGCGGCGCCCGTCCTTGCCGCCCAAGCAGCCGCCGCGCCGCGTCACTGACGAAGCTCAAGCGCCCATCGTTGCGGGCGACCACCGCAGCCAACCCGGCAATTTCGGCAAAATTCAGCCGCCCGCCCCTTAGCCTTTGCGTTTGCTTGATCAAGCCGCCCTCACCCACCAAAGCATGGGATGTGCTTAAACCGATGGGTTAGGAAAACCAACATGGCAAAGGGCGGAAGCAACACCTTATGGATTAGTTCTAACGAACTACTCAATCAGGCCGCGCCGAATGGCATAAGTCGCCAGCTCGGCCGAATTATGCAGATCCAACTTCTGCATGATCTTGGTGCGATGGGTTTCCACCGTCTTGATGGCGATGGACAAGGTATCGGCGATCTCGCGATTTTTCAGCCCTTGCGCGATAAGACGCAGAACTTCCAGTTCGCGCGCGGTCAATGCCGGGACGTTCATTTCACCGCCATCCAGATGCTCGCGCACCTGTTGGACGTCCAAACCCGGCCCCAGATATTGTCGGCCCATGCGCACGGAATTGATGGCGGTCATCAATTCCTCGTGGCCCAAGCGCTTCAAGGCATAACCATCAGCCCCGGCCGCCAAGGCCTCGGCCACCCGGCGCTCGCAATTGGCCACGGTCAAGATCAAGACCCGGATCTGCGGCGCCGCCCGCTTCAGCCGCCGCGTCGCCTCGACGCCATCGACACCGGGCATGGATAAATCCATCAAGACGATATCCGGTTTCAAGCTTTTAGCCATGTCAACGGCTGCGGCCCCATCTTCGGCTTCACCGACGATCAGCACGTCTTCGGCCTTCAACAAGGCGGCCAACCCCTGGCGCACGAGTAATTGATCCTCGGCGATCAGGATGCGAATGGGCACTTAGGTTCTCCTCACCCGGTTGCATTTTGTTTGGGGGCCAGGGCACAAGATGCACCATTTAGGCGATGAAATCGAGAACCGACATACAGCCCACCATATACATCGCCAACAGCCCTTGTCGCACCGGACTTATGCACATAATCTATACAGCAGATGCCATATGCGGAGTTTTTAGGCAATGAAGATCGCCGTCGCCAGTTCCGACTTCCGTTCGGTCAGCGGCCATGCCGGCCGCGCCAAGCGCTGGCTTGTGTTCACCATCGATGAGAATTCTGCTGTTTCAGCCCCGCAGCAACTGGAATTGCCGGGAGAACAGGTTTTCCATTACGTCGAGGAAAATGGCGGCGCCCATCCGTTGGACGGCATTGATGCGGTCATCACCTTGTCGGCGGGGGATGGCTTCGTCAAACACATGGAAAAGCGCGGCGCCATCGTCGCCCTGACGGCGGAAAAAGACGCGGCCAAGGCGGTCCATGATTATCTGGCCCAAACCCTGTCCGACCCCAAACCGCACCCCATCGGCGCCCTTATCTGCAAGACGCTGGACTTGTTTTCCAAGCATAAATAAATCCCCCGCCCCCCCCCCCCCCGCGACAGGCCATACCTTAGAACGAGGCTGCCGCGCAAAATAAGCACGGCATAGCGCCTTTTGCGCCATTCTCCGAACCACCTCTCCTATGAGACACTACAAGCGAAATGGATAGCCTATTCGTTTAGCTGAACGGAATGGACGCATCCTCGCCTGGGGAGGGCACCGTATGAACTTGCGCGCACGGGTTTTGATTGGCAACGTCGCGATCGGCACCTTGGCAGTCTTCGTCTCCGGGGTCATGGCCTGGGAATCGGCCCAGGATTTGGCTGACCAAAACAAAGCCGGGATCATCCTGGCCGCCTTCCACCAGGAACTCAAACTCAACGGCAATTTCGGCGCCGAGCGCGGCGCCTGGGGCCAGGCCTTGCAGGCGGAAAATGCCGCCACCCCGGACGATCTGGCCAAAGTGCAAAAAATCACCGCGGAGACCGACGGCTACATGCAGGCCGCGATCGAACAGTCGCGCATTGCCGGTCTGTCCTTGACCGCGTTGGAAGCGGCGCAGAACGCGTTGAAAAGCTTGCGCGCCACTTCCTTGACCGCACTTGCCAAGGCAAAAGCCGAACGACCGGATAACGCCCTGAGCGCCAATGTCGATAGCTTCGTCACCGTGGTCAACCAAGTCAACCAAGCAACCAACCAAGCCTATCGCGCCTTGGGCTTGGCGGCGCCGAACCTGAGCAGTGCCGCCGGCTTGGCCCTGTTGGCGCAAGAGATGCGCAACGTCAACGGCATGCGCTCGTCCAACTTGGGCATCTACGCGCGCAATGCCCCATTTTCCCCCGAACGCCTGAACAGCGCCACCGAACAGACCGGCCAAGTCGCCTTGTTGTGGAAAATGCTGCAACAAGAAGTCAAAAGCCAGGACGAGCCACCGAAGCTGAAAGAAGCCATCCAGCACGTCCGCTCAACCTTGATGGATGAAGGCGAAAAACGCTTCCAATCCGTGCTGCAAGCCGCCCGAGCCGGCCAACCCTCGCCCGAGAAATGGGGGACGTGGACCACCCAGACGTTGAACAACGTCTTTGTCCTGCGCGATTCCGCCATCGAAAACGCCCAAGACATCAATGGCTTGTCCCGCGCCGACGCCAAGCTCCGGCTTACCCTTTCGGTCGGTGTCTTGCTGACGGCTCTGCTGTTGATTGGGGCGGTGTTGCGGGTGATGTCGCGCAAGGTGATCCGCCCGCTGACCGACCTGACCAAGCTGATGACCCGACTGGCCGAACATGACTTGGCGGTGGAGATCACAGGGGCCGAGCGCGCCGACGAAATCGGGTCGATGGCCAAGGCCATGCAAATCCTGCGCGACAATTCGCTGCGGGCCGATACTCTGGCCGAGGAACAAAAGCGCGATCGCGAAACCCGCGAGAAGCGGGCGAAGATGCTCGAAGAAATGGCGCGCGGTTTCGACACCGAAGTCTCCGGCGTGCTGGACGGCGTGACCGAGGCGTTGACGGCAACTCGAGCACACCGCCGCCGCCATGAACGATATATCCCAGCATACCACCACCCAAGTCGGCACGGTGGCCGCCGCCTCGCAAGAGGCTTCGCTCAGTGTGCAGACGGTCGCCTCGGCCGCCGAGGAACTGTCCGCCTCCATCGCCGAAATCGCTCGGCAAGTGGCCCAATCCAACCAAGCGTCGCAAGCCGCCGCCGAAGAGGCGCATCAAACCAACACATTGGTGCAAAGCCTCGCCTCGACCTCGACCCGCATCGGCGACGTGGTCAGCCTGATCAACAATATCGCCAGCCAGACCAACTTGCTGGCGTTGAACGCCACCATCGAGGCGGCGCGGGCCGGTGAAGCCGGCAAGGGCTTCGCCGTCGTCGCCAATGAAGTGAAGTCGTTGGCCAACCAGACAGCCAAGGCCACCGACGAGATTACTTCTCAGATTCAAGAAGTCCAAGCGGCGACGCGCGAGACGGTCAACGCCATCCGCAGCATTGTCGGACGCATCGAGGAAATCAACCACATCGCCACCGCCATCGCCGCCGCAGTAGAGGAACAATCCTCGGCGACCCAGGAAATCGCCCGCAACGTCCAGCAAACGGCAGACGGCACCCAGCAGGTTTCGACCAATATCGCCGGCGTCAGCCGTTCCGCCAGCGAAACCGGCCAAGCCGCCGAACAGGTGCTCAGCAGTTCGCAAACCGTGGCTCGCGGCACCGGCGAATTGCGCGCCACCGTCACCGCCTTCCTTGGTAACGTCCGCGCGTTGTAGGCGACCAACAAAAAGGGGAGCCTTTCGGCTCCCCTGATGTTGTCTCGGCGCTTGGGGTTATTCCACCGCCTCGCCGCGAGCCTTGGAATAGCCGATGCTTTGCAGCGATTCGTCGATTTCTTCCAAGATGGCCGGATCGTCGATGGTCGCCGGCATCTTGTAATCCTGGTTGTCGGCGATCTTTTGCATGGTGCCGCGCAAGATCTTGCCCGACCGGGTCTTGGGCAAACGCTTGACCACGGTGCAGCTTTTGAAGGCGGCGACCGGGCCGATGGTTTCACGCACCAGCTTGACCGCTTCCTTGACCACTTGCTCGTCCGACTTGGTGACGCCGGCTTTCAGACAGATGAAGCCCAGCGGCAATTGCCCCTTCAACTGGTCGGCGACGCCGATGACGGCGCATTCGGCCACGTCGGGATGGCTGGCCAGCACTTCTTCCATCTGACCGGTGGACAGACGGTGGCCGGCGACGTTGATGATGTCGTCGGTCCGGCTCATGACATAGACATAGCCGTCTTCGTCGATCATGCCGGCATCGGCGGTCTTATAGAAACCGGGATATTCGGCCATGTAGCTTTCGAAGAAGCGATCCTCGGCATTCCACAGGGTATAGAAGGTGCCGGGCGGCAACGGCAGCTTGACCACCAGCGAGCCGGTCTGCCCCGGCTTGCACGAATGATGGCCTTCGTCGAGGACTTGCAAGTCCCATCCGGGCGCGGCCTTGGTCGGCGAACCGGGCTTGACCGGGAACTCATGCAGGCCCAGGCAATTGGCGGCGATGGCCCAGCCGGTTTCGGTCTGCCACCAGTGATCGACCACCGGAACCTTCAAATTGGTCTGCGCCCATTTGATGGTATCGGGATCGGAACGCTCGCCGGCCAGGAACAAGGCCTTCAGGCAGCTCATGTCGTACTTGCCCAGCAATTCGGCGTTGGGATCTTCGCGCTTGATGGCACGAAACGCGGTCGGCGCGGTGAAAAGCGCGGTGATCTTGTGCTGGCTGATCATGCGCCAGAAGGCGCCGGCATCGGGGGTGCCCACCGGCTTGCCTTCGTAGACAACGGTGGTGGCGCCGTGCAGCAAGGGCGCGTAGCAAATGTAAGAGTGACCAACCACCCAACCCACGTCGGACGCGGCCCAGAACACCTGGCCCGGCTCGATGTTGTAGACGTTCTTCATGGTCCACTTCAGCGCCACCATGTGGCCGCCATTGTCGCGGACCACGCCCTTGGGCTGGCCGGTGGTGCCCGAAGTGTACAAAATGTACAGCGGATCAGTGGCGGCGACCGGCACGCAATCGGCCGGATCGGCCTTGGCCGCCTCGGCCCAATCGACGTCACGCGGCGCGGTCATGGCGGCGGCCACTTGCGGGCGCTGCAAGATGACGGTATGGGCCGGCTTGTGATCGGCCAGCTCGATGGCATGGTCCAAGAGCGGCTTATAGGGGATGACGCGGGCGGTTTCGATCCCGCACGAAGCCGAGACGATCACCTTGGGTTGGGCATCGTTGATGCGGGTGGCCAACTCGTTCGAGGCGAAGCCGCCGAACACCACCGAGTGCACCGCGCCCAGACGGGCGCAAGCCAACATGGCGACCACCGCTTCCGCCACCATCGGCATGTACAAAAGGACGCGGTCGCCCTTGTCCACGCCCAGGCCGCGCAGCAGGCCGGCGAAGCGCGACACCTGATCCTTCAACTCGTCATAGGTGATGGTCTTGACGGTGTCGGTGACCGGGCTGTCATAGATGATCGCGGCTTGGGCGCCACGGCCGGCCTTGACGTGACGGTCGATGGCGTTGTAGCAGGTGTTGACCTCGCCCCCGGTGAACCAGCGATAGAACGGCTTGCGCGAATCATCCAGAACCTTGTCCCAGGTCTTGTACCAGTGGATGTCCTTGGCGGCTTCGGCCCAAAACCCCTCGGGGTCGGTCAGCGAGCGCTCGTAAGCCTGTTGATACGCATTGGTCATTGATGCCGTTCCCTCTGCTTTAACGATCTTTCCCCGTGGTTAGGGTCCAGCCCCTCCCTTCAGAGGCGGTCAAGATGCACCAGACGCGAAATTTTTGCAAAGGGCCAATCACTGGAAATGCAACAGAACTTATCTTATGCGGGCAAGTACGCCATAAAATATCGTCGGAACCACAGATTTCGTCACCGGAATGCGGAAATAAAATAACCTGAAAGTGCAATCATTCCAAATAAAGGCACCCGCCGGCGCGATGACCGACGGGTGCCTTTTCACGGCAAAAATACCTTACAAACAACACACTACGATGATTTCACGACCAACCGGACGGCACATTTCCCGCCCAGATCAACCGTGCGTCACAAAAATCCTTAGTGTGGGTTACCGGTGCCGAAACGCAGCAATTCGTCCTTGATGCGCAATTTCTTGCGCTTCAAATCGGCGATCTGGCTTTCGTCGGGAAGGGGGCGGCGCGTTTCGCTTTCGATGGCGGTATCCAGCGCGGCATGGCGGGCTCTCAAAGACTCGATCCGGTCCTGAAGGCTCATTACAATCCTCCCTGTATGTGGGCTAAGGTGGGTAGCCTAAGACAGAGATCCATCCGCTGTCAGCAAAAAAATTGCGTTTTATGCCGCATCGCCTTGGCGAAAGCAATCTACAATCGGCAAAAATCAGGAGAATGTTTCATGACGGCACATCCGCCCCGCCTGGTGGTCGGCATCAGCGGCGCCTCTGGGGTCGTTTACGGTATCGCCGCCTTGCGCGCCCTGCGCCGGTTGGGAGTGGAAACCCATCTGGTCGTCAGCAAGGCGGCCGAGATCACCTTGGCCCATGAAACCACGGTTAAAGTGGCCCAATTGCGGGCCATGGCCGATCACTGGCACAAGGCCGAGGATATCGCCGCCGCCCCCGCTTCGGGTTCGTTTCGCACGCTGGGCATGCTGGTGGCGCCCTGCTCGATCCGTTCCATGAGTGAAATCGCCAGCGGCGTCACCACTTCGTTACTGACGCGGGCCGCCGACGTCACCTTGAAGGAACGCCGCCGACTGGTGCTGATGGTGCGCGAATCGCCGCTACATGCCGGCCACCTGCGCACCATGCTGCATCTGACCGAGATGGGGGCGGTGATCGCGCCGCCGCTGCCGGCCTTTTACGCCAAGCCGCAAAGCCTGGACGACATGGTCAACCACAGCGTCGGCCGGGCGCTGGATCTGTTCGGCCTGGATGCCGGGATCAGTCGCTGGGGCGAATAGACGTCCGTGAAAAAGTCCCTCGGGTTTGCTTCTTTAAACAAGGCGCGAGGGCACCGCCAAGCGCCCCCGCAAACCCCGAATTACGCCTTCATCTCGCCGATATAGATGCCCAGGCCGCGCGCCGTGTGGGCGATGGTGCCGAAGGGATCGACGGCGCGGGTGATGCCGGCGATTTCCGACAGCGGCACATCGACCACTTGACCATGTTGCCACGCCACCATGCGGTCCATCTTGCCCTGGGCGATCAGATCGACGGCGTGAACGCCAAAGGCCGAGGCGACCAGACGGTCGCGCATGCCCGGCGTGCCGCCGCGCTGGACGTGGCCCAGCACGGTGACGCGGGTTTCCGCCTCGATCATCTTGCCCAGTTTGGCCGCCAAATATTGACCGATGCCGCCATAGCGGAATTCGCCGTCGGCCTGCACCTGGGTCACCGGCACCCCGCTCTCGGTCTTGCAGCCTTCGGCCACCACCACAAGCGCGTGGTTGCGGCCTTCCTGGTTGACCTCGTGCAGCTTGGCGACGATGCCTTCCAGGCTATAGGGGATTTCCGGGATCAAGATGACGTCGGCCCCGCCGCCGATGCCCGAGGACAGGGCGATATGGCCAACGTCACGGCCCATCAGTTCCAGAATCATCACCCGATGATGGCTGGCGGCGGTGGGGGCAAGGCGGTCGATGGCTTCGGTCGCCACCCCCAGGGCGGTGACGTAGCCGATGGCGTAATCGGTATGGGCGACGTCGTTGTCGATGGTCTTGGGGATACCGACCATGGGCACGCCGCCCTGCTTGCACAGCTTGTTCAAGATGCGCATGGAGCCGTCGCCGCCGATGACGATCAGACCGTCGAGCCCCAATTCCTGATAGCCTTCGACGAATTCATCCGACCGATCCTTGGTGGTGCCGTCGGGCATGGGATAGGCGAAGGGGTCGCCCTTGTTGATGGTGCCCAAGATGGTGCCGCCCATGCGCAGCATCTCGCCCGAGGCGACCGAAAGATCGAATTCGCAATAATCCAGCGGCCGATTCATCAGCCCCAGACTGCCGTCGCGGATCCCGAACACCCGCCAGCCATAGCCGCGGATGGCGCGGTGCACCACGGCGCGCAAGGCGGCGTTGAGGCCGGCGCAATCACCGCCGCTGGTCAGGATGCCGATACGCTTGGTTTTGGACATGGGGTCCCCCGGAAAGTTCATGACCTTACCCATACCGTTTCACATCGAGTTCTGCTAGTGTCAACCATGCTGAACTCTTCAAGTGTCGCCAATTCATAATGATCGACGAAAATATCGAAGAAATCCGTCGCCAACTGGCGGACCTGCTGAGCGAGCATCGCGATCTGGATGATGTGATCAACCGCATCGCCGCCGATCCGCTTCAGGACCAGTTGCAACTACAGCGGCTGAAAAAGCGTAAGCTGGCGCTGAAGGATCAGATCAGCACGCTGGAGAACCAGCTGATTCCCGACATCATCGCCTGAACCGGCGAGCAGGCGGGAACCCAATCCCCCTCCGTCTTGGATTATTCATGTCCGCGCCGTCACGTTTTATCGTCCTCATCCTCGGCACCTTGACTGCCCTGGCGCCGCTTGCCATCGACATGTATCTGCCGGCGCTGCCGCAAATGCAGACCGATTTCGCCGCCAGCACCGCCCAGGTTCAGATTACCCTGGCCGCTTTCCTGGCCGGATTCGCCCTGGGGCCGGCATTGTATGGCCCGGTTTCCGATGGCTGGGGCCGCAAGCTGCCGCTTTATGCCGGGTTGGGCCTATTCACCTTGACCTCGCTGGCCTGCCTGTTCGCCCCCACGGTGGAATGGTTCACCATCGCCCGCTTCTTTCAAGCCATCGGCGCCTGTGCCGGCGGCGTCATCGGCCGCGCCATGGTCCGCGACCTTTACCCCCCGCAAGAAACCCAACGGGTCTATGCCTCGCTGATGCTGGTCATGGGCGCCGCCCCCATCGTCGCCCCCATGGCCGGCAGCTTGCTGATCAACCAGTTCGGCTGGCGTTCGATCTTCGCCACCCAGGCCTTGCTGGGGGCCGCGTGTCTGATCTTGCTGCATCGTTGGCTGGTGGAAAGCCACCCGCCGCATCTGCGGCACCGTGCCGGTTTTCTTGGCGCTTTGCGCGCCTATGCTCGCCTGCTGGCCGATCGCTCGTTCATGGCCTATGCCCTGGCCGGCAGCGCCGGCATGGCTGGCCTGTTCACCTATATTTCCGGCTCACCCTTTGTCCTGATCCAATATCACGGGGTGGCGCTGGATCATTTCGGCTGGATTTTCGGCGCCAACGCCTTTGGCTTCATCCTCGCCGGTCAGATCAATGGCCGGGTGTTGCACAAACTGGACCGTCACAAGGTGCTGGCGGTGGCGCAATGGGTGCAACTGGTCCTGGCGACAGGGCTTGTCTTGATCGCCGCCACCGATTTCGGCGGTGTCGTCGGCTTGTCGGCGGGCTTGTTCGTCACCATCGCCTGTATCGGCTTCATCGCCCCCAATTCCGCTGTCCTGGTGATGGCCCCACGCGGCGGCGCCATCGCCGGCACCGCCTCGGCCTTGTTGGGGATGCTGCAATTCGCCATCGGCGCCTGTGCTTCGGCCCTGGTCGGGCTGGTTCACGCCCATTCCGCCGTGCCCATGGCAGCGGTGATCCTGGGCTTCGCCCTGATGGGGCCGCTATCGCTGCGGCTCTTGAAAAAGACTTAATCCAATCCCCGGCGATGGCGATCAGCGGCGGCCACCGCCTGCTCCGCCCCCTCGCCCGCGGTCAGCACATGTAGGCCACAGGCCGATTGCAGGGGAATGCGTTGCCCCAGCCACATATAAGGTGGGTCGGTCATATGGGCGATGATTTCATCAAGCTTGATCCCGGCCTGGGCAAAATCCGCCCCCGGCAACAAAATGGCGAAATCCGAGCCGCCCAAGCAGCCGACCACATCGGTGGTGCGCAAGGCGCCGATGACGGTGGCGCAGATATGGCGCAACGCCCCTTCGCCAGCGGCCAAACCATGCAATTGCCGCAACGCCTCGACGCCGGCGACTTGGATCAGGGCGACCACCCCACTGCCGCCACCGACCAGATAACCATCCACTTCCCGCATGAAAGCCCGCCGCGTCAGGCAGGGAACGACGGAATGGCGGTCGGATTGCTGTTCCAGCCAGGTCTGACGCCGGTCGGCCTGTTCGCTTTTCCAGCGCAGCCGCTCCAACTCAGCCAACAGCGGCAACAATGCCGCCAAAACCTCGGGCGTCACCCTGTCCGCCGGCAAACCCAGCACCGAAGCGGCGTCGGCGCTGCTGTGCGATGATGATTTATCGGGGTTTTCATAGGCATGAGGCGGCAGATGACGGCGCTGGCCTTCGTGCGGCTCGCGTCCGAATTCGTGAATGACGTTGGCTCTGAACACCTTTTCGGTGCGATAATCGTCGCTCATGGCGCCCCCGGTCTTCTTCCGGTTCAAGTTTGAAGTGTAGCACACCCAAAGCAATGCTTGCACGAGTTCCGCCGATTTCTATAATCCCTCCCTTTCCTTGCCAGGAAAGAATAGGGATATGAGCCAAAGCACCCCGGTTATCGGCATCATCATGGGCAGCCAGTCCGATTGGGAAACCATGCGGCACACGGTTGAAGTGCTGGTGGAATTACAGGTCCCGTACGAAACCCGCGTGGTTTCAGCCCATCGCACGCCCAAGCGTCTTTACGACTATGCCACCGGCGCCAAAGGGCGCGGTCTCAAGGTCATCATCGCTGGCGCTGGCGGCGCCGCCCACCTGCCGGGCATGGCCGCCGCCATGACCACCTTGCCGGTGCTGGGGGTGCCGGTGGAAAGCCGGGTGTTGAAAGGCGTCGACAGCTTGCATTCCATCGTCCAGATGCCCGGCGGCGTGCCGGTGGGGACGCTGGCCATCGGCAAGGCCGGCGCCACCAATGCCGGTTTGCTGGCCGCCTCGATCATCGCCTTGATGGACCCGGCCTTGGCGACGCGTCTGGAAGAATGGCGCGAGCGGCAAACCCAGGCGGTGGCGGAAAAGCCCGTTGACGCCGAAAACCCAGAATTGATCGTTTAAGCATCATGAACACCCCTGTGGCCCCTGGCGGCACCATCGGCATCATCGGCGGCGGACAATTGGGACGGATGGCCGCCCTGGCCGCCGCGCGACTGGGCTATCGCGTCCACGTCTTCACCCCGGAAGCCGACAGCCCGACCGAACAGGTCGCCGCCCAAGCCACGGTGGCGGCCTATGACGACATGGCGGCGCTGGAAGCCTTTGCCCGCGCCGTCGATGTCGTCACCTTCGAGTTCGAGAACATCCCCGCCGCTTCGGTGCGGCTGCTCACCTCGCTGGTGCCGGTGCGGCCATCGTGGAAAGTGCTGGAAGTCGCCCAGGACCGCATCAGCGAAAAGCGCTTTTTCAACGGGATCGGCATTGCCACCGCGCCATGGGCGGAAATCAACTCCGCCGCCGAGCTGAAAGCGGCGGTGGATACCATCGGCCGGCCGGCGGTGCTGAAAACCACACGGCTGGGATATGACGGCAAGGGACAGGTGAAAATCACCGCCCAGACCGATCTGGACCAAGCCTGGGCCAGCATGGACGGCGCCCCCGCCGTGCTGGAAGGGTTTATCGATTTCGCCGGCGAAATCTCGGTCATCGTTGCCCGTGGGCTTGATGGATTTTGCGCCACCTTCGATCCCGCCTGGAACATCCATACCAACCATATCCTTGACACCACCACCATCCCCGCCCCGATCTCGGCCCCGCTGGCCGAGCGCGCCACCCAGGTCGCCCTAAAGGCCGCCCAAGCGCTGGATCTGGTTGGCTTGCTGGCGGTGGAAATGTTCGTCACCAAGGCCGGCGAGGTCCTGGTCAATGAAATGGCGCCGCGCCCGCATAATTCCGGCCACTGGACCATGGACGCCTGCGTCACCGACCAGTTCGAGCAATTCATCCGCGCCGTCTGCGGCCTGCCGCTGGGCAACCCGGAACGTCATTCCGACGCGGTGATGACCAATCTGATCGGCGATGACGTCGATCAATGGCTGGACGTCCTGAAAGAACCCGGCGCCAAGCTGCATTTGTACGGCAAGGCGCAAGCCCGCCCTGGCCGTAAAATGGGCCATGTCACCCGGATTCAGCCGCGCCAATACTGATTTCATAATTCCTGATTGACGCCCCCCTTCCGATACCCGATTTTGCTAACGCTGCCTTGCAAAGGCGGCCACGCAAGAACAATCACCAGGGAGGCTCGTCACCATGTCCTCGCGCCTGATCCGCGACGTTATCAAGAATCAATCGGTCGTTGCCCTGCCGCACACCGCCACCGTGCGCCAAGCAGCCCAGGAAATGGCCAAACGCCGCATCGGCGCCGTCGTCATCGTCGATGAGGGGACGCTGTCGGGCATCTTCACCGAACGCGACGGCCTGTTCCGTGTCCTCGCCGAAGGCCTCGACCCCGACACCACCACGCTGGATCAGGTGATGTCGTCCAAGCTGTCGACGATCGCCCCCGACCGGCCGCTGTTGCACGCCCTGCACATCATGCACGACCACGGATTCCGCCACATGCCGGTGGTCCAAGGCGGCAAGCCCGTGGGTATGCTGTCGATCCGCGACGCCTTGGATTACGAGCTGGTTCATTTCGTCAAAGAGATTGAAAAGAAGGAAGCCCTGACCGAAATAATCCGCTGACCCGGCGCTTTGGGTCGGTTGATGACGAAACCGTGGCACCCCGGTTTCACCGTTGACCGGCCGCCCCGGATGCGAGATTTTGCCACTCCGGGGGATGCACCCCAGGCCAACTGACGGGATAGATCCTTGGAAGAGCTTCTTCAGACGATCCTGAACGATTACGGTTTCTTGCTCTATCCGTTGATCCTGGTGTGGACCTTCGTCGAAGGCGAGACCGTGGTGATCCTGTCAGGGGCCTTGGCCTCTGAACACAAGTACAACATCAACGTTGAATTGTTGGCCCTGTTCGCCTTTGCCGGCAGCTTCGCCGGTGACCAGCTTTACTATTACATCGGCCGTCGTTACGGCACGCCGCTGCTCAATCGCTGGCCGACCCTGGGGGCCAAGATCGACTGGGCCTTCCAACTGGTCAAAACCCATCCGACCTTGTTCATCTTGTCGTTCCGCTTCATCTATGGCGTGCGCAACATCGCCCCCTTCGTCATCGGCATTTCCGGGGTGGCGCGCCTGCGCTATATGGCGCTCAATGCCATTGCCGCCATGATCTGGGCGCACAGCTTCGCCTGGGGCGGCTATTTCCTCGGCCGCGTGCTTGAAGATTGGCTGGGTGACAACAAGTGGTACATGCTGGTGGGGTTCGTCATCATCGCCTTGACCGTCGGCCTGTACGGCTATTTCCGCAACAAGCGGCGGATGAAGGCGATCGAGGCCAAGGAACAGGCCGAAGACACCGCCCCTGCACGCTCGGATCAATAACCGTCTGGCGACAATCCACGCGCCCGCCGCACCTCGACCATGCGGGCACGACGCATCTGATACTCGGACAGCCGGGCCTGACGATAGGCCTCGGCGATCTGCCGGGCCTCACCGCGATACGCCGCCTGCTGGTCGCGCCACGCCTGACGCTGTTCCTCGACACGCGGCGACGATGGCACCAGCCCCGGCCCCTTCCCCGGCTTGATCGGCTGGAGTTGCGGCCGCGCCAGCGAAGCCATCTGGGTACTGCCCGCCCCTTCCCACACCTTCATCAGCCGCTCGCGATAAGCCGCGGCCAAATGCGGGGTCTGGCTATGATAATAAGAGGCCGCCGTCACCCAATTGTCTGTGGCGCCGAACAGGCCTTTCAGAAAACGGGCGGCATAGCCGACATTGGCCACCGGCTCGAATGCCTCGTCCAGCGAGGAAAAGGCAGTGGGGTGATACATCAGGTTGATCTGCATGCAGCCGACATCGATGCTTTTGACCCCCTTGCCCTGCAAACGCCGGACTTCGGCAATGGCTTCCCCCTTGGTGGGGAAATATTTTCCCTCCCCCTGCGAGGTCACCGTCCACGGCCAGGCAAGGGTTGCCTTGTAATCGCGGTCGTAACGCCCCGATTCGACCACCGAGATGGAATTGAGCAAACGGCTGGGAATGCCATACAGACGCTCATTCTTGCCAGCTTCCTCGGCACATTGCGTCTCTGGCGGCAAAGACGGCGCGGCCCAAACGGCCCGCAGCGGCGCGGCCAAGGCCATCGCCGCCATTCCCGTCATCATCATCTGCCGCCAAAAGCCCATATCACCCAACCTCACCCGGACGATTGCCCGAGCAAATACAATGCACACACCATGCCAGTGATCAAAGTATCACAAAGGGCGCCGTCACATGCCTGGAATGCGTTGATGCAAAATCAAGCAATTCCGTACCTTTAACACTTTTATGCCGCTTTCGAACGCATTTTCCCCTTGCGCTGCGCTGCGGAAAGACCTAATTATTGCACTGCAACAAACGGAACGTCTTCTGACCTATTCCCTTGTTGCCTTTCTTGGACGTTTCCTCCCTAAACTTGAGCCTGCACTTCGGTGCAGGCTTTTTTTTGGCTTAAATCAAGGTATTAGCGGCTTTTTACGTATATTAGAAAATCGCAAAATGTACGTGGAAAATGTACGTACGGAATGTCCGCGCCTACACCCGACTGGAATCTGGCGAACCATCGCCACCACCGGCTTCGGAAAGTGGCTTACCAATTTCGGCGCTGCGTTGCACCCAAAGGCCTGCTCGCGCCACCACGGCTGCTTGCCGTCCACGCCTTGTGGCTGGCCTCAGGCCACCACTTAATACCCACCACCTCGACCGACGCGGCGATATCCGCGACAGAGCGGAAAAGCACCTACGGATCGTCCTTGGATGGCAGGAAGCCGTGTCGTTGCAAGAGTGCAGCGGCATCAGGGTCGGCCCACACAAAGATTCGCGACGCAGCTACTCAAGGTTAGTCAATAAAACAAGTAACCATACAATAAAATAAACAAATCCACCTTTGACACACATCGGGTATAGGCTTCCTTTAGTTCAAATTTAAGGAGGTTGCCCATGGCAATGCACTTCACAAGATTCGCCCCATTTAGCTCTGGGGGTGTAAGATGAGCAATTCAACGTTTCTAGCCCTTTCACCCGAGGGCTTCCAGCTTGTAGCTGACGCCTTGGACGACGAGTATCACCCCCATTGCTGGAGCCGGGACGATGCAATGTGGTCCATCTACTGGCTGATCGGAAAACGCCCTTGGCGCATCAAACGCCTTGGCCTGGACGTGATGATGCAGGCTCTTACTTCTGCCCTGAGCGTCATTACTCGCCTTGACGATGACAGCATGCGCCAGCTTGCGGTTCTTGGCTATCAAGCGAGAAAGATTCGCGAGATCACCGACCGGGAGCCTCGCGATCTCTGGCCCGCGCTCGCCACCACTCCCATTAGAGAGGTTCTGGACGATATCATCGGCTAAGTCAGATGCGGATACCCGCCGCCGTCACCGACGCGGCGATCTCCGCGATAGACCGATACAGCATCAGCGGATCATCCTTGGACGGCAAGAATCCGCGTCGTTTCCAGAATTCAGCAGCGTCAGGATCGATGGCATTAACCATCAAGGCACGACCGCCGATCAACCGCGCCCCCTGTACACAGCGGATCAGGGCATGGCGCAGCAGGCCGGTGCCGATACCATGACCGGCCCAGTCCAGATCGGTCGCCAGTTGCCCCAGCAACAGACACGGTACAGGATTGGGTGGCTGCCCCGTTTTGATCGAACGGGGCAGCACGGTCGGGACCACTGCCGTGGGAGCCAAACCGTAATAGCCCACCACCCGACCTGCATCATGGACGACCATCACAACCGTGAAGCCCTTCTCCTGATTGGACAGGGCGCGGGTCTGGAGCCAATGATCGAGTGCAGGCTTGCCACAGGTGAACTGCGATACGTCGTGGGTAGCGTTCAATGGCTCAGGAGCAGACAAAGGCATCGACGGTCAGCCTTGCCCGCTTTCCCGTTCCCACGGCGCAGGACGCTTCAGAACTTCGACCATGGGAGCCACTGGTGCCGCCGGGGACGACAGCACCGCCATGAACTCGGCAAACCCTTCCTGGCTCATGCGGATCAGACCCGCCTCCATCAGCACGGCCTCTGCGGCACGCACTGCTGCCTCGCGCACGAAATCGGTTCGTGACCGCCCACGCAACTGGGCCGCACGATCAATGATGGCGAGATCAGCGTCGGGCAGGCGCATGGACAGCGGATGGTCTTTGCGATTGGCGGTGACGGGCATGCGGTGACTCCCTGGTGTTGGGGCTAATATGCTCCGCTGTAGTGCGTTTTGCAATACGATGGATGAGGTCGGCCCGCCGTTCAGGGTTGCCCTTGCCAACTCTTATCACTAACTGATATGTGTTGAGGATGGGCCGCGCCGATGAAACCCTCTCGTACCTACTCGACCTCGATGGTGAGGAGATCATCTACGACGGCGGTCATGTCGCACGATTCAAGGTCAAGGAGATCGGCGCGACGCCCGAGAAGCCCCACGGCATCTCGTACTCGCTGACCTTCCACGCACGAGATGGTCGGCGGTTGATGGGCTACGACAACGCCCATGGTGTTGCCCATCGTGGCGGTAAATTTGTCGAGCGGCATGCTGCCTTCGACCATTGGCACCGTGACGAAACGGACGAAGGTCGGCCCTATCAGTTCGTCACCGCCGAGAAGCTGATTGCCGATTTCTTCGATGAGATCGAGCGTATCCTGAAGGAGAAGAACGATGGCTGAGAAGATCAAGGTCGGCATCGCCACCCACGAAGAGCTTCGGAAACGTGCCATTCAGATTGCTCGGGGTGAACGTCGCCGCCAATCCGATGAGCCTAAGGTTTGGTTCACGTCCCTGGAATCGATGGCTAAGGTACTGTCGGAGCCGAATCGGAAACTGCTGCGCATCATTGACGAGCAGCACCCCGCGTCGCTTGCCGAGTTAGAGATGCTGAGTGGCCGAAAGGTCAGCAACCTGTCCCGCACCCTCAAGACCATGAGCCAGTACGGGTTGGTTAAACTCGTTCCTGGCAAGCGCGGTTCAGTCGCGCCCGAAGTGCTGGTGCGTGGCGTTCAGATGGAGCTAAACATCGTGGGATAACTGACGACCGTTAGGCCGGGTTTCGTGGCCTTCTGGGGCGTTGGTCAGGCTTCTTAACATAAGCCTTCCATTCTCTGCGAGTGACGGGAGAGTGAAGATAGAAATCAGTTAATAGGTTAACAAACTCCTCGATTTTCTCTCCATCCTCCGCATCTAAATCAAATACAAATTGATCTCCACGTTTTTCGAGAGAAAGGTCGATACCCTTTTCCGCGATGCGTTCGATCAACGCATCTCCGTCAACGTCTTCAATGACACCGTGCTGGGCAGCAGCGGCGAGTTTTTTTGAAAGCTTTGTACTATTTGCAAGTTTATTCTTAATTGCATCGACATTCGCCACTTGAAAGCGTTGAGCGAAAGCATCCATTGCCTTTGCGGCCTTGCTAATCGTGACCGCACGGATATTTGTTAAGCTTTCGAATGCGCCGAGGTTGCAAACATAAATAAAACCGCCCCATTCAAAGAAATCTATTTTTTGGTCAAAATTAACAATCATTCCCTCTACGGGGCGCATTTCGGCAGCATCTTGCTGGAAAAAGGCTGAAATCCCCCGACTTGTTTCCAGAATGATGTCGATGCCTCGCTTGCTTCGAAACAAGCGGAGGATTTTTCCATCGGGGAAATTGATTCTGGTCGCGTAAAATCGCACCTTATCCAAAAATTGGCTATCGCCTCGGAATAGCTCCGCCCAATCTTCATCTGGGAGTTCGTTCAACCAGTCTCCAACTGACTCTGCGTCACCGGTTGCAATCACGCCGACGCTGCCGGTTGCCATCACGTCAAAGTCGAATTCATCGATTGGCCGATCACCAAGGCCTACCTGCAAATCGACGATGGATTCCCTGGTCGCATCGACAAACCGTGACGACAGGTCGCCGTCCATACTGACGCGCTTCCACTTATCCCGCTTTTCTCTTCCGCGCTGTGCATACAGAAAAACGTGACACCCGACCTCATCCGGCCCCTCGAAACCCGCGCGCAAATCCATCAGTGCGGCAGTGGCGTCCTCTATCAGAGCCATCGTTTCCATTCCGTTATCGGAGATCACTCGCCAAAATATAAACGCGATGGATGCACTTCGTATAAGCTTAACATATCCCCGTCGATTATATCCTGTCGGTTTGTAATTAGAACGATTGACCTGTTGGAGCCTTCAAGTCGCCCCCTGTAGAGGCGATAGCCCGATGCTATGAAAAATGGGTTGATGTAAATCGTGCTTGAGCGGAAAAGCAGGAAAACCATCGTGGCATAAAAAATTACGATGGGAATGGCCTTTGCTGGGTCGCTGAAACTGTCGGTCATAAATGGCGGAAAGTACGAAACGAGATAAGAAAATACGCCCTCATCGAGATTTGATTCGACGGTGATTGCCTTTCTAATAACTGACTTGCGCTTAAATCTACTTTTTAGCCAAAGAAAGACAATGACAGCCATCGCGAATGCTATGACGCCACCCCACCAGAGCCTAACGCCCTGCACGTAGAGGCTCGCTGCGAACAGGACATAGAGCGGCCCAAACGAACTGAAAAGGAACAGCGTTCGGAACCAGGGCGTCATCGCCCAAACCTCCTGCCAAGTTGAACAAAGATCGAACATACCCGTGATCGACAAAGTTGGCAATGCGTATCCTGCCGCCTACTGGTCCACCACCAAAGGCTTCTGTCCCAATGAACCAGGGTCTTGTGAGGCCCGCCGTCCAGCTTCATGCGGTGTCTCAATAGACCTCGATTTGATATTTGATACAAAGCGGCCTTAACCTCTTAGGTGTCATTGGGACATCAGGGGGCCGCCATGCTGATCGGATACGCACGAACTTCGACTCTTGATCAGCGAGCCAGCATTGAGGCCCAAATGCGCGACCTGACGGCAGTCGGGTGCGAGAAGGTCTTCAGTGAGCAGGTATCGTCGGTCGATGTCACCAACCGCGCGCAACTGGCTCTGGCGCTGGATTTCGTCCGCGAAGGCGACACTCTGGTGGTGACCAAGTTGGATCGCCTTGCTCGGTCTGTGGCGCATTTGCTGTCCATCGTGGACACCTTGAGCCGCAAAGGGGTCGGCCTGCGCATTCTCGGCATGGGCATCGATACCGCGACACCGACAGGCAAACTGATGTTGACTGTGCTTGGCGGCATTGCTGAGTTCGAACGCGAAATCATGCTGGAACGTCAACGTGAAGGGGTGGCTCGCGCGAAGGCGGAGGGGAAGTACAAGGGGCGGAAGCCGACCGCGATGGCACAGGCGGACGATGTGCGTCGGCTGAAGGCTGAAGGCGTGGGTGCCACCGAAATTGCCAACCGCCTTGGGATCGGTCGGGCGTCGGTCTATCGGGCCCTGGCCGGGAAGTAAGCCCCCGACCACTCATCCCGAAATTGGCGCAGCCGCCAGCTTCACTATCAGTCGCACGCTGATTTCTGAAGATGGGCGGCCACACATCGCGACCTCCCCAATGGCGACATTCATCTAATGCCGTCATGGAGATGGCGGCGCGTCTTTTTCAGACATCGCAGCTATCTCCATCCAAGGCCTGAGAAATCATGTTCCGTAGTTTGGCACCTTCGTTGTCCAAAGCCCCTTCTAGTGCCCGCCGGAGACGGACCAACAGTAACCGGGGCAGGACGAGGTAGACCTGCTCACCATGGCGACGGACCACCGGTTCACACCCCGCATCTTCGCCAGATTCCGTGCTGTCCGTTACCTCGCCGGAACTGGCTCCCTTCGCTTTAGCCAATGCTTCTTCGTCGGCCTCGGTTGGGCCATTACGACGCGAGGCGTATTTTTCGTCGTGCGCGGCCCTGATGGCAGTCGCACCGCCTTGGCTGTCGAACCAAGTGCCAAAGGCATCTGGGCAAACGCCCCACTCATCAGCATGCTCGCCTCGGTGTTCACCTGCCCAGCGGATGATTCGTACCGAGTAGTCGGTCAAGCTCTTGACGTTTACCTCCTTTACCATGGCCTCCGCTGCGAGCTTTCTGGCGGTGTCGGCGTCACACCCGGCCTTTGCCATTTCCCCCTCGATCTCGGCCTTCACTGTTTTCGCCAACATGGAGAAGAAGTGCCGGACGGGTAACTGATATGGGTGCTTGGGCGCTTTGACACGGGCCTTGCAGATCAGCCGGAACCCATCAGGGTCGCCGTAAAGCGCATGCCAAACAAAGCGGTAAAGGACCGCGTGTCGTTCCCGCGACACATCATGGCGATTCTTCCAGCCTGCAACCAAGTCCGATGTCCACTGGAAGATGGCGTCGCTCTCCAGTTCCTTGATCCCGGAGAGCCTGATTCTGGGCGGGTCTTCGAACACATCGAGGCCGGTCGCTGAAGGTCTACTGACTGGACCTTCGTCGCCAGGGTTGGTGAGGGGCTGGCCGGCCATTCCCGCCGTTTCGGCGCCGAGACCCTGTGTGGACTCCTGCTCCAACGCGACGCCATCAGCACTTTCCGCGACGCGCCCTTCATCGCTTTGATTTGATGGACTGCATTCCGAGGGGGCAACGGTGACCAACACGTCCCGCTTGGGACTCGCCTGGACAGCACCGGCGGCCATCTTTCTTGGCCGACCTCCCCGCGCGCCTGGGCCATGGATGAGGGCGTCGGGGAAACGGCTGCGGTATTCCTCGGCGGCCACACCATGGGAATGCAGATGGGCCGCGAGAGACCTGTATCGCTGATGGCAGATCAGGCATTCGACCTTGCCATCATCCTTGTCCGAAGCCGGATCACCATCCGGCCGGGCATCATGAGGCATCAACGATGGGGGAGGCAGGACGGGTGTAGAGGAAGAGGCGTTTGCTGCCGGGGACATGATCGTGACTCCGTGTCACCCAGGGACAACTGCGCAACTCACCGTTCCGGCGCGGATGTACATCGCGGCGGCCTAATGATCATTGCTCGCAGCCACATGGGCAGAGCTTTCTGTTCGAATGATATCCACCGACTTTTCGTTGATGGATATCACCGCTTCTTACCGGCGACGGCGCTAGAAGTCAAATAAAAATACAGTGCATCTCAGGATTGCAACCCCTTAATTCAAGTTCCATCGTAACATACAATTGTATAGATATGACAAAGCCACCAAATAATAAAATCAAGCTGCCTTTTATCGGTCTATTATCACTGCTGTATTGTCAATAAAACATAGTCATAATTCTGTGTTTATTTAAATTGATCTTCGTAATAGGTCAGCCTCATCGTTGTGCAAGTAAACAGCTTGCGTAACGAGGACAAAGGTGACGTTTTTTCGATACATTGGCGGTAAAACGCGTGGCCGCGACATGATCACACGCTATATTCCAGGCGACATTTCAGAGATTTGCTCCCCGTTCCTGGGGGGCGGGTCCGTTGAATTGGCCTTGGCGGGAGGCGGCGTCCAAATCCACGGATATGACGTGTTTCAACCATTGGCCAACTGCTGGCAGCAGGTGAAAAGAGACGCTGCTGCGGTGGCCGGCGCAGCCGGACGGTTCTTCCCATTGGGGCGGGAGGGATTTTACCAACTACAAGATTCGTACAGGCAGATCACCGACCCTGTGGAGCAGGCCGGGGCGTTCTTTGCCATCAACCGGGCATCCTTCAGCGGCCTGACGTTTTCCGGCGGCTACTCGGGCGTAGACAACCGCTTTACCGAATCTTCACTGCGCAAATTGCGGTCGGTGTCGATTCCCAACATCACGGTCGAGGTGGCTGACTTCGAGGATAGCCTCTCGCGGCACCCGGATGCCTTTGTCTACGCTGATCCGCCGTACCTTTTGCCGCCGAAGAAGGCGACTCTTTATGGTGTCCGAGGTGATGCCCATCGGCATTTCAACCACGACCGCTTGGCCGAAATCCTGCGTGCGCGTCCAGGCCGCTGGTTGCTGTCGTACAATAACGACGAGGAGGTGCGGCGGCTCTATTGGGGATTCCCAATGATCCCTCTATCCTGGGCCTATGGTTCCAGTCGCAACAGGGACAACACCGAGTTGCTGATCCTATCCGACGAGTTAGCTGACAGCTTGGGGCTGGGGGGACTAAGCCAAGCAAAAATTGTTGCTCAAGCCGTCGAGGATGCCGAACTCACGCGGGTTGCGTGACGGCGAGGTCGTCTGGGCAATCCATCTTTAAGTTGCCGACCAAGTAGCATGGCGGGGCCGCGGCCCCGCCATGCTACCATCTGGCCGCTTTCTTGCGCTTCAGCTTCAATGGAGCCAATCAGTCCTTCTTGCGGTGGCTGCGCGCCTTCGCCTCGTTGATCGCGTCGTCCAGCACCCCTTTCTCGATGCCGCTTTTCACGGCTTCGAGGGCCTTGATGACGGAAGCGATATCCTTGCCGCATTCGATGGTCGGTTTGCCATTCAGCATCACGACCTGGGACGAGCCGTATTTGATCTGAAGAAACATCTTTCCCTCAAACTCCCAGAACCACGGCTTGGGCGGACGGCTGGTCATCTGACGGCCATAGCCGTCGTCACCCTTCACATACCGCGTCCGCTCAACGGTGTACTTCGGATTTTTGAGCAGTTCGAGTTGGTGGCCGATCCCCTCCAGCACCACTTCACGCGGCGACTTGCGACGAGTTTCCGCGATCAGCGGCTTCTTCGTATCGACCAATTTCAGTCCGAACATCGGACACCTCCATATGTTGTTGCATGAAGGTTATGGCCAGTGTTTATCGCGGCCAAGATGCTGACCATGGATTTCATCTCCATCACGGTGATTGTCGGTGATGGTGGCCGGTCGGCGATGGCTTCATGGTCGGACACGGCTGGCGATCTCATTCCACAGTTCGGATTTTAGATTGCTGATCACGCCCAGTTGCTTGGCGGTCAAGTTCGAGAATCGCACTTCAGCGAGTGAGAAATAGAACGCCAACAGCGACTCGGTGGATATCCGGCGCTCATGCTGTCGCGTCATTGCGCTGCTAAACCAGCTATCGGCGCGGCCCCACATGTAGCTGAACGCGCGCTGGCTATCGGTCAGTCCGATGTTCCTGCATTGCTCGTAAATTTCGCTCATCGATCTCATTGCGGCCCCCTGCATCTGCGTATGCAGGTATTTATCAATTTACCGAAATCATTTCTGCCTACGCGGGACTGACAAAATCGAAGGGGTGAAGGGGTTTCCCCAATGAGTTCACCCTTAAATATTCTCATGTTTTCTTTTCTCGGATGACTTTTTCAACCAAACCCCTTCACCTCTTCGAAATTAGAAATTATATAATAAAAACAATGTGATAATACAGAAGGGGTTGGCGCATTAGCGCATGCCAAACCCCTTCGATGTCAAGTTATCTATTTGATTCTATTGTCTTTTTTAGAAGAGAACCTCTTCGGGCTGCCGCCTCCACCCGCGCTTGGTCGATAGCAACGACAACGGCGGCATAGGTTTCCGAGGGTTCTCCGACCTGATAAATGGCGCGGCGGCTCACCGGGTCGAGCTTCTTGTCATGCGGATAGTCGCCATCGCGCAGAATTCGACCAAATTGGGTTGCGAAACTGCTGAGATTGGTCTTGTCACCGGGATAGAGCTTCTCTTTCCAACCCGCGAACAAGGCGAATATATCCGCAACGCCCTTGTGCTGCTGCCAACCACCGGCATCTACTTCGTATTTCAACCATTCCTCGACAGGCGTAAGAACACGCTTCTCCGTTTCGGATGCGATCAAAAGTTCAACAATTTCGTTTGTTTCCGTTGGACAAACATCGTGTTCGTTCACGGATTGCCAAAGCTCCAGTGCGTTGACTTGCTCGAACAGGGCGTCAAGAAACTTGTACAGGTCTTTCCGACATTCTAAAGGGAAGAACCGCCGCAGGCCGGTGGGGTCGTGGAAAACCTCACTGAGATCGAGATTTCCAGCGCCGAAAAATGTGGAAATCATCCGCCCCTTGCTGGCTTCACCATAGAGTTTTCGGAACATTCCCGTTTCCGCCGTCATCATGTTTTTGACCTTGGCAGCGTCGGCCTTGTCGGCACGAGCGACCTCATCGAAGAAAATAATTGGAGTGTTTTTCATCACGATCTGTTTTTCATCGTGGTCAAACATGCCGAAATCGGTCTGGATCATTCCGTCTGCAACGGGGCCGAGGAACCAGCGCATGAAGCTGGATTTGCCGCACCCCTGCTTTCCTCGCAAGTACAGCATGATGTGCTGAATGGTGGGGCGATTGATCAGCTTCGCTTTGACCCGCCACACTGCCGCCTTCATCACCGCGACCACCAGTCGGTGGTATTCGTCGCGGGCCAAACCCATTGGACTGTCACCAAGGTTGGCACACAGGGTATCTACAACGAGTTCCCAGGCCGCATCACTTGCCGACGAATCAAACGCAATGCGTTCGTAGAACTGTTTGACGTTGCCGCGCTCTTGCTCAGCTTTCCATTTTTGCCATGCGGATGTCAGGTAGTCTTTTCCCGTGAAGGCTCCGAACTCGCCAGTCCACAAGAAGATGTCGTTGAAAATGTCGCGGTCTGATGTTTCGTTTCTGCCTTTCGTCATCTGGCGGTCGAGCGTGTATTTGACATCGTGTTTTCTGCAATATGCTTCAACGAAGCCGTAATGGTTTTTTGGTATTTCCCCCAAACCAACCTTAATTTTCATGTTCCTGCAAATTGCATCAATGATGGGTTTACGCAGCTTGGTGTGGGCGGACAGCACCATCCCGAAGTGGTCAACGAGATCAAGCTGATCACCGTCCCACGCCTTGGCCGCCGCGATGAAGGTGTCGATGCGCCCCTGATCCGTGATTACGGTTCCGGCCTGGAAATCCAGCCATTCCCCAAGTGTTTTCTCAAAATCAGACATATGCCAGTTCCTTTCTTTTTGCTTTTGCCTTCGCACGAAGGGCTACCAAGTTGCCTGTTTGTTCTTTTACCTGCCGTGGGTTGGCGTGCGTCCAGGCGTAGCGAAGAATCTCAACGACCTCTCCGCGCCGCTCATGTCCGACCTTGGCAACGCCGTGATCGAAAACGAGCCGTGATGTTGCATTCCAATCGAGGACACCCGCCTTAGCTATCTCGGCCAGACGGATCGCCGCCGACAAAATCGCGTTATGACGTTGGCTGGGAACAGCCCGCTCGATGCGGGCGATCTCGCCCTTCACCGCCGCATCCACATATCCATTGGAAACTTTGACGGCGGTCAGCGGGATCGTCGGCTGGGCCGGTGCCGGTGGCGGCACTGGTGGGCAAAGGGAAAGCCAGTCTTCTGCCGCCAGAATGGTTCCTGGCACGTGAATAAACAGGTTCTCCGCCGCCGACGAGTATCGCGCTGGCTGGTACAGCAGCGCATACATGGTGAGTTTTCCCCGATCAACGGCGACACCCAACGTCTTCTGCAAATGCAGGCAGATTTGTCGGTAATCGTCATGGTTGGTGATCGGGGTAGAAACGGGAACGATGATCCGAAAGCGGTCAGCAGGTGGAACATGACCCGCACTGGTATAGGCCAATGCGTCCAGACCCAGCGCCATCAAGCCTTCAACTGCTTTTGCAAGTTCGTTTGGACTGCCATCTTCACAGTCCAACCAGAAAAAATCGGCGGCTGTCGCATTGGCCTTCAACCGCCGACCATCATTGGCGAACGTGCAAGCAGTAAGGCCGCTCGCTTTGTCTTTGCACTCGTTTTTGCTCACTCCTGATATGCCCTCGTTGGACATTTCGCGGAGTAAAGAGACCAACCCTGTCCAATCCGTGTCAACAGCGGTCGGGTAGTTGTCCTCCTTGTTATTCCCAATTGTAATCTTCACAACATCACCTCATAAAAAAGCCCTCAGCGGGTTCCAATCGCTGAGGGCTAAGTGCCAGAGGTGACGCAGGCACGGTAATCCCATTGCACTAAAGCTCTATGCATTGCGTCACACACGTCAACTTTTGGAACCGACGTTATGTGTATTTATAAAATTCAAACGTCTGCGTTGACCGTCTGCTTTCCCCCAAGAGAATTGGATTACGGCATGCGTTGAGGCCGCCAACCATCAGCACCAGCCGATGACGCCAAAATTGGCTTGCCATCCCTTGGCCGCTCTTGATCGGGTTGATAGGCTGGTCACATGCCAGCCCACCCATGGAACCCCCTGCCATTCGACCTTGCCATTTGCGGCCTGATCGAATTGCGGGCGACGCTGGCGGCGTTCCGGGCGACCCACGTTATCTCCATATCAGACCCAGGCGGTGCCTCCCCGGAAATACCGGACTCGTTGACCGTGCTGCGGCTGGCATTTTGGGATGTCGATTCTCTCGACGGTATGGTGGCGCGGAAGCTGGCGCCGGACACCCCCGATGCCTATCCGTCTATCGCCCATGTGCAACTGATCCTCGGATTTGGTCGGCAAATTCCTGCCGGTGCCAGGGTGTTGGTGCATTGCAGTGCGGGGATCAGCCGCTCGTCCGCGACGGCTTTCCTGATCGCCGCCCAGGCGATGGCTGGTTCCGAGCATCGGGCTTTCGACCTCATCAAATTGCTGCGCCCGCAGGCTCGCCCAAATAGGTTGATTGTCAAATTCGGGGACCGGCTACTTGGGGCTGAAGGGCGGATGCTCGCGTGCCTGTAAGCCCGAATGAGGCCGCCGATGCACTGGCCGAGATAGTCCGACATCTGCTCGACCATGCTGCCAACCACGATGATCTGGATCATCTCGTCGCCGCGCTCGATATCGTTCAGCACCTTTGTTGGAATGGCGTCAGCCTGAAGGACATTACCGAGCCGGTCAAGATGGATGCTGTGCAGATGGCGCTGGCAGCGGGTGTGGTCGAAAGGCTGGTGGAGGTCTATTCGGCGCCGCCGCATAACCTGCCTCAGCAGGCACCAGTATGGTGTGCTGGTGTTCCACCAAGCCCAATCGAGGTCTGGTTGGTCAGTCCGACTCCGGCGGAAGGCGCCACGCTGAATCCAATTTTCCGGCGCAGAAACGTGGTCACCCTGGAGAATTTTTTGTCGTTCGCCTGACCCCTCGTTTTTACTTCGCCTTGCGCAGCAATACGCAGGTGCACCCAGGATTCTGGCGTTTGGCGATGGTAACGGCATCGCCACCGGTGACCGCTTTGATCGTCACCTCGTAAGCGGCCTGTCCGCCGCATTGGACTCGGATGATGTACGAATCCTGCATGTCGGGTCTCCTAAGTTTTGTGCCGCACTGAGGTCGGCGCAACAATACGGGCTTGACTATAGGAAAGTAACGTCAATCTCACAAGTAGGAAAATTACACCAATAGCCTGACCCGGCATCTCCCATCAAACTGGGGGCATGAGCATGAACAACGACATTGGCAAACGTGTCGGACACCGACTCAAGCAATTGCGGGAGGCCCGAGGACTCACCCAGGCTCAACTTGCCACCTTGTCGGGAAAATCCGTCGAAAGCATCTCGAACTTCGAGCGTGGAAAGGTGGTCACCTCGCTTGCCACTCTGGACCAGCTTGCTCGCCTGCTGGATGTCCAATTGCGAGATTTTTTTGAGAACACGCCGGTGACGATGGCACCGTCATCCATGTCGGCGCCCGCACAGGCAGTGGTGAACGCACTGCGCCTTTTGCCAGACCAGGACATCGAGATTTTGGCCGGGGTTGCCGCTGTGCTCGAATCGCAGCAGCGCCGGAAGGGGTAGCACGACCAAGTGCCGCTTCTTGGGCACTCGGTTGAACAAGGCGATCCGGCGACCATCAACGACCTCAAAGTGCAGCACCCGCGCAACTCCGATGCGCTTGTCATGACCCGATTCCTGTCTCACGCAATGCGCGGCGCGCCCGTTGGAGCAGAATTCCAACGTCATCGTCGGTGACCCCGAGCACCAAGGCGATGTCGGCGGGTTTAAACTGCGCCACGTAATACAGCGTCAATGCCACCCGTTGCAGCGGCGGGAGCATGGCGACGGCATCTTCCAGTGAGCTTCCCGAGGATGTCTTGGGTTCGGCGCACGTGCTGTAACCGACCACGGAAGCGTATAGCCGGACGGCGAACGGGGTGTTCTCCGCCACCCAATTGTGGCTGTCCTGCCAAACCGACACGAGGCATTTTTGGGCGGTTGCCTCGGCTGCTGCCGTGTCCAGGCAAAGCCGGAATGCCAGGGCATAGGCGATAGGCGCATGGCGTTCGACCAGAACGCGGTAGGCGTCAGCATCACCAGCGGCGATCCGCAGCAGAAGGTCTTCGTCGGCAGCGGCACCGTCGCGATGCCGGGTGAGAATGGACATCCGCTTCTCCATCCGGGTATGGAACCCGGAAGTTGGCTTCTTCTCCGACTATAGTAAGATAACATCTACAATGAAAGCAGGAAAATTACGCCTATGCCGGATGACAGGTGGGTCACGTTGGCGCAACACCGAGTATCCACCCCTCGACCTGCGCGACTGTTCGTTCTGGCGGGGTCAGGTCTGGTGAAAAGTAGCTGGTGAGACTGCCAATGCTGTCAGCACCAGCCATCCAGGCGACGATGGAGTAGGCGTCGTGTTGATCCGGCGTCCGGTCTTGGCGTGGAAACGAACGGTTCCACAGGGCCGGATAGACCTCGGTAATGACCGAGTGTCCTTCCGGCACCGCCCAGCCATCGAAGGGCCAGAAATGGACGCGGGAACCAAGCTGGCGGCGGATAAATCGCAGCCAGGGGATACCGGCATGGGTGGATTTGGCGACCTGACCCTGGACATCGAAATGGAAGACCGACTTGGCGCCACCGGCGCGTTCCTCGGTCAACCGCCGCCAACGGGTGTTACCGCCGCGCGCAGCCCCATTGCCGACGATCCCATCGCGAACGAAATCCACATAGATGTTGTCCCCGTCCGTGGGCCAGTGGTGCTGGAAGTCATCCAGAAACGCCGACCAGTCCGGCATCAAACCATGGGCTTCGAAGTACCGAAGCGGGAATGAGAAGCCGTGGTCGATGCCAACCAGAGTGGGAATGTCGCCGGATAATTCCTCGACCAACCAATGGGCGATGCCCTTGCGCGTCCAATACTTCCTGGGGCTGGGGGGCGGCAGAATCTCGCACGGAGAAGCATCGGGCCTGACCTCATAGACCCGCAGTCCCTTCAGGCTGGCGGTCGGCACCTCGGCGCCGGAATAGTCGATGCCAATGTACCGGGTGAAGGCGGTCATGTCCGTGGCTCCACCCGTTCGAACCCCAGCAAATGCTCGTTCCTGTCCAACCATGCTTTTCGCATCTGCCAGTCGGGCAAAATGCTGCCGACCAATTGCCAAAATGCGGTGTCGTGGTTGCGGTGCCGCAGGTGGCATAGCTCGTGGACGACGGCATATTCCAGTACCGGCTTTGGAGCGAAAATCAGGCGCCAGTTCAGATTAATCACGCGATCTTGGCCGCAGCTTCCCCATAGGTGCTTCTGGTCCTTGATACGGATGTCCTTGGGGTACATGCCATTGACGGCATGTTGGCGGGCAATGGCAACCACATCCTCACGCACACGTTTTCGCAACCAGAGCGCCAGCGCAGCCTCGATCACCGAATCACGGGCATTCGGCGCGATTGTCTGCGGGTATTCCACCCGGAAGCCGTTGCGATAGGCCACCTCAACCAAACTGCCGGTTCCCGGCTGAACGGTCAGACGCATCAACCGGCCACGATAGGGAATCTTCGCGCCGGTGACGAAGCGGTGGATGGTGTGACCCTGTGCCACCCGTGCCCGCATGGCTCGTGTCTGTTCAAAAATCCAGGCGCGGCGACGATGAAGCGCCCGGCCGATCTGTTCGTCGCTGGCCGTGTCAGGTACAACCACCTCGACCTGATCAGGGGTCACGGTGATCCGCGCCCGCCGCGCTGTGGGTGACCGCTTGAGGATATAGGGAATCTGGGTGCTGCCGACACTCAGCACGGGCATCAGCATTAGTCCTTTTCCAGATACTTCAGTGCAAATTCCTCGACCTGTTCCGACAGCGCGATCATGTCAGCAAATCCCAGTCCATGGGCCATTTGTCGCACCTTCTGGCGCAGGGTTTTCCGCAGTTCCGGTTTCTCCTGCCACAGGGAAGGGGCCGAAGCATCGTCGGTATAAAGGGCTTCGATGTCCTTCGCCAAGATTTCAACGGCATTGGCATCGCCTTGGGCATCAAACGCCTTCAGCACCGCCAGAATGCCGAAAGCGGCTTGGGACAGACCCGTGCCTTCGTGTGCCATTTCCTCGGCCTGGATGTCCTTCGCCAGTTCCTCGGCAGCCTTCAGCTTTTCGGCCCAGGAAAGCTGAGCGTCATCCATCTTGCGCAACAGTTCCTTCAACCGGTCGGAGAACTTGCCGTACTGATGGGGGTTATCCGCCACCTTTTCATAGGTGACCTTCCTAAGCTCGGTGGTCTTGCGGATCGCCGCCGTCTTCAGATCATCTTCGTCTTTGCCCTCAGGGTCGAAGTCCGTCCAAAAATCGGGGTCGGTGATATGGCGCAACTTGACGGTGACGCTCAGGCCCGTGGCATCCAGATGCTCGGCCAGCATATCCCTGATCTTGCGGCTGTATTCCCGCTGGTCGAAGGCTTCCTTCTTTTCGAACACCTGGGTGCCGTACTGGAGGAAATTCGCCACCCATTTGAGATCGGCGGTGAACTCCAGCACCGAGGTATCCGGTGACAAAGCCTGATACAGCCCGATGAACTCCCTGGCCTTGGTGCGGAACTCGAACCAGTAATCCTCGGTGTTCAATGCCTTGACCAAGGCATCGTACTCGGCCTTCAGATTGCCGGTGCCGCGCTTCACCCCTTTCGCCAGTTTCATCACGGCGGCATGAGCAGCACGAAGCTGGCTGCGCAGATCATCCAGATCGCGCATGGCGTTCTTCACGTCATCGGCGCGGTAGGACGACAGGGCATCGTCCAGATTCCGCGACACCCCGATATAGTCCACGATCAGGCCGTTGCGCTTGCCATCAGCAACCCGATTGGCGCGGGCGATGGCTTGCAGCAGGGTGTGCTCCTTCAGCGGCTTGTCGAGATACATCACGCATTCGGCGGGGGCATCGAAGCCGGTCAGCAGCTTGTCGCAGACGATCAGGAAATGGGGCGCTTGGCCGCGCTTGTCGAATGCCTCCTTGGCATCCTTCTCGGCGTCATAGTCGAGGTAATGACGGCGGAGTTCGGCCCGCACCGCATCAACCTGCGGGTCTTCGCTGGGCTTGTCGTCTTCCTGGGACTTGGAATAGACGCAGGCCGACATTGCCGCCGCCTGGGCTTGGGCTTCCGCTTCAGGGACGCCCTGCTTCACCAAGTCCTCAGCAATCACCGCGTCCATGGCCTGTTTGTACAGGATGACCGCTTCCCGGTCGAAAGCGACGATCTGCGCCTTCAGCCCATCGGGCAGAGCGTATGCCTTGAAGTGAGTCCAGATGTCATAGGCGATCAACGGGATGCGCTTTGGGTGCTTGACCAGATCGGCAATGGTCACCCCGCGCTTCTTGAGCAGCGCCATTTTGTCGTCCGGCAGATCGGCAAACCAGTTATCAAACAGGATGTCGATCTTGGCTTCATCAATGTGCCAGTCGGTCTTCCGCCCGGTGTAATGGATCGGCACCGTCGCGCCATCGGCCACGGCGTCGTCAATACCGTACTTGTCGAGATACCCTTCGCCCTCGACCCCGAAATTCGCGTAGGTGTCCTTGTCGTCCTTTTTGACGGGCGTGCCGGTGAAGCCAAAGAACCGGGCATCCGGCATGGTGGCGCGCAGGAACGCGCCCAAGTCCTTTTCCTGGGTGCGGTGGCATTCGTCCACCATGACGATCCACGAAGCCGAATCGGCAATGGCCTGCTTCGATCCCGCAAACTTGAAGATGGTGGAAAGGACGGTCAGGCCGTTCACCCCCTTGCCGATGACGGAGCGCAGGTCAGCCACCGACTCGGCCCGTTGCGGATTGGGCAAGCCACACGCCTGGAATGTGCGGCTGATCTGATCATCCAAATCGATGCGGTCGGTCAGCACCATGATGTTGGGATTGGTGAGTGCCGGATGGTTCAGCGTCAAATGGGTCTTCAGCTTCAATGCGGCGAACACCATGGTCAGTGATTTGCCTGACCCCTGTGTGTGCCAAATCAACCCTCGACGATGCTTCCCCTCGATGATGCGGGTCACGATCTTGTTAACCGCGCGGAACTGCTGGTAACGGCAGATTTTCTTGACCTTGCCGCTCCGCGCCGTCTCGAACACCACGAAATGGGCGATCAAGTCCAGCAGCCGGGCCGGTTCCAGCAGACTCCACAGACCCTTGGAAAGTTCGTCGGTAAACTCGTCGGCTGCGCGGGGGAACGGATCACCCCACGCCCCATAGAACTTCGATGGGCTGCCGGTTGCCCCATACAGGCAATTGGTGCCGTCGCTGACGATGTTGAACGCATTGGCGAAAAACAGGCGGGGGATGTCGCGTTCATACTGGCGGATTTGGTCGAACGCCTCGCCGCTCTTGTCCTTGCCGTTCAAGGGCGACTTAAGCTCGATCACCACCACCGGGATGCCGTTGACATGGATCACGACATCGGGAATGCGGGATTTCTCCGCCTTGACGTAAAGCTGGTTGGTGACGGTGAAGACGTTGTTGGCGGGATTCTGGAAATCGATGACCCGAAGGGTCTGCTTGGTCGCCTTGCCCTGCACCGTGCGACTGTAATTCCCGCGCAGGATGCCCAGCCATTCCTCGTTGTCATCCTTGGCCAGCAGTTCCACATAGGCAGCCCGCGCATCCGCCTCGGCCACGCCGTTGATGCGGCGAATGGCATCGATCAGGATCGGGCGGAACAGGGTGTGGTTTTCACCGTCACGCAGCGCATGGTGGTCAGAGGAGGGGACAAAGCGATAGCCCATGCCCTGAAGACATTCGATGGTCGGCTTTTCAGCCAAGGTCCATTCACTGCCCATGATTTCCCCCTCATTCCATCATTCAGCAGCGATGTTTTCGGGCAACGGCACCCGCTTGCGTCCGGTAAGGAGATCGGCCATGAGGGCGGATTTAAGCGATATTTTCTCATTGAGAGCAGTCGCACTCTGGCTCTCGACCATCGAAATATTCCTAACCACATCAGTAATCCGTTCGATCTCAGAGCGAGGTGGGATAGGAATAAAGAAATTTCTTACGTTCTCGAGGCTGAGTCCTGGCTTACTTTGCCCGTACTGAGCATTTAAAATCTGAGAGTTGCCAGGACCATCAGGCGAAAAAAATGCCACAAGCATCTCTGACATCATTGGGTCATTTAGGCGGGCTAACGCAATGTGTTGGCTGACGTAAGCCTCTCCTATGTCACCTGCGCTTGAGACGTTTCCAACGCTATTGCCCGTGATGGTGAACAGTAGATCATCGGCAACAATTCGCGTCCTTGCTCCCTCCGTCCCAGCGGGTACACGAACATATTGCCTGTCCGTCAAGTCAAGGCATCCACAGCGCACATTCTGCGAGCGGAGGAACAATGCGCCACTCTCAGAATAGTACTGTGCCCACCCCCGTGAACCGCTGGTTATTAGGCTGCATACGTCACGAAACCGCTTTACATCCCACCCCTCTGGAATCTCCCCGATTTCGGTCTGTTTCAACCGGGTCTGTCCGATGCCTTTGGTCAGCAGGTGCTTCAGCACACCCTGCTTGACGGTGCGGGTCTGATTGATGACCGCCTGGGTCGCGGCGATGGCTTCATCGACGCTGGAGAGGATTTCTGCGATGCGGCGTTGTTCTTGTATTGGCGGAACTAGAATGCTGATCTCTTCCAGACTTACGCGGCTCAATTCAATTTGGTTAGTGCTGCCAGTTACGCAGGTTGTAAATATCTCCTCTTGAACTGATGGCAGCGACAGCCATTCTGAAACGATCTTTGGACTTGCCGATGAATTTGTCCGAATGATTGTTACGTGCATGTCGGCAAAAAAGGATGCGGTATCACCTTTTTGCCACATTGCCACTCTGCCAAGAGTTCCGGTTCCAGTGCTATTGATGCATACATCCCCAGACCGGAGAAAAGACCGCCCTTTGATCTGCTTCGATGGCGCGTGAGGACGAGAGAATTTCGTGTCGATGAAGCCATCTCGAATACATTTCTGACTGATCGCCCACACACCCGTTTCAGACTCGGCATATTGAGGTGCATCACCTCGGCCAATGAAATCACACAGGGATTTAAGCCGAACGCTACGCCACCCTTCAGGCACCTTCCGGGACATAGCCAAGCTCCCTCAAGAATCCCATCATCTTGGCTTCAGCTTCGTCCCGCTGCACCCGAAGCTCGATCAGCTTTTCCACCTCTTCCGCCACATCCAGTTCCACCTCGTCCTCGTTCAAATGGACATAGCGGCTGATGTTCAGGTTGAAGTCGTTGGCTTCGATTTCTGACATCGGCACGACCCGAGCCAAACGCTCGATGTCGGCGTAGCCATGGAAGGCGTTGGCAAGGGTCGTGACATTGGCATCCGACAAATGGTTTTGGGCTTTGCCTTCAACGAATTGGTCGGCGCCGTTGATGATCAGCACCTTGCCCTTGTGGGCGGCGGGCTTGGATTTTCGCAGGATCAGGATGCACGCCGGAATACCCGCGCCGTAGAACAGGTTCGGGGCCAAGCCGATCACTGCCTCAACCAGATCGTCCTTCAACAGGCCTTCGCGGATTCTGCCCTCTGATCCGCCGCGAAACAGGACGCCATGGGGCAGGACCACGCCCAACATGCCGTTGCCCTTCAGGCTGGCGATCATGTGCTGGACGAAGGCCAGATCACCATAGGATTTGGGCGGGCAGCCGTATTTGTCGCGCCCGAACTGATCGCCGCCGCTCCACACGTCATGTCCCCAGTTTTTCAGTGAGAACGGCGGATTGGCCAGCACCCGGTCGAAGGTGCGGATCGCCTTCACCCTGTCGCTCACCAGATGCTTGGGATCGATCAGGGTGTCGCCGCGTTCGATGAAGGCATCGTCAATGTCGTGCAGGAACAGGTTCATCTGGGCGATGGCCCAGGTGTTGAGGTTCTTTTCCTGACCGAACAGCGACAGGTTCTTGGGGTTCTTGCCCTGGCGTTCCAGATGGTGAACCGTCTCCAGCAGCATGCCGCCCGAGCCGCAGGTGGGATCGTAGACGCTCATGCCTTCATTGGGGCGAAGGCAGTCCACGATCAACCGCACCACCATCTTGGGGGTGTAGAACTCGCCGCCCTTCTTGCCCGCGTCGTCCGCGAACTGCTTGATCAGGTATTCATAGGCGTTGCCCAGCATGTCGGGTTCCACATCCGCCCGGCGCAGGCGATAGGCCTCGAAATGCTGGAGCAACTTCTCCAGCATGGAATCGGGGAACCGTTCCTTGTTGTTGAAGTCCACGTCCTGAAAGACACCACGCAGGCGGCTGTTCGAATCTTCGATGGCGTGGAAGGCGGCGTTCAGGTGCTCACCGATGTTGGTGGCGTGCTTGCGCACGTCGGCCCAGAAATGGCCCTCGGGGATATGGAAACGATGCTCGTCCCTATGCGCCGCCAACTTGGCGTCGCCATAGGTCAC
>NZ_JAGTUF010000007.1:10941-150424 GCF_018224925.1 Magnetospirillum sulfuroxidans | reverse complement strand
TTCGTCGGTGAATGTCCTCATTCCTGAACCTGTCATCAGAGTCGTCCTCAAGCAAAGTTAACACCTTTGCTCTCCACTCTTTCCGGGCAAGTCCAGATACGGCATGCCGGAAATCAGCGTGCGGGGATCGACGGCGATGCTTTGGAAATATTGGGCCAGGGCTTCGCCGTTGACATAGATGGTGTCCACCCCCGCCCGTTCCGCCGCCTGTTCGACGAAGTCGTGATAGGCCTCGGGGGCGCGCTGGCGCAGTTTTGATTCTTCGGCGGCCTGGGCGGCCTGCTCCAACTGCTGAGCATCCTGACCGGACTGATGGTGGGCACGACCGCGTACGGCCAGATTGACGATGGCGCGGGCAATGGCGCCGGCCCCGCCCGCCGCCATGGCTTCGCGCGACAAGTCCTCGAAAATCTGCTGGCTCGGGTCAACCAGGGTGCGGGTGATGACGTTGTGCATCACCCCTTCCACCACCTCCTGCCCCGCCGCGTCCACCCGCTCGGCCTGCTGGTCGGCGCCCTGGCTGAACATCACCACCCCCGCCGCGCCCGGGCCGGCGGTCAGCGCCATGGCGATCTGCCCGGCGATCTGGCCCAGGCCGCCGACAATATCGGTGGCAAGGTTCTGCCGTTCGGCAGGCGGGGCGATGCTTTTCCCCAAGTCTTTCACCGGTCGGGCCGCGTCGCGCAGCACGTTGGCCGGGTTCATCCAGGCCGGGCCTTCGAACCAAGCCAGATCGGCCACCTTGTCCCCGAACACCGACCGTACCCCCCGGTCGATCATCCGGGCGCCGGCATCGACGCTTTCCCCCAGGCCGGACACACTGCCGCCCAACCCGGACACGGCGCCGCCTGCCGGCGGCTGAAAGGGCGCTTTGTGCTGTCCAACCTGGATTGCCCCCAGGTGCGTGAAGCGTTTGAAGGCTGTCAATTTTTGACGGCTGAAAACGCCTTTACCGTCAAGGGGCAAGGCAAGGTCAAAGCGGTGACCGAGGTGATCGTCGTTGGCGGAAGCGTTTAGGCCGCCCTGGGGCGGCTTGCTGCTTGACATCGTGAAGAAAGGGGCCGGTGCGCCGACCCCTCACCCCCGGCCCTGGTGGGCTTGGGCGGCCATCATGCCGGCGTCGAAGGCTTCCTCCAGGGCGTTGCGACAGTCCAGACCGCGACTTCATAGAAATCCCCGCCCGAGACCTTGCGGCGATGCACGAAGGGAATGTCCAAGGTTTCGCGGGCGATGCGCTCACTCAAGCATGGCGGTCTTCCATGTCCCGGCCTCCTATCGGCGATGCAGGGTCACGGCGGCCCCGTAAATGGCCTGGGCGGCGGCGATCAGTTCATCCAGGCCGGCGATGGTACCGATGGCCCGGTTCCGGGCACCAGGACCGTCGGTCAACGCTTGTGCAGCCTCTTCGCCCGATCATAAGCCTGCCGCAGCACATCGGCCAAGGCGTAAGTGTTGGCGGCGATGGCAGGGGTGAATGTCGTCTTCATCGTGTCCTCACGGGGTGTTTAACTGAGGACAGTGACGCCCTCTTCGCCGCGACGATCCAGTCGAATGAGAGCAACAAGATTGCGAATTTCATCTGCTACAAAATCATGTGGCGGAGCGTCCAAAATCAAGCACCGATTTGTCTAAAATCAGCCGCCGCGCTATAGCCCGAGCTTCGCGGTGCTGGAACACTTCCATCTCCACGATCTGCGGCACGAGGCAACTTTTGCTGGGCAACAGCCAGGATTGCGTGTCGTGGCAAGACCGCGAACCGTCGCTGCCGTGCTCACGGAATTCCTGATGCTCCCCCGCTTTGTCTTGTAAGATTGGTGTCCGCGGCGGGATTCGAACCCACGACCCCAGGATTCATACCACTTCGGTTTTCACCGCCGCCCGGTGGGGCGTTCGTGGTCTGGACTGTCCCTTCACCATGGACCGAAGCCTGTAGGTGTCGCCCATCCAGTCTCTACACCTTCCCCTCTCGGGGCTTGGCTCGGGATTGGCAAGGCGCACGCGCGCCGTAGCGTTCCCCGACTTTGAGCAAATCCGTTGCGCCGTTTCCGAGCGCAACGCCCAATTTTAAAAACCAGGAATCCTGTGCTCTATCCTGCTGAGCTACGCGGACATTGTGTCTTAATTCCATATCGCGTCCAAAGACGCAGAGCTGTGCTCCTGTTTCCGTCGCTAGCCCTACCACATGCCCAAGGCCAAGAAAACCGTGATTTTCGAACAATGGGGGAAGTGGGCCAGTTTAGAAGGGTGCTTTATCGGCCGCAGTGTCGGGACGCAACAGGAGCTTGGCGGGTTATAGCAAAAGCGGAGGGCTGCGACAAATCATCCCGGTGCTTGTGCGTGTCTTTGTTTTGTCCCTTGCCTGGATTGGCGGCTTGCGGCATGGTCCCGCCCCCGCGACGGTTTCGGTCATGGAAGGGACGACCAATGAGTGGATTTCGCAGCCATGACGGCCAGCATTCTGATCGCCAGCCGATCAAGCGCAGCTTGGATGAAAAAAAGCGCATGCTGGTGCAATTGAAAGAACAGCACGCGGCGCTCAAGCCGTGGGCGGCGGAAGCGGTCAAGACATCGCTGGCCAAGCGGATCGCCGAGCTGGAAGCGGATCTGAAAGCGGCCAAGCGCTAACCTCGCAGAGGTTTTCTGCCGGGGTGGGGACTGGAAATCCGGTGCCGGGCGGGGGTACAATCGTTCATGCCCGCCCTGTGCCGAGATTGCTGTCGTCCATTCAAGTCGGGGGATGATTGTCCCCGGTGCGGCTCTGGCAGGGTCATCTCCCACCCTGAATTGTTCGATCTCTCTATCGCCCATATGGATTGCGACGCCTTTTACGCCTCGGTGGAAAAGCGCGACAATCCGGCCTTGCGCGACAAGCCGGTGATCGTTGGCCATGCCGGCGGCCGGGGAGTGGTCACCACGGCCTGCTATATCGCCCGCAAATTCGGCCCTCGGTCGGCCATGCCCATGTACAAGGCTTTGGAATTGTGTCCGGGGGCGGTGGTGGTGCCGCCCGACATGGCCAAGTACAAAGGGGTTTCGCTGGCCATTCGCGCGGTGCTGGTCAAGGCGACGCCGTTGATCGAGCCGTTGTCGCTGGACGAAGCCTATCTTGATCTATCGGCCGAAAATCGTCTGGTCGATCGCCCGGCGGCGGTCTTGTTGGCCCGACTGGCCCGCGCCATCGAACGGCGGGTCGGCATCACCATTTCGGTCGGACTGTCTTACAACAAGTTTCTGGCCAAGATGGCTTCGGACCGCAACAAGCCGCGTGGCTTTTCCATCATTGGTCGGGATGAGGCGGTGGGGCAATTGTCGGTCTTGCCGGTTTCCGCCATCTGGGGGGTGGGAGCGGCGACGGCGGCTCGGATGGAGGCCGCCGGCATCGTCACGATCGGTCATTTGCAGCAGATGGCCGAGGCCGATCTGGTCGCCCGCTTTGGCCGCTTTGGCCACCATCTTTTTCTAATGGCGCGAGGCGAGGATCATCGGCCGATCACCGCCGACCGCCCGACCAAAAGCGTGTCCAACGAAACCACCTTCGCCAGGGATATTCGACGCGCCGAGGATTTACGGGCTATGCTGCGTCCCTTGGTTGATAAAGTCGCGGCCCGCCTTGCCAAAGAAGATTTGGCTGGATTCACCGTGGTGTTGAAGTTGAAGACCGCGGATTTCCGATCTCTGACCCGCAACCATCGTTTACCCGATCCAACCTGTCGGGCCGAGGTGATCTGGCGGATCGCGGCATCTTTACTGGAGCGGGAGGCCGATGGGCGGGCCTTTCGCCTGATCGGTATCGGTGTGACCGACCTATGCACAGGAGGAAATGCTGATCCGCCTGACCTTTTTAGCCTTTAAGTTCTCTCGACAAATGTTGTCTGGTCGCGGTATGAGTGAATGGGGACTAGAGTGGGCATTATGACGAAAGGTTATGTATCATGAGCCTGTTTGGCCGTCGGGCTCGGGGTGACGATGTTGCTCCTGGCGATATTTTCCGCAAGGCCGGCACCTATGGCGGCGAATGGATCGTCGAACGGGTGTTCGAATATCCGGATATTCCGCGCCATGTACGTCTGGTTGAGCGCAGCGGTGCGCGCGCCATGACCGTGGCGGTGTCCATGCTGTTCGATCCGGATTGTTTTCAACATGTGCGTCAGGCCAGCGAATTCTGAGCCGCCGCCTTGAACCCTCGCGGTGCCGCGCCATGTGCCATCCAGTGTCACCGCGAAGGAGTGCCTGATGATTGTCACCACGACTGAATCCGTAGATGGCGCCCGCATCGCCTCGTATCTGGGCATTGTTTCCGGCGATGCCGTGCTGGGAACCAATATTTTCAGGGATTTCTTCGCTTCGGTCCGCGACATCGTCGGTGGCCGTTCGGCCTCGTACGAAAAGCTGTTGCAGGAAGGCAAGGATCAAGCCATCGCCGACATGGTTGCTCGGGCCAAGGCCCTGGGGGCCGAAGCGGTGGTGGGGGTTGATCTTGATTACCAGGTCATCGGCGGCGACAGCAAGACGCTGCTGATGGTTTGTGTCAACGGAACCGCCGTCACCCTGGGATAGCGACCACCCTTGCGGTCGCCACGACAAGGCGACCGGAGACATAGCCTGAGGCTCAATCCCGATGAGGCGGACTCATCGGGATTTTTGTCGCGCGGGTGGGGGCAGGGGCGGCAAGACGGCGAATGGCGCCTGAGACCGCGCCGCCTTGGCGCGGTTACGAGGTGGGGGCGAAGCGTCCCAAATAACTGGGTACGATGGCTTCGCAAGCCGTCGGGGTCACCCCCAATTCCGCCAGTCCCGGCTTGCCGCCACGCACGACGTTGTCGACGCGCATCAGAAGCACCTGATCGGGGGTAAGCGGCGGTGTCGGCAGAAATTGCAGGAAAGCCGCCTGGATTTTGGCGAAGGCGAACGGCAAGGGCAGCAGCAGGCGGCACAGGCCGGTGTCTTGGCGCACCTTTTCCATGATTTCCTTCATGGTGTAGCGCCGCGGACCGCCCAATTCGTAAATCTTGCCGGCGGCGGCCGGATCGGTGGCGGCGCGAAAGATGGCGTCGGCGACGTCACCGACATAGACGGGCTGGAAGGTGGGGCCGCCCGACCCGAACAGGTCGAGGGCGAAACCATTTTCGCTGTGGGTGGGCTTGAAGCCATCGGCGGTGAACACCGGCAAAATCGGCGACACGCGGGCCAGTTGGGCGAAACGGTTGAAAAAATCGTCATCGGCGCCGAACACCACCGATGGTCGGGTAATGGTCGCGGTGGGGAAGGCGGCAAGGACCGCTTCCTCGCCTTGGGCCTTGCTGCGGGCGTAGGCCGAGGCCGAAGTCTTGTCGGCGCCCAAAGCCGACATATGGACCAAGCTGGCGGCTCCGGCGTCGCGCGCCGCCTGGGCGATGGTTTCGGCCCCCTGGCGATGGATCGCGTCGAAGCTGCGCTTGCCTTTCTCGAACAAGATGCCAACCATGTTGACGACGCAATCAACGCCGTCGACGGCGGCGCGGACGGCGCTTTTGTCGGAGATATCGACGCGGATGGGGGTGACCTGGCCGGGTTCCCCCATGGTTTTGAGGAAGGCGCCGTCAATCGGATCACGCATGGCGGCGCGGACAATCCAGCCGGCCTTGGCAAAACGTCGGACTACTTGGCGGCCGATAAAGCCCGACCCGCCGAAAACCGTAACCACACGCCGGTTCATATGGACCTCCGCATCCCTATATTCACCGCCTGTTTCGCGGCCTTGTCGTCTTGGCCGCAAGGCTATTCGTTTCCTGGCGGCGAAGCAACCGGCGCGGCGGTCCGGGATGGGGGGATTAAGCGGCGGATGAACTTTTTTTCAAATCCGCTTTTTTTGTCGGTTGACAGGGCGGGGCCGGTCGCATATTTCTCTGCGCCTCGACGGGGTGACCCGACGAGACACCACCTAGCCCAGGTGGCGGAATTGGTAGACGCGCACGGTTCAGGTCCGTGTGGCCGTGAGGTCGTGGAAGTTCGAGTCTTCTCCTGGGCACCATATCTTTTCCGGTTTACCTGAAGCCGGATGCGCCCCTCAGGGGGCCACCTGCAAACGGCTCCTTCGGGGAAAACCTGAAGGAGCCGTTCGCATGTCCATCCAGTATCATATCGGCGATCTGCCTGCGAATGTCGATCTTGGCCCAGTGGTCGCCATCGACAGCGAAACCATGGGGCTGAGCCTTGTGCGCGACCGTTTGTGCGTCGTTCAATTGTCGGCCGGCGACGGCAATGCCCATGTGGTGCATTTTCCCGACCGCTGTTATGACGCGCCCAATCTTCGCCGCTTGCTCGCCGATCCGGCGGTAACCAAGCTGTTTCATTTCGCCCGCTTCGATCTGGCGATGATCGCCAAATATTTCGCCATTCGCTGCGAACCGGTGTGGTGCACCAAGGTGGCCTCGAAACTGGTGCGCACCAATAGCGATCGCCACGGCCTTAAGGATCTGTGCCGTGAATTGCTGGGCATCGACCTGTCCAAGCAGCAGCAGACCTCGGATTGGGGGGCGGCGCGCCTGACCGACGAGCAATTGGCTTATGCCGCTTCGGATGTCTTGTACCTGCACCAGTTGCGGGACCGCCTGGAGATTCTGCTGGACCGCGAGGGGCGGCGCGCCTTGGTCGAAGCCTGTTTCCGCTTTTTGCCGGACCGCGCGGCGCTGGACCTTGCCGGCTGGGACGAACAGGACGTGTTTACGCATTAATTCAGGCAAGTGCTCTTTATGCCTTCCGCTGGCGCGCCCGATTCGTATAGTTAGTGGTCCCGCGCGCCTTTGGCGCAGGGTTTGCAAGTTTATGCCAAGGCCACATCATGAATTCTGCCGTCCGCGACGGTTCCGCCGCTTCCGCCGCTTCCGCCGACCTTGCTTCGGCGCGCCGTGTCCTTGCCACCGAGGCGACGGCACTGGCCGCCCTGGCCGATTCACTGGGCGACGCTTTCATTGCCGCTTGCGATGCGGCCGCCGCCGCCCAGGGCCGGGTCGTGGTGTCTGGCATGGGCAAGTCCGGCCATGTGGGTCGTAAGATCGCCGCCACCTTGGCGTCCACCGGCACGCCGGCTTTTTTCGTTCATCCGGCCGAGGCCAGTCATGGCGATCTGGGGATGATCACCACCAGCGACGCGGTGATCGGCCTGTCCAATTCCGGCGAGACGCCGGAATTGTCCGATATCATCGCCTTTACCCGTCGCTTCGAGATTCCGTTGATCGGCATCACCTCACGCGGGGGCAGCACGCTGGCGGTGGAATCGGACATCGCCTTGGTCCTGCCGCCCATCCCCGAGGCTTGCCCCATGGGGTTGGCGCCGACGACCTCGACCACCATGATGCTGGCGCTGGGCGATGCCCTGGCGGTGGCGCTGCTGGAACGGCGCGGCTTTTCCGCCGCCGATTTCCGCGTCTTTCATCCCGGCGGCCAATTGGGGCGGCGGCTGTTGAAGGTCGCCGACATCATGCATGCCGGCCAATCGCTGCCGGTGGTGTCGCCGCAGGCCGGCATGACCGAGGTTATTTTGGAAATGACGGCGAAAAGTCTGGGGTGTGTCGGCGTTGTCGGCCCGGACGGCTTGCTGGCCGGCATCATCACCGATGGCGATTTGCGCCGTCATCTGCGCGCCGACCTGATGACCCAGCCGGCGGTCGAGGTGATGACCCGCGATCCCAAGACGGTGCTGCCCAGCCTGTTGGCGGCCGAGGCGCTGCGGGTCATGAATGAAAAATCCATCACCAGCTTGTTCGTGGTCGAAAATGGCCGTGCCCTTGGGGTCCTGCATGTGCACGATTTGCTGCGCGCCGGGGTGGTCTGAACGGGAATGACGACCATGGTCGACCTGCGCGCCGATAGTGATCTGAGGCCCAAGCCCGAGCGGGGGCGGAGCCATCCGCACCCGGTCAAGCCGGTGGCCCATCGCATGCATTCTCGCCGGGTCGGATTGTTGCGGGTGGCGCTGCCGGCCACGGCCTTGGTGCTGTTGGTGCTGTTGGGGTTGTGGCCGCAATTGCGCGGCAATGACGAACGCTTCCAACTGGGCTTCGCCAAGCTGACGCCGAACGCGGTGGAAAACCTGTCCATGATCAATGCTCGCTATCAGGGCGTTGATAAGCGCAACAATCCGTTTGCCGTCACCGCCGATCGCGGCGTCGAGGAAGACCCTCAGAATGGCGTCGTCGTGCTGGACAATCCCAAGGCGGATTTCGTCACCCAAGGCGGCGCCGGGGTCTATATCGAAGCCAAGCTGGGAACCTATTACCAGCAAGAACAATGGCTGGACCTGGAAGGCGACGTTAACCTCTATCACGATCAGGGCTACGAGCTGCATACCCAGCGCGCCCGCATCAATCTGAAAGATTCGACGGCCGAAGGGCATGATCCGGTTACCGGCAACGGGCCGCAAGGCCGCCTGAATGGCAAGGGATTTCGCATTCTTGACGAAGGTCGCCAGATCATCGTCACCGGCCAGGCGGGCATGTCTTTGAAGGGGGCGGGGCGGAAGAAATGATCGGTCGATGGCTTCTTTTCCTGGCTTTGGCGTTGCCGGCGCCGGCATTGGCTCAGGGCTTCAACCTGGGGCGCGGCAATAACGAGGAAATCCAAGTCTATGCCGATGACGGCATCGAGTGGGTTTCCGACGCCACCCGCGTCATTGCCCGCGGCAATGCCAAGGCGGTGCGCGGCACGGTGACGGTCACCGCCGACACCTTGACCGCCTATTACCGCGATGGCGCCGGCGGCAATGAAATCTGGCGGCTGGATGCCGATGGCAACGTCACCATCAAGACGCCGACGGAGACCGCGACCGGTTTCAAGGCCACCTATGATCTGGAAAAGGCCATCTTCGTCCTGCGCGGCCAACCGGCCAAGATGGTCACCCCGACGGACCAGGTGACCGCCAAGGATACGCTGGAATATTGGGAAAAAGAACGCATGGCGGTCGCCCGTGGCGATGCCGTGGCGTTCCAGAAAGACCGCAAGATTCAATCGGACGTCTTGACCGCGCATTTCCGCGATGGGGCCAAGGGCAGTCTGGAATTGCAACGCGCCGATGGTTACGGTCATGTGATCCTGACCACGCCCAAGGAAGTGGTGACCGGTGACCGTTCCGATTACAACCTGGAAACCGGTATCGCCACCGTTGCCGGTTCGGTTAAGATCATCCGCGATGGGAACGAGTTGAACGGGGGCTATGCCCACGTCAATCTAAATACCGGAATCAGCAAATTGTTCGGCGCCGCTCCGGGGGTGCCGGGCGATACGCGGGTGCGCGGTACTTTCACGCCAGAAAAGCAGAGTCCGGAACAGCGTCGCGCGGTGTTCAAGGGGGCCGGCGCGTCTGGCGACAAGCGGTAAAGGGCGGGAAGAATATGACCGGGATCGAACCCGCAGAGCAGGTGGCGGATGAAATGACCATCGAAATGGCCCCGCCCATGGTGACTGGGCCGCGCTTGGTCGCCGCCAATGCCGGGCTGGTCGCCAGTAATATCGGCAAGCATTTCAAGCGCCGCTCGGTGTTGCGCGATGTCTCGATTTCGGTGCAGCGGGGCGAGGCGGTGGGATTGTTGGGGCCGAATGGCGCCGGCAAGACCACCTGTTTTTATTGCATCACCGGACTGATCAACCCCGATTCGGGCGCCATCATGCTGGATGGCCAAGACATCACCGGCCTGCCCATGTATCAGCGCGCCCGCCTTGGCATCGGCTATCTGCCGCAAGAGGCTTCGATCTTTCGCGGGTTGACGGTGGAAGGCAACATCATGGCGGTGCTCGAAGCCATCGAGCCGGACCGCCAGACGCGTGAAACCGCCCTGGATTCCCTGCTGGCGGAATTCTCGATCGAACATTTGCGCCGGGCGCCGGCCATGGCGCTATCGGGCGGCGAACGCCGCCGCGTCGAAATCGCCCGCGCCTTGGCCTGCAAGCCGCATTTCATCTTGCTGGACGAGCCCTTGGCCGGCATTGATCCCATTGCCGTCTCCGATATTCGCGACCTGGTGTCGCATCTCAAGGATCGCGGCATCGGCGTCTTGATCACCGATCACAATGTGCGCGAAACGCTGGACATCATCGACCGCGCTTACATCTTGCATGATGGAGTGGTTCTGATGGAAGGACGGCCGTCCGAGATTGTCGCCCATGAAGGCGTTCGCCGCGTCTATCTGGGTGAACGCTTCAGTCTGTGATAGCGTAGCGCCATGGCTCTTACCCCCCGCCTTGATCTTCGCCAAAGCCAATCTCTGGTGATGACGCCGCAATTGCAGCAGGCCATCAAGCTGCTGCAATTGTCCAATATGGAACTGACCGCGTTTATCGAGCAGGAGCTGGAGCGCAACCCGTTGCTGGAGCGCGAAGACGCCGAGCGCGGCGAGCCCGAGGCCGCCCCCGAACCGGAACCTCAGGCCCAGGCCGAGGAACCCATGCTTGACGGCATGACCCAATCCTCGGCCGAAGACGGCATGGATGTGGATTACGACAACCTCTACAACAACGACAGCGCCGCCGATGGCGTCAGCAACGGCGAAGCGTTCGGCCAGTGGGGGCAAAGCGGCGGTCATCATGGTTTCGATGACGGCGAAAACAACCTGGAACAGACGTTGGCCGGCGAGATTTCGCTGCGCGACCACCTGATCGCCCAGTTGAATATGGACATCATCAATCCGGCGCAAAAGCTGATCGGGCTGCATCTGATCGAGATGTTGGACGAATCGGGCTATCTGATCGGCGATCTGGACGAATTGGCCGACAAGCTGGGCTGTTCGCGCGCCGATATCGAGCTGGTGCTGGTCAAGGTTCAGCGTTTCGACCCGATCGGCGCCTTTGCCCGTTCGCTCAAGGAATGCCTGGCCCTGCAACTGGCCGAGCGCGACCGCCTGGACCCGGCCATGCAGGCCTTGCTCAACAATCTGGAAATGCTGGCCAAGCGCGATCTGGTCGGACTGATGAAGGTGTGCGGCATCGACGCCGAGGATCTGACCGAGATGATCGGCGAGATCAAGGCGTTGGATCCCAAGCCGGCGCTACGCTTCGATCATGTGGTGGCGCAGCCGGTCACCCCCGATGTGCTGATGCGCCGCGCCCAGGACGGCGGCTGGTCGGTCGAGCTGAATTCCGACACCTTGCCGCGGGTTTTGGTCAATACCCGCTATTACACCCATATCGCCGATCAAACGCGCAAGCGCGACGACAAGACCTATCTGTCGGAACGCTTTCAATCCGCCAATTGGCTGGTCAAATCCCTGCATCAGCGGGCCACCACCATTTTGAAGGTGGCGGCCGAACTGGTTCGTCAGCAAGACGCCTTTTTCCGGCTTGGGGTCCAACATCTGCGGCCGTTGGTGTTGCGCGATATCGCCGGGGCCATCGGCATGCACGAAAGTACGGTCAGCCGGGTGACCTCGAACAAGTATATTTCGACCCCGCGCGGCATCTATGAATTGAAGTATTTTTTCACCCAAGCCATCGGCTCCAATGACGGCGGGGATGCCCATTCGGCCGAATCGGTGCGCCATCGCATCAAGGCGCTGATCGACGCCGAAGGCAAGGCCGTGCTGTCGGATGACCGCATTGTCGAGGTGTTGAAGGCGGAAGGTGTCGACATCGCCCGCCGCACGGTGGCAAAATACCGGGAAGGCATGAATATTCCCTCGTCGGTTCAGCGCCGGCGGGAAAAGGCCCTGGGAGGGTAATAAGACCCCAGGATGCTTGACTTGGAAGTGTTGCGGAATTATGGTCCGGCGCTTCCCTGAACCGGTCGCCGGCGCCTTGATGGCCGGGACCATGAAGAGGCCAAAAGACGCGGATGACGGTCCGCAATGGTCCGAAGTGGAAGGTTCTACCTTCTCTCGGGGAATCTGCTCTGAAACCAGAGGGTTTGTACTTCATGGACATCGCCGACCTGATTACTCCGGCTGCCGTCATTCCGAATTTGCGCGCGACCTCGAAAAAGCAGGCGTTGCAGGATTTGGCCAAGAAAGCGGCGGAACTCACCGGTTTGCACGAACGCGCCGTCTTTGATGTGTTGCTGGAGCGCGAACGTCTGGGAACCACCGGAGTGGGCAATGGCATCGCCATTCCCCATGGCAAATTGCCAAGCCTGGATCGTCTGTACGGCCTGTTTGCCCGGCTGGAACGGCCGATCAATTTCGAATCCATCGACGAGCATCCGGTCGATCTGATTTTCCTGCTGCTGGCCCCCGAATCGGCCGGCGCCGATCATCTGAAGGCGTTGGCGCGGGTATCGCGGCTGTTGCGCGACAAGGGCGTGTGCGAGAAGCTGCGCGGCACCGACAGCCCGGAAGCGCTGTATGCCCTGTTGACCGAATCGCCGGCCAGTCGCGCCGCCTGAGGCCCCCCTGTGCGCACCCTCTGTTCTTGCAACGCAAAACACGGTAGAACGGGGCCATGAGGACACTCTACCACTATCCCCTATGCCCCTTCTCGCGGAAGGTCCGTGTGGTCCTGGCCGAGAAGAAGCTGGAATTCATCGAACAGATCGAGCGGTTCTGGGAACGGCGCGACGAGTTTTTGGAACTGAGCCCCGGCGGCGATCTGCCGGTGCTGGTGGAAGAAGGCGGCACCGTTCTGGGGGACGCCAACGCCATCTGTGAATATCTGGATGAAGTTCACCGCGAACCGCCGTTGCTGCCGCCCGAACCGGAAGCCCGCGCCGAAACCCGGCGGCTGGTCGGCTGGTTCGACCGCAAGTTCCACGACGAGGTGACGCGCAATCTGGTTGATGAAAAGGTGACCAAGCGGCTGACCACCCTCAAGGGGGCGCCGGATTCGCGCCTGATCCGTGCCGGTTTCGCCAATATTCACCAGCATCTGGAATATATCGCCTGGCTGGCCGAGCGGCGGCCATGGCTGGCGGGGCCGCATTATTCGTTGGCCGACGTGGCGGCGGCGGCGCAGATTTCCTGCATCGATTATATCGGTGACGTGCCGTGGGATCGTCATCCTGGGGCCAAGGATTGGTACGCCCGGGTCAAGTCGCGGCCCAGCTTCCGGGTTCTGCTAAGCGATCAATTGCCCGGCGTCCCGCCCCCTAAGCATTATTCCGATCTGGATTTCTAGGCATGTGGTTGCGGCTGGCGACTGCCGCCCTGGGGGCGGCTTTGATGGTGTCGTCGGCACAGGCCGAGGTGATCGAGCATCTGCCGACCAAGGACATGCGGGTGGCGCTGACTTTCGATGCCTGCGAAGGTCGCGGCAAGCCGGCTTATTTCGATCAGGCCATCTTGGATTATCTGGCGGCGGAAAAGCTGCCGTTCACCGTGTTCGCCACCGGCCTGTTCGCCAATCGCAATCGGGTGGAACTGGCTGAATTGGCCAAATCGCCGCTGGTCGAGGTGGAAAACCATTCCTTCGACCATCCCCAGCACATGGAACGACTGCCCCAGGATCGGGTGCGGGCGCAGATTGCCGACACCGATGCGGTGATTGCCGGCATTACCGGCCGTCAGCCGCTGTTTTTCCGTTTTCCCGCCGGCAATTACGACGCCGACACCTTGGCGACGGTGGAAGCCAGCGGCCATAAGGTGGTGCATTGGAGCTTTGCCTCGGGCGATCCGACGCCGGGCTTGGCTCCTGCGCATTTAAAAAACTGGGTGCTGTCAAAGACGCGGCCCGGCGATATTCTGATCTTCCATGTCAACGGCCGTGCCCCGGCGACGGCCAAGGCCCTGCCTGATATCGTCAGCGAGTTGCGGCGACGCGGGGTCCAATTCGTGCGTTTGGATGAGGTGTTGAAATGATCCGCCCGTTGCTTGCTTTTGAAGCGCCGGCCTTGGCCGAAGCTTTGGCTCACATGGACCCGTGGCGGCGGCTGGGCTTTTCCGATGATGGTCTGGCCGGTTACCTGACCCGTGACGACGCCAATTTGCTGCGCATGGTCTATGAACAAGACGGCCAGCCGGTCGGTCTGCTGTGTCTGCGTTCGCCCTGGCTGCGCGGTCCCTATGTGGAGATGCTGGCGGTGGTGCCCGACAGGCAAAGCCAAGGCGTCGGTTCGGCCTTGCTGGCCTGGGCGGCGGGGCAAAATGGCGGCAATCTGTGGGTCTGCGTCTCGGCCTTTAATCATCGCGGCCGTGATTTTTATGGCCGCAACGGCTTTGTCGAAAAGGCCGAATTGAACGACCTGATCAGCGTCGGCGAGGATGAAATCCTGATGCGCAAGAAGCTGCGCTAAAGCAGCAACGACCCCAGGGCAAGCGTGCCCAATGCCATCAACAAGGCGCCGGAAATGTGGTTGAACAGCCGCATGCGTTCCGGCGTGAAGCGGGTGCGCACGGCGATGGTCAATTCGGTCAGCACCGCCCACCACAGGGCCGAGCCGGTGAAGACGCCGGCGACCAGCGACATTTGATCTTCCATGCCCTTGGCCTGGGCCGAGGCGCCCAGCGCGGCAAAGACCCCGACCACGCCCAAGATGGTGCCGGGATTGCTGATGGTAATGACAAAAGTCGACAGGAAATCCCGCACCATGCCGGGGCCTTTATCGGCATCGGGCTCGCTTTCCAGGCTGGTGGTGGCGGCGCGCCAGGTGTGCAGCCCCAAGCCCAACATGAACAGGCCGCCGACCACCTTCATGATCGGGGTGTGACCTTCGATGAATTGCGAGACGGCCCCCAGGCCCATCCCGACCACGGCGCCGAAAAAGGTGTCGGCCAGGGCGGCGCCCAATCCGGCGACGAAAGCGGCGAGGCGGCCATCGGCCAGCGCCTTGCGGATGCACAACAATCCCACCGGCCCAATGGGGGCGGCGATGGCGAAGCCGATGGCGATACCGCGCAGATAAAGATACTCGCTCACCCAGAATGTCCTGGTCTTGCTTTTGTCGCGGAAGGTAAGCAGAAAGCGGCCGGCGGAACAACCCTAGTATCGTTGCGCGACAAACATCCGAGGTGGGGTGACCACCGCGTCTTGCGCGGCGATCAGCGCCAGCTCGCGGCTTCCGACTTGCAGGGTCCGCTCCAACACCGCGAACAGGCGCGAGACGGCGTCGCCAAGCATGGTGGGAACATCGGCGCCGCGCAATCGTTCGGCCAGGATCAGGCCCGCCAGCAAATCGCCGGCGCCGTTGACGGGGTGGGGGAAGGGCAGGCGGGGGGTGCGCACCAGCCAGACATCCTGGGCGGTGATGGCGGCGCAGACGGCATCGCCATCGCGATCAAGGCTGGTGACGACCACGATCTCGGGGCCTTGGGCGACAAGGGCGCGGGCGGCGGCGACGGCTTGACCCAGGCTGGTGACCGGGGCGCCGCTCAGGCTGGCCAGTTCGAACGGATTGGGGGTGAGGATGCGGGCGGCGGCCAGGGCCGGCCCGGCCAGGAATTCAGCGATCCCCGGCCGCACATACGAGCGGCCGTCATCGCCGAGCACCGGGTCGCACAGATAAAGCGCCCGCGGGTTGGCGGCCAGGATGCGCCGTAAGGCGGCGCCATTGGCGGCCTCGCCCAGATAGCCGGACAAAATGCCGTCATAGCCGGCCAGGAAGCCGGCGCGATCCAAACCATCAATCACCCGGTCCACATGGGCGGGGGCAAAGACGTCACCGCCGAATGTTCCGTGACCGGGATGGTTGGAAAACTGCACGCTATTGACCGCAACCACCTGAAATCCCAGCCGCTGCAACGGCAGGGTCAGGGCGGAATTGCCGACGTGACCGCAGGCCACGGATGAATTGAGCGAAAGAATCTTCATGGAAAGCTGGTCCGTGACGACGTATTGTTGCGCTGCAACCTTGCCTAGCTTAACGCAACTTGCTAGGTTCCCCAGCCTGTTTCTTCTTGCAAGGGATCGTCCCCATGGCCGCCACCGCCCGTCCTCGCCGTTCCGTCCTTTATATGCCCGGCTCCAATGCCCGTGCCTTGGAAAAGGCCCGTGGCCTTGCCGCCGACGGCCTGATCTTGGATCTGGAAGATGCCGTTTCTCCTGACGCCAAGGATGTCGCCCGCCAACAGGTGTGCGACGCGGTCAAGGCCGGCGGCTATGGCGGTCGTGAATTGCTGGTTCGCGTCAATGGCCTGGGCACGCCCTGGGGCTATGCCGACGTTGCCGCCGCCGCGTCGTGCGGGGCGCATGGCATCTTGATTCCCAAGGTGGAAAGCGCCGACATGGTCCGTCAGGTCGAAGCGATCATGCAGGCCAACGGGGCGCCGGCCGACATGGCCATCTGGTGCATGATGGAAACCCCCAAGGGCATGTTGCGGGCCGAGGAAATCGCCCTTGCCAGCCCGCGCATGGGCGGCTTCGTCATGGGGACGTCGGATTTGGCCAAAGACCTGCATTGCGCCCACACCGCCATGCGGCTGCCGATGATCACCAGCTTGGGGTTGTGCCTGCTGGCGGCGCGGGCTTATGGCTTGGCCGCCATTGACGGCGTCTATCTGGACCTGAACGACGATGCCGGCTTCGAGGCCCATTGTCTGCAAGGGCTGGAACTGGGTTTCGACGGCAAGACCTTGATTCACCCCAAGACCATTGACGTTGCCAACCGCCTGTTTGCCCCGTCGGAAAAGGACGTTTCATGGTCGCAAACCATCATCGCCGCCCATGCGGCGGCGGCGGCCGAAGGCAAGGGCGTGGTGGTGGTCGATGGCAAGCTGATCGAGAACCTGCACGTGGAAAACGCCAAGCGCCTGGTCGCCCTGGCCGAACAGATCGCCCAGCTGGAAGCGGCTTTGGGCAAGTAAGGATATTTCCCATGACCAAGACCAATTCCGGCAATTTCTTCGAAGACTTTCGCATCGGCCAGGAAATCCGTCACGCCACCCCGCGGACGGCGACCCAAGGCGACATGGCGCTGTACACCGCGTTGTACGGTTCGCGCTTTGCCTTTAATTCATCGGTGGAATTCGCCCGGGGCTGTGGCATGCCGGGCCAGCCGTTGGATGATCTGGCCGCCTTTCACCTGGTGTTCGGCAAGACCGTCCCCGACGTATCATTGAACGCGGTGGCCAATCTCGGCTATGCCGCCGGGCGCTTTGGCGTGCCGCTTTATGCCGGCGACACCGTCACCACCGTCTCGACGGTGATCGGACTGAAGGAAAATTCCAACAAGCAAACCGGCGTCGTTTATGTCCGTTCCATCGGCACCAATCAGAAGGGTGAGATGGTGGTGGATTACGTGCGCTGGGTGATGGTGAAAAAGCGCGATGTCGCCGCCGCCGCTCCGGCCGAAGTGGTGCCGGATCTGCCGGGGGCGGTCGCCGCCGCCGATCTGGTCATCCCCGCCGGCCTGTCCGCCGCCGGCTATGACGACGTGCTGGCCGGTTCTCCCCATCGGTGGGACGATTATGCCATTGGTGAAAAGATCGACCATGTTGACGGCATGACCATCGAGGAAGCCGAGCACATGATGGCCACCCGGCTGTGGCAGAACACCGCCAAGGTTCATTTCAACCAGCACACCGAGGGTCAGGGCCGGTTCGGCCGCCGGCTGATCTATGGCGGCCACATCATTTCGCTGGCGCGCGCCTTGTCGTTCAACGGCCTGGGCAATGCCTTCAAGATCGCCGCCATCAATGGCGGCCGCCACGTCAATCCGACCTTTGCCGGCGACACCATCTATGCGTGGTCGGAAGTGCTGGAAAAGTTCGATCTTCCCGGCCGCTCCGACATTGGCGCCCTCCGCCTGCGTCTGGTCGCCTTGAAGAATCAGTCCGCCGCCGATTTCACCTTGAAGGCTGAAGACGGTAAGGGCTTTGCCGCGGCGGTGGTGTTGGATTTCGATTATACGGTGCTGATGCCCAAGCGCTGATGCCCCAAGCCAAGCGGCGGGTTCATGGCCATGAACCCGCCGCTTGCGCTGTCGGTCGGCGAAATCAACATGCCAAAACACCGCAATCGGGCGGGCCGCGTTTCATGGCCGCAGATATTCCCGCGCGTCCATATCCCATGACAACACATGGCTCATCACCAGCCGGCGGATGAAGCGCAGCAGGCGCGCTTCCAGTTTGGCGCCGCTCAAGCTGGGGGCGTTGACGGCGATAGCCTGTAATTCAGTCTGCATCTGACGGTGTTCACGGATATGGCCAGCCAAACTGGGGCAGTGGTGGCAGGCCATCAGCTCTTCTTCGTTGGCGAAATGGGTGTCGACGATCACTTTAAGCTTTTTCAACTCGGCTTCCAGGTCCAGATCATGGGCGGTGTGGACCCAGTCGAGGTAAAAGCGGTTGAGCGCGGTGACGATCTCGCGATGCTCGTTGTCGATGATCGGGTTGCCCACCGACAGCGTTTCATCCCAATGGATCAGCTCGTCAGGCGGCGGCGGCGGGACCGGGTGGTGGAGGTGGAGCAGGTCAAGCAAGGACATGGTGGCCTCCGCGACTTATGCCGCCCAAGGGTTATGACGAGAGCAAAAAGGAGCCACGTCGGGGCGGACTTCCGACGATTCGCGGCCATCGCGGCCGATAAATTCGCTCCAGCCGCAAGCCGGACACAGCAGCAAGGTTCCTGCTTCGGCCGGATGCCGGGTGACGGGGCCGCCGCAGGCATGGCAATGAGAGGTGTCTTCTTTCCGTTTGGCTTGGATGGCTGCGGCGACGCCCAAGCGAGCGGATATCTGCGCCTGTGACGTCCGAATGTCATTAATGGCGGACACCAGTTCCGAAACGCATTGCAGGGTCTTCTGGATTTCCATGTGAATGGCGCGCAGCTCTTGCCGCATATGCGTAACGTCGTCGCATATATTGGCGTTTATGCTGTCGTCGTTCCTGAGCGGTATCATGGTATCCTCCTCTGTCTTCTTATTTTTTATTTATGATACATGTTTATAGTTAACGATTGTGCATTATTATTTTAATTTCAAATTAGATGAAATTTTATGGATATGTGCGCAAGTCAACCTTTCCGGGCTTTTCGCCTCATATTTTTCTGTGACTGCGTGCCATTCATGGCGGTTATGCTGTACCTGCATGTGGGGGAGTGATCGGCTTACTACCCTGTTGGGCGGGGGCTGGGTAGCTGCCCCCGCCAAAAAGTGTGGCTCTCGGCGTTGACTCTGGTGTCCCTAAACGCTAAACACTTGGCCCACATTGCCGCATGTAGGGGGCGTTTTGCCCCGCAATCCAGAGTTTCGGGGGCCCAACCCATGAGCACGCGCAATCGGCCGCTTTCTCCGCATCTGGACATTTATCGCCTGCCGCTGCTGGCGATCATGTCCATCACTCACCGTATCACCGGCGTTGGCTTGGTGATTGGCCTGTTCGCCCTGACGTGGTGGCTGTGCGCTGCCGCCAATGGGCCGGAATATTTCAGCTTCGTTCAGGCTGTCTTTGGCTCGTTCCTGGGCAAGCTGTTCCTGTTCGGGTGGACGCTGGCTTTGTTCTTCCATCTCAGCCACGGCATCCGCCACCTGCTGTGGGATTCCGGCTGGGGTTTCGAAATTCCGCAGGCGTACCTGTCAGCCAAGGTGGCGCTGGTCGCCGCCGTCGCGCTGACCGTGATCGCCTGGATCATCGGTCTGGCCTAAGGGAGAACACTGACATGACCCTTCGTTCCCCCATCGGCCGCGCCCGCGGCCTTGGTTCCGCCAAATCCGGCATGGGCCATCACTGGTCGACCATCGTCACCGCTGTCGGGCTGGTTCCGCTGTCCTTGTGGTTCGTGGCCTCCATCGCCGGCCTTGCCGGCGCCGACCACGCCGCCTTCACCGCCTGGATCGCCAAGGCCCCCAATTCGGCCCTGTTGATTCTGACCGTCGCCTTGACCTGCTACCACGCGTCGCTGGGTCTGGCCATGGTCATCGAGGACTATGTCAGCTGCAAGGCGAAGAAGTTCGCCGCTCTTCTGGCGACCAAGCTGATTGCCGCCCTGCTGGCGATCAGCATGTCCGTTTCGATCCTCAAAGTCGCCATCGGAGGCTAACTGCAATGGCTGCGTACAAGATCATCGACCACACCTATGATGTCGTGGTCGTCGGCGCCGGCGGCGCCGGCCTGCGCGCCACCATGGGCATGGGTGCCGCCGGTCTGAAGACCGCTTGCATCACCAAGGTGTTCCCCACCCGCTCGCACACCGTGGCCGCCCAGGGCGGTATCGGCGCTTCTCTCGGCAACATGGCCGAGGATAACTGGAAGTGGCACATGTACGACACCGTCAAGGGGTCGGACTGGCTGGGCGACCAAGACGCCATCGAATACATGTGCCGCGAAGCGGTGCCGGCGGTGTACGAACTTGAACATTTCGGCGTGCCGTTCTCGCGCACGCCGGAAGGCAAGATCTACCAGCGCCCGTTCGGCGGCCACATGCGCAATTTCGGCGAGGCCCCGGTCCAGCGCGCTTGCGCCGCTGCCGACCGGACCGGTCACGCCATCTTGCACACGCTGTATTCCCAGTCGTTGAAGCATGGCTGCGAATTCTTCGTCGAATACTTCGCCCTTGACCTGATCATGGAAGACGGCGTCTGCCGCGGCGTCATGGCCTGGAACCTGGACGATGGGTCGCTGCATCGTTTCCGCGCCCACAAGGTGGTGCTGGCCTCGGGCGGTTACGGCCGCGCCTTCTTCAGCTGCACTTCGGCTCATACCTGCACCGGCGACGGTCATGGCATGGTCGCTCGCGCCGGTCTGCCGTTGCAGGACATGGAATTCGTGCAGTTCCATCCCACCGGCATCTACGGCTCGGGCTGTCTGATCACCGAAGGCGCCCGTGGCGAAGGTGGCTATGTCACCAATTCGGCCGGCGAGCGCTTCATGGAACGTTACGCCCCGACCGCCAAGGATCTGGCGTCCCGCGACGTCGTTTCCCGCGCCATGACCATGGAAATCCGCGAGGGCCGTGGTGTGGGCAAGGAAAACGACCACATCTATCTGCATCTGGAGCATCTGGGGGCCGAGACCCTGGAATTGCGTCTGCCGGGCATTTCCGAGACGGCGAAGATTTTCGCCGGCGTCGATGTGACCAAGGAGCCGATTCCGGTGCTGCCGACCGTGCATTACAACATGGGCGGTATTCCGACCAATGTGCATGGCGAAGTGCTGCGTCCGACCGCCGACAATCCCGACGCCACCGTCGAGGGCCTGATGGCCATCGGCGAGGCGGCCTGCGTGTCGGTGCATGGCGCCAACCGTCTGGGCACTAACTCGTTGCTGGACATCGTCGTCTTCGGTCGTGCCGCCGCGCTGCGGGCGGCCGAGACGCTGAAGGCCGGCACCACCCATAAGCCGCTGGCGCAAGATGCCGGCGACAATGCGGTGGCCCGCTTCGATCGTCTGCGCAACGCCAGCGGCTCGATGCATACCAGCGAAATCCGTCTGGCCATGCAAAAGACCATGCAGATGGACGCCGCCGTGTTCCGTACCTCGAAGTCGTTGGCCGAAGGCTGCGCCAAGATGGACCAGGTTGCGTCCACCTTGTCGCAGATCAAGATCAACGACCGTTCCACCGTGTGGAATTCGGATCTGGTCGAGGCTTTCGAGCTGGAAAACCTGATGGATTGCGCGTTGGCGACCATCGTGTCGGCGGAAGCCCGGCACGAATCGCGCGGCGCCCATGCCCACGAGGATTTCCCCAATCGCGACGACGTCAATTGGCAGAAGCACTCGCTGGCCTGGGTCGACAACGGCAAGGTGAAGCTGGACTATCGTCCGGTTCACACCTACACGCTGACCGACGAGGTCGAGTACATCAAGCCGCAGAAGCGCGTCTACTAAAGGCCGGTCAAGGAGAGCAAAGACATGGTCGAATTCGCCCTGCCCGCCAATTCCCGCGTGCAATCCGGCAAGACCCACAAGGCCCCTGCCGGCGCCAAGAACGTGAAAGCGTTCAAGATCTACCGCTATGATCCGGATTCGGGGTCAAACCCGCGCCTGGATACCTTCGAAATCGATCTGGACCATTGCGGTCCGATGGTTCTCGACGCCCTGTTGAAGATCAAGAACGAGATCGACTCGACGCTTACCTTCCGCCGCTCGTGCCGTGAAGGCATCTGCGGGTCGTGCGCCATGAACATCGACGGCACCAACACCTTGGCGTGTTTGAAGCCGATCGAGGACATCAAGGGCGAAGCCAAGATCTATCCGCTGCCGCATATGCCGGTGGTCAAGGATCTGATCCCTGATCTGACCGTGCCTTACGCGCAATTGGCGTCGATCAAGCCGTGGATGCAGACCCAAACGCCGCCGCCGCCGGATGGCGAACGGCTGCAATCGCCGGAAGAGCGTGAACAGCTTGACGGCATGTGGGAATGCATCTTGTGCTTCTGCTGCCAGACCAGCTGCCCCAGCTACTGGTGGAACGGTGATCGTTACCTCGGCCCGGCCGTGCTGTTGCAGGCCGCCCGTTGGATCCACGATTCCCGCGATGAAATGACCGGTGAACGCCTTGATGCGCTGGAAGATCCCTTCAAGCTGTATCGCTGCCACACCATCATGAACTGCACCAAGACCTGCCCGAAGGGATTGAACCCGGCCAAGGCCATCGGTTCGATCAAGACCAAGCTGTTGCAGCGCGGCGTCTGATCCGACGGCAAAGATAGGAAAACCCCGCCGGAGCAATCCGGCGGGGTTTTTTTATTGCTCGAAGTGTTGCCCCCAGCTTCCGGGCGGCAGGCTATAGCCGCCGCCAGCCGGATAAAGCGGAACCACCGGCGGCGGTTCCGCCAAGATCGGGGCGGCTTCCATGTCGGGCTTGCCTGCAATGTCGGCGGGGGTCAGGGGGCGATAGCTGGGGGGCGGGGCGGCAAATGCCGGCTGACCGCCCGTGCTGCCAGCAGCCAAAGGCGGCGCGGCTTGCGGGGCGAGCGGCCCGTTCGGCAAGGTGGCTGGCGGCGGGGCTATTTGCTGATCTTCCGGCAAGGCGATGCGCGGCTTTGGCTTCAATTTGCCGGTACGCTTTTGCCAGGCCAGGACGGCCTTTTCGTCACTGGGATTGATCAGAACGCCTTTGGCGTCGGTCATGTCCGGGTGATAGCAGGCGAAGGTGGATTGATGCGGGGCCGTGATCCGGCATTGATAGCGCCGGGTCTGAACAAAACGGCTGAAATAACCGTATTGGCCGCAAGCATCAGCGGCTTCGGCCTCAACCGCCGCCCAGGGGGCGCTGTCGGCATGGCAAACAATAGCCGTGCCGTTGGTGGTGACATTGTTGATCGGCTTGTCGACATTACTGTTGATTTCACGTTCGACGAACGGCGCTTCGGCGCATCCGGCCAAGGCGGTGGCGGCGATCAAGACAAAAGAGGCGACGCGCATGGCTGGCTCGCTTGGGTTCGGGACATTGCTCCCTTCTGTTTATCCCAGGGACGGCCAGGGGGAAAGAGGAGATCGGGCGTGGAGCCGGTTGTTCTGAATCGTTTGCAGGAGTAGGATTTCCGTTCTGGACGCGGGAAGGAGCAATAATATGTCCGACGGTAAGAAATTCCGTTTGGTCACGCGGAGTGATTTTGACGGCTTGGTCTGTGCCGTCTTGTTGAAGCAGCTCGATATCATCGACGACATCAAGTTCGTCCACCCCAAGGACATGCAGGACGGGGTGATCGATATCGGCGCCAACGACATCACCACTAATTTACCTTATGTGGACGGGGTGAACCTGGCGTTCGACCATCATCTGTCGGAAACCATTCGCGTCGGCAAAAAGGACAATCACATCATCGACGCCAAGGCGCCGTCCGCGGCCCGGGTTGTCTATGATTATTACGGCGGCGCCGTACGCTTCCCGGCGGCGTGGGACAAGATGATGGAAGAGGTGGATAAGGCCGACAGCGCCCAATACTCCCTCGACGACATCATCTCGCCCACGGGCTGGACGGTGCTGAATTACATCATGGATGCCCGTACCGGTCTGGGGCGCTTCCGTGATTTCCGTATCTCCAATTATCAGTTGATGATGGAACTGATTGATTATTGCCGCAATCACTCCATCGAGCAGATTCTGGCGCTGCCCGACGTCAAGGAACGCACCGAGCTTTATTTCGAGCACGAGGAAAAGGCCAAGGAGCAATTGCTGCGGTGCTCGAAGGTGCATAAGAATCTGGTGGTTCTCGACTTGCGCAACGAAGAGACCATCTACGCCTGTAACCGCTTCATGATTTATGCCCTGCATCCGCAGTGCAATATCTCCATCCACGTTTTGTGGGGGCTGAAGCAGCAAAACACCGTGTTTGCCATCGGCCGTTCCATCGTCAACCGTTCGGCCAAGACCAATGTGGGCGAGCTGTGCCTGTCCTATGGCGGCGGCGGCCATGAAAAGGCCGGTACTTGCCAGGTCGGCAACGATACCGCGCCGACGGTGCAGGAAGCCTTGATCGCCAAGATCAACGCCGACGGCTGATTTTCGCGGATCGCGGTAAAGAAGAGCGCGGGGTCCCACCCGCGCTCTTTTCCTTTGCCCCCCGTTAGGGTAGGGTGCTGCGCCATGACCGATGGACCTCTCTTCGAATATCGTGCCCGCTTGCGCGCCGGCACTGTCCGCTCCGACCCGGCGCAGGAACTGGCGGTGGAAAAGCTGCAAAGCCTGTCCAAGGCCATTCGCGGCTATCGTCCCAGTGCCGGAGAAAAGGGCTGGCTGGCCCGTTTCGGCTTGGGCGGCAAGCCGCCGCCTTTGCCCGGGCTGCAATGGCATCCCGGCGATTGCGAGGATGGAGTCCCCAAGCAGGGCTTGTATATCTTTGGCGAGGTCGGGCGGGGCAAATCCATGCTGATGGATTTGTTCTATGAATACACCAATGCGCCGGGCAAGCGCCGGGTGCATTTCCACGAATTCATGCGCGACATCCATGCGTCGATCCATGCCTGGCGCAAGGCCGGGGCAAAGGGCGATGATCCGATCCCGGCGCTGGTGCGGCAACTGGCCGATAATGCCTGGCTGCTGTGCCTGGATGAATTGCAGATCACCGATATTGCCGATGCCATGATCGTCGGCCGGCTGTTCCAACATCTGTTGGACAATGGCGTGGTGGTGGTGCTGACGTCGAACCGGCCGCCGCAGGATCTGTACAAGGATGGCCTGCAGCGTGAACGCTTCCTGCCGTTCATTGATCTGCTGGCCAAGCGTCTGGATTTGTTGGAACTGAATTCCGAACGTGATTACCGCCTGGGGCGCAAGCGTGGCCTCCAGGTCTATCACGCCCCCTTGGGCGCGGCGGCGGAAGCGGAGTTGGACAAGGCCTTCGCCCGTCTGACCGAGGGCGCGGCGGCGCGGCCCGATCAGATCATGGTCAACGGCCGCGTGCTGGATATCCCCAAGGCGGCGATGGGCGTGGCCCGCTTTTCCTTCAAGGAATTATGCGGTCGCCCGTTGGGGGCGTCGGATTATCTTGAGCTGGCCAGCCAGTATCACACCTTGGTGCTGTCGGGGGTGCCGCTGCTGTCGCCCGACAACAAGGACGAAGCCCGCCGCTTCGTCACCTTGGTCGATGCCCTGTACGAGCACAAGGTGACCCTGGTCTGTTCCGCCGCCGCTCCGCCGGAAAGTTTATACCCCACCGGCATCGGCGCTTTCGAATTCCAGCGCACGGTGTCGCGGTTGATGGAAATGCAAGCCGAGGATTACGTGATTCGGCAGCACCTGGTCTAACCCGGATCAGGGCTTGCGAGACGCAGAAGGACTTCGCCCGGTTGATGGCGGGGGCGGCTGGTCAGCCACGACGTCCAGCCCAGGCGCGGCAGGCGGGACGGCGTTTTCGCCCATAACCGTGAAACCGGGACTTGTTTCGCCCCCAGGGTTAGTTTGACGTCAACGGCGACGCTGTCTCCCAGGGCGTATTCCAGCACGGTGGACAGGGCGCGGTGATCGGGGGCGCCGGGCAGCAGGCGCCGCATTTGCGGCAAGGTCATTGGTCCTAGTTCCACCCGGATGGCGGCGCTTTGGTCCCAAACCTTGGTGCCGATCACCGTTTCCGAGCCAAGGGCGGTGTTGCGGCCAAGCTGACCCAGTACGGTGGTCTGGTGTTCGTCCAAGGACAGCCAACGACCGACGAAAGGAATAACCGCGACCGGCACGTTCAAGGCATAGGCCAGGGTCTGTTCGATGGCATGGGCGCTGACCGGGCGTTGGTTAAGCAAGCCGACGCAGGCCAGCAAGGTTTGGTCCTGGCCATTCAGGCGGTGCCGACGGTGGCGACATTGGGAATGTCGCAAGCCCGGCGTCGATAATCCCAACAAGGCCCATAGCAGGCGGGCGAAGTCGGTGTCCTCGGGGCGGCCGGGTTGCAGGGGCGGGCGGTGAATTCGCTTGGCCCGGATGAACAACGACATCAGCCGATGATTGAAGACATCGAGAAAGTCACGAATGCCGGTATCGCCGCGCCGTTGCCGTTCCAGCCCCAGTTCGGACAAGGGCGGCGGCAATGGACCAAAGGCGCCGCCAAGGCTGAGAAAGGCGGAGAGCAGCGAAGGCGGTTCGCCGTCTTTGCCCTCGGTCCAACTGACGATATCGCTGGCGGGAAAGGATTGCGACAGGCTGCCGCGCAGGCGGATGGCCTCGCGCCGGGGATCAAAGCCGGTGCCGACCGGCACAGCCGTGGGTATGGCCTGCTCGGCCAGCCGCACCGCTTGCAACAGGGCAAAGCGGTGCGGCTCGTTGCGCAGCTGTTCGGTCAGAGAATGGTTGCTTCGCCGGATTGGGCGGGCCATCTGATCCAGGTTCCTTCGTGCCGGCGCGACGCCACCACCAATTGGGTGAACATGTTGACGCCGCAATAAAGCCCAAGAAAGCGCGATAGAACGGCGGTGAAAAGGTAAAGTCCCGGTCCGAGAACGCGATCATCGACGGTCAAGGTCACCTCGGTGCCGCGACAAAAGCCGCGCCAAGCATCCTCGCCCATACGGCGAATGATCCGCCGCGTCGACAGCGCTTCCATGGAATCGATCACCTGCTGGCCGCGTGGGCCGCGCAATCCACCGTAAAGGTGCAAAATCTCTTTCAAGGCGGCCAGGCTTTCATGGCCGCCGGCCAAGGACAAATGGTTGAGCGATAGGTGCGAGACCAGCTGCCACAAGGTTTCGCCATCCTCGGGCGGGGCCAATTGCTGGGTCGGCCTGGTCTGGCAGACGATGGAAGCCACCGGGGCGCCGAATTCCATGGATAAAGGCGATCCCACCGGCAATTGCTCGGCGGCGCCGCGATTGGTGCACAGGGTATGGGCGAACAGCACCGCACTTTCCGGCACGGCCGGCTGCAAGCCTAAATCCTTGAATGACAAGACGATATCGGTGCCGGGAAGATCGGGGCGGCCGGTGGGCTGCCGCCGGGCCATCCAATAGCAATCGCGCGCCCCCGCCGATGGCGGATGCGAGACGGAAAAGAACGGCAATATGGCGCGGTCGGCGCTATTGGCGGCGGCGGTGTCCGACACTTTGACAATGGTGTGGATTTCGGTGGCCCGCTCCCAGCGGATATCGGGGTTTAGCCGGTATTCGGTCTGGGTGTGATCCAGCCGGATCGGTTCGCTGGTGCGAAGGAACAGATTGACCATGGGGGTACAGCCCAGACACAAGGTGTCTTGGTCCAAAATCAGCCCGGCCGGCGGTCGCGAGGTCAGCAGGAACAGCAAATCGACGCTGGTTCCCGGTCCCATGGGCGGCAGGCCGGCGACGTCGAGGAATTGGTACTTTTCCGGAAACAGGAAATATTCCTGCAACAGACGATACGCTTGATGGGCGGTGTTTGGATGCGGCAATACCGCCTCGTCGGCGCCAAAGCCCACCGGTTCGATGCGGATGGAACCGCCGGCGGTGTTTTCCGCCCCGTCGGGCAGGGCGGCAATGGCGCAGACCCGGTGACACAGCACCTCGTACAAGGCCTCGGCGGTGGCATGGTCGGCGTCGATGAAAAAGCGCAGCCGATCGGGGGTCATCTCGGCGAAATTGCGGGTGCCTTGACATTGCAGTCGGACGCGCAAGATGGCGGCGGCCTTGGTGTCTTCGGCCAGCGCCGCCACCGCCGGGATGGCGAAGGGGGGAAGGACCTCGACCGCGCCGACGGTGATCGGCCACAAGGTCACCGGATAGCAACTGAGGAAGCGGCAGGTCAGGCCATCCTCGGCCGTGGCGAAAAGCTGAGTGCGCGCGGGCACCGATATGCCCATGACCGCGCGCGAATGTTCGGCATCGGTGATGAAGCGGGCAATGGCCATGGAGGGCACGGGGGCGGTCAGATGGGGGTATAATGTCCCCAGCACCGCCGCCGGGATCAGCGGAAAGTCCGCTTCGATTTCCCGCTGGATGCGCCCGGTCAGAAAGGCAAAGGATTCGATCAGGCGCTGGACCTGCGGATCGGCGGAGCCTTCGCGGCTTAATTCCAGGCGGCGGGCCAATTTGGGGTGAATGCGGGCAAATTCGCCGCCGGCCGTGCGCAGATAGGCCAGTTCGTTCACATAGGCGCGAAACAGCGGATCGGGATCTTCAGCGCTCATCGCCGGCCCCAAGCGGAATGGCGAAGGAAACCGGCTCCAGCAGGCCGTCGATGACCAAATGGGCGGCAATATCGGCAATCAGCGCATTGCCCTGGGTCGCCACGGGCCGCAGCGAAACCAGTGGATCTTGCAGCCGCGGCTCGAAGACGACGATGGCGGCTTGAATCTGTGCCGCCAGCACCAGGCAGCCTTGGGGGTCGGCCGGGCTGATGATGGCCCCGTCGGGGATGCCGTAATCAAGGGTGCCGCGTTGCCGCTTTTCCAATGCTCGCGGGGGGACGGACAAACGGGTCGACAGCAACCGCTCCAACTCGGTGGCGATCGAACGCATCAAGCCATTCCGGTCATGTAAAATGAACGGCTTGCCTTCCCGTTGTCCCGGTTCCCCATCGATAAGGCGTTCGAACAGCAAGGCCCGTCCGCCTTCGATGGGCTGTAGCCCCGCCACTCTGACCTACTCGACCTTTTGCAGGGCCAGATCGTGCGATGCCGCCTTGTTGCCGTCATTGCCGGCGCCGGCGACCTTTTGCTGGGTATAGGTGTATTTGACCTTGCTATAGGACAGCGTGATGGTTTCCGACGCCATGTCGCCGGTGCCGCCGCCGAACGAGATGTTGGAGATAAGGACGTTGGTCATCTCCACCTTCAGGTATTCGATCAGCGAATCGCCATCCGAGCGATAGGCGGTGAAGGTGGCCGTGGCGATGGTCTTGCCGTTCCAGCACGACTTCATCAGCGGAACGCTGGCCACGTCCACATATTTGGTGAAGGAAAAGTCGGCATGGTTGGCCTGTTCCACCGTGCCGCCGCCGGCGGAAGAGCGGGTGGCCGATGTCGGCTGGTTGAAGGAATGGCTCCAGGACAGAACCTGGATATCCTTGGTATGGCCATCGACTTGCGACTCGCCGTCGATGCCGTCGATCTTGATGAAAAAATTCTGGGCCATTGGCCAAAAGCTCCCTGGTTAGAACAATTCCGGCGCCGGAATTGCAAAACACCCCAATCGCAAAACCTCCGAACGGCGCTTCGTCCCCAGCGGGAACGAAGCGCCCCGGATCACGCCGCCGGCGGCGGCAGTTCGGCGACCAGACGGATGGATGCGGTCAGTTCTTCCAATTGGAAGTGCGGACGCAGGAACACCACCGCATTGTAGCAACCGGGCTTGCCGGGAATGTCCGACACGTCCACCCGGCCTTCGCGCAGCGGATATTGGGCCTTGATGCTTTGGCCGGCATCGTCTTGGCCCAGCACATACATGCTCATCCAGGTGTTCAGATAGGTGGCGACATTGTCGCGGGTCATGAAGCTGCCGATCTTGTCGCGCATGATCACCTTGATGTAATGGGCGAAGCGCGACGCATTCAAAATATAGGGCAGCATGGCCGACAGCCGCGAATTGGCGTTGGCCTGGGGCGTGTTGTACAGCTTGGGCTTGTTGCAGGTGGCGCCGCCGAAGAACGCCGCGTAATCGGTGTTCTTGCAATGCACCAGCGAAATGAAGCCCAAATCCGACAATTCCTTTTCCCGACGGTCGGTGATGGACACCTCGGTCGGGCATTTCAGGGCGATGTCGCCATCGGGACTGCGGAAGGTGTGGGCCGGCAGCCCCTCGACCTTGCCGCCGCCTTCGACGCCGCGGATGGCCGCCGTCCAGCCGAAGCAGGAAAAGGCGTAGCCGATGCGCTGGGCCATGATGTAGGCGGCGTTCCCCCACAGATAACGATTGTGATCCAAGCCGTCGCATTCTTCGACGTAATGGAAACCTTCCACCGGCACGGTGTCGGGGCCATAGGGCAGACGCATCAACGCCCGCGGCAGGGCCAGCGCCACATAGCGGCTGTCCTCGCTGGCGCGGAACGACCGCCATTTGATCAGTTCGACGCTTTCGAAGATCTTGGCCAGATCGCGCGGCAGTCCCAGTTCGGTGAAGCTGTCCATGTCGAACAGCCCCGGATTGGGGGCGGTGATGAACGGGGCATGGGCGGCGGCGGCGACGTTGGAAATCTTTTCCAGCAAGGCCATGTCCTGGGGATGGCGACCGAATTCATATTCGCCCACCAACAAGCTGTAGGGGGTGCCGCCGAAGGTGCCGTATTCTTCTTCGTAGACCTTTTTGAACAAGGCGCTTTGGTCGAATTCGACCGCCTTTTCCAGGTCCTTGAGCAGATCCTGCTTGGAGACGTTGAGCAGGCGGATCTTCAACATGGTGTTGGTTTCGGTGTTGAACACCAGATAGGACAGACCGCGCCACGACGCTTCCAGCTTCTGGAACTCGGGGTGGTGCAGGATTTCGTTGACCTGGGCGGTCAGCAGCTCGTCGATATGGGCGATATGATCGGTGATCAGCGCGATGATATCGTTGGGGACGGTGCCGCCGGTCTGGGCCAGGACGTCGTTGACGTATTCCGCCAGCAATTCACGGGCGTACAGGCGTTGCGATTCTTCGCGTGCCATTTTGCCATCGACAAAAATCTGGTCCAGCAGGCTGGGGGTCTCGGTGGTGGTGGTCTCGTCGGCCATCGTGTCCTCGTTTCCTCGGAATGGGCTGCAAGGGAGAAGTCGGCGCGCCGCGCCGGCCCTTGATTATTCGGCGGCAGCCTCTTCGGCGGCGGGGGCCAGCAGTTTCTTCAGTTCTTCCTGCTTGGCCGGGTCTTCCGCCACCTGCTTGAGCAGGCCTTCCAGCATGTCGTTGCCATCCAGCTTGGTCAGCAGATCGCGCAGACGTTCGCGGGCTTCGAACAGGCGGCGCAGCGGCTCGACCTGTTTGAGCACCTCGACCGGGCCGAAATCGTCCATGTGGCTGAAGCTTAGGGCGGCCGACAATTGTTCGTCGTTGTCGGGAGCCAGGCGGTTGGGAACGCGCACCACCAGCTCGGGTTTGATCGAGGCCAGAACCTCGTTGAAATTGTCGCGGTCGATCTCGACGAATTTGCGATCCTTGACCGCCGGTAACGCCTCGGTCGGTTTGCCGGAAAGGTCGGCCAGCACCCCGATGATGAAAGGCAGTTCCTTGCGTTCGATCGCGCCGCCGGTTTCCACGTCATAGGTAATCTTGACGCGGGGCGGACGATTTCGCAGTAACCACTTTTGTGAGCTTTCCGCCATCACACTCTCCCATCAGGTGCAGAATCATTAGAAAGTTACGCAACTCTGACTCTATATAAAACCAGAGTCAAACTCTTTACGGTCGCTTTAACGCTGGTTTACTCACGAGATAATATAAGTTCAAGAATTGCGGACAGCTCATTGCGACCGCTGGCCATTTCCATCAAAACCTCGTGCAGGGGCATGTGACTCCAGCCCAGGACCCGGCGCAGCACATAGGGGGCCGGACTATGCGGTTCGGTTCGCATCAGGTAATCGGCGATTTCGGCCAATCGGCGATAGGCGTCATCGCGACTGCCGATGGGACCGCTGGCAAAGCCGTCACGGGAGGAAAGGGGCGAGGGCGCGGCTGCGGCCATCTCGGAATCTCCGGCGAATGCCGCTTGGGGCGGCTCGGGGGCGGGGGAAAAGGCGGCAGGCGGCAGCGTGGCCCCCAACCAGGCGGAAATGTCGATCAGCAGAGTCTTGATCCCCATCAGCGAGGGGGCGTCGCGACCACAGGCGTCGTCAAGGAAGCCATCCAGGCTTTCCACCGCATCCAGGCCCGCTTGCACGTCGTCGCGCAATCTTTCCAGGATCTGGCGCGGGGTGGCGGCGGCGCTGTCTTGAAAGACGGTGGTGGTGGCTTGGTTGGGGCTGCTCCCGCGTGTCTGATACAGCCGGGCGGTTTCGTAATCTCCCCAACTCAGGCGCACCGGTTCGGCGAAGCCCGATTGGGTGATCGGCTTGGTGCGCAAGGCCGGCGGTAGGCGGCTGTTGAGCAAGGCAATGGTGTTGGCGCGGGCCGAGAGGTCGCCATCGTCGTCGATGACGGGATGGATGGCGGGCCAAAATTCCCGGCACAACGCCTCGATCACGGCAAAAGCGGGGGCGATGCCGGCGAAGCCGTCACGCTGAACCAGGGCCTCGGCCAGCCAGGCGGCAATGCGCAGATCCTTGGAACGGGTGCTGAGGACGCTTTGGCACAGACTGACCACCATGTCCCAATCGGCGATCTTGCGGTCATGCACCCACACCCCCTGATCCAGGGAATCGTCCTGGCGGCGGGCTTCTTCTATGGCGGCCAGAGGGTTGTCGGGCTCGCTGCGCAAATCGGGGCCAACGCCGCCAGCCCCGCCCAGCGGCGCCAGGATCGTCGTCAAGGTCAGGTCGGTGTGTTTGTGCGGACGGCGATCGCCGCTTTCAACCCTGGTCATCGTCGGTCTTTCTTTCCGCCCCGGACCAGGCGCGCAAGCTGCTGGGAATCATGCGTTCCAACAACGCTTTGACGGCGTTGCTCAGGCGTTGGCTCAAGGCCCGGTGCTCGCTTTGCAAGGTGGCGACCATGCTGCGTTCCAAGCGGGCCAAGCTTTGGCGATGGCCTTCGTTCAGGGCCAAAACCGTATCCAGGCGTTGTTGCAAGACGACGATTTGTTGGGCCATTTCTTCCATACGGGTCACGGATGTGGGAAAGCCGAGATCATCGCCGCCGCCGCCGCTGCCCGCCAGGGCGGCGGCCGGCATGGCGCGGGCGCGGGCCGAGGTGCTGGGCGTCGGCCGGCGCGGGATCGGCAGTACCGGCGCCGGGGTCAGGGGGATGCGCGCTTCCTCGCCATCCAGCAGATGGCAGACCGAGGCATAACTCATGTCCAGGCTGGCGGCGATGCGGCGGTAGCTCCAGCCATCCTTGCGCAAGCGCCGGGCCCGGCGGGCGCGCTCATCGTCACTCCAGCCGCCGGCCGCGCTCACCTTGCTGTGGCCGTTGGCGACGCCGACATTAATAGTCACATAGCCGTTGACACCCCGTGCCATTTCATCTTCCCAACCGGCTTGACGTAAAACCTATCGTATCTCAGATCGCCACGCTTAACCATCAATGCGAGTCTATATTTCTCAGCGAACAATCTTAAGCGGTTGCGTGTCTTCCAGCCGGGGCGCGGCCACCGGGAAGGGGGAAAGCTGCACGGTTTGCTTCTCGTCGGGCTTCCCCGCTTTGTGCAGCACCCCGGTCAGGCCCAGACGCAGATACAAGGTGGCGTTCGGCGCCGAGGTGGCGCCCGGAGCGGCATCGGGGTTGCGTTGCAAATCCAGGGTCAGAGCCAGGGTCTGTGGCCGCCGGTCGGCCAGTTCGTGCAAGCGGCCGGGTTCGGGGCTGAGTTCTTGAATAAGCGATAGCAAGGCCCACGGGTCGTGGGCTTCCCAGGTGGCCATGGTGCCATCGACGCGATAGCGGCCCAAGGGGTCGGGGGCGGGGATGGAGGGGGCGTTGCGGGCGAAGCGGACGAACAGGCGGGCAGGCTGGCCGATGGACCACACCGCCATCCGTTTGGCCTCTCGCGATGAGACCCACTGGTCGCCGCCAAATTCCACCCCCCATTCGATGATTTGATTGCCGCCGACGTCTTGGGCCGGATTGGTGCGAAATTCGGCCTCGACCTCGTAGATCAAGGGCTGTTCCAGCGTCGGGTCGACCAGCATGGGGGCCAGGATCTTGCGGGCGGCGGCAAGCTCGGCGGCGAAGGCGGCGGCCGGGCGGCCGGCCGCCGCCTGCAAGATGGCTCCGGCCGGCAGCGGGTTTTGTTCCAGTGACCAAAAGAACTGGCGCACCGCCAATGGGTCGGCGCGCGGCACCGCCGGCTTGGCCTCGCGCGCGAAGGGGAAGCGGCCGGCCAGGGTTTCGTTGAAATGCGTCTGCACCTGGGCGTAGCTGTCGCGCACCCGGTTGGTGCCCAAGGCCTCGCACCGCTGGGCCAGATTCCGTTTCAACTGATCCAGATGCATGGCGAACATATCGCCGCCAGGGGTGGGCGGGCCGTTGGCGACGTTGGCGCAATTGGAGGGGCTGATCTGATCCATGTCGACCAGCAGGAATTGCTCCAGCCGGCGCAATGACGAATCGCGGTCCTTTTGTTCATAGCGCTGCAACGAGCGGGTAATGCTTTGCCATCTGGCGACACTCTCGCTGCGTCCGCCTTCACCCGGGATCGTCGCCAAAATCTTCAGCAAGGGGGCGACGTATTCGTGAATAAGCTTGCTCAACGAATCGCGGTTGGCTTCGACCAACAAGGACAATTCCGGCAGGCTGGGGACCCGGAAGGCCCGCGCCGCCACCGGCATGCTGCCGTCCCACCAATCGAATTCGGGCGGCGGCGCGGTCAGGAGCAGGCCGGTGGACAGGCCGTCGACATCCGAGAGCAAACGCAGGGTTTGGGTGTGGACGGTGCCGCGTAATTGGCTGCTGGCATAATCCATTTTGGCCAAGCGCAGTTGATCGGCGATCCCGGCCAAGGTTTGGCTGATGCCGATCAGGCCGCGCAATTCGGCTTCCATGTCATAGGCGCCCGACATCACCCGTTCCGCCGGTTGCGCCGCCGCCGACAAGGCGGTCAGCGTCCGTTGGCTGGCTTGATCGAACGCGGCCATTTCCACGGTGAAGGACAGTTCCGGCGGGAAGTTCAGGGCCTCGGTGGCGGCAAAGGCCAGATAATCATCGACCATCTGATGGGTTTTTTTCAGCCATTGCGCGTTCCACACAATGGGGCGTTGCCCCGAACGCAATTCGGGCTGAGAGGGCAGCGCTTCGCTCATGAACGGCCGGGCCAGCAGGGCGTCGAGTTGCGTCCTCAGGCTTTGCAGCGCTTGGGACAGCACCGCCTTGGTGCCGTTCAACTGCATCTGTTCGATCCGTTGGGCGTTGAGGCGGCGGAACAAGGCCTGACGGGCGCTGACGATTTGGTTCTCACCGGTCTTTCTGATCTGGCCAAGATCGTCGTCCGACACCAATCCCAAGCCGTCGAGTTGGGCGAGCATGGTGTCGAAGGCCGGGCCGATATCGTGGCCCTCGCCGTTGATCCAGCCGTAATCGCGCGAATCCAGGTCGTTGCTGATGCCGGCCAGCAGCGTTTGCAATTGCGTCAGCCGATCCATGGCGTCCATGGGATTATGGGGCTGATTGCTGCCGCTCAACTTGGCGATCTGCTCGAAACGCTGTTGCAGCCGCCCATCGTTGAAGCGATTGCGGAAAGCGGTGGTGAAATGGGTCTTGAGCGAACGGCCGATCAGTTCCGGCGCCTGTTCCAGCGGCGGCACCGCCGAAAAGCCCATGGCGCGCTGGTAAAGCTCGGCGTTTTCGTGGAAGTCGGGGGGCAGTTCGATGGCCAGGGCATAGCGGCTGACCAAGGCCAAGGCGGCGGCGCTGCGCAGCGTCGGCAAATCCTGATAGACGCGGTAAATGCGGTCGAACTCGGCCAGTTCGCGGACCATGCGTTCCAATTGTTTCATGATCACGTCGTCGCTGGCCCCATCCAGGGCCGGCATCGACACGATGTTGCGCAGCCGATTGCCCAGTCGCGTACGAATTTCATCGACGATGATGGCGTTGTAGCCAACGGCGATGGCGCCTTCGAGCTGACTGTCCGGGCTTTGCAGATAGGAAGCCGGGGCCAGCGGCGTCGCCAGGGTACTGACTTCCAATCGGGTCAGTTCCTGCAACAGGCGGATGGCGGCCCCTTGGGCAACGTCGGCGTTTTGCCGGCCTTCGGCTTGAACCCGGCTGGTCAGGTCGGAATTGATGGTGGCCAGCAGGTGGCGCAGGTTTTCCGCCCGAAACGGCGCGTCATAGGACAACCAGGTCAATCCCAACGCCTCGGCGACCAGGGTCAGGGCCAAGACGGCCTGGGTAATGCGTAGCTTCTTGGTGCGGGCGGTCAGAATGCCGCGCACCGGCTGAACCAATTGATACTCGCGGAAGGCCTTGCCCTCGAACAGGCCGCTGACGAAGGCCCAATTGGTCGTTTCGCCGGGTCTTTTGCCGGTCAGGTAAAGACCACGGAACAAAAAGGCCTCGTGATAGGCCGAGGGCTGGAACATGGCGGCCATCAGCGGTTTCAACCGCATGGTCAGCCGCCGGATTTCGGTTGGCAGCAACAACAGGCCGTCGGCATCGGTCACCGATGTTCCGGCCATCAATAATTGAATGGAGGTGTCCGACAGGCCGGCGGCGATGGTTTCCGTCGCCAATTCCGCCCATTCCGCCTGATAGGCGGTTTCCATGGCGAAGGGCATGGCCCAGCCCAGGGCGTCGGACAAGGTTTCCTCGGACAGGGCCGAGACCAGGGCGGCGAAGCCTTGCAGGCGGTCGCAGCCGCTGATGACCACCGTCACCGGAACCCGCAATCCGGTGATGCTTTGAACCGAGGCGATCATGGCGCTGAGGCGGGCGCCGAGATCGGCCAGGGTGTCGAAGGCGATGGCCTCGGGCCCGCTCAGCATGGTGGCGGGCAGGGCCAGGACCACCCCGTCCACCGGGCGATGCGGGCGGGCGGCGGTCATCAGACGGATCAATCGCCGCCAGCGGCGCAGCCCGCCATTATTTTCCAACAGATCGTCGCCAGCATGGAAGACCGCGCCCTGGCGGCAGAAATGCACGGAACCGGCGCTGGGAATGGTGCTGCCGCTGAGGTCGGAATGGGGGGCGATGGCCTGGATCATTCCCCGGCTATCGGCCCCGGTGGCGCCGACGGCGACAATCCATGGCACGGAATACGGATTGCCGCCGCTGTCGCTGAGGCGGGACAGGGTTTGCAGCGATCGCCGCACGTCGCGGCGCATATACGTGGTTTCCCAACGGTCGGCATCGTCTTCGGGGACGGCGGCGTCGGTGGCGGCGGGCGCGGCGGCGGCGGGTTTCTTGCGCAACAGCCACCACAGCACGGCGATGGTCGCGGACATCAGCAATGCGACGACGGCCAGCACCAGCCAAGGCAGCCAGTTTTGCGGTTCCGCCGCCAAGGTCGCCGCCGCGGTCATGGCGCCCCCCCGTCGCTGACCGAAAGGCCAAGCATGCGGACCTTTTTCGCCAAATCCAATGTCTGCTGCGAGGCGTTGTTCCAGATTATGGTGGAAACAGCCAATGTCAGGCCGAAGGCCGCGGCCATGGCCAGCACCCACGGCGTCACCCGCGGCAGGCGTTGCATGGGCTTGGCGTCAAGGACCGGGGCCAGTGCCGCCGGTAATGGCGATGGCCAGTCGATGGCCGAGGGCGGCGGCTGGTTATAGGCGTGTTCGAACAGATGGCGGCGCATGGCGTCGATGGCGCCGTTATCGGCAATATCGCGATAACGGCCGCGAAAGCCCAAAGACAGGGCCAGCATGATCGTCGCGGCCAGATCGGCCCGGCCGGTCAGGGTGCCGTCGATGATGGACTGGCCGAGGTCAAAGATTTCCTCGCCGGCCACCTGCGAGCCGTAGAGCGATTGTTCAAGCAGCGAGCCCATCCATTGCTCGCGGCCGGGCCAATCCACCTGATGCAGCATGGCTTCATCGGCCAAAGCGGTCATCACATAGCCCATGTCGGGACGGCCGTCGGTGGCCGGTGGCGGCGTGCCGCCGGGGCAGATGGCCACGCGCAGGCGCAAGAACACGTCCACCGGGGTGATGCCGTTATAGACGATCTGGGGGGTGACGCCGACTTGATCGGATTCGATCAGGATCATGGAATCAGCCACGCGCTTGGCCTCGACCAATTCCATGTGAAAGGCGAGAAAGCGGTCGATGGCGGCCTTGGCCATGGGAACGGGGCGCGGCGCGCTCATTATTTCGGCTTCGGCGCGGGGGCCGCTTCGCTGGCGGCGGCGGGTTTCGGCGGCTTGGGCGCCGGCGGCTTTTCCACCGCGGTATCGGCGGTGAACAACAAGATTTCCTGCGGTTCGCTGCTGTCGGCGGGGCCGATGAGTTCCAGAATCTGATCGGCCAGGACAAAGGCGGGGTCCACCGTCACCCGGAACAACACCATGCCGGCCGGCGGCAACAATTTCAGCTCGTCGGCGGTTTCGATGCGTTGCCGAGGGGCGCCACGGACGCGGCGGCTGCCGATGGTCTTCATCATCGAGCGCGAGCCGATCAGGGCCTTGCGCAGCCATTCCGTCGTTTCCGCCGGGGATGCCCCCGGCGCCGCCCGCACGCCGACCACCAAGGTGCCGGGGGCCAACATCTCGGGGCTGACCAAAAGCGAGTAAGCGTTGTCGCCGCTCCGCTTGAACCGAAGGGTGCGATAGCTTTCGCGGATCCGTTCCATCATGCGCAGCAGGAACTGAACGATGGTGACGAAGGCGGGCAGGCAATCGTTGTGATGATAAGGCGGGGGGGATGGCGGCACCGGCTGCCCGCCCATCCATGACAAGCTGCCCATCATGTCGCACAAGGCCAGATAGATCAGAAACGGATGAATCCGTTCGGCTTGCAGCAATCCCTCCATGCGCGGCAGAATCGCCACCATGGCCCGCAACGCGTCGAGCTGGGCGCCGCCGGGAAGGTCGGCCGAGGCTCCTGGCGTCGCCTGCAGGCGGTCGGCGATGCCCGAGGCCTTTTCGCGCAGCCGCTGCACCACCGTGCCGATCAACACCGCTAGATCGCTGGTGGCGGGGAAATCGGTGCGCGGCGGCGCGAACGGTTCAAGCGAGAAGGCGTCATCGCGAAAACCGACGCGGGCGATGGGCATGGAAACGAAACGGCGCGGCGGCGGCGTCAACGGCGAGTCGGTCAAGGCCAAGCTAAGCGCCGGGCGCAGACGCGGCACCGGGATTTCGTTGTCGCGGGAATTGGTGTCGGCGACGGCGCGGCCTTCGACCGAACGCCAGCGGCGGGTTTCGCCCGGCTCGGGGCGGGCGTTTTCCAGCGGAATGCTGAGGTGCACCGCCATGGTCGCCTGAACCAGATCGTTCTTGGCGGTGGTCAGGTCCAGTTCCAGCAACGGCTCGTCGTCGCGCGGGTGCAAGATGGCAAGGCCATCGGGCATCACCGCCTCCAGCGCCAACAGCCGCAACTTGCCCTGCGCCAATTGCCCGCGATCGATGACCAATTGCCGGACCCCCCACGGAAACAATCCGGCATGGCCAACGGCATAGCCCAACATGGCTTCATTGCGCAGCCATGCTTGCTGAAAATGCTGGGGCGCCAGCAACATGCCTTCATGCCATTGGACCGCTTCGGGGATTTCGCTCAACTCGGCCATGTGGCTATTCCGCTTTCTTTTTCAGGCCATCGACGATGAAATCGCTGGCTTGCAGGGTGATCCGCGCCTGCGATCCCTCGCCCGATAGACGGATGCGATGTTCCCCGGGCGAGCCGTAAGCGGCGAAGACAAAGCCATCCAGCACCTCGCGGCGGATCCGCTGGGACACGGTTTGGCCAGGGATCAACTCCCACGACAGCACGACCAGGCCATCCGGGTTGTCGCGCAGAATCTGTGTCTTGCGGCGGAACCATTCCGCCGCCGGCAATTTGCTCAGGGCCTCGCCGGCGCCGACCTTGGTCACCAGAACCACATCGACGGCAATGGCGCTGTTGGCGTTGGCGTCGGTGGCGGCGTTGATGGCGACATCGTCCAGACTAAGGCTTTGCGCCGCGCAGCCGCCCAGCGCGGCCAGCATGGCGGCGGTCAGCAGCAAACGCCGAAGAGGCCGGGGCCGGCGGGACGGCGGGGAGGGCGGCGGATGGGGATGCATTACGCCACCTGAACGGTCGTTTGTCCGGGCACGCTGACCTGGATAACCCCGGCCCAGTTGCACATCAGCTTGCAGCTGTTGCTCAGGGCCGGCATGCCGCCGATCAGGACGGTGGGGGAACCGGGAGCCCACGGCGCCGCGGTCGCCGGAATGCATGGCATGGGGGTCAGCACCCCCAGCGCCGCCGCCGTCGCCGCCGCGACGGTGGGATTGGCCGGGCTGGTGCACATGGCGAAGGGCAGGATGTTGACCATGGGGGCGTTATCCATGATGTTGGCGGCGACGGGGCCGCCGGCAAAGGTTTTGTTCGCCGGCAACACGCTGAGCGTGCTGGGCGCCGTTCCGAAGCTGCACATCAGCGTTGCCCCCATGCAGACTTGCACTGCCATGCCCCATCGACCCTTCAGTTTCCATCTAAAGTGGCTGATCAAAACATTATAGCCTCAGCCGACTGTCCGCAATGATTTAGGGTGATGGTTCTTCTTGCTGCAAGTCCTGATAGCTGTCTGTTGATTTTATCGGCAATAGCGCGGGCAATGGGATGGGGGATAAAATCTCTTTATGAGGCAATCAAAAACGATATTATCCATCAGTTGGAGATTTTTGCCTTTCTTGGGAATCGTCTCATGAGCACCCGTCATCAGCCGCCGCCAACCCGTTTCGGTCAGTCGAGCGCCGCGCAACCAAAGGGCGGCCACAAGCTCATTGTCGGCGCTTACCTGCATCAAGGACCGCAGGCGGCCGGCTTGCCGCCGGCCCTGGCCGGTCATGCCTTTGTTGGCATCGAAAGCCCCGACGGCCGGCGAGAAACCTTTGGCTTTTCCCCGCAAGAACGCTTTGACGGCAAGCGCGATGCCCGCAGCTTGTCCGCCGGAGTTCAGGGCAAGGTGCACGGCGATGCCGCCGCGTTTGCCAAGCCCGGTGTCCGCGTCTCGGTTATTCCCATTTCCGAAACCCAGGCGCGGGCGGCTTTGGCCAAGGTCGATCAGTACAAATCCGGGGGCCAGGAATTCAGCGCGACGCGGCGCCAATGCACCACCTTCGCCACTGACGTGGCCAAGGCGGCCGGGGTTTCGGTCTCAGCCACCGCCAGCGGGCAGCCGCGGCGGTTTTACGAAATGCTCAACCAACCCAACGGGGTGATGCAGGGGCGTTTTCAAGGCAGCTTGCAGGCCAAGGGCGATGCTTTCGCCTTGCCCGCTTCGTTCAATCTGCCATCGGGGCCGGGGCAGACCTTGCCCGATGCGGTGCGCGGCAAGATGGAGAGCTTTTTCGGGACCGATTTTTCCGGTGTCCGCATCCATGTGGGGCCAGAGGCTCCGGCCATCGGCGCCCTGGCCTTCACCGTTGGCGACACCATCGTTTTCGCTCCGGGTCAGTACGACCCGGCCAGCCCGCGCGGCCAGCAAATTCTGGGGCATGAACTCGCCCATGTGGTGCAGCAACGGGCGGGCCGCGTGCGCAATCCTTTCGGATCGGGATTGGCGGTGGTGCAGGACCGGGCGCTGGAAGCGGAAGCGGATCGTCTGGGGATGCGGGCCGCCTTGGGCTGAAGGCTCGGGATATGCCCCCGAGGGGGCTGGATGATTCGGCAAGGACTGGTTTCATGGGTAATCATCACGCACCGCCGCCGACACGGTACGGCGCCCCCGCCGGCGCCGGAGGAGGGATGAGCCGTCAAGGCGCGCCCAATCGCGTCATGCCCAATGGTGTCATGCAGGGACGGTTTCTTGGAAGTCTTCAGGCCAAGGGCAACGCCTTTGCCTTGCCGCCCTCGTTTACCTTGCCGTCAGGGCCGGGGCAAAAACTGCCCGAGGATGTTTGCGGCAAGATGGAAAGCTTTTTCCGCGCCGACTTTTCCGCCGTACGCGTCCATGTCGGCCCCGAGGCGTCGGCCATCGGCGCTCAGGCCTTTACCGTCGGCGACGCCATTGTCTTCGCCCCCGGCCAGTACGACCCCAAGACGACGCGGGGCCAACAGATTTTGGGGCATGAACTGGCCCATGTGGTGCAACAGCGTTCCGGTCGGGTCCGCAATCCGTTCGGCGGCGGTCTGGCCGTGGTTCAGGACCCGGCCTTGGAAGCCGAGGCTGACCGCCTGGGCCAGCGGGCGGTGCTGTCGGTGCAGATGACGGCGGCGCCGGGGGCGCCCCCTTGGGCCGGGCCACGGGGGGGCGCGGCTCTTCAGCCTTACAAGGTGCTCGGCCACGAAAAATTGTATAGTTGGGAGCCGGAAAAGCGACCTTGGGGCGGTTATCCCTATGCCATCGTGCCGCCGGGAACGATGGCGGCGCAGCATCGCAAACGTCCGACCCAAAGCGAGGCGATGTTTCTGGGGCGTCAGGACAAGACCACGGCCCATGTGGTTTATCGCGGCGCCGGCGACGTGTCGCTGCGGGTTTCCGATGATAACAGCATGGCCATCGAGGACAGCGATTTGGGGCGGCGTCAGCCCAAGACCTTCTTTGCCACCGATGCGGTGATCACCGCCAGCAACAATAGCTTGACCCAGGTCGGAAGTCCGGTGCGTCTGGTTCGCACCGGCGATACGGTCACCATTTTGACCGGCTGGTGGAGCCAGACCACCTTGCACGGTGTGCGTCCCAGCTTCAATAACGCCACTCCGAACGCTCTGCCGCAGAATTGCAACGAGATCGCCTCGACCATCACCGGCATCGCCAATGTCGATAATGCGGGCGAAAATTTGATGGAGGCCCGGTTTCGCGACCTGATGGGGCTGAACCGTGGCGATGATTACAGCGCCAGGGCGCAAGATTACGTCACCCGGCATGGGAATGCCGGCAATCGCAACAATCGGGCGCTGTCGCAGCGGCACCTGAACCAGTTCGCCAATCCGGGGGTGGGCGACACCTATATGATCCATACTGTCGGCCAAACGGAAAAAGACCAATTGCTCAACGAGCAGGCCGATTTGATGGGCATTGCGCTGAACGCCCAGACCCGCCAGCGTTTGGCCCAGATCGAACAGCGGCTGATCGTGTTGGCCCAGGCGCCGACGCGGGTTCACGATTTTGAAAGCAACACCGATCGTCAACTGAGCTGGTCGTATCATTTTGCCGCCGTCGTCGCCCGCAGCGGCGGCGATTGCGTCAGTCTGGAAAATTACGCCCGTGGCGACATGCGTGGCGCCGGGTCGGATCCTCGCTGGTATTTTCAGATGTACAGCCAGACCAAAACCGGCCAGACCTTCCACGAGTTCCACAAGGGCAAGGGCGATTACGCCAACCCGATCACCGTCGCCGTTTCCCGGTAAGCGCCGATGGCTTCGACCAACGACACCCAATCGCTGCAAGTGACCACGCCGTTGGGCAAGGACAAGCTGGTGGCGTCGGGCTTTGCCGGGTCTGAATATATCAGCGCGCCGTTCCAGTTCACCCTGACCGCCTCGGCTACCGCCGACGGCTTGGACCCCACCGCCGTTTCCGGCAAGGCGGTAACCGTGACCCTGGTCGATGGCGATGGCAAAACGCGCTTGTTCAACGGGTTGGCGACGCGGGTGGCGGTGACCGGCAGTCACTGGTCGCTGGATGTGCGGCCGTGGCTGTGGATGTTGCATCTGGGCTCGGACAACCGGATTTTCCAGCAAAAGACGGTGCCCGAAATCATCAAGGCGGTTTTTGATGGCGCCGGATTTTCCGATTACAAGGACAGCCTGACCGGCAGCTATACCGCCCGCGATTATTGCGTCCAATACAATGAAAGCCATTACGCCTTCGTCCATCGGCTGATGGAGGATGAAGGCATCTGGTATTGCTTCGAGCATGCCGATGGCGTCCATACCCTGGTGCTGGGGGACGACGCTTCTGCCCATGCCGCCTGTCCCCAGGTGGCGGCGGCGAAGTTTCTGGAATTGCCGATCGAGAAAAACTGGCTGGAAAACAACCGGGTCGAGGCGTTGACCCTGGAACTGGCGGTGGTGACCAGCAAGTACCAGGCCGATGATTTCAACTTTGAAACCCCCTCCACCGAGTTGAAGGCGCAGGCCAGCGGCACCGGCTCGGATCAGCAGATTTACGAATTTCCCGGCGGCTATGACAAAAAGGATGCCGGCGACAGCCGCGCCGCCAAGCGATTGCAGGCGTTCGAGGCCGGAACCAAAAGCATTTCCGCCCGGTCCGATGTGCGGCATTTCGTTGCCGGTGGAAAATTCACCTTGTCCAATCACCCGGACGCATCGCTGAATGCCGATTGGGTGCTGGCCTCGGTCAGCCATGACGCCAGTCCCGGCAATTATAGCAACAGCTTCACCGCCTTTGCCGCCGATGTGGTGTTTCGGCCCATGCCGAGGACGCCGCGTCCGCGCATCGCCGGCAGCCAGACCGCCATCGTTACCGGCAAATCGGGCGAGGAAATCTGGACCGACAAATACGGCCGCATCAAGGTGCAGTTTCATTGGGACCAATTGGGGGCCAAGGACGAAAACACCACCTGCTGGATTCGGGTGGCGCAATCCTGGGCCGGGAAAAGTTGGGGGGCGTGGACGCTGCCCCGGATCGGCCAGGAAGTGGTGGTCAGTTTTCTTGACGGCGATCCCGACCGGCCGCTGGTCACCGGCTGCGTCTATAATGGCGAGAATTCGCTGCCTTACGCCTTGCCCGACAATCAGACCCGCACCACGTTGAAATCCAATTCGTCGAAGCAGGGCGAGGGCTATAACGAGATCCGTTTCGAGGACAAAAAGGATTCCGAGGAAATCTTCGTCCATGCCCGCAAGGACATGAACATTGAGGTGGAAAAGGGCAATCGCGCCGCCACCATCATGGAAGGCGACGACAGCCTGACCATCTCCAAGGGCAATCGCACCACCACCATCTCCAAGGGGAACCTTGCCACCACCATTACCGAGGGCAACGAAACCCACGACGTGTCCAAGGGCACCCGCGCCATCACCGTCAAGGATAACGAAACCCACACCAATTCCGCCGACTTCACCCACGAGGTCAAAGGCAATTTCACCTTGAAGGTAACCGGTGATCTGACCATCCAGGCCACCGGCAAGATCAGCATGAAATCCGATGCCGACGTGACGGTCGAGGCGGGAACCACCGCCACGGTAAAGTCAGGCACCAGCATGACGGTGCAATCGGGCACCGATCTCACCGCCAAGGCCGGGACCGGCGCCACCCTGTCCGGCGGCACCACGGTCGAGGTCAAGGGCTCGGCCTCGGGGACCGTCGATGGCGGCGGTATGTTGACGGTCAAGGGCGGCATGGTGAAGATCAACTGAGATGAGCACAAAAACCCATCTGCCTCCGCCAATTTCCTGGTCCGGCCCGGCCCCGCGACACGCCGCGCCGCTCCAGCCCATGCGCGCCTTTGGCGCCCATCAGCGCCCCCAAGGACCGCAGCCCCGACAGGGCGCGGCCGGCGACGAATTGGTTTCCCTGTCCGGCGGCGCCTATGGGCTGCGGGCGCATGAGCGGCCAGCGCTGAGCGCCCCCAGCGGGGTGTATAACTTCGTTCGGGTCCAAGGCATGACCCGCAACCAATCCACCACCATGCTGTCGGCGCAGGCGCCGCACGCCGCCTTGGCCAATGGCCGTTCGGTCCTTTATGCGGGGACCGCCGCTTTCGATGCCGGCAAGCTGCAATGGTGGAGCAATTATTCCGGCACCTATCAGCCGCTGGCCGAGTTCAACCGCCAAGCCGGTTTGCCGACCGACCGCTTTGTCCCGTGGCAGAAATTGCAATTGGGCGGCGTCGGGATGCAGCGCGGGATGTTGCACGATTTGCGCGGCGCCCAGGCCGAACCGGCCCCAGAAAAAAAACAACCGCGGAAACCCGAGCCGGTGGTCAAATCGGCGGTTCCGGCTGGGGGCGAAAAATCACCGGCCTTGCCGGTAGGGGCAAAAGCACCGGCTTTGCCGGCAGGTCCCGATCGCCCATTGAAATGATCGGTTGCGATCACCGGGATCGGGCATAAGAGCGAATTCACCCATGCCGTGGGCAAAAGAAAACCCCCGCCCGGTGTGGGGCGGGGGCTGTCCATCAGACAAACTTAATAGCGATAGGTTTCCGGCTTGAACGGGCCTTCGACGGCAACGCCGATATAGTCGGATTGCTTGGCGTTGAGCTTGGTGAGCGAGGCCCCCAGCTTGGCCAGATGCAAGGCCGCGACCTTTTCATCCAGATGCTTGGGCAGCACATAGACGCTCTTGCCGAACTTGCCGTCGGCATTGTTGGCGAACAGCTCGATCTGAGCCAGCACCTGGTTGGTGAACGACGCCGACATGACGAAGCTGGGGTGACCGGTGGCACAGCCCAGATTGACCAGACGGCCTTCGGCCAGCAGCAAGATGCGCTTGCCATCGGGGAAGCCGATTTCGTCGACCTGCGGCTTGATGTTGTTCCACTTGAAGTTCTTCAGGCCGGCGACCTGAATTTCGCTGTCGAAGTGGCCGATATTGCAGACGATGGCGCGGTCCTTCATGGCCCGCATGTGATCGACGGTGATCACGTCCACATTGCCGGTGGTGGTGACGAAGATGTCGCCGCGGGGGGCGGCTTCTTCCATGGTCAACACCTCATAGCCTTCCATGCAGGCTTGCAGGGCGCAGATCGGGTCGATTTCGGTGACGATGACGCGGCAGCCCTGGCTGGCCAGACTTTCGGCCGAGCCCTTGCCGACATCGCCGAAACCGGCGACCACGGCGACCTTGCCGGCCAGCATGACGTCGGTGGCGCGACGGATGCCGTCGACCAGGCTTTCACGGCAGCCATACTTGTTGTCGAACTTGGACTTGGTCACCGAATCGTTGACGTTGATGGCCGGCCACAACAAGGTGCCCTTCTTTTCCATCTCGTACAGACGATGCACGCCGGTGGTGGTTTCTTCGGTGACGCCGCGAATAGAGGCGCCGTTGCGGGAATAGAAGGTGGGGTCGCTGGCCAGCTTCTTCTTGATGGAGGCGAACAAAACCTCCTCTTCCTCGCAGGTCGGGGTGTCGAGGACCGAGATGTCCTTTTCGGCGCGAATGCCCAAATGGATCATCAAGGTGGCGTCGCCGCCATCGTCCAGGATCATGTTGGGGCAGCCGCCATCGGTCCATTCGAAGATGCGGTGGGTGTAATCCCAGTATTCTTCCAGGCTTTCGCCCTTGACGGCGAACACCGGGATGCCGGCTTCGGCGATGGCGGCGGCGGCGTGATCCTGGGTCGAGAAGATGTTGCACGAGGCCCAGCGGATATCGGCGCCCAAGGCCTTCAAGGTCTCGATCAGCACGCCGGTCTGAATGGTCATGTGCAGGGAACCGGCGATGCGGGCGCCCTTCAACGGCTGGCTGGGGCCGAATTCGGCCCGCGTGGCCATCAGGCCGGGCATCTCGGATTCGGCGATGTCCAGTTCCTTGCGGCCCCACGAGGCGAGCTTGATATCGGCAACCTTATAGTCAGTCATGGCGGTCCCTTGTCTTGGCTGGGTGTACATGGTCACGGGTTGTAGCAGGGCCTGAGAAGAAAGGCAATATGATATAAAGATATCTTTATGTCGGCATGGGGCTGGAAATGGCGACAAAAAAGCCCCCGTCGACACCGACGGGGGCTTGATCGCAAGCAGACTGCTTACAGTTCCCACTTATCGGGCGAACGCCACAGCCGCGACTTCAGCAACTCGCGCAGGGCGCTGAATTCGGGCGGCAGACGGTCGTGGAACTTGTCGAACAGTTCTTCCTGGCTGCGGGCTTCCGCCACACCCTGTTCGCGGTCGATGGACATCAGTTCCAGGAACTTGTCCTTGGGATAGTCCAGGCCCTTCCATTCGATGTCTTCGAAGGTGGGAACGTTGCCGAACGGGCTTTCCACCGCCGGGGCGCGGCCATGGACGCGGTCGACGATCCACTTGAGCACGCGCATATTGTCGCCGAAGCCCGGCCACATGAACTTGCCGCCCGCATCCTTGCGGAACCAGTTGACACGGAAGATCGGCGGCGGATTGGCGACCTTGCGGCCCATGGACAGCCAATGGCTGAAGTAATCGGCCATGTTGTAGCCGCAGAACGGCAGCATGGCGAAGGGATCGCGGCGGATGGCGGCCTGGCCGACGGCGGCGGCGGTGGCTTCCGAACCCATGGTGGCGGCCAGATAGACGCCGTGGGCCCAGTTGAACGACTGATAGACCAGCGGCATGGTCTTGGACAGGCGGCCACCGAAGATGAAGGCCGAGATCGGCACGCCGGCCGGGTTTTCCCAATCCGGGTCAACCGACGGGCATTGCGACACCGGGGCGGTGAAGCGGGCGTTGGGGTGGGCGGCCGGAGTTTCCGAAGCCGGAGTCCAATCCTTGCCCTTCCAATCGATCAGATGGGCCGGCTTGTCGTCGGTCATGCCTTCCCACCAAATGTCACCGTCATCGGTCAGGCCGACATTGGTGAAGATGGTGTTGGAAGCGCAGGCGGCCATGGCGTTGGCGTTGGTCGACGCACCGGTCCCCGGGGCGACGCCGAAGAAGCCGGCTTCCGGGTTGATGGCGTAGAACTTGCCGTCGGCGCCGGGCTTGATCCAGGCGATATCGTCGCCGACGGTCCAGATCTTCCAGCCGTCAAAGCCCTTGGGCGGCAGCAACATGGCGAAGTTGGTCTTGCCGCAGGCGCTGGGGAAGGCGGCGCCGACATAGGTCTTTTCACCCTGGGGGTCTTCGACGCCGACGATCAGCATGTGCTCGGCCAGCCAACCCTCGTCGCGGGCCATGGTCGAGGCGATGCGCAGCGCGAAGCACTTCTTGCCCAACAGCGCGTTGCCGCCATAGCCCGAACCGAACGACCAGATGGTCCGCTCGTCGGGGAAATGCGAGATATAGATATTGTCCGGGTTGCACGGCCAGGCGACATCGGCTTCGCCGGCGGCCAGCGGGTGGCCGACCGAGTGCAGGCACCTGACGAATTCGCCATCCTTGCCCAGCAGGTCCAGCACCTTTTGGCCCATGCGGGTCATGATGCGCATGTTGGTGCAGACATAGGGGCTGTCGGTGATCTCGACGCCGATATGGGCGATGTTGGAGCCCAGCGGCCCCATGGAGAACGGCACCACGTACATGGTGCGGCCCTTCATGCAGCCGTCATACAGCTTGCCCATGACGACCTTCATATCGTCCGGGGCCATCCAATTGTTGGTCGGGCCGGCATCGGCCTTGGTGGCCGAACAGATGAAGGTGCGGTCTTCGACGCGGGCGACGTCGCGCGGGTCAGAGCGGCACAGATAGGAATTGGGGCGCTTGGCCTCGTTCAACTTGATCATGGTGCCCGCGGCCACCATCTGGGCGCACAGGGCATCGTATTCCGCCTGGGAACCATCGCAGATGTGAATGCTGTCGGGTTTGCACAGCTTCGCCATCTCGTCGATCCACGCCAGCAGGCCAGCGTTGATCGTCGTTCCGCCGGGGATACCGATATTGCTCATAATCTGCCTTTCTCCGTCCCTTTTTTTGGGAAGTCGCCCTGGTCGCCGGTCCGACCACCGGACCGGGCGTTGTAGGGTCATCCCCGTTTGGCGCTTTAGGCCGCGCCATCGCCTGAAGAGGTGGCGAAGATACTCGCCTCGGCGTCAGGACGCAATAATATTGCTGTCATGTCTGCCGCGATCAATGCTCAGAACTGGCCTTGTATTTGCAAGTTTTCCAAGGCTTTTCGGGCGTTTCCCAGGTTTTCAGCGGGGTGGCTGAAAGCGATACGGGTTGTGCTTTCATTGCGTGTCACATCGACACCGTCCACATCCCAGCCGATAACGTCTCCGCCCCCCCAAAGAGTGGGGATGCGCTGCCCAAGCACCTCGGATTGCGCGGCGCTCAAGGTTTCAGCCACGGCTGAATCAAGGCCGAAGGGGGTGTTGATCCAGACCGCCCGGCCAAAGCCGCCGACGAAATGGGCGCGGTCGGGGTTGACCCGCCAAAAGCCGAAATCGGCAAAATCGGCATAGAGCGCCGCCGCCGGATGAAGGGCTAAAAAGCGGGCGCGCAGACGCGGGCAGTCGGTTTTCTCGGCCCGGCCCATCAGGGTGACGCGGGGACCGGTTTGCGGATTGGGGTGACCGTCGGTGCCATCAAACAGCAAGGACACCCGGTCATCGGCGGCGATGTTGCGGCTATGGTCCGCCAGGCCCGACAACAACAAGATGGCCGACAGATCGTGATCGAGCGCCACTGTCACCAGCGAGCCGTAAGGGGCGCCGCCCTCGGCCATCACCGTGGCCAGGGTCGCCTTGCGGCAGGCGCGGGCCACGTGGCGCAGGGCCAGTTTGTTGTCCTTGGGCAGCTGTTGCGGAGGGGCGGTATCCATGGGTTTTCCATCATGGTCAGGGGAAACCCATCATGACAGAGGGCCGAGCCGCAGGCAAAGAAGGTATCCCCCTTCTCCGGGGAGGCGGAGAAGGGGGAAGTCTGCCGGCGACCTGTGTGGGGGGGCGGGATGGTCGCCGGCAAGGGGAAATTCTTCGAACGCCGCCGCTGTTAACGCGTCTCCAACCAGCGATGCAGCAGGGCCATGTCGGTGGCGACACAGACCGGGTGGGCGGTCCGGTTGCGCCGCCAGCGCAGCACGTTGCCGCGCGGCTGATCCTTGATGGCGCCGATGATGTCGTCGAAAAGATCGTCCAATTCAGCCCGCATCGCCTCGCAATCGGCGTTGGCCTGACCTGCCGCCAGCAGGGTGTTATAACGATCAACCCACTGTTCGGCGTTGATCCAGCTGGTGTGCAAAGCTTTCATGGTCCACTCCGCGAGCCCTCGGACGGAAGGCGTTTTGAATGGAACCAAATTGCACTATTAATACGAATGTCGTTCGTGGCGCGGGTAAAGCACCAAACAATGGACTATGACGTTTGTATAAATATGTGCAGATTTTTCAGCTTATACCGGCCGTCTCGGCATGAACTGAGCCAACGGATCAGTTCATTGGCCGGGCGGTGTTAAACGGTCCAGCAGGGCCAAGCTTTCGCTCCGGCCGCGCGGCAAGGACTGATCGGCGGCCAGCAATCCCAGCTGTCGGGCCTTTAATCCCAAGGCCAGGGCCATGGGCATCTTAAGATGGGCGGCGGCCAGGGCGGCGCGGTCGCTCAACAGGCTCTCGGCGCTGCCTTGGCAGGCGACGCCGCCTTGGTGGAACAGCGCCACCTGGTCGGCCCAGGACCAGGCCAGATCGACGTCATGGGTGGTGAACACCAAGGTGGTGCCGGCTTGACGCAGTTGATCCAACGCCGCCAGCAAATGGGCGGTTCCCATGCTATCCAGCCCGGCCGAAGGCTCGTCCAGCAGCAGCACTTCGGGGCGCATGGCCACGGCCCCGGCGATGGCCACCCGCTTTTTCTGACCAAAGGACAACATGTGGGTGGGGCGTTCGGCCAGGGCGGTGATGCGCAAGGCTTCAAGGGCTTCTTCCACCCGAAGGCGGGCTTCGGCTTCGCTCAGGCCCAGATTCAGCGGCCCGAACGAGACATCCTCGAACACGGTGGCGGCGAACAATTGGTCGTCGGGTTCCTGCAACACCAGACCGACGCGGCGGCGCCAGCTGTTCAGACTGGCGCGGTCATAGCCGACGGCCCGTCCATCCAGCAGCACTTGGCCGCTTTTCGGGCGCAAGGTTCCGTTCAGATGCAGCAGCAAAGTGGTCTTGCCGGCGCCGTTGGGGCCAAGAATGGCCAGACGTTGGCCGCGCGGCACCGCCAAATCAAGATCGCGCAGGGCCTCGACGCCGCCGACATAGCAATGTCCGAGGCGGCGGGCTTCCAAAATCAAATCCATAGGCTTAATCCCGCCATCAGGGCCAACCCGCCGGCGATGACCGCCAAGCGCCAGGGCCGGACGCGTTGCGCCGGCATCAAGGTGCGCAAACTGCCGTCAAAGCCACGGGCCAATAATCCCATCTCCAGTCGTCGCGCCTGATCAAGCGCGCGCGGCAGCAACGCCGCCGCCAACAGGCCGGCGGAACGGATGCGCCGGCGCCAGCCGTCGCCGCCCAGCCGGGCCATTTGACTGGCATGCATGGCGGAGGCGGTATCTTGCAAAATAAAGATGAAGCGATAGGTGGTCATGGTCACTTCCGCCAATTCCACCGGCAGGCCCAATCGGCGCAAGCCTTGGACCAACTCGGCCATGGGGGTGGTGACGGTCAGCAGCAGCAAGGCGGCCACCGCGGCCAAGGCGCGGCTCAGCAACAGGCCGGCCTGGATGCCGCCATCGGCGGCCAGACCGATCCCGTCGGCACTGACCTGCACCAGCAAGGTGGCGGCCCCGGTGAGAATGAAAAAACAAGGCGGGGCCAATAGCCGCAGCCATGTCGGCAGGGTAAGGCCCGAAATCACGGCGCCAGCCGATGCGACCAGCAGCACCAGAACCGCGCCTGGCCATGGCGGCAAGGCCATGGCCAGGATCAGCAGGCCGAGGCAAAGCAAGGCCTTTTCCGCCAACGGCAGCCGTCGCCACCGGCTGGCATGGGCCAGCCGGTCGGCTTCGATCACTGTTGCCGCTCACGCCGGCCGTGCAGACGGCCGACGACATACCCGACGACGCCAGCCCCCAATGCGGCTTGCAGGGCGAACAGCATGCTGGCGATCTCGCCCGAGGGCGGTTCCCAGATGGAATCGAACCACGGCTGATAGCCGGTTTCCTCGATGGCCGATTTGGCCCGGTCATCGGCGCCGCCGTATTCGCCGGGGATGTTCAGGATCATCGGCGCGGCGGCGATCAGCACCGCCAACCCAATCAACATCCAGTTCAAGCGCGCGCTCATGCCCGGATCTCCGTTTTGATCTGGCGTCCGGCCAGGGCGTTCATCACCACCACGGTCAGCAATCCCTCGGCGATGGCCAGCGGGATTTGGGTGATGGCGAAAATGGTGGCGAACTTGGCGAAGGCGCCGCCGAAACCACTGACCGCGTCGGGGAAGGCCAAGGCCAGTTGGAACGATGTCACCACATAGGTGCCCAGATCGCCAAGCGTCGCCCCCAAAAAGATGGCCAAGCCCATCGGCGCGCCCAGTTTCCCCGCCAATTTCCAGACGCCAAAGGCGATCCATGGGCCGGCGATGGCCATGGAAAAGACATTGGCGCCCAAGGTGGTCAGTCCGCCATGGGCCAGCAACAGCGCCTGGAACAGCAGCACGATGGTGCCGATCACCGAGGTTGCCGCCGGCCCCACCGCCATGGCTCCCAGCCCGGTCCCGGTCGGATGCGAGCACGAACCGGTGACGCTGGGCAGTTTCAGCGCCGACAAGACGAAAGCAAAAGCGCCGGCAGCGGCCAGGGTCAACCGTGCTTCGGGACGATCGCGCAGGATTTTGCGCAGCCGCATGGCCCCGACCACGACCAATGGCGCCGACACGGCGCTCCACGCCAGCGCATGGCCGGCAGGAAGAAAACCTTCCATGATATGCATTCTATTCCACCTTCAAACCGCGAAAGCGGGCGCACTTCCGGCTCAAACGAACCAGAGCACCTTCCAGGGTCACCCCGCCCGGAAAAGCGTGCGCACGCAAGTGCGATGGCAGGTCTCCTGGCTTGCGGGTCACGGGTCTGGTCAACAGCCTTCCCGGCTTTATTCGTGCGTCGGTGGAAACCTTGACGACGAGCCAGTGGCGATCTTAAAAGCGACCGAACCTATCCGCCTACAGTTGCGGGGGCAGCCCCGGCTTGTGCCGCGAACGACAGGACCGGGTTCCCTTTTCACCCCGGCGAACCGGGGAACCATCAGCGGCCACTATAATTTCGCCACATTGGCAAAGTCAATTGCCCCCAATGGCGGGATTAGGCACCCTGCCATCGGTATTCTTCGGATGATAAGGTTTAAGACGTGGCCCACACCATCGCTCTGGTCGATGACGACCGCAATATCCTGACCTCGGTTTCCATGGCGCTCGAGGCCGAGGGCTATAAGGTCCGCACCTATTCCGACGGTGCCGAGGCCCTGCGCGGGTTGACCAGTCAACCCGCCGATTTGGCGATCTTGGATATCAAGATGCCGCGCATGGACGGCATGGAGCTGTTGCAGCGTCTGCGCAAGCAATCGGCCATCCCGGTGATCTTCCTGACCTCGAAAGACGACGAGATCGACGAATTGCTGGGTCTGCGCATGGGGGCCGACGATTACATCAAAAAGCCGTTCTCGCAGAAATTGCTGATCGAACGCATCCGCGCCTTGTTGCGCCGTCTGGATCTGGCCAATGACGCCGAAGCCGGCGCCGCCAATGCCAATGCCGCCATCGTGCGGGGGCCGCTGGTTCTTGATCCCGGTCGCCATATCTGCACCTGGAACGCCAAGCAGGTGGATTTGACGGTCACCGAGTTTCTGTTGCTGAAATCCCTGGCCAGCCGTCCCGGTCACGTCAAGAACCGGGATCAGCTGATTGATGCCGCCTATGGCGAAAGCATTTATGTGGATGATCGCACCATCGACAGCCACATCAAGCGCCTGCGCAAGAAATTCCGCGAAGTCGACGACGATTTCGCCCAGATCGAAACCCTGTACGGCGTCGGCTATCGCTATCGTGACGAAGCCTGAGCCGCAGCCCGGCACGGGCCGCGCCAAAACCTCAGCCCGAGCGGCGTCTGAGCAGCCCGGCACGGGCCGGGTCAAGACTCCTCCGCGCCGCCGCTGGAATCCGTTATCGTCGCCGCTGACCCGCCGTATCTTGCTGGTCAATCTGGTGGCTCCGATCATCTTGGCCACCGGGTTGCTGTATCTGGACCGCTATAAGCAAGGCCTGATCCGCAGCGAATTGGCCGGCTTGGCGACGCAAGCGGAAATGGTCGCCGGGGCGGTGGGCGAAGGCGCGGTTTCCGAACAGGCCTTGGGATTTCTTGAAATCAATCAAGACTTGGCGCAGCACATGGTGCGTCGCTTGGCCAAATCGGCGCAGATCCGCGCCCGTCTGTTTGACGCCGTCGGCGGTCTGGCCGCCGATTCCCGCTTTTTGCTGTCGGCCAAGGGCAATATCCGCATCGAGGATTTGGACCCGCCGCGTAAATTGGGGTGGCTGGCGACACTGGCTTATTGGTGGGAAGCGGCCTCGACATGGATGCCGCTGGACGAATCCTTGCCGGTCCACCTTGAACCGCCCCGACAAAAAGCCGAGCATTTCCCCGAAGTGGTCGCCGCCTTGGGCGGACGCGGCCAGGGGGTGGTGCGGACCGATCCCAAGGGCGGGATTATCTTGTCGGCGGCGGTGCCGGTGCAGCGCTACAAGCAGGTGGTTGGCGCCTTGATGGTCAGCCATGACGGCAGCCGCGTCGCCCACGCTTTGTTTCAGGTGCGTCTGGCCATTATTCAGGCCTTTTTGGTGTCCTTGGCGGTGACGATCGGCCTGTCGCTGTACATGGCCGGAACCATCGCCCGGCCGATTCGCCGGCTGGCCTTGGCGGCGGAGCAGGTCCGCCATGGCCGCGGGCGTGCCCACCGCATTCCCGATCTGTCGGCGCGGGGGGACGAGATTGGCGAATTGTCGCTGGCTCTTAAGGAAATGACCGAGGCCCTGTGGGCGCGCATGGACGCCATCGAACGTTTCGCCGCCGACGTGGCGCATGAGATCAAGAACCCATTGACCAGCGTGCGCTCGGCGGTGGAAACGGCGGCGCGGCTGTCCGATCCGGAAAAGCAGAAAAAGCTGCTGTCGATTATCCAAGACGACGTCGAGCGCCTGAACCGGCTGATCAGCGACATTTCCGACGCGTCGCGGGTGGACGCGGAAATGAGCCGGGCCGATACCGAACCCGTGCCGCTGGCGTTGTTGTTGGAAACCCTGGCCGAGGTTTATCGCAGCACCAGCGAAACCCTTCATTTCCCCCTTGAGCTGCCGGCTGGCGACGCCTTGGTGGTCGAGGGAATCGAAGGGCGGCTGGTGCAGGTGCTGCGCAACTTGATCGGCAACGCCATCTCGTTTTCGCCTGCCGGCGGCACCATCCAACTGGCGGCGTCCCGCCATGGCCCCCATATCCGCATCAGCGTCGATGATGGCGGCCCCGGTATCCCCGACGGCAAACTTGAAGCCATCTTCGACCGCTTTTATTCGGAACGTCCCGAAGGCGAGAAATTCGGCACCCATTCCGGCCTGGGCCTGTCCATCAGCAAACAGATCATCGACGCCCATGGCGGCCGCATCTGGGCGGAAAACCGGAGCGAAGGCGGCGCCCGTTTTGTCTTGGAGCTGAAAGCGGCATAGTGGGGGGCAGGCGTAAGCCCGGCCAACGTTAGCTCGACAAACGTAAGATGGACGGCGCGGTGACTTGACTCGTCTGTCTGGTGGGCACACCCTGATCACATGCAGCTGGTTCACGCCACCAGTATCGAGATTGATGGTCATGCCGTCCTGATCCGCGGCCCGTCGGGCTGCGGAAAGTCTGATCTCGCCCTGCGTCTGATCGATGGCGGCGCCATGCTGGTGGCCGACGACCAGACCGAGATTTCGGCTGAAAATTCACGGTTGTTCGCCAGTTCGCCCGCCACCATCAGCGGGATCATGGAAGTCCGGGGCCTGGGGATCGTGCGTCTGCCGCATCGCGACCGGGTGCCGGTGGCCCTGGTGGTTGATCTGATTGCCGCCAAGGATGTGGAACGCCTGCCGGAACCGGCCATGGCCGGCTTTCTGGGGCTGCGCGTGCCCCGCGTGGCCTTGGCGGCGTTCGAGTCCTCGACCCCCGCCAAGGTTCGCCTTGCGGTCGGGGTGGCGACGCGAGATAGTGCTGTCCTGTAATGACTGAAATTATCGCCCCTTCGCCGGCTCCGGGCCGTGCAGTCATCGTCACCGGTCTTTCAGGGGCCGGAAAGACCTCGGCCCTGAAGGTGCTCGAGGATCTTGGCTATGAGGCGGTGGACAACCTGCCGGTGATGCTGCTGGCCAGCCTGATGCAAGGCGGTGGCGAACGGCCGCTGGCGGTGGGCATTGATATTCGGACCCGCGATTTCGGCGTCGAGCCGGTGCTGGCCGAAATTGACCGCATCATGGCCGAAACCGGTCGTGATTTACGCCTGCTGTTTCTGGATTGCGATGACGAAGTGTTGCGGCGGCGCTTTACCGAGACCCGGCGTCGCCATCCCTTGGCCGCCGATCGGCCGTTGATCGACGGCATCCGGCACGAACGCGCCTTGGTGTCGCCGCTGAAACGCCGCGCCGATGTGGTGTTTGACACCTCGAATCTGGCGCCGGGCGATTTCAAGCGGGTACTGTCGTCGCATTTCGGCTTGGCCGGTGATCGCGGGCTGATGGTCTTCGTCACCTCGTTCGCGTACCGCGAGGGCTTGCCGCGTGAGGCCGACCTGGTGTTCGACGCGCGGTTCCTGACCAACCCCCATTATGTGCCGGATTTGAAGCCGTTGACCGGGCGCGACGCCGACGTCGCCGCCTATGTCGCCGCCGATCCGGCCTTTCCCGCTTTTTTCGAGTCCTTGACCCACTTGCTGGCGCCGCTGTTGCCGCGCTTTGCGGCTGAGGGTAAGAGCTATCTGACAATCGCCATCGGTTGCACCGGTGGCCGACACCGTTCGGTCTATGTGGCCGAGCGTTTGGCCCAATGGCTGAAAGACCAGGGTGCCAGGGTCGAGCTGCGTCACCGCGAGCTGGGCCTGGAAGGGATATGACAAGGGGATGGAAATGATCGGTCTGGTACTCGTCACCCACGGCCGGCTGGCCGATGAATTGGTGGCCGCCATGGAGCACGTGGTTGGCCCGCAACCCAATGTCGGATCGGTGTGTATCGGTCCCGACGACGACATGGAACAGCGGCGCAACGATATCTTGGCCAGCGTGGCCAAATGCGACGACGGCACCGGCGTGGTGGTGCTGACCGATATGTTCGGCGGCACGCCGTCCAATTTGGCCATTTCCATCATGGACAAGGCCAAGGTCGAGGTCATCGCCGGCGTCAACTTGCCCATGCTGATCAAGCTGGCCAGCGTGCGCCATTCCGAGCCCTTGGCCGAGGCGGTGGCCGCGGCCCAGGACGCTGGACGCAAATACATCAACGTTGCCTCCAAGCTGCTGACCCAGGATCGCAAATGAGTGCCGATTCCGCCCCTGTTTTGGACAATCCCATCAGCCGACAGGCGACCATCTGTAATCGGCGTGGCCTGCATGCCCGCGCCGCCGCCAAATTCGTCAAGTTGGCCGCCACCTTCGATGCCCAGATCAATGTCGCTCATCGCGGCACCGAAGTCTCGGGCATGTCGATCATGGGGTTGATGATGCTGGCCGCCGCGCCGGGCTGCTGCATTGACCTGTCGGCATCGGGGGTTCAGGCCGAACAAGCGCTGGAGGCGCTGTGCGCCTTGATCGCGCAGAAATTCGACGAAGAAGATTAAATGGCTTCGGCCGAACTCATCTTGGAAGGCATGGCGGTCAGCCGGGGCATTGCCATCGGTGTGGTGTATCGCCACGAATCCGACACCGTCACGGTGGCCGAATTTTGCATTCTTCCCAGCCAGATCGAAAGCGAGAAGCAGCGCTTCACCATTGCCGCCGAGCAGGCCGGGCAGCAGGTGGCGCGCTTGCAGGACAAGGCCCGCACCCTGGATGGTTCCGCCGCCGAGGAACTGGGCTATCTGCTTGACGCCTATCAGCAGATGCTGCACGGATCCCGATTGATCCGGGGCGTGCATCGTCGCATCGAGGACGAAAGGGTCAATGCCGAAGCCGCCGTCCAGCACGAGATCGACCTGATCGCCCGTGGCTTCGAGGCGATGGAAGATACTTATCTCGCCGCCCGTGTCGCCGATATCCGCGATCTTGGCCGCCGGTTGATCCGCAATCTGACCGGCAAGACCTATCGGCCGTTCCAGTCCTTGCCCCGCAACGCCGTCATTGTGGCCGAGGATCTGACCCCCGCCGATACCGCGTTGCTGGATCCCCGTCACGTGGCCGGTCTGGCCACGCAATTGGGCGGGGCTGAAAGTCATACGACCATCATGGCCCGATCGCTGGGATTGCCGGCGGTGCTGGGGGTTGCCGGCTTGCTGAAAGGCGCCGTCAATGGCGAATTGATCATCATCGACGGCGGTCAGGGCCGGGTGATCCGCAATCCCGCGCTTGAAACCCTGGCAATCTATCGCCAGGGCCGGGCCCGCTATCTGCGGGAGCGGCGCACGCTGTCGCGGTTGCGAGACGTTCCCGCCATCACGCGGGACGGGGTCCGCCTGCAATTGCAGGCCAATATCGAATTGCCGTCCGAGATCGATTCGGTGCTGGCCGCCGGGGCCGAGGGCATTGGCCTTTTCCGCTCGGAATTCATGTATATGAACCGCGACGATCTGCCGTCGGAAGACGAGCAATATCAGGTCATGCGCACGGTGGTGGAGCGTATGGCGGGGCGGCCGGTGACCATTCGGACCCTGGATGTGGGCGGGGACAAGCTGGCCCATTCCTTGGGTATTATTCCCGGTCCCAATCCCGCCTTGGGGTTGCGGGCGATCCGCTTGTCACTGGCTCGGCCGGAATTGCTGGACATGCAAATGGCCGCCATTTTGCGCGCCAGCGTTCACGGCCCGGTGCGTATTCTGGTGCCCATGGTCGCCACCATCGCCGAAGTCACGGCCGCCCGTGCCGCCCGTGACCGTGCGGCAATCACCTTGTGTCGGGCCGGGCATGTGCTGCCCGATCCATTGCCGCCGCTGGGGGTGATGATCGAAATTCCCGGCGCGGCGCTGTCGGCGGATTCGCTGGCGCGGCATGCCGACTTTTTTTCCATCGGCACCAACGATCTTACTCAGTACACCCTGGCCATCGACCGAGCCGACGAGGCGGTGGCCCATCTGTACAATCCGCTGCATCCGGCGGTTCTGCGGCTTATTCAATTCACCGCCGAAGCCGCCAATCGCGCCGGCATCCCGGTTGGCGTCTGCGGCGAAGTCGCCGGCGATCCCCGCTATGTCGGGCTGTTGCTGGGCTTGGGCATCCACGATCTGTCCATGTCGGCCACCAATATTCCGGTGGTGAAAAAGCGTATCCGCACCTTGGAATACAGCCAGGTGCGCGGCTTTGCCCAGACGGTGATGAGCCAAAGCGAGACGGCGCGGATTTCACAATTGCTGGAACAGTTCAACCAGGACGCCGGAAAAGCGTCTTAAGCCGCAGGCGGACTTCCTGTCCGGACGGAAACAGCGGCAGGCGCGGCTTGTCGATCTGTGTCGGTTCGGTGGCCAAGCCGATTTCGATGATGGCGTCGTCGGGGCCAAGGGCTCGGACGATCAGCTCGACTTCGCCCAGGGCGATGCGGTCGCCGATGCCGAGATGGCGGCCCAAGGTGTCGGCCATCCATTGCGCGACGGTGACTTCCGAGCAATCGGACGGCATGGCCAAGCCATAGAGCAGGCCAAGATCGGTCATTTTGGCCTGGGGATCGATGGGAAAATCGCCGAAGAATTGACGGTCGGCCTCGGCGGCGCCGGCTGGGCTGGCGAACAGACGGTCCAATTGGTTGACGCGGTCGGGACGGGCGAACAGCCAGACCAGATCGCCGGGACGCAAGGCCTCGACGGTGATGCCCAGCAGCGAACGGCCATCGCGGACCACCAGGGATGGCGCCGCCCATCGCGGCAGACGCTGACCCAAAGCCACCAGCGAATCGGCGACGATGCGGTATGACACCAGCTCGTGGCGGGCGCCGGGGATTTCCAGCTCCATGCGCTCCACCGGGCCGATACGGCGCGGCACCACTTGGCCCAGCCAGCGGGCCACCGGACCCAAGGTCCAGCCTTGCACCGCCAGCGACACCAGCACCACCATGAAGGCGACGTTGAAGAACAGGCGGCCGTTTTCCATGCCGGCGACCATGGGCAGCACCGCCAACAATATGGAGACGGCGCCGCGCAGGCCGACCCAGGCGACAAAGGCGGTTTCGTTGCGGTTGGTGCGAAACGGCAGCAAACCCACCCAGACCGCGAACGGTCGGGCGATGAAGATCAGCACGGCGGCAACAGCCAGGCTGGGCAGGATCAGAGGGCCGAATTCCGATGGCGTCGCCAGCAGACCCAAGGTCAGAAACATGGCGATTTGCGCCAACCAGGACGCGCCATCTTGGAACCGGCGCATGGTGTCCGGGGCGAGCAAGGTCGAGTTGCCGGCAACCAGACCGGCCACATAGACCGCCAAAAAGCCGGAGCCGCCCAAGGCCATGGTGCCGGCGAACAGCACCAGGGCCAAGGACAACGAGGCGATGGGCATCAGGCCGCGTTCCAAGCCCAGCCGGTTGACCGCCTGGACGATAAGGGCGCCGCCGGCCAGACCGGCGACGAAGCCGATGCCGAATTGCTGGAGCAGGTGAACCAGGACATAAAGGCCAAAACCGGTATGGGTGGTGCGGTCGACCAGGAATTGGATCAAGATCATCGTCAGGAAGATGGCCATGGGATCGTTGCTGCCCGATTCCACTTCGAGAATGGAGCGGACGCGTTCGCGCACGGTGATGCCGCCGACCCGCAACAAGAAGAACACCGCCGCCGCGTCGGTGGAGGCGACGATGGAGCCCAACAGCAGGCTTTCCAGCCAATTGAGATCAAGCAGGAAAAAGGCGGGAATGGCGGCGAGCGACGCGGTGATCAGAACGCCGATGGTGGCCAGCGACAGTGCCGGGAAGGCGGCTTGACGCACGCTTTTATAGGGGGTGTGAAAGCCTGCGTCGAACAACACCACCGCCAAGGCGATCGAACCGATCAGATAGGCGGTGCCGACGTCGTCGAACCCCAAGCCGCCGATCCCGTCCTGGCCGGCCAGCAAGCCAACGCCCAGGAACACCAGCAGCAGCGGCGCGCCGACCCGATAGGACAGCAGACTGGACAAGACGCTGATGGACACCAACGCGGCCAGGATTAAAATCACGGCGTTCATGCTGTCGATCACAAGCGTCCTCCTTTCCGTCCCCCCTGGTTTAAGGGCCATCACGGTTCTTGTCCAGAGTCGGCAAGGAGATGGCGGCGGGTTATATTCCGCATGATGACAGAAATGGAGGGCCTTGCGTGCATCACGGCATCATTCTTGACCTATTGATTTTTTTGGCCATTGCCGTGGTGGTGTCGCCGGTCTGTCATCGGCTGCGGATCAGTCCGGTGCTGGGCTATCTGCTCGCCGGATCGGTGGCCGGGCCGGTGGGGCTGGGATTGATCGCCGATAATGACGGGACGCGGTCGCTGGCCGAATTGGGCATCATCTTCCTGCTGTTCATGATTGGGCTGGAACTGTCCTGGGATCGGCTGCGGGTCATTCGCCGTTTTATCTTCGGCCTGGGTTCGGCCCAGGTTCTCGCCTCGGGTCTGGCGGCGGCGGCGGTGCTTGGCGTGCTGGTGCCGGCCTTGCCGTTCAAGGGGGCGGTCGTGGTCGGTTTGGCTCTGGCGTTTTCATCCACCGCCTTTATCTTGCAAATCTTGTCGGAACGCGGCGGACTGACCAGCCAAACCGGCCGGGTGGCGGTGGCGGTGCTGATCTTGCAGGATTTGGCGGTGGTGCCGCTGCTGGTGATGATTCCGTTGCTGGGATCCAATGCCGATAGCGGCGAAATGGTGTTGGGCATGGCCGCCGCCCTGTCAAAGGCGGCCTTGGCCATGGCCGTCATTTTTGTGCTGGCGCGCCTGGCGCTGCGGCCGTTGTTTCAGGTGGTCGCCGCCACCCGATCGCCGGAAGTGTTCGTTGCCGCCGCTCTGTTCGCGGTTATCGGCACCTCGTTCGCCACCGAATCGGTGGGGCTGTCCCACTCGCTTGGGGCTTTTCTCGCCGGGGTGATGCTGGCCAGCACCGAGTTTCGTCATCAGGTCGAAGCGGACATCTTGCCCATTCGCGGTCTGCTGATGGGGTTGTTCTTTCTGACCGTGGGCATGACCATCGCCCCTGCCGCCTTGCTGAACGATTTGCCGCGGACGGCCATCGGCGTCGGTCTGTTGCTGGTGCTCAAGGCCAGTATCTTGGCCATGTTGGCCTTGGCCTTTCGCTTCAGCCTCAGCACCGCCTTGCATTTGGGGGTGTTGCTGGCGCAAGGCGGCGAATTCGCCTTTATCGTTTTGGCGCGGGCCCAGCAGAACGCCTTGCTGGATGTGGGCTCGGCGGAACTGATCACCGGGATTGTCGCCATCAGCATGGCCTTGACCCCGGTGCTGGCTTTGATCGGCGAGTGGATCGCCCGTCACCAGCGCCTGCATAGCGGCCCGTTGATCCAACCGGGGGACGAAACCAAGGATCTGGCCAATCACGTGATCATTGCCGGCTGTGGCCGCGCCGGTCAGATCGTGTTGTCGATCCTGCGCGAGCAAGGCATTCCCTATGTCGGCATCGAGCGCGAGCCGCTGTTGGTGGAAACCTTGCGCAAACGCGATGAACCGGTGTTTTTTGGCGATATCCGCAAACTGGAAGTACTTAAGGCGGTGGGGGGCGACCGTGCCCGCGCGGTGGTGTTGACCATTGATTCCGGTTCGAGCCGGGAAAAGCTGGTGCCGCGCCTGCATGCCTTGTTTCCCGATTTGCGCATTCTGGTGCGGGCGCGGGATCGCCGCCAGGCCAAGGGCTTGGAAATCAGCGGCGCCGCCGTCGTCGTGCCGGAAATCTTGGAAGGCAGCTTGCAATTGAGCGGGCATGTGCTGCGCCAATTGGGCAAACCGCCCGAGGAGGTTCAGGCGCTGCTTGAGGAATACCGCAAGGACGATTACGCCAAATTGGCGCTGACCCACGAAAAGGATTGAGGGCGCCGTCTCCCCATACATTCGTTTCGGTTGTGAGAAACGCGGGCGGGGGCTGCATATTCGGCAATGCTGGAAAGCGGAGGGCTGCGGTTAAGGTCCCTCTTGTCCCTTATATCAGACCCGGCGTGGGCCGCGTGGCGGCAGTTCGTGGAATGGTGATGGGGGATGTCATGACCGTACTTGATTTGCTGGAAGAGATTGGTGTTGCGGCCTTGCCGGGGCTTTCGTATCTCTTGTTGGGCGTCATGTTTCTGGGGTGATGAAAAAGCGGCCCGTGATCGGGGCCGCTTTTTCATTTCCGGCCTTGGCTTTCGCGGCGCTGCCGGCGGTCGGGCATGGCCGTTTTTGGCCTGTTGCCGGTCTGATTCGCCCCGAAGGAATTGGCGAGTTTGAGTGCTTGACTCTCTGTTCGTCCCGAGTATAGTTGCGCCCTCTCGCGCTGGGTGACCCTTGGCGCGCAAGTTCATTTTTGCGGTAGGAAGTCGTGATGTTCGCAGTCATTCAGACCGGCGGTAAGCAGTACAAGGTCGCCAACGGCGACGTGATCCGCGTCGAAAAGCTGGCCGGCGAGGCCGGTGGTTCCGTTGTGCTTGACCAGGTGCTGATGGTCGGCGAAAAGATCGGCGCCCCGCTGGTGGCCGGCGCCACGGTGACCGCTGAAGTGGTCGCCCAGGCCCGTGGCCCCAAGCTGATCGTGTTCAAGAAGCGTCGCCGCCAAAGCTCGCGCCGCAAGAACGGCCATCGCCAGGATATCACCATCCTGCGCATCACCGACATCACCGGCTGATTACGGTCAGCGTTAAGGAGTAACAACCATGGCTCATAAAAAAGCTGGTGGCTCGTCCCGCAACGGCCGCGATTCCGACGGTCAACGCCTGGGCGTAAAGAAGTTCGGCGGCGAAGCCGTCATTCCGGGCAACATCTTGGTCCGTCAGCGCGGCACCAAGTTCTATCCCGGCGCCAATGTCGGCATGGGCAAGGATCACACCTTGTTCGCCAAGGAAGCCGGCAAGGTCGTGTTCCGTCACAAGGCCGAAGGCCGCACTTTCGTGTGCGTCGAGCCGTTGCCGGAAGCCGCTGAATAATCAGCCGTTTCCCGCATTCGGGTTTAAGATAAGGGGAACGGTCCGCCGTTCCCCTTTTCGTATTTGCAGTTTAAGGTTCGCGTCATGAAGTTCCTCGATCAGGCCAAAATCTTCATCAAAAGCGGTGACGGCGGGGCTGGCGCGGTCAGCTTCCGACGCGAAAAGCACATGGAATTCGGCGGTCCCGACGGCGGCGATGGTGGCCGCGGCGGCGATGTCATCGTCGAATGCGTGGCCAATCTCAATACCCTGATCGATTACCGCTATCAGCAGCACTTCAAGGCTGACAAGGGCATGCATGGCATGGGCCAGCAGCGCACCGGCGGCAAGGGGAACGACGTCATCATGAAGGTGCCGGTGGGCACCCAGATTCTGGACGAAGAACGCGACGTGGTGGTCGCCGATCTGACCGAGGCGGGGCAGCGTCTGGTGCTGTTGCGCGGTGGCGATGGCGGCTTCGGCAATCTGCATTATAAGACCAGCACCAATCAGGCTCCGCGCCGAGGCGATCCCGGCTGGCCGGGCAAGGAAATGTGGGTGTGGCTGAAGCTGAAGCTGATCGCCGATGCCGGTCTGGTCGGGTTGCCCAATGCCGGCAAATCGACCTTTTTGGCGGCGGTGTCGCGGGCGCGGCCCAAGATCGCCGATTATCCTTTCACCACGCTGCATCCCAATCTGGGCGTGGTCTATTACGACCAGGAAGAATTCATTGTCGCCGATATTCCCGGCTTGATCGAAGGCGCCCACGAAGGCGCCGGCATCGGTGACCGCTTTTTGGGCCATATCGAACGCTGCCGGGTGCTGCTGCATCTGATCGACGGCACCGGGGACGATGTGGCCGAGGCTTACCGGGTGGTGCGCGGCGAGTTGGAAGCCTATGGCGGCGGTCTGGAATCCAAGCCGGAAGTGGTGGCGCTCAACAAGTGCGATTCGCTGCTGGCCGAGGATATCAAGGAAAAACTGGAAGCCCTGGAAGCCGCGTGCGGTCACAAGGTCTATCCGCTCTCTGGCGTCTCGGGCATCGGTCTCAAGGATATCTTGGGGACGCTGTTGCGGCATATTACCCAATCCAAGGCCGAGGATCCGGGGGTGGTCATCGCTTCGACCGCCATCGGCGCCGGGAAGCGCGGCCAGGAAGGCTTCTTCCGTCGCCGCAAGGACGCCGTCGCCGCCGAGGACAGCGAGTTCGAGGATGGCTATTGGGGCGCCGATGGCGAGTGGATCTGGTACGAAGACGACGAAGCCGATGAGGATGATGTCGAGGTCGAGGACGCTGCGGCCGGAGCCGACGATTCCGACGACGATCTCGCGGCGGAAGACGTCGACGACGAAGAAGACGACGAAGATGACAATGACGAAGAAGACGGTGACGAAGAAGACGGTGACGACCAATCGCATCGCTGACGCCCGACGGCTGATCGTCAAGATCGGCTCCAGTCTGCTGGTGGATGAAGCCAGCGGTCATATCCGGCGTGCCTGGATGGATTCACTGTGCGACGACGTCGCCCGCTGCCGGGCGCGGGGACAAGAGATTATTCTGGTCTCGTCCGGCGCCGTCGCCGTCGGGCGCCGTCATCTTGGGCTGACGCCGCCGTTGCGGCTGGAAGAAAAGCAGGCCGCCGCCGCCACCGGCCAAATTCGTTTGGCCCATGCCTATCAGGAAGCCTTGGCCCGTCACGGCATCACCGTGGCGCAGGTGCTGTTGACCTTGGCTGATTCCGAGGATCGCCGCCGTTTCCTGAATGCCCGCAACACCCTTGATACCTTGTTGCGGCTGGGCGCGGTGCCGGTGATCAACGAAAACGACACCGTCGCCACCACTGAAATCCGCTTCGGCGACAATGACCGGCTGGCGGCACGGGTGGCGCAGATGAGCGGGGCCGATGCCTTGGTGCTGTTCTCCGACATCGATGGCCTCTATACCGCCGATCCGCGCAAGAACGCCGATGCCCGCCTGCTGCCCGAGGTGCGCGAGATCACCCCGGAGATCGAGGCCATGGCCGGTGATCCCGGCTCTGCTTTCGGCTCGGGGGGCATGGTCACCAAGCTGGCGGCGGCCAAGATCAGCCTGTCGGCCGGTTGCCGCATGGCCATCTGCAAGGGGGAACCGCTGCACCCGCTGACTGCTTTGGAAAACGGCGCCACGGTGACTTGGTTCTTGCCCTCGGCCGGGCCGATGACGGCGCGCAAGCAATGGATCGCCGGTTCGATGAGCGCCATGGGCAGCCTGCACTTGGACGATGGCGCCGTCCGCGCCTTGGCCTCGGGCAAAAGCCTGCTGCCGGCGGGGATCCGCGCCATCGACGGCGAATTCGACCGCGGCGATTGCGTCCAGATGGTCAATGGCGACGGGCGGGTGATCGGCCGCGGCCTTTCGGCCTATTCCGCCGCTGATGCGCGCCTGATCATGGGGCGCAAATCCACCGATATTGAAAGCGTGCTGGGTTTTCGCGGCCGCGACGAAATCATCCACCGCGATGATCTGGTGATGGAGGGGTAATCCCCTGCGTCATGCCGGCAAGGGTTTGGTGTCGAACTCATTTCGACGCCTTGTTTTTCAAGCATTACATTGAGGGTCAAGGCTTGCCCTTGGCTTGGTTCAACAACAAATATAGCGCGGCTGCTACGGGAACCTGGTCATGACCGATATTCAAACCATGATGTTCGACCTTGGCGCGCGCGCCCGTGTCGCCGCCCGTCTGTTGGCCTTGGCCCCCGACGCGGTCAAGACCACGGCGTTGCGCGAAGCCGCCGCCGCCATTCGGGCGCAGGCCGCGGCCATCGCCGCCGCCAATGGTCAGGACATGGCGGCGGGCGCGGCCAAGGGCTTGACCAAGGCGTTGCTTGACCGGCTGATGCTGGACGACAAGCGCATCGAGGCCATGGCCACGGGACTGGAAGAGGTCGCCAACCTGCCCGATCCGGTCGGCCGGGTTCTGGCTGAATGGGATCGCCCCAACGGCTTGCATATCCAGCGCGTCGCCGTGCCGCTGGGGGTCATCGGCATCATTTATGAAAGCCGTCCCAACGTCACCGCCGACGCGGCCGCTCTGTGCCTGAAGTCAGGCAATGCCGCCATCTTGCGCGGCGGCTCGGAAAGCTATCATTCGTCCCAGGCGATCATGGCGGCCATGCGCGCCGGCATCCGCGCCGCCGGCTTGCCCGATGACGTGGTGCAGATGGTGCCGACCACCGATCGCGCGGCGGTGGGGGCGATGCTGACCATGGATAAGCATATCGACGTTATCGTGCCCAGGGGCGGCAAGGGCTTGGTGGCGCGGGTCAAGGCGGAAAGCAAGGTGCCGTTGTTCCAGCACCTTGAGGGCATCTGCCATACCTATATCGACAAGGCCGCCGATCTGGAGATGGCCAAGGCGGTGGTGCTGAACGCCAAGATGCGGCGCACCGGCGTTTGCGGTTCGACCGAGACGTTGCTGGTGGATCAGGCGGTGGCCGCCACCCATCTGCCCGCCTTGGTCGCCATGCTGGCCGATGCCGGCTGCGAGGTGCGGGGCGATGCGGCGGCGCAAGCCGCCGATGCCCGCGTCATTGCCGCCAGCGACGCCGATTGGGATACCGAATATCTGGATTCCATCATCTCGGTGAAGCTGGTCGATGGGGTCAATGGGGCGGTGGAGCACGTGAACCGCCACGGCAGCCAGCACACCGAAGCGATCATCACCAGCGATGCGCAGGCGGCGGAAACGTTCCTGAACGGCTGCGATTCGGCGATCGTGTGCTGGAATGCCTCGACTCAGTTCGCCGATGGCGGCGAATTCGGCATGGGGGCGGAAATCGGCATTTCCACCGGTCGCATGCATGCCCGCGGCCCGGTCGGCGTCGAGCAATTGTGCACCTTCAAATACAAGGTTCTGGGAGCCGGCCAGACCCGGCCGGGCTGAACCATGCTGGCCCCCAATCCCTGGGGCGATCGTCGCCGGGTGCGCATCGGCCTGCTGGGCGGGTCGTTCAATCCCGCCCATGCCGGTCATCGTCATGTGGCGGAAACGGCATTGCGCCGGCTTGCCCTGGATCAGGTGTGGCTGTTGGTCAGTCCGCAGAACCCGCTGAAACCGCTGGTCGGCATGGCGCCGCAAAGCCAGCGTCTGGCCGGCGCGCGGGCGGTGCTTGGCGGTCATCCGCGCCTGATCGCCACCGATATGGAAAGTCGTTTCGGCACCGCTTATTCCGCCCACACCTTGGAAAAGCTGCGCCTGCGCTTTCCCAAGGCCCGCTTCGTTTGGCTGATGGGGGCTGATAATCTGGGGCAAATGACCCACTGGCTGCATTGGCGTCGCATCTTCGCTGCTGTTCCCATTGCGATTTTGGCGCGCGCTCCCTATTCTCGGAAGGCTTTGGCTGCGCCTGCTGCCCAGGCCATGGCCGGGTCTCGACGAAAGACGGCCGGGGCTTGGGCCTTGGCGGCGCAGAAACCGCCGGCTTGGGTGTTCTTGCACACCCGCTTGCATCCCGCTTCGGCGACGGCCATCCGTGCCCGACACCATGAATTTATTTTGAAGGAGTAAACCGATTCAACCCCGACCTAAATCCGCCGCCTTGACGGCGGAAGAGCTGGTTTCGCTGGTCTCTTCCTCTTTGGATGACGACAAAGCCGAGGATATCTCGGTGGTCGATCTGCGCGGTAAAACCAGCATGGCCGACCATATGGTCATCGCCACCGGCAATTCCGGCCGTCAGGTGGGAGCCATGGCCGAACACCTGATGGAAAAGCTGAAACATGCCGGCCAGCCGGTGGCCGCCGAGGGCATGCCGCAATGCGACTGGGTGCTGATCGATGCTGGCGATATCATCGTCCATCTGTTCCGCCCGGAAGTGCGCGCTTTCTACAATCTGGAAAAGATGTGGGGCGTGGCGCGACCGGAAGCCCGGCAAGGCTGACATTCGGTGCGTCTGTGGCTGGCTGCCGTGGGCCGGGTCAAACCCGGCCCCGAGCTTGACTTGTTCAACCAATATTCCAAGCGCTTGGCCGCCCCCATCACCCTGCGCGAAGTCGAGGAAAAGCGGCCGTTGCCGCTGCCGGAGCGCATGGCCCGCGAAGCTGACCTGCTGCTTGCGGCCATCCCGGCCCAGGCTGTGGTGGTGGCCTTGGACGAGCGCGGCAAGGTCATGGGCTCGGTCGATTTCGCCACTCGCCTTGGCCGCTGGCGCGATGACGGGATCGCTGATCTGGCTTTCGTCATCGGCGGCGCCGATGGCCATGGCCAGGTGGTGCGTCAGCGTGCCGCCTTGTTGCTGTCGTTTGGGGCAATGACGTGGCCGCATATGCTGGTGCGGGCCATGCTGGCGGAGCAATTGTGGCGCGCCCAAGCCATCGCCGCCGGTCATCCCTATCATCGGGCTTGAAGCAGAATCTCTCTAACTTACCGCCGCGCTTGAATTGTAACCGACAACAGGCCAGGATACGGGGCGGGGGAATACAGGGAGAGGGCCAAGGTGGAGAGTGAAATCCCGCCGGATGAGTTGTCTGGATTCGAGGAATATCGGGCCAAGGTCGCTGGAACCAACATCAGCTCACAGACCTTGCTGGCAACCGATTACCTGAACCATTTCAATGAAATCGTCATGTTGCTCGACATGCTGCCGGATATGCCGGACATGATCGAGGAGTGCAAGGCCTGGGCTCCCAAGGACTATAAGTCCCACTTTGCCGATTCGACCTTTTCCGATAAGCAATTGGCCATCGAGGCCTATGACCGGGTGCCGAGCAAGTTTCGGCTGCCGTTCGAGGCGACCATCGGTCAAATCAACGCCTTGTTGCTGGAAGGCATGGACCGGCTTGATCATCTGATCGCCGATGGCGCCGAACCGGAACAATTGCAGGAAGGCTGCCGAACGATTTCACGAGCGGCGCAATTGCTGATGGATTGCGCCTCGGGGATCATTCATGGCGGTGACCGGGCCATGGCCCAGGCGGAAATCGACGGCTTGCTGGGGCGTTAGCGGGGCATGCGGGGGGAAGTTCTGCTGTTCCTTCCCGTGGCTGGCGGCTTGCGCATTACCGACGAATTTCAGCACACCACTTATGGTCAGCTCACCACCACGTCACTGGGGCGGCCGCACTATCCGCATCAACGGGAACGATTCCGGTTTTGCCTCAGCATTGATTTGGGCGGCGGCATCGTCTGTACCGAGGTCTTTGATGATCTGGCCCAAGCCCAGGCTTTCGCCGAGACTTTCCTGCGCCGTCAGGGGGTGCTGGGCTAGGTCCTTGATGCATGGGATGACCGATATTCATATTTTCCCCCAGGGAAATTGATGCTATTGCTCGAACCTTCGCTTGATGCTTGTGGCGTGAAAATGACGTTGGCGGTGCCGCCTTGCTTGTCCGCTTTATTCGCAAGCTGGCGCCCATGAGCGGGCGGCGGCGGGCGCGGCGCGTGGGGGCGTGGCTGGGCTTGGCCCTGCTGGCCTTGGACATCTTCCTGGGCACCGCCATTCCGCTGGCACGGGCGGCGCAAAGCGACCGCCTGATTGCCATTGCCGACATGGCGGTTTGTACCGCCAGTGGCATGGTTGCCGCACCGACCCGCGCTGACGAAGGCGACGCGCCGGCGATGGGTGAAACCAGTGCGTTTTGTTCCGCCTGTTTGCCTTTGGTGCAATTGCTGCCCTCGCCCGAGGCGCCGGCATTGCGGCAACCGGCGCGCATCCACGGTTTTGTCGTTGCGCAGCCCGCATTGCCGTGGCAAGCCAAAGCCAGCGGACAGGGCTTTTCCGCCCGCGCGCCCCCATTTTCCGTCTGACCCGAACCTCATCGCAACGCTGACGCGCCGCCGCTGAAACGGCTGGCGCGCTCCTATCCTTTGTTCGGAGTTCCGACGTGACCCAACGCACCCATATCCTGGGCCGGCGCGCTTTGCGTGCCTCGACGGCCGCCTTGACCCTTGCCTTGTTCCTGCCCGTTTCCGCCGCTTGGGCGGAAGAGCCGGCGGCCGATCCCAAGGCCAAGGCGGAAGATGACAATAAAGCCAAGACCACCACGTTGAAGGAGGTGGTGGTCACCGCGCCGGCCATGGAACAGCCCATGGTCATCGAAACCGACACCAGCAATCCGCGTTCGCCCATTCCGCCGGCCGATGGCGCCGGCTATCTGAAGAATATTCCGGGCTTTTCCGTCGCCCGCCAGGGCGGCATCGACGGTGATCCGGTCTTGCGCGGCATCGGCGGATCACGCCTGAACGTGTTGCTGGACGAAGCCCCGTTGCTGGGCGGCTGCCCTAACCGTATGGACCCGCCCACCGCCTATATCTTCCCCGATTCCTTTGACAAGTTGACGGTACTCAAAGGCCCGCAAAGCGTCGTTCATGGCGGCAGCGCCTTGGGCACCATTCTGATCGAACGCGAACCGCCGAAATTCGACACGCCGACGTTAAGGGGCAGTGCTTCGGCTCTGTATGGCAGCCATGACCGCAATGACGAGGTGATCGACGCCCAGGGGGGGGCCAAGGAGGGATTCTTGCGCGCCATCGCCACCCATTCGTCATCGGATGATTATCGAGACGGTAACGGTGACGCCCTGCACAGCCGTTATTGGCGTCAGAGCGGCACCGCCATGGTCGGCTGGACCCCCGATGCCGACACCTTGCTGCAATTCAGCTTTGATAAAAGCCAGGCGCAGGCGGCCATGCCGGGCAAGATGATGGACGGCACCCAGTTTGACCGCGAGGGCGTCAATCTGGAATTTTCCAAGACCAATATCTCGCCGTTGTTGGCCAAGGTGAAGTTCCTCGCCTATCACAATTACGTCGATCACGTCATGGATATCTATTCCATGCGCTATAACCTTGGCGGCATGGGGACGATGACGGCAGCGTCGCAGGTGGATCACCTGATGCAAGGCGGCAAGGCCATGGCCGAGCTGACCCCCGATGCCCAGACGCTGATCAGTCTTGGTATCGATTATAATCACGACGAGCATACCGGGCGGACCCAGAGCCTGGCCGAATATCGCAACGGCGTCAGCTTGGACAGCAAGGCGCGGGTTCGCGACATTTCGTTCGACACCTATTCCGGTTTCGGCGAAGTCACGCGGGAATTGTCGGCCGCGGATCGGGTGGTGGGCGGCTATCGCCTGACCCGTGTCGAGGCCACCCGTCACAATGTTCAGCCCAATCTGACCGACGATCGCACTTTGCATTCCGGTTTTGTCCGCTATGAACGCAACGTCGATGTCGGCTTGCCGCTGACCACCTTCGCCAGCCTGGGGCATGTGGAACGCGCCCCGGATTTCTGGGAACGCAACAAGGTTACCAGCAGTGATCGCACCTTTAAGCTGGCGACGGAAAAGACCGAACAATTGGATATCGGCGCTTTGTTCAAGCAAGGCCCATGGCGGGCCTCGGCCTCGCTGTTTTATGCCTATACCGATGATTTTATCCTGGTGGCCAGCAGTGACGCCAAAAGCGTCGAGGCCCGGCGGTGGGGCGGCGAAGGCGACATCGCCTATCAGTTCCAGCCGTCGTGGAGCGTCGAAGCCACCGCTGCCTATGTTCACGGCAATAATCTGACCGACAATGTCGCCTTGGCGCAGACTCCGCCGTTGGATACGTCGGTGGCGGTCAAGTATGACGATGGTGAGTTCATGGGCGGCCTGCATTTGCGCGCCGTTGCCGGTCAGCATCGCACGAATAACGGTTGGGGCAGCGTCATTGGCCAAGATATCGGCGAGACCGGCGGCTTCGCCGTGTTCTCGCTCAATGGCGGCTGGCGTCTGAACGATGCCGTCACCTTGACCGGCGGCGTCGACAATATCTTCGACAAGACCTATGCCGAACATATCAGCAAGACCGGCGCCTGGTCCGGCGCCGACCTTGCGGCCTATAACGATAATGTCCGGGTTAACGAGCCGGGGCGCACGTTCTGGATGCGCGGTTCGGTTAAATTCTGAGCAATGCTCAGCCCCGCTGATCGGTTTCCATGAGCGGGATTTGGCGAAAAAGGGCGGGTCGGCTTGCCGGCCCGCCTTGTTCGGCGAGGATGTCATCCCCACATGGGGGCAACCCATCCCCAAGCGTAAGGACACGCCATGGCCACCGTCACCTTGAAGGGCAACCCTGTTTCCACCGCTGGCGAAATCCCGGCAGTGGGCGCTCAGGCCCCTGACTTCCGCCTGACCCGCACCGATCTGGGGGATGTGACCCTGGCCGATTACACTGGCAAGAACGTGGTCTTGTCGGTCTTCCCCAGCGTCGATACGCCGACCTGCGCCACCTCGGTGCGGAAATTCAACGCCGAGGCTGCCAAGCTGGCCAATACCGTGGTGCTGTGCGCCAGCGCTGATTTGCCCTTCGCCCACAAGCGGTTTTGCGGTGCCGAGGGATTGGAAAATGTCGTCTCGGCCTCGGATATGCGCGACAAGGATTTCGGCACCCGTTATGGCTTGACCATCACCAGCGGTCCGCTGGCCGGCTTGCTGGCTCGGGCGGTTATCGTCATTGGCGCCGATGGCGTGGTCAAACACAGCCAGTTGGTGGGTGAAATCGGCGAAGAACCCGATTACGCCGCCGCCATCGCCGTTCTCGGCTGATGCTTCCCAGTATTCACGATTTCGCCGCCGATGGCTTGAATGCGGCCAATTACGCTTGTTTGGGCGGTGATTGGTGGGTGGCTGCCGCCGATGTCGAGGGCAGCACGGCGTTGGCCCAAGCCGGGCGGGATCGTGATGTCAATTTTGTCGCCGGGGCGGCGGTGGCGGTTTTGGCCGCCATCGCCGGCCGTCCCGGCGCTCCCGCCGCCTGTCAGTTCGGCGGGGACGGGGCGGTGGCGGTGATTCCACCCGATTGCGTCGATGCCGCCCGGATCGGTTTAGCGGCCTTGGGGCACTGGGCCTTGCACGAAATGGCGGTGCCGTTGCGGGTTGGCATGGTGCCGGTTTCGGCCTTGAACCAGCACGGTCACCAGGTTCTGGCGGCCCTGCACGATTTCGGCAACACCAATGTGTTCGGCCAGTTCCTGGGGGCGGGCGTCGCCATGGCGGAACGCTGGATGAAGGATGACCCCCGCTGGCGCATCGCCTTGGAACCCGGTGAGTTGCCGGGGCTGGAAGGTTTGTCGTGTCGGTGGGAGCCGATCGCGCCCCGACGCGGCCATGTGCTGTGCGTCATCATTGACCCGGTAGAGGCCAGCGGGGAAGCATTGCCGACATTGTTGCGAGATATACAGGCCATCGTCGATACCGCCGCCGCCGGTCCCTTGGGGGATGGTGGCGCTTTGCGTCCGGTGGTGTTGCCGCGTGCCCGCCTGCTTGGTCTCGAGGCCAAGGTGGTCGAGCCCGGTCGCCGTTTTGCCCGGGTGATGCGGGCCGTTCTGGGCAGCGTCATCCTGGGGGTGGTTCATCGCCTGGGCGGCACGCTGCTGGGCCTTGATGTCGAACATTACCGCCGCAAGGTGGCGGAACGTTCCGATTACCGCAAACTGGCCGGGGGGCCTCGGCTGGTGTTGGACGTCACCGCCGCCGAAGATCGCCGTCTCGAGGCTTTGTTGAACACGGCCGAGGCGGCAGGCCACATCCATTTCGGTCTGGCCCGCAGTTCGGCGACCACCATGACCTGCATGGTCGGTGACTTTTCCGCCGACCGCCATGTGCATTTCGTCGATGGCGACGGTCTGGGCTATTGGCGTGCCTCGGTGATGCTCAAGGAAAAGCTTAAACCTGCGCCTTGATCGGTTCGATGAAACTGGAGATGCGGCGCAGTGCCCGCAATCGTTCGATCTGGGGTTCGGTCAATTGGGTGTTGGCGGCCAGGATCAGATGCCCGTTGGTCAGGCGGATATCGGACAAGACCACCGTGCCGGCGCGCAAGGCGGCAACCGGGACTTCGACCACGGTGACCGCCAGCGGGTCTTCGCGGACGCAGAGCGATTGCTTGACCTTCTTGAGCAGCAGCGGGTCATAGCGTTTTTCATTCTTTTCCAAGGCGGCAAAGGCGGCCGGGCTGGGAATGTTGCCGCCACTGAATTCGGACAGGTCCTTGAGAATTTTCAAGATACGGGCGTCCAACGGGATCATGCCGCCGCTGGGGCCGCCCGACGGAAAGCCGGTGCCGTCATAATTGCGGTCTTGCAGATAGACGATTTCGGCGACGGCGCTAAGACGCGGAATATTGGCGATCAGGTTGCGCGCCGCTTCCGGCGCACGTTCGAACAAGGCGGCTTCGTCGGGGCTCAGAGGGGCGCCGTCGCGCTGCTTGGTAATCAATTCAGGCGGAATTGAAACCAGCCCGATGGGCACCAGGGCGGCGGCGATGTCCAATTGCCAGCGCGCCGGCAGGTTCAATTCCTGCGTCAGCTTCCGCACCCATTGGCGCAGGCGATTGCTTTGTGCCGAGGCCACCGGGTCGTTCATGGACACCACGTCGACCAGCAATTTGACGCTGCCGGCCAGGGTCTTTTCCAGCAATTCCCGTTCGGCGGTGATCAGGCGGTACTGATCAATGCCGGCTTGCAGGCCCAACGCCAAGGTTTCGGCCGGACACGGCTTGGTGAAAAAACGAAAGATGTTGCCAAGGTTGATGGCGTCGATGGCGGTTTGCTGATCGGCGTTGCCGGTCAGCATCATGCGGACGGTATCGGGCGAGGACTGGCGGATTCGGCTCAGAGTTTCGATCCCGTCCATGCCGGGCATGCGCATGTCGGAAAGAGCGACGGCAAACGGGGCATTGTCGGCCGCGGCCCGTTTGATTTCATCCAGCGCCGCCGCCCCCCCTTCGGCGGTGGTCAGGTTGAATTGCTTGCGCAACTGCCGCTGCAAGGCCGACAGCAAGTTGGCGTCATCGTCGATCAAGAGGACGCGTTCGCTCATGGGGACACCTCGGCGGCAATGTTTTGGGCCAGTTCGGTCAGTTTGGGCAAGTGCGCCACCAGCCCGGTTCGGCTGAGATATTCGCTGTCCAGGTGGCGGACGTCGTGGACGTTTTGCGGCAAGGGGGGGAAGGCCGGCCCCAGGCTGCGGGCCAGATGGACGATGGTCAGCAGGTCGTTGTCGTAACGCCCGGCCTGACTTGGGGCGGGGGCATGGGCCACCGCTTCGACCACCCGGTCGGCGAAGCCCCACAATCCCAGCAAATAGGCGCCAACGTGACCGTGATGGACGCCATAAGCATTGATTTCGGCCTGATGGACCGGGACATCGGCGTTCACCTGCCCCAGCATCCGCGGATAATCGGCGCCGTGACAATCCAGCAGCACCAGGGCGCCGATATTGGATAACAGGGCGGCGCAACCGGCGGCTTCGGCAATGGTGGTGGAGCTGCCGATGGAAAGGGCGATGGCCTTTGCCAGCCGCGTCAAGGCCAGTCCATGCCGATTAAGGCCGTCGAGAAACGGCGCGACCTGGGCGCTGCCGGAAAAACGCCGGAAGATGGCGGTCTTAAGGATCACCGTCTGGATGGTTTCCAATCCCAAGGTGCGCACCGCCTGCAACACCGAGTTGACCGGTTGGCCGATGCCGAAATAGGCGGAATTGGTCAGTTTCAGGATTTCCGCGCTCATGGCGGTGTCTGAACCGATGATGCGGGCGACAGAGGCGGTGGAGGAATTGGCGGCGTGCAGTTCCCGGTCCAGGCGAATGAACAGATCGGGCAGGCTGGGAAGGGATTCAAGTCCGCCCAAGGCGCGGCGCATGACATCGGACGACAAGAGACGGCGCAGGGCCAAGGGCTGGCGGATGGCGGCGCGCAGGGTTTCGCCGTTGCAGGGCTTGGCCAGATAGGAATGGGCGGGGCCAATGGTGCGCAAAATCGATTCATTGTCGGCATAGCCCGACAAGATGACCCGGACGGTCTGGGGGTAGTCTTGTCGGATGCGGGTCAGCAAGGCGGCGCCATCCATTCCGGGCATGCGCATGTCGCTGACCACGACATCGAAGGGACCATTTTGAATCATGGAAAACAGGGCGGCATCGCCGCTGAGATGAAACTCCATCTCCCACTCGTCGGCCATGGGCCGCATGAAGCGTTTCAGGCCTTGCAGGATATTGGGCTCGTCATCGACGAAACAGATGCGGGTCTTGTCAGTCATTGGCGCTTGCCTCGGCGGAGCCATCGATGGGAAGGGTGATGACGAATTCAGCGCCATTGCCTTCGTTGCCGTTCACGTCCAGACGGCCGCCATGTTTGATCTTGATCACATCCAGGCAGATGGCCAAGCCTTGGCCGGTACCTTTGCCGACCGATTTGGTTGTAAAGAATGGGTCAAAAATCTTCTCTTTGATGGCGCTTGAGATGCCTGTGCCGCTATCTTGGATGCTGATGCGGACGTTGTCTCGATCTTTTCGCGTGGTGATGGCGATGCGTCCCGGCAGAGGCTTGCCCGACGCTTCGATGGCATGGGCGGCGTTGGTGATCAGGTTGAGGAAAACCTGATTGATTTCGCCGGCATGGCACTGAACCGGCGGCAGATCGGCGGCGAAATCGGTTTCGATGGTGGCCACCTGTTTCCAGGTGTTGCGGCTGACGGTGAGGGTGCTGTCCAGCGCCCGGTTGATATCGGTCATGCTTTTGTGGGAACTGCCCGGATGGGAAAATTCCTTCATGGACAAGACGATGCGCGATACCTGGGCGACACCGTCGAGGGATTGGTCGATGGCGGTCGGCAGTTCATCCTTGAGATAATCGATATCGGCGGCGGCATACGCGGTTTCGAAATCCTGGCAATTGCCGCTGTCGCTGCTGTGCGCCAGGGTGCGGGCCATGGCCAACACGTTGGCCATATCGCCGATGGCGTCGCGGACAAAGCGAAGGTTGTCGCCGACATATTGGATCGGCGTGTTGATTTCATGGGCGATGCCGGCGGCCAATTGACCGACGCTGGCCAGGCGCGACGATTGCAGCGCTTCTTGCTGGGCATTCTTTAACTGACCGATGTCGCGGAACGAGATGATGGCGCCGACGCAACGGCCTTGTTCGATCAGCGGCGAACAGCCAAACGCCACGTTCAGCGTCGTGCCGGCGGCGGTGACGAAACGGGCGTCGTCGTCGTGGTTGGGCTTGCCGTCGGCGATGACCTTGGGCCAGCAAGCGCGGGTGAAGCCGATAAGGTCGGTGCCGACGCCCAGGCGCATCACCTGGTCAAGGGCGAGCCCTTGGGCGTGGGGGCATTGCAGCAGGCCGCGGGCGGAATTGTTGGCAAAGGAAATCTGACCCGCCTCATCGACCACCAGCACCCCTTCGAACAGATTGTCCGAGATCCCCCTCAGGCGCTGCTGTGACGCACTCAGCGCGGCGGTGCGTTCGGCCACTTGCTGTTCAAGCAATTGCTGCTGGTCGGCCAAGGTCTGTTCGTATAGACGGCGCAGGCTGACATCGCGAAACACCACCACGGCGCCGACGACGTTGTGTTGTTCCAAGATCGGCGCGACCAGATATTCCACCTGGAGGGCGCGGCCGTCGCCATGGCGGAATAATGCATCCTCGACCTTTTCCGCCAGCCCGAGGGTATAGGCGCGACGGACGGCATTGCCGGAATCGTTGGCCGATTCCGGGTCGATCAGGGTGTGATAGTTGTGGCCGACAATGGTTTCATCGCCGATTCCCAACAGATCGCAGGCGGCGCGGTTGGCGAAACTGATCAGGCCCTGGGCATCAAGACCGATGATGCCGTCGCCGGCGGCATCCAGGATCAGCTGATAGCGCCGTTGCAATGTGTCGAGCGCTTCTTCGCGCTGTTTCAACAAGGTGATGTCGGTGCGCACGGCGACGACGCCGCCATCGGCGGTACGGTATTCCCGCGACAAGAGCCAACGGCCATCGGACAGATGCTGCATGGTGGGTTCGCCGGTGGCGGCACGGTGAACAGCCAGACGGTTCTGTCGCCATTCCTCGGTGGGAACGCCGTCTTGGTCGAATTGCTTGATGGTCGCCGAGGCCGAGATGATCTGTTCGAAGGTCATTCCCAGTTTCAAGGAATCAAGCATGCCGGAAAAAACCCGCCGACATTCCTGGTTAAAAAGCACCAGCCGATCCTCGGCGTCATAGACGGCGATGCTGTCATTGATGCTTTCGATGGCGTCGGCCAGACGCTGGCGGGCTTCCTTGGCCTGGCGTTCGGCGATGACTTCGCGGGTGATGTCGGCGCCGACACCGCGATAGCCGAGAAAGCAGCCGTCGTTATCGAACAAAGGCAGGCCGCTGATCCGGATGAAGCGACCATCCTTGCCGCCCAGCGGGCCGACCGGAAAGACGACGTCGCGGAACGGCCGGCATGACGCCAGATCGTCAAGATGGGACTGCACCAGCCCGGGTTCGGCGTCGGCCAGTCCCAAATCCATATAGGAGAAACCGATGATGGCCGAGGGCTTGACCCCCAAAACCGCCCCCAGGCGTTCCGAGACGAAGGTCAGACGATGTTCGTCATCGGTTTCCCAAAACCAATCCGAGGCCGAGCCGGCCAGATCGCGAAAGCGGCTTTCGCTTTCACGCAATTCCGCCTCGGCCTGTTTGCGCGAGGTGATGTCGCTGATGGTGGCGACGAACAGGCGACCATCGGCCACGGTGATCTCGGTCAGGATCAGCCACAGCGCCACATCCGACCCATCGACTTTGTGGCCGATGGTCTCGCAGCCCTCGGCGCTGGTCGGGGTGCAAGGGTGATGCGGCAGCAATTGAGACAACGGCAAACCGGCCACTTCGCGTTGTTCATAGCCGAAGATATTTTCCGCCGCCTTGTTGCACGAGATGATGACGGTGTTGGCATTCAAGGTGATGACCGCTTCACCTGAACTGTCGATGACCGCGGCAAGTCGCGATTCGCTGTGCCGTAACGCCGCTTCGCGGGAAGATACCGCGCGCATCATGTCGGTGAAGGCGGTGACCACCACGCCAACCTCGCCCGAGGCGCGGGGCAGGGTGATGGTGGTGCTGCCTTGCGACAGGGCAAAGGCGGCACGGGCCAGGCCGGCCAATGGGGTCAGCAGCCAACGGCCCTGCAAATGGACCACCAGGGCGGCGCCGGCCAACAGCAGTAGGATGACGATAATTTCCATCTGCGCCATGATGCCAAGGCTGTCGGCGATGGTGGCCGGGATGTCGCTGTGTATGGTCAGGACCGCCAGGTCACGGCGATCAACCCGGACCGGGCTGCTTAGCTTGGTGAGGCCGCCCATCAGAACCGGGCGATGCAACGGGAACAGCAAGCGGCCATCGGCGCGCTCAAGGGTCATGGACCGCCACCATAAGCGCTCGGCCCAAACATCGTTCAAGGTATCGTAGATTTTGGCCATGTCGCCGCTCAGCAGATCGGGGGCGATGGCCAGGGAGACCATGGCCAAGGCCTGTTGTTCCGAGTGCAGCTTGTCGGCGATCAGCCGTTGCTTGAGCATATCGAAGATGACGAAATGCATGATCCCCAGCACCGCCGTCAGCAGCACCATGAAGGGGAGCAGAAGTCTGATGCGCGCGTTCATTGGTCGATGCGGAAGGCTTGCAGATCCAGACCGGTCAATGCGGCATAATCGCCGGATTGAGCTGGACCTGCGTGTTTCATGGGGATTTCCGCCAGCAATTCCGCCCCTGACGGCTCCGTCGCCAAGGCTAAAAAGGCCAGGGTGATCTGTTGGCGAAGCGTGGGGGGCACGCGCGGATGCGCGGCCAAAGGATGGGGCGGGAAATGGCGGCTCTCGTACACGATCCGCAAGCGGCTTTTGATCTGCGGGTCGAGCACTTCAAAAGTGGATCGCGCGCCGCCGCCGGCATCGGCTTCGCCCAAGGCCACGCTCAGGTAAGCCGAGGAATGGGTTTTTGTGTATTTCTCGGTGACGGCGATGTGGAAGGTGCGGGCGAAATCCGCCCGCGGCAACAGCGCCGCCAGGGCGTTGGGCGACGGAAAGGCCACGGTCTTGCCGGCCAGCATGGCGACGGAGGTAATCGGTGAATCCCGCGCAACGACGATGATGGCGGAGAAATCGCCGGCCAGATCGCGAACCAGCGCTTCATAGCCTTGGCGCTTATGGGCGATGGCGAAGTGATAGGGATTCATATAAGCAAGATCGTATTGACCGGCATCCAGATTTTTCTCGAAGGCCGGAATGCTGGGGGGGATGTCCAACTGGAAGGCTAATCCGGTATCTCGGCCCAGTCGTTCCAGCACCGGCGTCCAGATGGCGCTGAGATGGCGGGAATCGAATTGCGGCACGACGCCGACACGCAGCGCTTCGGCTGCGATCCCCCAAGATGTTGGGGTGAATGCCAAAAAAAATAGGCACAGCAATGTGATGAACTTCGTTTTCATTCCATCTATCGCTTGTTTAATAAGTTAACACATGTGGCCGGTCTGTCTTTCTTTTTGGTCTGTGCTTTCACGCTATTCCATAGTGATACGATCTTCGAAATATAAAACTATATTTATGGCTTATCAGTCTCATACTTTTGGTTGAGGCGGGGTGATTTGTCGGCGTATGCAATAAATGCATTTGCAATAATCCGTCACGATTCGGGCAAAGTTTCGCAATGCTCCTTTGCTACCCAGGCGCGATCAACGCGGCGGGCTGTCTTGCCGCCAAGCACATCGAACCGGAGGGGCCATGTCCGATCCCATCTACGAAAAGGTACGGGGAAACCCGAAATTCGCCGAATTGGTGAGGCGGCGTGGCCGTTTGGCGGCGCTGCTGTCCGCTCTCGTCTTGGGCGCATATTATTGCTTCATGATGGTGGTGGCGTTCGCCCCGCAGATTCTGGCGGTTCCGCTGACCGAAGGCGGCGCGCTGACCATTGGCGCCCCCATCGGCGCCGCGATCATCATCATCTCGTGGCTGCTGACCGGGGTGTATTCCCATTTCGCCAATGGCCCGTTCGAGCAGTTGAACAACGACATCGTGCGGGAGACGCTGAAATGATCCGTCCCGTGGCAAGGATTTCGGCCGTGATGGCCGCCGCCGTGTTGATCGCCGCTCCGGCCTTGGCCGCTGGCGGTGATTTGGGCGTGGTGGAAAAGCAGCCCATCAACCTGTCGGCCATCGGCATGTTCCTGGTCTTTGTCCTGCTGACCCTGGGCATCACCTATTGGGCGGCCACCCGCACCCGTTCGGCCAGCGATTTCTATACTGCCGGCGGCGGCATCACCGGCTTTCAGAACGGTCTGGCCATTGCCGGCGATTACATGTCGGCGGCGACCTTGCTGGGGCTGTCGTCGCTGGTTTTCGCCAAGGGCTTCGACGGCTTCATCTACACCATCAGCTTTTTCGTCGGCTGGCCGATCATCTTGTTCCTGATGGCCGAGCGGCTGCGCAATTTGGGCCGCTTCACCTTCGCCGACATCGCCTCTTATCGTTTGGACCAGTCCAAGATCCGCACTTTCGCCGCGCTGGGGTCGTTGGCGGTGGTGTGTTTCTATCTGATCGTGCAAATGGTCGGCGCCGGTCAGTTGATCAAGCTGCTGTTCGGCCTGGATTACGCCGTGGCGGTGGTCATGGTCGGCGTGCTGATGGTGGTCTATGTCACCTTTGGCGGCATGATCGCCACCACCTGGGTGCAGATCATCAAGGCCTGTCTGATGCTGGGCGGCGGCATCGTGCTGACCCTGCTGGCGCTCAGCCATTTTGGCTTCAGCCTGGAAGCGATGGCGCAAAGCGCCATGGCCTCGCACAAGGAAGGGGTCAAGATCATGGGCCCCGGCACCATGATGGCCGATCCGGTGTCGGCGGTGTCCATGTCGCTGGGCCTGGTGTTCGGCACCGCCGCGTTGCCGCACATCATGATGCGCTTCTTCACCGTTCCCAATGCCCGCGAAGCCCGTAAAAGCGTGTTCGTCGCTTCGGGGATCATCGGCTTTTTCTTCCTCTTGGTCTGCGTCTTGGGGATGGCCGCCATCACCATCGTCGGCACCGATCCGCAATTCTTCGAAGGCGGTCAGGTCGGCGGCAAGCTGCTGGGCGGCGGCAACATGCCGATCATGCATCTGTCCAAGGCCTTGGGCGGCAACCTGTTCCTCGGCTTCTTGTCGGCGGTGGCCTTCGCCACCATCTTGGCGGTGGTGTCGGGCTTGGCCTTGGCCGGGGCCTCGGCCATTTCCCACGACATTTATGCCCGTGTCATCAAGAAGGGCCAGTGTTCGGAACAAGAAGAGCTCCGGGTTTCCAAGTGGGCCTCGCTGGTTCTGGGGGCGTTGGGCGTGGTGCTGGGCATCATGTTCGAAAAGCAAAACGTCGCCTTCCTGGTTGGTCTGACCTTCGGCATCGCCGCGTCGGCCAATTTCCCCATCCTGATTCTGTCCATGTACTGGAAGGGGTTGACCACCAAGGGCGCCCTGTGGGGTGGCCTGACCGGGCTGATCTCGGCGGTGACCATGGTCATCTTGTCCAAGGCGGTGTGGGTGGTGGTGCTGGAAAAGCCGGCGCCGATTTTCCCCTATGAACATCCGGCCTTGTTCTCGATGACATTGGCTTTCCTGGTCACCTTCGTCGTTTCCAAACTGGACCGTTCGGAACAGGCCAAGGCTGAAATCGCCGCCTTTGACGATCAATATGTGCGGTCGCAGACCGGCATCGGGGCGGCTGCCGCGTCCAATCACTGATCTTTTTGCTTGCGTTTATCCTGTCCGCCGGGCCTTAAAGCCCGGCGGATTTGTTTTGCCCGGCGGATTTGTTTTGAAAGGACGCTTCCATGCTTCTCGCGGCTACCCATAGCGGCAGTTTTCACGCCGACGACGTCTTCGCCTTTGCCATTCTCAAGGCGGCGACGGACGGCGCGGTCAGCCTGACCCGTTCGCGTGAGGCGGCGGTGTGGGACGCGGCCCAGGTGGTGTTCGATGTCGGCGGCATTTTCAATCCGGCGGCGGGCCGCTATGACCACCACATGCGCGACAAGCCGTTGCGCGATTCGGGCGAACCGTTTTCCTCGGCCGGGCTGATCTGGCGCGATTATGGCCGCGCCGCCATCGTTCATGTGCAGCCGCAGGCGACGCCGGGGCAGATTGATACGGTCTGGGCCAAGCTGGATCAGGGCTTATTGCGCGATATCGACCTGATGGACAATGGTGTCATGGACCGTCATCCGGGCCATTTCTCGGCCTTGCTGGAAACCTGGAATCCGAGCTTTGTCGAAACCGACAGTGACGAGAATGCCGCCTATTATCAGGCGGTGACGGTCGCCGAGGCGGTGTTGGCCCGTTCCATCGCCCACGCCTTCGCCGCCGCCGTGGCCCAAGACGGCGTCGCCGAAGCCGCCGCCCAGGCCGATGATCCGCGCATCATCGTGCTGGAAAGCCGCTTGCCGTGGGAAGAAGCGGTGTTTGATCTCAACCTGACCCAGGCGCTCTACGTCATCCGTCCGGCCGGCAAGGATTGGACGGTGTCGGCCGTCCCGCCCGAGCGTGGCTCGTTCGCCCAGAAAAAGCCGCTGCCCGATGCTTGGGGCGGTCTGCGCGAGCAGGAATTGGCGTCGGTCTGTGGTGTCGCCGACGCCACCTTCTGTCATTCCGCCCGCTTCGTTTGCGGCGCGAAAACCCGCGAGGGGGCGTTGGCCATGGCGGTTCTGGCCGCCGGGGTGGCCTGAACCGCTTTGGGCGTCGTCGAGCCGAAGGTATAGGTAAGCCCAAGCAGAAACGCGTGGTTGTGGTTCTCGGCGGTGAGGTTGTAATCGCCGTTCGCCGTAGTGAATTCCGGGTCCAGGGTGGCGAAATAGCGGTATTGCGCTTTCGCCGCCCAATTCTTGGTCAGGTCATAGCTGATGCCGGCCATGGCCTGATAGGCGAATTGCCAGTCGGAATCCTTGACCGCGGTGCTGTTGTTTTCCTCCCAGCGGGCGGAGATTCGGGCCATGCCGATGCCGGCGCCGATGAACGGATGCCACGAGGCCTTGGGCATGAATTCGTAAATGCCGTTGGTCATGAACGACAGGGACGAACTGTGGCCGCCAACGTTGTTGATTTCGGCGATGTTGGCCAGGCCGCTATTGCGATAGCCGATCTCGAATTCCGCCTTCGGGCCGCCAAAATCATAGCCCCCCTGCATCTGAATGACATAACCGGTCTTGCTGCCGACCGAGGTGGTGCTGCCGGTTTGATCGGAGACATTGGAATCTTCCAAGACATTGGCGCCGCCATCCACCCCGACATACCATTGGGCGTGGCTGGCGCCGGGCGCGGCGATGGTCAGGGCCAGGGCGGCGGCGGTAGAGTGAAGGATGCGCATGGTTTATCCCCGATGTGGCCGATTAGCTGATTTCGCGTCTGCGGTAAAATCAATGGTTGTTGTTTCTATGATTGAACGCGCATGTACGCAATCCATACGGATGGCGTGTATTGGTTGTATCTGTTATTTTCCATAGGCATGAACTCGGCCAAGTGGTATTACCAAATCGGGGCCGCGCAGACGGCTCGCCACCGTCTTGGGAACGTCCGCATGCCTGCCACCGTCACGCCGCCCGCCGCGATGCCGAACATCGTCTATTATTTTGGCACCTGCCTGATCGATTTGTTCTTTCCCCAGGCCGGTCTGGCCGGGATGGAATTGTTAAAGCGCGAAGGCCTGCGGGTGGTGTTCCCGCAGGGACAAAGCTGTTGTGGTCAGCCTGCCTATAATTCCGGTCACCGAAATCAGGCGCGTGAGGTTGCCCGCGCCCAGCTCGACGCCTTTCCCCAGGATTGGCCGATCGTCGTGCCGTCGGGATCGTGCGCCGGCATGATGCGGGTGCATTACCCCGATCTGTTCAAGGGCGATCGCGACCATGACCGCGCCGTCGCTTTCGCCAACCGGGTCTATGAATTGTCGTGGTTCCTGGTCCATGTCCTTGGCTTCGAACAAAAGCTGGTGGACAAGGGCGAGAAGGTGACGGTGACCTGGCATGGTTCGTGCCATTCCATGCGCGAGATGGGGGTGGTGGACGAGCCCAAGCGGCTGCTGGCCGGGCTGGCCAACGTCACCGTGGTGGAAAACCCACGGGAAAAAGAATGCTGCGGCTTCGGCGGCACTTTCGCGGTGCGCCAACCCGAGATCTCGGCCGCCATGGTCGCCGACAAGATCGCCGCCATCGGCGAAACCGGGGCCAGCCGCGTGGTCTCGGGCGATTGCGGCTGCCTGATGAATATCGGCGGGGCGCTGGACAAGGCCGGCAAGACCACGCAGGCCCAGCATCTGGCCGAATTCCTGCTGGAGCGTTGCCATGGCCGCTGATTTCGCCCATCGCGCCCATGACGCGCTGAACAATCCGCAACTGCGCCGTAATTTCCGCCGCGCCATGGATGGATTGATGGCCAAGCGCGCCGTGCAATTCGCCGATCAGGGCGATTGGACCAAATTGCGGGCCCGCGGCGCCGCCATCAAGGCCCGCGCCCTGGCCCGTCTCCCCGATCTGTTGGAGGAATTCGAACGCAAGGCCACCGCCAATGGCATTCATGTCCATTGGGCGGAAACCACCGCGGACGCCAACCGCATCGTCTTGGAAATCCTGACCGCCCATGACGCCAAGCGGGTGATCAAGGGCAAGTCCATGGTGTCCGAGGAAATGCACCTCAACGCCCATCTGCACGCCCACGGCATCGCCGCGGTGGAATCCGATCTGGGCGAATACATCATCCAATTGGCGGGCGAGGCCCCCAGCCATATCGTCATGCCGTGCATCCATAAGGACAAGGGCGAGATCGCCCAATTGTTCACCGACAACATCAAGGACCAACCTTACACCGAGGATGTCGACGCCCTGACCGCCGCCGCCCGGACGGTGCTGCGACAGCAATTCGCCGCCGCCGATGCCGGGCTGTCGGGGGCTAATTTCCTGGTGGCGGAAACCGGTTCCTTGGTGCTGATCGAAAACGAGGGCAACGGCCGGCTGTCCACCACTTTGCCGCCCTTGCATATCGCCGTGACCGGCATTGAAAAGCTGGTGGAAAAGCTTGATGACGTGGCGCCGTTGCTGGCGTTGTTGCCGCGTTCGGCCACCGGTCAGCCGATCACCACCTATGTCAACATGATCACCGGCTCGCGCAAGACAGAGGAACTGGACGGCCCGCGTCAGGTGCATCTGGTGCTGCTGGATAACGGCCGTTCCCGCGTTTACGCCGACGCGCAATTGCGCGACACCTTGCGCTGTATCCGCTGCGGCGCCTGCATGAACCATTGCCCGGTTTATGCCCGCGTCGGCGGTCACACCTATGGCTCGGTCTATCCCGGTCCCATCGGCAAGATTTTGACGCCGCAACTGGCCGGGTTGGATTGCGCCGGCGATCTGCCCCATGCCTCGACCTTGTGCAATGCCTGCGTCGAGGTGTGTCCGGTGCAAATCCCCATTGCCGACATTTTGGTGCGGCTGCGCACCGAAGCGGCCGAGCCTTCGGCCTCTCCCGCCGTCAAGGGCGGCGGTGGCGGCGGCTCCGTGGTGGAAAACACCGTGTGGCGCGGCTGGACGGCCATGCATGCCAACCCGGCCGCCTATGCCTTGGCGACCCGCGCGCTGGCGCTGCTGGGGAATTTCATTCCTGCCGCCGCGCCGCTGTTGAAGCAATGGACAACAATGCGGTCCAAGCCGAAATTCGCCGGCAAAAGCCTGCATCAGCTGGCCCGTGACAAGGGGTTCGATCATGAGTGACGCCCGCGCCGCCATCTTGTCGCGCCTGCGCGCCGCCCCCCAGCTGGCCCCGCCCGAATACCCCGATTGGCAGCCGCCGCGTTTCGGCAACCGGCTGGAACGCTTTCGCATCATGTTGGAAGCGGTGCACGGCGAAGTGTACGAAGTCGCCGCCGATCAATGGCGCGAGCGTTTGCGGGCGATCTTGTCGGCCAAGGGGGTCAATAAGGTGATGGCGGCCCCGCATCTGGGGGTGGATTGGCCCGAAATACTCGCCTATGACCGTCCGGTCGAGGATTTGAAAGAGCTGTTGGTCGATGGCATCGACGCGGCGGTGACGACAACGCGCGGCGCCATCGCCGAGACCGGCACGCTGGTGTTGTGGCCGGATGTGGATGAACCGCGCCTGTTGTCGCTGCTGCCGCCCATTCATGTGGCGTTGCTGAACCAAGCCGATATCGCCGATACCCTGGCCGAAATGATGACGGCGCAGAACTGGGCGGCAACCATGCCGACCAATGTCTTGCTGATCTCGGGGCCGTCCAAGACCGCTGATATCGAACAGACCCTGGCTTATGGCGTCCATGGCCCCAAGCAACTGATCGTGCTGGTGCTGCAATCATGATCAAGAACCGTCTTGCCCCCCTGATCGCGTCCGCGCGGCTGATCGATGATCCGTTGCGGCTGTTGGCCTATGGCACCGATGCCAGCTTTTATCGGCTGGTTCCCAAGCTGGTGGTCAAGGCCGATAGCGAGGCTGAGGTTCAGGCGGTGCTGGCCGTCTGCGCCGAAATCGGTGCCCCGGTCACCTTTCGCGCCGCCGGCACCAGCTTGTCGGGGCAGGCGGTGACCGATTCGGTGTTGCTGCTGCTCGGTGACGGGTGGGGCGGGGCGGTGGTCGAGGATGATGGCGCCCGTATCCGCCTGCAACCCGGAATCATTGGCGCCGAGGCCAACCGCCGGTTGGCCGCTTTCGGCCGCAAGATCGGTCCCGATCCGGCCTCTATCGATGCCGCCAAGATCGGCGGCATCGCCGCCAACAACGCCAGCGGCATGTGCTGCGGCACGGCGCAAAACTCGTATCGCACGCTGGTGTCCATGCGGCTTATTTTAGCCGATGGCACCTTGGTCGATACCGGCGACGCGGCGTCGGTGTCGGCCTTTCGCGCCAGCCATGCCCCCATGCTCGACACTTTGGCGGCATTGGGCGCCCGCGCCCGTGCCGACACGGTGTTGGCGGCGCGGATTGCCCGCAAATTCGCCATCAAGAACACCACCGGCTACAGTTTGAATGCCCTGATCGATTTCACCGATCCCGTGGATATCTTGCAGCACCTGATGATCGGGTCGGAAGGCACGCTGGGCTTTATCGCCGAGATCACCTACGACACCGTGCCCGATCACGCCCACCGCGCCAATGCCTTGATCTTGTTTCCGGATATGGCCGAAGCCTGCCGGGCGGTGGCCTTGCTGAAATCCACCCCGGTTTCGGCGGTGGAACTGATGGACCGCGCCGCCTTGGCGTGCGTGCAAGACAAGCCGGGGATGCCGGCCGGTCTGGCCGCGTTGCCGGCCGCCGCCACCGCTTTGCTGGTGGAAAGCCGGGGCGAGAGCGCCGCCGCCGTTACCGCCAATATCGCCGCCATCACCGCCGGCCTGGGGGAGGTCGCCACTCTTGGCGGGGTCGTCTTTACCAGCGACGCGGCCGAGGGGGCCAAGCTGTGGAAGATCCGCAAGGGATTGTTCCCGGCGGTGGGGGCGGTGCGTCCCGTCGGCACCACGGTGATCATCGAGGACGTTGCCTTTCGCATCGACGATTTGGCCGCGGCCGCCATTGATCTGCAAAGCCTGTTCGCCCGGCACGGCTATGCCGAGGCGATCATTTTCGGCCATGCCCTGGAAGGCAATCTGCATTTCGTTTTCACCCAGGATTTCGGCGCCGAGACGGAAGTGCGGCGCTATGGCGCCTTCATGGACGACGTCGCCACCTTGGTGGTGGAAAAATACGACGGATCGCTGAAGGCTGAGCATGGAACCGGCCGCAACATGGCGCCTTTCGTTGAAATGGAATGGGGTCGGGACGCCACCAATCTGATGTGGGAGATCAAGCATTTGCTTGATCCGGCAGGGCTGTTGAATCCCGGCGTCGTCTTGGACCGCGATTCCCAGGCGCATCTGAAAAATCTCAAGCCGCTGCCGGCGGCCGACGCCCTGGTCGATACCTGCATCGAATGCGGTTTTTGCGAGCGGATGTGCCCCAGCCATGGCCTGACCCTGTCGCCGCGCCAACGCATCGTCGGCTGGCGCGAGATGGCGCGCGCCGATGCAAGCGGTGATCGTGCGCGCCGCGATGAAATCGGCGGCTTATATGATTACCAGGGGCTAGAGACCTGTGCCGCCTGCGGGTTGTGCGCGACCGCCTGTCCGGTCGGTATCGAAACCGGGGCCTTGATCAAGGCCCTGCGCGGCCGCAAGCATGGTGCCTTTGCCCATCGGCTGGGCGCGTTGAGCGCCGGCCATTATGGGGTGTTGATGGGGGCGACCAAGCTGGGACTGGCGGCGGCGGCCATGGTCGATACCGTCGCCGGCACCGCCCGCAATCGCCGTCGTCTGCCGACCATGGCCCAGCCCAAGCTGGCCGGGGGCGGCGCCGGCGAGGCGGTGGTCTATGTGCCGTCTTGTGCCGCCCGCGTCATGGGGCCGGCGTTGGATGATCCGGTCAAGGCCTGTCTGCCCGATGCCACCGAGGCTTTGCTGAAAAAGGCCGGCTTTACCGTCGTCATCCCCGATGGCTTGAGCAATCTGTGCTGTGGTCAGCCGTGGGACAGCAAGGGGATGCGCGACATCGCCGATACCAAGGCGGCGGAGATGGCCGCCGCCCTTAATCGCGCCAGCGACAACGGCCGCTTGCCGGTGGTGATGGATACCGCCACCTGTTCCTTGCGCCTGAAAGCCTTCCTGCCCATCCTCGACGCGGTCGAGGCATTGCATGATTTGATTCTGCCCCGTCTGGCCCTGCGGCCGATCAAGGGGCCGGTCTTGCTGCATATCCCCTGTTCGGTGCGCAAGATGGGGTTGGAGGACAAGCTGTTGGCGGTGGCCAGGGCGTGCGCCGAAACCGTGGTGGTGCCGGATAATGTCGGCTGCTGCGGCTTTGCCGGCGACAAGGGTTTCACCACGCCGGAACTGAATGCCCATGCTTTGCGCAAGTTGACGGTGCCCAAGGACTGCTCCGAGGGATTTTCCGCCAATCGCACCTGTGAAATCGGTCTGGCCGACCACGCCGGCATCCCTTATCGTTCGATCATTCATCTGGTCGAACGGGTATCCGAGGCAAGATTGGCGTCAATGGCAAAAGGTTAGGCTGATGCAGGTGGTTTTCGACGTTGCCCTGCCGGTCTTCGCCATCGTCATCGCCGGCTATTGGGGGGGGCGCACGGTGCTGGGGCAGGAAGCCTCAAGCGCGTTGTCCGCCTTCGTCTATTGGTTCGCGCTGCCGGCGGTGCTGTTCTTGTCCATGGCCCGCCAACCGCTGGCCGACATTTTCAATCTGTCCTTCATCGGCGCCTTTCTTGGTTCGATGCTGCTGGTCTATGGGCTGGGGTGGCTGATCGGTTGGCTGCGGGGGCGGGGTGACGGACCCGAGGTCAATTCCTTGCAGGCCTTGAACGCCAGCTTCTCCAATACCGGTTATATGGGGATTCCGCTGTTCCTGGCCGCCTATGGCCCCGATAAATTGCTGCCGGCGATCATCGCCACGGTGATCATGAGCGTGGTGATGATCGGCTTGGCCGTCATCGCCATGGAAATGGCCCGATCCCATGGTCATGGCTTGGGCCATGCCTTGCGCGACGTCGGTCGGGCCTTGCTGCGCAATCCGCTGATCGTGTCGTCATTCGCCGGGTTGGGGTGGAATTTGCTGGGCTTGCCGGTGCCGCCGCCGGTGGTCAATTTCTGCCAATTGCTGGGGGCGGCGGCGGGGCCGTGCGCCTTGTTCGCCATCGGTGTTTTCCTGGCCGGCCGGCCGCTGGAATTGGCGTGGCGGCAGGTGGGCTGGCTGGTGCCGTTGAAATTGCTGGCCCATCCCTTGCTGGCTTGGATCTTGATCGAAACCGTGTTCCCGCTTGATCGGTTCTGGACTGGGGCGACCTTGCTGCTGGCGGCGCTGCCCACCGGGGCGCTGACCTTCGTCATGGCCACCCAGTACAAGGTTTATGTGGAACGCACGTCGCAGGCGATCTTGCTCTCGACCATTGCCTCGGTCCCGGTTTTATCGGTGATCTTGGTGCTTTACGCCGGTCGGTAATACCAATCTCCGCCCTGTGGCGGGGGATGGTCTGCGACCAAGGTCGGTGGTGGCCGGCGAAAAGAGGATGCCTCTTAGACCTCCGCGCAATATGTTCGCCGCCCGGTCGCGGTTAGTATCTGGTTACGCCGAAAGCTTGGAGGTGATCTCCTCGATCCCCGATTTCCTCCTGCTGAAAGGACTGGTGGTTCGTCAACCCCCCGGCGACGATCCACCCAAGGCCGCCGCCCGCATACCCCTCCCCCCCACGGCGGGCGGCGGCGCCTTGTTCAAAAGATGCGCATCATTCAAAATTGCCCATGGCTTGGGCATTGGGTATGCTGGCAGCGCTTCCGCCGAAGCCACCAGCGAGTATCCCCATGAGCGATATCGAAACCCTGAAAGCCGCCGTCAAGAAATTGTCCACCCAAGCCACCCAGGCCAAGATGGATCTGCACGATCTGTCCGAGGAATTGCCGGTGAACTGGGAAAGCATTCCCGAGGTGGCGGCGCGCTGTCACGACCTGTATGCCAAGCTGACCCAGGCGCGCAACGACCTTAAGGCCGCCGGCGGCTGACCATATTCGGATCGTGCTTGGGGGATCAGGCCAGGTCGACCACCTCGACCTCGTCGGTGGCGATGGTCCAGGGCACGAAAATGCGAGCGACGCGGGCGAAGCGGTCGGGGGCGTCGGTGGCCAGATAGCGCACCCGCGCCCGCGCCGGCTCTCGCGTTGCCGTCAGCCCGCGATGTTCCAGCAGGTCTTCCACCGCCCGCGCCGTGGTGGTGGCCGAATCGACGATGGCCACCCGTGGGCCGGTGACCCGGCGCAGCAATTCGGTCAGGGCGGGGAAATGGGTGCAGCCCAGCAACAGGCAGTCGCCGCGCTGATCGACGTCGGCGTTTTCAAAAAGCGGATCAAGGTAGTGACGGGCCAATTGCTCGGCGATGGGGCCGTCGGTCATGCCTTCTTCGACCATGGAGACGAAGAGCGGGCAAGCCTTGGAAATCACCCGAGCGCTGGGCCGCGAATTATGGATGGCGCGCGGATAGGTGCCGGCCTGCACCGTGCTGTCGGTGGCGATGACGACGATACGCCCCTGGGCGCTGGCCAAGGCGGCGGCGGCGGCGCCGGGTTCGACCACGCCGGTGACCGGCAGGCCGGGGAATTCCGCCCGCAGCGCCTCGATCGCATGGGCGGACGAGGTGTTGTCGGCAACCACCAGCGCCTTGATGCCCATGCGCACCAGGGCATGGGCGGCCTGAAGGGCGTAATGGCTGACGGCGGCGGCGCTTTTGGTGCCATAGGGCAAGCGGGCGGTGTCGCCCAGATAAATCAGCGATTCCGCCGGCAGGCGTTCGCGCAAGGCCTTAAGCACGGTCAGCCCGCCGACGCCGGAATCGAAGACGCCGATGGGAAGCTCGCGGTCGACGGTCATGGGCGCGGTCCTTGAAGCCGGAAAAGGCATCTCGCATACATATAGCGGGTTGGCCTGATCCGATGATTGGTCTAGCTTCGGGGCCTTGTACAGGACGGGGATACCCATGAGCAAGGACGCGAGCGGCCCGGGTGCCAAAGATGTGTTGCTGCAATTGCAGTTCACGCCGTTGTTCGCCGGTTTGGCCGAGGCCGACATCCGCAGCCTGACCGAAGGGGCGCGGCAGGTATCGTTCGGGCATGAACAGCAGATCTATCAGGCCGGCGACAGCGCGGTGGATTTCTATGTGGTCATGGATGGCCATGTGGAGCTGTCGGTGGACAATGACGGCAAACGCAGCGTCGTCGAGGTGGCGCGGCGCGGCGCCGTCTTGGGCGATGCCGCCATGTTCGGCGACGGGACCTTTTTGATGAGTGCGCGGGTGTTGACGGCGGCGACGGTGCTGGCCATTCCGGCGCAATCCTTTCTGGCCAAGCTGTCCCTGCGCAAGGACATCGTCTTTCACATGCTGTCGACCATGTCGTTTCGCCTGCGCATGCTGGTGCGCCAGATTGCCGAGTTGAAGCTGAAGACCACCGCCCAACGTTTGGGATCGTTCCTGTTGTCCTTGGCCGCCGCCGAGGCGGGACGGGTTGAACTGCGGTTTCCCTACGATAAGAAATTGGTGGCCGACGAACTGGGGATGAAGCCGGAAAGCCTGTCGCGCGCCTTGGCCAAGCTGACCAAGCTGGGGGTCGAATCCAAGGCCGACAACGTGGTGATCATCGCCGATTTGGACACCTTGCGCGCATTTTGCGTCGAAGACGATTTGGGGTAATCACCATGGCCGGATTGTCCGCACCCGATTTGCAGCTTTGCGCCCTGGCGCCGCTATTCGCCGCCCTCAGGGCCGAGGAATTGTCCCAATTGCTGGATCAGGCCCAAAGCGTCTCGCATCCCGAGACCAGCCTGCTGTTCAGCCAAGGCGATGACGCCGATCATTTCTTCGTTGTGTTGGAAGGGCGCGTCAACATCTTCGCCCTGACCGAAACCGGGGACCAGTCGATTATCGAGGTGTTTGACGGCGTTTCCACCTTCGCCGAGGCGGCGATGTTCTCGTCGGGCAAGTATCCGCTTAATTGCGAGGTGGTGGCCGGCTCGCGTCTGGTCCACGTGCCGGCGGGGCCGTTCATGAAACGGTTGTCCGATAATTTGCGCCTGGGCTTTCATCTGCTGTCGGGGCTGTCGCGCTGGCAGATGCACATGATCCACGAAATCACCGAACTGAAAAGCAAGTCGCCGGGGCAGCGCCTGGCTTCGTTCCTGTTGGCCTTGGCCCGCGACGCCGAGGATGGGGTGCAGGTGCGGTTGCCGATCACCAAGGCGGCTTTGGCCAGCCGCATCGGCATCGCCCCGGAATCGCTGTCCCGCGCCTTGGCCCGGCTTAAGGCCGTGGGGGTGGAAAGCCATGGCCGCGAGGTGGTGCTGACCGATCTGGCCACCTTGCGCCGGCTGGTCCGTGACGGGGATGTCTCTTAACGAAGGTCAAGGTTGCTTGGCCGTCAATCCCGCACGCTTCGGTGATCATCGCCGGAGCATGTCATGGCTGGTGCCATCGAATTTTCAACCCGACCGTTGCAACAAGGCCCGCCCGCCTGGCTGGCTGCCGCCCTGGATGAGGGGGCGCTGGACGTGCGCCCGCTTCTGGCGGGGGGCGAGGATCCATTGGGAGCGATCCTAGAGGCGGCCGATGGCATTGGCTTCGGCGGTTTCTTGGTGATCGACGCCCCGTTCAATCCCTCGCCGTTGCGGCGGATTCTGGCGGCGCGGGGGTTTTCCTCGTATGGCCGTCGCTTGAACGGCGGTCATTGGCGGATTTATTTCCATCTGAACGGCGCGGCCGAATGGGAACACGATTCGGACGTGGCGGTGATGGACGAAGGCGCCATGGTCTGGCGGGAAGAGGACGGGCTGCACATCGACGTGCGCAAGCTGCCGCAGCCCCAGCCCATGCGGGCCATCTTGCAGCTGATCGATTCCGATCCGGCCTTGCTCTGTCTGGTGGTCCATCACGAACGCAATCCCCATTTTCTGCTGCCCGAACTGGCCGAACGCGATTGGCGCGTCGTTCGCGTGAGCGAGGAATTCCAGGACGTGCGGCTGTGGCTTGAGCGGGGGCGATGATGTTTGCCGGCGCATTCATGATGGGCGCCAAGGATCGGTTGCTGCCGCCATCGGTGCCCTTTCGCTTTTTTGCCGCCGCCATCCTTTACCACGTTGCCGGCTGGGCCGTGCTGCTGTGGGCGGCGGCCGACATTCCTGGTCATCAGGGCGGGTTGGGGCCGGTGGTGGCGGGGTTGCATCTGATCACCTTGGGTGTCCTGGCGATGACCGCCATGGGCGCCGCCTATCAGATGCTGCCGGTGGCCACGCGCCGACAATTGGGGCCGGCTTGGGCCTGCGTGCTGAGCTGGTGGCTGTTTGTCCCCGGAGTGGCGGTGCTGTCCCTGGGATTGGCGGGTGGGCAGGAATGGGCGCTACAGGGCGGGGCCGCCTTGACCATGGCCGGGTTGCTGATTTTCGCCATCCTGGTCGGGCGCAACCTGTTGCAGGTTTCCGACCTGCCGGCGGTGAGCTGGGCGCTGTGGATCGCCTTGGCCGCCTTGCTGGGCTTGATGGCGCTGGCCCTGGCCTTGGTGCTGGACGTCTCGTTGGGTTTTTTGTCCGATCGCCCGGCGGTGATCGCCACCCATGCGGTGATCGCCGGCTATGGTTTCATGGGCATGTTGGTCTTCGGCTTTTCCTCGGTACTGGTGCCGATGTTCGTGCTGTCCAAGGCGGTGCCTGACGCCGAGGGCAAGCGTCTGGCCGCCGTTTCATCGGCGGCGCTGCTGATTGCCGGGCTGGGCTGCTGGAACGGGGGGGGCTGGGGCGCCGCCGCGGGGGTGGTCCTGGGGCTGGCGGCGGTGGCTCTTTACGGATTGGCGCAACGCCGGGTTCTGGCCGGGCGCATGCGCAAAAGGCTGGAGCCGTTCTTTCGCTTGCTCAAGGCCGGCTGGGTCATGTTGCCGCTATCGCTGCTGGCGGCGTTGGCCTTGGCCCTGGGTGGCCCCATTGACCCCCTGGCGCCGTTATGGGGGCTGTTGATGGTCTTCGGCTGGTTGTTGTCGTTCGCCACCGGCATCTTGCAGCGGATCATGCCGTTTCTGGCCTCCATGCATTCAGGCGCCAATGGCGGCAAGCCGGTCTTGCTGTCGCGCTTGACGGCGCAGCCGGTGCTGACCGTCCATGCTGTCGCCCATGGCGCGGCGGTTCTGCTGCTGGCCGTGGCCATTGTCTTCGATCTGCCGCTGCTTGCCCGCCTGGGGGCCTTGTCCGGGCTGCTGGGGGCGTTGTCGTTTCTTGCTTTCGCCATCCTCATGGTGGGCCGCTATCGCGCCCATGACCGAAGCTCTTAGACTCAAAGGAAAAAAACATGCTGTTGCAGTCGCAGACCGGTTCCCTGCTGCACCAGGACCACATGACCACCATCGAGACCCTGCAAGGGCTGGAGGAATTGTTGGGGCGTCACCGCCAGCCGCCGGCCCTTGATGATGGCTTGCGGGCCAGCCTGATCGGTTTGTCCACCACCTTGAAGGCGGAAGTGGAAAGCCATTTCGCCTTCGAGGAGGGACATTTGTTTCCGGCCTTCGTCGCCAAGGGGGAAACCGGCATCGTCATGATGTTGACGCACGAGCATCGCTCGATCCTGCCGCTGGCGTTGCGAGTGGCGGAACTGGCGGTTCAGGCGGCGACAGCGGGTTTTGACGAACAAAGCTGGCGCGATTTCCGCGATTCGGGCGGCGAATTGGTCGAGCGGGAAATCTTTCATATCCAGAAAGAGGAAATGGGCCTGTTGGCCGCCATTTCCGCTTTGCTGGACGAAGGCGAGGACGCCACCTTGGCGGCGGTCTATCGCCAAACCGTCAAATAGAAATTTGACCTGATCTCCTCATCCCCCGCCGATCGGTCGCGATCGGCGGGGGATGATGGAATTATTCTTCGTCTTCTTCTTCAAGGGCGGCGGCCGGCAGGATGGTGACGCCGGTGCCGTCTTCGTCTTCGACCAAGACCAGATCACCCTGGATGCGGTCATCGCCTTCGGCAATGACGTTGAAGTAATGCCAGAGATAGGCGATGGCGATGGTCTGGTCGATCTGGTCGTCCTCTTCCATTTCGTCTTCGTCCATGGCCGAGACGTCACGCAGGATCTCCAGGGAATCATCGAACATTTCCTGAAGATCAGGCTGATCTTCCAGCACGTTCTTGATGATGTATTCGTATTCGCTTTGCTCCAGCTCATACTTCCATTGAGCGTTGCCGGACTTGTAATAGACGGTGATCATGGCGGAAGATCCTTGCGCTGGGGCGTTTCGGCGGACCATGGGCGATTCGGCAAAAAAAGGCAAGCCGGTGTTTCATTACCTTGGCGCGGCGGGAAGCTTTGCGCTATCACAGCCGGCACGTTTTCGATGGAGATTTCCTGGGTATGTCCGAGCGCCAAGCCTATGTGCTGACCATCACTTGTCCCGATACCGTCGGCATCGTCGCCGCCGTGTCGGGTTTTTTGACCCAGCATGATTGCTTCATCACCGAGGCCGCCCAGTATGGCGACGCCTTGTCGCGGCGCTTCTTCATGCGGATCGTCTTTGCCGGCGGGGCGCTGACCCCGCCGACGCCGGAATTCGATAAGCTGTTTTCCGCCATTGCCGATCGCTTCCAGATGATCTGGACTTTGCACGACTTGGCCCGCAAGCCGCGCGTGGTCATCATGGTGTCCAAGTTCGGCCATTGCCTGGTCGACCTGCTGCACCGTTTCCATACCGGCCAGTTGAACATCGACATTCCGGCGGTGATCTCCAACCACCCGGACATGCGGTCCATCGTCGAATGGCACGGCATCCCCTATCATTATCTGTCGGTGGACAAGCACGACAAGGCGGCCCAAGAGGGGCGGGTGCTGGACGTCATCGACCGCAGCGGCGCCGATCTGGTGGTGCTGGCCCGCTATATGCAGATCCTGTCCACCGATCTGTGCCTGTCGCTGCAAGGCCGCGCCATCAACATTCATCACTCGTTCCTGCCCAGCTTCAAGGGGGCCAAGCCCTATCACCAGGCCCATTCGCGTGGCGTCAAGATCATCGGCGCCACCGCCCATTACGTCACCCCCGATCTGGACGAAGGTCCGATCATCGAACAATCGGTCGAGCGTGTCGATCACACCCATACCCCCGAGGATCTGGTGGCCATGGGCCGGGATATCGAGAATTTGGTGCTGGCCCGCGCCGTGCGCTGGCACGTGGAGCATCGCGTGTTGTTGAACGGTTCGAAAACGGTGGTTTTTAAATAATAGTCTCTGGTAATTTAAACCCATGTTGAATCGCATCCATCGCACCTTGCTGATTGCTGCCCCGCTGGCCCTGCTGGCCGGTCCGGCGGCCGCTTCCGATTCCGAGCCCGATCTGCTGGGAGTGCTGGGGACGTTTGTGCTCAATGGCCTGGGCCCGGCCCGGACCATGGAAGACATCCAGCGCGAGGAACGTCAGGCCGCTGACGCCGCCCGTGCCAAGGAACGCGCCGCGGAGGCGATGGAAAAAGCGGCGGCGCCGCCGCCGGCCGTGACCGAAGTTCAGCCGGTGGCACCGGCGGCCGATGTCGCGCCGGCAGAGGCTTTGCCGCAAATCCCACCATCGGTGAAGATCGCCAGGGTCGAGCCGGCGAAGGCGATCGCGGCGCCGGCCAAGGTTGACGTGATCCCGCCGCCGCCGCGGCCGCGGCCGCAAAGCGAAAGTGTCAAAGCCCTGCCGCCGGCGGTCAGCCTGCCGCCGCCGGAACCGCTGAAAAGCACCATCGCCGCCACGGCGACGGTGGATCAGGCGATCAAGCTGGGGGGGCCGTCCGATCTCTATGGTCGCCGGCTGATGGTGGATTAGCGTTTAGGCCGCCAAAAGGGTCTGAAAGGACAGCGCGAAAGCCCGGCCATCGCCATCTTGGCGCGGACGTGCGTCATGGCGCGACAATTTTAGCGGCGCGCCTTTCCTCCGACGCCCGACGCTCCACCGCCCCTTGCGGGCGCGGCCAAGCATGCGGAGGCATGCGCCCGGCGAGGGAAAATGATGAAGGCTCGACCGTGATGCACATTTGGGGCGTCACGGTTTAGTCGAAGGCGACGGCGGTCAGGGCTTTGTCGATTCGTTCCTGCTTCCATTGGCCAACCGGCGACGGCATTGTCTCGGCGGTGGTGACGTCGGTACCGTCATGGGGCTGGGTCAGGGCGACGCTGCCCGCCTTCGAGGTTACGCTGACCGCCCCCTCCAGCAACAGAACATCCAGCGGATGGTCTTGGCTGCCGCCCCAGAATTTGGTGCCGCGTACGCCGATGCTGGCGACCGGAGTCGCCACGCTTAAGGGGTGACCGGGAAGCTTGCCCACCGCACCGGTGGTAACCAAAAAGGCGCCTTTATCGACGCGGAACAAAGCCTCGCCCTGTTGGTTGTCGGCGTTATAAACAAAGCTGGCGACGGCGAATTGGGCCATTTCCCCGATCACCACCTGGGTGTCATCGATAAAACGCAATTCGACTCGTGCGGCGGGGCCGGTGATCACTTGCGTTCCCGAACGGATCTGACTGCCCTGGTGCAGGGCCGCGCCCCCGGCCGAGGCCGCGCCTTGAAGGCGGGTGATGATGGCGACATCCCTGGCCCAGGCGGGGAGTGCCAGCAGCAGCGACAACACTGTCGTAAAAAGGGCGGCAAGACGCATGGTGTTTCTCCGTGAAGGGTATAGATTGGCCCGTAGGATCACTTCCCTGTCAAGGAGCGTGTGCATGCGTCCGTGGATTGTCATAGCCGGTTTGAGCGGCTTGGTGGCGGTGGGGATGGGGGCTTACGGCACCCATGGCCTAGCCGGAGACGACGCGGCCCAGGCCCTGGTGGAACGGGCGTCGCAGTACCAATTGTTTCATGCCCTGGCTCTGTTGGCGGCTGATCGTCTGGCCAATGATGGGCGTCGTGGCACCGACATGCTGGCGCATATGGCGGCGCTGTTGTTCGTGCTCGGCATCGTGCTGTTCTGCGGTTCACTGTATTTGAAGGCGTTGACCGGCGCGCCGCTGGCCGTTCCCATGGTCACGCCGGCCGGCGGCATGACGCTGATGGCCGCATGGCTGGTATTGACGGTGTCGGGGGTGCGGAAGTGATCCGGGGCGGCGTCCTGTGTTTGACTCCCCCCCGCTAATTAGGGATTATGAACACCGAATTCAGGGGATATTCCTGAGGGTGCTCGCGATGGCGCAAGTAACCGCCAGGGGTGACGTGGGGCCATCTTGGCTGAGGGTGCAATGGCGAAAACCGTCCTGATCGTTGAAGACAACGATCTCAATATGAAGCTTTTCAACGATCTGTTGCAGGCCAACGGCTATGCGACCTTGCAGACCAAGGATGGCCGCGAGGCCATGGATCTTGCGCGGCGGCATCGGCCGGATCTGATTCTCATGGATATTCAGTTGCCGGAAGTCTCGGGACTGGAAATCACCCGCATGCTGAAAATCGATGACGAGCTTAAGGCTATCCCGGTCATCGCGGTGACGGCCTTCGCCATGAAGGGGGATGAAGAGAAAATCCGAGAGGGCGGCTGCGAAGGCTATATCGCCAAGCCCATTTCGGTCGTCAATTTTCTCGCGACCATCGGCAAGTTTCTGGAATAGGGCGCCACTCGCATGGCGTTAAGCCAATGGCCGGGCCGCAAGGTTCCGGCCATTTTTGTTTGCCGGTGTTGGTTCGGCCAAAAGCGCTGGGCACGACACAACAGGAAAGCGCCCGCCTGATGCGTCAGGCGGGCGCTTTGCCTTTTAGGAAAGTCCAGTCAGACGAATCTTACTTGATCTTCGATTCGTTGAACTCGACGTGCTTGCGCACGACGGGATCGTACTTGCGGAACTTGAGCTTTTCCGTGGTCTTACGCGGGTTTTTCTTCGCCACGTAGAAAAAGCCGGTACCGGCGGAGCTAACCAGCTTGATGAGGATGGTGGCAGGCTTGGCCATGGCGAAAATCCCGAAATCGTTAGTGCTTATGCGAAACTGTAGGCGGCGAAAGATACTGATCCTGGCCGGGGTGTCAAGGGCTTCTTGTCGAATCGGCTTAAAACAGTTCGATCGCCCCTTCTTCGGTATGGGCGGTCAGATGGCCGTCGCGCAACAGATCCTCGTACATATGGATCTGGTTGCGGCCATTGCGCTTGGCCCAATACAGGGCCTCATCGGCTTGGCCGATCACCGCCGAGGCGATATCGCCCGGCTTGACGGCGACAAAGCCGATGCTGACGGTGACCTGGCCGACCTGGGGAAAGGCGAAGGCTTCGACCATGGCTCGGAAACGTTCGAACGCTTGGCGGGCGTGATCGGCGGTGGTCGGGGCCAGGACGACGACGAATTCCTCGCCGCCGAAACGAAACAACAGATCGTCGGAACGAAAGATTTTGCGCATCATTGCCGCGAACAGCAACAGCACCTCGTCACCGAAGACGTGGCCGAACGTGTCGTTGACCCGCTTGAAATGATCGATATCGAGCATGCCCAGCCAGTGCTGCTCGCCGGCTTCGTGCTGGCGGCGTTCCTGGGGAACCAATTGAGCCAAGGTATGGGAATGGGCGATGATCCGGCCGATTTTCTCGTCGAAGGTCTTGCGGTTCTTAAGGCCGGTCAGGGTGTCGCGCTCGGCTTCGCGCAAGATGCCGAGGAAGTTGCGGTAGATGGCGGCGAAGCCGCGCACTAGTCCCAGGACCGGGGCGGGGTCGGTGCTGGTGTCGATACACAGGAAGGCCGATATTTCATCGCGTTGGCTTGCGATGGGCAGGCACATGCGGACCAGCCCGTCGGCGCCGGCTTGCCGGGTTTCTTCGGCCAGGGCCCAGGATTCGGCGACCAGATGGTCTTGTTCCAAAAGCGCGCTTTCACGCTCGGGCAGCAGCCCCTTGCCCTGTTCGGCGGCGGCAAGGAATTCCACATGCAATCCGTCGCCGCGCATCAAGGGGTGCAAGATGGCGACGCGGTGAAGGTTGGTCAGTTCCAGCAAGGTGGTGACCAGACATTGCTCGAGATTTTCGCGGGTGCGTTGTTCGGTGATGCGCACCACCGATTCCATGACGCTTTCCAGGTCGATCCGCAAAGCGTGCGAATGCGTCGCCAATGATGGCCGGATCAATTTCCTCGTGCTCCTGTGGCGGCTGGGCGTTCGGTGGGGGGGATTTGGGCTGCGGATGGGCCTGTGGGGGCCGAGATGGCCAAAGCCGAGCCAAACAGCACCGGATCGGAAATCAAGAGACGGGCCACCGTCATGTCCTTGTCGTTTTCGCCGTGGGCTTCCGGTTGGCACAGGCTGCGCAGGTGGCCGCGCAGGACGGTGTCTTCGATTTGGCTGTGGCGCCATTGCGCCAGTTGCGCCGCCACCGTCGCCCCGCTGACCGGGGTGGCGGCGGCATGGACCAAGCCCGTGGCGTCGGTGGCGTTGCCGGCGGTACAGATATTGGGCAGAACCCCCAATCCATGCAGGGGATAGCCGGTGGGGGCGTGGAACCGCGACCAGGTCAGGTGCAACTCGCCCTGATTGGGCAATTCGATCAGGCTTTGCACCGTGCCCTTGCCGTAAGAGGTGGTGCCGATGACCACCGCGTGGCCGGAATCCTGCAACGCCGCCGCGACGATTTCAGCGGCCGAGGCGGCTTTGCCGTCCATCAGCACGGCAACGGCCAGATCCTCGCCGATATCGCCGGGCCGGGCGTCATAGGATTGATTGGACAAGGGATGGCGGCCCCGGGTGGCGATGATCGGGCCGTCGCTGATGAACAAATCGGCGACGTCGACCGCTTGATCAAGAAAGCCGCCGGGATTGCCGCGCATGTCCAAGATGATGCCGCTCAGCGCCTCGCCATGGGTTTGGCGCAGGCTCAAAAGGTCGCGGCGCAAGGTGTCGGCGGTGGATTTGTTGAAACCGCTCAGGCGGAAGGTGGCGATGCCGTCTTGAAAGGACGAGGTCACCGTTTCCGGGACGATCAGATCGCGCCGCAGCGCCAGATCCATCGGCTTATAGCCGCGGCGGATTCCGATGCTGATGCGGCTGTCCACCGGTCCGCGCAGCCGGCGCGACAATTCGTCCCGCGACAGGCCGGAAATGGGCTGGCCATCCACATGGGTCAACAGGTCGCCCACCTGCAATTCAGCCTTGCCGGCCGGCGAATCGGTCATGACCTCGGTGATGCGAATATCGCCGTCGGCCAGTTCGAAGCGAATGCCGATGCCGCCGAAGCCGTTACGGTTGGCCCGTAATTCGCGCGCTTCGCGGGCGCCGGAATAACGCGAAAACAGATCCAGACGGGCCAGGGTGGCGTCGAAAACCGCTTCGTAGATGCGTTCGGGGTCGGCATCGCGCAGGCTTTCCGACAGGCCGCGGGCATCCAGGGCGACGGTGACCGTCAACCGCGCCCAGCCGCGCACATCGGTTTCATCGGGCAGCGGGTATTCCGCCACCAGATTGCTGGCGGAATTAAGCAGCAATTTGCCGTCCAACTGGGTCAGGGCGATATTGGGATCAATATTGCTCAGACCCCGCAGCCCCTCTAAGGCGGTGGTTCCAGCGGTGGTGGCGTCGAGCGTGCGGTCCAATATGGCGCGATAGCCGAATTCGAAGGTCCGTTCCGCCTCGACGGTATCATAAGGGGCGCCATGGCCGCCGATTCCGGGGATGACAGGCGCAGTCGCCCCCACCATCAGCAGCGATGCCGTGACGATCCAGCCGACGACTCGGTTATCGCGCACCCAGGGGGCCTCCCGTAGAAAACATCCCTAATATGCGACCGGATGCCCTTGCCGTACACAATTTTCTAATGGCCCGCTAATGACGTCCCTTGTGGCGCGGCGGCGGTCGGCGCGGCGGCGCCCCGGTCCTGGGGGCGGAGCCTTCCAGTTGAAAGACCATGGACCCGGTCAGCGCATTGGCTTCGTGCAGCACCACCTGAAGCATCTGGCCAAGCTGGAAGGTCTTGCGTGTGCGCTTGCCGACCAGACAATGGTGGACTTCGTCATGGACGTAATAATCCTCGGGCAGGGTGCCGATGGGGATGATGCCGTCGGCGCCGGTATCGCTGAGGGTGACGAACAGGCCGAAGCGGGTGACGCCCGAAACCTTGGCGGCGAAGCTGGCGCCGACCCGGTCGGCCAGGAAGGCGGTGACGTAGCGATCCACCGCCTCGCGTTCGGCCACCGCCGCCCGGCGTTCGGTGATCGAGATATGTTCGCCCCATTCGGGGAATTGCGGCAGACAATCAGGCGGCAGGCCGCCATCACCGAGCTTGAGCCCCGACACCAGGGCGCGGTGCACCAGCAAATCGGCATACCGGCGGATGGGCGAGGTGAAATGAGCGTAACGGGCCAATCCCAGGCCGAAATGGCCGATATTTTCCGGTGAATAGACGGCTTGCGCCTGCGAGCGCAGCATCACTTCGTTGACCAGCACCTCGTGGGCGCTGCCTTTGACTTTTTCCAGGATCTGGTTGAGCTGGGCCGGGCGCAAGGCCTGGCCCTTGGGCAACGACAGATCCAGGGAACGCAGGAATTCCCGCAATCCGTCCAGCTTTTCCAAGCTGGGTTGATCGTGGATGCGGTACATGCACGGCTTGTGCAGGTGTTCCAGCTCCTCGGCGGCGCAGACATTGGCCTGGATCATGAAATCCTCGATCAACCGGTGGCTGTCGAAGCGTTCCCGCACCTTGATGCCCAGCACGCGGCCGTCCTCGGCGATATCGACCTTACGCTCGGGCAGGTCCAGTTCCAGCACGCCCCGACGCTTGCGCGCGTCTTGCAGGGCGGTCCATGCCTGGTAAAGCGGGGCGATCACCGTTTCGGTCAAGGGGGCGGTCAAGGCCTCGGGTTGGCCGTCGCGGGCCTTTTGCACCTGGGCATAGGTCAGCCGGGCAGCCGAACGCATCATGGCGCGCAGGAATTTGTGACGCAGCTTGTTGCCGTCCTTGTCCAGCCAGAAACGGGCGACCAGACAGCCGCGATCTTCGTTCGGGCGCAAGGAACACCAGCCGTTGGACAATTCCTCGGGCAGCATGGGAACGACACGGTCGGGGAAATAGACCGAATTGCCGCGCTTGAACGCTTCCTTGTCCAGGGCGTCGCCGGGACGGACGTACCACGACACGTCGGCGATGGCGACCATGCAATGCCAGCCGCCGGCATTGTTGGGATCGTTGTCGGGTTCGGCCCACACCGCGTCGTCGAAGTCACGGGCGTCCTCGCCGTCGATGGTGACCAGGGGCACGTCGCGCAAATCGACGCGGTGGTCCAAGGCGGCGGCGCCGGCCTGCTTGGCCTGGGTCAGCGCGTCGGCGGGGAATTCGAACGGAATGTCATTGGCGTGAATGGCCACCAACGATACCGATTTGGGCGCGCCCATGCGGCCCAGACGTTCCTTGATGGTGACCTGACGCAGGCCGTACAGGCGGCCGGGCAGCAGATCGCCCAGCACCAGTTCGCCCGATAAGGCCTCGGCGGTTTCGCCTTTGGGAACGATGTAATCAGAGCGTTCCTTGCGCGACGTCGGGTGAATGCGGCCCGAACCGTCGGGCATGATTTCCAAGACCCCCAGGACGCGGGCGCGGGCATCGCCGACGATGCGGATGGGCTTGGCTTCGTAGGCATCGTTGCGGATGCGGCGCAGCTTGGCCAGCACCTTGTCGCCGACGCCCACCGTCAGCTCGCCCTTGCGCCACGGCGCCATATAAACGCGGGGCGGCCGGCCGTCTTGGTCCCAGGCCACCAATCGGGCCAGCAATTCGCCATCGGTGTCGGCGCCGGTGATTTCCACCACCGAGACATCGGGCAGGGCGCCGGGTTGCGCGAAGCGCTTTTTGGCGCCGCGCTGCACGTTGCCTTCGCTTTCCAGCTCCTTGAGGATGGCCTTGAGCATGATCTTGTCGGCGCCGTGCAGATTAAAGGCGCGGGCCAGTTCGCGCTTGCCCACATGGCCGGGCTGCGAGCGGATGAAGTCCAACACCTGTTGTTTCGAGGGGATGGGTTTGATCTTGGGGCGTTTGGGCTGAGTCATGAGCAGACGGTACCCCCGCCGCCGGTTCAGGGCAAGCGAGCGATCACGATCGCCGCCACCGGCAGGGTTGCCGCTGCCGCCAGGGTCGAGGCGGTGATGATCGCCGCCGCCAGCCGGTAATCGCCGCCCAACTGGCGGGCCAGCACATAGGCGTTGGTGGCCACCGGTACGGCGGCATAGACGATGGCGGCGGCCAATTGCACCCCGCGCAGGCCAAACAGCCAGCCCAAGCCGGCCACCGCCGACGGCAAAGCCAGCAGCTTGATGGTCAAGGTGGTGGCGACCACCATGCCGGCCCCGCGAATTGCCCCCAGATCCAGCCCGGCGCCAACGCAAAGCAGCCCCAGGGCCAGTGACGCTTGGGCCATGATCTTCAACATCGGTCCGATCATCGGCGGCAAGCCGATACCGCTGAGGTTCAAGGCCGCGCCCAGCAGACAGGCCAGGATCAGCGGGTTCTTGACGATGGCGGCCAGCGTCGGGCCGAATCCGCGCCGGCCGTCGCCTTGGCCCCATTGGATCAGGGCGGTGACACAGAGCAGATTGACCAGCGGCACCACCAAGGCGGCGGAAACGGCGGCGACGGTTACCCCCGACGGCCCCCACAGGGCGGCGGCGACGGCGAAGGCGATATAGGTGTTGGGCCGCACCGAGCCCTGGATGAGCGAGGTAAAGGCCGGGCCGTCGGTGGCCAGGCGCGGCCAGAACCGCCGCAACGGCAGGGCGATCAGGCCAAGGACGGCAAGGATGGCCAAGCCTTGGGCGGCGGCGATGGCCGCCACCGGCAAGCCGTCAAGCCGGGCTTCGGCCAGATTGGTGATCAGCAAGGCCGGCAGCAGCAGGTAATAGGTCAGCCGCTCGGCTTGTCCCCAAAACGAAATGTCGAGCCAGTGACGGCTGCGCATGCCCCAGCCGAGCATGATCAACAAGAAATTGGGAATGATGGCGGTCAGGATGGTCAGCATGGCCGAAATGAAGGCATGAACGGCCAATCCGGTGCAAGCTGGGAAAAACCGTCAGCCGCCGCTTTCTTCGATCGGCAGCGGATAGGCTCGGCGTGGCGGCACCAGACGGTGCAGCACGATGGCGGCGGCGACCACCAGGACCGCCCCGGTCAGGATGGGAAACAGCAAATAGGACCAGCCGGGATGCAAGGCGGTGACCGCCAGGGCATCGGCTCCGGCCGGCGGATGGGTCAGGCGGGTGGCCGACATCAGGGCGATGGACAGACCGACGGCCAAAGCCATGGCCCACCAGGTCGGCGGCAGGAATTCCGCCACCACCAGGGCCGTCGCCGTCGAAAGCAGATGGCCGCCGATGACATTGGCCGGCTGCGCCATCGGGCTGTCATGGGCGGCGAAGACCAGCACGGCGGTGGCTGCCAGCGGCGCGATCAGCATGGCATTGCCCGCCCACTGAGCCAGCAGGGCGCAAAGCGCGATGGTCGCCACCCCGCCCAAGGCCGCTTTCCACGGAGTGAGGCGGCAGGGGGCGGGTTGGTGTCGGCGGAAGAAACGGCGCAAATGCGGCTCCCCGAAAATATTGTGCATTTCAGATACACAATATTGGGCGGGCAAAGCAACGACGCCGAAGTTTATATCCTTTAGGTCCGGCGGTGTTCTTCCAGTTCGGCCCGCGCCTGGGCCAGGTCGTCGCCCATGGCCCGCACGGTGCCCAGCAGCGACAGCACCAAGGTGGCCAAGCCGTTGGGGGCTTCGTTCATCATGTGGTCGATGCTGGCCTTGGACATGGTCAGGCAGGTGATGTCTTCTTCGGCCACGGCGGCGCCCATGCGGCTGCCGTTATCCAGCAAGGCCAGTTCGCCGAACACTTGGCCGGGCTGGACGACGCCGATGGTGATGCGGCGGCCGGCCACCGTCTTGAAGATGCGGACCTTGCCTTTTTGCAGCATGTAAGCTTCGCGGCCGTTCTCACCTTCCTTGAAGATGACGGCGCCCTTGGCGAAGGTTCTGCGCTCCGGCACGCTCATTGCTGTTCCCCAGACAATCCTCGGTAAATCAAAGAATAAACCGCCATGGCGTTTTGTCCATGGCCTCGATTGCCCGGCTCGGTCGATGGGCGTAGGCTTTGGCTATAAACAAGAAAACCGGGAGGCCGACCATGGCTAAGAAAATCGCGCTGGCGTTGCAGGGCGGGGGGGTGCATGCCGCCTTCACCTGGGGAGTGCTGGATCGTCTGCTGGATCAGGTGGCGGCGGGAAAGATCGAGATTTCCGGCGTATCAGGGGCGTCATCGGGGGCGTTGAACGCCACCGCCTTGGCCTATGGCCTGCGCGAGGGGGCCGAGCTGTCGGGGCCGGCGACGGCGCGGAACAAGCGCATGGCCAAGGCGGCGCAAACCAAGATCGAGGAATTGTGGGCGACCATCGCCCGGGCTGCTTTTTGGGGCGGCAATCCCTTTGTCGCCACCATCGGTCTGTCGCTGGGCTGGAACATCGACGACAGCCCGGCGGCGCGCTGGGCCGACATGACGTCGGTGGGGGTGGCCCCCGCCGACGCCAGTATCGGGACTTATCTGAACAGTGTCTTGCGGGATGTTTTCCCGCATTTGCCGGCCATCTTGGCCACCCCGGTCGCCCAAGTTCCGACCGTGCTGGTGGCGGCCACCGATGTGCAGGAATGCCGCCGTCAAATCTTCGTCGATGGCGCGGTCTCGCCCAATGCGTTGAAGGCATCGGCATGTGTGCCGACGGCGCTGAACAGTGTCGAGATCGACCACCGGCATTACTGGGATGGCGGCTATATGGGCAATCCGCCGCTATCGCCGCTGTTGCAGCGGGTGCGCGGGGCGGAATGCGACGATCTGGTGTTGATCAGCGTCAACCCGTTGCACCGCGAAGGGGTTCCGCGCACGCCGCGGCAGATTGCCGACCGCTTGAACGAAATCACCTTTTCCGCCTCGATGGTGCACGAGGTCAACGCCATCGAGACGGTTAACCGCATGGTTGACGCCGGGTTGGTGGTCAAGGGCCGCGGCCCGCGCCGCATCAATTTCCACCGCATCCATGCGGATGTGGAATTGGCCCGTCTGGGGATCTATTCCAAGGATGCGCCGGCCTGGGATTTTCTTGTCCATTTGCGGGATCTGGGCCGTTCCGCCTTTGATGATTCCTGGGCCGAGATCGAAGCCGCCTTGGGCAAAAAATCATCGTGGGATACCGAATCCATCTGCGATCACATCGTCGCACGGGGTGCGTTGAGGTAGAGTTGTCTTGACTGTATACAGGCAATAAGGGAAGGTGCCGCCCATGTTTGGCGACACCCGCACCCTTTCGGCGTCGGAGCGACTGGACTGGCTGCGGTTGATCCGCAGCGAGAATGTCGGCCCGCGCACCTTTATTCGTCTGCTGGAACGCTATGGCTCCGCCGCCCGCGCTTTGGCGGAATTGCCAGAGCTGGCCAAACGCGGCGGGCGGGCGCGGCCCATCGTCGTCTGCCCCAAGGATGTCGGCTTGCGCGAACTCGATGCCGCGGCAAAGCTGGGCTGCACCGTGCTGGCGGCGTGCGAGCCGGGCTATCCGCGTCTGTTGGCCGCCATCGACGACCCGCCGCCGATTCTTTATGCCCGTGGCAATCCGTCGCTGTTGGGCAAATCCATGATCGCCATGGTTGGCGCCCGCAACGCCTCGATCAATGGTCGCAATCTGACCCGGCGCATGGCCGCTGATCTGGGCCGGTCCGGCTTGGGGGTGGTCTCGGGGCTGGCCCGTGGCATCGACACCGCCGCCCATGAAGGATCCTTGTCCGCGGGGACGGTGGCGGTGGTGGCTGGCGGCGTCGAGGTGGTCTATCCGCCGGAAAACCAGAAGCTTTACGACGACATCGTCGCCATGGGCTGCGTCGTGTCGGAAATGCCGCCGGGAACCCAGCCCCAGGCCAGCCACTTCCCCCGCCGCAACCGCATCGTCTCGGGCATGGCGTTGGCGGTGGTGGTGGTCGAGGCGTCGCTGAAATCGGGTTCGCTGATTACCGCCCGCATGGCCGCCGAACAAGGCCGCGAAGTGTTCGCCGTGCCCGGTCATCCCATGGACCCACGGGCACAGGGGCCCAATGATCTGATCCGCCACGGCGCCACCCTGACCGAAAGCGCCGATGACGTCACCCGTGTCGTTCTTGATCTGCTGCGCCGTCCGCTGGCCGAGGATCGGCACGGTGATTTTGTCGCCCAACCCGAGACGGTGAACGACGAAAAAAGCCTCGCATACGCGCGCGCCTTGGTGCTGGAAAGCCTGGGGCCGATGCCGGTTGCGGTTGACTTGCTGATCCGCGAATGCCAATTGTCTGCTTCCGTGGTGTCCATGGTCCTGCTTGAATTAGAGCTGGCCGGCCGTCTGGAACGTCATCCTGGTCAACAGGTGGCGTTGCTGGTGGCGGGCTGAAGGATCAGGCCGCCGCGTCCCATTCCTCGCACCACTGGGTCCGGATGAAGGTCGTCGTCGTCGAATCTCCCGCCAAAGCCAAGACCATCAACAAGTATCTTGGTTCCGACTTTTTGGTGCTGGCCTCGTATGGCCATATCCGCGATCTTCCGGCCAAGGACGGCTCGGTCCGCCCGGACGAGGGCTTTGCCATGGACTGGGAGGCCGACGCCAAGTCGGAGCGCCAGATCAAGGAAATCGCCCAAGCGGTGAAAAAGGCCGACAAACTGTTCCTGGCCACTGACCCGGATCGCGAAGGGGAAGCCATTTCGTGGCACGTCCAGGCGGTGTTGGAAGCCAAGGGGGTGTTGAAGGGCAAGGAAGTCAAGCGGGTGGTGTTCAACGAGATCACCAAATCCGCCGTCACCGAAGCCATGCGCAATCCCCGCGACGTGCATCAGGATCTGGTTGATGCCTATCTGGCCCGGCGGGCGCTGGATTATCTGGTCGGTTTCACCTTGTCGCCGGTGCTGTGGCGCAAGCTGCCCGGTTCGCGCTCCGCTGGCCGCGTCCAATCGGTGGCGCTGCGCCTGATCTGCGAGCGTGAAACCGAAATCGAGAATTTCAAAAGCCAGGAATACTGGACGCTGGCCGCCGATTTCCTGACGGCCAAGGGGGCGATGATCACCGCCGGCCTGACCCATCTGAATGGGGCCAAGCTGGACAAATTCGCCCTGGCCAACGAAAGTTCGGCCCTGGCGGCCAAGGCGGCGGTCGAGGCGGCCAGCTTTACCGTGGCCGGGGTCGAGCGCAAGAAGACCAAGCGCAATCCCTATGCGCCCTTCACCACCTCGACGTTGCAGCAAGAAGCCAGCCGCAAGCTGCATTTCGGCGCGCAAAAGACCATGCAATTGGCCCAGCGTCTGTACGAAGGTATCGATATCGGCGGCGAGACGGTGGGTTTGATCACCTATATGCGTACCGATGGCGTGCAGATGGCGGCCGAGGCCATCGCCGCCACCCGTGATCTGATCGCCAAGGATTTCGGCCGTGATTACGTGCCCGGCGCCCCGCGTCTGTACAAGACCAAGGCCAAGAATGCCCAAGAGGCGCACGAATGTATCCGTCCCACCGATCTGTTCCGCCGTCCCGACCAACTGGCCCGCACGCTTGATCGCGACCAGTTGCGGCTGTACGAACTGATCTGGAAACGCACGGTCGCCAGCCAGATGGCCGCGGCCGAACTGGATCAGGTGGCGGTTGACATCGCCAGCGCCGACAAGGCCATCGGCTTGCGGGCCACCGGCTCGGTGGTGGTGTTCGAAGGCTTCTTGAAAGTCTACCGCGAGGATCGCGACGACGCCCCGGCGGCGGGCGGCGAAGATGACGAAGCCGAGCGTCTGCTGCCCGACGTCAGCCAAGGCGAGGCCATGGCCCGCCAGGACGTGCGCGCCGATCAGCATTTCACCCAGCCGCCGCCGCGCTTTTCCGAAGCCTCGCTGGTCAAGCGCATGGAAGAATTGGGGATCGGCCGGCCGTCCACCTATGCCTCGATCCTGACGGTGTTGCAGGACCGCAATTACGTCCGTCTGGATGCCCGCCGCTTTATTCCCGAAGATCGCGGCCGTCTGGTCACCGCCTTTTTGGAAAGCTATTTCGGCCGTTACGTCGAATACAATTTCACCGCCGATCTGGAAAACCAGCTCGACGAGGTGTCTGACGGTAAGATTGACTGGAAACGGGTGCTGGAAGATTTCTGGCGTCAATTCAAGGGGGCCGTCGAAGGCACCAAGGAATTGCGGGTTTCGGAAGTGATCGAAAAGTTGGACGCCGAATTGGGCGCCCACTTCTTCCCGTCGGATGGCGAAGGGCACGATCCGCGCCTGTGCCCGGTGTGCAGCGCCGGCCGGTTGTCGTTGAAGCTGGGCAAGTTCGGGGCCTTCATCGGCTGTGCCAATTACCCGGAATGCCGCTATACCCGGCCGCTGGCCATGGCTGGCGAAGGCGGCGAAAATGGCGGCGAGCCTTTGCCCGACGGTCCCAAGGAACTGGGAAATGATCCGGTTTCGGGTGAGCCGGTCTCGTTGCGCAAAGGCCCTTATGGCTGGTATGTGCAACTGGGGGAAGGCGCCAAGCCCAAGCGGGTGTCGCTGTATAAGGGGCTTGAGCCCGGCGCCATCGACCTGGAGATGGGGCTGAAATTACTGGCCCTGCCCCGCGATGTCGGCGAACACCCGGAATCCCGCAAGATGATCAAGGCCGGCGTCGGCCGCTTTGGCCCCTATCTGCTGCATGACGGCGTCTATAAATCCTTGGCCAAGGATGACGACGTCCTGACCATCGGCATGAACCGGGCGGTGGAGCTGTTGTCCCAGGCCAAGGGCAAGGCCGCCGGTCCGCTCAAGACTTTGGGCGACCATGACGGCAAGGCGGTGACCGTGCATGAAGGCCGCTACGGGCCTTACGTATCACGCGATGGCGTGCACGCCACCTTGCCCAAGGGCACCGATCCGTTGACGGTGACGTTGGAACAGGCGTTGCCGTTGATCGCCGCCAAGGCGGCCAAGGCGGCCAAGAAACCGGCCCGCAAGGCGGCGCCGAAGAAAGCGGCGGCGGAAGATGGCGAAAGCGTGGTGAAGAAGAAGCCCGCCGCCAAAAAGCCCGCCGCCAAGAAACCCGCCGCCAAGAAGCCGGCGGCGAAGAAAAAGACCGAGTCCTGATGTTTCGATTTCCTTCAGATGGTTGAGCCACCGTCTGAAGGAAACAATGTCCGCGGGGGAGGGGGATTGCGGTGCGGGGCGGCGGTTACGCTGTCTTCGCCGCGACGAAGGGGCGCGGGGCGCCAAGCGAGCGCAACAGATTTTTGGCCAGCCCGTTCAGCTTTTCCAATTCGCTGAAACGCACTTCGGTTTTGGCATCGTCCAGCCGGTGGGCAATTTCCAGCAATTCGGCCACCGGGCCGGTTAAGACCTCGGACGGGCTGCGCTTCATCCGTCGGATCATGTCCTCGGCCACATGCACCAGTCGGTTGGTGTGTGGCATCAAGGCATTGGAATCCTCGGTCCGGCCGTCACGGATGCAGCCGTGGATGTGATTGGACAGCCAGTCGATCTGCACGGCGTAGCGTTCGATCTTCATGCGGTTCAAGGTCGCCGAGGATTCGGACACCATGCGTTGCAGCCGGGTGCCGTCAACGCCGGTTTCCGCCCGCACCCGCAACGGATTGGGCACTTCCAGCATGGGGGCCGAATGGTTGTCGAATGTGCGTTGCTTGGCGCGGCGATCGGGGCCGGTATAATCGTGGGTGACCACGAACGGCTTTCTGGTGCGAGTGAGTTTCTCGATGCGCAGGATTAACTGGTCGGGCGACAGCGGCATCAGCAACAAATCGTCGCAGCCGGCGTCGATGATGCGCTTGACGTAATCGGGCTCTGGGCGTGACAACAGGGAAATCACCACCGGAAACGGGTTGGCTCCCAGGCGCTGATCGCGCATTTCCTTGACCAGGAAACCGACATCGTTGCCTTCCAGCTCGGTCGAGGCGATCAGCAGGTCAATGGAATCCCGTTCGATCAGGTCGTGCAACTTGATGTAGCTGGCGGTGTCGGAAACAGCCCGAAAACCCATGGCGAAGAGGGCGCCCTTCAGTCCGGTGCGGACTAACGGATTAGGGTCGGCGATGACCAGCCGAATGTTCTCCAACGAGCCCTGCATTCTCTACCCATGTCAATCAACCAGATGCGGTGCCGAGGAAGGGAGGATGACCCCAATCTAAGCCCTCGACCGCCATATGGGTATGATAGGGGCAGAGTGTAAGCAGGTCATCCACCGATTCCGGCTATGCACTATGCCAGACCCGCTTGCGGGGCGGTGCGGCTCGCCATATAGTTCGGCCACCATGACACAACCGCGCTTTCCGCATCGTCATCTCTTGGGTATCCAGGGTCTGGGACCGCAAGAGATCACCACCATCCTGGATCTGGCCGACGGTTACGCGGCGCAGAACCGGTCGATCGACAAACGCCGCAACCTGTTGGGGGGGCGGACGCTGGTCAATTTGTTCTTCGAGAACTCGACCCGGACGCTGACCAGCTTCGAGTTGGCTGGCAAGCGGCTGGGGGCCGACGTCATCAATATGCAGACCTCGGCGTCGTCGGTGGCCAAGGGCGAAAGCCTGATCGATACGGCGATGACGCTCAACGCCATGCATCTGGACGTGCTGGTGGTCCGTCACGCCGAATCGGGGGCGGCCGAGCTGCTGTCGGAAAAGGTCAATTGCGCCGTCATCAATGCCGGCGACGGCGCGCACGAACATCCGACCCAGGCGTTGCTGGACGCCCTGACCATCCGCCGCCGCAAGGGCACCATCGCCGGCCTGACCGTGGCCATTTGCGGCGATGTCCTGCATTCGCGGGTGGCGCGTTCCAATATCCATCTGCTCAATACCATGGGGGCGCGGGTGCGGCTGGTCGGTCCGCGCACGCTGATCCCGTCGCAGGTCGATCGCATGGGGGTCGAGGTGTTCCACGACATGCGCGCCGGCATTAAAGACGTCGATGTGGTGATGATGCTGCGTATCCAGAACGAACGGATGAAAGGCAGCTTCATTCCCTCGATTCCTGAATATTTCCGCTTTTTCGGCCTTGATTATGAAAAACTGGCCCTGGCCAAGCCCGACGCGGTGATCATGCATCCGGGGCCGATGAATCGCGGCGTCGAGATCGATTCGGACGTTGCCGACGACGTCGAACGGTCGTTGATCCGCGAACAGGTGGAAATGGGGGTGGCGGTGCGCATGGCCTGCCTGGACCTGTTGACCCGTCATCTTCCCAACGCGGTGGTACTGTAAATGGCAAAGCCGATCCCATCCGGGCTGGTCGCCTATGTGAATGCGCGTCTGCTTGATCCGGCCACCGGTTTGGATGCCAAGGGCGCGGTGCTGGTCAACGGCGAAAGCATCGCCGATGTCGGCCCCGGTCTGTTCCAGGGCGGCGTGCCCTCGGGCATCGAAGTGGTTGATTGCGCCGGCCTGTGTCTCGCCCCCGGTCTGGTCGACATGCGGGTGCAGGTGCGCGAACCGGGCGAGGAACATAAGGAAACGCTGAAATCAGCGGGCGAGGCGGCGGTGGCCGGCGGCATCACCTCCATGGTCTGCCTGCCCAACACCGATCCGATCATGGATGAAGTGGCGACGGTGGAATTCGTCGCCCGTCGTGCCCGCAAGAACGGCTTGGCCAAGGTCTATCCCTATGCCGCCGCCACCAAGAAATTGGAAGGGCGCGAGCTGTCGGAAATGGGCTTCTTGCAAGAAGCCGGCGCTCTTGCCTTTACCGACGGCATCAAGGCCATCGCCGATAGCCAGATCATGCGCCGCGCCTTGTCCTATGCCGCCACCTTCGGCGCCCTGATCGTCCAGCATGCCGAAGATCCGGCGCTGGCCGGGTCGGGGGTGATGAATGCCGGCGAGCGGGCCACCCGCATGGGGTTGTCGGGCATCCCGCCCGAGGCCGAGGTGATCATGCTGGAACGCGACATGCGGCTGGTGGCGATGACTGGCGGGCGTTATCACGCCGCCCATGTCTCCACCGCCGAGGGCATCGAGGTTATTCGCAAGGCCAAGGCCAAGGGGCTGGCGGTCACCTGTGATACGGCGCCGCCCTATTTCGCCCTTAACGAATTGGAAGTGCACAATTACCGCACCTTCGCCAAGCTGTCGCCGCCGCTGCGGGCCGAATCCGACCGGCTGGCGGTGATCGCCGGATTGCACGATGGCACCATCGACGCCATCGCCTCGGATCATGCTCCCCAGGATGAAGACGCCAAGCGTCAGACCTTTGCCGCTGCCGAATTTGGCGGTATCGGTCTGGAAACCTTGTTGGCCGCCACCTTGTCGCTGGTTCACGGCGATTCGCTTAAGCTGCTGGACGCCTTGCGCTTGCTGACCTGTAGTCCCGCCGACGTGTTGGGCCTGAGCGCGGGGCGCTTGAAGATGGGGGCGGCGGCCGATCTGGTGGTGTTCGACCCTGATCGGGGATGGCTGGTCGATCCGACCAAGTTCAAGAGCAAGTCGAAGAACTCGCCCTTTGACGGACGACCCATGCAAGGCGTGGTTCTGCGCACCGTGGTTGACGGCCGGACGGTGCATTGTGTTTGACCTGATCGGCGCGGCAATCGGCGGTTATCTGCTTGGCTCGATCCCGTTCGGGCTGGTGCTGACCCGGGCCGCCGGGCTGGGCGATATTCGCGCCATCGGTTCGGGGAATATCGGCGCGACCAATGTGCTGCGCACTGGGCGCAAGGGGCTGGCCCTGGCAACCTTGCTGCTGGATGGCGGAAAAGGGGCCATCGCCGCCTTGCTGGCCCTGTTTGTGCTGGGGCCGCAGGCCATGCTGGTCGCCGCCTTTGCCGCCGTGCTGGGGCATAATTTCCCGGTTTGGTTGAGCTTCAAGGGCGGCAAGGGCGTGGCCACCACGTTGGGAACCTTGATGGCGTGCTCGTGGCCGGCGGGCGTGGCCTGCTGCGTTACCTGGCTGGCGATCGCTGGATTGTTCCGCATTTCTTCGCTGGCCGCTTTGGTCGCCCTGGCCGCCTCACCGCTTTACGCCTGGTACTTCGCCGGTCCGGAAACGGCGGCCATGGCCGCCGGTTTGGCGCTGTTGGGCATTTTTCGCCACAAGGCCAACATCCTTCGCTTGGTTCGCGGCGAGGAGCCGCGGATCGGCAACAAAAAAAGCTGATGTCTCTTGGCTGAGGCACCCTGAAAGGGGAGGGCAGCGAAAGATGCGTGATTGTCTCCATCAATAAAGGGATTCACATGCCTATCGAGCCGAGATGCGATACTGGAAATGTGCTGCGTCCTCCCTTTGATTTCAGTCAATGCCTGATCATCGGGGTCGGCGGGTTCGAGCAGCAGCTGACGCAGATGCTGGGGGCGCACGGCATTCAGGTATTGGCATACATCGCCTCGGTCGGCGATTGGAACTTCATTGTCGCCGATGGCTCCGGGCGCTCGCTCGAGGAATTGGCGGCTTCGGGGATCGCCAAATCCACGCCTGTTATTTTGGGAAAAGACGCTGAGACAATGGGGGTGCCGTGGCCTTTCCTCAAGACCGCCATGGCGCAGCAGGGGGTTCAAAACTTTATTTTCTTCGAGGATTTGGTTTTTCCGCGCGGCAAATTGATGGATCAACGGATTCCGGAGATAAATGAGTTTCTCGATGATGTCCGTTTCTGGCTGGTCGAACAACGGGGCTTTTCCCCGGATTTAGTCGACGTGGCGGTTGATTTCGCCTTGGCTCAGGCAAAATCTTTGGAAATCTGCTGTCTTGGTTTCGGGCCGTCTGATTTCAGCATGCTGCATTGGTCCGTTTCTGTTTTTGCGGCGATCTTACTGCACCTCAACCCTGGGCCTGTAATCGAGATCGGGACTTATGCCGGGGGGCTGACATGTCCCTTGGGGACGGCGGCGAAGGCTTTGGGGCAATCGCTGACATCATTCGAGATTGGTGGATCCTTTCTGGCGCATTCACAGATACCGACAACAGATATCCTTGGAGATCTTCGTGCCAATGTCGCCGCCTATGGTTTGCAGGATTGTGTGTCCATTATTCCAATGAAAGTGGAAGATGGGGGGAGTGATACTCTTTCTTTTCCTAAAGCCTCGGTTCGGATGCTGGTAATTGATGCCGACGGAGATGTTCTTGCGAAGCTGAAAGCAGTAAAAGATTATTTGGCGCCTGACTGTATTTTAATTGTTGATGATTTCTTGATGACGGGGCCGGCACGGGGGCGAAAAAGCCCCAGGACACGAGCTCATATGTATCGGCTTATTTCTGCCGGATTGGTGGAAGAAATCGATGTCCTTGGCTGGGCAACCTGGTTTGGCCGGATCATCAACCCGGAAAAGATCGGACCGGCGCTTTCTGATGACGGAGTGACCGCGCGGATTTGATCTCGCCCCAGGTCAGCAGCGGCGCCCCGGCGATGGTCACCGCCGCCGCCACCAGCAAGGCTGGCATCCAGCCGCCGCTTTCCGCCAGTTTCGCCGCCACCACCGGACCGATGATCTGGCCGATGCTGAAAAACACCGTCAGCACCCCCATGGTGCGGGCCGGGTGGGCGGGGGTGATGGCGCGGCCGAAGGCCACGGCCATGCCGGCGATGCCGAGAAAGGTTCCGCCATAGAGCACGGCGGCGGCGAACACGGCCAAGGGATGGCCGAACAAGGCCAGCAGCGCGGTGCCCAGCGCCATCAAGATATGCGCCGCCGCCAAGGCCGGGGCGTATCCCTTGTGCTCGGCGACCCAGCCCCAGGCGGCGGCCGAGGGAATGGCGGCGACGCCGACCAGCACCCAGGACAGATTGGCCCATTCCCCCAGGCCGGGGGTTGATTTCACCACCACCACCAAGAAGGTGCCGGTGATGATATAGCCGAAGCCGGCGCAGAAATAAGCCGCCGCCAGCAGCGGAAGCGGAAAGGGGATCGCCGTGCTTGGCGGACGTGGGGTGAAATCGGCGGGTTTGGGGGCGCGCAACGAACGCAGGCACAAATACGAGGTGGCCGACAAGACGGCGCAAATGATTCCGGCCGCCCACCATGCGCCGGAATCGGTGGTGCGGCCGCCGATCCAGGCGATGGCCGAGCCCGAGGCGAAAATTCCCAGGCCGACGCCGCCGAAATGCAGGCCGGATAACTTGGCCCGTCCCATTTCGGCCAGACGCGGCACCACCAAGGCTGAACCAAGGACAAAAACCAGGGCCGAGCCGATGCCGGCGATCAGACGGATCAGGTTCCAGATCATTTGGTCCCCGGTCAGGGCCATGGCGGCCAGCGACACTGCCACCAACGCCAGACCGAAATTGAGCAGACGGTGACGTTGATTTTCACTGCTGGCCCAACTGGCCCAAACGGCGCCGATCAGATAGCCCAGATTATTGGAAGCGGCCAGCCAGCCGGCGCTTTCGGTGTCGATGCCCATCAGCGGCAGGATCGGGGTATAGGCAAAGCGTCCCAAACCCAGCGAGACGGCACAGGCGCAAAAGCCGCCGATCAGAATTCGCACCAAGGACATTTCCGTCTCCCCTCCGCTTTCCCCAAGCGTGGCGTCGGCCTTGCTTCATTACCAGCGAATAATTATGCTCGAACCATTCGTATAAGGAGAATGCAGCCATGGATAGCGCCGCCCTTCGCATTTTCCGCGCCGTTGCCCGCTCGGGCTCGGTGGTGGCCGCGGCCGAGTTGGTGCATTCGGTGCCCTCCAACATTTCCGCCCGCATCCGCAAGCTTGAAGATGAAATCGGCACCGGATTGTTCGTGCGCGAGCCGCGCGGCATGCGCCTGACCCCGGCCGGGGCGGTGCTGTTGGATTACGCCGAACGCATCTTGGCCTTGGCCGACGAAGCCAAGGCGGCGGTGGACGAGATCGTCGGAGAAGGCGGAATCTTGCGCCTTGGCTCGATGGAAAGCACGGCGGCGGTGCGCTTGCCGCCGATCCTGGCTGGCTTTGCCGCCGCCCACCCCAAGGTGCGGCTTTCGCTATCGACCGGGACCAGCGAAAGCGTGGTGCAGGCGATCCTTGATCGCCATGCCGATCTGGCCTTTGTCGGCGGGCCGGTGCGTCATGATCGCATCCTCGGCGAAGCGGTCTTCGTCGAGGAATTGGTGTTGGCGGTGCCGGTGGGGATCGCCTCGGTCGAGCAGGCCAATACCCACTCCATGCTGGTCTTTCGTTCGGGCTGCGCCTATCGGGCGCGGACCGAGAACTGGTTGCGCCGCCGGGGCGAGCCGCCGCGCCATGTGATGGAATTCGGCACCTTGGATGGCTTGCTCGGCTGTGTTGCCGCCGGCATGGGGGTGACCTTGCTGCCCCGCACGGTGGTCGAACGGCCGCATCTGGCCGGGCAAATCGCCGCCCTGGCCATCGCCGACAGCCGGGTCGAGACTTGGCTTATTCGTCATCGCGACAGCGTCCCCAGCCGGGCCATGGGCGATTTCACCGCCTTTTTAAAGCCCGATCTCGCCCAGGCGGCCTGAGCCGCTTGTTTTTTGCGTATCTCCCTTCTGGCAATAGGGTCTGGTCCCTGTGCGTAAGAGGGGTACTATGATCGGATCAGCGAAGGCATAAAACATGCGCGACCCCAATGCCCCCCCGATCCGTTTGTTGCTGGTGGAAGACAATCCCGGTGACGCTCGTCTGGTTCGGGCCTTGTTGGCGGAAACCGGGGGGTTTGAACTTAGCTATGCCGAGACCATGGCGGACGCCAAGACATGGTTGATCGACAATGACGCCGACGTCGTGCTGTTGGACCTGTCCTTGCCTGACAGCCATGGTTTGGAAACCATCGACGCCATGCGCAAATTGGCGCCCTTGCTTCCGATCGTCGTCTTCACCGGTTTGGCCGATGAAGATGTCGGTGTCGCCGCCGTCAAGCGTGGCTGCCAGGATTATCTGGTCAAGGGTGTCGGCGATGGCCATTTGATTTCGCGGACGGTGTTGTACGCCATCGAGCGGAAAACGCTGGAAATCGAACGGCTGCAATCGGCCGACCGCATGAAAAAGGTGCTGTTGCAGACGGTTCGCGCCGTGTCGCTGACCTTGGAAATCCGCGACCCCTATACCGCCGGCCATCAACGCCGGGTGGCGCAGCTGGCGGTGGCCATCGGTCGGCAGATGGGCTGGTCCGAGCATACGCTGGAAGGTTTGCAGACCGGCGCCCTGATCCATGATCTGGGCAAGATCAGCGTGCCGTCGGATTTTCTGAGCCGCCCCGGCAAATTGTCTGATGCCGCTTTTGGCGTGGTGCGCTCGCACGCGGCGGTGGGGGCGGAAATTGTCGACGGCATCGATTTTCCCTGGCCGGTGGCGACCATGATCCGCCAGCATCATGAACGGTTGGACGGTTCGGGTTATCCCTTGGGCCTGACCGCCGAATCCATCATCCCCGAAGCCCGCATTCTGGCGGTGGCCGATGTGGTCGAGGCGATCAGCAGTCATCGCCCCTATCGCCCCGCTTTGGGCATGGATGCCGCCCTGGCCGAAATCCACGATCATTGCGCCACCCGCTATGACCCCGAGGTGGTGCAGGCTTGCGAAACCGTTATCAGATCCCAAGGCGAAGCGGTGTTCGGCGAAGTTGGGCTGGGGTTTTGATTAAAAAATAACCACGAAAATACGAAGCCTATTTTTTGTGCTGAACTGTCAAACGCTCTGCCCCGCCTGCTGTCATAGTGATGACCTCATCACCACGGCCAGGGATTGGGCGGATGGCGGGTTATGCGGTCACTTTGGGCGGAGAACGCCACATTTTCGCCGATCTGGCGACGCTGTTGGCCTGTGCCTCGCCGCGCCGTTCCGGTGACGAACTGGCCGGTCTGGCGGCCGACAGCGAATTGCGCCGGGTGGCGGCCCGCATGGCCTTGGCCGATCTGCCGCTGCGAACCTTTCTGACCGAAGCCTTGGTTCCTTATGAAGACGACGAAATCACCCGTCTGATCATCGACGGTCACGATGCGGCGGCCTTTGATCCGGTCGCGCATATGACCGTGGGCCAATTGCGCGATTGGCTGCTGTCCTACGAAGCCGATACTGCCGCCCTGGCGGCGCTTGCCCCCGGCCTGATGCCGGAAATGGTGGCGGCGGTGTCCAAGCTGATGCGCAATGCCGATCTGGTGGCGGTGGCGGCCAAGATCCAGGTGGTCACCGCCTTTCGCTCGACCATCGGCTTGCCGGGGCGGTTGTCGTCGCGCTTGCAGCCCAATCATCCGACCGACGATCCATTGGGCATCGCCGCCTCGACCTTGGACGGATTGCTGTTCGGCGTCGGGGACGCCGTCATCGGCATCAATCCGGCCACCGACAACGTCGAGGCCTGTTGCACGCTGCTGCGCATGCTGGACGAGGTGCGCGGCCGCTTCGACATTCCCAGCCAATCGTGCGTGCTGACCCATGTCAGCAATTCCATCGCCGCCGTGGAAAAAGGGGCGCCGCTCGATCTGGTGTTTCAAAGCGTCGCCGGCACCGAGGCCGCCAATAAAGGTTTCGGCATTGATTTGGCCATCCTGGCCGAGGCCGAACAGGCGGCGCTGTCGTTGCGGCGCGGCACGGTGGGCGACAACGTCATGTATTTCGAAACCGGCCAAGGCGCGGCGCTGTCGGCCGACGCCCATCACGGCATCGACCAGCAGACGGTGGAGGTGCGCGCTTACGCCGTGGCCCGCGCCTTCCGGCCGCTTTTGGTCAACACCGTGGTCGGCTTTATCGGCCCCGAATATCTGTTCGACGCCAAACAGATTATCCGTGCCGGCTTGGAGGATCATTTTTGCGGCAAGCTGTTGGGTCTGCCCATGGGGGTGGACGTTTGCTACACCAATCACGCCGAGGCCGATCAGGACGACATGGACGTCCTGATGCTGCTGTTGGGCAATGCCGGCGTCAACTTTCTCATCGGCGTGCCCGGCGCTGACGACGTCATGCTGAATTACCAAAGCCTGTCCTATCACGACGTGGTCGGCCTGCGGCACCTGCTCGGGCGCAAGCCGGCGCCGGAATTCGAAGCCTGGCTGATGCGCATGGGGCTGGCCGACGCCAGTGGCAAGGTGCCGCCGTTGGGCGGCGATGCCGCCCCCTTGCGGCGGCTGCTGGCCAAGGGGGGGGCGTGAACATGGCCGACGATATCGTCTCGCTTGATCCTTTCGCCCGCTTCCGCGCCGCCACCCGCGCCCGGATCGGCCTTGGCCGTTCTGGCGATTCCCTGCCGACGGCGGCATTGCTGGATTTCCAGCTCTCTCACGCCAAGGCGCGCGATGCCGTTCACGGCGCCGTCGATTGGGACGCGCTGGAACAACAGATGCCGCGGCCGGCGATTCGGGTCAAAAGCGCCGTTCCCGATCGTTCCACCTATCTGCGCCGGCCCGATCTTGGCCGCCGGCTTGACCCCGCCAGCGCGTCGGGGCTGGTCAAGGGCGCGTGGGATGTGGTGCTGATCGTCGGTGACGGTCTGTCGGCGGCGGCGGTACAAAATTGGGCGGTTCAGGTGGTGTGGGCGGTGCACATGCGGCTGAGCGGCCTGTCCATCGCCCCGCTGGTGCTGGCCGAACAGGCCCGTGTCGCGTTGTCCGATCCCATCGGCGCGGCCTTGGGCGCCAAGCTGGCGGTGATGCTGATCGGTGAACGCCCCGGCCTGTCGGTGGCCGATTCTCTGGGCATTTACATGACCTATGGGCCAAGGAGCGGCCGGCGTGACGCTGACCGCAATTGTCTGTCCAACATTCACGCCCACGGTCTGTCGCCGGCTGCCGCCGCCGACAAGCTGGTGTGGCTGATCACTCAATCCCTGCGCCGGGGACTTTCCGGCGTTGGGCTGAAAGAGGAAACCCCAAGTCTTCAGCCCGGCCAGGGTTCAACGCCCGGCCAGATCTCCATTTCTTCGGATTGAGACAGGAGCGACATTCCATGTCCGAAAACACGAAACCAGAACTCAAACGTAGCCTGTCCGGCCTGCACCTGTGGGGCATTGCCGTCGGCTTGGTGATCTCGGGCGAATATTTCGGCTGGTCGTTCGGCTGGGCCGCCGCCGGAACTCTGGGCTTTTTGGTGACGACGGTGTTGATCGCCGCCATGTACACCACCTTCATTTTCAGCTTCACCGAACTGACCACCGCCATTCCCCATGCCGGCGGTCCGTTCGCTTATTCCTATCGGGCCTTTGGTCCCATGGGCGGCTTCGTCGCCGGCTTCGCCACCTTGATCGAATTCGTCTTCGCTCCGCCGGCCATCGCCTTGGCCATCGGCGCCTATCTGAACGTGCAGTTTCCTGGGCTTGACCCGAAACTGGCCGCCGTCGGCGCCTATGTGGTGTTCATGGGGTTGAATATCGCCGGCGTGACCATCGCCGCCACCTTTGAATTGTTCATCACCGTCTTGGCCATCATCGAGCTGGTCATTTTCATGGGCGTGGTCGAGCCCGGCTTTAGCTGGGCCAATTTCGCCGCCAAGGGCTGGAGCGGCGAGGAAAGCTTCACCATCGGTTCGTTCTCCGGCATTTTCGCCGCCATTCCCTTCGCCATCTGGTTCTTTTTGGCCATCGAAGGCGCCGCCATGGCGGCCGAAGAAACCAAGAACCCGACCAAGACGGTGCCCAAGGCCTATATTGCCGGCATCCTGACCCTGGTGGTTCTGGCGTTTGGCACGATGATTTTCGCCGGCGGCGTCGGCGACTGGAACGCGCTTTCCAACATCAATGATCCGCTGCCCCAGGCGATGAAGGCGGTGGTCGGCGAATCCTCGGGCTGGCTGCACATGTTGGTGTGGATCGGTCTGTTTGGTCTGATCGCTTCGTTCCATGGCATCATCATGGGCTATTCGCGCCAGATTTTCGCCCTGTCGCGGGCCGGCTTCCTGCCGCCGACCTTCGCCAAGGTCAATCCTAAGACCAAGACCCCGGTGGCCGCCATCCTGGCCGGTGGCGTCGTCGGCATCGCCGCCATCTTCTCCGATAGCTTGATCGAAATCGGCGGCGCGTCGTTGACCGCGAACATCGTCACCATGTCGGTGTTCGGCGCCATCGTCATGTACATCATGTCCATGGCCGCCTTGTTCAAGCTGCGGGCCAGCGAGCCGGCCTTGGACCGTCCGTTCAAGGCGCCGTTCTTTCCGGTGTTCCCGGCCATCGCCCTGGGCATGGCGGTGGTTGCCCTGGTGACGATGATTTACTTCAACCAGTTGGTGTTCGGGTTGTTTGTCGTCTTGTTCGCGGTGGCCTTCTTGTTCTATCGCTTCACCGCCGGCTTGCGCGAAAACGCCGAGGCCGACGATCTGCTGGAATTGGCCCAGGTCGAGGCCCGCTCCATGGCCGATTAAGGTCGGTTGACGTGATTTCCCCCTGCCAGACGCAAGTCTGGCAGGGGTTTTGCGTATTATCGGCAAAGTCCCACGGGGGAGACCCAGGATGACGGGCAAAAGCGTGCGAAATAGGCAATCCCGCTTGGCGGCATGCCGGGAAAACGGGCAACGCAACGTCTTGGCCGCCGCTGCCTCGGGGGTGTCCGGCTTCATCAACAGCCATGGCGGTGACGCCGCTCGGGTGCTGGGGCAAGCCGGGGTGCCCGATCACGCCCTTGGTGATCCGCTGTTGGCGCTGGATTTGGGCGATTACTGCGCCATGATGGAATTGGCCGCCGCCGAAACCCGCCACGACAATTTCGGCCTGTGGTTCGGCCAGCAATTCCAACCCCGCGCCCTGGGGCTGATCGGTGAGATCGCCTTGGCCTCGCCCACCTTGGGGGCGGCCGTGGAAAACGTCGCCACCTTGTTTCCGTTCCATCAACAGGCGACGCAAACGCGTCTGGCCAAGGAAGGCGGGCTGTTGCGGCTGGAATACCGGATTTTGGATGGCCGCATCATGGCCCGGCGCCAGGACGCCGAGTTGACCATGGGCATGTTCGCCAATGTTTTTCGCGCCTGTCTGGGCAATGGCTGGGCGCCGGAAGAAGTGCATTTCGAGCATTTGCGGCCGCTGGATTGGCGCGAGCACCAGCGGGCTTTCGACGCGCCGGTTCATTTTGGCCAGCGCACCAATTGCGTGGTGTTCGGTGACGCCGATCTTGACCGCCGCATGCCCGAGGGCGATCTGGCCCGGCTGACCCGCTTGCGCGATCAATTGACGGCGTTGGCCGGCAGCACCGGGGCAGCGCCGTTCATCGAGCGGGTGCGGGCGGAAATCCGCTCGCGCCTCGCCGATGGCTATCCCCATGTGGAAGAGGTGGCCGAGGCTTTGGATTTGCCGCGCTGGACCCTGCAACGCCGCCTGGGAGAAACCGGCACCAGCTTTTCCGAGGCGGTGGAAAGCGTTCGCCGCGATCTGGCCGCGCTTTATGTGCGCCAGCGCCACATCCCGTTGTCGGATGTGGCCGATCTGCTGGGCTATTCGGAATTGTCGGCGTTCAGCCGGGCCTTTCGCCGCTGGTTCGACGTGGCGCCGATGCATTGGCGCGAAGGCTAAGGGAAACGGGAACGGGGATCACCCCTTCCAGCCGTCGGTGCCGCATTTCAACGCCACAGCGATGGTGTTGCCGCCATTGGGGTTGGTCCAAAAGCTGCGATAGGACCATACCCGGGCGTTGTCACAGGAAATGGTGACGTGATCGGGGGCGTCCCAGGTGACCTTGGGGGCGTCGCCCCGATCAGCCAGGAACAGCCGCGCGCCCTTGCCGGCATTGTCACCGGGCTTGGCGGTCATCACCACCATGTATGGTTCGGATTCGCCGGCCTTCATCGAGCCGACCACCACGTCACGGCTGCCATCGGGGGCAGGGTGGCGGGAAATCTCGCGGATGTCGCCATCGCCGCAGGCGGCAAGGACGGTCAGGGCGGCCAGAACCAGAAACTTTTTCATCAGGGGACTTTCAGTGGTGGGGCCGCCTATTCGGCGGCGACCCCCTTTTTAGGATGATCCTTGTGCAATTCCAACTCATCCCAAACGGATACGAAGGATTTGACCAGATGCGCCATCATTTCGTCGGTGTGCAGCGGCGTCGGCGTGATGCGCAGGCGTTCGGTATTGACCGGCACGGTGGGATAGTTGATCGGCTGCACATAGATGTTGTGCTTGGTCAGCAGCAAATCCGACGCCTGTTTGCACAAGGCGGCGTTGCCGACCATCACCGGGACGATGTGGCTGACCGAGTCCATCACCGGAATACCTTGTTCGGCCAACAGACGCTTCAAGGTGGCGGCGCGTTCCTGGTGACGGTCGCGGATTTCCGGGGTGTTGCGCAAAACCTTGATCGAGGCCAAGGCGGCGGCGGCGACCATGGGCGGCATCGACGACGAGAAGATAAAGCCGGGGCCGAAACTGCGGACGTAATCGACCATGGCGGTGGAACCGGCGATATAGCCGCCGACGACGCCGATGGCCTTGGCCAAGGTCGCCTGGATGATGGTGATGCGGTCGCGCACGCCGTCGCGTTCGGCCACCCCCGAACCTTCGGCCCCGTACATGCCGGCGGCATGGACTTCGTCCAAGAAGGTCATGGCGTTATGGGCTTCGGCGACATCGCAGATAGCGGCGATGGGGGCGATGTCGCCATCCATGGAATAAACCGATTCAAAGGCGACCAGCTTGGGCGTCTCACGCGGATAGGCCGACAGCAATTGTTCCAGGTGTTCGGGGTCGTTGTGGCGGAACACATGCTTGGCCGAACGGCCGTGGCGGATGCCCTCGATCATGGAATTGTGATTGAGTTCGTCGGAAAACACGACGATGCCGGGAATGGTCGAGCCCAAGGTCGACAGCGCCGTCTGGTTGGCGACATAGCCCGACGTGAACAAAAGCGCCGATTCCTTGGCATTCCAGGCGGCCAGTTCCTCTTCCAGCAGCACATGGTAATGATTGGTGCCGGAAATGTTGCGGGTGCCGCCGGCGCCGGCGCCGCAGCGATCCACCGCTTCCTTGGCCGCCGCCAGCACCTCCGGGTGTTGGCCCATGCCCAGATAGTCGTTGGAACACCACACCACGACGTCGTGAACCTTGCCGTCGCGATAATTCCGGGCCACCGGGAATTCGCCGCAACGGCGTTCCAGGTCGGCGAAAACGCGATAACGGCCTTCGGTCTTCAGGTCGGCGATACGCTTGGCGAAATAGTGTTCGTAATCCATCAGGGTCCATCTCCCTCGGCGCGGAACCAAATCCTGTCCGCGCGACGCAGGTTCACTGTAATTGAGCCGATCCTAAAAGAATGGAGAGACACGGCGCAACTAACATCACCGTAATGTCCCCACCCGGATTGGGCTTGTTGTCAGACAACACCGGCGGCCGCCAGCTCTCCATGAGCTTCGTCAAGGGCAAGGCGGAAGCGGCCCAGCATCTCGTCGATATCCGCTTCCGAGATGATCAGCGGCGGGGCGAAGGCGATGGCGTCGCCCATGGCCCGCAAGATCACCCCATGCGCCTGCGCCTTGGCCACCACGCGGGCGCCGATGGCCAGCTTGGGATCAAAGGCGGTGCGGCGATCCTTGTCGGCGACCAGTTCGACGGCGCCGATCAGGCCGATGCCACGGGCCTCGCCGACCAGCGGATGTTGTTGCAGCGCGCGCAGCCCACGCTGCAATACCGGCCCGATTCGGCCGACATGGCCCAAGATATCGCGCTCGGCGTAGATTTTCAGGGTTTCCAGCGCGACCGCCGCCGACACCGGATGACCGCCATAGGTGAAGCCATGGCCGAAGCTGCCGATTTCGCCCGCCTGAGCCTTGATCGGTTCATAGACATGGCCGGCGACGATCAGCGCCGAAATCGGCAGATATCCCGATGACAGCCCCTTGGCCACGGTCATCAAATCGGGTTGCAGGCCGAAGGTCTGCGATCCGAACATCTGGCCGGTGCGGCCGAAACCGGTGATCACCTCGTCGGCGACCAGCAGCACGTCGTATTTCTTCAGCACCGCCTGGATCTTGGCGAAATAGGTGGCGGGGGGGACGATGACGCCGCCGGCTCCCATCACCGGCTCGGCGAAGAAAGCGGCCACCGTGTCGGGGCCTTCGGCCAGGATCAATTGTTCCAATTCCTCGGCCCGGCGGCTGGCGAATTGTTCCTCGGTCTCGCCGGCTTGGCCGCAGCGCCAGTAATGGGGATTGCCGGTGTGCAAGATGCGGTCGATGGGCAGATCGAAGCCGCGTTGATTGACCGGCAATCCGGTCAGGGACGCGGTGGCGATGGTGACGCCGTGATAGGCGCGTTCGCGGGCGATGATCTTTTTCTTGTCGGGCTTGCCCAGGGCGTTGTTGCGGTACCAGATCAGCTTGATGGCGGTGTCGTTGGATTCCGATCCCGAACAGGCGAACAAGACCTTGGCGTCGGCGACGGGGGCCAGGCCAGCCAGTTGCTCGGCCAGCCGGGTTGCCGGTTCATGCGTCTTCGCGGTGAACAGGTGATAGAACGGCAGCTTGCGCATCTGTTCGGCCGCCGCCGCGACCAGCCGTTCCTCGCCCCAGCCCAGGGCCGTGCACCACAAGCCGGCCAAGCCTTCGATGTAATCCTTGCCGGCTTCGTCGAACACCCGCACCCCCTCGCCGTGGGTGATGACCATGGGGCCGGTCTCGGGGTGGCGGGCAAGGTTGGTGTAGGGATGAAACAAATGGGCGATATCGGCTTCGGAAACGCTGGTCATGATGCCTCCGGCGGTGCGGGGCGTCAGATTAGACCCAAGCCGGCCCGTATTCCAACCCCGTGCGGCAAAGAAAAAGCCCCCCTCCCGAAGGAAGGGGGCCTTTCCGACACGAATGCCAGGAAGACTGGACTTAGAAGTCCATGTCACCCATGCCGCCCATGCCGCCACCGGGCATGGCCGGACCGGAATCCTTCTTGGGCTTCTCGGCGATCATGGCTTCGGTGGTGATCAGCAGACCGGCGACCGAAGCGGCGTCCTGCAGGGCGGTACGGACCACCTTGGTCGGATCGATGATGCCGGCCTTGATCATGTCGACATAGGTTCCGGTCTGAGCGTCGAAGCCGAACGAGGTGTCGTTGGATTCGAGCAGCTTGCCGGCAACCACGGCGCCGTCATGACCGGCGTTTTCGGCGATCTGACGCACCGGCGATTGCAGGGCGCGACGAACGATCTCGACGCCGACCTTCTGGTCGTTGTTGGCGACGACGATGGCTTCGAGGACGCGCACCGAGTACAGCAGGGCGACGCCGCCACCGGGGACGATGCCTTCTTCGACGGCAGCGCGGGTCGCGTGCAGGGCGTCATCGACGCGGTCCTTGCGCTCCTTGACTTCCACTTCGGTCGCGCCGCCGACCTTGATCACGGCCACGCCGCCGGCCAGCTTGGCCAGACGTTCCTGCAGCTTTTCACGGTCGTAATCCGAGGTGGTTTCCTCGATCTGCGCACGGATCTGCTTGCAACGGGCTTCGATGTCGCCGCGAACGCCGGCACCGTCAACGATGGTGGTGTCTTCCTTGGTGATGGTCACGCGCTTGGCGGTGCCCAGCATTTCCAAGGTGACGCTTTCCAGCTTGATGCCCAGGTCTTCCGAGATGACCTGGCCACCGGTCAGGATGGCGATGTCTTCCAGCATGGCCTTGCGGCGATCGCCGAAGCCCGGAGCCTTGACGGCGGAAACCTTGAGGCCGCCGCGCAGCTTGTTGACCACCAGGGTGGCCAGGGCTTCGCCTTCGATGTCTTCGGCGATGATCAGCAGCGGACGACCCGACTGCACCACCGATTCCAGCACCGGCAGCAACGGCTGCAGACCCGACAGCTTCTTTTCGAACAGCAGGATGTAGGGGCTGTCCAGTTCGCAGGTCATCTTTTCGGCGTTGGTGACGAAATACGGGCTGGAATAGCCGCGGTCGAACTGCATGCCTTCGACGACGTCCAGCTCGGTCTCGAAGCCCTTGGCTTCTTCGACGGTGATCACGCCTTCATTGCCGACCTTGCCCATGGCTTCGGCGATCTTGTCGCCGATGTCACGTTCGCCGTTGGCGGAGATGGTGCCGACCTGGGCGATCTCGGCGTTGGTCGAGACCTTCTTGGAACGGGACTTGACGTCGGCGACGACGGCTTCAACCGCCAGGTCGATGCCGCGCTTGAGATCCATCGGGTTCATGCCGGCGGCGACGGCCTTGTTGCCTTCGCGGACGATGGCCTGAGCCAGCACGGTGGCGGTGGTGGTGCCGTCACCGACCAGATCGGCGGTCTTCGAGGCCACTTCGCGCACCATCTGGGCGCCCATGTTCTCGAACTTGTCCGACAGTTCGATTTCCTTGGCGACGGAAACGCCGTCCTTGGTGATGCGCGGAGCGCCGAACGACTTTTCGATGACGACGTTGCGGCCCTTCGGGCCCAAGGTCACCTTGACGGCGTCGGCGAGAATGTCCACGCCGCGCAGCATCTTGGCGCGCGCTTCAGTGGAGAATTTAACTTCTTTAGCAGCCATTGTATTGAACCTTTAAGTCCGTAATAGCGGGAACAATTCTTAGGCCAGAATGCCCAGAATGTCGGATTCCTTCATGATCAGCAGGTCTTCGCCGTCGATCTTGACTTCGGTGCCGGACCACTTGCCGAACAGGATGCGGTCACCAGCCTTGACGTCGAGCGCAACGACCTTGCCGTCTTCACCGCGAACGCCGGAGCCAACGGAAATGACTTCGCCCTGCATGGGCTTTTCCTTGGCGGTATCGGGGATGATGATGCCACCAGCGGTCTTTTCTTCCGCGTCAAGGCGCTTCACCAACACACGATCATGGAGTGGGCGGAACTTCATAAAAAAACCTCCGTCAATGCGGTTTGGTTCCAGGAATGGAAATGCCGAGGGAGGAAGGTGTTAGCACTCACCCTCGACGAGTGCCAACCATCTAGTGTCAGGTCAGGCGTGAGTCAAGGGACAAAGCCGCAAAATTCGCCATCAACAGCACAAATAGTTGAAAAACAATGGGTTTGCGATGATCATCCGGGCAACGCCCCCGCGCCGCAAGGAGATCGCCTGTCATGGGTGAAATGCCACGTCTTTCGTTCGCCTTGGCCAGCCTGCTGGCGCTGGTCGCTGTTCCCGCCTTGGCGCAGAATTTCAAGCTGGCCGAACGCAATTTCGAGCAAATCGACAGCGACGGCGATGGCCGCATCAGCCGGACGGAATGGTCTGGACGCGGCAATTTCGAGTTGCTGGATGGAAACGGCGATGGGTTCCTTAATGTCGAGGAACTGGCCGGCATGTACATGAAACGCCCTTGGGGCCGTTATGCCGGCGCTCCCTCGCCCGGCGGCGGCGATCCCTCGATCCAGACCGACAAGATTTCCGGTTCGGACCTGCCGTCATCGCTGAGCTGCGCCCTGGAAGTGACGCATGGCTGTAGCATCAATGGCGCCGTTGCCCGTGGATTGCTGGCCACCGGAATGGGGCCGCTCTTTCCTGACAACACCCTGTGTCCGGGAATTGACGATTTTTTCGCCATGGATTACGGATTTAAAAACCGAAAAGCCGGGGCGCTGCATGGCGGAATCGATATTCCCATGCCCTGGGATACGCCGATCCTGGCCGCCGCCGCCGGAACGGTGGTAGGGGTTTACGGAGGCGAAACCTCGATGCGGGGGCGTGAAGTCAACCTGCGCCATTCCCCCGAAGACACCGGTCTGCCGTTTTGGACCTACACCCAATATTCCCATTTGAACGCCATGCCGGACTTGCATGTGGGGGACAGGGTGGCCATGGGGCAATTCCTGGGGCCAAGCGGCAATTCCGGCACCGGTCCGGGTTCGCAGGGGGGCGGCGGACAAGCGGCCCATCGCCGACCGGCCATTCACTTCGCCGCCTGGCAAGCCGATGGCCCGCGCTACGCCGATTCGGGAACCGGCATCATCGCCGAAAACGGCACCTGGCTTGATCCCGTCGCTTTTTACCGCGATGCGCCGCCTTTCGCTTCAGCCGGGTTGAAGGCCTTGCCTGACGATCAAAAGGCCGTCCTGGTCCCGGTGATCATGAATGACGGCACGGTCCTGCCGGCCGGAGCCAAGCGCATCTGGCCTTATTCCTGCGCCAGAAAATGAAAACGCCGCCCCATGGGGGCGGCGTTTTCAAAGGGTGGGAGACCGGACAACGACCCGAACCAGAAATCGTTACGGCTGCTTCCTTCCGGACCTGACCGGTTTGGCGACAGGCTCGTCCATCGCCGGCCTCCCGCGGCGGAATATCGGGACTTGCGCCGCCGATTGCAAGAACAAACCTTGGCCGTTCTCGCAATGACCGGTTTCAGCCGGGCTCAGACGCGGGTGTGGCTCTTGATCTTGAAGGCATAGACATAGAGGTCGGTGTCGCGGCGTTCTTTGGCGCGGCCTTTGCTGCGCTTGGTGCCGACGAAATATTCGACCACGTCGTGAGCATCCAGATCATCCTTGGCCTGACGGGCGATCCAGGCGTCGCCCGTTTGCTTGACCCCGTGTTGGGAAAACAGCATGGCCTTGGGGGCGCCGGTACAGCCGACGAACCATTGGCCAAAACTGCCGCCATTCTTGTCGATGTAATCTTCGATTTCGCCGATGATCTGCGAGCGCGATTTCGCTGCCATGAGCAATCCTTTCCCGAACCAAGGTCAGGATAAAATCAAGACTTTAGTCTTGCAATCAGGCGGATACCTCAGGGGGATTGGAAGGCGTGCGCTGTCTGGGGCGGACTCTCAGGCGGCCCAAGCGCGGATGGTGTTGGTGCGCAGATTGACCTCGAGAATGCGGTGGTTGTTGGTGTCCGACAGCAATAAGCGGTCGTCGCCATCGGCGGCGATACCGGCAGGTTCGCAGACATCCAGCGGCCCGGTCAGGTGGTTGAGGTCGCTGACCATGCCGGTAACCGGATCGACCACGCGGATGGCGTGATTGTAGCTGTCGGCGACGAACAAGCGGCCGTTGGCGATGCTGACGCCCAGGGGGTGTTGCAGGCGGGCTTCGGCCATGGCGCCGTTCCGATAGCCGAAATCGAACAGGCCATGGCCGACCAAGGTCTCCACCCGTCCTGAAATCAGGCACAGCCGGCGCAAGGACGAGGTTTCGGCGTCGGTGAAATACAGGCTGTGACTGTCGGCGCACAGGGCCAGTCCCGAGGGTTGGGCCAGCCGGCATTCGCTGCCTTGACCGTCGGTCAGATTTTCGCCGCCGCACCCCGCCGCCACCCGCACCAAACCCGATTTCAGGTCGATGGCGCCCAATTGATGGCTGCCGGCATTGGCGAAATAAAGGGTGTCGTCCAAAATCTCCATATCCCAAGGCGAAGCCAGGGCGGTTTCAGTCGCCGGGGCGGGGGCGCCCAAGGTGCCGCCGCGCCAGCCTTGACCGGCGATGGTGGTGGTTTCGCCGCTGGCGCGGTCGATGCGGCGGATCACATGGTTGCGGGTGTCGGCGACGAAGATGCTGGTTTCGTCCACGGCGATGCCTTCGGGGCCGTTGAAACTGGGGGCGGGGCCATCGTTCCAGCCCGGTGTTCCGCTGCCGTAACGGCTGATCTCCCGACCGCTATCGTCCAACAACAGCACTTGATGATGGCCGCTGTCGGCCACCGCCCAAATGCCGCCGGGACCGTGCTTGATTTTACCGGGAAAGCGCAGGCGGCCGCCGGTTTCCGCGGGGATGCAGGTTTCTTGCGGGTGCGGCCGCAAGGCCCCGGCGGCAAAAAAGCGGTCGATCATGCCGGTGACGCCCTGTGGCAGCAAATCGGGGTGGGGCTCGCCCGACAACTGGCCGATGATCCGGCCATCGGGGGCGATCAAGACCAAGGTTGGCCAAGCGCGGATACAATAAGCGTCCCACAGCCGCAAGTCCGGGTCGTGCACCACCGGATGACGGATGTCATAACGGGCAATGGCCTGGGCGACCATGCGCGGATCACGCTCATGGTCGAATTTGGGACTATGGACGCCGATAACCGTCAGCTCGGTCGGGAATCGGTCTTCCAAGGCCTTGAGGATCGGTTGGGTGTGAAAGCAATTGATACAGCAAAATGTCCAAAAATCCAGCAGCACCAACTTGCCCCTGAGATTGGCCAGGGTCAGTGGCTTTTCCACATTGAACCATGTCAGATCGGGGAGGGCGAAGTCCGGGGCTCGCGTCAATCCAAACATGCGCAATTCCCTGAAATGCAAAAGAAAATCAGGCAGGATGCCTGTTCTTTGAAGTGGGAATAGCTGGCAGATTTTATAAGGGGGGAGGGAGCCGGTTTTCCCTGGGGACAAACTGTGTCAAACTTTAGATTGCGTCATTGTAACTTTCGTTGGTATTGCGCCCCCTATGCACAAACCCAATGCACAGCCGCCCGATGGCGGCCTTCGGCACCGTGTCTCGATACAATGGGTACTGACCGTCCTGATCGCCGGTCTATTGATCATTGTCTCGGTCGGGATTATCAGTGATTTCGTTCGCCATCTGGCTGAGTACCGACAGACCCAGACGCTGCGCCGGGCGGAAGTGACCATCGGGCATCTGGTGCGGGCCGCCCAGCATTTGGCTTTCGAACGGGGCCGGACCAGTGTCGTGCTGCATGCCGGACAACCGGTCGGTGCCGATGACCGCAAATTTTTAGATCAGCGTCGTGCCCTTTCCGATGGCGAATTCGCCGCCACTCTTCAGCGGCTTGACGAAAGCCATGCCGCCCTGGCGCGGAAATTGTCGCGCCAGGGGCAGGTGATCGCCGAATTGCGCCTGCGTGCCGACGCTTTGCTCGCCGTGCCGCAGGATCAGCGCGATCCGTTGTTTGCCGATCAGTGGTTTAATGCGGTTTCCGCCATCCTGGCCAGCGTCCCGGAAAGTGTCTTCCTGCTGGCGGCGACGGATTCGTTGCCGCCGTTGACGCGCATCACCTTGCAGGCTTTCGATCTGCGCAACGCCTTGGGGGTGGAATCATCGCGCATCGCCGCCGCCTTGGCCGCGGGAAAAGTGCCCGCACAGCCTGACATGCAGGAACTGTCCCGCTTGCGCGGCCAGGGCGATACGGCCTTGAACAATCTTCGGCGCGAAGTCGCCTTGACCAACAATACCGCCTTGCGTGAGGCTCTGTTGCGCGTCGATACGGAGGTGCTGCGCAATTTCCGGCCGCTTCAGGACGTGGTGCTGCGCGCTTTTACCGACGGGCGCGTCCCGCAAGAGCCGGTCGGTCATTACACCTCGGCTTCGGTGCCGGCTTTGGACGCGGCGGCGGCGATCATGGCGGTGGCGACGCAGGAAGGGGTTCTGGCCGCCAATCAGGCGGAAACGCATGCACGGCTGGTCATGGCCTCTTATGCCGGCTTGCTGTTGGTTTCCTGTCTTTTGGCGATGGCGGCGGTGCTGCTGGTCAGTCGGGCCATGGCTTCGGCCCTGGCGCTGCGCCGCCATCTGGTCGATTTGGCCGCCAATCGTCTGGATCAACCGCTTTCGGCGCGGATCGTCGGCCGTGAATTGATGGAGACGGCGGAGGTGGCCGGGACGCTGCGCCTGAGTTTACTGGAACGGCGGCGCATGGAGCGCGAGGTGAAGGATCTGTCGCGCCAGAACCGCCTGATCTTAGAGAACGCCGCCGATGGCCTGATCGCCTTGGATGGCGACGGGCTGACCGTTTTCGCCAATCCCGCCGCCCAGCATTTGACCGGCTGGAGCCTGGCCGAGATGGAAGGTCGTCCCCATCACGATCTGATTCACCATTCCTTGGCCGATGGCACCCCCAAACCGAAGACGGATTGCCCGGTTCACCAAACCCTGGTCGATGGCAAACCCCGCTATGTCGAGGACGATCTGTTCTGGCGCAAGGACGGCACCAGCTTTCCGGTGGAATTAAGCGTCAACGCTTGGGATGACGGCGACCAGCGCGGCGCGGTCGTGGTGTTCCGCGACATCGCGGTTCGCAAGCGGGTCGAGGCGAAAAATCAGATTCTGGTGGATGAATTGCGGCGTTCCAATGCCGACCTTGAAAATTTCGCCTATGCCATTTCCCACGATTTGCAGGCGCCGCTGCGTTCGGTTTCCGGCTTCGTCACCCTGAGCCGGCGGGCGTTGGCCCCGCATCTGGACAACGACACGCGTGAATTCATGGAATTCGCCGAGCAAGGGGCGCAGCGCATGAGCGCGATGATCGCGGCGCTGCTGGATTATGCCCGTATCGGCACGCGGGGCGCGGCGCCGCGTCCGGTTTCGGTGGGGCAAGTGGTGGACGTGGTGTTAACCGATCTGGCCCCGGTCATCGCCGAAACCGGCGGCAAGGTCAGCGTCGCCGAGGCTCTGCCCATGGTCATGGCCGATCCCCCCCAACTGACCAGCGTGCTGCAAAACCTGATCGGCAATGCCTTGAAATACGGTTCCACCACCCACCCGGCCCATGTGCGGGTGGCGGCTGTGCGGCGCAAGGATCGCACCATCATCACCGTCAGCGATGACGGTCCCGGCATCCCCGAAGATCAGCGCGAGGTGATTTTCGGTCTGTTCAAGCGTGGTGGCGTCCATGACGGGATCGACGGTTTGGGGATGGGGCTTGCCATCTGCCGACGCATCGTCGATCGCCTGGGGGGAACCATTCATGCCGAAGAGGCGCCCGGCGGCGGGGCCTGTTTCGTCATTGATCTCCGCAGCGCGTCAGGACTGGTGTGACCACTTAACCCGGTCTATGATTGGCCGAGATGGGAAACGTCTGGAGAAAAAAGGCGATGGCGTTCAAGGATATCTTGGTCCATGTGGACAATACTCCGCAATGCAAGGCGCGCCTGGAACTGGCGGGGGCGCTGGCTCGGGCCCAGCAGAGCCACCTGATCGCGCTGAACGTGCGGACCCGGCCGTTATTGCCGCAATTCATCGCCGCGCAATATGGCCCGGAAATCGACCGCGTGCGCGAAGCGTTCAATACCGAGGCGGCGCGAGAGGCTCGCGCCTTGTTCGATGCCATTCCGGCGACGGCGGGCGTCACCACCGAATGGCGCGACGTCGATGGTGAATTGGGGGACAGTGTCGCCTTGCACGCCCGCTATGCCGATCTGACCATTATCGGTCAGGGCGCCAATCTGGACGAAGGGGATCGGCCGCTGGCCGACAACCTGATCTTGAACGTCGGTCGCCCGGTTCTGCTGGTTCCCGATGCCGGCCATTTTCCCAGCATCGGCGAACGGGTGCTGGTGGCCTGGAACGGCTCACGCGAGGCGACGCGGGCGGTGCACGACGCCTTGCCGGTGCTCAAGCAGGCCAAGCGAGTGCATGTGATGGCCGTCAATCCCGAAGGCGGCATGGCCGGCCACGGGGATATTCCGGGGGCCGACATTTGCCTGCATCTGACCCGCCACGGTGTCAACGCCGTGTGTGAACACGTGCGCGCCGAGGATTTGAACGTCGGTCAGATGCTGTTGTCGCGGGCCGCCGATGAGGATGTCGGTCTGATCGTCATGGGCGCCTATGGCCGGTCGCGTCTGCGCGAATTGGTCTTGGGCGGCGCCACCCGCCATCTGTTGCGCCATATGACCGTACCGGTACTGATGAGTCATTAGGGCCGAAAGCCCGCCCGTGCCGGGCGGCTCAGGTGCCGCTCGGGCTTTCAGGGCCGAAAGCCCGCCCGTGCCGGG
>NZ_JAGTUF010000007.1:0-10841 GCF_018224925.1 Magnetospirillum sulfuroxidans | reverse complement strand
GCTCGGGCTTTCAGGGCCGAAAGCCCGCCCGTGCCGGGCGGCTCAGGTGCCGCTCGGGCTTTCAGGGCCGAAAGCCCACCCGTGCCGGGCGGCTCAGGTGCCGCTCGGGCGGGATTATTTCCTTGGGTCCAAGGCCCGTTGCAAACCGTCGCCGGCCAGATTGAAGGCCAGCACGGTGATGAAGATGGCCAGCCCCGGCCATAGGGCTTGGGCCGGGGCGCTCCACACCACGTTCATCGCCCCGGTCAGCATGTTGCCCCAACTGGCCGTGGGCGGCTGCACGCCCAGGCCCAGGAATGACAGGGCGCTTTCCACCAAGATGATGTTGCCCACCGACAGCGTCGCCGCCACCACCATGGGCGAAGCGACGTTGGGCAGGATATGGCGCAGCATGATCCGGGTCGGCGTCGCCCCCAAGGCGGTGGCGGCGCGGACGTAATCGCGGGTTTTCACCGTCAGGGCTTGGGCGCGCACCAGTCGGGCCGCGCCGGTCCAGCCGACCAGGGCGATGATGATCACCATGCGGCCGATGGTGAAGATCTCGCTGTCGCGGATTTCATCGCCGATCCCCAGCTTGGCCGGATCCAGGGCGGCCAGCACGATCAGCAGCGGCAGCAGCGGCAGCGCCATCACCCCATCGGTCAGCCGCATCAGCACCGCGTCCAGGCGGCCGCCGTGATAGCCGGCCAGCAGGCCGATCAAGGTGCCTAGGCCCGCCGCCAGCACCGCCGTGGTCAAGGCCACCGCCAGCGACACCCGGCCGCCATGCAGCAGCCGCGATGCGACATCGCGGCCCAGTTCGTCGGTGCCGAGCCAATGCTGCACGCTGGGGGCGGCATGGATGGCCGACAGGTTCATGGCCTCGGGGTCGGCGGCCAGCCACGGCGCCAGCACGGTGGCGGCCAGCAGCGCGGCCAGCAGCGTGGCGCCGATCAAGGCGGGAAGGTCGCGCGTCATCGCAGTTTGATCCGTGGGTCAAGCCGGGCCATCAGCAGGTCGGCGAGAACCGAGCCGAGCAAGGTCATGGCGGTGGCCAACATCAGCGCCGTCAGCGCCAGATTGAAATCGTTGCCCATGACCGCGTCGGCGATCAGCTTGCCCATGCCGGGCCAGCCAAACACCGTTTCGGTGATCAGGGCACCGGAAAACAGAGTGCCGAATTCCAGTCCCAACAAGGTGATCAGCGGCAGCAGGGCGTTGCGCCACTGGTGGCGCAGCACCAGCCGGGCCGGGCCGCAGCCCTTGGCCTTGGCGGTGCGGATATAATCCTGGCCGGCTTCGGCCAGCATGGCGGCGCGGGTGTGGCGGGCGTATTGGCCAATGCCGGCGATGGTCAGGGTCGCCACCGGCAAGGCCATGTGGCGCAGGCTGTCGGCCAGTCCACTGGCCTCGCCGCTTAAGGATTGCATGCCGCCGGCGGGCAGCCAGCCCAGCAGCACGGCGAACACCACCATCAGCATCAGCCCCAGCCAGAAGGTCGGCAACGACACCGAGGCGAACGACACGGCATTGATGAGATGATCGAGCGCCCGGCCCGGCCGCAAGGCGGCGACAATACCCAGCGGCACGGCGATCAGCAGCGACAGGGCCAAGGCGGACAACATCAGGATCAGGGAATTGAGCAGCGCCGGGCCGATGATTGCAAGAACCGGCTTGGCGAACAATCGGGAATAGCCCAGCTCGCCCCGCAGCACCTGAGCGATCCAGGCGAGATAGCGTTCCCCCCAGGGGCGGTCCAGCCCGTAAAGCGCCTTCAAGCGGATGGCGTCAGCCGCATTCAGATGGGGGTCCGAGGCGATCATCAGATCAATGGGGTCGCCGGGCATCAGCCCCATCAGGCCGTGAATAACCGCGCTCATCACCACGAGAACGATCAGCGATTGGATCAGGCGTGAACCCAGCCAGCCGGTCATGGTTGCCACCGCCAGTTTTCAATCCATAAGGTCGAAGGGTTTTGGTGGCCGGTGGGCGCCAGCCCCTGCAATTGTCGGGGCAGGATGGAGGCGTCGGCGCGAAAGAACAGCGGCAATGCCGGCAATTCTTCGGCGTACAGGTGTTGCAGACGCCGCCATAATTCGGTGCGCTTGGGCGCTTCCAACTCTATTTCGATGGCGTCAAGCAGCGCATCCATGCGCGCATCGGCATAGCCGGCGTAATTCTGCCCGGTCCAATTATTGGCGGCGGCGGGAATTTGGCTGGAATGCAGGGTCGAGCGCGGCACGCTTTCCGGCGACGAGATCCAGGCGAACAAGGCCAGATGGGCAAAGCGCCGCTTGGTCACCGTCTCGCCGAAAAACACCCGCGCCGGTTCGGTTTTCAGTCGCGTGTCGATCCCCAGCTTGCGCCATTGTCCCTGGATCACCTGCGACAATAATTCGCGCGACCGATTGCCGGCGGTGGTCATCAGCTCGACGCTCAAGGCCTCGCCCTTGGCGTTGCGGCGGACGGCGCCGGTCTGAATCCAGCCGGCTTCGTCGAGTAAGCGCGCCGCCTTTGCTGGGTCATAGGAATAGTGCGGGGTGTCGTCGGCGTGAACGGTGTCGAGTGGGTTGACGCTGGAATCGGCCACCGGCTGGCGGCCGTCAAACAATTGCCGGCTCAATCCTTGGCGGTCCAATCCGTACAGCAAGGCTTGGCGCACGCGCTTGTCGGCCATGATTGGCGACGACAGGTTGATGTCCAGATGTTCATAGGCCAAGCCGGATTTGAACAAGACGCGAAAGCGCGGATCGGCCCGTTTATCCAGCGCCACCGCCTGTTCCAGCGGCAGGCCCAGCTCGCCGGCGATCATGTCGACGCCGCCCGACAGCAATTGCGCCTCAAGGGCGGCGGTGTTTTCCACCGTTCGGATGACCACGCGTTTGAAGGCGGGCTTGGTCCCGCGCCAATGGGGGTTGGGCTCTAAAATCAGATGGCTGCCCAAAGAGACGGCGCTGATGCGGTAGGGGCCGTTATAGAGGCCCGGATTGGTGGAATCCTGGTCATAGGCGGTGCGGTTGCGGTATTCGGCCGGGGCGGCGGCGAAACGTGGCCGTTCGATATGGGCGGGCAGCAGCTGGAAATCGTTCAGTGCGTTGTAATCAAAGGTCAGCCGGTCCAGGTGCACGGTGAAGGTTTTGGCGTCCTTGACCTCGATGTTCAAGATGCGCTGGTACAACTCGGCATTGGCGACGCCGGATTGCGGATGGCGGCCAGCCTCCCAGGTGAACAGCACGTCGTCGGTGCTGACCGGGACGCCGTCGCCCCAAAACGCGTCGGCGCGCAAGGTATAGGTCAGCGCCACACCGCTTTTGCCGGCGGCAAGGGGGGCACGCTTGGCCAGGCCGTTGTCGAAGCTGGGCAGACGTTCGCACAGCATGCAGATCAATTGCCATTTGGCGTCGAAGGTGGTCAGCGGCCGTAAGGCCATGGCCATGACATAGGTCTTGGCCATCATGGAATCCATGTTGGGATGCAGGCTGGCCGGGTATTGGGTTATGCCGATGACCAGATCGTCCTTGGCCCGTGCCGTCAACGGCAGCGCCAACAGCAAGATGGTCAACAAGCTACGGACAAGAAACGGCATCGGTCCCCCGAACGGCGATCAGCGGACATGGTACACCAGACCCTCTGGATCAATCAGCGCCCAATTTTCTGATTTTATCGGCCGATGGCAAACAGACGCCCCCGCCTTGGCAAAAGGCGGGGGCGTCGACGGTCGAGCCGTCAGGGGGCGGGGCGAGGAGGATGACTACTCGGTGGCGGGAGCCTGATCGGCATAAGGGCACCACGCCGGCAATTTGCTGGTATCGACGTTGCCGTTGGCGTCCACCGGCGGGCCATAGCCGCGCATACCGGGGCCGAAGCCCTGTCCGCGTCCGATCATCTGGCCGGGGGCGGCCATCATCGGACCAGGGGTGAAGGTTCCGTTGGCGCGAGCCTGCATCATTTGTTCGTGGCGCCAACCGGGGCCGTAACCGGCGTTGGTCTTGGTCGGGGTGTCGTCGGCATTGGCGGCGCAACCGGCCAGGAGCAGCAGACCGACGAAAACGGCGATGGTTTTCAATGTGGTCGTCATGGCTTCCTCCTGTACAAATCCTGTTCCTCCATGCATTCATTTGACCCCCTGGGGGTAACCATGGGATGTCCGCTTTCTCCTTTTTGGCAACAAAGTGTAACAGGCATGATGCGCTGGTTATTTCTGCTGCTGGCTTTGACCTTTCCCGCCCGTGCCGCCGATTGTCCCGATTGTCCGGAGATGGTGGCGATTCCAAGCGGGTTGGGGCGTCTGGGGGATGATGCGGCGCCGTTCACCGTGCGGGTGGCGGCTTTCGCCCTGGCCCGCACCGAAACCAGCGTGGGCCAGTGGAAGGCCTGCGTCGCCGGCGGCGGTTGTGCCGCCAAGGCCGGATTGCGCTGGCCGGAAGACGCCATGCCGATGACCAACGTTACTTTCGCCGATGCCCAGGCCTTTGCGGCGTGGTTATCCCGGCGGACCGGTCAGCATTACCGGCTGCCCAGTGAAGCTGAATGGGAATATGCCGCCCGTGCCAGCAGCCAAAGCATGTTCCCCTGGGGGGGCAGCATGGAGGAAGGGATGGCGGTGTGTCAGCATTGCGACCCGCGCTTTGATCGCCGTCCCGCCCCGGTCGGCACCATGGCCGCCAATGCCTGGGGCTTGGCCGATATGAACGGCAATGTGTGGGAATGGACCAGTGATTGCTGGTTCCCCAGCCATCAGGACCGCCCCCGCGACGCCATCGCCCGGATCGAGCCCGGTTGCCCCAAGCGCACGGTCAAGGGCGGGAGCTGGTATTATGTGCCGTACCAATCACGCTCGGCCTCCCGCGTGGGGGAAGATGCGCGCGCTTTTGGCTATGACATCGGCTTTCGGGTGGCGCGGGATTGATTATTCCGCCGCTTCGCCCTTGATGCGTTCGATCTGGGCGCCACAGGCGGCCAGCTTTTCTTCGACCCGCTCATAGCCGCGATCCAAGTGATAGACACGGTTGATGACGGTTTCACCCTGGGCGGCGAGGCCGGCCAGGATCAACGAGGACGAGGCGCGCAAATCGGTGGCCATCACCTGGGCGCCGGACAGAGCCTTGACGCCGCGGACGATGGCGGACGAGCCGTGGACGTTGATGCGCGCGCCCATGCGCAGCAATTCCGGCACATGCATGTAGCGGTTCTCGAAGATGGTCTCGGTGATCATCGAGGCGCCGTTGGCGGTGGCGGCCAAGGCCATCAACTGCGCTTGCATGTCGGTGGGAAAGCCGGGATAGGGTTCGGTCATGATGTCGGCGCCGACGATGTCGGTGACGTCGCCGCGCACGCGCATGCCGCGGGCGGTTTCTTCGATCACCACACCGCATTCGCGCAAGCTTTTGTTGACCGATTCCATCAGGTCATAGCGGGCGCCAACCAATTCGACATCGCCACGGGTGATGGCGGCAGCGACCGCGTAGGTGCCGGTCTCGATGCGATCGGGGACCACCGAATATTCGGCCCCATGCAGGCGGTCCTGGCCCTGGATCCGCAAGGTGCCGGTGCCGATGCCGTCGATTTTCGCGCCCATGGCGACCAGGCACTGGGCCAAGTCGATCACTTCCGGCTCGCGCGCGGCGTTGGCGATGACGGTTTCGCCCTCGGCCAGGGTGGCGGCCATCAAGATGTTCTCGGTGCCGCCGACGGTGACCTGCGGGAAGATGATGTGCGCGGCCTTCAGGCGGCCGGCCACCTTGGCGTGGATATAGCCCTCGCTCAGTTCGATTTCGGCGCCCATCTGTTCCAGCGCCTTGAGGTGCAGGTCGACCGGGCGGGTGCCGATGGCGCAGCCGCCGGGCAACGAGACCTTGGCCTGACCGCAGCGGGCCAGCAACGGCCCCAAGACCAGGACCGAGGCGCGCATCTTGCGCACCAGATCATAAGGCGCGGTGGTGTTGGTGATGTCGGCCGCCGTCAGGTCAAGCACGCGGCCGGTGTGGCCGCCCTGGGCCGAGGCGCCGTTCAGCGCCATGCCGACGCCATGCTGGGCCAGCAGGTTGGCCATGGTGGTGATATCGACCAGATGCGGCAGGTTGGACAGCGATAGCGTTTGCTCGGTGAGCAGGCAGGCCGGCATCAAGGTCAGAGCGGCGTTCTTGGCGCCGCCAATGGCAATGGTGCCCTTCAACGGGGTGCCGCCGACGATGCGGATCCTGTCCATGCTTGGTCCTTTGGAAATCGAAAAAACAAAGGGCAGGGTTTAGCCCCTGCCCATGATGCCTTTCAAGCTTTTTACAGCTTGGGCAGGGTGACGCCCTGCTGGCCCTGATATTTGCCGGAACGGTCGCGGTACGAGGTCTCGCACGGACTGGCGCCCTTGAGGAAGATAAACTGGCAGGCGCCCTCATTGGCGTAAATCTTGGCCGGCAGCGGCGTGGTGTTGGAAAATTCCAAGGTCACATGGCCTTCCCATTCCGGTTCCAAGGGCGTCACGTTGACGATGATGCCGCAACGGGCATAGGTGGACTTGCCCAGGCAGATCACCAAGGTATCGCGGGGAATGCGGAAATATTCCACCGTGCGGGCCAGGGCGAAGGAATTGGGCGGAATGACGCAGATCTCGGTTTCGCGATCGACGAAACTTTTGTCGGAAAACTGCTTGGGATCGACCACGGCGGAATCGACGTTGGTGAAGATCTTGAATTCCGGGGCGACGCGGGCGTCGTAGCCATAGGAGGACAGCCCATAGGAAATCACGCCGTCACGTTGCAACTTTTCGGTGAACGGTTCGATCATGCCATGTTTGGTGGCCATTTCACGAATCCAGGTGTCGGGCATGACGGACATGATCGAGTGTGCTCCACAGACTTTAGCCGCCCGTTGTAGCGTCACTTTCCGCCAGGTGCAAGGGCGCGGAAATCAGTCTTTTCCGCCATCCTTCGGCGGTTGCTCGTCATCGGCGGCACGGGCGCGGTCCTGAGCCTTGCGGCGGGCGAGGTTGGCCCGCAGGGCCTCGGCTTGGCGGCGGCGGCGCAGCTCGGCCTGGGCGCCCGCTTTCGGGCTGGTTTCGGTGGGATTCTCGGAATCGTTCATGCGCGCATTGTCGCTGCTTTTGCCCATTGGTCAAGATCATCAAGAAAAGCGCTTGACCACGTGCCAAAGCTTTGGCATAAAGCGCCCCTCTTCACGGGGCACCGCCCTTCACGAAGACGCTGCCGTAGCTCAGTTGGTAGAGCATACCCTTGGTAAGGGTAAGGTCGAAGGTTCGATTCCTTTCGGCAGCACCATGAAAACCCCTTGGGAAACCAAGGGGTTTTCGCCGTTCTGGGGTTTGGTGCCCAGCAACCCATTTCCCCTCGCGGACACAGGGCGGACACAAGCGGCGGTAAAACGTTGCAAGGTTTCGCCATCTATCGACGCTTTAGGCGGAGCGGCCTCAATGGACGCGTACGGGCCGCTCGCTGCCAGACAGGTTCTGAACGAATTGGTTGGATAGCAGCCGTTCGCACGGGCTAAATTCCTTTCGCAGCTTTCGACCTGCGCCCGACATCTGCTCGCCAATCCGCGAGCGTCCTCTCCTGATCCGTGTCAGACACAGAGATGGTCGGCTCCCGGACAAGCAGTTCTCGGATCTGACTATGAGAACTAGCCCCACGCGCGCTCACGGGCTTAATATCAAGCTACAATCATCACCCGCTGGGAAGGTGAGTAGGTTTGAGCAGGAACTTTTCACCCCTCAACGGGGCCGACTTCGAAGATCTCGTGCGCGACCTGATCGGTGAAGAACTCGGCGTTCGTTTCGAGGCATTTTGTGCTGGGCCGGACGGTGGGATCGATGGACGGCACGCCCCAGGCGCTGCCAAGGGATCGATTGTTCTCCAGGCCAAGCACATGGAACGTTCGACCTTCGCTGCGCTGAAAGCCGTGATGCGAAAAGAGCGCGCATCGATCGATAAACTTGGGCCTTCGCGCTATGTGCTGGCCACCTCACGCCCACTGACCCCTGCGAACAAGGCTTCGCTCGCCAATGAAATCGGTCCGGCCCTTGTGTCGGAAAGCGATATCTTCGGTCCAGACGATCTAGAGGCGTTGCTTCGCAAATATCCGAGCATCGAAAAGGCCCATATCAAGCTTTGGCTGTCCAGTGCCGCCATTCTCGACCGGGTGGTACGATCCGCATCGCACGCCTACGTCGCCATCACGAAAGAAGAAATCGAGGCGAAGCTAAAGGTCTATGTCCAAAACCCTAGCTTTACGGAGGCGTCCGAGAGGGTGGAAAAGCACCACCTCCTTATCATCTCCGGACCGCCAGGCGTAGGTAAAACCACGCTCGGTGAAATGATCGCCTATGCCTATCTCGGTCAGGACTGGGAACTCGTACCCATCCGTAGCCTTGAAGACGGTTTTGCCGCCATTATCGATACCAAGAAGCAGGTGTTTCTTTTCGACGATTTTCTTGGGAAGATCGCCCTCGACAAGCAGGCCCTCTCCTCAAAGGATTCGGACCTCACGCGCTTCATGAGCCGGGTGCGCAGGTCGCCTAACGCCCGATTCATTCTGACGACACGAGCCTATATTTTCGAAGACGCAAGGCGGCTGTCTGAGAATCTCGCCGACCAGCGCCTCGACGTTACCAAATACGTGCTGGACGTGGGCGTCTATGCGCGACGTATCCGGGCGCGCATTCTCTACAATCATCTCGTCGTCGCAGGCACGCCGATCGCGCATGTGCAGGCGCTCATCCACAGCGGGAAAATTCCCGAGATCGTCGACCACAGGAACTACAACCCGCGTATCATCGAATGGATGACCGACGCTATTCACATCCAGGATGTCGAGCCGAACGACTATGCGAACGCCTTCCTGACCACGCTCAAGAATCCTTCGCGGTTGTGGGACAATGCGTTTCGAACCCACATCGATGATAAGTGTCGTCACCTTCTTTTCGCGATGTTCTTCTGCTCTGAGTACGGCGTAGAGCGCGATACGCTCCGGCAAGCCTATGATCCGCTCCACACGGCGTTGTGTGCACGTTACGGCGTTGCGCATGATCCCAAAGATTTTGAGGAATCGATACGGACCCTGGAAGGCAGCTTCATCAATATCAGCGGCAGGTCGATCAGCTACATCAATCCTTCAGTCCGCGACTATATGGCGGAGTACTTGAATGACTCTGTGCTGCTGGGAGAGTTTGCCCGCGCTGCGCAGAAAGCGGATTACGCGAAAGCGGTCTGGAAGTTTGGGAGCAAAGGCGGTTTCAACGCCTCTGTTCGGCGAGAGCTGGCGCTTGCATTCCGGTCCGTGGCTGAGACTTTTTCGAGCATCAGGATGTGGGGAAGAAATCCGGACCAGCCCAACTCATACTTCCTGTCGGATTTAGGGATCATTGATCGGCTCAAGCTGCTTCTGGCTTGGTGGTCGGCCAGCGACGAAGCCCGGTTCGCGGTTCTCGCGGTCGAACTTGCGGCAAGCCCTCCGGGCGGATTTGACGCCTGGCGGGATGGAGCGGAGATGATTGAGCTCCTGCGCGAGCTGCTAGACCCTGACTATTTCGACGGCTTTCCCTTTGTCGAGGTAATGATTGGGCACCTAGAGGCCGGTCTCATCGGCATGCTCAACGGTTACATAGGAACGGACGACCTAAAGACAATCTCCGACGCGATTGAGGAGGATCGAACAAGGGTATCTCCGAACATTATAGCGGCCATGGACCATGCCATCGTCCGCGAGATCGAGGAAATATCTGACCGCGTTGCGGAGCTGGATTCAGACTCCACGCTAAACGACCACATGGGCTATCTGGGCGTTCTTGGTCCCCGAGCAGGGGTTCTGGAATCTGTCATCGCACGGGCCGAAAAGATCGTGAAGGAACGGATCAAGGCCATAGAGGAAGAAATCACAACCGCTGATGCACCCGAAGTCGGCCGTGGAAAGCAGGAGAACGAAACCTTCGATGACGCAGCAATCCAGAATCTTTTCGCGCCACTTCTATCCCGGTAGTTTATGAGCGGCTTTTATGGGGCGCAAACCAGAATGAGCGGAATGGGCCGGAAAATCCCGTTAACTGAAGATGGGACAATCAGGCGGACATTAGGCGTCCCGCCCCAATACGGCGCCTTTCTCAGGTTGTCATCACCCATTTCCCGCATAGCTGAAGGCTAGAACAAGTCGTGATGGTTGTTGTTGGCGCGCGGATAGAAAACGATAGAGTTTGTTTGACCGCAGCCCAAGGTTTTAAGATGCTAAAAGCATGCCACCGGTGCATTAACCATGCAATCACGTAGCACCATTGGCTTTAGTCAGCCGCGACATCGGGGGGGGGGCTCCATGGCAACGTCCTACCATATGGTCCATTATCGCCGTTTTTCTGCCCAAGCAGGGGGGCTGCCGCTTGCAAAACTGGATACGCTTTGCCGAAACGCCCTGTCGCAGGTTGACGCGAGCGGCACGGCACTTTGGCAAAGAGCGCAAGATCGCGTATACGCGCTCACAGCCCCCGATGGCCGTCAAGTCGTTCTCAACAGAGTTGCCGATCTGGCGAGCGCAGTATTTGGCGAGATGTGCCTTATCCAAGATGGTGGGTTCCAAGCGCTCCTAGAACTCCGGGCATCTCAGGTTCAGCTCTCAAATTTGACTGTAGCTGAAATATTCAGTCTGAATGAAAGAAGCGCTCCGCAGGGGGCGCAGTTCGTACGAGGGATGATTTATTGGCTTGCAATTGGCAGCCACTTATTTTTCGTAAAAACGCAGTCTATGACGGCGGAGCATTTGAAGGATTATCTGGGGTGGCTTCTCGCTAACTGGACTTGCCCGGAAAGAGTGGAGAGCGTTTCTCTGTCTATGCAGCTTCGGCCTCGAAGCGGCACGGGCTTTTA
>NZ_JAGTUF010000006.1 GCF_018224925.1 Magnetospirillum sulfuroxidans | reverse complement strand
CACTTTTCCAAAACCAAACAAAACCGCCACTCCTAACAGCCAAAATGAATCCCGCACGCCCGCGCGAGTCTTATATATGATGACATTGGAAAACTTCAGACACGGCCCAAAAATCTTGCTTTCAGCCGACCCGGCTGCGATAACCCTTGGCACCACGCAAAATTGACGGACCCGACCATTGACCAAGCGAGTCTCGGCCAAGATCAAGCGTTCATTGAAAGCCGTGGCCGTCGTCGGCCTGGCGGGCATCGCCGCGATGATCGCCGCCCGCCCCTTTGTCCATATCGGTGACCGGGACGAATCCTTTATGGATGGGCCGCCGCCGATGTTCATGGATGCCGAGGCCGAACACTCGGCCAAAGCCCTGCCGCTGACCACCGACAGTGAATTGGAAGACCGCGCCACCCGCCCGGTGGAAAACCATGTCAGGGTTGGCGCCGGCGATACCCTGGGCGACGTCCTGGCCCGAGCCGGGGTCGATGGCGTCGAAGCCACCCAGGCCATCGAAGCCTTGCGCGACGTCTTTAATCCACGTGCCCTGAAAGCCGGACAAAAGGTCAAGGTCACTTTCGAGAAATCCCCCCACGGCTTTGGCCATGGCGGCTTTCAGATGGTGTCGCTGAACGCCGACCCCATCCGCGTCGTCGGCGCCCAGCGTGATGCCAAGGGCGGCTTTGGGGCGATTGAGACCATGCGCCAAGTCAGTAAGCAAGTGGCGCACAATTCCGGCCAGATCAAATCCAGCCTGTTCGAGAGCGCGCAAAATGCCGGTGTCCCGGTTCAGATCATCATGGCGATGATCAAGGCACTGTCCTATGACGTCGATTTCCAGCGCGATATTCAGTCCGGTGACGAGTTCACCGTGGTCTATGAAGGGTTTTACGACACCAAGGGCAAATTGGTGCGTCACGGCGAGATGCTGTATGCCGCCGTTAACCTGTCGGGGAATCCCATCGCCATGTACCGTTTCGATAACGGCCAGGGCACGGTGGAATATTTCAATGAGAAAGGCGAAAGCGTCAAAAAGGCGCTGCTGAAGACGCCGGTCGATGGCGCCAAGATCACCTCGGGCTTCGGCATGCGCAACCACCCGATCCTTGGCTATTCCAAGATGCACAAGGGTATCGACTTTGGCGTGCCCACCGGCACCCCGATTCAGGCCGCCGGCGACGGCACCGTCGAAATCGCCGGCTTCAACGGCTCGTACGGGAATTACGTCCGCTTGCGCCATGGCTCCGGCTTTGGCACCGCCTATGCCCATATGAGCCGCATCGCCACCGGCATCGCCCCCGGCAAGCGCGTTGCCCAAGGCCAGATCATCGGCTTTGTCGGCACCACCGGCCGTTCCACCGGCGCCCACCTGCATTACGAGGTGCTGCGCGGCAAGGACCAGATCAACCCGCTATCGGTCAAGATGCCCACCACCACCAAGCTGGCCGGCCGCGACCTGGACCGTTTCAAGACGGTCAAGCGTGATACCGATGTGTTGATGGTGAAAATCCCGCCCTCGACCCGACTTGCCGCCAATGCCCTGGGCAAGTCAGCAGCCTTGACCAACTAAACCCCGGACAGATCGTATCGTCGAGGCGGAACGGGGATGCCCTTGGGCATCCCCGCCCTCGCGGCCAGCACCCCTATGGGGGGGGAGGGGGGACGGAGTACCGGCCGATTGAAATTCTGGAGCGCCCGGCTTTCTGCGGGCGGCGACCTTCTAACATGTGGCATTGGGCAATGCAAACCAGTTACGCACACCTGCGCCGCCCTAATCAAGTTCTCACCGCCTCCCCTATCCTTTGGGAGAGGGGCTGTGCGCTTACTTCAACGCAACCTCGTGCCCGTCAATGGTCAAAGCCCCGCAATCCGCGGAAACCTTGACCTTCGACCCATCCGTGACCCGGCCCTCCAAGATCAGGCCGGCCAGCGGATTTTGCAAAGCCCGCTGTATGATCCGCTTCAACGGGCGTGCTCCGTAAATAGGGTCGTAACCCTTTTGCGCAAGCCACTCATTGGCGGATTCATCCAAATCCAGACTGATTTTGCGATCCGCCAGCAAGTGCCGCAACCGCGCCAACTGGATTTGTACGATCCCGGTCATGTGGGCGCGGCCCAAACGATGGAACAGCAAGATCTCGTCCAGGCGGTTAAGGAATTCGGGACGGAAGGCATCGCGCACCACTTCCATCACCAAGCCCCGAACCTCGTCCGAATCATGACCTTCCTCTTGATGTGCTAAAATGTCCGACCCCAGATTCGAAGTCAGCACGATCAGAGTGTTGCGGAAATCCACCGTTCGCCCTTGTCCATCGGTCAGACGGCCATCGTCAAGCACTTGCAGCAGCACGTTGAAGACGTCGGGATGGGCCTTTTCCACCTCGTCGAACAAGATCACCTGATAGGGTCGCCGCCGGACCGCCTCGGTCAGCGCCCCGCCTTCCTCGTAGCCGACATAGCCGGGCGGCGCCCCGATCAGGCGGGCGACGGAATGCTTTTCCATGTATTCCGACATATCCATCCGCACCATGGCGGTTTCGTCGTCGAACAAGAACTCGGCCAAGGCCTTGGTCAGCTCGGTTTTGCCGACGCCGGTCGGCCCCAGGAACAAGAACGAGCCGATGGGGCGGTTGGGGTCCTGCAAGCCGGCCCGCGCCCGGCGTACGGCGTTGGAAACGGCGACCAGGGCCTCGTCTTGGCCGATCACGCGGGCCTTGAGGCGGTTTTCCATGTCCAGCAGCTTTTCCCGCTCGCCCGCCAGCATCTTATCCACCGGAATACCGGTCCAGCGCGACACCACCCCGGCGATGTGCTCTTCGGTCACCGCCTCATTGAGCATGCGGCCCTCGGCCGCATCGGCCGTCGCCAGCTTGCGTTCCAGATCGGGGATCACCCCGTACAACAATTCGCCGGCTTTTTGATATTGCCCCTCGCGCTGGGCCTTGTCGGCCTCGATACGGGCGGCGTCCAACTGTTCCTTCAGCTTGGTGGCCGAAGCCAATTGATCTTTTTCCGCCCGCCATTCGGCGCTGATCCGGGCACTATCGACTTCCAGTTCGGCCAGTTCCTCATCCAGAACCTCCAACCGATCCCGGCTGGCGCGGTCACTTTCCTTTTTCAAAGCCTCGCGTTCGATCTTCAACTGAATGATCCGGCGGTCCAGTTCGTCCAATTCCTCGGGCTTGGAATCCACCTCCATGCGCAAGCGTGAGGCGGCTTCGTCGACCAGATCAATGGCTTTGTCGGGCAGGAACCGATCGGTGATATAGCGATTGGACAAGGTCGCCGCCGCCACCAGCGACGAATCCGAGATGCGCACGCCGTGATGCATCTCGTACTTTTCCTTGATCCCACGCAAAATCGAGATGGTGTCTTCGACCGTCGGCTCGGAGACGAAGACCGGCTGAAAGCGCCGGGCCAGGGCCGCGTCTTTTTCCACATGCTTGCGATATTCGTTCAGCGTGGTGGCGCCGACACAATGCAACTCGCCCCGCGCCAAGGCCGGCTTGAGCAGGTTCGAGGCATCCATCGCCCCTTCCGCCGCCCCGGCGCCGACCAAGGTGTGCATCTCGTCGATGAACAAGATGACGTCGCCATTGGCGGCCTGGATTTCCGACAGCACCGCTTTCAGGCGTTCCTCGAACTCACCCCGGAACTTGGCCCCGGCGATCAACGACCCCATGTCCAAGCTCATCAAGCTTTTCAGCTTAAGATTCTCGGGGACATCGCCATTGACGATGCGAATGGCCAAGCCTTCGATGATGGCGGTCTTGCCAACGCCGGGTTCGCCAATCAGCACCGGATTGTTTTTGGTCCGCCGGCTGAGCACCTGGATGGTGCGGCGAATTTCCTCGTCGCGGCCGATCACCGGGTCAAGCTTGCCTTCCCGCGCCGCCGCCGTCAGGTCACGGGCGTATTTCTTCAAGGCGTCATAACCGTCTTCGGCGCTGGAGGAATTGGCCTTGCGGCCTTTGCGCATCTCCTCGATGGCGCGATTAAGCGCCTGCGGGTTCACCCCGGCCTCGGACAGAACCCGAGCCGCGGCAGAACCAGCGCCCATGGTCAAAGCCAGCAGCAGCCGCTCGGCGGTGACGTATTCATCACCAGCCTTGGTCGCGGCTTCTTCCGCCAACTGAAACACCCGCGACAATTCGCCGGTCAGATGCAGACCGCCGGCGCCAGGGCCTTCGACGGTGGGTTGTTTGGCGATTTCGGCTTCAACGCCGGCCAGCGCTTTTTTGTGATCGCCGCCAGATGCCTTGATCAGCTTGGCCGCCAAGCCTTCCTTGTCGTCCAGCAGAACCTTGAGCAAGTGTTCCGGCGTCAACCGTTGATGGCCATGACGCAACGCCAAGGTCTGGGCCGATTGGATAAAGCCCTTCGAGCGTTCGGTATATTTGTCGAATTCCATGAATGCCTCCGATGCGACGGAACACGGGGACCCCAACCGCGGCAGCCCTGGTATTCCTCGAACATTCGCTAATGATTTAGTGGGGTTCCCGCCGGTTGCAAGCGGAGGGCTTAAATGTCGAAGGGCGCGCCGCCCCCCTTTACCCGATCACGGATAAAGGAGGGCGGCACGCCCCAAAACGCTCAAAGACAAATGCGCGTGAACGCTTAGATCAGCACCGGCTCGGCATCGGCCGGAGCCGCCTCGGCGGCCGGCTCGGCGGCGGCGGCGGGACGGCGACGACGGCGCACCGGAGCACGGGCCGGAGCATCGTCCTCGCCCTGGGCGACGGCAGCGGCCGGCTCGGCGGCGGCTTCGACCACCGGAGCAGGAACTGGGGCCGGGGCCGGAACTGGGGGGGTTGCGGCGGCGGCAACCGGCTGCTCTTCCACCGCGGCCGGCTGGCGATATTCACGCCGTTGGCGCGGTTCCCGCGGCGGCCGTTGCTGCCCCTCCGAACGGTCACGCTCGCCGCCTTGGCCGCGCTCATCGCCCTGATCGCGGTCATCGCGGTCATCGCGCTGATCGCGGTTGTCGTTCTGATTGCGGTCGTCGCGCTGATCGCGATCATCACCTTGGCCACGGTCATCGCGTTGGCCGCGATCGTCACGCTGGTCATGGTCGTCGCCGTCATCGTCCTCGGCCGGCATTTCTGCCTGATCCTCGGCCGGAGTCGGCAAATTCTGCGGGCGGCGCTGGCCGTTATTCTGATTATAGGCGTTGATCAGCCGGAAATAATGTTCGGCGTGCTGATAGAAATTCTCGGCCGCATGGCGGTCGCCTTGCGAGGCGGCATCGCGGGCCAAGGTCAGATACTTTTCCATCACCTGATGGGCATTGCCACGGATCCGGCCTTCGGGGCCGTTGGAATCGAACACTTGGCTGCGGACATTGATGTTGCGGACATGTCCGCCGCCGCCGCCGCCACTGCTGTGCCCACCACCGTGACCGCCGCCGCCATGATTGATGCGATTGGGATTGCCGCCATTATTGCCACGGCCGCGGGAACGTTGCTTCGGATTGGGATTCACTGGTTCCGCCTTCTCAAGGTCTTATCGGTGCTTTTCACTCAAACGATCTGCCCTGGCTGACCAGGGTCCTCGTAAGCCAACGGCCGACGATGACGGGATCGGAAGGCGCCAAGTGAGGGTGACGGAGCCACAAGCTCTACGCCGGCCTCGATCAGGGGCGCTCGACGGCGCAACCCTAGCCGGGTTGCGGTTTCTTTCCAACACTTTTTTACCGTGTCGCAAAAACACAACGGCCAATGCCGGAAAGGTCAGGCGCAACGCGGGGCGACGACAAGCCGGCGGCGGTGAACAAGGCGGCGACATCGTCGGCCTGGCCGGCGCCGACCTCGACCCCGACCACGCCGCCTGGCGCCAACAACCGGACGATATGCGGCGCCAGGGCGCGATAGCATTCCAGTCCATCGCCGCCGCCGGCCAAGGCCGAACGCGGCTCGTGCCGCGATACTTCCGGCGCCAGCCCGTCGATTTCACCATCGGGGATATAAGGCGGGTTGGAAACGATGACATCGAATTGCCCCGAAAGCCCTTGCCCCCAATTGCCACATTGAAAGCTTGCCCGTGCCGCCAGACCGGTGTTCGCGGCATTTTCCGCCGCCACCGCCAGGGCCGCCGCGCTCTGGTCAATGCCAAGACCGCTGGCCTGGGGCAATTCCGACAGCAAGGCCAGCAAGATGCAACCGCTGCCGGTGCCGAAATCCAGCAGCCGCAACGGCGCGGCGTGATCGACAAGGCGTTCAAGCATCCCGGCCACCAGGGTTTCCGTGTCGGGGCGCGGGTCCAAGGTATCGGCCGTCACCCGCAAATCCAGGGTCCAAAACCCGCGTCGCCCCAGAATGTGGCTGATCGGCTCGCGGTTTTCGCGGCGCGCCGCCATGCCTTCGATCGCAGTTTGTTGTTGCGGGTCAGGAATAATCTCGGGATGGCTGATCAGCCGCCCCGGCTCCACCGCCAACGCCTCGGCCACCAACAGACGGGCATCCAGACGGGCGGTGTCGATGCCCGCGGCTTGAAAGCGCATGGTCAGCGCCCGCAGCCAATCGCCGGCGCTGATCACTCGCCCATCTCGGCCAGACGCTCGGCCTGATCGGCGGCGATCAAGGCGTCGGCCACCTCGTCCAGCGCCATGCCGTTCATCATCTCGTCGATCTTGTAAAGGGTCAGGTTGATGCGGTGATCGGTAACCCGGCCTTGCGGGAAATTATAGGTGCGGATCCGTTCCGATCGGTCCCCCGAACCGACTTGGCTTTTGCGGTTGGCGGCGCGTTCGGCCGCCTTGGCCGCGCGCTCCATCTCGTAGAGCCGGGCCCGCAACAGCTTCATCGCCGTCGCCTTGTTCTTGTGCTGGCTTTTTTCCTGTTGGCAAGCCACCGCCAAGCCGGTGGGAATATGGGTGACGCGCACCGCCGAATCGGTGGTGTTGACCGATTGCCCACCCGAGCCCTGGGACCGATAAACGTCGAACCGCAAATCCTTGTCGTCGATCTGGATATCGACTTCTTCCGCTTCCGGCATGATCGCCACGGTCGCGGCCGAGGTGTGAATGCGGCCGCCCGATTCGGTCGCCGGCACCCGCTGCACCCGATGCACGCCGGATTCGAATTTCAGCTTGGCGAAGACGCCGCGCCCGGTGATGGTGGCGCTGGCTTCCTTCATGCCGCCGATGCCGGTTTCGTTGACGTCCATCACCTCGAAACGCCAGCCCTTGGTGGCGGCAAAGCGTTCGTACATGCGGAACAATTCGGCGGCGAACAGCGCCGCCTCTTCTCCACCGGTGCCGGCGCGCACTTCCAAGATGGCGTTCTTTTCATCCGCCTCGTCTTTCGGCAACAGCATCAACTGCACATCGCGTTCCAACGCCGGCAGCGTTTCCTTGAGCGCGTAGAACTCTTCGCTGGCCAAATCCTTCATGTCGGGATCGGCCATCATCGCCTCGGCCTCGACCATGTCGGCGCGGGCTTTCTTCAACGCCTGAACGGCATTGACCACCGGCTCGATGTCAGAGAATTCCTTGGACAATTTGGCGAAAGAGCCGCCATCGCCGACGGCCAGCAATTCACGCAGCTCGTCATAGCGGTACAGCACTTTGTCCAATTGGGCATCGAGAGTCATGGTGGTCCTTATTCGTCCAAATGGAACAGCTTGCGCAGGGTCTTTTCCATGGTTTGCCATTCCGGCCCTTCGGCCGCCACCGATTTCATCGCTTCGCTCGGGGCATGCAGCAGGCGATTGAGCAACAAGCGGGTGGCGTCTTCGGGGCTGGCGGGATGCTCGGCCAGGACCGCCTCGCGCATGGCCTCGCAATGTTGCCGTAACGAAACGATGGCCGGTACGGCGACACGGGCGGCGCGGCCCTTAAGGAACCCCCCGACCTCGTCCTCCAAGATGCCCCAGGCGGCGCGCGCCGCCTGCTCGCGGCCGGCCCGTCCTTCCAGCGCCACCCGTTCAAGATCGCCAAGATCATAAAGAAAGGCGCCGTCGACGCGGTTGACCGCCGGCTCGACGTCACCGGGAATGCCGGCATCGACGACGAAGATCGGCTTGCGGCGGCGTTTCTTCAGTGCCGCGCTCATCATCTCGGCGGTCAGCGTGATGGTGCGGGTTCCCACCGAGCACACCACGACGTCGGCATCGGCCAAGGCCTCACGCAGGGTTTCAAAGCCCATGACATTGCCGTTCAAACTGGCGGCCACGGCCTCGGCCCGGCTGGCCCTGGGGGCGGTGACCAGCAACCGCGCCACCCCTGCCGCCAACAGACTTTCCGCCACCAATTCGCCCATATCGGCGGCGCCGACCAGCAAGACCGTGCAGCGTGACAAATCGCCGTGCAGGTCACGCGCCATCTGCACGGCGGCGGCGGCGATCGAGACCGGGCCTTCGCCGATCACCGTCTCGGTGCGGATGCGTTTGGCGGCGGTAAAGGCCGCTTGCAGCACCGCTTCCAGTTCCGGGCCGCAGGTGGCCGAATCGCGGGCCAGCCGATGGGCGACCTTGACCTGACCCAACACATGCGGCTCGCCGATGATCAGGGAATCAAGCGAGGCGGTAACGGCGAAGCAATGGCGGACCGCATCGGCGCCATCATGCCGATACAATTGCCCGGACAAGGCGGCGGCAACCACCCCAACACGAGCCGCCAAGGCGGCCGCCACCTGATCTTGCACGCTGTCGGCATCGATATGGGACGCCCACACCTCGACCCGGTCGCAGGTGGACAGCACCAGCGCTTCGTGTAATCCGCGCCGTTTCAGATCGACGAGAAAATCGGCGGCGGCGGCGTCATCGACGAACAATTGATCGCGCAAGGAAAGCGACGCCGACCGATGGTTGGCGCCGATGACCGTCAGGCGGGGGGTGGCGGCGGCGCGGCTCATTCCCGGCCCAGTCGCCGCTCCACTTCGGCCAGGGGGATTTCCTCCTGGGTGCCGGCGTCAAGATCGCGCAACGACACGGCATTGCGGGCCAATTCGTCCTCGCCCAAGATGACGGCGAAGCGGGCATTCGCCTTGTTGGCGCGGGCCATGCGCTTTTTCATATTGCCGGAAAAGCCAAGATCAACGGTGAAACCGGCCGCGCGCAAGCGGTCGGCCAGCACCACCGCCGGCACGCTGTCGCCCATGGGAATCAGGCTGACCGGACGATCCAAGGCCGGCAAATCCTCGATCAGCATGGCCAGACGTTCGACGCCCGCGGCCCAGCCGATGCCCGGCGTCGCCGGACCGCCCATCTGGCCGATCAATCCGTCATAGCGACCGCCGGCCAAGACCGTTCCCTGGGCGCCCAGCGCGGTGGTGGTGAATTCGAAGGCGGTGTGGCAATAATAATCCAACCCGCGCACCAGCTTGGGATTGATGACGAAGGCAATGCCCAACGCCGTCAAACCGCTGGTCACCTGATCAAAGAATTCCTTGGCGGCCGGCGTCATGCAATCGCTCATCACCGGGGCTTGGGCGACGACGCGCTTGTCTTCCTCGTCCTTGGAATCAAGCACCCGCAACGGGTTCTTGTCCAGCCGCGCCTGGCTTTCCTCTGACAGGGTCATGCGCATGGGTTCAAGATAGGCGATCAGGGCGGAGCGATAGGCGGCGCGACTTTCCGCGTCGCCCAGGCTGTTGATTTCCAACTGCACCTTATCGCCCAAGCCCAGCCCTTGCAGGATGCGCCAGGCCATGGAAATGACCTCGATATCCGCTTGCGGTCCCTCGACCCCCAACAATTCGCAGCCAACCTGATGGAACTGGCGCAGCCGACCCTTTTGCGGCCGCTCGTGCCGGAACATGGGGCCGCGATACATCACCTTCAGCGGCAAAGACTGGGTCAGGCCGCCGGAAATGAAGGCGCGCGCCACCCCGGCCGTGCCCTCGGGCCGCAAGGTGATGGAATCGCCCGAACGGTCGGCAAAGGTATACATCTCCTTGGTCACCACGTCCGAGGTCTCGCCCAACGTGCGGGAAAACACCTCGGTGAACTCGAAGATGGGGGTGACGATCTCGCCATAGCCATAACGCTTGGCGATGGAAAAGGCGGTTTCCTCGACGAAACGATGCCGGCGCGAATCCTCGGGCAACAGGTCGTGGGTGCCGCGAACGGGCTGCAAGCCGGACATATCAATGGCCTTTCAAAGGCGTGAACTTAAGGTGGATGTTGCGCGGCTGGCGTGTCGCCAACCTCATGAAGAAAGAAGCCAACCGCGCCAATGGCAGGATCGGAAGGCTGCGGAACACCCGATCATAAGGCATGACGCGTCTCTCAAGGGCGAAACCGGTGATATTCTCCAGATTGACCAATATGGACGTGTCGTAATCGCGTTCCGACAATTCGACGATAATACAGCCGCCATCCGCCAGATTATTGCGCAATCCGCGCAGAACATCGATCTGAAGCACCAAATCCGCGGTGCGGGTGAAGGGATAGAACTCCTGGCACAAGATCAGATCCAAACGCCGTTCCAGAGCACAATCTTTGTTGATGACCCGGCATTCAAACGTGACTTGGGGGAAACTCCGCCGTGCGAATTCGATCGCATCAGGGGACAGTTCATAGCCATAAACACTGGCTGCCGGAAATTGCCGAGCCAAGGCCGCGCTGGTCAGGCCCAAGCCACAGCCGATATCGGCAATGGCGTTCAACCGCAGCCCGCGCCACATTTGCTTATACAAGGCGCCCCGCCCGTCGGCAAAGACCAGGTTATGGCTTTCGATGCCACTATCCGCCAAACTGCCGGTGCTATTGACGCGGGCATAACAGCCAAAATCGCCATGGGCGGAAAGATTGCCACGCTCGGATTCTGCAGATTGCGCCAATCGGTCCGGCTGCATCCACTCGTCGCTCTTGCTCATGCTCAATCCCTTCCCTCTAATTCTCTTGCCTTGGCTTCCACCAGACCGACGATGTGGTCGATCATGGCCAGAGTATCGACCTTGTGGTCGGGAGCGCCGCCCACATAGACCATATGCGAATCGTTGCCGCCGCCGGTCAGGCCGATCTGGGTTTCCCGCGCCTCGCCCGGGCCGTTGACGACGCAGCCGATGATCGACAGCGTCACCGGGGCGGTGATGTGGGCCAACCGCTGTTCCAGAATTTCCACCGTCTTGACCACGTCGAAACCCTGACGGGCACAAGACGGGCACGACACAATGTTGACGCCCCGGACCCGCAGCCCCAGGCTTTTCAAAATGTCATAGCCGACCTTGACCTCTTCCTCGGGCGCCGCCGACAGCGACACCCGGATGGTGTCGCCGATGCCGGCCCACAGCAGGTTGCCCAGGCCGATGGCCGATTTGACGGTGCCGCCGATCAGGCCGCCGGCCTCGGTGATACCCAGATGCAACGGGTAATCGCACGCCTCGGCCAGCCCTTGATAGGCGGCCACCGCCAGGAACACATCCGATGCCTTGACGCTGATCTTGAATTGGCGAAAGTCGTTGTCTTCCAAGATGCGCGCATGTTCCAGCGCGCTTTCGACCATGGCCTCGGGACAGGGCTCGCCGTATTTTTCCAGCAAATGCTTTTCCAACGAGCCGGCATTGACGCCGATGCGCATGGAACAGCCATGATCCTTGGCCGCCTTGACCACCTCGCGCACACGCTCGGCGGAGCCGATATTGCCGGGATTGATGCGCAGACAGGCCGCGCCGGCCTCGGCCGCTTCGATGGCGCGGCGGTAATGGAAATGAATGTCGGCCACCACCGGCACCGACACTTGGCGAATGATATCAGCCAAGGCCGCGGTCGATTCTTCGTCCGGGCACGACACCCGGACGATATCGACGCCGGCGGCTTCCGCCCGTTTGATCTGCGCCACCGTCGCCGCCACGTCGGTGGTCAGCGAATTGGTCATGGTCTGGACGGAAATGGGGGCGTCGCCGCCCACCGGCACCGAACCAACGAAGATTTGCCGGGAATGCCGACGGGTAATCTGACGATAGGGACGGACGGACATATCTCACCGCGCAAAGGGTCCGGGCCGGACACAGTGTCCAGTCCGGGCCGTTGATATAGCGCATTTGACCGCGCTATTTCCAGTCGCGGACACCATAGCGGTCGAGAATTTGCTTCAACCGGCCGCTGGCCCGCATGGCGCGGATACCCTGATCCAAAATCGCGGCATAGTCCCGCGCCTTGGCCTGCAGAGGCGAAAAGGCGATGTAGATGGGGCCGGATTCGGTGCCTCCGGCCAGTTCCAGCCGATCGGCCAAGCCCATCTCGCGCAGTTTGTATTCTAATACCGACCGGCTTTCCAAGGTGGCGTCGATACGGCCGGCGGCGACCATTTTCAAGCTTTGATCCAGCGGCGCGGTGCCGCCGATGAGATCGACACGCTTGCGGTCTTTCTTGTGGGCGTCGATATAGCCCCCCACCGGCTCCATATATATATAGCCGATGATCGCCGCCAGCTTGATTTGTTCGAGCGAAGCCACCCCGTCATAGCGCCAGGACACGCCCGTGCGGACAACGAAGGTGCTGTCCCAGACGCCGATGGGCTCGGCCCCGAACACCAGATCAGGCGAATCCACCGGAGCGGCGCCGATCACCGCCTCGACCTCGCCGCGCAGACAATCCTCCAGCGAGCGACTCCACGGCGTCAGTTGGTATTGCACGTCATGGCCGGCGGCGGCGAAAATCTCGGTCGCCAGTTCGACGCCATAGCCCATCTTGGCTTCCGTGCAATTATACGGACACCAATCATCGGCCCGCAGGCGAATGGTATCGGCCGCAGCCGCCGAACCCCACGCCATCACGACGGCGAACGCCCCCCAAGCCCAACGCCCCATCGCCATGCCCCACCACCAAAAATTGCCCCAGTGGCGATGATAGGCCAAGGCGAAACCAAGCACATCCCATCCTAAAAGGTGTCTAAGATTGGTTATCAGTTAATAACCTTGAGGTGTCTGCGCGCTTAGCTTGTGACCGCCAAAGAATTGTGCACCATCACAACAGACATTCCAAAGCGAGACCATTTCATGCGCCTGTTCCCCGCCCCACCCGAAATCGGCGCCGACACCGGCTTCGATCAGGCCGACCTGTTTCAACGCCAGGAATTCGGCGACCGCCTGACCCGACTGATCCACGCCTTGGAACACCCGGCGGTCCTGTTGTTGGATGCCCCCTGGGGGGCCGGCAAGACCACCTTTGTCAAGATGTGGGAAGGCAGTCTGCGTCAGCAGAAAATCCCGGCGATCCATTTTGACGCCTTCGCCAGCGATTACATGGCCGACCCGTTCACCGCTTTGGCCGGCGAGGTGCTGGACTTGGCCAAACAGCATCAAAGCGACGCAAGCAAAGTCGATGAATTCCGCCAAAAAGCATGGGCCGTCACCAAGGTTTTGGCCCGCCATGGCTTGCGGATCGGCGTCAAGGTGGCGACACAGGGCCTTGTCGATATCGGCGGCAGCGACGATGCCAAGGCCGGCGAGAAAGCCATCGTCGATGGGGTGACCGACGCAGCCGACGCCTTGCTGCTGAAACGCCTGGAAAACCATGCCGAGGAACGCGCTTCGTTTGCCGCCTTCCGCGAAACCCTGGCCGAATTGACCACCACCTTGGCCCCCGCCGACCAACCCGAGGGGGAACGCCGCCCGCCCTTGGTTTTCGTCATCGACGAACTGGACCGCTGCCGCCCCACCTTCGCCCTGTCACTGCTGGAAACGGTGAAGCACTTCTTCGATGTCGATGGCGTGGTGTTCCTGCTGGTCACCAATCTGGCGCAATTGGAAAAATCAGTGGAATTCGCCTATGGCGCGGGGATCGACGCGCGAGGGTATCTGGAGAAGTTCTTTCACGTGCGGGCAGTAATGCCGACGAAGCCGACCCAGGTGGAAACTGATGCCAGTACCTATGTTCGACACTTGGCTCAGTCCATGAGCCTCAAGAACCCGCATTTGAGCGAGGCTCTTATTCGGCTTGCCGAGGATAGAAAACTGAACTTCAGAACGATTGAGCGGTTGATGGCCAATCTGGTTCTTTATGAGATTTCGTCCCAACATCAGCAGCGCTGGTTCGTGGATGTCGTCGCGTCTCTGTCCCTGATGAAATTGAACGACCCAAAGCGTTACGCCTTGGCCCAAGCAGGCCAACTTGACTGGGCCGAAGCCTTGGAATGGGGCGTCAAAGACATCACCAATTATGAACGAGATCCAACCGGACACACCATATCCCAGGAATGGAAGTATTGTTGCGGTGCCCCGCTTTCCCGGAATGGATTTTCTGATTTTCATGGGTTCCTGGGGGTTTCCCGCGAAAACGTCTTGCCTACCCTATGTCGCCACATTGACGGTTTCGCCCTACCCGACGACCGATAAAACCACAGAGGCACAGAGAGGCCGTGCCAGGGGCACCCGGTCAGCCCCATGAAAACCACCTCTGTGTCTCTGTGTCTCTGTGGTGAATAATCAGGCCCCCTCGCTGTTTCCGCGCCGGCGGAAACCCAGAGTTTGCCAAAACTCCAAGATACCAGCCTGTGCGGGCAGGACGGGATCGACAAACCCTATCCCGGCAGGTCGAAACGGAAGGTGGCGCCGGCGCCCACTTGGGATTCGACGTGGATTTCGCCGTCATGGCGCTCGACGATGCGCTTGACCACCGCCAGGCCGATGCCGGTGCCATCGACTTTTACCGTGCCGACTCGCTGGAAAATCATGAAGATGCGCTGGTGATATTCCGGGGCGATGCCGATGCCGTTATCGGTGACCCAATATTCGCGGCGGCCATCGTCGCGGACACGGCCCCCGATGGTGATCAAGGCTGGCCGTTCGGGCGCCCGGAACTTGACGGCATTGCCGATCAGATTTTGCAGCAACCGCACCAATTGCTCGCGGTCGCCCAGCGCGGCCGGCAAATCCGCTGGCACGGCGACGGTGGCGCCGGCTTCTTCGATGGCCAAGGCCAGATTGGCCTGGGCATCGGCGACCACCTTGTTCATGTCGACGGGGACGAACGTGGCGCCGCGGGTTTCGACGCGGGAAAAATCCACCAGATCGGCGATCATCCGCGACATGCGTTTGGCGCCATCGACGGCAAATTCGATGAACTCGCGGCCGTCATCGTCCAATTTCTCGTCATAGCGCCGCCGCACCAATCCCAGATAGGACGAGACCATGCGCAGGGGTTCCTGCAAATCATGCGACACCACATAGGCGAAATCCTGCAAATCGCGATTGGAGCGTTCCAGCCGTTCCAGCAATTCGTGCCGGCGGCGCTCGCTGTCTTGGCGTTCGGAAATGTCGTGAAACACCAGCACCGCGCCCTTCACCACGCCGTCTTCCACCACCGGGGCGCTTTGCACCTCCACCGGCAAGGCCGGCGCGTCCTTGCGCCGCAACAATTCACCGGCGCTTTGCCGCCCTTGCCCCGATATCAGGGTTGGGCAACATGTGTTGACCCCAGGACAGGGCTGGCCCTCGACATGCGATCCCGGCTCGATCAGTTCATGGAATTTGTGGCCCAGGATCTCGTCCGCCGGCCAACCAAGAATATGCGAGGCTGACGGGCTGAAAAAAATGATGCGGCACTGGGCATCGATGCCGACAATCCCCTCGCCGACGGAATTCAAGATCATCTGGTTTTGATGACTGAGTTCGTGCAGACGCCCCTCATCCTTGATTTCCTCAAGAATCCGGCGACGTGACCGATTGGCGCCAAAGCCGATGCCGCCGATCCCCACCAGCCAGATCACCGCATGGGTGATGGATTGGGCAATGGTGGCGTGGCGTTGAAGCGCCAGATAGCCCGCCAAGGGCACCGCCACACCGATGCCGCCGCGCACATCCCCGACTTCATAGCCTTGATGGGCGTGACATTTCAGGCAGCCGATCTCGGTGACCATGGCCCGCATCAACCGAATTTGCGGCTGGCCGTCAACCTTGACCAATTCGGTCACCTCGTCCGTCTCGTGCCGGGCGAAACGTTCAAGAACCCCTTGTTCCCACCCATCGGGGCTGTTGGCCGGGTTCAACGGCAACAAGCTGGTGATCCGGCCATGGACGCCGTAATCAGCGGCATATTCCTCCATCACCTGACGCAGCATGAAGGCGGGGTTCATCAACGTCAGGTGGACCCCGCCATCGGTGACGACATCGCGATCGGGAATATGGCTCAGCCACGGGCTGGGTTGGGTGCGTTCATCCACCGGGACATAGACGCCGCCATGCAGGGTGGCCCAGCGGCGAAAGGCCAGATCCTTGTTGAAGTGGACCCGCGCCTCACGCGTCGCCAATTCCTGGGCTTGGCGGATTTCGTTGAGCAGATTCCAACTCAAGGACCCGCCAACAAGAAGGCTCCACCCCACGACAGCAGCCACCACAAGATGGCGCAACTGGGTGAAACGCTTCGATGTCTTGTCGGCGAATGCTTTATGCATGCCGCCCCCGAAATTACATCATCGTGAAAGCATACACCCATTTCACGCACAAGCACCCCCAACCTTATGGTTGAAGGATCACCCCTTCGTCCCCATCAACATGTAATTAACATCCAGGTTCATGGTTTCGCGCCATTCATCCGTTAAGGGCCGGAATTCCATGCCGCGGAACACCTTGGTCGCGATGCCGGCGGCGCGCAGCATGGCGGCGAATTCCGACGGGCGGACGAACTTTTTCCAATCATGGGTCCCCTTGGGCAGCCAGCGCAGCACGTATTCGGCCCCGACCACCGCCATCAGCCAGGACTTGGCCGTCCGATTCAGCGTCGCCCCCAAAAAGACGCCGCCGGGCTTGAGCGCCGCCGCCGCCAAGGCGAGAAACCGGGACGGGTCGGGAACATGCTCGATCACTTCCATGGACAAGACCACATCAAAGCTTGCCGCCGTCACGTCCTCGGGCCCGCCGACCAGATAATCCACCGGCACGCCGGATTTTTCGGCATGAAGGCGGGCGACAGCGATGTTCTTGTCGCCAGCGTCGATGCCGGTGACGGCAAACCCCATGCGGGCCAACGGCTCGGACAGCAGGCCGCCGCCACACCCGACATCCAGCAGGGTCAAGCCTTCGAAGGGGCGCGGGCTTTGCGGATCACGGCCGAAATGGGCGGCCATCTCGCGGCGAATGAACGACAGCCGAACCGGATTGAAACGATGGAGCGGCTTGAACTTTCCGGTGGCATCCCACCATTCTTCGGCCATGGCGGTAAAGCGGGCGACCTCTTCGGCCGAGGCGGTTCCCGCGCCGGAGGCTTGGGCGGAACGGTTCATCGAATACTCCTGCTGGGGCCGGTTCCCTGGGGTTGCCGGGCTTGCGTCCTGATTGGCGACAGAGTATGAAGGGGCGCCTTTCGGCCGGCAACCGGGCAGACAAAGAAAAGTGAACCGGGGCCACTGATGCCCTGGTCCTAAAGGATGATTTCATGGCTCGTATCGTGATGAAATTCGGCGGAACCTCCGTCGGCGACATCGACCGTATCAAAAATGTGGCCCGCCGCGTCAAGCGCGAGGTCGAGGCTGGCAATCAAGTGGCCGTGGTGGTTTCCGCCATGTCCGGCGTCACCAATCAATTGGTTGATTGGTGCAAGCAGATGGCCCCGCTGCACGACCAACGCGAATACGATTGCGTCGTCGCCACCGGTGAACAGGTCACCTCGGGCCTGCTGGCCATCGGCTTGCAGGAACTGGGCGTCAACGCCCGGTCATGGACCGGCTGGCAAGTTCCGATCCGCACCGACGATGTTCACGGCAAGGCCCGCATCGACGCCATCGACACCACCGAGATGCTGGCCGGCATGGCCTTGGGCCAAGTGGCGGTGGTCGCCGGCTTCCAGGGCATCGCCCCGGGCAACCGCATCGCCACCCTGGGCCGCGGCGGCTCGGACACCTCGGCGGTGGCCTTGGCGGCGGCGCTTTCCGCTGATCGTTGCGACATCTATACTGATGTCGATGGCGTCTACACCACCGATCCGCGGATCGTGACCAAGGCGCGAAAGCTCGATAAGATCACCTATGAGGAAATGCTGGAGCTGGCTTCGGTCGGCGCCAAGGTCTTGCAGACCCGCTCGGTCGAAATGGCCATGAAGCATCATGTGCGCGTACAGGTGCTGTCCAGCTTCGAGGACAAGCCCGGAACTCTGGTTTGCGATGAGGATGAGATCGTGGAAAAGGAATTGCTGAGCGGAATCGCCTATAGTCGCGACGAAGCCAAGATCACCCTGGTGCGCGTCTCCGACCGTCCCGGTGTCGCCGCCGCCATCTTCGGCCCGCTGGCCGACGCCGCCGTCAACGTTGACATGATCGTCCAAAACGTGTCGGAAGACGGCAAATCCACCGATTTGACCTTCACCGTCGGCAAGGCCGATCTGGAGCGGGCCAAGAAGGTTATCGAGGACAACCAGGCCAATGTCGCCTATGAAGGTCTGATCGCCGATTCCAACGTGGTCAAGGTCTCGGTCATCGGCGTCGGCATGCGCAGCCATGCCGGCATCGCTCAGAAAATGTTCCAGACCCTGGCGACCGAAGGTATCAACATCCAGGTCATCTCGACCTCGGAAATCAAGATCAGCGTGCTGATCGAAGAAAAATACACTGAACTGGCGTTGCGCGCCCTGCACACTGCCTATGGTTTGGATGCAGCCTGATTAACGGACCGGGTGACGGGACATGACGGCGATGGCAAGCTCAGCCGGACGACTGGACCGACTGTGGCAGCGGGGACGCGAGTTCCTGGGCACGGATTACGCCATCATGGGCGGCGCCATGTCATGGATATCCGAACGCCATTTGGTTGCCGCCATCTCCAATGCCGGCGGTTTCGGCGTCATCGCCTGCGGCTCGATGGAGCCCGCCCGCCTTCGCGCCGAAATCATCGCGACGCAGGAGCAGACCAAGCGCCCTTTCGGCGTTAACCTGATCACCATGCACCCCGATCTGGACGCCCTGATCGACGTCTGCGGCCAAACCCATGTCAGCCATATCGTCCTGGCCGGCGGCCTGCCCTCGGCGGCGGCGATCAAGCGGGCCAAGGATACCGGCGCGAAAGTGGTCTGCTTCGCCCCGGCCCTGGTGCTGGCGAAAAAGCTGGTGCGCTCTGGCGTTGACGCCCTGGTCATCGAAGGGGCGGAAGCCGGCGGTCATATCGGCCCGGTCGCCACCAGCGTGCTGGCTCAGGAAATCCTGCCGGTGATGGCCGAGCAATTGCCGATCTTCGTCGCCGGCGGCATCGGTCGCGGCGAAGCCATCGTCAGCTATCTGGAAATGGGCGCGGCCGGGGTGCAATTGGGCACCCGTTTCGTCTGCGCCAGCGAGTGCATCGCCCATCCCAATTTCAAGCAATCCTTCATCCGCGCCGCCGCGCGCGACGCCGTTCCCACCACCCAGGTCGACCCGGTCTTTCCGGTCATCCCGGTGCGCGCCCTTTACAATCAGGGATCGAAGCGCTTCATCGAATTCCAGCACGACATCATCCGCCGCTACCGCGCCGGCGAGTTGGAACAAAAGGAAGCGCAGTTGGAAATCGAGCATTATTGGGCTGGGGCACTGAAACGCGCGGTCATCGACGGCGACGTCGAAACCGGCTCGGTCATGGCGGGTCAAAGCGTCGGATTGGTCACCAAGGTGCAGCCCTGCGCCGAAATCCTGTCCGAATTGTTGGATCAGGCCCTTGGCGCCCTGGCTTCCCGTTCGGGGCTGGCGTAATGAGCCCGGCGTCGCCCTCGGTCTCGCGGCGCCTGCTGGCGCGCTTGCGGGACGTCATGGCTGGCGGCGGCAGCGCCGAAGAACGCCTCAGCCGCGTCGTCGGCCTGATTGCCGCCGACATGGTCGCCGAAGTGTGCTCGTGCTACGTCATGCGCGCGGGCGAAGTGCTGGAATTGTTCGCCACCGAAGGCCTGAAAAAAGGCGCCATCCACAACACCCGGCTGCGCGTCGGCGAAGGTCTGGTCGGCGATATCGCCGCCCATGCCCGCCCCCTGGCCCTGGCCGACGCCCAAAGCCATCCCAATTTCGCCTATCGGCCGGAAACCGGCGAAGAGATCTTCCATTCGCTGATGGGGGTGCCGATCATCCGCGGCGGCCGCGTCGTCGGCGTTTTGGTGGTGCAAAACCGCACCATGCGCCACTACACCGACGAAGAAATCGAGACCATGGAAACCGTCGCCATGGTCTTGGCCGAATTGGTCGCTTCGGGCGAATTGGTCAGCCGCGACGAATTGGTTCCGGTCGATGGCAATGCCTTGTTGCCGCTGCGCCTTGAAGGGATCCGCCTCAATGGCGGCGTCGGCATCGGCACCGCCGTGCTGCACAACCCGCGCATCGTCATCCGCCGCTTGGTGGCGGAAGACCCCGACATCGAACACGAGCGCCTGAAAAAGGCGCTGGCCGACATCAAGCAGGCCCTGGACGATCTGTTCTCCCGCCCCGAAATGCGCGACGGCGAGCACCGCGACGTGCTTGAAACCTATCGCATGTTCACCGAGGACAAGGGGTGGCTGGGCAAGATCGGCGAGGCGATCAACACCGGCCTGACCGCCGAGGCCGCCGTGCAAAAGGTGCACGAGGACATGCGCGCGCGCATGAGCCAGATTTCCGACCCGTATTTGCGCGAACGCCTGCACGATTTCGAGGATCTGGCCAATCGCTTGTTGCAACACCTGTCGGGCGAAAGCGGCGCGGCCTCCAAGGGTGAATTGCCGGCCGATGCCATTTTGTTCGCCCGCTCCATGGGGCCGATGGAATTGTTCGACTATGACCCCAAGCGCCTGCGCGGCCTGGTCATGGAAGAGGGCAGCCCGACCATGCATGTGGCCATCGTCGCCCGCGCCCTGGATATCCCGGTGGTCGGACGCTGCAAGGACGCGCTCGATAAGGTCGAACCACTGGATCCGGTGGTCATCGACGGCGATAACGGTCAGGTCTTTCTGCGCCCCAGCGACGACATCCGCGACATCTTTTTCGATGCCTTGCATCTGCGTCAACAGCGTGCCGCCAATTACGCCAAGCTGAAGGATCTGCCGGCCATCACCAGCGACGGCATCGCCGTGCGGCTGATGATGAATGCCGGCTTGTTGCTCGATATGCAGCATTTGCATGAATGCGGCGCCGACGGCATTGGCCTTTACCGCACCGAATTGCCGTTCATGGCCCGCTCGTCCTTGCCCGACGTGGTTGCCCAGACCACGCTTTACCGCAAGATCATCGACCAGGCGGCAGGGCGACAAGTGGTCTTCCGCACCCTGGATGTCGGCGGCGACAAGGTTCTGCCCTATTGGAACCCCTATGAGGAAGACAATCCGGCGCTGGGCTGGCGTTCGATCCGCATTACCCTGGATCGCCCGGCGGTCATGCGCCAGCAATTGCGCGCGCTCATCCGCGCCGCCGATGGCCGCGAACTCAGCATCATGTTCCCCATGGTCGCCGAAGTGGCCGAACTGGTTCAGGCCCGGCGCTTGCTGGACATGGAAATCGCCCACGCCATCGCCTCGGGCCATGCGGAACCGCGCATCAAGGTCGGCACCATGCTGGAAGTCCCGGCCTTGGCCTTCCAGATGGATTCGCTGTTGCCGCTGGTCGATTTCGTTTCCATCGGCTCAAACGATATGGCGCAGTTCCTGTTCGCCATTGACCGCGGCAACCCGCGCATCGCCGATCGCTATGATCCGCTGTCGCCGGCCATGCTGACCTTCATGCGCTATGTGGCGTCGAAATGCGATGCCGCCGGGGTGCCGTTGTCGGTGTGCGGCGAAATGGCCGGTCGGCCGCTGGAGGCCATGGCCTTGCTGGCCTGCGGCATTCGCACCTTGTCGGTGTCATCGCCTGCCGTCGGCCCGGTCAAGACGATGATCCGCTCGTTGGCGGTGGCCCCGGTCCGCGCCTATCTTGACCATCTGTTGAAATTGCCCGACCGTTCGCTGCGTGACCGCCTGCGCGCCTTTGCCTTGGACCACGACGTCATCTTGTAACCGCATCGGTGTATGCCCCTTACGCCGTTGACGTCGCCCGCGCTTTCAACGAGCCTGGACTCTGCGCTTGCCCGAGGGAGCACACCATGCAAACCGTCGCCGCTATATCCTTTCGTGATAACCACAGCCTGTCCATGGACATGGAAAGTGTATCGCGCATCGACATCACCGCCCCCAAACAAATCGATGATGGCATGTGGTTCTGTGAGTTACTGGTGCGCGGCGCCCATGGCACCGTTGTCTTGAACCTGTTGGCCGACGACCCGGCCAAACTTCAGGTGGTGCCGCAGGGACTGGAATAACCGCCGCCCCAAGTCCCGCATAACGTCTGAGAGCACGCCTTCGGCCCCAAGCCCGCGTGGCGTCTGAACGGCCCCGGCACGGGGCGGCCTTCGGACTAAGGAATCGCATAGGTCGCGGTGGCGTGTGCGACCATGTCGTCGGTATCGGTCGCGATCAATTCGATGGCCGACACCGCCAGACGCCGCCCCATCTTCAAGATCTTGGCCTCGGCGACAATGGCCGAGGAACCGGGCATGCGCAGAAAATTCATGTTCAGACTGGTGGTCACCGCCATCTCCTGCCGGCCAACCACCGTCAACACCACCGCCCAGGCGGCCACATCGGCCAACGTCATCAAGGCCGGACCGCTGACCGTATCGACCGGACGGGCCAAAGCGGCGGAAAACGGCATCAGCAGACGGGCTTCGCCTTTGCCCACTTGGGTGGCGTGAATCCCGATCGCGGCAGCCATGGGCACCTTGATGATGAAATCACGATTGAACTCCTCGACGGAAATGGCGGCCATGGAATCCTCTTGGTTATTGAACGTTTGATCGTTTCCACGTCACACTGTGCCTTTGAATACGATGAAAAGACAAGGGAGCCCCAATGTCCATCTCCACCGAAGCCATGGTTTTGCTGTCCTGCGACAACGGTATCGCAACCATGACGCTCAATCGCCCCCAGGCTCGCAACGCCTTGTCGGTGGCGATGATGAGCGAAATCGAAGCCACCTTGGCCAAGATCGCCGCCGACCCCGCCATCAAGGTGGTGGTGCTGGCGGCCAACGGTCCGGCATTTTGCGCCGGCCATGACCTTAAGGAAATGCGCTCGCTCGAAGGCCGTGAGGCGGTGGCGGCGGTATTCAGCCAATGCTCACGCATGATGACCGCCATCGTCCGCCTGCCCCAGCCGGTGATCGCCCGCGTCCACGCCATGGCCACCGCCGCCGGCTGCCAAATCGTCGCCAGTTGCGATCTGGCCGTCGCCGCCGACAGCGCCCAATTCGCCACCCCTGGCGTCAATATCGGCTTGTTCTGCTCGACCCCCATGGTGGCGCTGTCGCGAGCGGTCGGTCGCAAGCAGGCCATGGAAATGCTGCTGACCGGCCATGCCATCGACGCCGCCACCGCCACCGCCTGGGGCTTGGTCAACCGCGCCGTGCCCATGGACCAGTTGGACGACACGGTGGACAGCTTCGCCCGTCTGATCGGATCGAAATCGCCGCATACCGTCAAGGTGGGCAAGGAAGCCTTTTACCGGCAAGCGGAAATGGGGCTGGACGACGCCTATGCCTATGCCGCCCAGGTGATGACCGCGAACATGCTGGCCCGCGATGCCGCCGAAGGCATCGACGCCTTCTTGTCCAAGCGCCCCCCGGTCTGGCAGGGATGCTAATCCCTGGGCGATCCCGGTAACGGTTGCCTGAGACAGCGAGTCTTTGTAAAACGGTTCCGTCCGTCGAAACCTTGGCGGGCGGGACGTCCATGGGGGGCGGCAACAAGGGACGCTTGCAACGTCCCATCGCGAACAGGAACGATCCATCGTGCCCAACACCACGCCAGACGAGCCTACGGCCCCGTCATCTCCGCTCAGCGTCAGCGCCACCTTGCGGGCCGCGCGGGCTAAAACCGGCAAAACCCTGACCGAAGTGGCCGCGCTGCTGCGCATCCGGCAGCCTTATCTGCTGGCCCTGGAAGAAGGCCGCAACCGGGATTTGCCCGGCGGCGCCTATGCCATCGGCTTTCTGCGCACCTATGCTGAGTTTCTGGGTCTCGACGGCGAGGAAATGGTCCGGCGCTTCCGGGCCGAAGCGTCCGACGACCTGACACCCCGCAGCGAACTGGTCTTTCCCTCGCCGGTCTCCGAAGGCCGCATTCCCGGCGGCGCCGTGCTGTTCGTCGGCCTGTTGCTGGCCGGATTGGCCTATGGCACCTGGTACATGCTTTCGTCGCGCGATTCCTCGGTGGCGGAAATGGTTCCCGCCCTCCCCGACCGCCTTAGCTCGGTGCTTAACCGCCAGGTCAATGTGACCGCCGAGCCGCCCGCCGCCGCCAAGCCGGTGACCCCGCCGCCGCCCGCCGCCGCCATCAAGGAAAGCGAAATGGTGCCGCCGGCCGAGGATGACGACGCCAAACCGGCCAAGCCGGAAGAAACCAGCAAAGCCGAGCCGATCAAGCCCCCCGAAATGGCAAAGATCGAGCCGGCGAAAGTCGAGCCGGTCAAGCCGACGGAAAAGGCAAAGACGGCCGAGCCGGCCAAGCCGAGCGAAACCGTCAAAGCCCCAGAACCGACAAAGGTTGAACCGACAAAGGTTGAGCCGGCGAAAGTCGAACCGATCAAGGCCGAGCCGGCCAAGCCGAGCGAAACCGCCAAGGCCCCCGAAGTGGCCAAGGTCGAAGCGGCCAAGGTCGAGACGCCGAAGGTCGAGCCGGCCAAACCCAGCGCCGACATGGGGGATTCCCGCGTCCAGCTGCTTGCCGCCGCCGATGATTGCTGGATTCAGGTGCGTGAGATGGACGGCCAATTGCTGATGAGCCGCTTGCTGCGCAAGGGCGATAGCTACACCGTGCCCAACCGCCCCGGCCTGACCTTGATGGTTGGCAATGCCGGTGCTTTGGATGTCACCGTTGACGGCAAAAAAGCCCCGTCTTTGGGCAATCCCGGCCAAGTCCGGCGCGATATTCGCCTTGATCCCGACAAATTGGTCGGCGGCTGAAAGCCACACATGAAAAAGGCCGGGTCACCCCGGCCTTTTTTATTTCATCCCGCCTCAGACGTTGAAGCGGAAGTGGAAGATGTCGCCATCATGGACGACGTATTCCTTGCCTTCCAACCGCATCTTGCCGGCTTCCTTGGCCCCGGCCTCGCCATTGCAGGCGATGAAATCGTCATAGGCGATGGTTTCGGCGCGGATGAAGCCTTTTTCGAAATCGGTATGAATGACGCCGGCGGCCTGCGGGGCCTTGGCCCCCTTTTGCACCGTCCACGCCCGCGCTTCCTTGGGGCCGACGGTGAAAAAAGTGATCAGGTGCAGCAATTCATAGCCGGCGCGGATCACACGGGCCAGGCCGGTTTCCTCCAAGCCCAGGCTTTCCAGAAACTCGGACCGTTCCTCATCGCTGCCCAATTGCGCCACTTCCGCTTCGATGGCGGCCGAGATCACCACGGCGGAATTACCTTCGGCGGCGGCCATGGCGAACACTTTTTCCGACAGCGCATTGCCCGAAGCGGCCGAGGCTTCCTCGACATTGCAGGCATAGACCACCGGCTTGATGGTCAGCAGGCCCAATTGCTTGGCGATGCGGATTTCGTCTTCGTTGTCGAAGCCGACGGTGCGGGCCGGCTTGCCGTCGCGCAACGCCGCCAACAGCGGCGTCATCACGTCGACCTGGGCCTTGGCGTCCTTATCGCCGCCCTTGGCCTTTTTTTCCAAGGGCACGATGCGCCGTTCCAGGCTATCAAGATCGGCCAGCATCAGTTCGGTCTCGATAATGTCGGCGTCGCGCACCGGATCGACCGAATCCTCGACATGCTTGATGTCGTCATCGACGAAGCAGCGCAGCACATGCACGATGGCATCGACTTCGCGGATATTGGCCAGGAACTGATTTCCCAGGCCTTCCCCCTTGGAAGCGCCGCGCACCAGACCGGCGATATCGACGAATTCCAACTGGGTGGGAATTTCTTTTTGGCTTTTGCCGATGACCACCAGCCGGTCCAGGCGCGGATCGGGCACGGCGACGCGGCCGACATTGGGTTCGATGGTGCAGAACGGATAATTGGCCGCCTGGGCCGCCGCCGTCTGGGTCAGCGCATTGAACAGCGTGCTTTTACCGACGTTGGGCAGGCCGACGATGCCGCAATTGAAACCCATGGCGCGTTAATCCTTTTTACGTTCGAGTGCCGCCTTCAAAGCCTCGGCAAGGGAGCCTTGCGGGGCCGGCGGCGGCGGAGAGGAAGGAACCGCCGGCTTGGCATCCGCCGCCGGTTTGTCCTTTTTCGGCTTGGGCGGCGCCGTCAACACGGCCACCCGGTTCATGAAACCAGCATCGTCGCCGGCCAGCATTCTGGGCAAGGCGTCGGCCACCGCGTCGAGCAGCGGCCCGACCCAGCTTTCGGCCTTGGCGAAATCGTGCAGAACATAGCCTGACACCCGGTCTTTGTCACCAGGATGGCCGATGCCCAGACGGATGCGGCGATAATTGGCCCCCAGATGGGCATCAATGCTTTTCAGGCCGTTATGACCACCGGCTCCACCACCGCGCTTGACCTTGACCCGACCGGGGGCGACGTCCAGCTCGTCGTGGATGACGACGACATCTTCGACCGCAATTTTGAGGAAGCGGGCGGCGGCTGCCACCGCTTGGCCGGACAGGTTCATATAGGTCAAGGGCTTGAGGACCAGAACCTTGACGCCGTCGATGCTGCCTTCGGCGATCTCGCCCTGGAATTTGGTGCGCCAGGGGCCAAAGGAATGGCGGCGGACGAGTTCGTCCGCCGCCATGAAGCCGATATTGTGGCGGTTCTGGGCATATTCAGGGCCGGGATTGCCCAGCCCGACGACCAGAATCATACCGCCACCAGACCTTACGCTTCAGCGCTGGCTTCGGCGTCACCAGCCTTGACCGTCGGCGGGACGATGGTCAGGACGGCAGCCTTGGCGCCAACGTGGTAGGGAGTGACGCCAGCCGGCAGACCCAGCTGATCCACATGCACCGAATACCCCACATCCTTGCCGGTCAGGTCGATGACCAGTTCGGACGGGATCAGGTCGGGGGCGCAGGTGACTTCCACTTCATGCAGTTCCAGGGTGACGACGCCACCGGCCTTGACGCCCGGGGACTTGTCGGCATTGGTCACATGCACCGGCACCTTGACGTGCACGATGGCATCGGCCGACACGCGCATCAGATCGATGTGCAACGGCTGATCGGTGACCGGATGGAACTGCACGTCGCGGCACAAGCAGCGATGCTTGCCGCCGGCAGCCAAATCCACGTCGAACAGACGGGTCTTGAAACCCGGCTTGTGCAACTCGGCCCAGATGACGCGAGGATCGATGGCGATGCAGAGGGGTTCCTGCTTGCCACCATAAATCACACCCGGAACCTTACCTTCACGGCGAGTGGCTCGGGCGGCCCCCTTTCCGGCCCGATCGCGCAGCTCGGCGGCGATGGCGCTGATCTCAGTCATATCGTTTCTCCAAATAACGCGTAAAGGCGCGGCCTCCAGGGGTGCCGCGCCGAAGGGGGGTGTTTACACCCATAGGCGATTCATTTCAATGCTGTATTGGCCCCAAAGGGAGCAGGCGGATTATGCACAAAAACCTAAGGCCTATGACATATAAAGAAGCCGCCCTCATTGGATAAGAAGATGAAAATACCTTGGCCGATCCCATTTAGATAAACATTATCAATCGTGACTCGGGCGCGACACCCATGTTATTCAAAGCATCGCTACCCGAACAATCAATAGTCGTAAGGGTTTTACCTGAGATGCGGCCCCGGTCACGATTGCGCAACCTGTTGGCAGCTTTAGCCTGTTGTCTGCCGCTGGCGGCTAATGCTCAGCCGGCGCCGGCGCGCTCCGAGCTGATCATCGGCTTATCGCAATTTCCCACCATCTTGCACCCCAGCATCGAATCGATGATCGTCAAGGCCTATGCCTTGGGTTTCGTCCATCGCCCGATCACCGCCTATGACGCCGATTGGAAGCTGACCTGCCTGATGTGCACCAGCTTGCCCACCGTCGAGAACGGCTTGGCCAAGACCGAAGCCGGCGGCGGCATGGCGGTGACCTTTACCCTGCCCGCCGACGCCTTTTGGGCCGACGGCATCCCCGTGACCACCGACGACGTGTTGTTTAGCTGGAATGTCGGCAAACACCCGCAAAGCGGCGTCGCCAACGCCGCCATCTACCGCTCGATCAGCCGGATCGACACCAGCGCCGACAAAAAGACGTTCACCCTGCACCTGGAAAAAGCCAGCGGCGGCTATAACGTCGTCACCGATTTCCGCGTCTTGCCCGCCCATGTGGAAAAAGCCGCCTTCGCCGAGCCCGAGCAATACCGCAAGCGCAGCCTTTATATGGCCGCGCCGACCACCGCCGGCCTTTATGACGGCCCCTATCGGGTCAGCGAAGTCGCCACCGGCAGCCATGTCGTGCTGGAACGCAACCCCTATTGGAAGGGCAAGACGCCCGCCTTCGACCGCATCGTCTTGCGTACCATTGAAAACACCAGCGCCTTGCAAGCGGCGCTGCTGTCCGGCCAAATCCACATGATCGCCGGCGAAATGGGGTTGCCGCTGGATCAGGCGGTATCGCTGGCCAATCGCTTGCCGGCCGGCCTGAAGGCGGAATTCAAGCCCGGCCTGGTCTATGAACATCTTGACGTCAATCCGGCCCATCCCGCCCTGGCCGATGCCCGCGTGCGCAAGGCGCTGTTGTACGGCATCGACCGCCAAGCCATCAGCCGCGAGATGTTCGGGGGCAAGCTGCCGCTGGCCGACAGCAACATTTCGCCGCTGGAACCGATCTACAGCACCAGTGCCAGACGCTATGGCTATGACCCCCGCCGCGCCGCCGCGCTGTTGGACGATGCCGGGTGGAAAGCCGCCGGCCCCGGTCCGCGCCGCAACGCCGCCGGCCAGCCATTGGTGATCGAGCTGGGCACCACCGCCGGCAACCATTCACGGGAATTGGTGCAACAGGTGATCCAGGCGCAACTGCGCCAGATCGGCGTCGAAATCCGCCCGTTCACCGAAGTGTCGCGCTCGTTCTTCGCCGATAAAGTGACCAAGCGCGCCTTTAGCGGCATGATTTTATATTCGTGGTTCGGAACGCCCGGACAGGTGCCGCGCAGCACGCTTCATTCCGCCTTCATCCCCTCGTCCGCGAATAATTTCTCGGGCCAGAATTTCACCGGCTACGCCAATCCAAGGATGGATGCGTTGATCGACGCCCTCGAGGCCGAGCTTGATCCGGCCAAGCGCGCCGATCTGTGGCGGCAAATGCAGGAATTGTATGCCGACGACCTGCCGGCGCTGCCGCTGTTCTTCACCACCGCCAGCTTCATCACCCCCGATTGGCTAAGCGGGCTGCGTCCCACCGGCCACGACGCCCCCAGCTCGCTGTGGGTCGCCGACTGGAATCGTGTGGCGGCGGCGCAAAGATAAGATCAGGGGTGATGGCGGGCCCAGCCGCCGAACCAGATCAGCGCCCAGCCCACCGCCATCACCGGCACCCCCAGAAACAGACCGCCAACCACCAGACTTTGCGGCGGTATCCGTGGCGACAGAGGCTCAAGAAGGCTGAGCCATTGCGCCGTCCCGACGGCGATGGCGATCAGGGCCGACAGGCCCGAGGAACCCAGGATGATGATCCCGGCGATAATCAGCAGCTTGCTCATGCCGCCAGACTGAAGCCAGAGCCGGGCCCCAGCCTTGGCTTCGGTCAAGTCAGATCCAGCACCAGCTTTTGTTCGAGCATTTCCTTGCCCCAGGTGGTGGCGCGGAACTGTTCGGCCACGACAAAACCGGCGGCGTCATAAAGGCGGCGCGCCGCCGGCAGGGCATCGACCGTCCACAGATAAATCTGTCGGTCGCCGCGCATGCGGGCGAAGGCGATGGCGCGGCCCAACAAAGTGCCGCCGATGCCCTGACCACGCTGATTTTCATCAACGACGAACCAACGCAGATGAGCCATCGCCAAGGCAGGATCATGTTCCCCCCGATCAAGGGTGATCCCGCCGACCAAGGCATCGCCGTCAAAGGCCGTCAAGAACAGATCGCGCCCCGGATCGTAACGACCGAGAAACGCCGCCATGTCGGCGCCAACCTTGGCTTCGAAGGGACGACCGAAGCCCAAGGTCCGGCAGTACGTTTCGATCTGCATGGCCAGCAGCCGGCCGACGGCGCCGGGCACATAGGATTGATAACAAACGGTCATGACGCCACCGCGGCGAAAACGCTGGCCAGGATACGATCGATGAAAGCTTGATCCAGGGCGCCATCGGACAACACCCGCTTCCAGATCAGCGCCACCACCATTTCCGCCGCCCAATCGACGTCGAAATCGGCGGGCAAACCGCCCTGGGCGCGGGCGCGGGCCAAAGGGGTGGCCAAGACGGGACCACGGCCGCCGATCAGCCCGTGCAGAACGGCATGACGGGCGGCGGGATCATGCTGGGCGTCGGCGATCAGTCCGGCCAGGATGGTGGCGGCCGGAGTGGCGGCATAGAGGGCGAAAACCTGTTCCAAGATAGCGCGGACCTGCCGGGGGGCCGACACCATCCCCGCATCGTCGGTCGTCACCACCACCAATTGATCATAGACGTCAACGAAGAGGGCCGCCTTGGACGGCCACCAGCGATAGATCGTCTGCTTGCCCACCCCGGCCCGCGCGGCGATGGCTTCGATGGTTACCGCCGCATATCCGACCTCAGCCGCCAGGGCGGCGGCGGCGCTCAGGATCGCGGTTTGCTTGACAGAGGAACGACGGGCGGGATCGGCCATGGCTCACCACACAACAAGACGATACGTTTCGTCTTGGATGATGAACCGGCTTGGCCGCCGCCGTCAATCCCCTTCATCCACGGCTTTGAGCAGGCGATGCAGGGCGCCGGCGCGAATTCCCATCTGCGACAGGTGCCCGACCGTCTGCGCCAGATAATCCCGAGCCGAGCCGCCCTTGCCGTGCCCCTGGCGCAGCAATCGCAGCGCCTCGGCCGGTTCGCCGCGCCAATATTGCCGGTGCCGGCGATCGACCACATAGGCATAGGCGGCGACCGTCGCGCCATTTTCCAGCCGCACCGGCAAAAAGCGCGGGATATAGACCAAGGTCGGCAATTCGCGCGCATCCAGCCGCGCCTTGACCGTCGGCCAATCCGCCGCCGCCACCCGCAAGGCCCGCCCCCGGCACGAGCCCCCCTGATCCAAACCCAAGACCAGACCGGGCCGATCCTCGGTGCCGCGATAGATGGTCGATAAGATGCACAACGCCCGCCGCCAGCCGAAAAGCCGGGCCGGCACGCTTTCTTGCGGGGTGAAATCCGGGTTCCACATCAACGAGCCATAGGCGAAGACCCACACATCACCTTGCGCCGCGCCATGGGCCGGAGTAGACCTTTGCTTCGCCTTCCTGTCGTCGGATGTATCCATGTCCGCTCGCCGTCTCAGCCTTGTTCTTGGCGCCGCGCTCGTTGTCGCCGCTGTCGCTTATACCCTGTATTGGTTTCATGCCGCAGGGCAAGCCCGCAGCCAATTGGAACGCTGGGCCGAAACCCGGCGCGCCGCGGGCTGGAATGTCGCCTGGGATGACATCACCGCAAGCGGTTTTCCCGGACGCCTGTCCCTGACCCTTGGCAACCCCAGCGTGACCATTCCGGCCGGAATACACTGGCAGGCCCCGATTCTGACCCTGAAGACGGCGCCGCTGTGGCCGCGCGCGGTGCATCTCAGCACCCAAGGCCGCCAGACCATCGGCCGCGATGGCCGCGACTGGAGCTGCGACGTCGCCGTGCTGACGGCGACGCTGGCCGCCGGCACCCTTGACGCCCATCTGCACGGTCTGCGCGGCCCCGATAGCCTGAGCATCGAAGACATGGCTCTCAGCATTGCCGCGCTGCCGCCGCGCCCTGACCCCAGCGGCCACCCGGCCAGTTGGCGCTTTGCCCTGTCCGCCCGCGAGATCGGCGTGCCAAAGCTGCCCTTCGCCGATTTCGACCCCACCATCACCATGGCCGAAATATCCGGCCGGGTGATGGGAATATTCCCGCCTTCCGCATCCTGGCCTCGGCCTGTGACCGCCATCATCGATTGGAGCAAGCAAGGCGGTGTGCTGGAACTGGAACGGGTCGCCCTGGATTGGCCGCCCATGGGCCTGGAAGGCAACGGCACCGCCGCCCTGGACCCCAACGGCCAGCCCCTGATCGCCTTATCCACCCAGATGCGCGGCTTTGACGCGCTGATGGACCGGTTGGGACAAAGCGGCGCCATCGACCCCGCGGTCGCCCGGACCACCAAGACCATTTTGGCGCTGATGGCCAAACCGGACGCACGCGGCCGCCCGGCGATCCCCGCCCCAATCACCGTGCAAGAGGGCGGGCTGTATTTGGGGCCGGCGCGGATCGCGGCCTTTCCAGCCATTCCCTGGGCCGACTTCTCCATGGACTGACCGTCCAGCGGGGTTGCACTGGTCTGCGCTTTCGACTACCCCTTACTTCCTTGGAAATGAAGGAATGCGAACTTGGCCCCCATGCGCCTGATCCGACATTGCGGCGAACTGCCCCCCGACCTGCGCGGGTGTGTGGTGGCGCTGGGCAATTTCGACGGCGTCCATCGGGGCCATCAGGCGGTGATCCTGACCGCCAAGCGTATCGCCGAATCCTTGGGCGCGCCCCACGGGGTGATGACGTTCGAGCCGCACCCCCGCGCTTTTTTCAATCCGACCCAGCCGCAATTCCGGCTGACGCCGTTTCGCGTCAAGGCCCGGCTGATCGAAGCCTTGGGCATCGATTTGTTGTTCATGCAGCATTTCGACCAGGATTTCGCCAACATGACGGCGTTGGAATTCGTCGGCGATGTTTTGGGCAATTGCCTGAAGGTTCGCCACGTGGTGGTCGGCTATGATTACGTTTTCGGCAAGGGCCGCAAGGGCACCGGGGCGCTGTTGCAAAAGGCCGCCGATGAAGGCGCTTTCGGCTTCACCGCCGTGCCGCCGGAAATGGCCGAGGGCGGCGAGACTTTTTCCTCGACCCGCGTGCGGGAGGCCTTGACCAACGGCCGCCCCGCCATCGCCGCCCAATTGCTGGGCCATTACTGGGAAATCGAAGGCCGGGTCGAACACGGCGACCAGCGCGGCCGCACCATCGGCTTCCCCACCGCCAACATCCATCTGGGCGAATATCAGCGCCCGGCGGCCGGCGTCTATGCCGTGCGCGCCGGCATCGATCTGGGCGGCGCCACCCAATGGCTGGACGGCGTCGCCAATTTCGGCTCGCGCCCGACTTTCGACAAGACCGACCAGATTTTGGAAGTGCATCTGCTGGACCAGAATATGGACCTGTACGGCCGTCATCTGCGGGTCGCCCTGATCGACTTCATCCGCACGGAACGCAAATTCTCGGGTCTGGACGAATTGAAGTCGCAAATTCAAACCGATGCCGCCACCGCCCGCCAAATGCTGGCTGCCCGTCATTTCCCCGCAAGTCCCGGCCCCATGGTGGCCGTGTCCGAAAATTAGAAGAGACCCGACATGAGCGCGGACTACAAGAACACCGTCTTCCTGCCCAAGACCGATTTTCCGATGAAAGCCGGCCTGCCCGATCTGGAACCCAAGCTGCTCAAGCGTTGGGCCGATATGGGCCTGTTTGCCCGCATGCAGCAGGTGGCCAAGGGCCGCGAGAAGTTCATGCTGCATGACGGCCCGCCTTATGCCAACGGCCATTTGCACATCGGTCACGCGCTCAACAAGATCTTGAAGGACGTCATCAACCGCACCCAATTCATGCTGGGTCGTGATGTTCATTACATTCCCGGCTGGGATTGCCACGGCCTGCCGATCGAATGGAAGATCGAGGAAAAGTACCGCGACGCCGGCCAGGACAAGGATCAGGTGCCGGTGGTGCAATTCCGCGAGGAATGCCGCGCCTTCGCCCGCCAATGGATCGACATCCAGCGCGAGGAATTCAAGCGCCTGGGGGTGGAAGGCGACTGGGATCACCCCTACACCACCATGACCAATGCCGCCGAAGCCACCATCGCCGGCGAATTGGGCAAGTTCCTGCTGGACGGCAGCTTGTACAAGGGCGTCAAGCCGGTGATGTGGTCGGTGGTGGAAAAGACCGCCCTGGCCGAGGCCGAAATCGAGTATCACGACCACACCTCGGTGACCATCTGGGTCAAGTTCCCGGTGGTGAGCGCCGGCTGCCCCGAGATCGAAGGCGCCAACATCGTCATCTGGACGACGACGCCGTGGACCATGCCGGGCAACCGCGCCTTGGCCTATGGCGCCGAATTCGAGTATGTGGTGGTGGAGGTCACCGAGGCGGCCGAAGGCAGCCTGGCACGGATGGGTGACAAGCTGGTGCTGATCAAGGATCAGGCCGAGCAGGTGGCCAAGGATGCCAAGGCCAGCTTCACCGTGTTGCATACCATCAAGGGCGAGGCCCTGGCCGGCACCCTCTGCCAGCATCCCTTGAAGCATCACCCCGACGCCAAGGGCGGCTATGATTTCCCCGTCCCCGCCCTGGCCGGCGATTTCGTCACCACCGATACCGGCACCGGTTTCGTCCACATCGCGCCGGGCCATGGCGAGGACGATTTCCATCTGGGCCGCGCCCATGGCATCGCGGTGCCCGACACCGTCCAGCCCGACGGCACCTATTATCCGTCGGTGGCCATCTTCGCCGGCCTTAGCGTCTTGGCCCAGGGCAAGAACGGCAAGTATTACAGCCCGGTGGCCAAGCCGGTGCTGGAAGCGATGAAAGCCTGCGGCAACCTGTTGGCTCACGGCAAGATCGACCATTCCTATCCGCATTCCTGGCGCTCGAAAGCGCCGCTGATCTTCCGCACCACGCCGCAATGGTTCGTGTCCATGGAAAGCCACGGCCTGCGGGCCAAGGCCCTGGCCGCCATCGACACCACCCGCTTCGTCCCCGCCCAGGGCAAGAACCGCATCGGCGCCATGATCGAGACCCGTCCCGATTGGTGCCTGTCGCGCCAGCGCGCCTGGGGCGTGCCGATCACCGTCTTCGTCGACAAGCGCAATGGCCAGCCGTTGCGCGATCCTGACGTCATGGCCCGCATCGTCGCCGCCTTCGAGACCGAGGGCTCGGACGCCTGGTACACCAGCCCGGCCAGCCGTTTCCTCGGCAACGACCACGACCCGGAAAATTTCGAACAGATCTTCGACGTCTTGGACGTCTGGTTCGATTCCGGCTGCACCCATGCCTTCGTGCTGGAAGGCGCCGAATGGTCCGGCACCCAATGGCCGGCCAGCCTGTATCTGGAAGGCAGCGACCAGCATCGCGGCTGGTTCCATTCCTCGTTGCTGGAAAGCTGCGGCACCCGTGGCCGCGCCCCCTATGACGCGGTGCTGACCCACGGCTTCGTCTTGGACGAAGACGGCCGCAAGATGTCCAAATCCTTGGGCAACGTCGTCTCGCCGCAACAGGTGGTCGACACCCAGGGGGCCGATATCTTGCGCCTGTGGGTGGTGGGGTCGGATTATTCCGACGATCTGCGCATCGGCCCGGAAATCCTGAAGACCCAGGTCGACGTCTATCGCCGCCTGCGCAACACCTTGCGCTATCTGCTCGGCGCCGTCGATGGTCTGAGCGAGGCGGAACGCCTGCCGGTGGCCGAGATGCCCGAACTGGAACGCTGGGTGCTGCATCGCCTGAGCGAAATCGACGGCGGTCTGCGCGCCGCCTGCGCCGGCTTCGAATTCCATCCCTGGTTCAACGAGCTGCACAATTTCTGCGCCGTCGATCTGTCGGCGTTCTATTTCGACATCCGCAAGGATGCGCTGTACTGCGATGCCAGCGACAGCATCCGCCGCCGCGCCGCCCGCACGGTGATGGACATCGTTTTGGACGCGCTGTGCAAGTGGTTGGCTCCGTTCGCCTGTTTCACGGCGGAAGAAGCTTGGCTGACCCGCCATCCGTCAGCCGACGATTCGGTCCATCTGCACACCTTCCCCGACGTGCCGGCCGCATGGCGCGACGATGCCCTGGCCGCCAAATGGCAGAAAATCCGCGATGTCCGCCGCGTCGTCACCGGCGCGCTGGAAGGCGAACGGGTGGCCAAGCGCATCGGCTCCAGCCTGCAAGCCAACCCGGCGCTCTATGTCCAAGGCGAACTGGCCGAAGCCATCGCCGATCAGGATATGGCGGAAATCTGCATCACCTCGGGCCTGTTGGTGATCGAAGGGCCGCCGCCCGACAGTGCCTTCGTTCTTTCCGATATCGCCGGCGTCGGGGTGGTGCCGCGCAATGCTGAGGGCGACAAATGCCAACGCTGCTGGAAGGTCTTGCCCGAAGTCGGCCACCGCCAGCACGACGGCGTGTGCGGACGCTGTTCCGACGCCGTCAGCAAGGCGGGCTGAGATCATGCGCAAATTGGGCCTGATGCTGGCGGCGGCGCTGATCGTCGCCGACCAGATTTCCAAATGGTGGGTGGTGGAAAAGGTGATGCGCCCCGACGGCGTCACCGACACCCCGTTCTTCAGCCCGACAGTGATCGAACTGACGCCGTTCTTCAATCTGCTGATGACCTGGAATCGCGGCGTGTCGTTTGGTATCTTCAATAATGACGGGCCGTGGAATGCGTTGGCCCTGTCGGCCTTGTCGGTGGTCATCGTCATCGCCTTGCTGATTTGGCTGGGCAAGGCGCAGGGGCGGCTGATTTCGCTGGCCCTGGGGGCGATCATCGGCGGCGCCTTGGGCAATGTCGTCGATCGGGTGCGGTGGGGCGCGGTGGCCGACTTTTTGGACGTCCACGCCTTTGGCTGGCATTGGCCAGCCTTTAATCTGGCGGATTCAGCCATCACCATCGGCGCCATCCTGCTGATATTGGATTCCTTGTTTAGCCGGCAGAACTCGGATAAGAATTGAGGCCATGAAGCGCATGAACATCTCCCTTTCGTCACCGTTGCGAGTTGCCGCCCTGCTGGCGCTGGCCTCGCTCGCCCTTTCCGGCTGCTCCGAAGCCAAGCGCGCGCTGGGCTACGACAAAGCGCCGCCGGATGAATTCCAGGTGGTGTCACGGGCACCGTTGTCCATGCCGCCCGATTTTTCGCTGCGGCCGCCGACGCCGGGCGTTGATCGCCCGCAAGAAGGCAATGTCCGCGATCAGGCCCGCCGGGCGTTGACCGGCAATCCCCGCGCCGTCACCCCGATTTCCACCCAAGGCCGCACCCAAGGTGACGTCACCTTGCTGAAAAAGGCCGGGGCCGAACAGGCTCAGCCCGATATCCGCCTGCTGGTGAACAAGGAAAGCCAGTCGCTGGCCGATGCCGACAAATCCTTCACCGACAAGCTGGTGTTCTGGCGCAAGGCCGAGGGAATGGGCTATGGCGAGCAATTGGACGCTGGCAAGGAAGCGCAGCGTCTGCGCGAAAATCAGGCCTTGGGCAATGCGCCGACATCGGGTGACACCCCGCGCATCGAGCGCCGCCGCAAGGGCATGCTGGAGGGGATCTGGTAACAGCCCCCCCCGCAACCTGAACAATGAACGCACCCCCAGGTTCCGCCTGGGGGTTTTTCTTTGCCCATCCTGGCCCGCTTCTTGCGTTACATCTTGGTGACGGCGCGGGCCGTGCCCATCTGTCGATAACGCGACATGCAACGAGGTTTCCCATCGTCCATTGCCCCGAAGGAGATTTGCCATGCCCATTTCCGCCCTGGTCATCGCCTGTGTCGGCCCCATGTGCGCCTACACCGCCCCCGCCATCTCCTTCGACACCGTCGCCCAATGCGAAAAAGCGGCGCCCATGATCGCCGGCCTCAGCCGCGCCGGCATGACCAACGCCTTGTGGCAACCGTCCTCGACCTCCGAGCGCACCGCCTTTCAATGCATCGACCACGCCACCGGCGCGGTGTTGTTCAGCTTCGACAGCGCCGCCGATGATCCGCATTACAAATTGCTTAGGGAGTGATCGCCCGCTTGCCGGCCATCGCCCATACGCCTATATCGGCAAGACGGTAACCAACGAAAGTGAACACGACATGCGGATGTGGCGCGATTGGGCGGCGATGGCGGCCCTGGCGATCACGGTGGCCTTGCCGGCCCAGGCCCAGGTCTTCAACCCGGTGACCAAGACCTTGAGCAACGGCCTTGAGGTGGTCGTCGTCGAAAACCATCGTGCCCCCATCGTCAGCCACATGGTCTGGTACCGGGTCGGCGCCGCCGATGAAACCGCCGGCAAATCGGGGATCGCCCATTTTCTCGAACACCTGATGTTCAAGGGCACGCCCGAGATTCCGCCCGGCGAGTTCTCGAAGATTGTCGCCCGCAATGGCGGCCGCGATAACGCTTTCACCGCGTCCGACTACACCGCCTATTTCCAAAACATCGCCGCCGACCGGCTGGAACTGGTGATGAAGCTGGAAGCCGACCGCATGCGCAACCTGACGCTGGCCGAAAACGACGTGACGTCGGAACTGGAAGTGGTCAAGGAAGAACGGCGCTCGCGCACCGACAACGACCCCGCCGCGCTGCTGCAAGAGCGGCTGGAAGCGGCTTTGTTCCTCAACCACCCGTATCGCCGGCCGGTCATCGGCTGGCCGGGGGAATTGGCCGGCCTAAGCCGCACCGACGCCCTGGATTTCTATAAACGCTGGTACGCCCCCAACAACGCCATCTTGGTGGTCGCCGGCGATGTGGACCCGGCCAAGGTCATCGCCCTGGCCGAAACCTATTATGGCCCCTTGAAGCCAGAACACTTGCCGCCCCGTATCCGCGCCAGCGAACCGCCGCAAGCCGGCGCCCGCCAGATCACCCTTGCCGACCCGCGGGTCAAACAACCGTCCTGGACACGATTATACGTCGCCCCCAGCCAGCATTCGGCCGTCGACAAGACCCAACCGCAAGCGCTTGAGGTGTTGGCGGAAGTGCTGTCGGGGGGCGCCACCAGCCGGCTGTACAAGGCTTTGGTGGTCGATCAGGGTCTCGCCGCCTCGGCCCATGCCTGGTACGATGCCGGCGCCTTGGACCAGACCACCTTCGGCTTCGCCGCCTCGCCCCGTCCGGGGATCAGCATGGACAAGCTACAGGCGGCGATGAAAGCCGAAATCGCCTTGTTGCTGAAAACCGGCATCAGCGAGGACGAAGTGCGGCGGGCCAAGACTCGGCTGAAGGCGGAAGTGGTCTATGCCCGCGATTCGCTCCACACCGCCGCCCGCGTTCTGGGGGAAGCGCTGACCACCGGCCAAAGCGTCGCCGACGTGGAAGACTGGCCCAACCGCATTGCCGCCATCACCGCCGATCAGGTCAACGCCACCGCCCGCGCCGTTTTGTCCGATAACGCTTCGGTCACCGGCCTGCTGTTGCCCGCCGCCCAGGAAGCCCGCCAATGATCCGCCGCCTTGTCTTCGCCCTGCTGCTGACGCTGCCCCTGCCCGCTTGGGCCGTCACCGTGGAAAAAGTCACCAGCCCCGGCGGCATTGAGGCCTGGCTGGTGCAGGACCACGCCAACCCGATCATCGCCATGGAAGTGGCCTTTGCCGGCGGCGCCGCCGTCGAGACCAAGCCCGGTCTGGTCAACATGATGGCCAGCCTGCTGGACGAAGGCGCCGGGCCTTACGATTCGCAAAGCTTCCAGGGCAAGCTGGAGGATCTGTCCATCGGCTTGTCCTTCCATGCCGGCAGGGACGATCTGCGCGGCTCGCTGAAAACCCTGACCGACAACCGCGACACCGCCTTCGAACTGTTCCGTCTGGCCCTGACCCAGCCCCGCTTCGACAAGGAGCCAACCGAACGCATTCGCGGCCAGATCCTGGCCGGGCTGACCCGCGAATTGCAAAACCCCAATTCCGTCGCCTCGCGCCTGTGGAACAAGGCGGCCTTTGGCGCGCATCCTTATGCCCGCCCCGTCAACGGCGCCCCCGACACGGTCAAGGCGATCAAGACGGCCGAGCTGAAGGCGCACGCCAAAACCTGGCTGAGCCGCCAAGGCCTGATCGTCGGAATCGTCGGCGACATCACCCCCGAACAATTGGCGCCGTTGCTGGACCAAACCTTTGGCGCCCTGCCGGCCAGCCATCCGGCGATCAAGGTCAGCGAAGCCACCATCGCCACCGGCAAGACCATCGTCGAACAGCGCGACATTCCGCAAAGCGTCGCCGTGTTCGGCGCGCCGGGGATCAAGCGCGATGACAGCAATTGGTTTCCCGCCTATGTGATGAACTACATCTTGGGCGGCGGCGGCTTTTCCTCGCGCTTGACCGAAGAAGTCCGGGAAAAGCGCGGCCTTGCTTATTCCGTCTATTCCTATTTGTTGCCCATGGATCATGCCGGCGTGCTGGTCGGCGGCGTCGCCACCCAGAACGCGCGGGTCAAGCAATCGCTGGACCTTATCCGCCAGGAACTCCGGCGCATGGCTGACGCCGGCCCAAGCGAAACCGAATTGGCCGACGCCAAGACCTATCTGACCGGATCGTTCCCGCTATCCCTGGATTCCACCGCCGCCATCGCCAATCTGCTGGTGGTCATGCAATCGGACAAATTGGGCATCGATTATCTGCAACGCCGCAACGCCCTGATCGCGGCGGTCGATATGGATCAGGTCAAGACAGCGGCCAAACGCCTGCTGGATGCCGACAACCTGCTGGTCGTCATCGTCGGCAAGCCGGAAGGAGTAACGTCATCGCCGTGATGCAGGCTTGAGATTTCGCCTTTAAGGCGTATCCTGGATCTGCATTTTGATAAAGGTGGCGCTTGCGTAAGACCACGATCTGGCCACCCATCGGTATTTTGTTGATCGTCATCTTCAATGTGGCGGTGTTCGCCGCGCTTGAACGGCAACGCCGGACGGCGGTCGCCGCTATCGAAATCGAGGCCGCCAGCACCGCCACCCTGATCGAAGCCAGCGTCAGCGAATTCATTGAAAGCAGCCAGCGGACGCTGACCGGTCTGGCCCAATTGGTAAGCGTGACCGGCGCGATGGTTGAAACGCCCCGCCCCGAGGTGGTGGCCGCCTTGACCGAACGGCGACGGGCGTCCCCCGCTTTAACGGCGTTCCTGGCCTTCGACGCCCATGGCGATCTGCGCCTGAATTCGCAAGGGGCGGATTTTCGCGGCGGCAACGTGGCCGACCGCCCCTATTTCATCCATCACCGCGATACCCCAAGCTTTCAGCCCCTGCTCGGCCCCCCGTTGCGGAACAGGACCAACGGCACCTGGATCGTCCCCCTGACCCAACGGCTGGAAACACCCGACGGGCGTTTCGCCGGGGTGATGCTCTGCGGCATATCGCCGCTGCATTTCGTCGATATGTTCGACACCTTGGCCAATGAAGAAAGCACGACGATCATCTTGCGCCACGTCAACGGCGCCGTTATCGCCAGCCTGCCCAATCTCAGCACCGAAACCGAGATTCCCGCGCCCGCGCGCAATGATCCGTCCATCGCGACCCGACGGCATTCCTCGCGCTATCCGGTTCAGGTCGAAGTCGAGATCAACCTGGAGACCAGATTGGCCCCCTGGCGGCAAGAACGTAACGCCGCCCTGGTTCTGGCCCTGTGCGGTTCGGTGGTGATCGGTGCCGGCGCCTTCGGCCTGCGCCGCCAAACCCTGCGCCGCCGACAGGTGTTGGCTGATCTCGCCGAAACCAACGCCCGCTTGGAACAAAGGGTGCAGGAACGCACCACGCAATTGCAAACCACCGCCAACCGCCTTCAAAGCTTCCTGTCGGTGGCCCAAGATGCCGTCGTGGTCATCGATCACCAGGGATTGATCACCGAATTCAACCCTGCGGCCCAAACTCTGTTCGGCTATGAAGAAGACGAAGTGATCCGCCAAAGCATCAACATGCTGATGCCGCCGCGTTATGCCGCCACCCATGACAATTATCTGGCGCATGCCCGCATGCAGCCGGCCCGTAATGTCGGGCGCGGCCGGGAAATGGTCGGCTTGCGCAAGGATTGCAGCGAATTCCCCATTGAATTGACTGTCGGCACCCATCGCAACGGCGACACCATGATCCATGTCGGCGTCATCCGCGACATCACCGAACGCAAGCAGGCCGAGGCCCGGTTGACCCACTTGGCCACCGTCGACGGGCTGACCGAAATGTTGAACCGCACCGCCTTTCTGGAACAGGGCAATCGCCTATTGGCGGAAAGCAAGGGCGCCCCCCTTGCCGTGCTGATGGTCGATGCCGACCACTTCAAGCATGTCAACGACACCCATGGCCACGCGGCCGGCGATCAGGTGTTGCGCCATTTGGCGACCATTTTGCGCGAATCCGCCCGTGGCGCCGACATCGCCGGCCGCATGGGCGGCGAAGAATTCGCCCTCATCCTGGCCCAGGCCCCCGGCAATGCCGCCGAGCGCGTCGCCAACCAGATCTTGAACCGTGTCCGCGCCACCCAGGTCAGGCTGAGTGACGATTGCATCCTTGAATTCCGGGTCAGCATCGGCATCGCCATCGGCACCGAGGCCGATGGGCTGGAAGACTTGCTGTCACGGGCCGACCACGCCCTGTACGCGGCCAAGAACCAAGGCCGCGACCGCGCCGTGCTCGCCGCGACGGATTAGAAATTGAGCAGATCCTGTATCGCCGCCAGCCCGGCCTTGGCGCAAATATCATCGGATTCACCCCCCGGCGCGCCCGAGACCCCAATCCCGGCGATCAGGGCGCCGGCGGCTTCGATCTTAAGCCCGCCGCCCAAAACGGTGGCGCCCGGCACGGTGCGCAATCCCGCTTGCGCCATGCCGGGACCGGTCAACGCCACCAAATCAGTGGTGTTGGTGCGAAAGCTGACCGCCGTCCACGCCTTGCCGGTGGCGACCCCCACCGTATGGGGACCGGCGTAACGGTCGCGCAGCAAGGCCTGAACATTGCCGCCACGATCAACCACCGAAACCGCGACTTGCCAACCGTTCTTGCGGCAAGAATCCATGGCGGCCTGCGCCGCCTTCAGCGCCGCTTCCGGCGTCAACATCGCTTGATCGAAAGTGCCGTCAGCGGCATAAGCCGGGGAAACAGCGGCCATGGCGGCCAATGCCAACAGAAATTTGCGCATGATGTGTCTCCGAACGGTTCTGGACGGGGCGCCGCCGTGTCAGGCTCTGACCGCATCAGCCAAAGCGGATCGTCGCGGCGAGGCGAACCTTTGCTTGGCGCAGAAATTTTGTTACTGAGATAGGGATCATCGAAAGCGCGCCGCTCCCTGCGCATAATAGATTAGCTTTTCCACATAAAAACAACCTGATTCCTGAGCTGGAGTAACCTGACATGACCGCCATCGCCAAAATCCTGCTGCTCGGCTCCGGCGAATTGGGGCGTGAATTCGTCATTTCAGCCAAGCGCCTGGGCGCTCATGTCATCGCCTGCGACGCCTATGCCGGCGCCCCGGCCATGCAGGTGGCGGACGAGGCCGAGGTCTTCTCCATGCTCGACGCCGCCGCGCTTGGCGCGGCCATCGACAAGCATAAGCCCGATTTCATCGTTCCCGAGGTCGAGGCCATCCGCACCGAGGTGCTCAAGCACTACGAGGATAACGGCCAAAACGTGGTGCCGTCGGCGCGGGCCACCATCATGACCATGAACCGCGACCGTATCCGCGAGGTGGCGGCGGCCGAACTCAACCTGCCGACCTCCACCTATCTTTACGCCGAAACCCTGGAAGAAATGCGGGCCGCCGTCGCCACGGTCGGCATCCCCTGTGTGATCAAGCCGGTGATGTCGTCGTCGGGCAAGGGCCAAAGCACGGTGAAATCCGCCGATGCCATCGATGCCGCCTGGAATTACGCGGTGGCCGGCATGCGCGGCGACCGCCAGCGGGTCATCGTCGAGGCCTTTATCGACTTCGACTACGAGATCACGCTGCTGACCATCCGCACCCGTGACGGCGTGCTGTTTTGCGACCCCATCGGCCACCGCCAGGAACGCGGCGACTATCAGGAAAGCTGGCAGCCGACGCCGATGACCCCACAGGCGGTGGCCGAGGCCCAGCGCATGGCCACGGCGGTGGTCGACAATCTGGGCGGCTATGGCCTGTTCGGCGTCGAATTCTTCGTCAAGGGCGACGCGGTGATCTTTTCCGAATTGTCGCCGCGCCCGCACGACACTGGCATGGTGACGCTGATCTCGCAGAATTTGACCGAGTTCGATCTGCATGCGCGGGCGATCCTGGGCCTGCCGATCCCGGCGATCACCCAGTTCGGCCCGGCGGCCAGCGCCGTGGTCCTGGCCGATCGCGACAGCCGCGACTTCACCATCGAAGGCCTGGCTGACGCCCTGATCGCGCCGGCAGCGGGCATTGACGTCGATGTCCGCGTCTTCAACAAGCCGACGACCCGGCCCTATCGCCGCATGGCCGTCGCCCTGGCCCTGGCGCCAGATGGCGATACCGACACGGCGCGGGCGGCGGCACGGGCGGCGGCGGCCAAGATCAGCATCCGCTACCAGGGCTGATTCCATGACCACGCTTTACGGCATCAAGGCCTGCGACACCATGAAGAAGGCCTTCGTCTGGTTGGACAGCCACGGCATCGCCCATGACTTCCACGATTTCAAGAAAGCCGGAATCGAACGCGCGGCGCTGGAACGCTGGTGCGACGCCGCCGGCTGGGAAAAGGTGATCAACCGCGCCGGCACCACCTTTCGCAAACTCCCCGATGAGGCCAAGCAGAATCTGGACCGCGACAAGGCCATCGCCCTGATGCGGGAACAGCCGTCGATGATCAAGCGGCCGGTGCTGGAATACGCGGAGGGCATCGAGATCGGCTTCAAGCCGGAACGCTACGCCGCCATTTTCCCGGCCTGATCCCACATGATGCGCATCATCATTGATAGAATCGATCACATCTAAAAATTAAACCAATTTCTATAATAATAGGCCGCTGCCTATGATTGCATCCTGTGCCGCCAAGGCGTCAATTCCGGAGGATCGTCATGAGCAAGTGTCCCTATCATCAGACCACCACCGCCGGGGCTCCGGTCACCGACAACCAGAATTCATTGAGCGCCGGGCCGCGTGGGCCGCTGCTGCTGCAAGATCACCATCTGCTGGAAAAGCTGGCCCACCAAAATCGCGAGCGCATCCCCGAGCGTGTGGTTCACGCCAAGGGCTGGGGGGCCTTCGGCACCTTCACCGTCACCCACGACATCAGCGCCCATAGCCGCGCCGCCATCTTCGCCGGCGTCGGCAAACAGACGCCGATGCTGGCGCGTTTTTCCACCGTCGCCGGCGAGATGGGGGCGGCGGATGCCGAGCGCGACGTCCGCGGCTTCGCCTTGAAATTCTATACCGAGGAAGGCAATTGGGATCTGGTCGGCAACAATACCCCGGTATTCTTCATCCGCGACCCACTGAAATTCCCCGATTTCATTCACACGCAAAAGCGCCATCCGCGCAGCAATCTGCGGTCGCCCACCGCCATGTGGGATTTCTGGTCGCTGTCACCGGAAAGCCTGCATCAGGTCACCATCTTGTTCTCTGATCGCGGCATCCCGGTGACGCCCATGCACATGAACGGCTATGGCAGCCACACCTATTCCTTGTGGAATCAGGCCGGCGAGCGGTTCTGGGTCAAGTTCCATTTCAAGACCCAACAGGGATGGCAGACCATGACCAACGCCGAATCCGGGCAGGTCATCGGCAAGAGCCGCGAAAGCTATCAAGAAGCCTTGTTCGGGGCCATCGAATCCGGCCGTTTCCCGCGCTGGACCGTTCAGGTCCAGGTGATGAGCGAGCAACAGGCGGAAGAGTGGAGCAACCGCACCGGCTTCAACCCCTTTGATCTGACCAAAGTGTGGCCCCATGCCGATGCGCCGCTGCAACAGGTCGGGGTGATCGAACTGAACCGCAACCCCGCGAATTACTTCGCCGAGATCGAACAGGCGGCGTTCTCGCCCTCCAACACCGTGCCCGGCATCGGCGCCTCGCCGGACAAAATGCTGCAAGCCCGGCTGTTCTCGTATGCTGACGCCCATCGCTATCGCCTGGGAACCCATTACGAAGCCCTGCCGGTCAACCAGCCGCGCTGTCCGGTGCACCATTATCACAAGGATGGCGCCATGCGCTTTTTCGCCAACGATACCGGCAATCCTGATGCCTATTACGAGCCCAATTCCATGAACGGCCCGACCGAGGCCCCGCAATACAAGGAACCGCCCCTGGCCGTGGACGGCATGGCCGACCGCTATTCCCACCGCGACGGCAATGACGATTTCGCCCAACCCCGCGCCCTGTGGGCATTGTTCGACGACGCCCACAAAGCCCGGCTGTACGGCAATATCGCCGCCGCCATGGCTGGGGTGCCCGCCAATATCGTCGAGCGCCAGCTGGCCCTGTTCGCACAAATTCACCCCGATTATGCCGCCGGGGTGACAGCAGCCCTGGCGCAATAACCACCCCACCCGGCAAAACCGGGCCGATATCCACATGATGAACCCCGGGTCGCTTCTGAGTCAGGGAAGCAACCCGGGGTTCCGCCTTTGCCGGGGGTTGGGGGATCGGTTATTCCGCCGGCAAGGGATGGGGTGAAAGCGGCGCCTCGATTTCATCGGGAACCTTGACTGCGTGGCTGCCCTGATGGTGGTGCAGCGGCCGGTTGCCGACCAGACGACGGATCAGCACATAGAACACCGGGGTCAGGAAGATGCCGAACGCGGTCACCCCGATCATGCCGGCGAACACCGCCACCCCCATGGCCTGACGCATCTCCGCCCCCGCCCCGCTCGACACCACCAGCGGCACCACCCCCATGATGAAGGCAAGCGAGGTCATCAAGATCGGCCGCAACCGTAGCCGCGCCGCCTCCATCGCCGCCTGCATCGGGGTGCGGCCGACGAATTCCAGTTCGCGGGCGAATTCGACGATCAAGATGGCGTTCTTGGCCGAAAGACCAACCAGCACCACCAGGCCGATTTGGGTAAAGACGTTGTTGTCGCCGCCGGTCAGCCAGATGCCGGTCATCGCCGCCAGCAGCCCCATGGGGACGATCATGATGATGGCGATGGGCAGGGTCAGGCTTTCGTATTGCGCCGCCAGCACCAGGAACACCAGCAAGATGGCCAGCGGGAAGACGATGACGGCGGAATTGCCGGCCAAGATCTGCTGATAGGTCAATTCCGTCCATTCGAAGGAAAAGCCCTTGGGCAGGGTCTGCGCGGCGATGCGCTCGGCCGCGGCCTGGGCTTCGCCCGAGGAATAGCCGGGCGCGGCGGCGCCGCTGATATCGGCGGACAAAAAGCCGTTATAGCGCATGGCCCGTTCCGGTCCCGCCGTCTGCTTGACCGCCAGCAACGCCGCCAACGGCACCATCTCGCCGCTATTCGAGCGCACCTTCAGCTTGCCGATATCGTCGGCATGGGCGCGGAACGGGGCATCGGCCTGGACCCGGACCGAATAGGTGCGGCCGAACTTGTTGAAGTCATTGACGTACAGACTGCCCAAATAAATCTGCAAGGTGTCGAACACGTCGGTCACCGCCACCCCCAACTGACGCGCCTTGGTGCGGTCAAGATCGGCATAGAGCTGCGGCACGTTGACCTGATAGCTGGAAAAAAGATTGGCCAGTTCCGGCGCCTTGGCCGCTTCGGCCATGAACGCCTTGACCGCCGCGTCGGTGGCCGGATAGCCGGCCGAGCCGCGATCCTCGATCTGCAATTTGAACCCGCCGGTGGTGCCCAGCCCCTGAACCGGCGGCGGCGGGAACATGACGACAAAGGCGTCTTGCAAGCCGGCATATTTCTGGTTCAGGCGCATGGCGATGGCCCCCGCGCTCATGCTGGGGTCCTGACGCTGGTCAAAAGATTTCAACGCGGCGAAGACGATGCCGGAATTGGTGGAATTGGTGAAACCGTTGATCGACAGACCGGGGAAGGAAATGGCGTGCTCGACGCCGGGATCTTCCAGGGCGATGGCGCTCATGGTGCGGATCACGTCCTCGGTCCGGTCCAAGGTGGCGGCGTCGGGCAATTGGGCGAAGCCGATCAGGTATTGCTTGTCCTGCATGGGGACGAACCCGCCGGGCACCGCCTGGAACAGACCATAGGTCACCCCGACCATGGCCAGATAGATCGCCATCATCAGCGCCTTGCGGCCGATGACCTTTTCCACGCCGCCGGCATAAGCACGGGTGCCGGCGCCGAAAACACGGTTAAACCCGCGAAACAGCCAGCCCAGACCGCTATCCATGATCCGGGTCAGCCGGTCCTTGGGGGCGTCGTGCCCCTTCAGCAGCAAGGCCGACAGCGCCGGCGACAAGGTCAGCGAATTGATCGCCGAGATCACCGTGGAAATGGCGATGGTCAGGGCGAATTGCTTATAGAACTGCCCGGTCAGGCCGCTGATGAAGGCCAGCGGCACGAACACCGCCACCAGCACCAAAGCGATGGCGACAATGGGACCAGAGACTTCGCGCATGGCCCGATAGGTGGCTTGCTTGGGACTAAGCCCGGCTTCGATATTGCGTTCGACGTTCTCGACGACGACGATGGCGTCATCGACGACGATGCCGATGGCCAGCACCAGCCCGAACAGCGACAAGGCGTTGATGGACACCCCCAGCAGATGCATGACGGCGAAGGTGCCGACCACCGAAACCGGAACCGCCAGCAACGGAATGATCGACGCCCGCCAGGTTTGCAGGAACAAGATCACCACCAGCACCACCAGCAACACCGCTTCCAACAGCGTATGGATCACCGATTTGATCGAAGCGCGGACGAATTGGGTCGGGTCATAGACGATTTCGTAATCGATGCCCTCGGGCATATAGGTTTTCAACTCGGCCATGGTGGCGCGCACATGGTCGGAAATCTCGATGGCGTTGGAGCCCGGCGCCTGGAAGATCGGCACCGCCACCGCCGATTTGTTGTCGAGCAAGGAACGCAACGCGTATTGCGCCGCCCCCAATTCGATCCGGCCGAGATCGCGCAGACGGGTGACGGCGCCATTGGCGTCGGTCTTGACGATGATGTCGCCGAATTCGTCTTCGCTTTGCAGGCGTCCTTGGGCGTTGACCGACAATTGCAGGTCCACCCCCGCCAGGCCGGGCGAAGCGCCGACGACGCCGGCCGCCGCCTGGACGTTTTGTTCGCGAATGGCGGCGACCACGTCGCCGGCGGCAAGACCGCGTTCCGCCACCTTTTGCGGGTCAAGCCAGATCCGCATGGAATAATCGCCCGAGCCGAACAACTGCACCTGACCGACCCCGTTGATGCGGGCCAGCCGGTCCTTGACGTTCAGCACCGCGTAATTGCGCAGATAGGTCATGTCATAGCGGCCGTCGGGTGACAGCAGATGCACCACCATGGTCAGATCGGGCGAGCTTTTCACCGTGGTGATGCCCAAGCGCCGGACTTCCTCGGGCAGGCGCGGCTCGGCCTGGGAAACCCGGTTTTGCACCAATTGCTGGGCCTTGTCGGGATCGGTGCCCAGCTTAAAGGTCACCGTCAACGTCATCAGGCCATCGGTGGTTGCCTGAGACCCCATGTACAGCATGTTCTCGACGCCGTTGATGGCTTCTTCGATCGGGGTGGCCACCGTCTCGGCGATCACCGTCGGATTAGCGCCAGGATAATTGGCCCGCACCACCACCGTGGGCGGCACCACTTCCGGATATTCGGAAATCGGCAGATTGCCCAGGGCCAGCAGACCGGACACGAAGATCAGCACCGACAAGACACCGGCAAAGACGGGGCGGTCGATGAAGAATTTAGAGATGTTCATGATGTCGCCCTCGTCTTGTCGGGAAAAATCAACGTTGCGCCAGCGCGTCGGGATTCTTGGCCAGCATCGCCACCTCGTGCGGGGCGACGACGGCGCCGGGGCGCAGGCGTTGCAGGCCGTTGACGACAATGCGTTCGCCCGGCTGCAAACCGGACGTCACCACCCGCAAGCCATCGGTGGCGCTCCCCAGGGTGATCTGGCGATACAGCGCCTTGTTGTCGGCACCGACCACCAGCACGTACTTCTTGTCCTGATCGGTGCCGATGGCCCGTTCAGAGACCAGCAGCACCGGCCGGCTTTGCGGCTGGCCCAACGACAGACGGGCGAATTGACCGGGGATCAGCGCCCCGTCGTCGTTGGCGAAGATGGCGCGGACCTGCACGGTGCCGCTTTTGACGTCGACGGTATTGTCGATCATCTGCACGCTGCCGCTGGTCTCGTGCCCGCCCACCTGCATGCGCACCGGGATACCGTCGACCGCGCCGCCCTTAAGGTCGGCCAACGCGTGCGTCACCACCTGTTCGTCCGCATCGAAGCTGGCATGGATGGGCGACACCGACACCAAGGTGGCGAGAACCGGGGCGCCGGCCCCGGCCGGCACCAGATTGCCGGCGGTGATCTGCGCCTTGCCGATGCGACCGGAAATCGGGGCGGTGATCCGGCTATAGCCCAAATCCAGACGGGCGCTTTGCAGCGCCGCCTGCGCCACCCGCACACTGGCCTGGGCCTCGGCATAGGCATTGGCGCGGGTATCCAATTCCCGCACCGGCATATTGCCTGATCCGGTCAATTGGCGGGCGCGGTCATGTTCACGCTGGGTAAAGGTCAGCCGCGCCTGCGCCGAGGCCAGTTGCGCCTCGGCGCGGGCCACTTCGGCGGCGAACGGGGCGGGATCAATGGTGACCAGCAGATCCCCCTTTTTCACCAGCCCGCCCTCGCGGAAATGCACCGCTTGCACCTGCCCGGCCACGCGAGAGCGCAGCTCGACCCGTTCCACCGCTTCCAGCCGGCCCGAGAATTCCTCCCATGCCACCATGTCGCGGCTTTCCACCACCGCCACCGAAACCGGCAACGGCGGCGGCGCCGCCACCGCGCTTTGCGTCGCCTTGGCGACGTGACCGTTCAAAGAGACGGCCAAGCCGCCGCCGACGACAATCACCGTCACGGCAACACCGGCGAGCCAAAGTTTGTTTTTCGAAAGGACGACGCCCATGACGATGCTCCTGTAGTTCACGCGGTGAAACCGCAACCATTCACGCGGTGAAACCGCAGTCATTCACGCGGTGAAACCGCCATCGACGGTGATCACCTGACCGGTGACGAAAGCCGCCCCCGGCGAGGCCAGATAGGAAACGGCAGCGGCGATTTCTCCCGGCTGGGCAAAACGGCCGAGCGGAATGCCGGAACGTTGCAGATCGGCGAAATCACCCACCTCCGAGTTCATCTCGGTGGCGGTGGATCCGGGCTGAACCACGTTGACGGTGATCTTTTTCGCCGCCAGATCGCGGGCCGCGCCCTTGGCATAGCCAACCACCGCCGCCTTGCTGGCGACGTAATCGGCGATGCCGGGAAAGCCGGAACGCTGGGCCAGCACCGAGCCGATGGTGATGATGCGGCCACCTTCGGCCATCACTTGCGACGCGCGGCGAATGGCGGCGATGACGCCGTGCTGGTTGATGGCATAAAGGCGATCAAGCGCCGCCCGATCCGCCGCCACCGCGTCCACCGGCCAACCGATGAACACGCCGGCATTGTTGACCAAGATATCCAGGCGGCCGAAATGGGCGTAAACCGCCGCGATCAGGCCATCGACCTGGGCGGTGTCAGCCTGATCGGCCTGAAAGGCGGCGGCGGTCACGCCCTGCGCCTTGAGTTCGGCCACCAAGGCCTCGGCCTTCTCGGCCGAGGCGGAATAGCTGATGGCGACAGCGGCGCCATCGGCGGCCAACGAGCGGACGATGGCGGCGCCGATGCCGCGGGCGCCACCAGTGACCAGGGCAATCTTGCCGGAAAGGGGCTTGCTCATGTGGGGGATGCTCCATCCATCTGTTTTGTACTGATCGGTACAAATATCGGACTGGACAGGAGGGTGTCAACAGAATATTTTACTCTTCGGTACAGAAATCAAGGAGCCAATGGTATGGCTATCGGACGCCCCCGCTGCTTTTGCCCGGAACAGGCCTTGGACAAGGCCTTGGGCGTGTTTTGGCAAAAGGGCTACGAAGCCACGACGCTCACCGATCTGACCCAGGCCATGGGCATCAACCGCCCCAGCCTGTACGCCGCCTTCGGCAACAAGGAAGAATTGTTCCGCAAGGCCATGGACCGTTATGTCTCGGAAAAAGCCGCCTATATGAGCGAGGCGCTGTCCGCCCCCACCGCCTACCAAGTGGCCGAACGGCTGCTGTTGGGCGGCGCCGACATGATGACCGACCCGACCCAGCCGGTCGGCTGCATGGCGATCAAGGCGACCCTAAGCGGCGCCGACGAAGCCGACGCGGTCAAGCTGGAGCTCAATAAAATCCGCGAGCAATACCAGACCAGGATGGTCGCCCGCCTCGACCAGGGCCGGCAGGCCGGCGAATTACCGGCCGATTGCGACACCTTGGCCTTGACCCGTTTCATCATCACCGTCGCCCAGGGCATGGCCATTCAGGTGGTCGCCGGCGCCACCCGCGAACAATTGCGTCAGGTCGCCGCCACCGCCTTGTCAGCCTGGCCGGGCCCCAAGCCGGGTTAATCTCCCAGCGCGGCCACCTCGGCATCGGTGAACACCCGTGACCGGGTCAGGAAGCGCAGGCCCTCCGGCCCTTCCAGCGAAAACATGCCGCCGCGCCCCGGCACGACGTCGATGATCAATTGGGTGTGACGCCAATATTCGAATTGCGCCTTGCCCATGTAAAACGGGCAATCGCCGATCACCCCCAATTTGACGTCGGATTCGCCCACCAGGAACTCACCCAGGGCATAGCACATGGGGGCGCTGCCATCGCAGCACCCGCCCGATTGGTGAAACATCAACGGCCCATGCTTAAGCTTCAGCGTTTCGATCAACGCCAAGGCGGCATCAGTGGCCAAAACCCGTTGCACCATGAAAGACCTCCGGGAGAAAAACCGGGGATGGGCAAACCATCCCCGGCAAGGTCGCGGCTTTCTATGCGGCGGCGCGGAAGATGGCTTCGATCTCTTCTTGACTGGCCCGGCGCGGATTGGTCAGGCCGCAGGCGTCCTTCATGGCGTTGGCGGCCAGGATCGAAACGTCGGCATCCTTCATCCCCAATTGCGCCAAACCGGCGGGAATGCCGATATCGCCGGCCAAGGCGCGGATGGCGGCGATGGCGGCCTTGGCCCCCGTCGTATCGTCCATTCCGCGCACATCGACGCCCATGGCGGCGGCCACGTCGCGCAGCCGCCCACCGCTGGTTTGGGCGTTGAATTCCTCCACATGCGGCAACAACACCGCATTGCAGACGCCATGGGGCAGATCGTAAAACCCGCCCAATTGATGGGCCATGGCATGAACATAGCCGAGCGAGGCGTTGTTGAAGGCCATGCCGGCCAGGAATTGGGCATAGGCCATGGCTTCGCGCGCCGCCAGATCGCCGCCATTGGCCACCGCCTGACGCAAATGGGCGGACACCAACCCCACCGCTTTCAAGGCGCAGGCATCGGTGATCGGCGTGGCGGCAATCGAGACATAAGCCTCGATGGCATGGGTCAGCGCATCCATGCCGGTGGCGGCGGTCAAGGCCGGCGGCTTGGCCAACATCAGTTCAGGGTCGTTGACCGAGAGGATCGGGGTGACGTGCTTATCGACGATGGCCATTTTCACATGACGGGATTCGTCGGTGATGATGCAAAAGCGGGTCATCTCCGACGCGGTGCCGGCGGTGGTGTTAATGGCGATCAGCGGCATTTGCGGCTTGGCCGATTTGTCGACGCCTTCGTAATCGCCGATGGCGCCGCCATTGGCGGCGCACAAAGCGATGCCCTTGGCACAGTCATGGGGCGAGCCGCCGCCCAGGGAAATAACGCAATCGCAGCCATTGGCCCGCAACAGCGCCAGCCCGGCCTCCACATTGCTGGTGGTCGGGTTGGGATGAACCCCATCGAAAACAGCGGCGGCGATGCCTTGGGCGGCCAACAGGTCGGCAACCTTCCCGGCCATGCCCAGCTTGACCAGCGGCACGTCGGTGACGATCAGCGCGCGGGAAAAGCCATAGGTCTTGATGCGGGCAATGGCGTCGTCAAGACAGCCGGCCCCCATCAGATTGACGGACGGAATGTAGAAAGCGGTTTGTGTCATGATCGATCCCCTACATGGGCACGAAGCCCGTCCGGGAGCGTCCAGCGCCCCCGGATCGGCAGCGTTTGGATATCAGAAGAAGCCTAGCGCTTTCGGGCTATAGCTGACCAACAGGTTTTTGGTCTGCTGGTAATGATCCAGCATCATGGCATGGGTTTCGCGACCGATCCCCGATTGCTTGTAACCGCCGAACGCCGCATGCGCCGGATAAAGGTGATAGCAATTGGTCCACACCCGACCGGCCTTGATGCCGCGACCGAAGCGATAGGCGCGGTTGCCGTCGCGGGTCCAGATGCCCGAGCCCAGGCCGTACAAGGTATCGTTGGCCAGATGCAGCGCCTCGTCCTCGTCCTTGAAGGTGGTCACCGCCACCACCGGGCCGAAGATTTCCTCTTGGAAGATGCGCATCCGGTTGTGGCCCTTGAACACCGTCGGCTTGACGTAATAGCCGCCCGACAGCTCGCCGCCCAGATCGGCCCGACCGCCGCCGGTCAGCAAGGTCGCGCCCTCTTCCTGGCCGATATTCATGTAGGACAGGATCTTTTCCATCTGCTCGCTGGAAGCCTGGGCGCCGATCATGGTGCTGGTGTCCAACGGATTGCCCTGCTTGATGGCGGCGACCCGCGTCAAGGCCCGTTCCATGAAGCGGTCATACAGTTTTTCATGGATCAGGGCCCGCGATGGGCAGGTGCACACCTCGCCCTGATTAAGCGCGAACATGACAAAGCCTTCGATGGCCTTATCGAAGAAATCATCGTCCTCGGCGGCAACGTCGGGGAAAAAGATGTTGGGCGACTTGCCGCCCAGTTCCAGCGTCACCGGGATCAGGTTCTGACTGGCATATTGCATGATCAAGCGGCCGGTGGTGGTTTCCCCGGTAAAGGCGATCTTGGCGATGCGCGGGCTTGAGGCCAACGGCTTGCCGGCCTCGACCCCGAAGCCGTTGACGACATTGATGACGCCGGCCGGCAAAATATCGGCGATCAGCTCCATCAACACCAAAATGCCGATGGGGGTCTGTTCCGCCGGCTTGAGCACCACGCAATTCCCCGCCGCGATCGCCGGGGCCAGTTTCCACGTCGCCATCAGGATGGGGAAGTTCCACGGGATGATCTGGCCGACCACCCCCAGGGGTTCGTGCAGGTGATACGCGACGGTGTCGGAATCAAGTTCGGCCAACGAGCCTTCCTGAGCCCGGATGCACGAGGCGAAATAGCGGAAATGGTCGATGGCCAGCGGAATATCGGCGGCCATGGTCTCGCGGATCGGCTTGCCGTTATCCACGCACTCGGCATAGGCCAGCTTTTCCAGATTGGCTTCCATCCGATCGGCGATGCGGCACATCACCAAGGCGCGTTCGGCCACCGAGGTATGGCCCCATTTGGGCGCGGCGGCATGGGCGGCATCCAGCGCCAACTCGATATCCTCGGCGGTCGAGCGTGCCGCCTGGCAAAAGACTTTGCCGGTGATCGGGGTGACGTTGTCGAAATACTGGCCCTTGACCGGGGCGACCCAGCGGCCGCCGATGAAATTGTCGTAACGCGGCTTGAACGTGACCTTGGCGTCGGCAGAGCCGGGAGCGGCGTACAGCATGGATGATCCTCCCTGGATTTTCCTTTGGATGCCCCGCTTGAACACGGGATCGCCCAATCATCCGCACATATCGTGCCAAACAAAATACGTTTTATTTCAATGCGTTAACGGCGCCATTACTGTGTCATTCCGGCACAGTGTGTCAAAATGGGACGGTTGCAGCGCACACCCAGGTTTTTCTTGCAATCGTCCCGCCGCCTCTTCGACACTGTTTCGCAACAAAGGTAAGCGCGAGCGCGCAACGCAGCCGCGACCACAGGGAGAAACGTCATGGACAGCGCCAAGGGGCAGCCCCCCGGGCAGGCCTTGCGTCATGCCCGTCATCTGCTGGAATGCGGCCAAATTCCACCGGCCGGCCTGGTCAGCAGCATCGTCACCCAATCGTGGCGCCGCAGCGTCGGCGCCGGCCTGACCCCATGGCGCGGCGGCGACAGCCCGCATCTGTCGGCGCCGCAATTATCACATGCCATCGAACGCCGACGTGAATTGGTCACCCGCGCCCGCCCGGTGATGGAATACCTTCAGGCCCAGACCCGCGGCTCGGGCTCCATGGTCATCTTGGCCGATGACCAAGGGGTGGTGCTGGACGCCTTGGGCGATGCCGAATTTCTGACTCGGGCCGAGCGGGTGGCGCTGACGCCCGGCGCCTCGTGGCATGAAAGCCATCGCGGCACCAACGCCATCGGCACCGCCTTGGCCGAGGCGGCGCCGGTCAGCGTTCATGGCGGCGAGCACTTCTTGGAACATAACGGCTTCCTCACCTGCACCGCCGCCCCGGTCGCCGGCCCCGATGGCCGCTTACTGGGAGTCCTCGACATTTCCGGCCATCGCCGCGGCCGCCATCCGCACACCGCCGGACTGGTCAGCGCCGCCGCCCATATGATCGAGAACCGCCTGTTCGATGCCCGCCACGAATGCACTTTGCGCCTGCGCCTGCATCCGCAACCCGACGGCATCGGCACGGTGGCCGAGGGATTGCTGGCCCTGGCCGAGGACGGCCGCATCATCGGCGCCAACCGCGCCGCGTCGGCCCTGCTGGGCCTGACCCCCACCGATTTGGGCCGGCTGCGCCTGGAAGACCGTCTGTGCCTGCCGCTGGATCAAATCCTCGATTGGGGCCACAGCCGCCCCGGCGCGCCGCTGATGGCCAATTCCCCCCATGGCCAACGCCTGTTCCTGCGGGTGGAAGCGCCGCCGCGCCGCCCTGTCGCCCACCCCGCGCCCGTCACGCCCCAGACCGATGCCCTGGCCGCGCTCGACAGCGGCGACGACAGCTTGCGCCAAGCCATCAGCCGCGCCCGCAAGGTCGCGGGCAAAGCCATTGCCTTGTTGCTGCATGGCGAATCCGGCGTCGGCAAGGAGGTGTTCGCCCACGCCGTCCACGCCAGCGGCCCACGGGCGCACGGCCCGTTCATCGCCGTCAATTGCGCCGCCTTGCCCGAACATCTGATCGAAGCCGAATTGTTCGGCTATGCCCCCGGCGCCTTTACCGGCGCCCGCCGCGACGGCTGCGCCGGCCGCATCCGCCAAGCCCAGGGCGGCACCTTGTTCCTGGATGAAATCGGCGACATGCCGCTGGCCTTGCAAACCCGGCTGTTGCGGGTGTTGCAGGACCATCAGGTGGTGCCGCTGGGCGGCGGCAAGCCGGTTCAGGTGGATTTCACCTTGATCACCGCCACCCATCAACCGCTCAAGCAAGCCATCGCGGCGGGCCGTTTCCGCGCCGATCTTTATTACCGCATCAACGGCCTGTCGCTGAATTTGCCGCCCCTGCGCCAACGTGGCGATTTGCAACATCTGGTCGCCCGCATTCTTGACGACCTCGAACCCGGCGGCGGTCTGGCCCTGTCGGCGCAGGTCGCCGCCGCCTTCGCCGGCTATGCCTGGCCAGGGAACATCCGCCAATTGGCCAACGCCCTGCGCACCGCCTGCGCCTTGCTGGAACCCGGCGAAAACCGCATCCGCTGGCAGCACCTGCCCGACGACCTGATTGACGATTTGCGCCACCCCGTCCCCGGCACCGCCCCCCAGGGCGGCAGCTTGCGCACCGTCTCCGAGACTTTGATGGAACAAGCGGTGGAAGCCTGCGGCGGCAATATGTCGCAGGCGGCCAAGCAATTGGGCATCAGCCGCAACACCTTGTACCGTCACCTGCGGCGGGAAAGCCCCTGACCCTTCCCCTTATTTTTAATACAGGTATTTACTTGCCCCCTATAGGGGACGTTGGCAATATCGGTGCAGTGCAACCGACACCGCCAGTCGCCGAACGGGAAAGGTAAGGAAAATGTCTGTTCTTGAGTGGCATGCGGGGCTTGATGTCGGGGTGGGATTCATGGATGACGACCATGCGGTCGCCGCCGGTCAGATCAACGCCCTGGCCGAAGCCGCCTTGCCGCAACGCCTGGATCTGCTGCGTCACTTTATCGACCATTGCCGCGAGCATTTCGCCCGCGAAGAAGCAATGATGGCCAAGACCGGCTTTTTCGCCCTGGGCTGTCATCAGGGGGAACACGAACGGGTCCTGGCCGAATTGGCCTCTGTTTTGACCAAGTTGGAAGCCGGCAATCCGCAGGATTCCTATTTCACCAAGGCGCTGCCGGAATGGCTGATGGTCCATCGCAACACCATGGACGCCGTCACCGCCCAATTCGCCATGCAAGCCGGCTATCAGGCGGCGTGACCCCAGGGGGCGCTGTTGCGGGTCCGCCTTGGCGATCCCGCAACAGCGCGCTTGCGCTAACGCCCTGCTGTGGTTAGGTTTCCCCTGAAACGCAAACCATCAAGGCCGCTGCCCCATGGACATCATCCTGGAACCGTTGTTGACGGTGATTTATTTCGCCCTCGAGTTCTATTGGTATGTGGTTCTGGCCACGGTCATCTTTTCCTGGCTGATCGCCTTTGGCGTCATCAACACCTATAACCACGCCGTCCGCACCATCGGCGACGTCTTGGCGCGCCTGACCGAGCCGGCGTTGCGGCCGTTGCGCCGCTGGCTGCCCGATATCGGCGCCGTCGATTTGTCGCCCATCGCCCTGTGGCTGATCATCTTGTTCCTGCAAATGGTGGTGAAAAAGCTGTTGCTGGCGGTGCAGGGCTTTTGAGCCCAGCCCCCTATAGCCTTGCGCCCCAGGGGCTGAAGGTCTTCGTCCGCCTGACCCCCAAGGCGTCGCGTGACAAGGTCGATGGTCTGGCCGCCGAGGCCGATGGCGGCGTCGTGGTGAAAGCGGCGGTGACGGCGGTGCCGGAAGACGGCAAGGCCAATGCCGCCCTGATCAAGATGTTGGCCAAGGAATGGCGGGTGGCGAAATCGCTGATCGAAATCGTCGCCGGCGCCACCGACCGCCGCAAGACCTTGTTGATTTCCGGCGACGGGGCCGAACTGGCCGCCCGCCTTGACCAATGGATGGCGAAACGATCATGACTCAGGCCAAGCTTATCGACGGCAACGCCTTTTCCGCCAATCTGCGTGACGAAATCACCGCGCGGGTGCATGAGATCCGCGATCTGCACCACGTTACCCCCGGTCTGGCGGTGGTGCTGGTGGGCGAGGACCCGGCCAGCCAAGTCTATGTGCGCAACAAGAACAAGCGCGCCGCCGAATGCGGCATGAAATCGTTCGAGCACGTGCTGCCGGCGGATACCAGCGAACACCACCTGCTGAACCTGATCGAGGGGTTGAACGACGACCCGGACGTTCACGGAATCTTGGTGCAATTGCCGCTGCCCCGTCACATCAACGCGCAAAAGGTGATTGAGACCATTCGCCCCGACAAGGACGTCGATGGCTTTCACCCGTGGAATGTCGGCATGCTGGCCTCGGGCGGGATCGGCATGATTCCGTGCACGCCGCTGGGCTCGTTGATGATGCTGCGCGATCATCTCGGGCTCTTGACCGGGCTCAAGGCCGTGGTTGTCGGCCGTTCTAATATCGTCGGCAAGCCCATGGCCAATCTGTTGATCCGCGAAAGCTGCACCGTGACCATCGCCCATTCCCAAACCAAGGATCTGCCGGCCGAGATCCGCGCCGCCGACATCGTCGTCGCCGCCGTCGGCAAGCCGGAAATGATCCGCGGCGATTGGATCAAGCCGGGCGCCACGGTCATTGACGTCGGCATCAACCGGGTGACCTTGCCCGACGGCAAGTCCAAGCTGGTCGGCGACGTCAAATTCGCCGAGGCGGTCCAGGTCGCCGGCGCCATCACCCCGGTGCCCGGCGGCGTCGGCCCCATGACCATCGCCTGCCTGCTGCGCAACACCCTGACGGCGGCGGCCCGCCTGCATCGCCTTGATATCCCCGAGGTCAACCCCTGGAACTAGGGCTGCTCCCCCTCGCTCTGGCGGTGCTGGTCTTTCTGGTCAGTCACCGCCTGACCAACCAGCCCCGCTTCCGTCGCTGGGCCGAGGCCCGTCTGGGCGGGATCGTCGGGTTTTCCGTCGCCTATTCCATCGTCTCCCTCGCCTTGCTGGCCTGGATCATCGTCGCCTATCAACAAGCCCCCACATTGTTGCTGTGGGAACAAGCGCCGTGGATGCGCTGGGTGCCGCCGCTGGCCATGCTGCCCGCCTGCCTGTTGCTGACCATCGGCATGACCGCCGCCAATCCCTTTTCCATCGGCCCCGGCCGGCGCGGCTACGACCCCGCCCGTCCCGGCCTGCTGCGCCTGACCCGCCATCCCATCTTGTGGGGGCTGGCCCTGTGGGCCGCCGCCCACATGGTGCCCAATGGCGACGTGGCGGCGCTGATGATCTTCGCCCCCTTGCTGGCTTTGGCCCTGATGGGTCTGCGTCTGCTGGATTCCAAGCGTAAGCGGAGCCTGCCCGATTGGCAGCAACTGGCCGCCCTGACCGCAAAAATTCATCCGGCCATGCTGCCGGAAATCGGCTGGTGGCGACCGCTGGCCGGATTGGCGATCTATGCGCTGCTGTTGTGGCTGCATGAACCGGTGATCGGGGCGTCGCCGTTGCCTTGACGGGCATTTGCCCCTAATGTCCGCACCATTATGACCACCACCCTCTATCACATGTGCCGTGCCGACGAATGGCAGGCGGCGCAAAATTCCGGCTTCTATCTTGGTTCGTCCCAGGATGCGGCCGATGGCTTCATGCATTTTTCCACCGCGTCCCAGATCGTTGAAAGCGCCGCCAAGCATCGCGCCGGGCAGACTGGCCTGCTGCTGCTGGCCGTCGATGCCGACGCCCTGGGCGCGGCGCTGAAATGGGAAGTATCACGCGGCGGACAATTGTTTCCGCATCTTTACGCCGCCCTGCCGGTCAGCGCGGCGCGTTGGGCCAAGCCGCTGCCCCTGGGCGCGGATGGCCACCACATCTTTCCCCCGTTCGAGGACTGACATGGCCGATCTTTACACGCTGGTTGGGCCGCTGTTGCGCAAGCTCGACCCGGAACAGGCCCATGGCCTGACCATCCGCGCCCTGAAATCCCGATTGGTGCCGGGCCGCCGCGCCGTGTCCCATGCCTGCCTGGAACAGAATTTGTGGGGCCTGCGCTTCCCCAATCCGGTCGGCCTGGCCGCCGGCTTCGACAAGAATGCCGAGGTTCCCGACGCCATGCTGGGGCAAGGTTTCGGCTTCGTCGAGATCGGCTCGGTGACGCCGCGCCCGCAGCCCGGCAACCCCAAGCCGCGCATGTTCCGGCTGTCCGAGGATCAGGCCGTCATCAACCGCATGGGCTTTAACAACCAAGGCCTGGACGCGGTGGCCGCACGCTTGCTGGCACGGCCGCGCATCGGCATCGTCGGCGCCAATCTGGGCAAGAACAAGGACACCGAGGACGCCGCCAGCGATTACGAAAAGGGCGCCGCCAAACTGGCGCCGCTGTCCGATTACATCGTCATCAACGTCTCGTCGCCCAACACGCCGGGCCTGCGGGCGCTGCAAGGCCGCGATCAATTGGAAGGTCTGGTCGGCCGCACCCGAACCGCCCTTGACCTGGCCAGCGAAGGGGCCAAGCGGCCGCCGCTGCTGCTCAAGATCGCACCGGATCTCAATGACGAGGATCTGGCCGACATCGCCGCCGTGGCCTTGTCCGGCGCCTTGGATGGCCTGATCGTGTCCAACACCACCATTGCCCGCCCGCCAAGCTTGCAAAGCGCCCACGCCAGCGAAACCGGCGGCTTGTCCGGCGCGCCGCTGCTGGCCCCATCGACCGCCGTGCTGCACCAAATGTACGCCCTGACCGAGGGCAAATTGCCGCTGATCGGCGCGGGCGGCATTGCCGGCGCCGCCGACGCCTATGCCAAGATCAAGGCCGGAGCCGCCCTGGTTCAGGTCTATTCCGCCTTGGTCTATCAGGGCACCGCCCTGATCGAGCGCATCAACCGCGGTCTGATCGCCCTCTTGGCCGCCGATGGCTATAACAATATCGCCGATGCCGTCGGCGCCGCCCACCGGGGGAAGTAATGTCCATTGCCCAGATTTCCGGCCTTGCCGCCATCGCCGATCGGGCCGACGCCTTCATTCTTGATTTGTGGGGCGTCGTCCATGACGGCGTCGAGGCCTATGCCGGCGCCCGCGACACCCTGGTCGCCTTGCGCGCGGCGGGCAAGCAAAGCCTGTTGCTGTCCAACGCCCCGCGCCGCGCCGACGCGCTGGTCGAACAACTGGCCCGCATGGGCATCGGCCGCGAGCTTTACGACCACGTATTATCCTCGGGCGAGGCGGTTTACCTGGAATTGCGCGACCGCACCGATCCGTTCTACGCCGCCTTGGGCCGCAACCTCTATCACATGGGACCCGAGCGCGACGAAAACGTCTTCTTGGGCCTGGATTACGTCAGCGTCGATCTGGAACACGCCGATTTCATCTTGAACACCGGTCCCTGGGACATGGAGGAAACGGTCGAGGATTACGCGCCCGCCATGCAACAGGCCCTGACCCGTCAGTTGCCCATGGTTTGCGCCAATCCCGATCTGGTGGTCATGCGCCAGGGCCAACCCATCGTCTGTGCCGGCGCCCTGGCCGAACGCTATGTCGCCATGGGCGGCCTTGTTTCCATGCGCGGCAAGCCCGATCCGGCCATCTATGCCCAGGCGCTGAAGATCCTGGGAGTGCCGGCGGCGCGGGTGCTGGCGGTGGGCGACGCCCTGCACACCGACGTCAAGGGCGCCAATGGCGCCGGGCTGGCCGGCGCGGTGTTCGTCACCCAAGGCATCCACGCCAAGGATTTGGCCATCGCGCCGGGCGAAGTTCCGACACAAGATAATCTGGACCGGCTGGTGGCCGAACATGGCGACGTTCCCGTCGCCGCCATCCGTAGCTTCCTCTGGTAAAGGGCGACAGACGATGAAACATGAAACCGACGTTGTGGTGGTGGGAGCCGGCCCTGCCGGTCTGTTCGCCGTGTTCCAGTGCGGCATGGTGCGGCTGAACTGTCATGTGGTCGATGCGCTGGATTCCGTCGGCGGCCAATGCGCCGCGCTGTATCCGGAAAAGCCCATCTATGACGTCCCCGCCCATCCCAGCGTGCTGGCCGCCGACCTGATCGATCAACTTGCGGCGCAAGCGGCGCCGTTCAACCCCACCTATCATTTGGGCCGCCAGATGGTCGGCTTGGACAAGGCGGGGGAGACGTGGCGCTGTACCTTGTCGGACGGCACCGAGATCTCCGCCAAGGTGGTCATCGTCGCCGCCGGCAGCGGCGCTTTCGGCCCGAACCGGCCGCCGCTGGATGGCCTGCACGCCTATGAAGGCAAGGGCCAGGGCTGCGGCATCAATTACTTCGTCACCAAGCGCGAGGCGTTTCGCGGCAAGAAAGTGGTGATTGCCGGCGGCGGCGATTCCGCCGTCGATTGGGCGATTTCCCTGGCCGAGCTGGCCGCCAGCGTTCAGGTGGTGCATCGGCGGCCGAAATTCCGCGCCGCCCCCGAATCCGAGGCCAAGTTGAAAGCCCTGGCCGCTGCCGGCGCCGTCGAACTGGTGGTCCCCTATCAACTGCATGGCCTGGGCGGCGCCAATGGCGCATTGCACAGCGTCGTCGTCGCCACCTTGGACGGGCAAACCCGCACCCTGGCCGCCGACGTGCTGCTGCCGTTCTTCGGCCTGGCCACCGAGCTTGGCCCGATCGCCCAATGGGGCCTGACCATGGACAAGAATGTCATCAGCGTCGATCCGGCCAGCATGCAAACCAGCGTGCCCGGCATTTTCGCCGCCGGCGACATCTGCACCTATCCGGGCAAGCTGAAGCTGATCCTGTCAGGCTTCGCCGAGGCCGCCCGCGCCGCCCATTCGGCCTATGAAGCCGCCCATCCGGGCGAGGCGCTGCATTTCGAACATTCCACCAGCATGGGCATGCCGGGCCAGTCGCCCGGCTAAACCGTCAAGACCACCTTGCCGGTGGCGGCGCGGCTTTTCAGCATGCCGATGGCCGCATCCGCCTGGGCCAACGGCAAGCACGCCCCGACATGGGGGCGCAGCTTGCCCGCCGCCCACATATCCAGGGCCTCGGCCATGGATTGGCGCACCAGCAGGGGATTGAGCGTACGGTACGCGCCCCACCAATAGCCGATCACGGTGGCATTCTTGACCAACAGATGATTGGCGGGAATCTGCGGCACGATCCCCGAGGCAAAACCGATGAGCAAGATACGGCCGTCGGCGGCGACGCAGCGCAGCGACGCCTCGAAGACCGCGCCGCCCACCGGATCGTAAACCACGTCGGCGCCGCGCCCGCCGGTCAGTTCCTTGACGCGGGTGCGGATATCTTCGGCTTTATAATCGATGCCGTGATGGGCGCCATGATCCAACGCCACTTTGACCTTGTCGGCGCCGCCCGCCGTGGCGATCACCGTCGCCCCCATGGCCACGCCGATTTCCACCGCGGTCAGCCCGACACCCCCGGCCGCACCATGCACCAACAAGGCCTCGCCCGGCCGCAATCCGGCTTTCAGCAGCCCCAGATGCGAAGTGCCGTAAGCCACCGGAAAGCCGGCGGCGGCGATAAAATCCAAGCTCTCGGGCAGCTTGTGGACATCGGTCCAATCGGCCACCGCCTCGCTGGCGAAGGCGCCAGCGCTGACATTGGCCATCACCCGATCCCCAACCGCCAGTTCGGTCACCGCCGCGCCAACCTCCACCACCATACCGGCCAATTCCAAACCGGGGACGAAGGGGGGCGCGACCTTTTCCTGATACGTGCCCTGGATCAGCAGTGAATCGGCGAAATTGACGCCGGCAGCCACCACCTGGATGCGCACTTGCTCCGCCGTCAGGGGGAGAGCGGGGAGGTCGCGCATTTCCAGCGCGGCGCCGAAGGCGGGGCAAACCATGGCACGCATAATGACCCTCGGAGGATGTGAAGAATCAGACCGGACGCGGGCGGTCTTTTTGCGCGGCCCACGCCCGTTTCAGGGTGGTGAACAAAAAGATTTCCGTCAATTGCTCCCGCGTCAGCACGTTGGCCACTTCCTGGCGGGCATAGCGGACCAGTTCCGGGTCGGCGGCTGGCGATGACAACAGATTGGTCACCAATTCCTTGCGGATCAGCGGCGGATATTTGCACACTTCGCGCAGCAACGAGGCCTTGACCATGATCGGAATGCGGGCCGAGGTGAACAGGCGATCCACGCACAGGGAATAGATGCCGAAATCCAGCTTGCCAGCCACGGTCCGGGTGAAGTCCATGAACTCGTCCAAGAACAACGACTCGGAAATCTTGCGGTCGGCCAGCAGCTTGACCACTTCCAGGAACGCCTTATAGCGCTGACGCGCCGGCCCCACCGTGCCCCCCAGCTCGGCCGCCAATTCCTTGATCTGGGTTTCGCGGAAATTGGCATGAATAAGCGCTTCCGCCGATTCGCGCACGCCGCTGTCAAAAGCGGTATCCTCGATCAGCGCGAACAGGCGTTCGTACTTAAGGCGGTCGGCCGCCTTCAATCTGCTGGCGGCCAAGCCCAGCGGCAGAATGGCGGCCTTGGCCACCATGCCGTCGCGGGCGACAATCGCCGCCATGGACATGGCGGTCAGATCAACCACCTTGCCATTGAGGAAATCATCGGTGATGACCATGCGGTCACCCGGCGCCAAGGTCAAATTTGTGTTCAGCGCCCCACATTCCATGAAATGGGTGGCGAGGTCGCGCGGCTGCGCGGCGGCTTGGGCCGGGCTGTGGCGGCTATTATCCATGCCGCCATTTAGCCCGAAGCGCGAGTCACGGGCAAGCACAAGTGATCACGAGCATCCCTTTGGCCGCGGCAGTCCGGCGATTTTATTGCCTTGCTTCAACGGCCCGTGCGGGAAAAGCGTGTACAGATATTGCTGGGTGGCCCGTTCCGCTCCGAATTTTTCCTTCATCAGCTTCATGAACACCCGCTGCTCGGCCACCAGACCGTATTCATCGAAATAGGCCCGCGCCTCGCGGATGACATCCCAATGTTCGTCCGTCAGCGTGACGCCTTCGGCCGCGGCGATGGCCTTGGCGATATCATCGTTCCACACCCGGCAATCTTCCAGCCAGCCGGCTTCGCTGACATCCACCGCTTGGCTATTGACCATGAGTTCCGGCATGAACATGCGCTCCCTACTTTATTAGATTATAATTATATAATGGGGCGCCCGACACGGAACGTCAATGCGCGCCGCATTCATGGAATGCTAACCACCGCCCATGCTATGATGGTGCGGTTACGCGGGAAGGACATATGGCGGACGATCTTCGCATTGGCGCATCCACGGCTGGCTTGGACAGCCTCAAACAAGCCCTGGGACTGGGCGGCGGCAGCCGCGAAGTGCCCATGGCCGGCGCTGCCGTTTCCACCGGCACCCGTGGCGGCATTGGCGGCAAGCCCGGCAACCGCGTGCTGCCCGCGGATTTCCCCCTTGATCAGTTGGATCGCATGGCCCGTCGCGGAACCTATGTGGATATCCTGGTATAGGGCTTGCGCGTTTCCGCCGCCTTGTTCAGACTGCCCGCATGCGACTGCAAGGCCCCAATCTCAGAATGACGCCGGAAGGCGATGACCGCGAACGACTGGTTTGCGGTGATTGCGGCTTTATTGTCTATGAAAACCCCAAGGTCATCGTTGGCGCCGTTTGCACTTGGGAAGACCGATATCTATTGTGCCGCCGCGCCATCGAGCCGCGTGTCGGGTATTGGACTATGCCCATCGGCTATATGGAACTGCACGAAACCACCGAACAAGGCGCCCTGCGCGAAGTGTGGGAAGAAGCCGGCGCCCGCGCCGAAATCGACGCCCTGCTGGCGATTTATTCCATCCCCGAGATCAGCCAGGTGCACATGATCTATCGGGCTCAGATGCTGAGCCCTGATTTCGCCGCCGGTCCAGAAAGCCTGGAAGTCATGTTGGTGGCCTGGGACGAGATTCCCTGGGATGATCTGGCCTATCCCAATGTCCGCTGGTCGCTGGAATACGAACGGCAAATGCGCGGCCAAAGCGTCTTCCCCCCCCGCGGCCGCCCTGTCTGACGCTTTACCCTGAAGGTTGACACGCACCCATCTGCTGGGCTTAAACCGTTTCGCAGTTGCGAAACAGGAAAGGGTTCCCCCATGCTCCGTCGTTCCATCCTGACCTTGGCCTTGTTGATCGTCGCCGTTCCGGCCACGGCCGCCGACGCGCCAAAGCGCCTGGGCAAGACCGGCGCCTGGGAGGCCTATGTCTATCCCGAAGGCGGCGGCAAGGTCTGTTATATGGCCGCCCAGGCCGATCGGGTGCAGGGCGGCGACAAGGGCCGGGTCGGCACCGCCATCGCCATCACCCACCGCCCCCGCAGCCCCGGAGAGGTCAGCCTGATCGCCGGCTATGGCTTCAAAAAAGATTCCGAAGCCGAAATTCAGATCGGCGGCATGAAGCACAGTTTCTTCACCAACGGCAAATCCGCCTGGGCCAAGGACACCAAGGCCGATTCGTCGATCATCGCCGCCATGGTCAAAGGTCGCGACGTCACCATCCGCGCCGTTCCCGTCAAGGGTGGCGCCGTCACCGACAACGTGTCGCTGGCCGGCTTTAGTGACGCGCTTGAAGCCATCGACAAGGCTTGTGGCGTCAAGCGCTGAGCGTAAACCGCTCCCTCTCCCCTGATTTCTGCCCCGCACCTCCGTCCCGGCCAAAAAGTCGCGGGGCGAAACAATGTTCCGCCCCGCGCAATGACGGAGAGACAAAGGGTTAACGGCAAACTGGTACTTTTATACTTATTTTAAGTCAAGAAAAAACCGTCCAACCGACTCACTCGAATGAGTGAATCGGCGGACGGCCAATCTTTGGCGTCAAAGCGTCAGATCAGGGCGACGCTGTCGGCCTGCGGACCCTTTTGACCCTGGGTGGTGGTGCAGCGCACGCGCTGACCGGTCTCCAGAGCCTTGATGCCCGAGCGTTCCAGAGCCTTGATGTGCACGAACACATCCTTGCCGCCCTGGTCGGTCTGAACGAAGCCAAAGCCCTTCTCGGCCGAGAAGAACTTGACCACGCCTTCGACGGTCTCGCTGGGGCCACGGTCCATGCGCGGGGCAGAGGACGAGGACGACGACGCGGCGCGCGGGGTCGCGGTCGCGGTCGACGCGTCGACTTCATGCACCACAACCACCTGCGGACCACGGTTGCCCTGGCCCAGGTCAACGACCAGAGTGGTGCCTTCGGCGACCTGGGTCAGACCGGCACGCTCCAAGGCGGAGATGTGCAGGAAAGCGTCCGGGGTGCCGTCCGACGGAGCAACGAAGCCGAAGCCCTTCGAGGCATTGAACCACTTCACGGTGGCGGTCACGTTCGTCTGGGTGACCTGCTGGCGATCAAAGCTGCTGCTCATCCGCGGCGCGCGGGGTTCGTATCCACCCATATCGCCGCCGCCAAAATCGTCCCGCCGGCCACGATCGCGGGAGCGACTACCATGATTGTCTCGGTTCCATGCCATGTGTCATTACTCGTCTTAGAAAAAAATTACCCTCACGCGAGCGCGAGGCACCCCGGCCCCCGCCAGTATGGCTTCGAGCACAGTCTGAACTCATATCATTACCTGAGAAATGCCCGTTCGCATAGCGTCTTGCGACGACTCATAGCGATTCAGTCAATTATTTTTCCATGACTCTGCCGCAGGCCGCCCGAGGATGCGATGATTCAGCCATACCGTTGTACTAATGACGATAACCGCCGAAAACACCACGTCGGAAAAAAAATGTCCGCCCTGGGCGATGCGAACAAAACCGACCAGGCCGCCGAACAGCAAAGCCGCCGCCATCGCCGCGCCGCGCCACGGCGCCGGCACCAAAAGCGCCACCGCCACCGGCCAAAAGCCCAACGCCCCATGCCCCGAGGAAAACGAACAATTATTGTCGCATTGATCGGTCATGACCAAAGGCGGGACATAGTAATTGGCGCCGCCGAACTCGCGAATAGTTGACGGCCTCGGCCTGCCCCAATTGTCCTTCAATATAACATTGACAATCAGCCCCGGCCCCAACGCCAGGGAAGACAGCAAATAAAGAGCAACCCGACGACTGACGCCAAGAAAAACCTGCTTCATCATTTCCCCGGCCGCCCACAGCACCGCCACATAGCCGGCGCCGGCGAACAGGAAATAAGGCATCACCCGCCGCACCCATTCGTACATCGGGGCCGAGCGGGCAGGAAAGACCGCATTGACCGGATCAAAGAACCAACCGGCGATGGTCAAATCAATCCGTGGCAAAAGGATCAGCGGCACCAGCAAAGACAGCGTCCAGCGCCAGGGGTGACGCTCCAGCGATTGCCATATGGCGGACAGCGCCCTCATTTTCCATAGCCCTTGAAATCCCGCAACCACCACACCGACAAAACCCGGCCGTGATCCCCGCTGAGATGGTCGTCGATCGTCCCCAACCCGCGAGCCTCGCCGAAACGGGCGATGACGCTTTCCGGCACTCCCGGATTCTCGGTCACGTAGACATAGCTGCCGCCCCCCGGCTCCAGCCGGGTGGTCTGGTCGAAATGGTCGTGGATTTGCCCACCGGGGTTCCACTTGATGGCGTCAAAGGGATGGGGATGGACGTAATAGGTCAACGTCGCCAAGACCTTGCGCTCATCGGCCAACAAGCGGGCACCGGGATGTTCGGCCAGCAGGGCGGAAACCCGATCTCCCACCTTGTCCCAGCCGCGAATCCGTTTCATCGGATCCAAGCGAGTATTCTCGGCCAGTCCCAGGCCGTGGCGGACCGCATCAATATTGTAAAGCACGCCGGTGGCCAGCAGATGCAGCAGCAGCGAGGCCAGCAGCAGACGCGGCGCCCGCGACGCCAGGACGGCACTGGCCAGCACCACCCCAGCCACATAGGCCGGAGCCGTCCAATTCGCATTGGCCCGCGACAGAAAGCTTTCCACCGTCATCACCAGCAATACCGGAACGGTGAAAGCCGCCAACAGCTTCAAGCGCGGATCGGCATTCCGGCGGAAGGCAACCACCAGGGAGAACAGGATCGCCGCCATCAGAATCGGGCCGGCGACACCGAACTGGCCTCCGACAAATTCCGCCAGCTTGGGGAAATTGAACAGCGTGCCGCCAAGATTGGCGTTATCGCGGGTATGGGCATAGGAGACGAAGCCGTTGGCGGCGTTCCACAGCCCGTTGGGGGCATAGACCAGCACGGCCAAAGCCAAGGCCAACCACAGCCCGCCCCCTTTCAGCAGCCGCCGGGCCGACGGCTCAAGCACCATCCACAAGGCCAGGCCCAGCAGAAAAAAGGCCATGGCGTATTTGGACAAAAGCCCCAGGCCAAAGGCCAGTCCCAGCGCCCCCCACCAGACATTGACCGCCGCGCCCTGCCGCTCGGCCTTGACCAGAAACAGCAAGGCGGCGGCCCAGCAGGTCAGCAAAAACGGGTCGGTGGTGATGACCATGGACGACAACGACACCGCCGGCAGCACAATCCAGCCCACAGCCGCCCAGGCCCCGACCCGGCGATCGAACATTTCCCGCCCCAGGGCGAAAAGAAGCAAGGCGGTGGCGGTGTGGGCCAAGGTCGAAGACAGCTTGATGGCGCCCTCGCCCTCGCCGAACAGCGCCGTGGTGGCGGCGATGGCCCAGGCGACCATCGGCGGTTTGGAATAATATCCCAGCTGAATGGTCTGCGCCCAGGCCCAGTACTGCGCCTCGTCGAAGGAAAGATTGGGCGGAGCCAAGGCCAACAGCGCCAAGCGCCAGACGGTGACAAGAACCACCAGGGCCAGGGCATAGCCCGGCCAACGCGACGATACAGTCATGACCTCAGCCGTCTTCCAGATGCAGCAGACCCGAAACCCCGATCAACCCGGCGACCAAGGCCGGGCTCCACGCCGCCAACCCTTGCGGCAAGGTCGCCGACAGGCCGAAGGCATAGATGATCTTGTTGAAGAAATAAATGCCAAACCCGGCGGCGACGCCGCCGCCAACCCGCATCAGCAAGCCGCCCGCGCGCATATTGGGGCGCAGCGAGAACACCGCCGCCACCAACACCATGGCGCAATAAAGCAGCGGTGAAGCCAACAGCGACTGAAAGTGCATGCGATGCTTGGTGGCGGCAAAGCCGGCCTTCTCGAAAAAAGTGATGAAAGCCGGCAATTGCCAGAAACTCATGGTCTCGGGCGAGGCGAAATTGTCGTGCACCCGTTCCAGCGTCAACTCGGTCCGCACCGTCATCGCCGCGTGGTGGACGGACGCCTTGCCCCCCTCCATTTCCCATACATCGCCCAATTCCAGCGAGCCATCGGCCAGTGTGCCGGTCCGCGCCGACAGCCGGCGGGTGAAGTGTTCGTTGCTGTCGAGGATGAAGACATGCACGCCGCGCAAATTCAGGGTCAACGCCTGTTGCTGAACCTGATCGGCGTGCAGCACGATCTGACGGTCGGCATCGCCTTCGCGCAGCCACAGGCCAACCTCGGAGACGTCAAGAGAGCTGGTCTTGCCCAGCAAAATCTCGTCCTCCATCTTCTGGAAGCGGCCGTACATGGCTGCCGCCAGCGGGTTGAAGGCGGTCAGCTCGATCACGCCCATCCCCGCCACCAGCACCAGCACCGGGGTGAGGAACTGCCAAGCCGAGATGCCGGCCGAGCGGGCAACCACCAATTCATGCGTCCGGGTCAACCGCCAGAACGCCGTCATCGCGCCGATCAGCACGGCAAAGGGCAACACCGTGTGCAGCATTTGCGGCAATTTCAACACCGCCATCAACAGCAGGTTGGCCACCCCCAGATCGCCCCGTCCGGCGGCGCGGCGGATCAGTTCGATGACATCGAACAAGAAGACCACGCCAAGGATGACCGCCAGAACCGAGGCGAAGGCCAGCAGGAACTGGCGACCGATATAGCCGCTGAGCGTGGGAGAAAGGCGCATGAGCTTGATCCGAAATAGCGTCGCGGCGGATTATAGTGCGATTCGTCCCCAGGGGAAGGCTCGCATGATGGCGGCAATCATGGCATAAATCCCACCCCCCTGGATACGGAAGGAACCCCCATGGTCCGGCTGACCCGCATCTACACCAAAGGCGGCGACAAGGGCGAGACGTCGCTGGGCAACGGCGCCCGCGTGCCCAAGCAATCAATCCGCGTCGAAGCCTACGGCACCGTGGACGAAGCCAATGCGACGATCGGCCTGGCCCGGCTGCATTGTACGGGCGAGGCCGACGCCATGCTGGGCCGCATCCAAAACGATCTGTTCGATCTGGGGGCCGATCTGTGCACCCCGGCCACCACGGCCGAAGCCCCCGGCTCCGCCTTGCGGATCATCGCGGCCCAGGTCGCGCGGCTGGAAGCGGAAATCGACGCCATGAACGCGGAACTGGCGCCGCTCAATTCCTTCATCCTGCCCGGCGGCTCGGCCGCTTCGGCTTATCTGCATCTGGGCCGCACCATCGCCCGCCGGGCCGAACGCCATATCTGCACCCTGGCCGGCGAGGAACAAATCAGCGAACAGGCCATCGCCTATATCAACCGCCTGTCCGACCATCTGTTCGTCATGGCCCGCTGGCTCAACGAAAAAGGCGGCGCGGATGTCTTGTGGATTCCGGGCGCAAATCGGTAACATTATCTGTCAAGCCGGTGACGTTGACATCCATACCCGCACGTCATATGGTGCAATGCAACACTGAAATACGCTACGCAATACCTATTTAGGCAGCGAGCGGTCAATCGAGGGATCGTCAAAACCATGAAAGTCCTTGTCGCCGTCAAGCGCGTCATTGATTACAACGTCAAAATCCGGGTCAAGGCAGACCAGACGGGCGTCGAGACGGCGAACGTCAAGTTCAGCATGAATCCGTTTGACGAAATCGCGGTGGAAGAGGCGGTTCGCCTTAAGGAAGCCGGTAAGGCCAGCGAGATCGTGGTGGTGTCCATCGGACCGGCGCAAGCGCAGGAAACCCTGCGCACGGCCTTGGCCATGGGGGCCGATCGCGGCGTCTTGGTGCAGACCGACGACGAGGTTCAGCCGCTGGCGGTGGCCAAGCTGCTGAAGGCGGTGATCGACAGCGAAGCCCCCGGTCTGGTGATCTTGGGCAAGCAGGCCATTGACGACGACAGCAACCAGACCGGCCAGATGCTGGCGGCGTTGCTGGGCTGGTCGCAGGGCACTTTTGCCAGCAAGATCGTGCTGGGCGACACCCTGACCGTCACGCGTGAGGTTGACGGCGGCCTGGAAACGCTGAGCCTGAAATTGCCGGCGGTGGTGACCAGCGATTTGCGCTTGAACGAGCCGCGCTATGCCAGCCTGCCCAACATCATGAAGGCGAAGAAAAAGCCCATCGACACCACCAGCCCGGCCACGCTGGGGGTGGATGCGGCGCCGCGCCTGATGACGCTGAAGGTGGAAGAGCCGGCCAAGCGCGCCGCCGGCATCAAGGTGGCCGACGTCGCCACCTTGGTCGACAAGCTGAAGAACGAAGCGAAGGTGATCTGACCATGGCTCTTTTGGTTCTCGCCGAACATGAAGGCGGCGCGCTCAAGCCCGCCACCTTGAACACCGTCGCCGCCGCGCAAAAGATCGGCGCCGACATCCATGTGCTGGTGGCCGGTGAAAACTGCGCCGCCGTCGCCGCCGCCGCCGCCAAGATCAGCGGAATCGCCAAGGTGCTGGTCGCCGATGCGGCGCTTTACGCCCATGCGCTGGCCGAGCCGTTGGCCACCCTGATCGTCGGCCTGGCCGGCGGCTATGGCCACATCCTGGCCCCGGCCACCGCCATCGGCAAGAACGTGATGCCGCGCGTCGCCGCTTTGTTGGACGTGGCCCAGATCTCGGAAATCGTCGCGGTCGTCGCCGCCGACACCTTCGTCCGCCCGATCTATGCCGGCAACGCCCTGGCCACCGTCCAATCCAAGGACGCGATCAAGGTGATCACCGTGCGCGCCACCGGCTTCGAAGCCGCCGCCCTGGACGGCGCCGCCACCATCGAAACCATCGCCGCCGCCACCGATCCGGCCCTGTCGGCCTTTGTCGGCCAGGAATTGTCGAAATCGGAACGGCCGGAACTGACCAGCGCCCGCATCATCATTTCGGGCGGCCGCGGCATGCAATCGGGTGACAATTTCCCGCTGCTGGAAGCCGTCGCCGACAAGCTGGGCGCCGCCGTCGGCGCATCCCGCGCCGCCGTCGATGCCGGCTTTGTCGCCAACGATCTGCAAGTCGGCCAGACCGGCAAGATCGTCGCCCCCGACCTTTACATCGCCGTCGGCATTTCCGGCGCCATCCAGCATCTGGCCGGCATGAAGGATTCCAAGGTCATCGTCGCCATCAACAAGGACGAAGAAGCCCCCATCTTCCAGGTCGCCGATTACGGATTGGTCGCCGATTTGTTCAAGGCCATCCCCGAGCTTACCGCCGCGCTGGACAAGAAGTAAGCCGGACCAAGCGATTTCGGGGCGGGGAACACCCGCCCCGTTTGCTTATGAGACGTTCGAGTAGCCCAACACCTTACGCGTAATGGAGCATCCCATGAGTGCCATTCAGAAAATCGGTGTCATCGGCGCAGGCCAAATGGGCAATGGCATCGCCCACGTTGCCGCAGCCGCGGGCTTCGACGTCATCTTGCTCGACGTTTCCGACGAAGCCTTGAAAAAGGGCTTGGCGACCATCGAGAAAAACATGGCCCGCCAAGTGCAAAAGGGCAAGCTGTCGGAAGAAGACAAGGCCGCCACCTTGTCGCGCATCAAGACGACCACCGCTTACGCCGATTTCGGCGACAGCGATCTGGTCATCGAAGCGGCCACCGAAGACGAAGCGATCAAGCGCAAGATCTTCAACCTGCTGTGCCCGGTGCTCAAGCCGTCGGCTTATATCGCCTCGAACACCTCGTCCATTTCCATCACCCGCCTGGGCGCCTCGACCGACCGTCCGGGCAAGTTCATGGGCATGCACTTCATGAACCCGGTGCCGGTGATGCAGTTGGTCGAACTGATCCGGGGCATCGCCACCGACGAGGAAACCTTCAGCCTCGTGCGTGAAATGGTGGTCAAGCTGGGCAAAAAGCCGGTTTCGGCCGAGGATTTCCCCGCTTTCATCGTCAACCGCATCTTGCTGCCGATGATCAACGAAGCCGTCTATACCCTGTACGAGGGCGTCGGCAGCGTCGAAAGCATCGACACCGCCTTGAAGCTGGGCGCCAACCATCCCATGGGTCCGCTGGAACTGGCCGATTTCATCGGCTTGGACACCTGTCTGGCGATCATGCACGTGCTGCATGACGGCCTGGCCGACACCAAGTACCGTCCCTGCCCGCTGCTGGTGAAATACGTGGAAGCCGGTTGGCTGGGCCGCAAGACCGGTCGCGGTTTTTATGATTACACCGGTGAAAAGCCGGTGCCGACCCGCTAAGGGATCGCACCGGATCACGCCGACACGGCAAGGCGCCCCGCTCTATCGCGGGGCGCTTTTTCGTTTCCGCCGCCCGGCCGCTGGAGCCTCGCGCTCCGCTCCGGACGGACGACATAATCAACAAATTGGGCGGTTTTGTTGGTTCGCGTCCGCTTCTGGTGTAGAAGAAGCACCGAGCTGTTGCCCCTGCCCAAGGATGTGTCTCCGTGGATCGACTGACCGGCGGCTTGCGCCCCTATCTGCTGTTGTCCCTGTTCTGCCTGATGATCATGCTGCCCGGACTGGCCAGCTTGCCGCCCATGGATCGCGACGAATCGCGCTTCATGCAAGCGACCCGGCAGATGCTGGAAAGCGGTGATTACATCCGCATCCAATTCCAAGACGAAATGCGGGCGAAAAAGCCGGCGGGGGCCTATTGGCTGCAAGCGATCAGCGTCGAGGCGCTGTCGCATCCGGCTTCGACCCAAACCTGGCCTTATCGCCTGCCGTCGGTGCTGGCCGCCTGGGCGGCGGTGCTGCTGACCTTCACCTTCGGCAAGTCCTTGCTGGGCGCCCGCCCGGCGCTGTTGGGCGCGACATTGCTGGCGTCGGCGCTGATTCTGATTTCCGAGGCTCATCAGGCCAAGACCGATGCGCTTTTGCTGCTGTGCACAGTGGCGACCCAAGGCATCCTGGCCCGCTTTTATATCCTGGGCCGCGCCCGCGACATGGCGTCGGGCGGCGCGTCCGCCGGCGGTACGTGTTCGACCGGCGGCTGTTCCTCTGGCGCATCCTCGGCGGCGGCCAATATCGTCGGCCCCGGTCTGACCGCGGCCTTGCTGTTCTGGCTGATCCAAGGCGTCGCCATCCTGGTCAAGGGACCGGTGGTGCCGGTGATCAGCCTGCTGACCATCGCCGCCCTGGGCATCAGCGACCGCAATCTGCGTTGGCTTAATTCCATGAAGCCGGTCCTGGGCACCGTGGTCGCCGCCGCCGTGGCGGCCCCGTGGTTCATCGCCATTTCGCAGGCCACCGGCGGCGCGTTCGTCGGCGAGGCGGTCAAGGGCGACCTGCTGCCCAAGCTGCTGGGGGCGCAAGAAAGCCATGGCGGCTTCCCCGGCCTGTATCTGTTGCTGGCGGCGGTGCTGTTCTGGCCGGGTTCCCTGCTGTTTCCGGCCCTGACCCGGTTATGGGCGCAGCGCCAGCGATTGGCCTTTCGTTTCTTGCTGGCCTGGGCCATCCCCGCCTGGATCATGTTCGAGCTGATCCCGACCAAGCTGCCCCATTACGTCTTGCCGCTCTTTCCCGCCGTCGCGTTGATGATCGGCGCCTTGACGGTCGAGGGATTGGAGGCTTTTCGCCATAAGGCGGCGAAAGTCTGGTACGTGCTGTGGACGGCCATCGGCTTGGTTCTGGCCGCCGCCACCATCGTGTTGCCGATGCAATTCGGCAACGGCTTCTCCGCCCTCAGCCTGCTCTCGGCCGCGCTCATCGTCCTGACCACCATCGCCCCGGTGGTTCTGGCCCTGCGCGGGGCCATGGTCCAAGCCGGTCTGGTGCTGGCGCTGACCGCGGCCGCCACCTATCCGGCTCTCTTCAATGGCGTCCTGCCCGGCTTGGACAAGGTGTTCTTGTCGCGGTCGGCGGCGCAGGTGGTCGACAGTATCGGCTCTGACGTGCCGGTGGCCGCCGCCGGCTATTCCGAACCGTCGCTGGTCTTCCTGCTGGGAAGCAAAACCAAATTCACCGATGGCGCCGGCGCCGCCGATTATCTGATCGCCAATCCCGGCGCCCTGGTGGTGGTGGAAAGTCGCCAGCAAGCGGCTTTCGATGCCCGCGTCGCCGCAACCGGGCTGAAAGTGGAAGCCTTCGCCATTTTGGACGGCTTCAACTATTCCCGCGGCAAGCGGGCCAGCTTGGCTATCCTTGGGGCCAAGAGCCCATGAAGCGCGGCTTCTTGTCCTTGATGGAACGGGTGGCCCTGGCCTGGGAAGGCCTGATCATGTCGGCCCAAGCCGGCTGGAGCAGCGCCGCCCCGGCGCGGGCGCGACTGTCCGCCCATGCGGCGCGGGTCAGCGCCCGCCCCTTGACGTGGGGCAGCGTCTACGTCGTCGGTTTTTGCCTTTTGGCCATGTTGGCGTTGGATCGGCCGGTGGCGGGATTTTTCAAATCCCACATCAGCGGCGAAATCGAGGGCTTTTTCAAAACCGTCACCCGCCTGGGCGAGGCTCAGCTTTATCTGATCCCCGCCGGCCTTTTGTTCCTGGGCTTGATGCTGGCCGGCTGGCGGGCGGCTTCGGTGCAGCGACGGGCCTTTTGGCGGCGGCGGGCGGCAGCGCCGGGCTTCTTGTTCCTGACCATGGCGGTGTCGGGTCTGACCAGCAACGCCATCAAGATCAGCCTGGGCCGCATGCGGCCGCGCTATTGGTTCGAACAGGGCCTCTATGGCTTCGAGCCCTTCAACACCCATTGGGGGATGAATTCGTTCCCGTCAGGCCATTCTCAGGCCGCCTTCGCCGCCATGACGGCGCTGATGGTGATTTTCCCCCGCCATGCCGCCTTGTGGCTGACCGTCGCCGTGCTGGTGGCCTTCAGCCGGGTGGCGACCACCGTGCACTGGCTGTCGGACGCCCTGGCCGGGTCATGGCTGGCCATTTGCGTCACCGTGCTGCTGGCCCGCTGGTTCCGCGCCAAGGGCTGGCTGCCGGGTTATTCCAGCCACTCGCCCTTATAGACCCCCCAAAGCTGGTCGCGGCGCAACCAGCCTTGAGCCTGTCCGACCTCGACACGACAGAAATCGCGATTGCGCGGGCATTGCAGCAGACGCCCCAGAACCCCCGGCCCCACCTGGGCCACCGCCTCGGCCGAATCGGCGTCGGCGCCGCGCAGCAGGTGCGGTTCGCCGCCAACCACCACCATCATCCGCCGACCGGTCAGCATGGATTGATGGACCCAGCCTTCGGCCCCCTCCCAGTCGCGGATTTTGCGCCACGCCTCGAATTCGGCCACCACCTCGACGGGCAAGTCCTTGCGCAGATAAATCCAGTCGATGGGATAGCGCACGCCCGGACCGGTGCGCAGATTAACCTCGTCTGAACGTAAGGACACGAAGCGCGGCAAGGGCAAGCCGCTGGTCTCGCCAGCCCAGGCCGGCACCTGCCCCCAAAGCATCAGCGCCAACGCCAAACCGACCCCCCGAACCCGATGCATGCGAAAACCCGCTCCTTGATACCGTGACCTTACGGCATTATAGGGGGGGATGCGCCCGCCCGGTCAAGGTAATGGGGAAACCGGGGGCTGAATGAAACCATCTCTGGACAAGACGGTCAGGTCTTGCTAGGTCGTGAAGCTAATTGGGGTCCCGGGAGGAGAATGGAAAATGCCGCAAAAGAAGCCCGTGGTCGTCGTCACCCGTAAGTTGCCCGACGTCATCGAGACGCGAATGATGGAGCTGTTCGACACCCGGCTTAATCTGGAAGACAAGCCGCTGTCCAAGGCCGAGTTGATCGAAGCCGTCAAGACCGCCGATGTCCTGGTGCCGACCATCACCGATCGCATCGACGCCGCCGTCTTGTCCCAGGCTGGCCCCAATCTGAAGTTGATCGCCAATTTCGGCACCGGCGTCGATAACATCGACCTGGCCACCGCCCGCCAGCGTTCGATCACCATCACCAACACGCCGGGCGTGCTGACCGAAGACACCGCCGACATGACCATGGCGCTGATCTTGGCCGTGCCGCGCCGGCTGGCCGAGGGCGAACGCCTGTTGCGGTCGGAAAAGTGGAACGGCTGGAGCCCCACCCACATGCTGGGTCACCGCATCTGGGGCAAGCGTCTGGGCGTCATCGGCATGGGCCGCATCGGCCAGGCCGTGGCCCGCCGGGCCAAGGCCTTCGGCATGTCCATCCATTACCACAACCGCAAGCGCCTGCATCCCGAGTTGGAAGCGGAACTGGAAGCCACCTATTGGGAAAGCCTGGATCAGATGCTGGCCCGCATGGACGTGGTCACCATCCATTGCCCGCACACCCCGGCCACCTTCCATCTGCTGTCGGCCCGCCGCTTGGCTTTGTTGCAGCCGCATTCCTATGTCATCAACACCTCGCGCGGCGAAATCGTCGATGAGAACGCGCTGACCCGCATGCTTGGCCGCGGCGAACTGGCCGGCGCAGGCCTGGACGTGTTCGAGCACGAGCCGGCGGTAAACCCCAAGCTGTTGGGCTTGGACAACGTGGTGCTGTTGCCGCATCTGGGCTCCGCCACCATCGAGAGCCGCATCGACATGGGCGAGAAGGTCATCATCAACATCAAGACCTTCGCCGATGGCCACAACCCGCCGGACCGCGTGCTCGCCAGCATGTTCTGACGGTGCAGCCAACCGTCCTTGATCTGCCGGTGACCGACCCGGTCGCCGTTTTTGCCCCCTTGGCCGACGACCCCTTGGCGGTGCTGCTGGACAGCGCCGCCGGGGGAGATCCCCGTTCGCACTATTCCTATATCGCCGCCGATCCGGTCGACATCTTGGACGCCGACGCCCCATTCGCCGCCCTTGCCGCCCGGCTTGCGGCGCGCCGCCGGCCAGCCGTGGCGGGGCTGCCGCCATTCCAAAGCGGCGTTGCCGGCTGGCTGTCCTATGATCTTAACCGCCAGCTCGAACGTCTGCCGTCTCCGCCCCCGGCGACACCGGCCTTTGCCGCCGCCCGGTTGGGGGAATTCAACGCGGTGGCCGCCTTCGACCACCGCCAGGGCAAGGCCTGGGTGATCGGCGCGCACAAGGCCGCCCATCATTTACGCGACCGTCTGCTGGCGGCGCCGCCGCTCGCGCCGCTGGAATGGAACATCGGCGGCACAGCCCGGCCCGACCTCCCCCGCGAGCGTTACGAAGCCGACATTGCCCAGGTGATCGCGTACATCCATGCCGGCGATGTCTTTCAGGTCAATCTGGCCCAACGCTTCACCGCCCCCTGGCCCCAGGGCCTGTCGCCCTTCAGCTTGTACCGGCGCATGCGGGCACGGGCGGCGGGGCCGTTTTCCGCCTTTATCTCGGGCCGCCACGGCGCCTTGGCCAGCGTGTCGCCGGAACGCTTTGTATCCTTGGACGCCAAGGGCCGGGTGGAAAGTCGGCCGATCAAGGGCACGCGCCCCCGTGGCGGCGACGCCGCCAGTGATGCCGCCTTGGCGGCGGAACTGGTCGCCAGCGTCAAGGACCGGGCCGAGAACCTGATGATCCTTGACCTGATGCGCAACGACCTCTCGCGCGTCTGTGCCCTGGGCAGCATCGCCGCGCCACAGCGCATGGCGCTGGAAACCTATGCCGCCGTGCACCATCTGGTCTCGGTCGTGACCGGACAGCTGCGCCCCGGCCTTGGCGCCATTGACCTGCTGCGCGCCAGCTTCCCGCCCGGTTCGGTCACCGGGGCGCCCAAGGTGCGGGCCATGGAAATCATCGCCGAACTGGAAAGCGCGCCGCGCGGCCCCTATTGCGGCGCCTATGGCTGGTTCGGCGATGACGGCGCCATGGATCTGGCGGTGGCCATCCGCGTCGCCGCCCGACACGATAACACCGTCGTCATCCATGCCGGCGGCGGCATCACCGCCGATTCTGATCCACGAGCGGAATACGATGAAACCTTGGTCAAGGCCGCCCCGCTGTTGGCGGCACTGGCCGGAGAAGCGCCATGATCGTCTTTCTTGACGGCCGCCTGCTGCCGCAGGAACACGCCACCCTGTCGCCGGCCGATCGCGGCTTTACCCTGGGCGACGGCCTGTTTGAAACCATCAAGATCAGCCACGGCCACCCCCTGCGCCTGGATGCTCATTTGCGCCGCCTGCGCGACGGCGCCGCCATCTTGCGCCTGCCCCTGCCAGCCGGCGACGCCTGGTTCGCCGATGCCGTCGCCGCCGTGCTGCACGCCAATCACCTCAGTCAGGCCGCCTTGCGCCTGACCGTCAGTCGCGGCCCCGGTCCCCGCGGATTGTTGCCGCCCGCCCCCTGCGCCCCCACCGTGCTGATCACCGCCGGGCCGCCGCCGCCGCCACTGTCGCCGGCGCGGGTGGTGGTGTCGCAACATGTTCGCCGCAACGCCCATTCGCCGCTGGCCCGCTGCAAGACGCTGAGCTCTCTCGACACCGTATTGGCGCGGATGGAAGCGCAAGAACGCGGCGCCGACGATGCCTTGCTGCTCAATACCGACGGCATCGTCGCTGAAACCACCATCGCCAACCTGTTCATGGTCGACAGCGATGGTCTCTTGGCGACGCCGCCGCTGGCCGATGGCGCCCTGCCCGGAATACGCCGGGCGGAATTGCTGCGCAGCATGGTGGCGCAGGAACGTTCGCTGACGCTGAGCGACCTTCGATCGGCCCGCGAGGTCTTTTTGACCAACGCGCTGTCGGTCCGCCCCCTGGTGGCCATCGACGACCACCTGATCGGCGACGGCCACCCCGGCCGGTTAAGCACAAGACTGCTGGAAGAACTGACGCATGAGTAAAGCTTTTACCAAGGAATCCGACGGCGACGACGACGATCTGCCCGAAGGCGCCAGCCCGATTCCCAAGGGCTCGCCCAATTACATCACCCCCAAGGGCTTGCAGGCTCTGCGTGACGAGATGAACCAGCTGGTGCGGATCGACCGCCCCAAGGTGGTGGAAACGGTTTCATGGGCGGCCGGCAACGGCGACCGTTCGGAAAATGGTGATTACATCTATGGTTTTCACCCCCGCTAGCAATCTAACAATGGCGAAACTCGCCGATCCCAAATCCCTTTGCCGGGCTCTATCCAAGAGGCGCTTTTGGGGATAAATCACCGAGCTCGTTCAACCTGCCACGCACAGCGGTTGATCGCCGTCGAGCGATGCAGGTAGGGGCTTGGCGCTTGCCTTCCCCAAAAGTTCCCTCAATGTATGCCCATGAACTTGATCGAATCGTCCAGGGCGCATTGGCGGGTAGAGCATTTGGACGCTGTCGGCCTGCCGGTGGTCAGCATCCTGCTCCCTGGTGGGATTCCTTGGACGACGTGGTCGGACTACCGCCACAGGTTGGGCATCGGCGCCCAACGATCGCAGGCACGCCATATCGGGTCTCTGATCGAGTTCATGGATGCTCGATGGCGGGATTATCTGCCGCTCGAGCGCCGCACGCTGTTCATGCAGCATTGGGTCGATGCTCTGGTCATGGGAACAGTCGGTCCGGACGGTGATGACCCATCTGATCTCTTCTGGCTTCCCAAGTCGGCAGCGGAAGTGCGCCGGTCTCTTCAGACTGTGACAGCGTTCGGCGATTGGCTGGCGGAAAGTCGGGGCATTCGTCCGCTGAACCCGGAGCGGCAAGCGTCGCTCTCGGAGCAGATCGTTTTTTGGCGAGGATGGGCCAAGAGGAAGGACAGCAGCCTGTTCGCCCATTTGCGGTCCGCAGGTCGGGCTTACGAGCAGTCCCGAGTTGCCCGCGAGATTACGGTGAGGAAGCAGTCGGCTTATCACGAAAACCCGGCCAACGAGACCAAGCGGTTCCCGGAAGAGTCCATCCTGCCGTTGCTCCGCGACGGCTTCTCATCCAGGCCACCACATCTGCGCTGGACCATCCTGCGCGACCAACTGATTACGATACTGCTGCACTTTGGAGGACGCAGGATTTCGGAGGTATTGCAGATGTGGATCGGGGATGTGCAGCCTCATCCGAGCGATCCGACTCGCTGCGTCCCCTGGGTCCATCACCCAAGTGACGGCTACGCTGAATACCGCGATCCCAAGACGGGCGCGACAGGCCAGATCCGGCGCGACGAATACTTGCGGCTTGTCTACGGGCGCGCCCCGTTGACCGCGGCAACAGGCCGCAGGCGGGTCGGCTTCAAGAATCCGTTGTTGACGCACAGGAACGCGCTGCGCACGTTCTGGTCGGACGCAGCTGCCGACCGCGTTTTTTGGTCGCTCTATCTTCTCTACATCCAGTCCAGACCAAAAGTCTCGCGCCATCCGTACCTTTTTGTCACTCCCGCTGGCGATCCAATGACCAGGGCTGGCTTCGAGAAGGTCCATGCCGCTGCCGTTCGCCGCATCGGCCTGATTCCTGCGAAACGCCTTGGGACGACGCCCCATGGACATCGGCACGCCTATGGATCGCGTGCGGCGAAGCGAGGCGTCTCTTCGAAAGCGCTTCAGGTGGCGATGGGGCACCGTACGCCAGCGTCCCAGGAAACCTATAAAGGACCCTTGCTGGGGGAAATTGCGGAAGAGATGGAGGCTGCAGAAAAACACACCAGGCATCAGCTAGAATTGGGATGCCTGTTGAAATGAGCGGCAGGCATTGGCATTACGAAAATTACCGGGAGATCGTCAGCTATCTGACCGGCAATACCGTTACGGTGAACATCGATCAGGATCGATTCCTGCTCTTTCCGGAAAACCGGTGGAACCAAGATCTCCTCGGCCACGAGTTGGCGGCTTTGTCGACCAAGAGGTCATGGACACGTTCGCAGTCGAACGCGCGATCGCCGGTGTTCCTCGCCTCTGTCGCGCCATTCTTTGCCAGCCCTTCCCACGAAACCGCGGTTGCGGCTCTCGACGCTATTATGGCGGGCCGGGAGAACTGGGGGCAGCCAAACAGAAAGAGTAGGGAGGAAAAGGCCGCATCGGTGCAGGCGGCGAAGCCGTGGTACTTAAATGATAAGGCGCGAATCAGAGAATTTTTGCTCGCACTTTGGCGATCCGGCGTTCTTGTTATGCCCATGAGCGCCCCTGAATTCGTCCGGGCTCATTGGGCTACCGGCGCCAAGGCGCTCGATACCGTAGACCGAGCATGCCTAAAGTTGCTCGGGCAGAAAAAGCCGTATGCGACCCAAATGCTTGCGCATTTTGAAGATGTTTTGGTGCGAGTCAGTTTTTCTGAGGCTATCGGCGATTTTGTACCAGATGTACTGAACCTGATGACATTCAGCAGGCAAGGTAGATTTTCAACTTTGGGCGTTGCGATTACTGCTGCACAGGGAGACGCGCATGGCCCATTGCGCCATCGTTCTACGGATTATTGGCCGCGCCATACATATCAGCGTGATACAGAATTCAGTTGGGTGAAAAATGAGGGTGAAGATCTTTTAGAATGGGTTGAGATTGCGACAGAGTATATTAAGGAGTCTCGAAACTCCGTCGCCAACAGAATCCAAGCAATGAGATATTTCTTCAAATACCTCATTGAAAACAAAGGCATTCCACGGAATCCAGAAGACCTTCTATCGCATAAAACATACGATGCAAACCTTTTCAACAAGACGCCCATATCGCATTATAATCTGATCGTTGATTTCTTTGAATTTGCGATTGCCTCGCGGTTCTCCGAGGAGACCCAATTGGGTGAGCGGCGCCCTCGCCCCGGCATCAGGAATCCTATATCGAAGAAGGGCGACCCCCTTAAGTCCCTGGGTGAAAGTAGCCGCGACGCGGTTCCGCCTCACATCCTCAAGATCATGATTGAAACCTTGACCGAAAATGACTGGTCATGGCCAAAAGGAACCTTTGGCATGCCTGGGGCTGTTGGCAAGTCTGGCCCAGACTGGTTCCTCTGGGAAGATCCGACCTCTGGCGACCGAGAATATGTTTGGGCGCCGGCCCGCGCGGTAGCGCTGTTCGCAAAATTGCGTTTCCCAGCCCGAACGATGCAGATTCGCGTGCTCGATTCCGGCGAGGCGGACGAGCTCATTCCCGATCTTGACCTGATGAAAATGGTGGAAAACCACGGGCCATTGCGGAGTGCCGAGCGAGGAGACAGGCTCAGCTTGTCGCGGGGGGGAAGACGTAAAAGCCCGGGCGCCCCCACCCAGAAAGGCGTGGTTCAGATCGTCGAAGGCCGGATCCGACCGTTTCTGACTATGAAATTCACCACCAATAAGACAGCCGATATCAACAAGGAATCGTGGAACAAGGGCTATACGGCACCGTGGATGCCGGACGATTTGGCGAAGGAACTGATTGCCCTGCGAGATTGGCAGGCAAAATACAATCCGCTTCCGAAGCCGACTGAGTGGACCGACCTGCAGGAATTTAAGGGCCGAAAGCACGACGCCCAGCTCACCGGCATGCGGAACTGCTTCCTTTTTCGCGACCGAACCTTTCCCGACCCAGCGCGTCGAGGAGAACCGATCGGTGACGGTAAGGTTAAGGGACTCTGGCTAGCACTTTGCGAAGAGGTGGAGCGCCGACTTCGCGATGCTGGGATTGTCGGTCCGGATGGAGCGCCGGTTAAGCTCGTTGCCAATCGCAATGCCCGCGGCGATGCCTGCGCAAGCATCTATGATTTGCACGCACTTCGAGTCACGTTGATTACACATTACATTGAGCACGGTGAAGTGGCCCCGGATGTGATCATGAAGATTGTCGGTCACGCGACGGTCGTCATGACCATGTATTATATCAAGCACAGCCAGGAGCACATCGCGGAAGTGATGATGGATGCTGATGGCAAATCTCGGGACGCAGCCCAAAGGCAATGGATTGAAGCTGCTCGCGCCCAAGAAATTGGCGAGTTGCAGAGTCTGGTTCATGCTGCCAGCGGCGCCGCCTTGCAGGCCTTCCACGGTGCCCCGAACGGCAGCATTGTACCGTTGATAGCTGGGATCTGCCCCGTCGGAGCTAGTCGGTGCCATCAAGGAGGACCGTCTCTCAACGCAAAAAGCTCAGAGGACCGGCCGACGCCGGTGCCTGGTGGGCGCGCCAATTGTGCAGGGTGCCGGTATTTCATTTCGGGCGAGGCATGGCTTGAGGGTGTGCAGACCGAATTCAATGTGCGCAGCTACGAAATGACCGGCCTTACGCGTCAACGGGAACGCCTGGAGGAGAAACTGCACCCGCTGGACGATGAACGGCAAACGGCTATGCAGGAAGAACGAATTTTCCAAGGGTATCGCGAATGGGAAGCCCTCACCCACCAGATCCAAGAAATCGAGGCCAGGCAAAACCAATTGACCCTTGAGATGGCGAACTTGCTAATGCTGGAGCAGCAGATCAGGGGGATCGCGAAGCGGCGAATGGAGGCACAGGAAACCGGCCTGGCCCTGGTTGTGGGGGATATCGTCACGGTCGAAGCTGCGCTGGAGGAAAGCACGGAGTGGGACCTTGCCGATCGGATTTGCCGATCTGCCGTGGCCTATCCGTCCCTCGCAGCCCGTGGCAATTTGACCGAAGCCGCGAGTAACTTTCGAGCTCGCCGCTATGATCGCGTCCTCATGCGACATGGCTTGGACGTCAGGTTCCTTGACCTCGATGACGAGCTTTCCGCCTATGTGGGCAACCGAATGAGCGAATGGCTGGATATGCGGGTCGGGCGCCGAAACACCATACGCCTGATGGAGGGCGAGGCCATGATCAAGGATATCTGCGATCAAACCGGCCTTCTTCCCGAAGCATTGCGGCAGGAGTTGGATGCGTTCCTGGATCAGACGATCGCACGCCGCCTTGCTACCGGAGCAGAGAGGCGTCAAATTGGCGCCCCCGAATTTTCGTCCGTAGAGTGAGCCACTGCGGAGCTGGGTAGTCATGTTGTTGAGGGCCTTATGGGAAAGCAGATTCGCGATGATGAAGATGATGACGAGGGATCCGCGGGTCTAGCGCCCGGTTCGAAGAACTACGTTACGCCGGCGGGGTACCGTGCTCTCGTTGATGAGTTGGACAATCTCTGGCGGGTCGAGCGGCCTCGTATCGTGGAGATCGTTTCATGGGCCGCTGGCAATGGGGACCGATCGGAGAACGGTGACTACCTATATGGTAAGAAGCGGCTTCGAGAGATTGACAGGCGCGTAAGGTTTCTGCGCAAGCGCATCGAGCGATCCGAAATCGTTGACCCGGCCCGCCAGACCAATCGCTCGCGAGTGTTCTTCGGCGCAACCGTCACCTATTCCGAGGAAGACGGTGCCGAGACGACCGTCACAATCGTCGGAGTTGATGAGGCCAACATGGACCGGGGTAAGGTCTCCTGGGTCTCACCAATCGCTCGAGCGCTCCTTAAGGCGGAAGTCGGCGACACGGTCGCCATCCGGACACCTGCCGGTCGTCGCGATATTGTCGTTGAGGAGATTCGGTATCTCGGTAACGGTGAGGCGAACGACGTGGATGAATGACAACGGCTTCGAACACGTGCTGGAAGAGGTCTTGGCTCGTTCGAACGAACGGCGGCGCGGCACAGTGCGAGCGCTCGTCCAAATCCTCAATCAGATGGCGAGCCGAGGAGTGAAGGCCTTTACCATAGTCGCGGTAGGCCGGGAGTGCGAGGCCGTGAACGTGCTCAAGACCCAGACCATTCGCAACGCTAATGGTGAGGACTTCCGCCGCCTGATCGAAGCGTTTGCGCTGGCAAGGGGCGCGTCAACCAATCATCGCCCCGTCCAACACTTAACGCCCCTGCAAGAAGCGATCGCGTCCATTCCTGACCTCGATATCCGCACGCGTCTCAACGCGATGCTGGCCGAGAATCGAGCGCAGCGCGCTGAGATCCAAGCTTTGCGGCAGGGATTTGCCAAATTGCAGGCGCCGCAGCCGGAACCCTCGCACAGCGCCGAGTCGTCGCCCTTCGAAGTCGAAATCCTCCCGCCTCGGAAAAGCGACATCAATCTCGGGCCGCTTGAACGGTTCGCTTCTGCCGACTGGATTGATGATCAGGCATGGACCATCGGTGAGAGCGGTGCGCTCTATAACGGCAACGCCATGATCAGTCCCGCTGGGTTTGTTCCCACGCTCCGCGCTGTAATTGAATACGTCCGTAATACTCAATGCCGAAGGTCGCGCGAATAAGGCGCTGGATGTCGAGTCGCATGGGCACGGTTTCGCAGGCCATCGCGCAGCGACACCACTATCGGCTACCCCTTAGGCGCATTGATATAATCTACGCCAATGCGAGAAAGGTGTTGTCCGACAACTTGGAGAAAACGGCTTGCGTACTGTTCTCGCACCTGACCGACAACCTCGAAGGTTACTTCAGTAAGGGCGTCCTGAGAAAACCTCTCAGGGGTGGCAGGACGTCCCAAGCGAAAGGCCTTGAATTGGGGATAGGGAACCGCATCGTCCAGAATAACACGCCCCGCCTCTGCGGGGAAAAGGAACTCGTACGATGGTTGCGACGAGCCACCTACGAAAACAGAGAATGCCTGCTTTCCATCCGCATTCTCCACAAAGATTGTGAACCCGTCTGTAGCTCTTTTTAGGACCTTCATGTGGTCCATCTTTGTTTCAAGGCGTACGATCACAAAGACGCGCACTGGGAAGATATCCTTCATCCAAAACTGGATGGTCTTCGGGGAAGGCTCGCGATCCTCCATATCGCATGCCGGGGAAAGGCATATCCAGTGATCGCCCTCACGCCCTTTTTCGGCGACCCGGATAATGGTGCCCGTCGTGATGTGCCCACGCTCGAAATCTTCCGTGTTCAGGAAGGAATTCAGTTTGAAAATTGTCTCACCCACATCGGGGGAAGTCTCCAGCCCGGCAATTTTGGAAGCGAAATCGAAGATGGCACGATCGTTCTCTGCGGCAGGTGGCCAGCCCTTGTCCCTGAGTTCCGCAGCCAGCAGGCGAGCTGCTCCACTGGCCACCAGTTCGTTCGCAGAGATCTTCCGCCGAATGCTGTCCACCAGCCTATCGATGATCGCTTCAATTCCGGGGGTGAACGGAGCGCCATCCTCTGCGATCGGGAGCCCTTCGATGCGCTGCAGAAGATAATAGAACAGCCCAGCTTGGATCTCGGGGTTCAGCAGGTGCATTTCGTCGGTCGCCAGCGATTCTAGCTCCAACATGTTCTGGATTTCCGAGATCACCAACTGAAGGAGGTTCGGTCGCCAATCGGTCAGCGCTGCGTCCAGATACCCGATGATATCGTCGTTCTCATATGGCAGGCCATCAGCCCCAATGGCCTGCTTCCCCATGATGGCGATGAAGCAGTTTCCGGCCTGTAACCATCGGGGACTTTCATTCTGGCTTCGGCCGGCGATCGGGCGGGTGGTTTCGGACGCAGCGGAGACCCTGTCGGCAAGGCGCTCCCGGACAGCGCGATGGACCAAGGCTTCGATAAAGGCGTCGGCGTGGTTCTTGTCCACACCAAGAACTTTTAACTCGGCAGTAATCGGATCCTTCTCGGGGGTAGGGGCACGCACCTCGCCCAGCAGATAGCGTTTCACGAGTTCGTTGCTGACCTCGGGAAACACGGCCTCCTCGTCCGTGAGCTTCTCCCACAGGTCGAGCGCGTCGGCGCTCAACAAGTCATCGGGTTCCTTCCAGCCGCCCTTCAGAAAAAGGGCGACGTCGAACCACACCTGTTCGAGGTCGGGCGCCCCCGTGTACAACACAACAGTATTGAAATGGCTGGTCTCAGCGAGACGCATGATCAGGCCGACAGATTTCCTATTATCATCCGTTGACCCGTCAAGATTGTAGTCAAGGACAACAAGATCACTTTTTCTGATGCGTTCGACGCCGCTCTTCGTCTCGATATCGTTGATGGTGTTCTCTATGTCGCACGGCATATCGTGTTTGCGGAACATTTCGTACAGTCGCCGGGCGCGCTGGCGTTCGGTGAAACGCTTGTCCACATTCGCCAGCCCACACACCTTTTCATCGATGTTGCACGCTGCTTGCGCCAAATCCGAAAACGTGGGGAACTGGTCGTCGATCATGAGGACGGTACGGAGAGCCGTCTTGCGAAACGTCTTGACGACCTTCTCTTCGTAGCTCAGCGGCTCAGGCATCGTTCGTCAGTCCCCTGAATTCGATAATGAAGTTTGCGCCCGGTAGTACCGCGGGGTCGTTCTCGCAAGCATAGCGGATCGAATGGTGGGCCACCCCGAGGTTGGTCTTACAAAGATACAAGCCGACGCCGCGGCCACCGGCGCGCCGGGTAAAGAAAAGCTCAAACAATCGTCCGACGTCATCGGGGTCCACTCCCCGGCCACTATCGGCAACGACGACCAAACCATCGACAAAATCCAACGTAATCCGCCGATCAACGGCATGTGTGACCCAGTAAACGGAGTTGTTCACTAGGTTTATAAAGACCGGAAAGATACGAGAGGGCAGATCAACGACCTGAAGGGACCTGAATGCAGGTGTGGCCTCAAAGGTGATCCTGTTATCTCGGAAGGCACGGTGGAAAAACTCGCCGACATACTCCGCTATGGCCTCGCCGCGAATCTTTTCCCTCGCGCGGTAGCCAGCGACCTTGAGAGGAGAGAGGAAGCGGAGCTTCTCCGTCAGCGCATGATGCGCTTCGAAGGCAAGCTTAAAAGCCGAGGATTGCCGAATGCCCTCCGGCAGGCGCATCAGATTACGGCGCACCTCAGCGTCGAGGGTTTCCAGCTCATGGCCGACAATCTCAACGGTGATACCCACTTGAGCGACAGCGTTCAGATCGCGGATCTTCTCCTCGAGATCTGATTTGTCGTCCTCGGTCACGGAGAGCGCGCCGTCCAGGTCAATCCCCTCGGCCAATTGATCAAGTGCTCTGAGCATGGGGGTATATCGGGCCGCGAACTCCTCCTCGAGTTCCCGCCGATGAGCCTCGATCAAATTCAGGAAGCGGATGAGAGTTTCTGCATCGACTTCATCTTCGAGAAGCGGCCGGCATAGTTTGTAGAATGCGCCTCGATCTTCGCCCGCCTTGTTCCGCCACATAGTCCGGAGATCGTCGAGCTTCCCCTCGATCTTTCTGAGGTAACTCTCGACCTTGACACTGAGGCTGGACTGGTGACTGCTGAAGCTCCGCTTTGCGGCTTCGTTGGGGGCAAGACTGCCGACAGAGGCTTCGATGTCGACCGAGGCCTTTGCAAGATTGTCCAGACCGGCCACGAACTCCCGATATCCGTCGCGGTATTCCCGGTACTTGTCTTCCAGATCGCCGAGCTTTGCTGGCGCTGGCGGGGGGCGCAGGTCCTCCTTCTTCGCTGCCAGGCTTTGGAAGCGCGCAGCGAGCACGGTGGCGCGCTCCCGGTCATTCGTTCGCTTCACTTCGTTCGCTTCGGCAGCCAGCGCCTCAACCTCGGCCAAACCGCTCCGGAGGTCCGGCATTAGCTCTTTCAGGAAGGTGCGAACATTCCGTCTCCGGCGTGTCTTCGCCTTTGCCGCCGCATCTCTTGCCGTAGCGTTCGCCTTCATGATCTCGGGCATCATTTCAGCGCGGATATCCGAATCTGTGCCGAAATAGCGGTAGGCGAAATCGATCAAGAGACCGATCACCAGGATGCGAAGTTCCCGAAAGGCCCTATTGTCCACCAAACCTTCACGACCCGCTTTGTCCCGAAGGTTGGGATTCTCCGACCGGGTGATGGATACTCGGCCGAAGCTCCGCTTATGTGCCCAGAAATAGCGTCCGGCATGACGGCCACGCCGTTCTTCGATCTCGAACACATCGGCATTGGCGCGCCCGTAAGGCATCACTCGGAGGCCATCCCGGTAAATTGCAACCCCGCCGTATTTATCGGCCTGTGTGTCCAGCCGAGAATGTTGCTGTTCGGTGTGAGTGGTCCTGGCAAAATCCCTCTCATAAGTACCGATGCAGAACGAAAACTTGCCAAGTTTATCCCGACCAGTCTTCGGTGGAGGGCGCCGAGGAACGTACTCCTTAATGCCTAAATCACGACCGGATACGACGACACGTCCGCGGAAGACGCCATTTTCATCGAAGGAGCCGTTGACATAATGTTCAAGCTCCTTGAGTTCCTCGTACCCAAAGACATCGGTCGCGCGAAGCACCGTGCTTACTCGTTCACCTCGGTGAAGGAGAACCTCGTAATCGAATTCCAGCCTGCCTTCACCGTAAGGATCGGTGAATCCCAATAGTGTCTGGCGCAAACGATCCTGAACAATCTCGGCCTCAGCATCGTCTGATTCCGGCCTGACCCAAACAGCCAACTCATGATGAATGCTGAGCATGAATAGCGCTGTTCCATGCCCTTCAAGGCCAAGGAACGCCGGCCATTCCTCAAGATGGCGCCTATTAAGCGGCATCTCCTGCCACGCCGCCGAAATTTGAGAAGCGGTAGTTGCTCGGAAACCAGATCGAGATTCATGATCGGAGAACTTGTCCCACCCGCGTTCCAACCGCTGTCCGCGTTCATTTCCAGCGTGCCCAAGGTTGGCGAGAAGGACTTCGGCCATCCGAGGAAGAAGACCGTAGAGCTGACCTGGCTCTTCAAATTCCTCGACAGGGAGGCGAACGTCGTCCAATGCGATGAACGGATTTTCGAATAGGCGCCAATCGACCATCACGGCGGCAAACGGCCCTGAGGGCTTGCGTGAAACGACAACCGTCGCCGGCGAAAGAAACGCGGCCGACAGACGGCCAATTCCTTTCTCGCCCTGACGCTCGCGCGGTTCAAGGCCAAAGGTCTCGGGTGGGGGGCGATCGGGGTCGGCGATCTTGGACTCGGTTCCGATCACCAGCCAACGTTCGACGAAATCCCTCGCGTCCATTCCGCAGCCGTCGTCGAAGATGGCCGCGACTTCTGGAGTACCGTCGAAAATGTGGAGAGAAACGCTTGTCGCGTAGGCGTCGTAGGCATTCTTCCACAGCTCGCTGATTGCCGTCGGACTGTCGGCGATCTGCCCGCGTCCGAGATGGTCGATCGTTCTCGCTCGCGTTTGGAAAGAAACTTCCAAGGTCAAGAGGTCACCTCCTCACCCATTGCCTGTTGGCGCTCCCAGGCATGTACGATCGGCTCAAGAAGCGCCTGGGCCATCTGGACGGGAACGGCGTTTCCCACCTGGGTGCCACCCGCCATCAAGCCGCCAGCGAAAATGAACCCGTCAGGGAAGGTCTGAAATCTGGCCGCTTGACGAAGCGTGATCCCATGAGGTTCGTTCGGATGAACGAACCTACCCTTTGACGGATTTATGCAGGCCGTCGTCATTGTTGGTCCAGGTGCCGAGGGATCGATCCGCCCGTAAACGTCGGAATGCCCATCATGATCTGCATGACATTTCAAGCGGTGACCGGATTGCGCCCGCGACCCGCCATTTATCGGCGTATCTTGGAATCGTTTGATTAGGTCCGCGCCATGGTTCATGTGGATCCCATTTGGGTCATCCGCAGGCAGCGGCGTTTCGAACACCGCAGATGCTTTCAGCCATGTTGCGTCGGGACCATCCAGCTCGCCTGGGTCGCGGTGTGTGTAAGGTGGAGGCCAAGTACAGTTAAGGGATCGTCGCCTTTTGTCTGTACCGAAGAGGAAAACCCGCTTTCGATTTTGCGGAACGCCATAGTTCCGGGCGTTGAGGGTGACCGCATCTGGGAGCTCGTATTCGGCCTAGATCGCAAGCCGGCGAAATTCCTCGACGTAGGCCTTATGGCGTGGCCAAAGCATCCCCGGAACGTTTTCCACAATGAAAAAGGCGGGCCTCAGTGCTCTGACGTACTCAAAATATCTTAGGAGGAGCTTGTTCCTCGGGTCGTCGATGCCGGACCCGTTTAGACGGTGTGCCGAAAAGCCTTGGCACGGTGGGCCGCCCAACAGCACCTGGCATTCTCCCGGCTTTAGCCCCGCCTCGGACATGAACTTGCCCGGATCAAGTTTGAGAATGTCCTCGGAGAAAAGGCGGGTATTGGCGACGCCGCTATGGATCAGATTCCATTCGTAGGTGGTGCAAGCATGCTTGTCCTTCTCGACGGCTGCGACGATATCGATCCCCGCAAGACGTGCCCCTAAAGAAAAGCCTCCAGCTCCGGCGAAGAGATCCACCCCTTTCGGGCGGGCATCTCTGCACGCTACATCCGGAAGCGCCATTTCCCAGAACAGATTTGGGCGCTTAGTTCCAAGCTTTTTTGGATCGATAAAACTCATGGCGCGCCCGTGCAAGCATGTGAGATCATGAGTGATCGATCAGGCGACGAAGAGGCTGCAACCCCATGGATGATAGCGCCATCCATGACCCTCCCATCCCCGCTGAACGCAGCAGGCTTATGGCGCGGATTAGAGGGAAGAATACCCGGTCGGAGTTTGCCGTGCGCAAATGGCTTTATGCCGCCGGTTTCCGCTTCCGCCTTCACCGCGCGGACCTGCCTGGGAAACCCGATTTGGTTCTGCCCAAATGGCGTCTTGCGCTGTTCGTTCACGGTTGCTTTTGGCACCAACATCCGGGGTGCAAGAGGGCCACGATGCCGAAAACCCGTGAAACATTCTGGCAAAACAAGTTGGCGCTTAACGTGAGCAGAGATGCCAGGCAGATGGCCGAATTGGAAGCTCTCGGTTGGCGGGTGGCCATAGTTTGGGAGTGCGAGACTCGCAATAGGGCCACTCTTGGGCGGTGTCTTACCCAGATCTTCGAAGGCGCGAATACCAGCGCCGCGCGACAGAGGGCGGTTCGGCGATAGATTAGGCACGGTACACCCGTGACCGCATTCCAGACACTCCGAGCGTTTGAACGAATCAACAATGGCGCCCGAACACTTCAGCCGGGGCGCCTACTCTGGAAGAGAGTAGCGGGTATGCGTTTGCGGGGCAACCAACTCGCGGCAGTTGCGGTATCGCAGCTTGATTCGTATCCGTCCGGTGAAGGCCGCTGATTTTGGGTTTGGCTCAGTCCGGTGACGGCGTCGCCTTCTTCTTGGCGAGGCGGACCCTTACGGCGTTTCGCTGATTGGCGATGCGACCGAGGGTGTACTTGATGGGCAAGTCGTCAAAGGTGTCCGGGGCGTAGTCGTCAAACCAGTCCACCATTTCGGCGTGGTCGGGATGGTCTGGATCCGCAACAGCGGAGAGAATTTCGTAGAATCCAGGGAGGCCACCGCAGTCTTCCGGGGGAGCGTTTTGCTCGCCGCCGACATAGCGCGGACAGGAACGGTCGGGATCGCCCTGACGGATATTGGTCACCGTGAGACGGTGTTCCCACGAATCCCCGAAGTCGTAGAGATAGTCGATGGTGGTGCTGCCGGAGCTCACCACGTCTCGCAGCCGCACCTTGGCGGCTTCAAAGCGCGGTTCGGTTCCCCAGTCCTCGTCCGGGGGCAATCCATATCGCCGTTCGCCGATAGTGAATTCCCAGAGATGGCAATCGAACCATCCCATGACGGCCTGGATGACGTCGTGAAGGACTTTGAGGGTGATCGAGGTCGGCACCTCGACCTCGCGCCAGATCAAGGGATCGCTGTCCACCAGTTCAATGCGGATGGTGGCGATCTCGTTGTAGCTCTCGAAGGCGGATTTGGCTGAACGGTTCATGCCGCCAGTGTGCCAGTTTAACCTTTCCAGTTCCACGGCAGCAATTTGTCGATCCGTCTGGCGGAATGCCCGGGCACCCGGATCTACCGACTTTACCGCGAGGAAGGGCTAATGGTGCGCAAGCGCCGCACCCGCCGCAAGGCCATCGGCACCCGCGCCCCAATCCTCGTCGAGGCCCGCCCCAACGCCCGCTGGTCACTGGATTTCGTCCACGACCAGTTGGACAACGGGCGGCGCTTCCGCGTGCTCAACATCGTCGATGATGTGACGCGGGAATGCTTGGCCTCGGTGCCGGACACGTCGATCTCCGGCGTGCGGGTGATCCGCGAACTGACAGCGCTGGTGGCCCGGCGCGGCAAGCCGGAGATGATTGTCTCCGACAACGGCACCGAGCTGACCTCGAACGCCGTGCTGAAATGGGCGCAAGACCATTGCATGCAATGGCACTACATCGCGCCGGGCAGGCCCATGCAGAACGGCTTCGTCGAGAGCTTCAACGGCCGGATGCGCGACGAGTTGCTCAACGAAACGGTCTTCACCAGCATGGCCCAGGCCCGCGCCGTCATCGCCGCCTGGGTCGCCGACTACAACACCGCCAGGCCGCACTCGGCCCTGGGATACCAGACACCGGCGGCTCACGCCGCCAAACTCAAGGCAATGGGGGCAGGCTCTCCGCCCGTACCGGGCTCCGAGCCTGCCCCCATTGCCCAAACCGAGCCCAACGGCGTAACCTCGGTCGAGGCTCTACTTTCGGCCGGATGAAAGTTCCAGAGCAGGTCAGCCGCAGTTCCCCATGGCCATTGGAAGACGACCACATTCCTGGCGGCCCTGCGGCACGATCGGATCACCGCGCCTTGCGTGTTCGATGGCGCCATCAACGGAGAGCGCTTCCTCGCTTGGGTCCAGTAAGCCCTGTTGCCGACACTCGCGCCCGGCGACATCGTCATCATGGACAACCTCGGCTCTCACAAGGTCGCCGGAATCCGCGAGGCCATCGAGGCGGCGGGAGCAACGGTCCGCTACCTGCCACCCTACAGCCCCGATCTGAACCCCATCGAGCAGGTTTTCTCCAAACTTAAGGCCATCCTGCGCCGGATTGCCGCTAGGTCGGTCGATGCCCTGTGGCGGGCTATTGCCTCCGCGATCGACGAATTCTTGCCTGATGAATGCACAAACTACATCAAAAACAGTGGTTATTCGATGTGATCGGGAAGTGCCCTAACCGGCATCGCTGCAGAGAAGCAGCGCAAAACTAAACCCGCACCCTAAATTCTACTTCAGGTGGGATGAAGATAGCGATGATCATATCAAAGCATTGTCAATTATAGTACAGCGCATCGTCATAAAATATTGTCACTATATTTTTTCCACTCACCTCTTTTGCGATGCGCAGCGCGACAGAAACAGCGGCTGCTGAAGAATGTCCTGGGGTGCGGCGCTCCCGCCTTTCCAGTGACTTCATGGCCTCGACCATTTCCCAATCGGTAACCATGGAAACGCCATCGACGCAACGAGAAAATCGTTCGTCGTGAAGGAAAGGAAACGATACGCCAAGGCCGCCCGTCCCAATAATTCGATGTTGACGTTCCTGAGAATAGTCCTGGACGAGATCAGGATAGAGGAGACCGTGAGCTACAGGTGCTTCGACCGGATCGAACACCATACAGCGGACATGCGGCATGAGCACTTTCAGGCGCCCACCAGTTCCCAGGATAGTTGTTCCATTTCCGCAGCCCAGCACCAGAATGTCTGGAACGAGGTTCATACGCCCAAGATCGCTCACGATCTCGTCAGCAATCATAGCAACGGATTCCAGGCTTAACTCGTTCCGAGAATGGTCTGGACAAATCAAGGTTCCTGCGCGGTATTCGCTGCCATGAGTTTGTATAAAATTCTTTAATGTCTTCACTGCGCCAGATACGTACTTGCCCTTTGGTGAATCGATGATCTCTGCACCGTAGTTGTATATTTTTGCTTTGCGGTTGGCAGGGGTGTCGGCTGGCAAGATGACATGGCAGCGAAAGCCGAGCCGGGCACAGATGTGAGCGAAAGCCGTGCCAGCGTTTCCCGAAGTGGTTTCTACAAGCGTGGTTTCTCCGGGAATGATCTGACCGCTTGCCAACAATGTCCTCATAATGTTGGCGTAGACTCGGTCATAAAGGTTGCCCGACGGGTTCATGAACTCGCATTTTGCAAACAGGCGGTTGCCGTTGGACAAACCAAGGTTTCGTAGCTCGATCATGGGAGTCTGGCCAACCGCGAGTGCGAAACGATCAAGTTTTGCGAGGGCTTCGCTGATAAGGTCATGACGCGGCTCTTCATCTTTGCGCCGCTGTCGCGTGGCATCCCGACCTTCAGGTGGGGTGAACATGGGGCGACATCCTGGAATGTTAGAGAAGAAAATTCTGCAATCGGTTGCTGCATGCAGCTAGGCCACTAACGTCCTCGTACAGGCCGAGGATCGGCCAAATGATCTGCAGCCGGTGTGGCATCACTGGAGCTGTCGATAAAACACAGCCGCGACCGGTTGCGTCGAAGGCTGTCCGAAAGGCATCCTCCTCATTGCACGGAAAAAGAATGGTGACCTCGCGGTCAGTTCCTGCCACGATTGCTAGTGACAAGCCAGACCTGCAGGCGGTTTCAAGAGGTTCCACACCGGTCGGACAGGCATAGCAGGCAAGCCATTTTCCGTCTGGTTGGTAGCTTTTCAAGATGTCGAAACGTTTGTCCATCGGCAAGCCAAGATCAGCATTGATCCTTCCTGCTCGCAAAAGGTAGGCGTGGAGCTTGTTCGGCGGTTTTTCCTTTAAGTAAAAGTTGAAGGCCTCCGGATAGAGAAAACAATCTAAAACATCCACATCCTTGCCGAATTCGCTATAGGAGTCGTTCGAGAAGATGTGCTTGTCACTGTGCTCCGTGATAATGCGCAGGATCAGCGTCCGCTCCGCCTCGTCGAATCCGCCGAGATGATCGAGAATTTCCTGCGCCACGGGGCCGCCAAGCCTAGCGTGGTTGGAGTACTCTCCCTCATCAATTGCATAAATGTCATGCAAGAGCATGCCGACGGCACAAACATCTTCCGACAAACCGCGCTTTTTTGCAAAGAGCCTAGCGAATTGGACACAGGACGCGTGATGCTTCAACTCCCAGGCCATGGAATTCTGGCGTTTGTTGTCGGGAATTTTGGCGCCCTTTTCCAGAATGCGGTCGAGAAGAAAGCGCTCGTAATGGGAAACGCGCTCGCTGCCGAGACTGCCGGCCTTGAAGTGATGGAATTCCTTCAGAATTTTCATTGCGACCATCCCATGATCTTTCGGTTCAGGCTGGCGTTCCCCGGCTGGCTAGCCGGCGCGCCTGAAGGATAAAAAGCACATCGTTAGCTAGGGCGAATTCGATGTCAGCAGGTTCGCCGCCGAAAAGTTTTTCCTCGATAGAGCACGCCATAAGCGTAACCATCGAGACCTGCTGCGTGCTCAGACGGCGACGTAGCCGCATATGGACTGGGACAGGTACATTGACGACCGGGTGCCCGCCGTGTTTAGGGGCAACCACCTGCATGGTTAGCTGGTTGCCGAGATTGCGCTGGATCGCCGCGCCATCGTTGCCATCGCCCTTCAGCCGCCTGCGGTCAATGATGTAGCGTTCCGGCGTGTCCAGCCCCTGCACCAGGGTCTCGCCCAGTCCCCAGCACGTTTCGATAACGGCAAACAGCCCGGCACCATCGGCCGGCGTGTTGAATTGGGTCAGGGCAACGCCGCTGACATCGCTATTTACGAGGCACTGCACCACGATCCCCATGGAGCTGGGGTGGCTGTGCTGCGGCGCCTTCTCTGCCCGGTACCCCTCAACCCTTTCGGTATCTTTCGATTCGAAGATTTTGTGGATGCTGGCAATCAGCGTATCGCGCGAGACATTGAGGCACGTCTCGAACATGCCAGCGTACGAGGCTTGGGCGTTATCCTCATCGACACCGGAACTGCGCACGGCCACGCGCGGGGAGTTCAAGGCGTCGAATGCGGCAAGGATACGCTCCTGTTCGAGTTCGATCTCCTTCGCGTGCTCCACCGTCAGAGAAAAGAACGCAGGAACCGGAAAACCATGCTCAATGAGCTTGAAGAGGTGCAGAGCCTTTCCGCCGATCCTCGTTACATCGAGGGGGCTGGCCAACTGCGGCACATCACACATAATGATGTCCATGGTCCTGTCTCCTGACTAAGCCGGTTCTTCTAGAAGTGACTTCTCTATGATCCCATCCGGCAGGATGACGGCGACTTGGTCCCCGTCCGCGAAGATCTTGGTCGCGTAATTGGTGCCGACGATGCACGGCTTGCCGAATTCGCGAGCAACCAGCGCCGCGTGTGACGTCCATCCACCCCAGTCGGTCACGATGCACGCGGCCTTTTTCATCAGGGCCAGGTAGTCGGGTGTCGTCGAGGGGGCGATCAGCACGTCGCCTTTCTCGAAGTTGCCCGGCACTTTGGGATCAAGAACGATGCGGGCGGTTCCCTTGATCTCAAACTCGCCGGGATTAAAGAACACACAGTCGCCCTTGATGCGACTGCTGGTCACCCGCTTCTCCAGGTCGAGAACAAAGCCGAACTTGCCGTTGAGAGCCGCCAGCATGTCGTTTGCCGCAGCCGCGCCCTCGACGATCGTCGGTCCGCCCATGGTCCACTCCGTCAACGGCGGGTATCGGTCCTGTCCAGAGTCCCGCAGACGCCGCAGGGAGGTGTATTCGATCGGGGCCACGTCGTGTTCGCACCAGATGACGACCGCCTTCTCGCGCCGCATCGTTAGTGTCTCGCACAGCGCCTCGGAAATACGGCCCTGCGACAATACCTCCTCAATCTCCGCCGACAGCATCTGCTGCGCTTGCCCGAGGGTGATGCTAAAGTCTGCTGCGATCCGTTCCAGAAACAGGGTGAGGACATGGTTGACCCTACTGATAACTTCCTTACGGCGGTCTTTCAGCAGGGCGTTGCTGCCCAAGATATCGACGATGGCCCGGTGATAGGCGCCTAGATTTTGCTTCAGCTCCCGGCGGGAAGGGTTCTCGCGGGTAAACATCCCCTCAAGGTCGGCCACTCCCTTCCGGATTGCTTGCGGGGGCCTGTCCTTGAGCGCCTTGCCGACCTCATCAAGGACGTCCGGACCGGTCAACTTGCATGTATTGAGATAGTTGTTGCGCGACCAATAGAACTCCGCCGCATGTGCTTGGCACATCCGGCGTGCATCATCATAGATGGGATCATTGAGCACTGCCGACCAGGTGATGAATGGCTCCTCCCTGGAAAATGGCATGTCGTCGGCAATCGACCAGCCGGCTCGACGAAGGGCGGCGAGGACGGTCTCCACGCACGCAGCAAACGAAATCTCCATCTTGGCCTGATAGGTCATGGCGGTGGGGGAGAATAGATGGATCTTCCCGCTTATGACCTTCTCACCCTCAATGTGCCCCAAAGCCACTAGGCGCTCCAACTCGCGGACTAGAATTCGTTCAGCGCAGAACTGGACCGGCTCGGCACACCAGCCGATTGCATACCACCGAAGGTATTTATCGACGAAGGCCCGGTAGTGATCAGCCAAGACTGCATGAGGTGGATCGCTGCTCTCAAGCAACTGCACCATGTCCTGGACTGCCCGTCGCATCGTCTTGCATTCCTGCTCGAAGCCAGTAAAGAACTGCTCGGAGGCGCCGGGAAGGAGCCAGGAATCGAGGATTTTCTCACCCAGAGAGCGCAGTTCTTCCCACCGATTGAACCAGACAACTTGATCACCTTCGAAATAAAGTATTGTCAGAGGCCAGTTTTGGCCAAAGAACTCCTTTGCCCTGTAGACGCCAGCCTCGAGAGGAAGCGTGATCATGAGGATATTCGCCGGCTGATTCCAGGAAAGCCACCTCTCGTGTTCGTACTGCATGGTGATTTCTTAGCCTCCGTTCCTGCGCTCAACCGCGCTTCGCTACACTTAATTCGTCCGCCATATTACATATTAAGTTTTGTCCTAACAGTGACAATATCGACGCCAAGTGTAGTAGAAATAATTTTTTCATTATCGCCACGTCTTCTCATCTCTTTCATGATCATAACAGAAGCGAGGTCGGCCTGTTTTGACATGGGGCCTCTAATTGATGCGGCGCCGTTCCCGTTCGCCTTTATTTCCTCAAATCGCTTCATCATGAGTTGGATGAAGTCCCAGATTATTTCCTCTTCTGAACGCGGATTTGGAAGGCCTGGTGGGATCGGCGTCCTAGGACGCCGCAAAACCGTCGTGTCGGATGGGAGGTGCTTCAAAGCATCCATTAGCTGACGCACGACATCCCGCATCGAGACTGCAGGGGCTTCGCGAGAGAGCAGCGCCTGCGCCAGGTCTTTCCGCCACGTATCGTCGAGAGCAAGATCCGGCACCGTGACGCCGACCTTCGCCTTGGCCCACGTGAAGGCGTTATCGACGGCATCGAGAACCCCTTCTTCGCTCCGCTCCTGAAACTTGGGCAGATAGAATTTTCGACTGGCAATATATAGATGCTGATCTTGGTCGATATTCTGTGTGAGCGTTACCGTCGCCTGCGGTCCGGACCCAAGAATAATGGTCAGTCGATTTGGATCGATGAACGTACCATCGATTTTCCGCACGGGCTGTCCAACGGCGGCGTCGAGCAGAGCCAGCAGCGCAGGTGCGGGGGCGCGGTCGAAATCGTCAACATAGATGGTGGCCATTTTGGGGTCGCTCAGCGCGCGATCTAGGTGCGTCCCCCTCAACATTTCGGGATCATTTCCAGAAAACTTTAGGTAGGTACTTCCAGGATCACCGAAGAACGGCACGGGATCGGGTGGCGAAACTATTGGATCCCTTGGGGCATCGGTACCCCGCGTGGCCATATGATTGTGGATGGCTCGCGCCCAAAATTCCCTTTCGAGCGGGTCCGGTCCGGACAGCCAGATGCAGTTCGGGTTGCCGACGTAGCTGAGAAAGCGGATGTTCCGCTGGATGAAGCCGCAACGCGCCTTTAGGCCGGAGAACTCCTGCGATGTCGGCCAGGACAGAAAATGGGGAATGGAGGACAGCACTGTTTCCTGAAGCGCGAGGGCGCGCTCGGTAATGTCCGGGGCAATGGTCTTTTCGGCCGCTTCACCTCTGGTCGCCTCATCCCTGGCCGCGTCACCCCTGGTGTCGTCGATCCTATTAAAAAAACGAAAACAAATAGTGTACTCCCTCTCCTCAATAGTCCGCCGGATACGGAACAGCGACAGATCCTTCAGGCCGTGTACTAGCCTCCGGTGCAACCGGTCCCGCATGAATATTTCCGGATAGGCCCTCTCTAACAAAGCATACGCGTTATCCTGCTTTGCCAGGTAATCGTCGCTGCCTCCTAGAATGTGGTTCCGGTCCCAGACATCGAGAACTTCAAATACACCTTCGCGATACATCAGTGTCCAGGGTGGCGTTCCCGGAGTAATTCGATTGCATTGACTATCCTTGTGCAAGCGACCGAAATGCTTAATCGACCCTTTGGTGTCTTTAACTTGGTACCAGCGAATGTCGAACGACGATCTATCGCGGCAGACGAACACATCGGCAAGCTGATAAGGCAAGGGGAGCAAGGCGTCGCGGAGCACGTGCAGGCTCCGTGGGTCATTGTTGTGTATGAGTTTGACGGTTTCCGCGATGTCCATTGACCCTTCCCCTCTCATTCCGCGCTAAGCCAGGCTCACCTGCTCCCGTCGTTTCTGTGATGTCGGTTGATCCCATACGTGGAAGCCTATGAAAGGTAGAAAGGCGGATCAACACATATATTTTCACTGGCCTAGCGATGAAAATTTGGTCGAATTATTGAGATGATCAGCGTTTTTGCGAGGAAAATTTCACGTAGCACGGAAATTTTCAGCCACCAGTTCGCCACCATGTTCAGCATATCAATGGATGTGCCGGAGAAAAATGCCGCCCCTGAACATTCCGCTGTGGGGATGACCGGGGGGCGCTTTGGACAATGGGTATCGGGGAAAACACTATCGGCTGAAATTTTTCGGCCACTGACCCGGCGCCATAATGTTTGAACCAGGGGCATTCAGAGCGGAGTGGTTTCTGAAAATTACAGTGCTCAATAAATAATATTAGGCACAATCTAAATGTGTAATGCTGAATGCACTTAAATTTACCCACATAAACCAATCGAATATTTAACGGTTGACGTTGGTGCTGTCGCCTGACTACCGTGCTGATACTGAATGTGCTTTGCATATTGCGACGCAGATGCAAGCGCGCCTATTTATCGGACCTGGAGGCTCGCATGATAAGAATGTACATGCGTATCTTGGAGAGCCGGGGGTGGACCGCACCGTTTGGAGTGGCCGCCTGCGTCATTCGCCGCGATTCTGATGGACAACTTGCACACCTGAGGCCTTCGTCGCTTAATGCGCCCCATCTACTGGAGGCTGCGTTAGACCGAATTGAGGCAGCAATGCCAGCAGCAGCGAACAACGACAATGATCCCTGGCCGGCAATGGCACCCAAGGGGCAAGACTGATGTGCGCCTGAATTTGGATCGTCAGAGGCAGGAAATGCCCTGGGGGACTGTCCGTCGAATGGACTTGGGTACCGAGAAGCAGCCCATGCTGTGGGCGAACATCTGGGCCAGTGATGAGTTAGGAAAAGCCCAGGACGGGCGGTTATAGCGCCAGCATGAACCTCGTGGAGATGGCCGAACCTAGGCCGAGAATATCACGGGAATAAGTCCCAGGCTTGGTTATGGCCTCAATTTGAATTATCAGTTCCCTGCCCATCCGAGTTCCTTAAGGAATGCAAGCCGTCGGCGGTCCCTTTCCGCGAGCCGGACATCGCCAAGAGCTGAATATACGGTTGCTCCCGTCAAAAGGACCACGCCCCCAAGCCAGGCGTACATTCGCCAGGGATCCCCGCCCTCTACCAAGAGCAACAGGGCGAAATAGCCGAGCCAGACCTTCCACCCGAGGCCGGAACGCCTGCTTGGAAGCAGTCGCGCCTCGCCGGTGTGGTAATTGACCACGCCTAGGAGAAGCCCCTCCCCATCATCGGGCTGGTATGCGAGGATGCCAATCGAATACCCTTCAAGCGCGCCAAACCGCCGGTCATGCATCTCCCATCGACGCTCCTCGCCACATAGATCCCTCACCCAGATCTCGCGAAACTTTCGAATCCCGCCATCTCCGGATACCTCAGTATCGCGGTGCTCCGAAATCCAATGTCCCTGGTATGCAATTCGCCCATCGCCAGTGAGATCGGGAGGCAGAAGCGAACGTGGCAAAGCCTATCCCTCCATTTGGTCGGCATTCGGATGAGCGGCCAACTGCTTGATGGCTTCAATGAGGAGGAGGCGCCATCCCTCAGTTGATTTGATGGCTTGGTCCGGTGGTAAACTCCCGAGCAGGATCCCAGCGGTCGCCCCACACAGGTGCGCAATTACGTCGGCTGGGCCGAAGCCAGGTACCTGACGCCCAACCCTCTCCAATGCGAAATCGGCAATTTCTGCGGCGATGTCGCCGTCAAGCGTTAGCTCTGTCCTCATAACCCCGCAATCCGAAATCAGATTTCGCCATAACCTTCATTAGGCGAAACGACTCCCGATGGTCAAGCACGTGAGTCGAAGAGACACTTCGGTTCATGGCAACCGATCTGAAATCTGTTTTAGGGGCAAAGGTACGAGCGGGGCGCGAAAGCGCTGGCCTGAGCCAGGAGCAGCTCGCCGAGCGGATCAATCGCACCCCCGAGACAATCTCGAATATCGAACGCGGGAAGACCATGCCTGCGATCGAGACGCTTCAGGCGCTGTGTTCTGCTCTTGGCTTGCGGTTGGCGGAGCTCTTTGCCGACGAAGATTTGGGTCGGGATGTGGGCCGCGTTGCTCGGGAGCACAGGGTGGTCCTCACGCTGCGGACACTGTCTGAAAGCGATCTTGAAGTCGCTCAAAAAACAATCGAGGCGCTCGCGAATCGCCAGTGAGGTTGCGCGCGGTCGCCAGCGAAGTGAGCCGGCGCTGGCCGCGCCGTCTTACACTTCGCAGTCGCCCGCGCGCCCGAAAATTAAAATGTCGTCTAACGAGTATATCGCCGAATTATGGCCACCCATTTAACTCATTGATTTTAAATGATGAGTATGTTCTTGGGGTTAAAACGGCCAGCAAGAAGCGCCTGCGGGAGATCGACCGCCGCCTACGCTTCCTGACCAAGCGCATCGAGGCCGCCCGCGTCGTCGACCCCACAACCCAGACCAATACCGAACAGGTCTTCTTTGGCGCGACCATCACCTATGCCAATTCCCGCAACGAGGAAAAGACGGTGACCATCGTCGGCATCGACGAGGCCAACCTGGAAAAGGGGCGCATTTCCTGGATCGCCCCCATCGCCCGCGCCCTGATGAAAGCCTATGAGGGCGACACCGTGCAATTGCGCATTCCCGGCGGCATCGAGACGCTGGAAATCATCGAAATCCGTTACGAGGCGGTGGAATGAAAATTTCGCCACGGCGGCTGCAATAAAATTCCCGTCCCGCTCGTCATCATGATCACAAGGGTATGACCGGGAACCCCCGGCCCTGCCAAGCAACCGACATGAAGGCGCCGCCAATGTTTTCCCGCACTCCCCTTCGAATGATCCGCCACGTCCTGCTGGGACTGGCCGCCGCCCTGGTCTTCGCCATCGTCTTCGGCGCTGTCGTCATGCTGGCCTGGAACGCGGTGATCCCCGATCTGTTCGGCCTGCCGCCGTTGAATTTCTGGCACGCCGTCGCCATCTTGGTGCTGGTCCGGGTCCTGACCGGGCGCTTCACCCCTGGCCGGCATGGGCATCATCGCCGCTTTTCCCGCACATTCGGCCACCGCCATGGCGCCAACGCCGCCTTGTATTCGGCCTGGTGGGATGCCGAAGGCGCCAGCGCCTTTCAGGCCTATGCCGACAAACAGACGGGCGAAAGCGGTCGCGGGTGCGGTCACCATTGACATGCCCCCCGATCACAACGGCGGACGGCAACGCCTGACCGCGACGATAACGCGTGAACGCGACAAGATAACGCGGCTGGTCCGTGCCCGCTTGGGACGATTTTCCGAATTGGATGCCGAAGACGTCGTCTCGGACGCGGTGCTCCGCTTGTTGGAACGAGCCGATCTGCTGGCCGAGGTGGAAAACCTGACCGCCTATCTGTTCCGCGCGGTGGGCAACAGCCTGACCGACCTGCTGCGACGCCACCGCCGCACCGAGGAATTGTCGCCCGACCAAGAGGACCGAGCGCCCGGCCCCGACCAGAACGCCCAACACCAGCAATGGCGCGACCTGCTGGAAGCGGCACTCGCCCAGCTCTCTTTGGCCGAGCGCGAGGTCTGGGTCGCCGTCGAGGTCGAAGGCTACACCTTTCGCGAACTGGCCGAACAATGGGGCCAGCCCATCGGCACCTTGCTGTCACGCAAGAACCGAGCGGAAAAAACCTTGAAACGGCTGCTGGCCGATCCCAACCAGGAAGGAAAGACGCCATGAAAAAGCAAGCTCTGCTCATCGTCGCCCGGACCGCCGCCGGGGCCGCCCTGGTGTTGGGGCTCATGCATTGGCTTGGCGTCGGCCTGCCCCTGCATGTCCACATGGCCTGCGGCGCCGCGCTGGTTCTCGCCCTGTGCGGCCTGGCCATCCTTGGCCGTCGCCGCGCCGGCTGGCTTGCGTGGGCGGCCATCGCGCTGGGACTTGTGATCCCGGTCGTCGGCATGGCCCAACTCGGTCATGCCGAAATGCGCGCAATCTTGCAAGCGCTCCACCTTAGCTTGGGATTGGGAGCGGCGGCGGTGGCGGAAATTCTGGCCAAACGCTTCTGCGCTTAGGCCGGCGCGCCATTGATTTTTCCGGCATTGCGCACCGCCATGGCCTGACGCCGGTAATCGTTCAAGGATCGACTGCGCTGAGACAAGGCGCCATCTTCCAACACCTGCACGGCGTTGATCCGCTGTCGCCGCCGCGCCGTCTGCGCACGGCTTTCCGCCGCCAACCGCTCCAACACAGCGGACGCCCCCGCCATTGGCGGCGGATCGCGGCGGGGAATGGGGCCGTCATAACGGCGCTCGTCACCGGGCACGGCCGAATGAAGCAAGATGAAACGCATGCTCGATTTAGAACATAAAGCGAACAAATGCGCAAGGCCTTATTGGCTCGCCCACAAGATGCGCGCCAGCCACGAAACCTCTTCCGTCGCGAATGAACGACCGGAATGGGCGGGGTTGAGCGAGGCCAGCTCGATGCGCTTGGCGGTCTGGCGGATCAATTGCTTGACCATCACTTCGCCCTCGATGGTCTTGACCACGACACGATCCCCGCGCCGCACCGAGGCGGCGGGGGAAACGATCACGATGTCGCCGTCGCGATACAGCGGCTCCATGCTGTCGCCCGAGACTTCCAGGGCATAGGCATTGTTGTCGCCGACTTCGGGAAACGGGATTTCATCCCAGCCGCCGCCGCACGGATAGCCGGCATCGTCGAAATATCCGCGATCGCCGGCTTGGGCCGAACCGATCAGCGGAATGGTCGGTCCCTTCCCGTTTTCGCTGGGAACCGAATCGTCGATATAGACCAGCAATTGCCCCAGGCTGGCGCCGGTGGCGTCCAGCACCTTGGCGACGCTTTCCGTCGAAGGCCAACGCGGCTTGCCTTCCCGCGTGATGCGCTTGCTTTTGTTGAACGTGGTCGGGTCCAGCCCGGCACGCCGGGCAAGCGCCGACGCCGTCAATCCATGGTCGCGGGCTAGCGAATCAAGGGCAGCCCAGATATCGGTGTGCGTCAGCATGGGAAGATGATCCCTGAATCGGCCACGGAAAACAGCAGGAATAATAACCTATGACTTCTTGACAAAAATCCGCAATCGGCGGATTCAATGTTCTCCTTGCGTTCTCGTACGGAGTGCCCTCATGGCCCGACCGCGTTTCATGCCGCGTCACCTCTTGGTGTGCGCAACCGAACCCTTTAGATGCGCCGAAGAGGCCTGGCTCTGGTACGCCCATTGCCAAATGGCCCGGCTGGCCGGCTGTCGCCCCCGTGCCGATATGGCCGCCATTCCCCGCCCCTGCGACCCCGACGACATCCACCGCGAAGTCATGCGCCTGTTCCGAACAGGCCGACTAAGTCAAGGCCATCTGCGCGTTCTGGCCGAATTGGCCACCCGTCTGGTTGGCGATGGCGGCACCACATCCTGGTCCGAAGGCCAGGATATTCTTTGGCGAGAAGCCTTGGATAAACTTGAAACATCGTTACGGAACAAGGGGATCGTCGCATGATTCCCGCCTCTTGCGCCTTGGTCGGCTTTGTTCACACCACCGATTTATGGTGGCTGCGATTGCTGCGCCCAGGCTTTCGTCATTGCTTTGTCGCCGTCCGCAGCGGGCCGTTCTGGGTGGTCATCGACCCGCTGTCACATCACACCACGATCCGGGTGGAAACCATCGCCGGTCTGGCTGGTTTTTACCGCCGCCACGGCATCACCGTGGTGACCACCCGATTGCGCCCCCCGCCCCGACGGGCCGCGCCATGGCGCCCCTATACCTGCGTCGAAGCGGTGAAACGGATTCTCGGCATTCAGGCCGGTGGCGTCATCACCCCGTGGCAATTATACCGCCTCCTGACATCAAAGGAAAATATACCTTGAATGTGCTGCTTCTTTTGGTTATATATGAGAAATAATTTTCCCCCATTAGTTCAAGTTAGCGCCTCGGCCCCTGCCCTTCGGGACATTTCTCTGGCGCCAATTGGAACAAAAGACGAACAGGAGAGCCCGATGGGCGGTTTTTTCAGCAGCACCCCGACGGCGCCGGAACCGACACCGTTGCCGACGCCAACCGATCCCGAGGCCGAGGCTCGGGCGCAACGCCTTGAAACCATGAATCGCAACCGCCGTGGCCGGGCCGGCATGGTCACCACCGGAGAACGCGGCGTATTGACCCCGGTCAGCGGCGACGCCAAGCGTTTGTTGGGGGAATGACATGACCCAATCCCTTCACCCACCGGAGCCGGATCGCGCTCCCGATCAGCTCCGCCAACGCTATCGCAAGGCCAAGGAACGGCGCTCGACCTGGGAAGCCCATTGGCAGGAATGCTATGATTACGCCTTGCCTTTGCGCGACGCCGTGCTGCACCAGCCCAATCCGGGCGAGAAAAAGGGCGACCGCCTCTTCGACGGCACCGCCGCCGATGCCGTCGATCAATTGGCCGCCAGCCTGCTGTCGGAACTGACGCCGCCTTGGGCCCAATGGTTCGGCCTGACCGCCGGCCCCGATCTGGAGGAATCCGAACGCCAGCAGGTGGCGCCCTTGCTCGACAAGGTCGGGGCCATCTTGCAAAGCCATTTCGACCGCTCGAACTTCGCCGTGGAAATGCACCAATGCTATCTTGACGTGGTCACCGGCGGCACCGCCTGCCTGTTGTTCGAGGAAGCGCAGCCGGGCGAGCCGTCGGCCTTTCGCTTCACCGCCGTGCCACTGGCCCAGGCCGTCCTGGAAGAAGGCCCCGACGGCAAGTTGGACAGCACCTTTCGCCGCAACGAATTGACCCTGGCCGCCTTGCGCCTGCGCTTTCCAGCGGCCGAATGGCCCGATTCCTTGCTGCGCCAGGGCGAGGAAGACCCACAGGCCCGCTTTGCCATCATCGAGGCGGTCATTCCCAACCAGCGCGGCCATTACGATTACGCCGCCGTCCTGGAACAGGGCGACGACGACGCCCCCTTGCTGGCCGAAGGGCGTTTCGGCCATAGCCCGTTCATCAATTTCCGCTGGCTGAAAGCGCCAGGGGAAATCTATGGCCGCTCCCCGGTGATGAAAGCCTTGCCTGACATCAAAACCGCCAACAAGGTGGTCGAACTGGTGTTGAAAAACGCCACCATCGCGGTGACCGGCATTTGGCAGGCCGATGACGATGGCGTGCTCAATCCGGCCAACATCAAACTGGTGCCCGGCACCATTATCCCCAAGGCGGTGGGCTCGGCCGGCTTGAAGCCGCTGGAATCGCCCGGCCGCTTCGATATCTCGCAACTGGTGCTCGACGATTTGCGCGGCCGCATCCGCCACGCGCTGTTGGCCGACAAGCTGGGGCAAACCGAGGCCCCCAAGATGACGGCGACCGAAATCCTGGAACGGGCCGCCGACATGGCCCGCCTGCTTGGCGCCACCTATGGCCGGCTGCAATCGGAATTGCTGACGCCGCTTATTTTACGGGCCGTCCATATCTTGCGGCGCCGCGGCGAAATCCCGGCCTTGCTGGTCGATGGCCACACCATCGATCTGCAATATCGTTCACCCCTGGCGCAATCCCAGGCCCAGCGTGATGCCCAGAGCATGCTGACCTGGCTGTCGGCCTTGGCTCAACTTGGCCCGGCCGGACTGGCGGTGGTCGATGCCGCCGCCACGGCCCAATGGCTTGGTCGCGCCTTCAACATTCCCGCCGACCTGATGATAACCCCGCAGCAACAAGAGGTTCCCCATGTCCAAATCTGATGCCGGTTGGGCCTGGTTCGAACAACCGGCCGCGCCCGACGACAGCCAACGCCTGACCATCGCCCGAGCCTTCGCCCGCGCTTTTTCCGGCGCCGATGGCGATCTGGCCCTGGCGCATCTGCGCAGTCTGACCCTGGACCGCTGTCTTGGTCCCGAAGCCAGCGACGCATCCCTGCGCTGCCTGGAAGGCCAGCGATTGCTGGCCAGCCACATCCTGTCGCTGGTCGAACGCGGCCGCGACGGTTCCCTACACATTTAGTTCGGAGAACAAAAGATGTACTATGAAGATTCCCTGGAGCCGGAAGCCGATCCGCGTCAGCCCACCGGCATCCCGGACAAGTTCCGCGATCCCGCCACCGGCGGCTTGCGCACCGAAGCCTTGTTGCAGGCCTATCAGGATTTGGAACGGCGCATGCACCGCATGGTCGAAATCCCTGGCGACGATTGTTCCGACGAACAACGCTGCGCCTTTCACCGGGCGCTGGGGGTTCCCGACAGCCCCGACCAATATGCCATCGAACAGCGCCATCCCATGCTGAGTTCCGATGCCGAGGTCAATCGGGCGCTGCATCAGGCCGGCTTCACCCCCAAACAGGCGCAATTGGTCTATGATCTGGCGCATCAACGGGTTATCCCGACCATCGAGCAGATGGCCGGCGAATATGAAAGCCAGCGCAGCCTGGAACGCCTGCGCGATCATTTCGGCGGCGACGCCAAATGGTCGGAAACCGCCCGTCAGGTCTCGGCCTGGGGGCAAAGCAATCTCGCCCCCGAGGTGTATCAGGCCCTGGCCACCTCCGCCGACGGCATCATCGCCATGCGCGCCATGATGAATTCGGGCGAACCGTCCGTCGGCCGCCAGCCCAGCAGCCGCGAATCCGAACCGTCGGAAGGCGAATTGAAGAAAATGCTGCAAGACCCGCGCTATTGGAAACAGCGCGACCCCGCCTTCATCGACAAGGTATCGACGGGCTTCCGCCGCCTGTACGGAGAATGATTCCAGGGCGGCGGGGCGCGATCTTCACCTTTCGCGCCTCGCCGCCTGTGTTACCCTGCCCCGTGAAAGACGAAAGAAGGGGGCGGCGATGCTGTCGGTACTGGTCGGAAATATCAAGGGCGGGTGCGGCAAGACCACCATCGCCACCCATCTGGCGTCCTCGTTCGCCGCCACCGGCCTGAAAACCGTCATCGCCGATTGCGATCGCCAGAAATCATCGCTGAACTGGCTGAAACGCCGCGATGAAAGCGCTCCGGTGGTGACCGGCCTCGATTGGTCCAAGGATTTGGGTTCGGCCCCCAAGGGCATCGACCGCCTGGTCATCGACGCCCCGGCGGCCATGCATCACAAGGACGTCGAGGATTTGATCGCCATCGCCGACGTGGTGGTGGTTCCCGTCCTGCCCGGCGCTTTCGACCAGGACGCCACCGCCCATTTCCTGAAAAAGCTGTCCGAGGTCAAGGCCGTGCGCAAGAACAAGCGGGTGGTGGCCATCGTCGGCAACCGCCTGCGCCTCGGGCTCAAGGCCACCGAACAACTGGATGTGTTCTTCGCCTCGCTTGGTTTTCCGGTGGTGGCGCGGCTGCGCGACAGCCAGATCTATCCGTCGGTGGCGGCGCTGGGGTCCTCGGTGCTGGAAGCCAAGGAACGCCGCGCCCGCGATTACGCCGCCGAATGGACGCCGTTGCTGGACCTGCTGGCCAAGCAAGACTGAGCCCGCGTGGCGTCTGAACGAGCCCGGAACGGGCCGCGCCTCGCGCATACCCCCGCGTGGCGTCTGAACGGGCCGCGCCTACTGCATCCGCATCCCGGAACAGACCCGAATGATGAAGGCGTCGATGTCGTCGTTCATGCCGACCGTCCGCGCCGCCATGTCGCCGGCGGCGATCAGGACCTGATCGGCGGCCTCGGTGGCGGTGCCGGCCACTTCCGACACTTCGTTGATGGTGCCGGCCACGGTCTGCACCCCGGCGGCGACATCGCGGATCGCCCGGCTGATTTCAGCCACCGCCGCCGATTGCTGTTCGGTGGCCGCGGCGATGCCGGACGAATTGTCATTGATATCGCTGATCATGCCGGCGATGCGGCGCACGGCATCGACCGCGCCACGGGTGGCCTGACGCATGCTTTCGATCTGGCTGGTGATGTCGTCAGTGGCCCGGCTGGTCTGATTGGCCAGGGATTTGACTTCGTTGGCGACGACGGCGAAGCCCTTGCCAGCTTCCCCGGCGCGGGCCGCTTCGATGGTGGCGTTCAGCGCCAGCAGATTGGTTTGGCTGGCGATCTCGGTGATCATCTTGACCACGTCGCCGATCTTTTGAGCGGCATCGGCCAGCCCCTGGATAGCGTGATCGGTCTGCCCCGCCACCTGCACGGTGTCTTGCGCCATATTGGCCGATTGTTGAATACGGGCAGCCACTTCCCGAATGCCGGACGAGACCTGTTCCGCCGCCGAAGCCACCGATTCGACATTGGCCGAGGCATCCTCGGCGGCACGGGCGACGGTGGAGGATTGGTTGCTGGTCTGGTTGGCGATGTCGCGCATCTGCTGGGCGGTGGCTTCCAACTCGGTGGCCGTGGCGGCGACCGCCTGGCTCATGTGCTTGATGGTGTTGCCGACGCCGGTCGCCTCGGTGACGAATTCCTTGGATTTGTTTTCCATGCTGGTCAGCGCGCTGTTGATCAGGCGGGCATGATCGGAAAACTCGCCGACCAAGCCTTCCAGCAAGATGTGACGGAAATAGCGGCCTTGGGCGGTCATCGCCATGGCGGCGTCGGCTTCCTTGGTGAAGGCCTCGGTCAAATCAAGCAACCGGTTGATGGCGTGATCCAAATCACCCAGCACGCCGGCTTCCCTGATCCCGACAACGCGGGAATCCAACCGGCCCGCGGCGGCCTGGGCCAGGATGGCCCGCGCCCGATGCACGGCCGAGCGGGTGCGCAGGATCATCCACAACGACAACAGCGTCGAGATCGCGGCAACGGCGGCCAAAAGGGACGATAGCGCGTCGGCGGCCAGCAGATGCAGCACCAGCATGACCACCGAAACGACGGCGGCCACGGCCGAGGCGATCCACGCCTTAGAGAGCGAAGACGAATTCATCGTAGGGCACCCCCAGCGCCAGCAGCTTATCGTTCAAGACCTGATAGGCCGTTTCCATGCCCTTCTTGCGATCGTCGGCTTTATTTTCGATTGCCGCCAATTCGGCATACAAGGCTTCCGCCTTGGCGATCGCCTCGCGCTTGGGCACGCGCCGATTGGAATGATAGCTGACGATCTCGCCCGCGGCATTGAAAGTGGGGGTGATATGGGCCAACACCCAGTAATGGTCGCCGTTCTTGGAACGGTTGACCACATAGGCAAAGCATTCCCGTCTGGACTGAATGGTGTCCCACAGCAACTTGAAGATGCAGCGCGGCATTTCCGGATGACGGATCAGGCTGTGCGGCTGACCGATGACCTCGGCTTCGCTATAGCTGGCCAAACGCAAAAAGACCTCATTGGCATAAATCAGGCGCCCCTTCAGATCGGTCTTGCTGACGATGATTTCGTCAGCTCCGAAGGTGCGTTCAACGCCAGTCAGTTTCACATCGTTTCGTGCCATGTCCCCCCCACGGGTCGGCTCGTTGATGACGATTCAGGCGACGCCACAGGGGTGACCCAGGCAGCTTCACGCGGTTTAACATATAGAGCCAAGGCATTAAGCCATAATTAAAAATACTTACGGGCAAGCCGAATAGTGCTGACTTTAGCTTTGTACGCGATCATCGGTTACTGCCGACAACCGCAAATGCTGCGACGCACAATCCAATTGTTTTTAGAATTTGTATAAAATTACTGCGCAGGGCCGCCGCTGCTAATTTTCTTGCGATTTTCCGGTTTTTTGCCCACAAGCCTGGGCCATGAATTACCGACACGCATACCACGCCGGCAATTTTGCCGACGTCCACAAACACGCCGCCCTGGCCCTGATCCTTGAGCACCTCAAGCGCAAGGAGGCGGCCTATGCCTATCTGGACAGCCATGCCGGTATCGGCGCCTATGACCTTGCCTCGGTGCAGGCGGAAAAGACCGGCGAATGGCAAAACGGCATCGCCAAGGTTTTGGCCGCCGCCGCCCCGCCGGAAGAGCTGGCGCCCTTCCTGGCGGCGATCCACAGCCTCAACCCCGATGGCGGCCTGCGCTATTACCCCGGCTCACCGATGATCGCCGCCCTGGCAGCACGCCCCCACGACCGGCTGGCCCTGTGCGAATTGCACCCGGAAGATGCCGAGGAATTGCGCGCCCGCTTCGCCGCCGACCGCCGGGTCGGCGTCCATCACCGCGATGGCTATGACGGCCTTAAGGCCCTGCTGCCACCACCGGAACGGCGCGGTTTGGTGCTGATCGACCCGCCTTTCGAGGTGCGCGACGAATTCCAGCGCATGCGCAAAGGCCTGATCGAGGCGATGAAGCGCTGGCCCACCGGGCTTTATGCCCTGTGGTATCCGATCAAGGCCCGCGACGTCATCGACCGTTTCCATGCCGACCTCGCCATGCTTGGACTGCCGAAAACCATCGCCGCCGACATCTGGATCAGGGGCGGAGACGCCCCCGACCGCCTGAACGGCTGCGGCTTGGTGGTCATTAATCCGCCGTGGAAGCTGGACCAGGCATTGGGCCGATTGATGCCATGGCTGGCCGGCGTCATGGGCGAGGCCGACGCCCATTCACGCTTGCACTGGGTTGTGCCCGACAACGCCTAATCGCAGGTGATCTTTCCCTCGGCCTCGGTACAGGCGCGACGGGTGCGCAACACCATCTGAGCGCCATCTTCATAGGTGCACACCACCCTTGTCAGCTTGCCGGCAGGGGCGACCTTGACCTCGGTCAGTTTCAGCGCTCGGGTTTGCTCCGGCGTGCGGCCACAATGCAGATAGCCCTGAAAATCGCCGGCTTCCCACAGGGCGTGGTTTTTCAGCTTCTTGAAGTCCTCCAGCGTCACGCAGGTGTTGCCGTTATCCTTGTCATACATGCGGGCGTCGTCGCTGCAATAGCCGGCATAGCTGTACTTCAGCTGCGCCTCGGAGGGACAATCGCCCACTTGAACCGCTTGCGCCAGATCGGGACACCCGATCTGTTCCGCCCCGGCGGCGGAAATGGGAAGGATGGCAAGGCAGGCGCACAAGACAAGACGGCGGATCATGGGACTTCCCCCCGATGGAAAGCGGCAGTTTAGGCCCGTTTCGGTCACGGCGATCTGACAATGGTCAAGCCCCCCTTTCAATTGCGCCAAGACGTCCCCACACTCAGGGCAGCCAAAGGGAGATCTCGCGATGCACGAAGACATGAAAAGCCTGAACCCCGCTTTCAGCCGCCGGAACTTTATCGGCACGGCGCTGGCCGCAACCGGCTTCGCCATGGCCGCCGGCCCGGTCCACGCCGAAGCCATCACCACCGACGCCATGGGCCTGAGCGTCGGCCCGGTGATGATCGGCGAGTTGCCGGCCTATGTCGCCCGGCCGGCGCAGGCCGGCGCCCTGCCCACCGTCTTGGTGGTTCAGGAAATCTTTGGCGTGCACGAACATATCCGCGATGTCTGCCGTCGGCTGGCCAAGCTGGGCTATCTGGCCATCGCCCCGGAACTCTATGTCCGTCAAGGCGATCCCTCGACCATCGCCGACATCCCCACGCTGTTGAAAACCATCGTCGCCAAGGTCCCCGATCGCCAGGTGCTGACCGACCTCGACGCCGCCGCCGCCTGGGCCGGCGCCAATGGCGGTGACCCCCATCGTCTGGCCATCACCGGCTTTTGCTGGGGCGGGCGGATTTCCTGGCTCTATGCCGCCCATAACCCCACATTGCGGGCGGCGGTGGCCTGGTACGGCAAGTTGACGGGCGAGGCGACCGCAATGACCCCGCATCATCCGCTGGACTTGGCGGCGCAATTGAAGGCCCCGGTTCTTGGACTTTATGGCGGCGCCGACCAAGGCATCAGCCAAGACAGCATCGCCCTCATGCGTGAGGCGGCCAAGGCCGCCAAGGTCAAGACCGAGATCGTCGTCTACCCCGACGCCCCGCACGCTTTCCACGCCGATTACCGCCCCAGCTACCGCGAGGAAGCGGCCAAAGACGGATGGAACCGCCTGCAAGCCTGGCTTAAGGACAATATGGCTTAAGCAGATCCAGGCGGCGGCGCAGGCTCCACCGCAGGGTGACCAGCGCCGCCACCACCGCCAGACCGATCGCCAGACCGATCCAGATGCCCAAGCCCCCCATGCCGGCGCCAAAGGCCAACAGAGCGCCGATGGGGATCCCCAGCCCCCAATAGCCCAAACCGGCGAAGATCATCGGCACGCGGGTATCCTTGAGGCCGCGCAAGGCGCCGGCGCCAACCACTTGGGCGCCATCAACCACCTGGAACAAAGCCGCCACGGCCAGGAACACCAAGGCGTGGGACAGCACCACCGCCGTATCCGGCCGCTCAAGGTCAAGGAAAGCGCTGACAATGGCCTGGGGCCAGACGATCAGCACCACCGCCATCAGCACCATGAAGCCGCTGCTCAGAACCAAGGCGGTCCAGCCGGCCTTGCGCACGCCGTCGGCATTGCCGGCGCCGGCGGCCAGCCCGACCCGCACGGTCGCCGCCTGGGCCAGCCCCATGGGCACCATGAAGGTGACCGAAGCCACCTGGAGGGCGATGGCGTGGGCGGCCAGGGATGGCGCGTCGATCACCCCCATCAGAAAGGCGGCGGCGTTGAAGCCCGAGACCTCGAACCCCATGGCCAGCCCCATGGGGCCGCCGACCCGCAGCAATTCCTTGAATTTCGGCCAATCCGACCGCCACAGACGGCCCAACAGATGAAAACGGCGGAAACGCCGGTCAGCCAGGATGAACCCCAGCAAGGCAATGAACATGAAGGCATTGGACAGGCTGGAGGCCACCCCGGCGCCAACCACCCCCATGGCCGGCAGGCCCCAATGACCAAACATCAACAGCCAATTGACCCCGGCGTTCAAGCCAACCGCCAGCACGGTGACCACCATGGCGGCGCGGGGCCGTTCCTGCGCCGCGATGAACGAACGCAGCGCGATCATCCCCAAGGCCGGCAGCAATCCCCACATCACCGCCCGGCCATAGGCTCCGGCGGTGACGGTCAGGGCAGGGTCTTGGCCCAAAAATCCCAAAATCGTCTCGGTGTGCCACAACACCACCCACACCGGCAGACTATATAATCCCGCCAGCCACAATCCTTGACGGACGATCCGCCGACATTCGCGCACAGCGTGCCGCCGCGCCCCCAGGGTCTGGGCCAGCATGGGCGACGTCCCCAACACCAGCCCGATGCCCATGACGAACCAGCCGAAATACAGGTTGGCGCCCAAGGTTCCGGCGGCCAGATCCGTCGGCCCCAACCATCCCATCATCACCGTGTCGGTGGTGCCGATGGCGATCTGGGCCAGATTGGTAAGGATAATGGGCCAGCCCAGCGACAACATGGCCGCCGCCTCGGCCCGCCAGCGTGACGGGGATGTGTTCATGATCGGGCGCTTATAGCACCCCTTAAGACCCCGTGTCCTGCCGACGAAAGTCCAGACCGTTCAACCGGCCTTTTGTTTCCTGGCGAAGCTATATTAGAATGGTCGAAATCATAATGAAGGGGAGGCTGATCTATGTTTTCCAACCGCTTGAGCGTGGCGTTGCTGGTGGCGCTGATGCTGGCGCCGCCGGTCTGGGCCGCCGACGCCAATGCGCCGGCCCCAATCGTTCACCATGGTTACGAACAGGTGCAAACCCTGGTCGATGACGCCGTCGCCTTCATGAAAAAGGTCGGCGCGGAAAAAGCCTTCGAGGCCTTCAACGACCCCAAGGGGAAGTGGATCCAAAACGATCTTTACGTCTTCGCCTTCGATGCCAAGGGCGTCTACAAAGCCACCGGCTTCCGCCCGGAACGCACCGGCTCGGACGCTTGGGAAATGACCGACGCCGCCGGCTTGAAGCTGGTTCAGGAAATCATCAAGAAAGCCAAGCGCAACGGGTCGGGGATGGTCGATTACCTGTGGAAGAACCCGGCCACCGGCAAGCTGGAAAACAAGACCTCATACGTGGTCCAGGTCGGCGATTACGTCGTCGGCGCCGGCTTTTATCACCGCTGAGCCCCCAAGAGGGGCGGTTACTCCGCCCCTTTTTCGGCGCCAAAGCGGTCCTTGATATCCTTGACCATCTGCGGATTCTCTTTCAACCAGGCATTGAACTCCGCGACCACCTGCGGGTGCCGACTGGTCGATAGATAATAATAATCGCGGGAATGCGGTAAGGCCGAGTTGAAGACCAAGGCGCCGGGCATGTTCAAGATATTGTTCAGCACGTGGTGGGCGACCGCCACGTTGACATAGGCGCCGTCCACATGGCCGACCACGGTCTGGCGCAGCAGCAATTCCATCCGCGGATTTTCCTTCAGCGCCACCTTGTCGGCCTTGACCCGATCCGCCCACGCCAGCGGGGTAAAGCCGGCCACGGTGCCAAGCGTGCGAAACTGGTCCGCCTGCCTGGCGATGGAGCCGGGACGGACGACGACGCCGTCAATATAGGATACCAGCGGCTTGCTGTAGGTCATGGTCAGCCCGGCCTTGGCCTCGGTGCCCCAGCCGGGATTGTCGGGCAGCTTGACGTCGATGCCGCCGCCGGCCAACTCGGCATAAAGCCGCTTGATCGGCAAGGCCCGATAGGTGACGTGGTAATCCTTGGCCCGAGCGAAAGCATCGACGATCTCGCGCATGACCCCGACATATTCGCCATCGCGGATGGCGTAGAGCGGATAATATTCAATATCCTCGACGCCGATGACCAGTTCGCGCGGCGCGGCCTGGGCAATTCCCGTCATTGCGCACATGATAAACAAGGCCAATCCAAGGCGCTTCATCTCACCAATCCTCTTTTCTCGACGGCTCAATGAACACCAACGCACAACACTCGGCAAGTCACTTGATGCCTTTTTCCGCGTTCATCCTGAGTTTGACCGATTCGACCAGAGCGGCGTTTTCCATCAACCATTGATCAAATGCGCGGATAATCTCTGGTTGCGTGAATGATGAGAGATGATAAGAACCTCGGATATGGGGCAGGCTGGCGTCGAAAACCAAAGCCCCATCCATATCCAGCAACCGCGCCAGGGCATAATTGGCGACAGCGACACTGACATAGGCGCCGTCCACTTTGCCGGTGGCGGCCTGCTTGAGCAGGTCTTCCACCCCGGTCTGCGCCCTCAGCGCGACCGAGCCATCGGCGATGCGGTCCTTCCAGCCGAGCGGTTGGAACCCCGACACCGTGCCCAACACCCGGATGGCCGAGGCACCGCGCCCCAAATTCATCGGCCGTACCATGACGCCATCCAGAGAGGCGACCACCGGCTTGCTGTAGGCGATGCTTCGCCCGGCCTTGAAATCGCCGCCCCACTGGGCGTTATCGGGAAATTTCAGATCGATCCTCCCACTCACCAATTCGCTGAACAGACGGTCGATGGGCAAGGGCCGATAAATCAGGCGGTGTCCCTGGGCATGGGCAAAGGCATCGAGAATTTCCCGCGCCGTGCCGACGTAATCGCCCTCTCGCACGGCGAATAAGGGGTAATATTCCTGTTCCTCGACCCCGACGACCAAATCGCGAGCGCAGACGGGCGATGCCATGACCATGGCCGCCAAGATCAATAAAACTGTCTTGATCTTACGCATCATTCCTTCCCCCTCTCCCCTGCCGATACCACCAAAGCACAGGGGGGGATCAGGAGCAAGCGACACGCTGGACAAGGCCATCGCGCAACAGGAAAAGCGCGTCCTGCGGGCTGTCTTGGGCCAAGGCGTGATCGGGATCCCAGCCGGCGTAAAGGCCACGCAGAATTTTACCGGCGATGCCATGGCTGACGGCGACAACATGATCGTTGTCGCCCAGGGTCGCCAGCCATGCCGACAGACGGCTGACCATGTGGGCGTGAGTTTCCCCCCCAGGACAGTGAAAGAACCACGATCGCCGGCCGCTGCCGCCCAGCTGACCGGGGGGGAACTCGGTTTTCAGTCGGCCGGAATATTCCCCGGTCGAGACTTCCTTGAGGCGGGCATCGCGCTCGACCTGAGCAAAGTCCAGACCGGCGGTTTCGCACAAGATGGCGCTGGTCTGCATGCACCGCGATAATGGCGAGCTGACCAACCGCCATCGCCCCACCCCCAGCAAGGGCTGGATGGCGCGGCCATAGGCGCGGGCCTGCTCGATGCCGTTCAGGGTCAACGGCGAATCGCCGTGACCCTGAATGCGCTGTTGGCGATTCCAATGGGTTTCGCCATGACGAAGCAAAATGATGGTGGGCATGTTATCCCCGCAAGACCCCACCCGTGGCCTTAAGCACGCCTTCGACGATCTTCTTGCCCACCGCTTCGATTTCTTCGTCGGTCAGGGTCTTGTCAAAGGGCTGCAAGGTCACCGAGATGGCCAGCGACTTCTTGCCCTCGCCCACATTGGGGCCTTCGTACAGGTCAAACACCGACACATCGGTGATCAGGGCCTTCTCGGCGTTCCTGGCCGCCCGCAGCACCGCATCGGCCGACATTTCGGCATCCAGCACGAAGGCGAAATCACGCTCCAGCGGCTGGAACGCTGACAGTTTCACCAGCGGCTTGGCCTTGGTCGCCTTGGCCTTTTGCGGCGGCAAGGCTTCCAGGAACAATTCGAAGGCGACGATCGGCCCCTTGACGTCCAAGGCGGTCAAAACGCCCGGATGCACTTCGCCAAAGGCAGCGACCGGCTTATTGCCCAGCTTGAGCACGCCGGAACGGCCGGGGTGATACCAAGACGGCGCATCGGTGCCGATCTGGAACGAATCCGGGTTGGCCCCGGCGGCGGCGATGGCCGCCAGCAGATCGGCCTTGGCGTCGAACACGTCAACGGCGCGGCTGGCTTCCTTCCAATGGCGCGGCACCGCCTTGCCGACCCGGATCCCGGCGGCGACGGCGCGTTGCTGGCCCGGTTCGGGGCCATCGAACTGCGCCCCGATCTCGAACAGGCCCAAATCCTTGAAACCGCGATCGGCATTGCGCCCGGCGGCAACCACCAGATTGGGCAGCAGGCTGGGCCGCATGCAATCCAGATCGGTGGAAATGGGATTGGCCAGATGCATGGCGGCGGTCCCGCCGCCGAACAACTTGGCCTGGGCCGATGGCAGGAACGACCACGTCACCGTTTCCACCAATCCCCGGCTGGCCAAGTGACGACGCACCCAGGCGGCGCGGCGCTGGCCCGGGGTCAGCACCGGCTTGCACATGGTCGGGCGCGGCATCGGCGTCGCCGGGATTTGATCATAGCCGTTGACCCGGATGATCTCTTCCACCAGATCGTGTTCGGCGGTGATGTCGCCGCGCCATGACGGCGGCACCACCAACAGGCCGTCGCCATGTTCGGAAACGGTGCAGCCCAAGGCGGTCAGGATAAGTTCCTGACGCTTGGTCTCCACCGCCACACCGCCCAGGGCTTCCGCCCGTTCGGGCCGCAGGGCGATGGATTGGCGCCAATCGGGTTCGGCCCCGGCAACCACCAATTCCGAGGCTTCACCGCCGCACAATTCCACGATCATGGCGGTGGCCAGTTCGGCCGCATCGATCAGGAACGCCGGATCGATACCGCGTTCGAACCGGAAGCGGGCATCGGACAAGATATCGAGCTTGCGCCCGGTCGCCGCCGTGCGGATCGGATCGAAAGCCGCCACTTCCAAGAAAACCTCGGTGGTCGCTTCGGTGCAGCCGGAATGTTCGCCGCCCATCACCCCGGCCAGACCTTCCGGCCCGGCTTGGTCTGCGATCACCGTCATCTCGGCCGACAGCTCGTATTCCTTGCCGTTCAGCGCCATCAGCTTTTCGCCCGGACGGGCCAGACGAGCGGTGAGGGCGCCGTTGACCTTGGCGGCGTCAAAGACGTGCAGCGGGCGGGCCAGATCGAAGGTGAAGAAATTGGTGATATCGACCAGGGCCGAAATGGGACGCAGGCCGATGGCGGTCAGACGGTCTTGCAGCCATTGCGGGCTGGGGCCGTTCTTCACGCCCTTGAAGTGACGGCCGACGAACATCGGACAGGCGGATTTGGCATCCTCGGGGAAATCCAAGGCGACGTTGATCGGGCTGACATAGCCGCCCTTGACCGGATTGACCACCAGCGGCTTCAAACGCCCCAGACCCGACGCCGCCAGATCGCGGGCAACGCCGCGGACGCCCAGGCAATCGGCGCGATTGGGGGTGATGGAAATCTCGATCACCGGATCGAAGCGCATCACCTCGACCAGCTTGGCGCCGACCGGGCTATCCGCGTCCAGTTCGGCGATGCCGTCATGGTCTTCGCCCAGCTTCAGCTCGCGCCAGGAACACATCATCCCCTGGCTTTCGATGCCGCGCACATTGCCCTTTTTCAGTTTGTCGCCGCTGACCGGAATAAAGGTTCCCGGCTGCGCCAAAATGACCTTGATCCCGGCCCGCGCGTTGGGAGCGCCGCACACCACCTGAATGATGCCGGCGCCGGTATCGACCTTGCAGATGCGCAAGCGGTCGGCATTGGGGTGCTGTTCGGCCTCGACGATATGGCCGATGGTGAAACCGGCCAAATCCTTGGCCGGATCATGGATTTCCTCGACTTCCAGGCCCAGCATGGTCAGGCGGGCGTCGATTTCGGCCAGCGTGGCTTCGGTGTCCAGATGGCTTTTCAGCCACGACAAGGTGAATTTCATCGGGTCAGCCCTCCGGACAGGGTCGGCACGTCAAGGGGGACGAAGCCGTAATGCTTGAGCCAGCGCAGATCGGAATCGAAGAAAGTCCGCAAATCGGGAATGCCGTATTTCAGCATGGCCATGCGCTCGACGCCCATGCCGAAGGCAAAGCCCTGATACTCGTCGGGATCAATGCCGCAGGCGCGCAGCACATTGGGATGAACCATGCCCGACCCGCCGATTTCCAGCCAACTGGCCCCCTTGCCGATCTTGAGTTCGCCGCCGTCGCGCGAACAGCCGATATCGACCTCGGCCGAGGGTTCGGTGAAGGGGAAGAAGCTGGGGCGGAAACGCACCGGCACTTCGTCGACCTCGAAGAAGGTGGTGACGAATTCCAGCAGGCAGCCCTTGAGGTGGCCCATATTGGTGGTCTTGTCGATCACCAGACCTTCGATCTGATGGAACATCGGCGTGTGGGTCATGTCCGAATCGCAGCGATAGGTGCGGCCCGGGGCGATGATGCGAATCGGCGGCTTCTTGCTCAGCATGGTGCGGATCTGCACCGGGCTGGTATGGGTGCGCAGCAGGTGGCGCGAACCATCCTCGCGCTCGCCGAAATAAAAGGTGTCATGCATCTGCCGGGCGGGATGTTCGGCCGGGATGTTGAGCGCGGTGAAATTGTGGAAATCGTCCTCGATATCGGGACCTTCGGCCACATCAAAGCCCATTTGGGCGAAGATGGCGGCCATTTCTTCCATCACCTGGGAAATGGGGTGGATGCGGCCGGACTGGCTGTCGGGGCGGACCGGAAGCGTGACATCGACTTTCTCGCGCGCCAGACGGGCATCAAGCGCCTTGGCTTCCAGCACCGATTTGGCGGCGGCGATGGCCTCGGCCACCTCGTCCTTGACCGCGTTCATGGCGGCGCCGGCGGCCTTGCGGGCTTCGGGGTCCATCTTGCCGAGCGCGGCCATCAGGCCCGAGATGCTGCCCTTCTTGCCCAGCGCGGCGACGCGGGCGGCTTCCAATGCCTCGACGCTATCGGCGGCGGCTACCGCCGCCAAGGCCGCGACGCGGATCTTATCGAGTTCGTCCATGCTTCACCCCATTCGGACATAAAAGGGGGCCGCCCGCATGGGCAGCCCCCTTAAGCAAAACAGACCTGCTGAGAAATCGCAGTGCCTTAGCCCAGGGCCGCCTCGGCCTTTTGCACCAGCGACTTAAACGATTCCGGCTCGCGCGCGGCGATGTCCGCCAGAACCTTGCGGTCCAGCAGGATGCCGGCCTTCTTCAGGCCATTCATGAAACGGGAATAGGGCATGCCGTACTGACGGGTGCCGGCGTTGATACGCTGGATCCACAGACCCCGGAAATTGCGCTTCTTGGCCCGACGGTCGCGATAGGCGTAGCTGAGCGCCTTTTCGACCTTTTCGATGGCGACGCGGAAACAGGTGGAAGCCCGGCCGCGATAGCCCTTGGCCAGCTTCATGATCTTCTTGTGACGGGCGTGAGTGGTTACGCCCCGCTTGACGCGCGCCATTACTTAGCTCCGTTCGGCAGGTAGTATTGCTTGACCTTTTCACCATCGGCCTTGAACAGGACGAAGGTGCCACGGGCTTGACGCTTCATGTCTTTCGGCTTGGCGGACAGGCAGTGGCGCTTGTTGGCTGCGCCGGCCTTGACCTTCCCGCTGGCGGTGAGCGTGAACCGCTTTTTGGCGGCGCTCTTGGTCTTCATCTTGGGCATTTTTGCATCCTTCGAAAAAGAAGTTTCGGACGAGTAAAAGCGGCAAGGCATGCCCTAACAGGCCCAGCGCGCTTGAAGGAGGAAGCTTATAAACGCAAGGTCAATGGAATGCAAGCTTTGGCGGAACATATCGTCACTAGCGACAAGGCCCGCGCCCGTGCCATAGTTCCGCACACGGGAAGCACAGCCAACAGGGGCATCATGGCGGCGGGCGACATCGCGACATCGCGGGAAGTTTATGTAGCATTCGCCTTCGCCGCCGCCGATCTGCTGGTGGAAGTCGACGATGACGGCGCCATCGTCTTTGCCGTCGGCGCCGCCATGGCGCTGACCAACAAGCCGGCACGGGCCTTGACCAGCCAGCCGGTGGCGTCGATGTTCATCCCCCAAGATGGCGAACGCATCGAGCGCGCCCTGGCCCGCATGGACGAGGGCGAGCGGGTCCGCCTGCTGCTTTTGCATACGCCGGGCGGCGCCAACCGCCCCAACAGGCCGGTCGCCTTGGCCGGCTATCGTCACCCCGACAAGCCCGGTCACCGCCTGCTGGCGTTGACCCATGCCAGCGCCCTGGAAGTACCGGCGGAAAACCGCACCCCCATCGGCCACCTGCTCAACCGCGAGGATTTTTCCGTCCTTGCCCGGCGGATGATGGACGAAGGCAGCACCGGCGCCGATTCCGAGCAGGTCTACCAACTGACCATGCTGGAATTGCCGGCGGTGGAACAGGTGCGCGCCGCCGCCGGGCCGGTCAGGGCCGATGAATTCATGGCCGAATTGGGCGAACGCCTGAAAGCGGTGTCCATGGGCGGCGACGCGGCCGGTGAACTGGGCGAAAACCGTTACGGCGTCATTCATTCCCCCAATATCACCACCACCAGCATCGAAGCGGCGCTTACCGATCTGGTCAGCGCCTTTTTGCCCGATGATCGGGCCGAACCGGTCAAATCGGCCTCGGTCGCCTTGGACGCCGCCGGCATTTCGTCGGAAGAGGCCACCAACGCCTTGCTCTATTCACTCAATCGCTTTTCCCAAGGCGAAGACGTCAGCCTGACCAATCTGGCCCGTGACGTCCGCTCGCGCCTGTCGTCCACCGTTGGCCAGATGCGCGAAATCAAGGAAGTCATCGACCAGGGCCGCTTTGAACTGGTGTTCCAGCCCATCGTCGATCTGTGGACCGACATGGTCCACCATTTCGAATGTCTGGTGCGCTTTCCCGGCAAATCCTCGCCGTTCGAAACCGTCACCTTCGCCGAAAATGTCGGCATCGTCGGCAATCTGGACATGGCCATCTTGAACCGGGCGATCAATTTCATGCGTTCGCCCCTGGGCAACAATCCGGGCCTGCGTTTCGCCGTCAATCTGTCGGGCCGCTCCTTGTCGCATGCGCCGACCGCCCGCAGATTGCTGTCCATGGTCGCCGCCTGCCCCGATCTGCGCGGCCGGATGCTGTTCGAATTAACCGAATCGGCGGCGGTGGACGACCTGCCCGCCGTCAACGCCATCTTGCAATCCTTGCGCAAATCCGGTTTTGCCGTCTGTCTCGACGATTTCGGCGCCGGCTCGGCCGCTTTTCACTACCTGCGGGCGCTGGAAGTGGACCATGTCAAGATCGACGGCGCCTATATCAAGGAAGTCGCCGGCTCGGACACGCCGACGCCGTACCTCAAGGCCATCGCCCAGCTTTGCGCCGATCTGAAAGTCGGCACCATCGCCGAATTCGTCGAAACCGCCGAAACCGCCAATCTGTTGAAGCTGCTTAAGGTCCGCCACGCCCAGGGCTATCTGTACGGCAAACCCATGCAGCCGGCCAATATCGAGTCCGACCCGATGAAGGGCTGGGCCGTCAACGGATTGTTTTGGCAAAACGGCCTGCTGGCCTTTCGCAATCAGGCCCCCCAAGCCCGTCCCATTCGCTTTCCCACCATCAGCAATGGCTGACAACCCGGGTGTTTTTCCGTAGGCTGCGGCCATGAGCACAGCCCCTGCCCTTAATGGCGATATTCCCGTCGGCAACTGGATCGACCGCTGGGTTCCAGCGGCGGCCCGCCCCTATTTGCGATTGATGCGGTTGGACCGCCCCATCGGCACCTGGTTGCTGCTGTTTCCATGCTGGTGGAGCGTGGCGCTGGCCGCCGATGGCGGCCCCGACCTGCGCCTGATGACCCTGTTCGCCATCGGCGCGGTGATCATGCGCGGCGCCGGCTGCACCATCAACGACATCGCCGATCACAAATTCGACGCCATGGTTGAGCGGACCAAGGGCCGCCCGATCCCATCGGGGGCGATCAGCATCCGCCAGGCCGCCTTGTTCCTGGCGGCTCAACTGGCCATCGGGCTGCTGGTGCTGGTGCAATTGAACGCCGCCGCGCTGTGGTGGGGCATCGGTTCGCTGATCCTGGTCTTTCCCTATCCGTTGATGAAGCGCATCACCTGGTGGCCACAGGCCTGGCTGGGCTTGACCTTCAATTGGGGGGCATTGCTGGGCTGGGTGGCGGTGACCGGAAGCATCGCCCCCGCCCCCTTCTTGCTCTATGGCGCCGGCATTTTGTGGACATTGGGCTATGACACCATTTACGCCCACCAGGACAAGGACGACGATTCGCTGATCGGGGTCAAATCCAGCGCCTTGCGCCTGGGCGCCAAGACCGGCCCGGCCCTGGTCGCCTTTTATGCCGGGGCGGTGGCGCTGATCGGGGCCAGTGGCTTCAGCGCCGGCCTGTCCTGGCCGTTCTATCCCGTGCTGCTGCTGTCCGCCGGACAATTGGCGTGGCAGGCGCTGTCGTTGCAAATGAACGACAGCGCCGATTGCCTGGCCAAATTCAAATCCAACCGCCTGTTCGGATGGGGTCTGCTGGCCGCCATCATCGCCGGCAAGGTGCTGTAAGATGATCGAAGACCCCGCCGGCTTTATCCAGACCAATACCGAAATCTCGCAGCCGCCGGCCTGCCCGGAAATCTCGATGTGGATGGCCACCGAGGTGACGCCGCTGTGGGAAGCCACCGAGGCGGCATTGCTGCGGGTCAACCTGCCACCGCCCTATTGGGCTTTTTGCTGGGCCGGCGGTCAGGCCCTGACCCGCCATGTGCTTGACAATCCCGACATGGTGCGCGGCAAACGGGTGCTGGATTTCGCCGCCGGCTGCGGCGCTTCGGCCATCGCCGCCGCCAAGACCGGCGCCGCCCATGTGCAGGCGGTGGAAATCGACGCCATGGCCGCGGTGGCCATCGGCCTTAATGCCGAACTCAACGGCGCCACGGTCGAAGTGGTGTGCGGCGACATCGTCGGCAGCCCCTGCCAATGGGATGTGGTGGTCGCCGGCGACGTTTGCTACGAACGGCCGATGACCGAGTACATCTTCCCCTGGCTGCGTCAATTGGCGGCGGCGGGGGCCCTGGTGCTGATGGCCGATCCCGGTCGCGCCTATCTGCCCAAGCACGGCCTGCTGGAAATCTCGCGCATGAAGGTGGCCACCAGCCTGGATCTGGAAGACCGCACCAGCCGCGAGGTGGTCATCTACAAAATCGTCGGATAGGAAAGGCCCGCGCCATGGCCCGGATCGTCGTCGAACAGATTGCCGTATTGACCGATAATTACATCTATCTGGCCCACGAACCGGAAAGCGGGGCCTGCGCCGTCATTGATCCGGCGGTAGCCGCCCCGGTGCAAGAAGCCCTGGCCGTCCGGGGCTGGCAGCTGACCCACATTCTCAATACCCATCACCACAGCGACCATACCGGCGGCAATCTGGAGCTCAAGGCGGCCACCGGCGCCCGCGTCGTCGCCGCCCGCCGGGACGCTCAGCGCATTCCCGGCATCGATATCGAAATCGGCGACGGCGAATCCTTCCTGTTGGGGCATGCGGCGGCCATGGTGCTGGAAACGCCGGGTCATACCAGCGGCCACATCGCCTTTTGGTTTCCCGATTCCCACGCCCTGTTTTGTGGCGACACCCTGTTTTCCATGGGGTGCGGCCGCCTGTTCGAAGGCACCGCCGAAGAAATGTGGACCAGCCTCAGCCACTTGCGCGATCTGCCCGGCGACACCTTGGTCTATTGCGCCCACGAATACACCGCCGCCAATTGCCGCTTTGCCCGGCTGCTGGAACGCGACAACCCGGCCATGCAGGCCCGCGTCGAGGCGGTGACCGCCTTGCGCGCCGCCGGCCGCCCCACCGTACCGTCCAACCTGACCCAGGAACGCGCCGCCAACCCGTTCCTGCGCGCCGACGTGCCGGCGGTGGCCCGCGCCGTCGGCCTGGAAGCGGGAACCGATCCTTTTTTGGTTTTCGCCGAATTGCGTCGGCGCAAGGATGTGTTTTAATCAGCCCGGCAGAGGGATATGCCAAACCCCGCGCCGAACGCGGGCTCGTCCCATCACCCAGGAGAACGTCTTGCCATGAAACTGCGCTATTCCCACACCTCGCCCTACGCCCGCAAGGTCTGGATGACCGCCATCGAATGCGGTCTGGACGACAAGATCGACATGGTCAAGACCAATGCCTGGGCCTCTGAAGCCGATTTCGTCAGCGAAAACCCGCTGTCGAAGATTCCGGCGCTGATCTTGGAAAGCGGCGAGGCGCTGTTTGATTCGCCGGTCATCTGCGAATATCTGGATTCCCTGCATTCCGGCCACAAGCTGATCCCCGATGCCGGCCATGAACGCTGGCGTCAGCTGACCCTGGAAGCGCTGGCCGACGGCCTGGTGGACGCCGCCGTGGCCATCCGCATCGAACAGACCATCCGCCCCGAGGACAAGCGCTGGGACGGGTGGATCGAACGCCAGACCGCCGCCATCAACCGCGCCCTTGACGTGCTGGAAAAGGAAGTCGGTCATTGGGGCGGCGTCTTCCTGATCGGCCCGATCACCGTGGCTTGCGCCTTGGGCTATCTGGATTTCCGCAAGGCGGTGGCTGATTGGCGCACCGGCCGGCCGCACCTCGCGCATTGGTTCTCCACCATCCACAACCGCCGCTCGGTGCGCGACACCGAACCGACGGAATAACAATGTCGCAAGCGGCTGACGTCATCGCCCGGTTGGGGCTGCGGCCCCACCCGGAAGGCGGTCATTACGGCGAAACCTACCGCCATCACGACGATGGCGGCCGGGGGGCGTGCACCGCCATCCATTACCTGTTGCAGGCAGGCGAACGCTCGCATTGGCATCGGGTCGATGCGGTGGAAATCTGGCTTTGGCATGGCGGCGAGGCGTTGCGCCTGTCCATCGCCGAAGCGGGCCAGCCCAGCCGGGATATCATCCTGGGCGGCGACGTCATGGTGGGGGACAGCGTCCAGGCGGTGGTTCCCGCCCATGCCTGGCAGGCGGCGGAACCGTTGGGGGCGTGGACATTGGTGTCTTGCATCGTCGCCCCCGCCTTTCATTTCGACGGCTTCGAGATGGCCCCGCCGGGCTGGGCGCCATGACCCCGCCCCCACGTGTGGGGGGCGGGAGCTAAGCCTCGGCGCTCAACGGCCGAAAGGCGACAAAGGTCATGTCGTCGCGGCGCCGCTGCTCGCCGCGCCACTGGCTTAATTGCTGGAACAAGGCATCCATCTGCTCGGTGACCGGGCGGGTACCCATTTCGGCCAGCACTTCCTGCAGCCGGCGACGGCCGAACAAACGGTTGTTGTCGCCGCCAACCTGATCGGTGACGCCGTCCGTATACAGATAAAAAGCCGAGCCGGGGGTGATGCTCATGCTGTGGGCGGAAAAACGGTAATCCTCGGGGCTGTCCAGATAACCCAGGCTCATGCGGTCCCCGCGCACTTGCCGCAAACCGCCATTCTCGGCCACCAGCAACGGCAGATTGGCGCCGGCGAAAGTCAGCGTCGCCTTGGCCCGGTCGATGACGCAGATGGCGGCGTCCAAGCCATCATTGCTGACCGCGCTATCGCGGTCCTGGCGCAACGCCGTTTTCACCAGCCGATTCAACTGGGTCAGCATCTCGGCCGGGTCCTCGTGGCCGTGATGATGCAAGATGCGGCTGAAACTTGAGGCCACCACCGCCGTCATGAAGGCGCCGGGCACGCCGTGACCGGTACAATCCATCACCGCGATGACGCCCATGGAATCGAACGAGCCGGCCCAATAATAATCGCCGCCGACCATGTCCAGCGGTTGCCAGCCCACCGCCAGTTCATCCACCACGCCCGACAGCGCCCCCTGATCGGGCAACAGGGCGGTCTGAATGCGACTGGCGTAACGGATGCCGTCATTGATATCGCGGTTGGCTTTTTCCAATTCGGTATTGGCCAGGTTCAGCTGGGCCAAGGCCCGCTCCACCCCTTCTTTTTCCCGCGCCAGTTCATGGGTGCGCTCGGCCACCCGGCGTTCCAGATCGCGGGCCAGGGCGGCCAGTTCGTTTTGAGCGGAATCGCGATCATCCAACCCATGCTGGGATTCGCCCAACATGCCGTTGACGGTGCCGACCAGCAACCCCAGTTCGTCGCGCTGATGCCCCCGCGGCAGATCGATCAGGAAGGCGCCGGGATGGGTGGTATCGACGCGGCCGATGGCGGCGGTGATCCGCAGCAACGGCTTGGTGATCAATATGTAAAAGACGGCAACCACCAAGGCGCACACCAGCACGGCCCGCGCCACCCCCGACCAAACGGCGGCAGCGGCGCGACTCAGCCACGCATTGAGCAGGCCGGCGCTGTCCAAGTGCAGTTCCAAGGAGCCGACGGAGGTACTGGAGCCGTTGGGGTTGCGGGTTTCCAGCGCACGCGCGTGAGCGGCGACGTCCCCAAACAACCGTTCGGCCAAGGCCGGAAAGGGGGTCGATACCGCCGCCCGCTTCTCTTTGCCCAGTTCGCCGCCATAATTGTCGGTCAAGGTGACTTCCAGCACCATGGGATTTTGGTGCAGCCCGCCCACCACCTCGCCGGCCAGTTCCGCCGACAACTGATAGGCGGCCTCGACGGCAAGGCCGCGCACAAGATTAAGGTCGGCGGCCATATCGTGCCGAACCTGCTCGTGCATATTGCGGTAATCGTTTTGCAGTTCATAGGCGCTGGTCAGCAGCCCGACCGTCAAGGCGATGATCAAGGTGGCGAAGGCCTGCTTGAACGACAGCCCGTCCAGCATGCGTACCTGGGTCGTCTGAGGTGAACGCGGACCCGCGCCGGGTATGCGGGACTGAAACAAGGGGGCTGGTTCCATGCGCCTGGAGTGATCTCGCCAGATAGTAGCCGCTTTTATCCCAGAGGGAAACTCTCACTCGCCGCGAAACCTGGGCATTTGACACAAATCGACGTGAGTAGACGCCAAATTGTCGATGGCTATGTGCCGTGCAGCATGGAATGATCCCAAGTCGACAAGATCACAGATACCATCAAAGAGTTGCAATGAATTCAGATAGCTCTCCGCCCGCTGGCGATTCCGGCAAGAAGCGTCTTAATTTACGCGCCGCCAAAGCGGTTGATGGCGATCGAGACTTGCCGCCATGGCCGATCCTGGTCGTCGATGACGACCCTCAGGTGCATGGCATGACCGCGGTTCTCTTGCGGGATTTCCGCTTCAAGGATCGCGGGTTCATCCCCGTTTCCGCCCATTCCGCCGCCGAGGCGCGGACCATCTTGGAAAACCGCAGCGATATCCCGGTGATGCTGCTGGACGTGGTCATGGAAACCGACCATGCCGGGCTCTCCTTGGCCCAGGTGGTGCGCCAGGAACTGGGCAACACCCGCCTGCGCATCATCTTGCGCACCGGCCAACCGGGCGAAGCGCCGGAACGCGAGGTGATGCTGTCTTATGACATCAACGATTACCGCTCGAAGACCGAACTGACGGCGCAAAAGCTGTTTACCGCCCTGGTCGGGGCATTGCGCTCGTGGATCGACATCGACACCATCGAAAAGTTGAACGCCACTCTTGAAGCCCGCGTGCTGGAACGCACCCATGCCCTGGCCGAGGCCCAGGCGTTTTCCGAGCGTCTGGTGGAATTGCTGCCCAATCCGCTGTGGGTCAAGGATCTGGCCGGCCATTACCGTCTTTATAATCGTGCCTTTCGCGAATTTTTCGGCATCGAGACGCAGTCGTGGCTCGGGTACTCGGCCGAGGAAGTCCTGGGCCGCCACCTGCCGCCGGAAGAACTCGAGAGCGATTGCCGGGTCCTTGAGGGATCATCCCGGCGCGAGGAATTCGAAACCCAAATTCCCGATTGCAGCGGCCGCAACCGCGCTCTGCTGGTGACCAAGGCGGCCTTGCCCGCCGATGGGGTGGTGCCCAATGGCATCATCGGCATGGCCATCGACATCTCCGAACGCAAGAACCTGGAACGGGAATTACGCCGCCTCGCCACCATGGACCCGCTGACCGGCATCGCAAACCGCCGTCACTTCACCGCCCTGGCGCACCAAGAGATCGAGCGCGCCCATCGCTATGACCTGCCGTTATCGGTGATCATGCTGGATGTGGATTTCTTCAAGACGGTCAACGATTCCTGGGGCCACGCCATCGGCGACGAATTGCTGAAGGCGCTGACCGCGACCATGGCCGAGCAATTGCGCGAGGTCGATGTCCTTGGCCGCATGGGCGGCGAGGAATTCGCCGTGTTTTTGCCCCAAACCAGTCTGGAGGGGGCAACCCAGCTGGCCGAACGGTTGCGGACCGCCGTTGCCGCACTCCATCTGCCGGTGGTCGAGGGTGGATTGCGCACCACCATCAGCCTGGGCGTGACCACCCGGCTGGAGGGCGAGACCCTGTTCGACCACCTTCTTAGCCGCGCCGACCGCGCCATGTATCAGGCCAAACAAATGGGGCGCAATCGGGTCACCGCCGAATCGGGGCAATGAAAACGCTTCTACCTCGTTGCTTTTAGGTTGATGCATTTTGCTGAAAGGATTAAGCCGTTTACTTGGGGAGAAGCGGGGACCGGGTTGATGGATCCAATTACTAACATCATCGATCTCGCCATCGAACGGCGCAGGCGCGGTCCGCGCTTCAACGGCGAGATGATGCAGATTCTCGAGGTCAGCCGTGACCTCATCTGCTTGTGCAGGGCTGGCGCCATCACCGCAATCAATGGTGCCGGCGCCCGCATGCTGGGAGCAAAAACCACCGAGGAACTGATCGGCCGCAGATTGGCTGAATTCTTGATTCCCGAATACGGCCAAGTGCTGGAATTGTTCCTGGCGGGCATGGCCAGCGAGGATCGCGGCGTTCCCACCCGCATCATCGGCTTGGATCGGGCGCTGCACGACATCGAATTGCAGGTGTACCGCGCCCGCGAAATCGGCCCCGACGCCACCGTGGTGACCGGCCGCGACATGTCCAAAGAGGGCAAGCTGGCCGGCGCCGCCCAACAGACCGACACCCGTTTCCACCTGCTGGTGGATAATTCCATGAATCTGGTCTGCCATGTGGTCGCCGGCTCGATCCGCTATGTCAACAAGGCTGGCATCGCCCTGCTGGGGGCGGTCGAGGCCGAACAGGTTATCGGCTTGCGGCTCGAAGACATCTTGCACCCCGATTATGCCCCGCTGGTTGACGATATCGCCAAGGAAGGCGCGGCGGTGCCGTTGCGACTGCTCCACCGTGACGGCACCGCCTTTGATGCGCTGGTTCGCGCCACGGTGCTGCCGGCAACCGGCATGGGGCCGGAAATGATGGTCGAAGCCCGTGACATCACCGGTCACAACCGGGCGGTCACGGCCTTGCGGCGGTCGAATGAAACCCTGGAGATGCGCGTCGCCAGCCGCACCCGCGAGTTGGCGGCGCAGCGCAATAGGGCCGAGGAAATGACCCTGGTGGCCGAAGCGTCACGCCGGTTCAGCGAATCGCTGATCGACACCATCCCCAGCCCGGTCTGGTTCAAGGATGCCCTCGGTCGGGTTCAGACCTGCAATCGGGCCTTCCGGGCCTTGTTCGGCGACGGCGAACTCAAAACCCTGTTGCCGCTGGAAGACACGGTGACCGACGCCGAGCTGTTATCGGGGGCGTGCGAACAAGCGGCTTTCGAAGCCCCGATCCTGCCGCCTGTCGGCGCCCGCGTTGACGCCATGGTGCTGAAAAGCGCCTATCTGGACGAAGAAGGACGCCCCGTCGGCATCATCGGCGTGATGACCGACATTTCTGATCGCAAGGCGATGGAACGGGAATTGCGCCGTCTGGCCACCGTCGATCCGCTGACCGGAGCTTTCAATCGCCGCCACTTCCTGGCCACCGCCGCAACCGAGCTGGAACGCGCCCATCGGTACGGCAACCCGCTGACCGTGCTGATGCTGGACGTCGATCACTTCAAATCCATCAATGACCATCACGGTCACGCCGTTGGCGATCAAGCCTTGTGCCTGCTGGTTGACACCCTGCGCAAGGCCTTGCGCGATATCGACGTCGTTGGCCGCCTAGGGGGGGAAGAATTCGCCGTTTTGCTGCCGGAAACCGGCATGGCCGGCGCCCTGGTCACAGCCGAGCGTTTGCGGGCGCAGGTGGCCGCCGCCCGCGTGCCCTTGCCCGATGGCAGCCAGACCAGCTTCACCATCAGCATCGGCGCCGCCGCCCCCCACGGGGGGGATTGCTCGGTCGAGCTGATTTTGGCCAAGGCCGACAAGGCGCTTTATCGCGCCAAGGATAGTGGACGCAATCAGGTTTGCACGGAAGTCATTGACCCGGCGTGATCCGCCTGTTTCCATAACAGCATGAACCAACCCGTTGCACCATCGCCACGCAAATTCACTTTTATCCGGCGTCTGCTGATTACTTTGGCCGTGCTGCTGGGGCTGGCCATTCCTGTCGGGCTGTATCTGCCTGATTTCGGCCTGCGCTGGGGACTGGTCCGCGGTCTGGTCGACATGGGCTGGAGCCAAGCCAGCGTTTCCCAGGCTCGGCTTTCCTTGTGGAAAGGCGACATCGCCGTCCGCGGCATGCAGGCCATGAACGCCGTCGGCGAAGCCCTGGGCATCGACGGCATCGACCTGACGTTCCGCTGGAAACCGCTGCTGTCGCGGCGCTTGTGGCTGGAACATCTGCATCTGGACAAGACCGAAATCACCCTTGAGCGGCAGCCGGATGGATGGCGGGTCAACGGCTTGGCCCTGCCCGGCGAAAACGGCGATGCCGCTGCGGTTTCCGATTGGGGATATGGCGTCTCGGCCCTGACCTTGACCAATTCCATCCTTCATCTGCAAGACGGGGCGTTTCGGCTGACCGTCGCCGTCGATCGGCTGGAAGTGCGCGACCTGCAATCCTGGACCCCGCAAGCGCCCGCCTTGGTGTCGCTGCAAGGCCGACTCAATGGCGCCCCGGTCACTCTGTCCGGCAGTTTCCGGCCGCTTCACAACAGCTTGGATTTCACCGCCGACCTGACCCTTCAGGGCTTGGACGTCGCCCCCTTCGCCCAGTGGGGCGGATTGCCCGATTGGACCGGGAAAATCAGTGGCGCGCTACATCTGACCGGGGCCGCCGCCGCCGGGGCGCCCCTTGCGGCCGAAGGACGAATTGAACTGGCCGATGCCAACATTCCGCTGGAGGGCGGCAAGGTTGGGGCCAAATCGATCAGCTGGCAAGGTCACCTGCGCCAAGCCGACGGCCTGACCGCCGCCGGAACAGCGGCGATGCAGAATTTTCTCTATACCCAAGGGACGGCACGGATCAGCACAGCCACCGCCCAGATCGTCCTGGAACGGGCCAGCTTGGACGGCAAATCCGAGATTTTGGACTGGACCGGGGCTTTCTCCGCCACCGATTGGGCCGTGGTCATGGATGATCTGCGCATCCATCACGATCAATTGGCCTGGAAAGGCGCGACCCATCTGAACCTGAGCCCCAAGGCCAAGGAATTGTTCCGGGCCACGGGCCAGGCCGATGGGGTGGCGACAAGGATCAACGCCGCCGGCTGGGAATTGAGCGCCGCCAAATCCTCGGCCCAGGGTGAATTCGCCCATGATCGGCCGGAAGGTCTGTTGCCGCCGCTTTCCGGGACGCTGAATGTGACGGTGGACGGCTTTTCCGTTCGCCAAGGCGACCGCGATTGGCTGGCCGCCGACCACGCCGTTTTGCACGATCTGCTTTTGACCCCGTCGCAGGCATCGCTTGCCCGATTCGAGGCGACCGGCCTGTCGGCGCTATCGCGTCCCGGCCGCTATACCCCGCGCCTCAAGGCTCGGTCCGCCACGCTGGAAAAGGCGCGGATCTCGGCGCAAGGCGACATCGCCGCCGCCGCCCTGACGCTGAAACAGCCGGTCATTCGCATCAGCCGCGACGGCAATGGCATTCAGGGCCTGAGCGACCTTCCCCCAGGCGGCGGCGACGGCCCGACGCCGCGCCTTGCCGTGGGCCTGCTGCGCCTGAGCGAGGGCGGACAGGTCGAATTCCGTGACCGCAGTCTCCCCGATCCGGTGCGGCTGTCCGTCAGCGGTCTGGCCGGCACCATCGAAGCTCTTGATAGCGGCCGCCCCGATCAAGACAGCCCCTTCTCGCTGCGCGCCCTTGTCGGCGCCGCCGAAATGTCGGCGCAAGGGATGATGCGGCCGTTCCGACCGATTCCGGGGCTTGACGTCAAGGGATTGGTGCGGGCGCTGGAATTGCCGCCGCTGTCGCCTTATGCCGCCGACGCCTTGGGCGTCAATCTGCATACCGGCCAGTTGGACGCCGATATCGGTCTGATCGTTCGCGACGGCCGCTTGGATGGCAAACTTGGACTGACCTTGTCGCGCCTGACCATCGCCCAACCCGACCCCAATGCCCCCTTGGCCAAGCAGGCGGACATGCCGATCGAGACGGTGCTGGATCTGCTGCGCGACAGCAATGACCGCATCAGCTTGTCCATTCCCGTGCGCGGCGATCTCGACAATCCCAATTTCGATACCAGCGACGCCGTCAACCAAGCCATCGGCGGAGCGCTGAAATCCACCGTTTTCACCACCTTGAAAGTGGCGTTTCCGTTCGTCGGCCTGATCGGCATGGTTCTCGACGAAGCGGAAAAGCCGGTGCTCGCCTTGCAATCCCTGAGCTTTGCCGCCGGCAGCGCCGAGTTGAGCCAACCCCAGACCGAATCCCTTGGCAAGGTTGCCGGCCTGTTGACCGCCCGCGACGGCATCCGCCTCAATCTCTGCGGTGTCGCGGTGACCGCCAGCGATGGACCGGTCCTGCACCGCGACGCCAGTCTGCTGACCCGTTTCAAGGCGATGATGGCGGAAAAGAATCGCGCCGAGCTGGCCGAATTTGAACGCGACCGCCTGCGCCGTCTGGCCGAGGCGCGGGCCGTCGCCGTCAAATCCTGGCTGGTCGACCAAGCCGGCGTCGATGCCGGTCAGCTGTTCACCTGTCGTCCGCGCATTGATGACGACGCCAAGGCGACGCCCCGCGTCGATCTGGTGCTGTGATCAGTCTTCCCAAAAACTGGGAACGAACACCACCAGCAAGATGAACATTTCCAGCCGTCCGAACAGCATGCCGCCAGCCAGCAGGATTTTCGCCAAATCCGGCAAGGTGGCAAAGCTGCCGCCGGGGCCGATCACCGCGCCCAGGCCGGGGCCGACGTTGGAAATGGCCGAGGCCGAGGCCGAGAGCGCGGTGACGAAATCCAGCCCCAGCAAGGCCAGCATCATCGACAAGGTGGCGAAGGCCAGGGCATAGACGAAAATAAAACCCATGACCGAGGTCAGAACATCCTTGGGTATCGGTTTGGCGTTGAAACTGGGCACCATCACCGCATGCGGGCGCAGCAATTGACGGACTTGCACCACGGCATTGGCGAACAGCAACTGAAAGCGGAACACCTTGATCCCGGCGGCGGTGGAGCCGGCACAGCCGCCGACAAAGGTCAGAAAGAACAGCACCGCCACCGGCATGCCGGTCCAATAACTGTAATCCATGGTCACCAGCCCGGTCCCGGTCATCACCGAGACAACGGTGAAAGCCCCATGCCGCAAGGCCGTCCATGGGCCGAAATCCTGGGTGTCGATCAGCCATAAGGTCACCGCCAGCGACCCCAGGGCCATCAGGCCAAGATACCAACGCAATTGCTGATCGCGCACGACCCGGCGCCAATCGCCCTGCAACAACGTGAAAAACAAAAGAAACGGCATGCCGCCCAAGATCATGCCGATGAAAACAATCAGATCCATGGTGGCGCTGTCGAAATGGGCCATGGACGAATCGTAATTGCCGAAACCGCCGGTGGCGATGGTGCTCATGGCGTGGATCACCGCGTCAAATCGCCCCATGCCCGCCGCCCATAGCGCCGCCGCCAACAGCGCCGTCAGCCCGACATAAACGCTGATCAGGGTCGAGCCGATACGGGCGGCACGCGGCGCGGCGCGATCGCGCGACGACAGCACCTCCACCCGAAACATCTGCATGCCGCCGATATTGAGCACCGGCAAGACGGCCAGGGCCATGACGATGATGCCGATTCCCCCCAGCCATTGCAGCAGGCCGCGCCACAACAGCAAACCCGGCGGCATGCCTTCCAATCCGGTCAGTACGGTCGAGCCGGTGGTGGTGATGCCGCTGGTGGCTTCAAAAAAAGCATCGACGCTGGACAGCCCGCCATTGCCCAAGGCGAAGGGCAAGGCCGCGAACAGGCACGGCACCAGCCATCCCAGCCCCGCCGCCAGATAGGCTTGGCGGATATTGAGCGGCTTTTTCTGATTGCTCCAGGTGCCCAGGACCAACCCCAATCCCGCCACCACGGTAATACCGCCGGCGGCAATGAAGTTCATCCACTGGCCGTTCCCCGCCATGATATCGGCCACCGCCGGCAGCATCATGGCGCTTGCCAGCAGGCACAAAAGCCAGCCGATGACATGCAAGACCGGGCGGAAATCGATCATCGTCACCCCCGCCAGAACGAACGCGAGAACAGCACCAAGACGGTGAACAATTCCAGGCGTCCCAGCATCATTTCAAAGGACAGCAACCACTTGGCCAGATCCGGCACCGGCTTGAAATTACCGGCAGGGCCGATCACCTCGCCCAGGCCGGGGCCGACATTGCTGAGCGCGGTGGCCGAACCGGTGAAGGCGCTGACGAAATCCATGCCGGTCATGGTCAAGATCAGGGCGAAGACGGCGAAGGTCAGGAAATACATGACGACAAAGCCCAACACCGAATCGACCACCGAATCGGAAATGCGCTGGCGGTTGAAGTCGATGACGAAGACGCCGTGCGGATGCAACAGACGCTTCAGGTGAACCCCGGCCATGGCGAACAGCACTTCCCATCGGAAAATCTTGACCCCGCCCGATGTCGATCCGGTACAGCCGCCAATAAAGGTCAGATAAAAGAAGATCACCTGCGGCAAACCGCCCCACAAGGAATAATCGGTCGAGGCGAAGCCGGTGGTGGTGACGACGGAAACGACGTTGAAGGCCGAATGGCGCAAGGCGTCGCCGGGCGACCAGTCGTTGACCCCCCATTGCCATAGGGTCAAAAGCAAGGTGAAGAAGACCAGAAAGTGCAGATACCACCGGGTCTGCGAATCGGTCAGGATGGCCCAGCGGCCACGCCGCCACGGGCTGATGAACAATACGAAGGTGGCGCCGCCAATGGCCATGAACAGCGTCAATATCCACTGAATCCACGGATTGCTCCAATTGCCGACCGAAGCGTCCGAGGTGGAAAATCCACCGGTCGACAATGTCGCCATGGCATGACACACCGCCTCGAACGGGGTCATGCCGGCCAGCCACAAGCAACCGCCGCACAGCACCGTCAGCACCACATAGACCATGACGATCCCGCTGGCCACCTGCGAGGTGCGCGGCTTGACCTTGTCGGTCTTGTCCGAGCTTTCCATCTTGAACAATTGCATGCCGCCGATGCGCAGAATCGGCAAGATGGCCACCGCCATGACGATGATGCCGATACCGCCCAGCCAATGCAGGATGGCGCGCCACAGCAAGATGCCATGGGCCATGCTGTCCAGCCCGGTCAAGACGGTGGAACCGGTGGTGGTCAGCCCCGACATGGCCTCGAAGAAGCTGTCGGTATAGCTGACGTGCAAGGCGGAAAAAGTGAACGGCAAGGCGCCGAAGGCGGCCATGAAAACCCAGGCCAGGGTGGTCAGCAAAAAAGCCTGGCGGGTGGACAGGTCCAGCCGGCCCTCGGGCCGGGCTCCCAGGACCATCCCCAGGCCGGCCAGCAAGGTGACAAGGCCGGCGACCATGAAAACGCGCCAATCCAAATCGTCATACAGCCAGTCCACCGCCGCCGGCAGCGCCATGGCGGCGGCCAGCACGATCAGCAATATGCCGTTGACGAAAATGACCGGACGAAAATCGAACAACCCGCCTCACCCCTATAATCGGCACGACTATTGGCGCGGTTGCCGGCCGCTGTCCAGAAAATCGTGTGCGCCAGGCCTTCTTCGAACTGGACTCTATAGGATACCCCCCTATATTATTTCGTCGGAGGCAAGGCATGAGTCACGTATTCAAGGACAAACCCAAGCTGGTGGCGCGGATCCGGCGCATCCGCGGACAGGTCGAAGCGATCGAGCGGGCGCTGGAGGGTGAGGGCGATTGCTGCTTGGACGTGCTGCAACTGGTCGCGTCGGTCCGCGGCGCCGTTAATGGCCTGATGGCTGAATTGGTCGAGGGCCATGTCGGCCATCATGTGGTTGACGCCCCCGATCAAAAGGCGCGCCAGCAAGGCGCCGATGAACTGATCCAAATCTTGCGCACCTATATGAAATAGTTCCGCCAAACGGCGCACCTATATGAAATAGTTCCGCCAAACGAGAGGCCGGCCATGGCATCGCTGCAATCCTTGGAACATTCCCACGTCTTTCTGGGCCCCGACCAACAGCGCAACGAGCGCCGCACCTGGGCGGTGATCCTTCTGACCACCCTGACCATGGGGCTTGAAATCGGCGCCGGCACCGTGTTCGGGTCCATGGCCCTGGTCGCCGATGGCTGGCATATGTCCACCCATGCCGCCGCCTTGCTGATAACCGCGCTGGCCTATTTCTTTGCCCGCCGTCACGCCCATGATCGGCGCTATAGCTTTGGCACCGGCCGTTTGGGCGATCTGGCCGCCTTCACCAGCGCCGTGGTCCTGGCCTTGGTCGCGCTACAGATCGCCTGGGAAAGCGCCGCGCGGCTGGTCGCCCCCATTCCCATCCAATACGAGCAAGCCATTGCCGTGGCGGTGCTGGGGCTTTTGGTCAATCTGGCCTCGGCCTGGCTGCTCAAGGACGGTCACGCTCATCATCATCATGGTGACCACGATCACCATGAGCATCACCACCATCATGGCCACGACAACAATTTGCGCGCCGCCTATATCCACGTCATCGCCGACGCCTTGACTTCCGTCCTGGCCATCGCCGCCTTGTTGTTGGGCCGGGCCTGGGATTGGCCGTGGCTTGATCCGATGATCGGGCTGGTTGGCGCCGTGGTCATCGCGCGCTGGTCTTGGGGCTTGATGAAAGACAGCGGCGCCATTTTGGTCGATTTGCTGCCCCACGACGAGGATTTACCCGACGCCATCCGCGCCGCCTTGGTCACCGCCCACGACCAGATTGTCGATCTGCATGTCTGGCAAATCGGGCCGGGCCACCATGCCGCCATCGTCGCCATCGCCTCGACCGCGCCGCAACCGCTTGAAAGCTACAAGGCGCGGCTCTCCCATCTGGGGGAAATCTCCCATCTCACCGTGGAAATCCAGCCCTTGGGATTCGACAGCGGCGGTTGAAAAAGTTAGCATACCCCCGCTAAAATTAAGGTCGTTCGGCGGCCATATCGGGGGAGGTTCTGGGCCGCATGCGCAAGGGGGTGGTGGTCTTTATGCTGGCGCTTGTGTGGGCCGGCCGCGTCCATGCCGAAGAAGGGCTGGTGGTCGGCATAACCCCGCAACAATCGGCCAGCCGGTTGGCCGAAAGCTGGGTCCCCTTGCTCGAAGAAGCCGGCCGGCGCTTTGGCGCCTCCCTGACCTTTCGTACCGCCCCTGACATCAAGGAATTCGAACGCCGGGTGCTGGCCGGCGAGTATGACGTGATCTATGGCAGCCCGGTCTTGTACGTGGCCGCCGCCCAAGCCTTGGGCGCCCGCGCCATTGCCCGGCAACGTCAGGATGAACAAGGCGTCTTGGTCGTGCGCGGCGATTCGCCGGTGCGGAGCATTCAGGACCTGCACGGGCGCAAAGTGGCCTTTCCCGCCGCCAGCGCCCTGGGGGCGACGGTCCTCAATCGGGCCAGCCTGCTCCGCGGCGACGTCGACGTTCAGGAAATGACCCTGTCATCGGATGAATCGGTTTATCGCGCCGTGCTTGACGGAATCGCCGATGCCGGAGGCGGCGCCGTGCGGACGTTGACCCGTCAAGGCATGGATGTCCGCGCCTTTCTGCGCGTCGTCCTGATCACCGAAGCGTTTCCCGCCTATCCGATCTTCGTCCTGCCCCGCATTGGTCAAGCGCGGGCGGCCCATCTGCAAGCGGTGCTGTTTTCCCTCGATGGCGATGATGCCGGCAAGGCGGTGCTGGCCCGAGCGGCCTTGTTGGGGGTTGCCTTGGCCGACGATCATACCTATGACCCGATCCGCTCGTTGAGCGGAAATGCGGTCGAGACGCTGTTGAAGGGGGCGGCGCCATGAAATTTCGGACAAAAACCGTCCTCGGCGTTGCCGTCATCGAAGCGGTGCTGCTGACCATTTTGGTGCTCAGCACCTTGGGAATCTTGCAGCGCTCAACCGAACAGGAATTGCTGAACCGGGCGGAAACCACCGGGAAATTGCTGGCGGCGGCATCGCGAGACGCCCTGTTGTCCTGGGATTTCGCCACCTTGGACAGCATCGCCCGCGAAGCAACCGTCTCGGGCCAGTTGCGCTACGCCCGCTTCGTCGAAAAAGACGGCCGGGTGCTGGCCCAATATGGCGAGTTCCCCGCCGACCAAACCCGCTTTGTCGCCGATGAAAGCCTGGCCAGCGCCACCGACGGCGTCTTGGACCGCGAGACCGATATCCTGGCTGCCGGCGTGCCTTATGGCCGGGTGCAATTCGGCATCGCCATCGACGGGGTGACCGCCGCCAGCGCCCATCTGCGGCGCTGGGCCTTTGGCATTTCCGCCTTGGAAATGGTGCTGGTCGCCCTGTTCTCGCTGATGCTGGGGCTTTATCTGACCCGCCAGTTGGGGCGTTTGCGCGATGCCAGCATTCGACTGGCCCACGGCGACATGGCCCATCGCATCGATGCCAGCGGCACGGACGAATTGGCGGAAACGGCGCGGGCTTTCAACACCATGGCCGACCGCCTGCAAAGCTTCTATGGCGACCTGGCCGAACGCGAGACCCGGTTCCGGGAATATTCCGAGATCAATTCTGATTGGTTCTGGGAAACCGACAAGGACGAACGCTACGTCTTTTTGTCCGACACCTTCACCACCATCACCAAGCGCTCGCCCGACACCTTGTTGGGCCGGCGGCGCTGGGACCTGGGGACGTCGAAGATGGAGGTCGATGCCGAAACCTGGCAACACCACCTGGAAGACCTCTCCGCCCATCGCTCGTTCCGCGACTTTAAGTACTGGATGGAAGATGATGGCGGCCGGCCATGCTGGGTCAAGGAAAGCGGCGTGCCGCGCTTCGATGACGATGGCCATTTCCTCGGCTATCGCGGCACCGGGTCGGACATCACCGCCGCCATGGAAAACGCCCACCGCATGCACATGCTGACCCGCGCGGTGGAACAAAGTCCGGTTTCGGTGGTCATCACCGATCTGGAGCGCCGCATCCAATACGTCAATCCAAGCTTCCTGCAAGCCACCGGCTATCACCCCGATGAAGTCATCGGCCAGATGCCGTCGCTGTTGAAATCCGGGCTGACGGCCGAGGAAACCTATCAGAGTTTGTGGTCGACCCTGGACAGGGGCGAGCAATGGCGGGGGGAATTCGTCAACCGCCGCAAGGACGGGACGCTTTATTGGGAACAGGCATCCATTCAGCCCATCCGCAATCTCGAAGGCCGGATCACCAATTATCTGGGAATCAAGCTCAACATCACCGACCGCAAGCTGGCCGAGGAAAAGCTGGCCAGCCTGCTTGATGAATTGAAGCGTTCAAACCAGGACCTCGAACAATTCGCCTATGTGGCCAGCCACGATCTCAAGCAACCCTTGCGGCAGATTTCCAGTTTCGCCACCTTGCTGGAACGCCGGCTTGGGCCGGATGTCGAACAAGACGTCCGCGATTATCTGAACTTCCTCACCGATGGGGCCAAGCGGATGCAGTCCCTGGTCGGTGATCTGCTGGATTATTCCCGCGTCAGCCATCGGCCGCTGCACAACGACACCGTCCTTATGGACGAAGCCTTGAACGCCGCCCTGGCTTTGCTGACCGGCCCCATCGCCGAAGCGGCGGCGACCATCGAGCGCGCCCCCCTGCCCCAGGTCCGGGGGGATCGCAGCCAACTGGAGCGTTTGTTGCAAAACGTGGTGGGCAACGCGCTGAAATACCGCGACCCCAACCGCCCGCCCCATATCCGCATCGGCTGCGACCCCGCCGGCGTCTTCTTCGTCAGCGATAACGGCATCGGCATTCCCGCCGATCAGGCCGACCGGGTGTTCATGATCTTCCAGCGCCTGCATTCGGCTCAAGCCTATGAAGGCACCGGCATCGGCCTTGCCGTCTGCCGCAAGATCGTCGAGCGCCATGGCGGCCGCATCTGGCTTTCCTCCGAGGGGGAAGGCCTGGGAACCACCTTCTTCTTCACCTTGCCAGGCCCCGCCGAGCACCATGTAGTTGACTCGGGGGCGGGGCTTGGGCAGGCTGCGACCGACAACAGACCTGAAGTGGAAACCACGCCATGACCAAGTCGGAGCTGATCGCCCGCCTGGCGGAAAAGAACCCGCATTTGTATCAGCGTGACGTGGAACGCATCGTCACCACGATTTTCGACGAGATCGCCGGCGCCCTGGCCCGTGGCGACCGGGTGGAATTGCGCGGTTTCGGCGCTTTTTCGGTGAAAAGCCGCGACGCCCGCCAAGGCCGCAATCCGCGGACCGGCGAGCAAGTGGCGGTGGATGGCAAGGTGGTGCCCTTCTTCAAGACCGGCAAGCAACTGCGCGAGCGGTTGAACGCCGGCGACGAGTAAGGCGCATGCGTTGGCTCGGCTGGCTGCTGGCCACCCCCATCGCTCTGCTGATCGTGATCTTCGCCATCGCCAATCGGCATGAAGTCCGCCTGGAATTGTGGCCGCTGCCCTGGGCCATGGACCTGCCGGTCTATTTGGCGGTGCTCGGCGCCTTGATCAAGGGCATCGTCATCGGCGCCGTCGCCATGTGGCTGTCCGGTCATGGGGCACGCCGCCGCGCCCGCGAACAACGTCGCCGCGCCGATTCGCTGGAACGTCAGTTACAGGCGGCCCAATCCGCCCAAATGTCTGTCGCCGCCGTCACCGACGATCGCGCCGCCTGATAACATCTTCTTCAAGGGGGCCTTATGCCCAATCCCGTTTACGTCGCCCTTGACACCACCAATGTCAATCAGGCCGCTGATCTGGTCGCCAAGCTCAAGGGCTTGGTCGGCGGGGTCAAGCTGGGGCTGGAATTCTTTACCGCCAACGGCCCCGCCGGCATCGAGGCGATCACCGCGCTGGGCATGCCGGTGTTTCTCGATCTGAAATTCCACGACATCCCCAACACGGTGGCCGGGGCCATGCGCGGCATCGCCCCCTTGGCGGCCCGCTACACCACCATTCACGCCTCTGGCGGCTTCGCCATGATGAAGGCGGCGGTGGACGCGGCCAAGGATGCCGCGGCCAAGGTCGATCGCCCCCGCGTCAAGGTGCTGGCGGTGTCGATCCTGACCAGCATGGATCAATCGGCCATGGAATCCGTGGGCTTTTCCGGCAGCGTGCTGGAACAGGTCAAGCGGCTGGCGGTGCTGACCCAGGCGTCCGGCGTCGATGGCTTGGTCTGTTCCCCGCACGAGGTCGAGACCGTCCGCTCCATGGTCGGACCGGCCATGGCCTTGGTGGTGCCGGGCATCCGCCCCGCCTGGGCCGAGGCCGGCGACCAAAAGCGGGTGATGACGCCCAAAGAGGCCATGGAACGCGGTGCCGATATCTTGGTCATCGGCCGTCCGATCACCGCCGCCAGCTATCCGGCCGACGCCGCCAAGCGCATCCTTGAGGAGTTGAACGGGTGAGCGTCGACGTCAAAATCTGCGGCCTGACCGACGAAGAGGCCATGGACGCCGCCATCGAGGCCGGCGCCGATTATCTGGGCTTGGTGTTCTTCGCCAAAAGCCCGCGCTTCGTCACCCCCGAACGCGCCGCCGAACTGACCCAATTCATCGAAGGAATCGGTCTGGTCGGCCTGTTCGTCGATGCCCAAGACGCCTTCCTGGATGAAGTCCTGGGTCATGTGCGGCTGGATCTGCTGCAATTCCACGGTTCGGAAACGCCGGAACGCCTTGACGCCATCCGCCGCGAATTCGCCGTGCCGGTGATGAAGGTGATCGCGGTGGAAAGCGCCGCCGATCTGGCCCAGGCCGAACCGTTCTTCGACGTCGCCGACCATCTGCTGTTTGACGCCAAGCCGCCCCAGGGCGCCGTCCTGCCCGGCGGCAATGCCGCCAGCTTCGATTGGACCATCCTGGCCGGCTACAAGGCGCCGCTGCCGTGGATGCTGGCTGGCGGCCTGACCCCGGCCAACGTCGCCGAAGCTATCCGCATCAGCGGCGCTCCGGCGGTGGATGTGTCGTCAGGGGTCGAAAGCGCCCCCGGAATCAAGGACGCCGCCAAGATCGCCGCCTTCATCAAGGCGGCCAAGGGAAGCTGAGCCACCGCCATATTCCGGCCGTGCCGCCAGCCCTTCCTTAAGCAAGGCGATCATCCGCCGCACCTTGGCCGACAGATGACGCCGTTCCGGGTAGACCGCCCAGACGCCGGTATGCGGGGGCCGGTGGGCATCCAGCACGGATTCCAATCGGCCGGCGCGCAGATGTTCCTGCACGTAATAATCGGGTAATTGGCAGATGCCGAGGCCGCGCAACGCCGCGTGCAGGACGCTGGAACCGCTGTTGCAGCGCCAGCGGCCGCGCGGCTTGAACGGCCATTCGCGGCCGCCATCATCCAATATCCAGGTATCGCTGGTGCCGATCAGGCATTGATGCTCGGCCAATGCGGCCAGTTGTGTCGGACGGCCATGGCGCGCCAGATAATCGGGGGCGGCGCACAGATACATGACGCGCGGGGCCAACCGGGTGGCGATCAGGCTGGAATCACTTAAGCGCCCCAGCCGCACCGCCAGATCGTAACCGCCTTGCACCAGATCAAGGGTGGCGTTGGTCAGGTCGACCTCGACCCGCAAGCCGGGATGGCGTTGCAGAAAGTCGGTGACCAGGGGCATTACGAACATTTCGCCATAGGCGACCGAGCAGGTCATGCGCAGCAAGCCCCACGGCTCCTCATCCGCCACATTGACCGAGGCCAGGGCGGCGTCGCGGCCCGCGATCAGGCTTTGGCACTGGCCCAGCAGGGTGCGGCCGGTCTCGGTCAGGGCGACGGAGCGGGTGGTACGGTAAAACAATGGCGTGTGCAGGCGGTCCTCCAGCGCCGCCACCTGCCGGCTGACCTGTGACGACGACACCCGCAACCGCTTGGCCGCTTGCGAAAAGCTGCCGGTTTCGGCGACGGCGACAAATTCGTCGATCCCATCCCAACGATTCATCTCTGCCGCCCTATTATCCCAAATATGCAATAATCTTGTGCCAAAACGCTTGATTGTCAATTTCCGCCGGCTGTTAGTCTGGCGGCTGGAATATGCCGTCCTTGGAGAGAACCATGATCACGTCGCGCGCCGCCATCGCCTGGGAAGTCAATCGCCCGCTGGAAATCGAAGAAGTCCAGGTGGCGCCGCCGAAAGCGGGCGAGGTGCTGGTGCGCATCGTCGCCACCGGCGTCTGCCATACCGACGCCTTCACCTTGTCGGGCGAGGACCCGGAAGGCATCTTCCCGGCGATCTTGGGCCATGAAGGCGGCGGCGTCGTCGAGGAAATCGGCGCCGGCGTCACCTCGGTGGCGGTGGGCGACCACGTCATCCCGCTCTATACGCCGGAATGCGGTCAGTGCAAGTTCTGCCTGTCGGGCAAGACCAATCTGTGCCAAGCGATCCGCGCCACCCAGGGCAAGGGGCTGATGCCCGACGGCACCACCCGCTTTTCCGCCCGTGGCCGCGACGTGTTCCATTACATGGGCACCTCGACCTTTTCCGAATACACCGTGCTGCCGGAAATCGCCCTGGCCAAGATCAGCAAGGCGGCGCCGCTGGAGAAAGTTTGTCTGCTCGGCTGCGGCGTCACCACCGGCATGGGCGCGGTGCTGAAGACGGCCAAGGTCGAACCGGGGGCCACCGTGGCCATCTTCGGCCTGGGCGGCATCGGCCTGTCGGCGATCATCGGTTCGGTGATGGCCAAGGCCGGCCGGATCATCGGCATCGACGTCAACCCGTCGAAATTCGAGATCGCCAAGCAATTGGGCGCCACCGACGTCATCAATCCGAAAGATTACGACCGGCCGATCCAAGAAGTGCTGGTGGAGATGACCGATGGCGGCGTCGATTACTCGTTCGAATGCATCGGCAACGTCAACGTCATGCGCTCGGCCCTGGAATGCTGTCACAAGGGCTGGGGCGAATCGGTGATCATCGGCGTTGCCGGGGCGGGCCAGGAAATCAGCACCCGGCCGTTCCAACTGGTTACCGGTCGGGTGTGGCGCGGCTCGGCCTTCGGCGGCGTCAAGGGCCGTTCGGAATTGCCCGGCATCGTCGAACGCTACATGGCCGGCGAGTTCGAGCTGGATACCTTCATCACCCACACCATGGGGCTGAACGACATCAATCAAGCCTTCGACCTGATGCATGAAGGCAAAAGCATCCGCTCGGTCATTCTTTATGACCGCTGAGCTTGGAGGGGACATGGAACGGATCGCGCTCAACACCGTCTTTGGCGGCAGCCACCAGCGCTGGCGTCATCGCAGCGCTGTACTTGAGTGCGACATGGTCTTCGCCGTCTACCTGCCGCCGGGGGCATCGGCGGCGGCGCCGGTGCCAGTGCTCTATTGGCTGTCGGGACTGACCTGCACCGACGAGAATTTCATGCAAAAGGCCGGGGCGCTGCGGCTGGCGGCGGAACTGGGCATGGCCATCGTCGCCCCCGACACCAGCCCGCGCGGTGAAGGCGTGCCCGGCGATCCCGATGGAGCCTGGGATTTCGGCCTGGGCGCCGGTTTTTATGTGAACGCCACCCAAGAGCCGTGGCGGCGCCATTACCGCATGCATGATTACGTCGTGCACGAACTGCCCGATGTGATCGAGGCGCATTTTCCGGTAAGCGCCAAGCGGGCCACTTCCGGCCATTCCATGGGCGGTCATGGCGCCCTGGTCTGCGCCCTGCGCCACCCCGGCCGCTATGCCTCGGTGTCGGCCTTCGCCCCCATCGTCAATCCTTCCACCTGTCCATGGGGGGAAAAAGCGTTTTCCCGTTATTTGGGCGACGACCGCGTCGCCTGGCGGCAATGGGATGCGACCAATTTGATCGCCACCGCCCGCGAACGCTTGCCGCTGCTGATCGACCAAGGCGATTCCGATTCGTTTTTGCACACGCAATTGCGCCCCGCGCTTTTACAAGCCGCCGCCGGTGTCGCCGATTATCCGCTGACGCTGAGAATGCAGCCGGGCTATGACCACAGCTATTATTTCATCGCCAGCTTCATCGACGACCATTTGCGCCATCACGCGGCGGCATTGAAGGCTTAAGAGCCTTCGAAGGAAACCACCGGACCGGCCCCCGGACGCAAAGCGCCCAGCAAGCGTTCAACCCGGCCGGCGGTTTCCGGATCGTTGCCGCCATTGACCAGTTGGGGACGGAAATGGCGCTGAAAGGCGGTCATCGCCGCCACCGGGTCACCGATGTCATAGCCGTATTCGGCCAGCCGGCGCAGGGTTTCCTGGGGCAGCCATTCCACTTTTTCCTCACCGGAAAACGGCCATAGACCGATGCCATAGGATTTCAGCCGCGCCCAGGGGAACAGCTCGCCCGGATCGGTTTTGCGCGCCGGCGCGATATCGGAATGGCCGACGACATTGCGGGCGGGAATGGAATGACGGGCCAAGATCAATTGTGTCAGGGCGATCAAGGCGTCGATCTGGGCCTCGGGAAAAGCGCGATAGCCGAATTCATGCCCCGGATTGACCAACTCGATGCCAATGGAGCGGGAATTCACGTCGGTATGACCGCGCCAGGATGATTGGCCGGCATGCCAAGCGCGGCGCGCTTCGTGGACCAGCTGAAAGACGCCGCCATCCTCGTCGATCAGATAATGAGCCGAGACCTTGGCCGCCGGATCGCACAGCCGCTGCAACGCCGCCGGGGCGCTTTGCATGCCGGTGTAATGCAACACCAGCATGTCGATGGCGGTGTCGCGGCGGTCTTCGTGATTTGGCGACGGGTGATCGGTCAGACGTATCATGATCCGGGTTCCGGTTCGGCCGGCGGCTGCGGGTTGCCGCCCAAGAATTGGATGACCGCGACGCCGATGATGGTGATGGCCCCGCCCACCAGCTTTTGCCAGGTCAGCGTCTCCCCCAGCACCAGCACCCCGCCGGCAACGGCGACCACCGGCCCCAACAAGGTGACCGGCACCAGCCGGTTCATGGCGTGACGGCCCAACAAACCATACCACAGGGAATAGGCGATCAGGGACGAACCGATCACCGTGTACAAAAGGCCAGCCCACGGCTTCCAATCGGCCATCATGCGGGCGGGAATATCGGCATGACCCGTTTCGGTGGCCAGCGACAAGGCCAACAGCATGGGAGCGGCAAAGACCGCCATCCAGCCATTCAAGGCCAGCGGGTTGACCGCGCCCAGGCGTTTGACCTGGACGTTGCTGACGGCCCAGGCGATCATCGCCGCCACCAAAATCAGCACCGGCGCCAATGAGGACACGCCAGGCTCGCCGGCCAGCAGGGCGACGCCGGCAAAGGCCAGCACCAAGCCGATGCCGCGCCCCAGCCCCAACGGCTCACCAAAGGCGATCCAGGCCAAAAGCGCCGAGAACGGCACCCCCAATTGGGTAATGATGGCGGCGCTGGCCGCATCCATGCCCGAGACGCCGACGAACATCAGGCCGAAATGGCCGACCCCCAGCACGGCGGCGATGCCGATAATGCCTTTCCATTGATGGTGCTGGGGGTGAAACAGCGGCGCCAGCACCCCGGCGACCAGGGCAAAGCGCAAGGCGGTCAGCAAAAACGGCGGAATGGTCTGCACCGTCACCTTGACGGCGATGAAATTCAGCCCCCACAAGGTGACCACGCTCAGGGCCAACAGCCAATCCTTGAGCGGCATGGGGATTATCCGGCCAATTCTTCGCGCAAGGTTTCCAACTCCAGCCAGCGTTCTTCCGCCCGTTCCAGTTCAGCCCGGGCGGCATCGCCCCGTTGCACCAGTTTGTCGAACCGGGCCGGGTCACGCGCATACAGATTGGCATCCGCCAGATCGCTTTCAAGCCGGGCGATCTCGGCGTGCAGCTTCTCCAGCTTGGCCGGCAATTCGTCCAGTTCGCGCTGGTTCTTGTATGACAGCTTGCCGGGGGATTTCGCCTTGGCCGCCGCCTCGGCCTTGACCGCCGCCTTGGCTTCCGGCGCGGCCTTGACCTGGGGGCGTTGGGCCAGATAATCGGAATAGCCGCCGACATATTCCTTGATGTCGCCATCGCCTTCGACGGCGATGATGCTGGTCACCAGCCGGTCCAGGAAATCGCGGTCATGGCTGACCACCAACAGCGTGCCCTGATAATCGGCCAACATTTCTTCCAGCAAATCCAGGGTATCCATGTCCAGATCGTTGGTCGGTTCGTCCAAAATCAGCAGGTTCGAGGATTTGGCCAACAGCTTGGCCAGCAGCAGACGGTTCCGCTCGCCGCCGGACAACGCCCGCACCGGGGTGCGGGCCTGATTGTCGGAAAACAGGAAGTCGCGCATATAGCCAACCACATGGCGCGGCGTGCCGCGCACCCAGACATTGTCGCCGCGCCCATCGGTCAGGGTGTCCCAGACGCTGATATCGGGATTCAAGCGATCGCGGCGCTGATCGAAATAAGCCGGTTCCAGATTGGTGCCCAGCTTGACCTCGCCGCCATCGGGATCCAGGTCGCCGGTCAGCATGCGCAACAGCGTGGTCTTGCCGGCGCCGTTGGGGCCGATCAGGCCGACACGGTCGCCGCGCATGATGCGGGTGGAAAAACCGTCGGCGACCACCTTGCCATCGAATTTTTTCACCACGGCGGTGGCTTCGATGACCAAGCGGCCGGAAACCTCGCCGGCATCGGCTTCCATCGCCACCCGGCGGTCATTGTCCATCTTTGACGACAACCGGACCGAACGCTCCTTGCGCAGCCCCTGCAACGCCCGCAAGCGGCCCATGTTGCGCTTGCGCCGGGCGGTGACGCCGCGCGACAGCCAATGCAGTTCCTGGCGCAGATTGTTGTTCATGCGGTCCAGTTCGGCTTCTTCCGCCGCATAGGTTTCTTCCTGCCAGGCGGCGAAGCCGGCAAAGCCGAATTCAGCCCGGCGCACCACGCCGCGCTCCAGCCACAGGGTTTGCTTGGACACGCCTTCAAGAAAGCGGCGGTCATGGCTGATCATCACCAGGGCGCCCTGATAGGATTTCAGCCATTCCTCCAGCCACAAAATGGTTGGCAGATCCAGATGGTTGGTCGGTTCGTCCAGCAGCAAGGCGTCAGGCTCGCCGACCAGGGCACGGGCCAAAGCGGCGCGGCGGCCTTCGCCCCCGGACAGATTGGCGGGCGAGCGCGTGCCATCGACCCCCAACGCCTCCATCAACGCATCGACGCGCCAGGTCTGATCGCGCTCATCCTCGGGCAATCCCTCGGCGATGAAATCGGCCAAGGTCGCCGCCTCGATCAGCGGGTCTTGGTGCAAATAGCTGATGCGGGCACCGGGCTGCACGAAACGTTCGCCGGAATCAGCGGTGATTTCGCCGGCGAAGACTTTCAGCAAAGTGGATTTGCCCGAGCCGTTGCGACCGACCAGAACGGTCTTGTCGCCTTTGCCAACCCAGGTGGTGACCCCTTCGAACAGGGGGGTGCCGCCAAAGGTCAGGCGGACGTCGCGCAGCGACAGAAGCGGAGGTGAAGCCATACGCTTCACCTACACCTTGGCGCCCGCGCAAGCAAGATGGCTTTAAAGCGACGCCGTCGCCCGGCACAGCCAAGTCCGGGTGTCGTCGTCCACCAAGGGGCCGATTTCGTCGCGGATCCGGCCGTGATAGCAATCGATCCAAGCCCGTTCCCCCGCATCCAGCAGATCCACCACGATCAGCCGGCGATCAATGGGCACCAGGGTCAGGGTCTCGAAGCCCAGTAACGGCCGTTCGCCGCCGGCCGGAAGCGGTCGTTCCTCCACCGCCACCAGGGCCTCGATGCGAATGCCGTAAGCCCCGGCCTTGTAATAGCCGGGCTCGTTCGACACCACCATGCCGACCCGCAGCGGCACCGCCCCGGCGCCGACCTTGGAAATGCGTTGCGGGCCTTCATGCACCGACAGATACGAGCCGACGCCGTGGCCGGTGCCATGGTCGTAATCCAGCCCCCGCGCCCACAACGCCCGCCGCGCCAACATATCAAGCTGGCTGCCGGTGGTGCCTTGGGGGAACAGGGCGGTGGCGATGGCGATATGGCCTTTCAGCACCAGGGTGAAGCGCTCGCATTCCTCGGCGCCGGCGCCGCCGACGGCCATGGTCCGGGTGACATCGGTGGTGCCGTCCAGATATTGCGCGCCGGAATCCAGCAGGAATAACTGGCCGGGCAGCAGCTTGCGGTTGGTCGCCGGCGAAGAACGGTAATGCACGATGGCGCCGTTCGGCCCCGCCCCGGCGATGGTGGGAAAGGACAGGCCGCGAAAATGCTCGCCCTCGGCCCGGAACTGGTACAAGCGCTCGGCGGCAGCGGCTTCGTCCACGTCGTCCTCGGCCTCCAGCCATGCGAGAAAGCGAATCATGGCGACAGCGTCGCGCACATGCGCGGCACGGGCGCCGGCCAATTCCACCGGATTCTTGCACGCTTTCGGCAGCGCGCAGGGATCGCCAGCCATGTCGACGGTGATGTCCTTATCCCGCAGAACCTGGACCACCGCCATCGGCGCCGTGCTTTTATCCACCCGGATCCGCCCGCGCAACGCCGCCAGCCGGGTGGTGAAGTGGGCCGGCGGAAACAGGCGCACCCCGTCCCCCAGATGATCGACCAAGGCCGGATTGATCTTGGCCGGGTCCATGAACAGCTCGACGCCGCCATCGCCATGAAGGATGGCGAACGACAGGGGCAGCGGGACATAGGCGACGTCGTCGCCGCGAATATTGAGCAGCCAGGCGATCGACGCCGGATCGGTGAGCACCGCGCCATCCAGATGATCAGCCTGCAAACTGTCGGACAGGGCCAGCCGTTTTTCCGTCGCGCTCCGCCCGGCGAAACGCAAGGGATGGGCGACAACCGGCCGGCACGGCGGCGGCGGCCGGTCATGCCACACCGCATCCAGCGGATTGTCGGCGCACGCCACCAGTTCGGCCCCCGCCCGTTCACAGACCTGGCGCAAGGTTTCGGCCTGTTCGGCGGTGTGCAGCCAAGGATCAAAGCCCAAGCGGTCGCCGGCGGTCAGGGCCTGGCCCAGCCAGCGCTGTACCGGCTGCTCGACCATGTGGCGAATTTCGAAACGCGCCGCATCGACTTCTTGCGTCACTTGCAGCGTATAGCGGCCGTCGATGAAAATGGCGGCGCGGCCATGCAGCACCACCGCCATGCCGGCAGAGCCGGTGAAGCCGGTCAGCCAAGCCAGACGCTGGGCCGATGCCGGGACATATTCGCCCTGATGTTCGTCGGCGCGCGGCACGATGAAGCCGGTCAAGCCGCGCGCGGCCAGTTCCTTGCGCAGATCCCCGATCCGCTCTGGCCCCGCCGGCCCTGAAATCATCTGTTCATCCGCCGGCTTCATACCTGCTCCTGCACGGCCACCACATCCGCCACATGGCCCGTATGGGCCAAGAACCGACGAAAGCCGTCGGCGGTGATGGTTGTCGTCATATGGTTACGCAAGGGGTGATAATTCAAAAGCGGCTGCGCCATCATCCAGGCATCCAGAACCGGAGTAACCCGCTTTTCGCCATCGTTGATCAGGGCGAAGGGCGTCACCGAACCCGGCTCCACCCCCAACACCTCGGCCAGCATTTCCGCCGAGGCAAAGGACAGCCGGGCGGCGCCAATACGAGCGGGCAGGCGCTTGAGGTCGATACGGACATGGGCCGGGGCGACCACCAGCCACAATTTGCCCTTCCCATCCTTCAGGAATAGATTTTTGCAGTGAATGCCGGGAATGTCGGCCCAGACGGCATTGCCTTGCGCGACGGTATAGGCCGGCGGATGGTGGTGGGTGGTCACCGCGATATCCAGGCGGTCGAAACAGGCGAATAAGTCCTCGGGGGTGGCTGGCAAAGCGGGCAGGTCCCTTGCTGAAATCCTGCCCAGACTTTTACCACGCCATCACGCCGCCCGCACCTCTGACAAGAAGCGATCCACCGCCGTCGACAATTGCCCGGCTTCTGCCGACAGGTTTTGCGCCTGATCCAACAGATTACCGGCCGAACGCCCGGTTTCATCGGCCACCTGCCGCACCCCGGTCACATTATCGGACACATTTTGGGTGCCCTGGGCCGCTTGCTGGGTATTGCGTGAGATTTCCTGGGTCGCCGCCCCTTGTTCCTCGATGGCGGCGGCGATCGAGCCTGAAATCTCGTTGATTTCGGCAATGACATGGCTGATTTCGCCAATGGCCTTGACCGCGTCGCCAGTGGCGGCTTGCACCGCCTGAACCTGGGCGACGATCTCGTCGGTGGCCTTCGCCGTCTGATTGGCCAGGGATTTCACTTCGTTGGCGACCACGGCGAAGCCCTTGCCGGCGTCACCGGCCCGTGCCGCCTCGATGGTGGCGTTAAGCGCCAACAAATTGGTCTGGCTGGCGATGGTGTTGATCATGCCGACCACCTGACCGATACGGCCGGCGGCTTCGGCCAAGCCGCGAACGGTGTCATTGGTCCGCTCGGCCGCCTCCACGGCGTTTTGAGCGATCGAGGCCGAGCGATGCACCTGACACGAGATTTCCTGAATCGAAGCCGACAATTCCTCGGTCGCCACCGCCACCGTCTGCACATTCGCCGTCGCCTGTTCGGCGGCAACCGCCACCGCTTGCGACTTGCCGGCGGTATCGTCGGCATTGTCGCTCATGGCTTGGGCGGTGCCTTTCAGCGCCTGGGCCGATTGACCGACCATGCTGACCACATGCTTGACCGAAGCTTCGAAATCACCCGCCATCTTCAGGCGCAGGGCCCGGCGCTCGGCCTCGACCTGCTGTTCCGCCTCGGCCCGTTCCTCTTGCATGCGGCGCATGGCGACGGCGTTATCCTTGAACACGGCGATGGATTGCGCCATGGCGCCGATTTCCGCCCCTTTATCGAGGTCGGGAACGGCGATATCCAGCCGACCATGGGACAGTTCATTCATGGTCACGGTCAGGCGCTTGAGCGGATTGCTGATCGAGCGGGCGATGACCACCACCGCCAAGGTCAGCAGCACGATGCCCAAGGCGGTCTGCAATCCGCGGGTGATCGCCCGTTCGCGCACCGCCACGGCGACGTCATCCACATAGACGCCCGATCCCAAAAGCCAGTTCCAGCCCGGCACGCCCTTGACATAGGACACCTTGGGCACGGGCTGGTCCGAACCGGGCTTCGGCCACATGTATTCGACCACGCCTTCGCCCTTGGCCCGGACCACATCGACCATCTCTTTAAAGAACAATTTGCCGGTCGGGTCCTTAAGACCGAATAATTCCTGGCCTTCCAGCTTGGGATTGGTCGGGTGCATGACCATCAGGCCATCCAACGAGTTGATCCACACATATTCGGTGCCGTCATAACGCATGGCCTTGATGGCGCCGATGGCCGAAGCTTGCGCCTGTTCGCGCGTCATCTCGCCCTTTTCCGCCAAGGCGGTAAAGTGGCCGACAGTGCCCGAGGCGGCCTCGATGACGTTGCGCACCTTGGCCTGACGGGCCTGCATGGTGTCAGTGGACAATTGGGTGATCTCGGTGACAAAGGCGATGGCGAAACCAGCAACTGTCAAGCCGACGATAACCCACAACCGAACGGCGATCGCCATGGAATGGAGTAATTTCATCATCTCGGCCCCCTCAAAGGACATACCTTAGTTCTATTAAGAGCAACCATACTCTTTGTGCAAATTTTTGCCACATCACCAAGGGATACCCGGACTACACGTTGGGCGAACGACTTGCGACCAATGGCGCAAGTCGCCTTTCCCAAGGGTTGAAGCTGGAGTAGCATCTCCCCTCTTAGGCCTAAGGAGCACCCATGGGCGGATGGCAATTTTGGATTGATCGCGGTGGCACCTTCACCGACATCGTCGCCCGTGATCCCGATGGGACGCTCGCGACGCTGAAATTGTTGTCGGAAGATCCCGAACATTACGCCGACGCCGCCATCGCCGGCATCCGTCGATGCTTGGGCTTGAAAGCCGGCGAGGCCATCCCGCCGGAACGGGTGGCGGCGGTAAAGATGGGCACCACGGTGGCCACCAACGCACTTTTGGAACGCCGGGGCGAACCCTGTGTCCTGGTCACCACCGCCGGCTTCGCCGATGCCTTGCGCATCGGTCAGCAAAACCGCCCCGATCTGTTCGCCCGCGCCATTCAGCTGCCGGAAATGCTGTATTCCCACGTCATCGAAGTGACCGAGCGCATCGGCCCGCGCGGCGCCGTGATTGAAGGGCTGGATCTGGACGGCGCCCAGGCCGCTCTTGCCGCCGCCCACGCCGCCGGATATCGCGCTGTCGCCATCGTTTTGATGCACGGCTATCGCTTCCCCGAACATGAACGCCATTTGGGCCGGCTGGCCCGCGACCTGGGTTTTCCCCAGATCAGCCTGTCACACGAAGCCAGTCCGCTGATGAAGCTGATCGGGCGCGGAGACACCACCGTGGTCGATGCCTATTTGTCCCCCATCCTGCGCCGCTATGTCGAACAGGTGGCGGCCGAATTGGGCGGGTCGAAGCTGATGTTCATGCAAAGCTCCGGCGGGTTGACCGACGCCCGCCGCTTCCAGGGCAAGGACGCCATTTTGTCGGGGCCGGCCGGCGGCGTGGTCGGCGGCGTCGCCACCAGCGCCCAGGCCGGATTTTCCCGTCTGATCGGTTTCGACATGGGCGGCACCTCCACCGATGTCTGGCATTATGACGGCAGCTTCGAACGCAGCTTCGACACCATGGTCGCCGGCATCCGCCTGCGCGCCCCGATCATGGATATCCATACCGTGGCGGCCGGCGGCGGCTCGATCCTGACCTATGACGGCGCCCGCTTCCGCGTCGGCCCGCATTCGGCCGGGGCCAATCCCGGCCCGGCCTGCTATCGGCGCGGCGGCCCGCTGACGGTGACCGATTGCAATGTCGTGCTCGGCAAAATTCACCCCGCTTTCTTTCCCCATGTCTTCGGCCCCACCGCCGACCAGCCCCTGAACCTCCAAGCCGCCCAGGATGGTTTCGCCGCCTTGGCGGCGCAAACCGGGCGCAGCCCCGAACAGGTGGCCGAGGGCTTTTTGGCCATCGCCGTGCTCAACATGGCCAACGCCATCAAGCATGTCAGCGTGGCCCGCGGCCACGATGTCGGTCGTCATGCCTTGGCCTGCTTCGGCGGCGCCGGCGGTCAGCATGCCTGTCTGGTCGCCGATTCCTTGGCCATGGACAGCATCATCTTGCACCCGCTGGCCGGCGTGCTGTCGGCCTATGGCATGGGGCTCGCCGATCTGCGGGTGCTGAAGGAACGCACCGTCGAGATGGTTCTGGACGCCGCCGCCATGCCGGCGGTCAACCGCGCCATGGCTGATATCGAAGCCATTGCCCGTTGCGAGTTGGAACGCCAAGGAATCGAGCGCCTGGACATGAGCGCCACCCGCACCGTCAAACTGAAGTACCACGGTTCGGATACCGCCTTGGACATCGCCTTTGGCGATCAGGCGACATTGGCGGCCGCCTTTACCGATGCCCACCGCGCCCGCTTCGGCTTTATCTTGCCCAACCGCCCGCTGGTGGCCGAATCGGTGGCCGTCGAAGTGGCTGGCGGCGGTCAAGCCGTCACCATGCCCGATTTGCCCGCCGCCACCGCCGCCGCCGCCGCGACGGAGCAGACCCGGATGTTCTGCCAGGGCCAATGGCGCCAGACCCACGTCTTCGAACGCGCGCATCTGCGCCCCGGCCATCGGATCGATGGTCCGGCCATCATCGTCGAAGCCACCGCGACCACCGTCATCGAGCCGGGCTGGCGCGGTGAAATCGTGCCGCAAGGCCATCTGTTGTTGCGCCGCATCGCCCCACGTCCGCAATCCTTTGCCGCCGGCACCCAAGCCGACCCGGTTTTGCTGGAAATCTTCAACAATCTGTTCATGAGCGTGGCCGAACAGATGGGGGCGGTGCTGGCCAACACCGCTCATTCCGTCAACATCAAGGAACGCCTGGATTTTTCCTGCGCCATCTTCGATAGCCAAGGCGGGCTGGTGGCCAATGCCCCGCATATTCCGGTGCATTTGGGCTCCATGGGCGAATCGGTGCGCACGATCATGCGTTCCCGCGCCGGCGCCTTGCGTCCCGGCGATTCCTTCGCCCTCAATTCCCCCTATAACGGCGGCACCCACCTGCCCGACGTCACCGTCATCACCCCGGTCTTCGTCGATGGGCGCCCGTTGTTTTATGTAGCGTCGCGCGGACATCACGCTGATATCGGCGGCATCACCCCCGGTTCCATGCCACCCAATTCCACCTCCATCGATCAGGAGGGCGTGCTGATCGATGATTTCGCCGTGGTCGAGGCCGGGCATTTCCGCCAGCACGCTTTGGAGGAATTGTTGCGGTCCGGCCCCTTCCCCGCTCGCAACATCGCCCAGAACATCGCCGACCTTCAGGCGCAATTGGCCGCCAACGAAAAAGGGGCGACGGAACTGATCCGGCTGTGCGAGCAATACGGCCGCGATACCGTCACCGCCTATATGGGGCACGTGCAAGACAATGCCGAGGAAGCGGTCCGCCGGGCCATCGCCAAACTGAAAAACGGCAGCTTTGCCGTGGAAATGGATGATGGCGCCGTGATCCGGGTGGCCATCGTCATCGACCCCGCCCACCGCCGCGCCCGCATCGATTTCACCGGCACCAGCGCCCAACGCCCCGGCAACGCCAACGCGCCGAAATCCATTACCGGGGCGGCGGTGCTCTATGTGTTCCGCTGCATCGTCGATGACGCCATTCCCCTGAACGAAGGCTGCCTGAAACCGCTGGAGATCATCATCCCCGAAGGCTCGATGCTGGCCCCGACCGCGCCGGCGGCGGTGGTCGCCGGCAACGTGGAAACCAGTCAGGCGGTGGTCGATTGTCTGATGGCGGCCTTGGGGGTGATGGCCGCCAGCCAGGGAACCATGAATAACCTGACCTTTGGCGACGACAGCCGCCAATATTACGAAACCATCTGCGGCGGCGCCGGGGCCGGGCCGGGTTTTTCCGGGGCCAGCGCCGTGCAGACCCACATGACCAATTCACGCCTGACCGACCCGGAGGTTCTGGAATGGCGGTATCCGGTGCTGGTGGATGGCTTCGCCATTCGCCGGGGCTCGGGCGGGGACGGCCAATGGCGCGGCGGCGACGGCGTCATCCGCCGGCTGAAATTCCAAGAACCGATGACCGCCGCCATTTTGTCCAACCGTCGCCGTGTCGCCCCCTTCGGTCTGGGCGGCGGCGGCGATGGGCAAAAGGGCGAGAACCGGGTGGAACGGGCCGACGGCCGCATCGAAATGCTGCCCGGCACCGCACAGGTCCAGGTCGAAGCCGGCGACACCTTGGTGGTGGAAACTCCGGGCGGCGGCGGCTTCACGCCACCGTGATGGCGGCGGCCTGATCGTGATCGCCCAGGCGGGTGAAGAGATCCTGGGCATGCTTGCGATGGGCCCGCGCCTTGGCCGGATCAGACATCGCCATGTCTTCGGCCAGTTCCAACCGGGTTTCCGCCTCGGCCTTCAAATGCCCCATGGCGGCGTAAAGGTGACGGGCCGCGTCCAATGCCTTGACCGCCCCTTCGTGGTCGCCCAACTGGCGCAGCAGATGGCCCAAACCACGACAGGCCGCCGCCTCGCCCAGAACATCGCCGGCCTGGGCGTAAAGATCGCGAGCTTCCTCGAAATTCTGATGCGCCTTGTCGCCATGCCCCAGCCGGCGGTGCAACGAAGCCAATCCCTTCAGCACATTGGCTTGACCCAAGGTGTCGCCGGCCCGCCGGTACAGTTCGAGGGCGTGGTGATAATGATCAAGGGCGACATCGTGGCGACCCTGATCGCGGGCCAAATGACCGCGCCGCTTGGCCACATGGGCCATGCCCGACAGATCGCCGGCGGCGGCGAACACCTCGTGCGCGGATAGAAAATATTGTTCGGCCTCGGTCAGTCGTCCGCGTTGCTGCCCCAACCGTCCCAAGCGCACCAGCATGCCGCCCTGGCCATGCTGATCGCCCAAGCGGGTGTACAGCATCCGCGCCTCGGCATAAGCGGTGGCCGCGTCGTCCCAATGGTCGTGCTCGGCCTCGAAATCGCCAAGCAGGGCCAGGGCATGGGCTTCCGCCATCGCGTCGGCGGACTGATGGAACAGCATGCGGGCGCGGCGGAAACCTTCTCGGGCTTGTTGCGCTTCCCCGGCCAGCCAATGAGCTTCGGCCTGAGCAAGAGCGGTATCGGCGGCAATCTCGGTCATGGTTGGAATTTCCTGGTCATGGGACCGTCACAACAGACTACGCTTCGGCGAGCCGCAGGTAAACCATGCGCCGACAAGCGGAAATAGTACTTCCGCCACAGGCGACAGGCGTCTAAAAAAGAGATATGCGACAAACCCTTCTTCTTTCCATCCTGACGGCCTTCCTTACCGTCTCCGCGATCGCCCAAGCGGCGGATTGCAACGCCCCGGCCGCGCCCAAGGTGGATTGGCAGCGCTGTTACGCCGATAGCCGCGATTTGTCCGGCCATGACCTGACCGGCGCCCGCCTGCGCGAGACCAGTTTTCAGCGCAGCATCTTGAAAGCGACCACACTGACCGGCGCCGACGCTTACCGCGCCCGCTTCGTCAGCGCGGAAATGAGCGGGGCGAACCTGGATGGCGGCATCTTTGTCGAAGCTGATTTCACCAAGGCCGACCTGAGCAACGCCTCGTTGAAACAGGCCGATCTGCGCCGCACCCGTTTCTTTCGCGCTCAGTTGCGCGGAGCCGACCTCACCGGCGCCCGGCTTCAAGGCGCCGATTTCTTGAACGCCGACCTGTCGGGGGCTCGTTGGACCGATGGTCAACGCCTGTGCGCCGAGGGATCCATCGGCCAATGCAATTAGGATCGCCGCCATGATCACCTTTACCGATCCGGTCGATATCGCCGCCCATTGCGCCCGCGCCGCCATGGGCATGATGGATCGCTATGGCGTCCCCGCCCATCCCAACAATTTCATTGTCTGGTACGCCTTCGTCGCCGACCGCGACCCCGAATTGACCAAGGCCATCAATGGCATCTTGCGCTCGGGGCAGAAATTCACCGACACCATTTGCGGCGAATTGCACGAACGCTTTTTCGGCATGTCGCAACACGAGGCCGAATTACGCGCCGTCGGCAAGCGAATCGAAGACGCGGTGGCTCGGGTGATGGAATATCTGTCCACCGCCAGCCAAGGCGCCATCCAATACGGCAATGCCCTGGAAAATTTCAGCGGCGAGCTGGATTGCCCGACCCCCGGCCCGGAATTGGGGGTGCTGGTCAAATCCATCTTGGATGAAACCAAGGTGATGATCGAGGTCAACCGCCAACTGGAAGAACGCCTGGAAACCAGCTCGGGCGAGATTGCCCGCCTGCGCGAGGATCTGGACCAGTTGAAGCGCGAGGCCACCACCGACGCCCTGACCGGATTGGCCAATCGCAAACTCTTCGACATCAGCTTGCGCGAATCGGCCCTGGAATCCGAGGAAGAACGCAAATTCCTGTCGCTGCTGATGATCGACATTGATTTCTTCAAGCAATTCAACGACAGCCACGGCCACATGCTGGGCGATCAGGTGTTGAAACTGGTCGCCCGCACCATCCAAGACTGCATCAAGGGCAAGGATACCGCCGCCCGCTATGGCGGCGAGGAATTCGCCATCATCTTGCCCGACACCCGTCTCAAGGACGGCGTCGCCGTGGCCGAGACGGTGCGCCGTCAGGTGGCCGGACGCAAGGTGTTGAACCGCCGCACCGGTCAGGTGCTGGGACAGGTGACGCTGTCGGTGGGGGTGGCCGAATATGAATTCGGCGAAACCCTGGGCGCCTTTGTCCACCGTGCCGACGAAGCGTTGTATCTGGCCAAGCGCCAGGGCCGCAACCACGTCTCCAGCCAAGACGACCTGACCACCACCAACGTCATCGAATTCGAGGATATCTAGGGCACATGCCCCGTCGGTTCCGCCCCAGCCTGCTGCTCAAGGCGTCCCGCCGGCTGTTGCGCAACGATCAGCTGGTGCTGGCCTTCATGGCCTTGTTCGCCGGGCTGACGGTGGGCTGCGCCGTCGTCGGCTTCCGCGAATTGATCGGCCTGCTTCAATGGCTGACCTGGGGCACGGCGTCGGAACGGCTTTATGATGCCGCCGCCCTTTTGCCGTGGTGGCAGATCTTGCTGATCCCCAGCTTGGGCGGCTTGGCCGTCGGCGCCCTGGCCCATTGGCTGTTGCCCGGCGGCCGGCCGCAAGGAGTCGCCAACGTCATGGAAGCCGCCGCCCTGCATGGCGGCCATATGCCGTTAAAGCCCGGTTTGGCGGCGGCCTTGACCTCGGCTCTCTCCATTGGCGTCGGCGCCTCGGTCGGACGGGAAGGACCGGCCGTGCATCTGGGCGGCTCCATCGCCAGTTGGATCGCCGCGCGCCTGCGTCTGGGCCGCAACCTGTCGCGCTCATTGCTCGGCTGTGGCGTCGCCGCCGCCGTCGCGGCGTCGTTCAATGCCCCCATTGCCGGCGCCTTGTTCGCGCACGAGGTCGTGGTCGGTCATTACGCCCTGTCGGCCTTCGCCCCGGTGGTGATCGCCTCGGTCACCGCGACCATGGTGTCGCGGGGCTGGTTCGGCAATTATCCCGCCTTTTCCATCCCCGCTATGCATCTGGGCACCTGGGCCGAATTCCCCGCCTTCGCCGGCCTGGGCATCGCCTGCGCCCTGACCGCCGTCGTGTTCATGCATCTGGTCCGCCTGAGCGAAAGCCAGATGTCCCGCCTGCCTGGCCCCGCCTTTCTGCGCCCCGCCGTCGGCGGCTTCGCCGTCGGGGTGATCGCCCTGGCCTTTCCCCAGGTCTTGGGCGTCGGCTACGACATCACCGATGACAGCCTGAAAGCGTTGATCGGTCCGGGCCTGTTGGCGGCGCTGTTGCTGGCCAAACTGGCGGCCACCGCCATTTCCCTGGGGTCTGGATTGGCCGGCGGCGTCTTTGGCCCGGCCTTGGTCCTTGGCGCCATGCTGGGCGGATTGTTCGGCTTCGCCATCGGCGACCTGTCCCCCACCCTCGCCTCGGTCCCCGGCATCTATGCCCTGGTCGGCATGGGAGCCTTGGCCTCGGCGGTGCTGGGAGCGCCGATTTCCACCACCTTGATCGTGTTTGAACTGACCGGAGATTATCAAGTCACCGTCGCCGTCATGCTGGCCAGCGTCGTCGCCAATGTGCTGTTAAGCCAGATCACCGGGCGCGGATCGTTCTTTCACTGGCAATTGTCGCGGCGCGGCATCGATCTGGAAGCCGGCGCCGAAAGCCGCATTCTGAAGAATTTGAAAGTCGCCGATGTGGTCAAGCGCGACGCCGTCACCGTGCCGCGGCAAGCCCGGCTGGGCCATGTCCGCCAGTTGTTGCAGGCCCGGCCCGAAGGCGAGGTGTTCGTCTTGTGCGACGGCGGCATCCTGATCGGCAGCATCACCTTGGCCGATCTGGCCGAAACCGCCTTTGATTCGGACCTGGACGATCTGCTCAATGCCCAAGACGTCGCCCGTCTGCATCCCCCGGTCCTTAGCCTGGAGGATGACATCGGCACCGCCATCGACACCATGCAGCGGCTCCACGAAGCCCACATGGCGGTGGTGAGCCATGACGACACCGAAATATTCGCGGGCTGGATTCATCTGAGTGACGCCTTGAACGCCTATAACAGCGCCCTGGTCACCACCCGGGCCGAAGAAACCGGAAGAAAGACCTCTCAGCCCCGATGACCGATTTCATCGCCCTTGATTTCGAAACGGCCGATAATGGCCGCGACAGCGCCTGTTCCCTGGCCCTGGCCCTGGTGCGAAACGGCAAGATCGCCGACACCTGGTACCGGCTGATTCGGCCGCCGCGCCAGACCATGCTGTTTACCCATATCCACGGCATCACCTGGGATCAGGTCAAGGACCAGCCCGATTTCGGCCATTTCTGGCCCGAAATCCGCGGCTTGATCAGCGAGGCGCCGTTCCTGGTCGCCCATAACGCCCCCTTCGATAAAGGGGTTCTGGCCGAATGCTGTCGGGCCTATGGCTATCCGGCGCCGTTAACGCCGTTCGTCTGTACCGTACGCGCCGCCCGAGAGGTGTGGAACCTGCGCCCGACCAAACTGCCCGACGTCTGCCGCTTTCTCGCCCAGCCGCTCAATCACCACGACGCCCTGTCCGACGCCGTCGCCTGTGCCGAGATTTTGCTGGCCGCCCGCCGCGATGGCTATGACCCGGCCCGCCAATTGGGCAGCCCCCAGTAAAGCGGATAGCGGCGGCCCGCCAATACGTTATTGCTGGCAAGGGCGACCGCGACCATGACCAATGTCCCGATCAGCACCGGACTGACCAAAAAGCCCCAATCCGCCCCCCCGAGCATGACCACCAGCGGATTGGCCCCGGCCGGCGGATGCACTGTGCGGCTGACTTGCATGACGGCGATGGCGGTAGCCACGGCCATCGCCATCGACCACCAATGCGGCCCCGCCAGTTTCAGCGCCACCAGACCGATCACTGTCGATAGCAGATGGCCAAAGATGACGTTGCGCGGCTGGGCCAAGGGCGAATCGGGCAGGCCGAAAACAATCACGGCGGTGGCCCCGAACGGGGCCATCAGCCATGGTGTCGCGGTCCATTCGGTCAATCCACCCATAGCGGCAATGGCCAATAATCCGCCGAACCACGCCGCCAACACCTGTTTGAGCAGCGGCCGCGGCGGCAGAGTGCCGCCGCCTTTCAATCTTTGCAGCCCACGCATCATCCATCCTCCGGTTGCCACGCCCCTTTCTATACTGACCGGTCAGTTATTGTCAATCCACACCACCGCGCCTATGATCGCAACATCATCCTCTCGTTGGACCGGAGAGTTTCTTGGCCCCGCCATCGCGCCGTGACGACCTTGTTAAAGCCGCCCTTCGCCTCTTTCTGCGCGACGGCTTTCACGCCACCGGCATCGCCGCCATCCTGGCCGAGGCCGAAACCAGCAAGATGACGCTATACAGCCATTTCGCCTCGAAAGAAGCGTTGATCGCCGCCGCGCTGGCCCATCGCGACGCCTTGTTTCGACGCTGGCTCTTCGACCGCATGCGGGCCATCGGCGGCCCTGATCCCAAACAGCAATTGCTGGCCATGTTCGATGCTGTCGGCGAATGGATCGGCGGGGCGGCCCAACCGCTGGGGCCTGATTTCGTCGGCTGCGCCTTCGTCCGTGCCGCCGGCGAGTTCGTCGCCGCCGATCACCCCCTTCATCGGCAAGCCGCCGGTCATAAACAAGCCGTTCTCGACCATCTGGTTCTTTTGTGCGCCCAAGCCGGCTTGGCCATCGACACCGCCCGCCAACTGGCCTTGTTGAAGGAAGGCGCCATCGCCGAAGCCTTCGTCCGTGGCGACGCCGACGCCTGGAAAACCGCCCGCGTCATCGCCAGCCGCATTCTATAGACCGGGCTTCACCAATTCATCCAGCCGCCCAGCAACAGCCACGCCGCCGCCACCGCCAGCGAGGCCAAGGTCATGGGGATACCGGCCTTGGCGAAGTCAAGAAAGCCCAGACGCACGCCACTGGCGGCGGCGCGCTCGGCCACGATGATGTTGGCCAGTGATCCCACCAGCAACAGATTGCCGGCCAAGGTCGATAACAGCGCCAGCCCGTAAAGCGGCCCACTGCCTTCGATCGGCCACATGGACAAAATCAACATCACCGCCGGCACATTGCCGATCGTGTTGGAAGCCAGCGTCAGCATCGGCGCCATCACTCCGATCCGGTCCGGCAGCCATTGCCGTTCCGCCAGCCATTCCACCCCACTGGCCGCCCAATTGGTGGCGGCAAAGGCGTCGGTGACCACGAACAGACAGGCGAACAGCAGCAAAAGGTGCCAATCCACCGTGCCGATCATGTCGCGGCTGGCCAAGCGCCGCGACAGCAACAGCGGCGCCGCCACCGCCAACGCCCCCACTTCGCGCGGCAGGTCGGTGGCGAACAGGGCCAGCAAGGCGCCCACCGCCGCCACCCCCTTGGCGGTCTGCCAATAATCAAGGCGCGGCACCAGACCCTCCGCCGCCGGCACCGGCGGCACCGCCAGTTCCCGCCGCCAGAACAAGCGGACACACCAGAACACCAGCAGCATGGAAACCAGCGCCGGCACCCCACAGGCGGCGATGAATTGCCAGAAATCCAGGTCGCCCACCTGACCGATCAGAATATTTTGCGGGTTGCCGATGATGGTGATGGCGCTGCCGGCATTGGCCCCGCCCGCCAACCCCAGCAAGAACGGCCGCGGATCCATGCCACGCCCCTTGATCCCCTCGATCAACATGGGGGCCATGGCGAAAACCACGATGTCGTTGGCCAAGATCGCCGCCAACAGGCCGGCGGCCAGAATGGTCAGCAGCAACAGACGGTTGGCGCTGCCCGCCGACACCGCCACCTTGCCGGCGACGACACGGTAAAGACCGGCTTCTTGAAATTGGGCCGAGATCAGCATCAAGGCGAACAACAGCAACAATGTCGGCATGTCGATGGCGGCGCCGGCATCCCCAACCCCGACCCGGCCGGAAGCCAGCAGCGCCACGGCGCCAATCAACGCGATCCCGGTGCGGTCAAGCGTCAGGCCGGGCACCCGCCCCAGGGCCATGCCCAAATAGGTCAGGCCGAAAACGATGACGATCAGATTATCCATGAACACGTCCGTGTTTCGCCCCCGATGGCTTGCACGGTTATAGCATGCTCATACCTTCGGAACCTGAAAATAGACCGTGTTTTGTGGTATAAAGAGACATCCACACTCTGTGCGCAAAGGGACGTGACCCATGGACGTCACCGGTATGACCGAATTGTCCCTGGCCGGCTGGAAAGGCCATCTTGGTCAGGATTTGGGCATGCGCATGCTGCGCCATGCGGCACAGCAAGACGCTGCCGTCGTCCAATTGGTAACCGCCGCCGCCGAGGGCCAGCCGCCCGCCCAATCCCATGCCCAGAATGCTCTGGGCAAAATGGTCGATGTCAGCGTTTAACAGGCTGCGGAAAAACCCTTTCATCTGAGGCTGCATCGTGATTCGCTTCTCCTGCTGAGTTCGGAGGGGGGGGCGCG
>NZ_JAGTUF010000060.1 GCF_018224925.1 Magnetospirillum sulfuroxidans | reverse complement strand
TTACGCCATGCTGGCTCGCCAGCCCGTGGCCGCGTAACTCAAACCAAATGGCCTCCGGCAAACCCGGGGCGGTTCAGTTCATCCGCTGCAGATCAACGAAGACGACGCGGCCTGACGGCCAACGTGACGGGGCGTCGGCCTAGCTGGCGCCTCTCCTTACCCAACAGACACCTGCGGCGCGCGCACCGACCGGGAACACCTGTCACGCAGGCAGGCACATGAGATGGTTCACCTGTGGCAGCTCCGCGCCGGCAATCAGTTGCAAGGGGTCGGCCTGATGCTGTCCGATACAGGATAACTTTGTGTGACCGCCTCCCTTCTGGGCGATACAAAGTGACTGAGTTACACTCACCCCCCATGGCGGCCCACTTGGCCAGCCGCAAGCCCAAGTCAGAGGTTAACAGGCCCCACATCAGCGCAGGCCCTGGGCGCGGTCGTCGATCCGCGCCCACACCATGATGCCGATGCCGATGGCCACGGCCGCCAGCACCAGCCACGGTGAGTACTGGCGAATGGCGTCGATTATCGGCAGCACGTCGCGCACCTGATTGGCCGCCTCCATCGCCGTGGCGACGATGGCGCCGCCGCCCAAAGCGACCTGGGCACCCTGGACCGTGCGCGTCTGAGCCAG
>NZ_JAGTUF010000005.1 GCF_018224925.1 Magnetospirillum sulfuroxidans | reverse complement strand
TAGACGCCTTCACCCCTGCCGAGTGCGAGAACTTCTTCGCCGCTGCCGGATATGACCGTGATTGAGCGGAAAATGCTCTAGGCCAACAGGTCCAGCGTTTCCAGTATGAAACATTAACCATGTCGTGAATTTTCAGCGTGACGAAAAATCAATGACTTGGTGCTATTTCAGTATGAAACAATTGCCTCACCATACAGGTTGTGATTGCAGATAATAAAGTCTCATCCTTGATAATAAACTATCATCCTGGATAAAAGAGCGTCATCCTAGCTCTTGCGTCGGTGATTGATCGGCGTATCGTGGAGGAAGTCCCGTTCGCGGAGGCCTCCGTCATGGCGTACCGGCGATGGTCCGTTGATGAAGACAAGATCACCCGCCTGTACAAGGAGGGACGAGGCCAGGGACGGGGGGCTGATTATCGGCCCTGGCTGGCGATTTATGATGTCGCGTCCAGGGGGCGCTCCCATCGAGTGGTCGGTTATAAAACCGGTCGCATCCATCATTTCCTCTCGGACATCGGATGGCGTTTGTTCATGCATCTTGACTGGTGTGACGACGTTACGGACATCCGCGAGCAGTTCCCCCTGGAACGGTGCGAGACTCGCCGTATCGCCGATGAGCTGGGAATCCGCCACTCGACCGACACGTCCAGCAAGACGCCATTGGTGATGTCCACCGATTTCCTTGTAGATCTGCTCCGTGGCGGTAAGTTGTACCAGGAAGCCTGATGTCAGGTGATTCCCCGATTAGCATTACCAATGGCTGATGTAGAGCAGTTGAGTTGCGGTTCTCAGACTCTGGGCTGTGTCGGCCCAGCCTCTCGCTGGTCGGTATGATACTATCGCATCACGGCGAACCGCCGAGCCAACAGGCCCGGCAGTTCCAGTATGAAATATTAACCGTGTCGTGATTTCTCGGCGTGAAGAAAAAACAATGGGTTGGTATCATTTTGGTATGACACTATCGCGTCACCATACAACTGGTCTTTAAAATCTCCGGCCTGACGAAAATGCGGTTTTTGTCGTTTAATGGGCGCGGCTGCGCTTGCCGGCGGCCATGGCGGCCATGGCTTCGCTGACGCGGGTGATGGCGCGGGTCCAACTGCCGTCGGGGGATTGACGGAACACCCGCATGGTCGGGTACCAAACGCTGTCGTCGCGTTCGTCGACCCAGCGCCAATCATTGCCCAGGGGCAACAACACCCAGACCGGCTTACCCAGGGCGCCGGCCAGATGGGCTTCCACCGTGTCGGCGGTGACGATCAGGTCCAGACCGGCGATGATTGAAGCCAATTGCCCGAGGTCGCGGCATTGAGTGCCCATTTCCTCGACAAACAAGCGATTGCCGCTGGCGACCAGATCGGCGACGCGGTCGCCGCGTTGCAGACTGACCAGATCAATCCCCGGCTCGGCCGCCAGACGCATCAGCACCGGGAGCGGGACGCCGCGATCACGGGGGCGGCTGCCGGTCCACGACAGCCCCACATGCAAACGGTGATCACCGGGAAAGCGGAACGGCAGCATGCCTTCGGGCAAATGCAGATAGGGCACGTTGCGCGGCGGTGTGGTGCGCGAGGTGGTGCCCAGCAGGCGCGGCACGTCGAGCAGGCGCACGGTGGCGTCCATGGCGGGGATGGGCTCGCCACGGGCGATCACCCGTTCGACCCCGGCCAGTCCGGCCAGGAGGGGGGCCACTTCCGGCACGCATTCCACCGTCACCAGCCCGCCCTGGAGGGCGACCATGGGGATGTAGCGCGACAGCATGATGGTGTCGATGGCGTCGTTTTCGTCGCGCACCAAAATGGTCCGCGCCTGTAAGCGGCCGCCATCCCATTCGCTGGCGTCCACCGGCGGCAACATAACCGGACGACGACGGCTCATTTCGGCCATGCCACGGGCCAAATTGCCTGATTTCAGCAAGGCGCTGGCCAATTCGCCGCCGGGCACGGTGCCGGGGCGCAAGGTTTCGGCCTTTTCGAACAGGCCCAAGGCTTCCTTGGGCCGGCCGCGTTCGCGTTCCAGCAGGCCAAAGGCGTAGAGCAGGTCCGGGTTGTCGGGCATGGTGGTCAAGGCGTGCAGGAAGGTGGCTTCCGACGCTTCCAGATGGCCGCTTTCCCGCAAGACATTCGCCAGATTGGCCCGCACCATGGGCGGGCCACCGGCAGCCAGGGCGCGACGCCAGCAGGCGGCGGCGGCATCGGCGCGACCGATGCGGCGCAGCAATCCGCCCAAATTGGCGTTGGCATCCACATTGCCGGGATCTTGAGCCAAAGCGCGGGCAAAGGTGGCGCCGGCGCGATTGGCCTGGCCCTTGGCCAGTTCGGCATTGCCCTGGGCGGCCAGACGGGCGGCCAGAGCTGACGCCTTGGCCATGCTGGCTGGTGAGGTGGGGTCGCCGGCATCGCCGTAAAGCGCCGATACCGCGACGTCCGGCGCCACGGCCAGCACCGTGGCGGCGCCGCCGCTGAACGGGCGCACCGGACCGGCGGCGATGGCGCCAGGGAATTCGAACAGCTTATAGCCACGTTCGCTCAACAGAGCGGCGGCGCCGCCGCCGTCAGCATGGCGAAAAACGATGATTGCCGGCAGGTACGATCCCAGACCGGCCAAGATGGCGGCTTCTTCCCCCTTGGCCCCCAGGCGCAGCACCAAGCGGCGGCCACGCAGGTCCGGGTGGCGGTCCAGCATGTCGGCCAGCGGCAGACATTGCTGCCCGGCCTTGACCCAGGTCGGCAAGGCAAAGACGGCGCGGCCCGAACGTTTGCGGCCGGCGACAGTCACCGGCGCCGATACGGCGCCGATGGCGACCCGTTCGACGGTGACGATGTCGGAGAGGCCGGAAATGGCCACGGTATCTTCCAAGATGTCGGCTTCGCCAGGGCGGGCGTCGACGGCCAACACCCGGATGTCGTCCAATTCCTGGCTGGCGGTATCCAGCACATGGGTGCCGTCGGCGCCGCAGCCGATATCGACATACAGGTCGCCGGCGGTCAAATGGGTCGACAAAAAGGCGCGCTGGGCCGCCCGTTCGCCGCTTTGCGCCAGGGCCATGCTTTGGCGGCGGGCGTTTTCGCCGGCCAGTTTGTCGTCCAGCGCCGCCATCACTTGGCTGATGGTTGCGGTCCAATCGCCGGCCCGGCTTTGCCGGAACAATCGGGCGGTGCCGTACCAGGGCGAATCGTCGCGGCCGCGCATCCACCGCCAATCGGCGGCGACGGGCAGCAAGACCCAGACCGGTTTTCCCAAAGCGCCGGCCAGATGGGCGACGGCGCCATCGACGGTAATGATCAGATCCATTTCGGCGATGCGGCCGGCCAGATCGCCGTAATTGGAAATGGTTGGCGACAGGTCGGTAATCAGACCGGGATGGGCGAGCTGCGCCACGTCTTGGGCCCGGTTGCCCAGTTGCAGGCCGAAAAAGGCGGCGCCGGGATGTCCGAACAGGGCCATCACCTGCGGAAAGGGAATGCTCCAGCCGGCGCGGGGGCCGGCCCAGGCCAGCCCCACTTTCAACAAGGCGGATGGCGGCGCCACGACCGGAACGCAATGGCCCGGCGGCGGCGCAAGATAGGGCGCGGGGGGGATGCCGGCCAGCGAGGTGCCGAACAGGCGCGGCAGATCGTTGAACGAGGCGTTGTAATCGACCTTGATCCCGCGCGGCAAGGGCTGGCCCGAGGCGATTACCGCGAAAACCCGGTCCAGTCCCTTGGCCAACGGCACCAGCGGTTGCGGCACGCCCAAGATGACCTTGCCGGCCCGCTGGCCGATTTCGCGGACATAGCGCAGCAGATGGATGATCTCGGCCAGTCCTTGTTCGGCCCACAGCAAGATGGTGCGGCCGGCCAGATCGTCGTCGCCATTCCAGCTTTGCCCCGGCGGTTCCGGGCGTTTGCGGCCCTCTGCCCGCCAGCGCCATTCCAGATCATCCCAGGCGCCTTGCAGATGGCCGCCCAGCAGATTGAGGCGGGCCCGGCCAAGATGGGCGTGGGGATTGTCGGGGATGATCGCCAGGGAACGTTCCAACTGGTCTTGGGCTTCGTCCAGACGGCCCAGGCCGATCAGCGCCTGGCCCAACCCGGTCAGGGCGGCGGCATTGTCGCAATCCATGGCCAAAATATCGTGATACAGATCGGTGGCGGCGGACAGATCCATGCGTCGGGCCAGCAGATCGGCCAATTGCAGGCGAGCTTCGATCAGGTCGGGGGCCTGGGCCATGGTCCGGCGCAGTGCCGATTCCGCCGCGGCTTCATGGCCATCGGCCAATAACAGCAGGGCCAAGCCGTGCCACGCCCGCGCCGGCGGCTCGGGGGTGCGGACCAGCGCGGCAAAGATGATGCGGGCTTCGTCCGGCCGTCCCAATCCTTGCAGGGTCAGCGCCAGTTCCAGCCGTGCTTCCAGGTGGTGGCTGTCGAGATCGAGAACGCGCAGCAAGACCGGCAGCGCGTCGCGGTCGCGGCCCAAGGCCCGCAACATGGCGCCTTTGCCGGCCAGGGCATCGGGGTGGGCGGAATCCAGCAGCAACGCCGCCTCATAGGCGGCCAGGGCATTGACGTGGTCGGCGGCGTCGCGGGCGGCGCGGGCGGCGTACAATTCGGCTTCCATGGCGGCGCTGGTGCCGGCTGGCTCGCCCACTTGGTCCATGACGCTGATCCCCCCGCATGTGTGTAGCTTGCCCCTCTGGCAGTCAAGCGCGGCTGTGCCTGATGGTCAAGTGTAAACGAGATGAAGGATAAGCCTGCTTGTTGCAAACGTCATCAATCAGCAAGGGGTTTTTCATATTCGCCGAGGGCGGCGGTGACGGCGGCGCGGGCTTTTGTCACTGCTGTCGCCTTGACCGGGCCAAAGCCCCGTATTTGTTGAGGTATTGCGGCAATACTTACGGCCAGGGCATGGTTGTCTTTGTTCAGTCGTGCCAGCAGACGGTCAAGAATGTCTTCGTATTCGCCGATCAAGGCCCGTTCCATCCGGCGCTCGGCGGTGTGGCCGAAGGGGTCGGCCCAGCTGCCGCGCACTGCCTTTAATTGGGCCAAGCCTTTCATCAGCTTGAGCATCCACGGACCGAAGCGATGCTTGCGCGATCCGAACCAGGGCGGCGCCAGATGCGGCTCGATCCGCTGCCAGCCTTGGAAATGATCGGCCAGGGCGGCGGCGAAGCTGCCGTCGCTGTACAGCCGCGCCACCTCGTATTCGTCCTTATAGGACATCAGTTTGAACAGCGCATGGGCGGCCGCTTCGGTCAGGGCAGTGCTGGCGGTGATCGCGCTCTCGGCGTGGCGGATTTGAGCGATGCGAGCGCTGAAACGTTCGGCCCAACGATGGTTGCCCCAGGCCTGCAACTCGGCGACGCGATGGGCGATGGCGCTGTCCAAATCACGGGTGATCGGGGCGGGCGGGGTCAGCAATGCTTCGATTGCGCGGCGGTCATGGGCGGCGCGGCGGCCCCACAGGAAAGCCTGCTTGTTGAAATCGGGGGCGGCGCCGTTGAGGTCTATGGCGGTCTGAATGGCTTCCCACGACAACGGCAGCAGGCCGCGCTGCCATGCATAACCGACAATGAACAGGTTGGCGCCGATGGCGTCGGCCAGCAAGGCCGTGGCCAATTGGGTGGCGTCGATGAAATCGGCGGCGGCGGCGGCGCTGATGGCCTGGCGCATGGATTGCGCAGGAAAGGCCAGATCGGGGGCGTGGGTAAAGGTGGCCGGCATGGATTGATGGTCGTTGACCACCGCCGTGCTGTCCCCGGCCTTTAACTTGGACAAAGTATCGAAACCGGCGGCGGTGACCATGTCGCAGGCCAGCAGGACTTGGGCGCCGCCATCGGCGATGCGGGCGGCGTACAGCTTGGACGGCTGCTCGCACAGGCGCAGATGGCTGACGACGGCGCCGTTCTTTTGCGCCAGGCCGGTCTGGTCAAGGCTGGTGACGGCTTTGCCGTCCAGATGGGCGGCCATGCCCAGCACCTGGGCGACGGTGACCACCCCGGTGCCGCCGATCCCGGTGACGACGATGGAATAAGGTTCGGCCGCGGATGGCAAAACGGGGTCGGGCAGGGCGGCGAAACTGTCGCTGGCCACGGTCTTGTCGCGCTTCAATTCAGCGCCGGAGACAAAGACGAAGGCCGGACAAAAGCCCTTGGCGCAACTGAAATCCTTGTTGCAGGCCGATTGGTCGATGGCGCGTTTGCGGCCCCATTCGGTTTCCACCGGCACCACGGCGACGCAATTGGATTTGTCGCCGCAATCGCCGCAGCCCTCGCAGACTTTTTCGTTGATGAACAGGCGCTCGGGCGGGTCCTCCATCAGACCGCGCTTGCGCCGGCGGCGCTTTTCGGCGGCGCATGTCTGGTCGTGGATCAACACCGATACGCCCGGCCAGGCGCGCAATTCCTGTTGCAGGGCGATGATGGAATCACGGTGGTGGATGGTGGCGCCGGGCGGCAGCATGTCGGCATAAGCGATGGGGCGGTCCGAGACGATGGCGATGCGATCAACCCCCTCGGCGCGGACCTGGGCGGCGATGGCGGCAACGCTGATCGGTCCGTCCACCGGCTGGCCGCCGGTCATGGCGACGGCGTCGTTGAACAGAATTTTATAGGTGATGGGCACGCGGGCGGCGATACAGGCGCGGATGGCCAGCAGGCCGGAATGGTAATAGGTGCCGTCGCCCAAATTCTGGAAAATGTGACGGCGTTGGGTGAACGGAGCCTGACCGATCCAGTTGGCGCCTTCGCCGCCCATCTGGGTATAGGTTTCGGTATGCCGTTCGGGCATCCAGGTGGCCATGATGTGGCAGCCGATGCCGCCCATGGCGTGGCTGCCTTCGGGGATGACGGTCGAGGAATTATGCGGGCAGCCGGCGCAGAAATAAGGCACGCGGGCAAAGCCCTGGGGCAGGCTTGCCAGGGCGGTTTGCTTGGCGTCCAGCCATTCCAGCCGCTGCCGGACCCGCAAGCTGGTGTAAAAGCGGCCGATCCGGCCGGCGATCATGCGGGCCAGCAACGCCGGGTTCAGCTCGCCATGGCTGGGCAGCAGCGGGGCGCCGGTCTCGTCGGTCTTGCCGACCACGCGCGGGCGGACGTCATCGCGCCAATTGTACAATTGGGCGCGCAACTGGTCCTCGATCACCGGGCGTTTTTCCTCGATGACCACGACTTCCTCCAGGCCTTGGCAAAAGGCCCGGATCCCATCGGGCTCCAGCGGCCAGGTCATGCCCACCTTGTAGATGGCCAAGCCCATGGCGGCGGCATATGCGCCGTCGATGCCCAGATCGTCCAGGGCCTGCATCACATCTTGGCTGGCCTTTCCGGTGGTGATGATGCCAAGGCGGCGATAGGGGCCGCCGACCACCACCCGGTCCAGGCAATTGGCGCGGGCGAAGGCCAAGGCGGCGGGCAGTTTGTGGCGCAGCAGACGTTCTTCTTGCGCCAGGAAGCGATCGGGCCAGCGGATGGACAGGCCGTCGGCGGGCACGGGGAAATCGCTGGGGGCGACGATGCTGACCCGCCAGGGATCGATGTCGATGGTGGCCGAACTTTCCACCGTCTCGGTGATGGCCTTTAGCCCCACCCACAAGCCGCTATAGCGCGACAGCGCCCAACCGATCAGACCGTAATCCAGCAATTCCTGAACATTGGCGGGGTTGAGCACCGGCATCCCCAGGGCCATGAACAATTGCTCGGATTGGTGGGCCATGGTTGACGAGCGCGCCCCGTGATCGTCGCCGGCCAACACCAAGACGCCGCCATGGCGGGCGGTGCCGGCGGAATTGGCGTGCTTGAAGGCATCGGCGGAACGGTCGAGTCCTGGTCCCTTGCCGTACCAATAGGCGAAGACGCCATCGACCGTGGCGTCGTCGGACAGGCCGATTTGCTGGCTGCCCCAGATGGCGGTGGCGGCCAGATCCTCGTTCAGACCGGGTTGAAAGCGGATGTCGTGGGCGGCCAGATGCTTTTCCGCCCGCCACAATTCCTTGTCCAGGCCGGACAGCGGAGAACCACGATAGCCCGAGATGAAGCCGGCGGTGTTCAGGCCAAGGGCGCGGTCACGGTCACGTTGCAGCATGGGCAGGCGCACCAGGGCTTGGACGCCCGAGACGAAGACACGGCCGTTTCGGGCGGTATATTTGTCTTCCAAGGTGATCTTCGCGGCGATGGACATGACGCACCTCCTGCTTTGGCAGGTGGGAAGGGCGGTGGCGCAGGGAAAGGGGGGATGGGGAAAACGCAATAAAACTCAGCGCCAAGCCGACACGGCGTAACAAAATTGCCGGCGCCGCACCGAAATCGGGGGGTGATTTCCGTGCCGAGGCAGGCTATACGAAAGCAGCCTGAAAATTAGGAATGTGCCCGATGAGCGTGCTTGTGACCGGAGCCGCCGGCTTCATTGGATATAATACCTCGTTGCGATTGTTGGCCCGTGGCGACCACGTCGTCGGCGTCGATAATTTGAACGCCTATTATGATCCGGCTTTGAAGGCGAAGCGGCTGGAACATCTGTCGCAGCATCCGGGATTCACCTTTGTTCAGGCCGATATCGCCGACCGTGCCGCCATGGCGGCGGTGGCGCAGGCGCATCCCGAGATCACGGCTTACATCAATCTGGCGGCTCAGGCCGGTGTCCGTCACTCGCTGAATGCGCCGCACGATTACACCCACTCCAACGTCGAAGGCCATCTGGTCATGTTGGAACTGGCCCGCGCCAACAAGAAGTGCCGGCATTTTGTCTATGCCAGCTCGTCCTCGGTTTATGGCGCCAACACCAAGCTGCCGTTCTCGGTGGAAGACCGCGTCGATCACCCGATTTCGCTCTATGCCGCCACCAAGCGCGCCGGCGAGCTGATCAGCCATTCCTATTCGCACCTGTACCGCATTCCCACCACCGGCCTGCGCTTTTTCACCGTTTATGGCCCGTGGGGACGCCCGGACATGGCGGCCTATCTGTTCGCCACCGCCATTTTGGCCGGCAAGCCGATCACCGTATTCAACAATGGCGACATGCGTCGCGACTTCACCTATATCGACGATATCGTTTCCGGCGTTGTCGGCGTGCTCGACAACCCGCCCGCCGATGACGGTGCGGCGCCGCCCTGCCGGCTGTACAATATCGGCAACAACAACTCGGAAAAGCTGATGGATTTCATCGGCTTGATCGAGCAATGCCTGGGCCGCAAGGCGGAATACGATTTCCGTCCCATGCAGCCGGGCGATGTCAAGGAAACCTATGCCGATATTTCCGCCATTCAGCGTGATGTCGGTTTCGCCCCGACCACGCCGATCTCGGTGGGCGTGCCCAAGTTCATCGAATGGTTCAAGACCTATCACGGGGCCTGAGCCAGGGCCGCCAGCAGCGCCGTCACCAGCGGCGGCTGGAGCTTTTGCCGTCTGACGCAGACCATCAGGTCGCGGCTGGCCCAGCCATCGGCCAGCGGAAGCGCGATCAGCGCATGTTTGAGGGCGGCGCGGCGCGCCGCCGCTTCCGGCACGACGGCGATGCCGACCCCCAGGGCCGCCAATTCGCAGATTCCGGCAAAAGTGCGCAGGCGGGTGCGGAACTTCATCCGTCTTCCCGCCTGCGCCGCCTGGGTGGCCAACAAATCATGAATGGCGCTGTCGCTGCCCAGCCCGACGAAATCGCAATCCAGCACTTCGGCGAAGTGGACCGCATCGCGTCCAGCCAATGGGTGATCGGGGGCGGCGGCGACGACTAAGCGGTCACGTCGAAACAAGGTGGTGTCCAGCCGGGGTGAGGCGGCGGCATAGGCGGCGATGCCGATATCGGCCAAGCCGTCAGCGATGGCGGCGACGATGCGGCGACTGGGATGTTCCTCGATATCGACATCGATCAACGGATGGGCGGCCAGGAACGGCCCCAGCGCCTGGGGCAGGAATTCCACCAAGGTGACGGTGTTGCACAGCAAGTGGATGCGGCCACGGCGGCCATGGGCGTATTCCGACAAATCGGCCCGCATGGTCTCCATCTGGGCCAGGATCTGGCGGGCATGGCCTTCCAGCACCCGGCCGGCGGCGGTCAGTTCGATGCCTCGACGTTTGCGTTCCAGCAAGGCGGTGCCCAGATGGTCTTCCATGCCGCGCAGCCGGGCACTGGCCGAGGCGATGGCCAGATGGGTGCGCTCTGCCCCCAAGGTGATGGAACCGGTCATGGCGACATTGAGAAACAGGCGTAAATCGGCGGGATCGAAACGCATGATCGTACTTTCGGATAAGACGAAATCTTAATCCTGAAATAGCAGATATTCCGAAGTGATGGCCAGGCCCATGCTGGGGCCATGGACATCGCTCTCATCCTTTCCATCTTCGTTCTGGCCGGGGCCGTCAAAGGTATCAGCGGCCTGGGTTTGCCCACGATCGGCATTGCCTTGCTGGGGCTGATGTTCAGTCCGGCCGAGGCTGCCGCCTTGCTGGTGGCGCCGTCCTTGCTGACCAATGTCTGGCAGGCCTGGGGCGGGGGGGCGTCGTTGATGCTGTTGGCGCGGCGGTTGTGGCCCTTGCTGGCCGGCATCGTCGCCGGCACCGCCTTGGGCGGCGCCTTGGCGGTGGATGCGGCATTCGCCCGGCTGATTCTGGCCGAGGTGCTGATGCTGTATGCCATGTTGGGGCTGCTGGATTTTTCCCCCCGCATGGCGCCCTGGGCCGAGCCGGTTCTGGCGCCCCTCAGCGGACTTGCCGCCGGCGCGTTGGCGGCGGTCACCGGGGTGTTCGTCATCCCGGTGGTGCCTTATCTGCAAGCCTTGCGGCTGGAGCGCGATCATTTGGTTCAGGCGCTGGGGCTGTGCTTCACCGTTTCCACCTTGGCCTTGGGGCTGATGTTGGCCGAGCATGGCGCCTTGGCGCTGCCGCAACTGGGATTATCGCTGTGGGCGACGCTGCCGGCGGTATTGGGCATGATGCTGGGGGGCAAGATCCGGCGGCGTATTCCGCCGCTGATCTTTCGTCGCGGCTTTTTCGTCTTTTTGTTCGCCATCGGCGTGCATCTGCTGTTGTCTTAGCGCATTAGCGATACAGCCTTTCCAGCTCTTCGCCGTAATGCTGGCGGATGACGTGGCGGCGGATTTTCATGGTCGGCGTCAACATCAGATTGTCGGTGGAAAACGCCTCAAGGGTCACCGCGTGGCGACGGATTTTCTCGATGGTTGATACCGAGGAATTCACTCGCTCCACCGCGCGGCCGACATCGGCGGCGGTGTATTCCTCGGCCGGGACGAGCAAGGCCACCAGATGCGGGCGCTTGTCGCCATGGACCATGGCCTGGGCGATTTCCGGTTGCAGGGTCAGCAATCCCTCGATTCGTTGCGGCGAGATGTTGTCTCCGCCGGAATTGACGATGATGTCGCGCTTGCGGTCGGTGATGCGGATATAGCCGTCTTCGTCGATTTGGCCGATATCGCCGGTATGCAGCCAGCCATCGGCGTCGATGCTTTGGCCGGTGGAGACGGGATCGCGCCAATAGCCCTGCATCACCACCTCGCCCTTGACCAGGATTTCGCCGTCTTCGGCGATGCGGACGCTGATCCCCTTTAGCGGCGGCCCCACCGTATCCAGTTTGACCTTGGCCGGTGGCGAACAGGAAATGGCCGGTCCCGCCTCGGTTTGGCCATAGCCTTGCAGGATGCGGACACCAAGGGCGGCGAAGAACATGCCGACTTCCAGGGCCAGCGGCGCCCCGCCCGAGACCAAGGCCTTGAGGCGGCCGCCGAAACGGGCCCGCACCTTGGCCCGCACCAGCCGGTCCAGGGCAAGGTCGCTGAGCCGCTCGGCGAAGCTGAGCGGCTCGCCGTTCAGTCGTTTGCTCCCCAAGCGGATGGCGGCGAGAAACAGTTTTTCCTTGAAGCCGCCTTGGCGGTGCAGGGCGCCCAGGATCCTGGCCCGCATGCTTTCGTACAGACGCGGCACCGCGGTCATGATGGTCGGGCGCACCTCGGCCATGTTGGCGGCCAGTTGCTCCAGGCTTTCGGCATAAGCGATGGTGGCGCCGACGCTGAGTGGAAAGATCAGCCCGACCGTGTGCTCATAGGAATGCGACAGCGGCAGGAACGACAAAAACAGTTCATCGCCCGCATACAGATCCTGCAACAAGGCGTCGGCGCCCAAGCAATCGGCGAGCAAGGCGCCATGGGACAGCATGACGCCGCGTGGCGCCCCCCCGGTTCCCGAGGTGTGGATGATGCAGGCGGTGTCGTTGCGGCCGAGGCTGGCGGCGCGGGTGCGCATTTCGGCCTGGGTGCCGTCGCCCATGGCCAGCGCCTGCCGCCAGCTGAGGACGGCGAAGCTTGGCGCCTGGGCCAGATTGGGGGGCTCGAGACAGATCAGGGTGGGGGGGTGACTGGCGCGGGCGGCGGCGTGCATCAGCTTTTCCGCCAGCGCCAGGGTCGAGGCGATGACGATGCGGGCCTGGGCGTTTTCCAGAATGTGCAGATGGTCGCTGGCGGTGTTGGTGACATAGGCCGGCACGGTGATGCCGCCGGCGATCATGATGGCCAAGTCGGCGATAGCCCATTCCGGCCGGTTTTCCGACACCAGCATGACGCGGTCGCCGGGTTCCACCCCCAATCGGACTAATCCGCCGGCCAAGGTCAGGGCGGTTTCCGCGGTTTGGCGCCAGCTCAGATAGCGCCAATGGCCGTCATGCTTGGCCCCCAGCAACGGTTTTTCCCCCAAGCGAGCGGCTTGGGCCAAAAACATGGCCGGTATGCTGGGGCAGGTTGCGAAATCCACGGACATGATTCCTCCCATTGGCTCTTGATCCGGGCCGTTTCGCGCCATCTTATAGGGGCACGTTGTCTTAAGAGATATCCCCAACCGGGACAGGAGTCACTGGATGAGCATCACCAATACCGCCGCCGATCTGGGCAATCTGCCCGAATGGGACCTTTCCGATCTGTATCCGGCCCCGGATTCGCCCGAATTGGCGGCCGACCTGGAGGCGGCGGAAGCGGCGGCCAAGGCGTTCAGCCAGACCTATGACGGCAAGCTGGCGGCGATTTCCGGCGACGAATTCGGCCGGGCCATCGCCGAATATGAACGCATCGGCGAGATCATGTACCGGGCCATGTCCTATGCCCAGCTTTACTATGCCGGCGACCAGACCGACCCGGAACGCGGCGGCTTTCACCAGGGCATTCACGAGCGGATCACCGATATCTCGTCCCATACCCTGTTCTTTACCCTGGAAATCAACCGGCTGGATGATTCGGTGCTGGCGGCCAAGCTGGATTCGGCCAAGGCCGCTCATTACGGCCCCTGGCTGCGCGACGTCCGCGCCTTCCGCCCGCATCAATTGTCGGACGAGGTCGAACGTCTGCTGCATGACAAATCGGTGGCCGGGCGTTCGGCCTGGAACCGCCTGTTCGACGAAAGCATGGCGCGGCTGCGCTTTCCCATCGACGGCGAGATCCTGACCTCGGCCGAGGCGCTGCACCTGATGAGCAACCGCGACCCGGCCAAGCGCAAATCCGCCGCCTTGTCGTTGGGCAAAGTGCTGACCGAGAACACCGGTCTGTTCGCGCTGATCACCAACACCTTGGTCAAGGACAAGGAAATCGAGGACAAGTGGCGCCAATACGCCCGGCCGCAATCTTACCGCAACTTGTCCAATCAAGTGGAAGACGAGGTGGTTGACGCCTTGGCCGCCGCCGTCAAGGGCTGCTATGGCCAGTTGTCGCACCGTTATTACAAGCTGAAGGCCAAGTGGTTCGGCGTCGATCAGTTGGATTACTGGGACCGCAACGCGCCGTTGCCCGACGTCGCCGACCAGACCTATAGCTGGGAACAGGCCCGCGACACCGTGTTGGACGCCTATGGCGCCTTCAACCCGGACATGGCCGCTGTCGGCAAGCGTTTCTTCGATGGCAAATGGATCGATGCCCCGGTGCGTCCGGGCAAGTCGCCCGGCGCCTTCGCCCATCCCACCGTCACCACCGCTCATCCGTATCTGCTGGTCAATTACCAGGGCAAGGTGCGCGATATCATGACGCTGGCGCACGAGTTGGGCCACGGCGTCCATCAGGTGCTGGCGGCGGGCCAGGGCGGGCTGATGGCCGATACGCCGCTGACCTTGGCCGAAACCGCTTCGGTGTTCGGCGAGATGTTGACCTTCCAGTCCATGCTGGCCAAGGAAACCGAACCGGCGCGGCGCAAGGCCATGCTGGCCGGCAAGGTCGAGGACATGCTGAACACGGTGGTGCGTCAGGTGGCGTTCTATCAGTTCGAATGCCTGGTCCATGACGAGCGTCGGCGCGGCGAGCTGTCGCCCGACCGGATCGGCGAATTGTGGATGCAGGTGCAGGTTGAAAGCCTGGGGCCGGCGCTGCGTTTCGACGACGGCTACAAGGCGTTTTGGACCTATATCCCGCACTTCGTCCACACGCCGTTTTATGTCTACGCCTATGCCTTCGGCGATTGCTTGGTCAATTCGCTGTATTCGGTCTATCGCAACGGCGCCCCGCACTTCGCCGACAAGTATCTGGACATGTTGCGGGCGGGCGGCACCAAGCGGCACCAGGATCTGCTGGCGCCGTTCGGCCTTAATGCCGGCGATCCGGCTTTCTGGCGGCAGGGGCTGGACGTGGTGGTCGGCTTCATCGACGAATTGGAAGCCATGTGATCAGGGGGGGCGGGGAAAAGTTCACCAAGGCGAAGCCGAGGGACTTTTCCCCAACCTAGGCCTTGGCCCCCAGCATCGCTTTCAGCCGGGCGATTTCGCCCGACTGATAGCGGATGCGTGTCGCCATCACTTCCAGCAGCTTGACGGCGATAATGTCGCTTTTTTCCAGCCGGGCCAGGAAGTCGGCACCTTTGATCACCACCACTTCCGACGGTTCCAGTACCTGGGCCGAAGCCATGCGCGGGCGATCATCCAGCACCGCCATCTCGCCGATGATGTCGCCGGGCTTGGACACGTCCAGATACAGCTCGCGGCCATCGGGGGTGGTCTTGGAAATCTGCACCAAGCCGTCATCGAGCACATAGCACTCGCCGTTGCAGGAATCACCTTGGTGGAACAGGTATTCGCCGGGGCGCAGGAAACGGCGGCTGTTGGCCGATGGCCCGGAGGCGGTCGCCGTCACCGCTCGCTTGCCGCTGACGACGGCCTGCAAACCGCGCAATTGTTCCACGGCGTCGGCGATGGAATTGTCCATGCTGGACGTATTGCGCAAGGTGCCGGCGATGCGCAGGGCCATGGGGCGGATTTCGGCGTCGGCCGGCAGTGCGGCCAGCGTTTCGATCATCACCGCCGCCCGTTCGGCGTCGTCGGCGCGGCACAGCGCCGGTTCACGGAAGGCGCCGAACGATCCCAAAAGTGCGCCAGAGCCGTTGCGGGCATGAATGGAGCGGGCCACGTGCAGCAGGCGGGCGGTGGCGAAATTCTCGACCTTGATGACGCCTTTTGGCGACAAATAGGCCTGGGCTGGCGACAGGCATAGCCCGACCTGACCGATGCGCTGGCTGAGTTCGAACAGCGACAGCAACCGCACCATGGCCGAGGCGGCGAAAACCGACGAGATGTTGTTCACCCCCTTGGGCAGGCGGCTGAGGGGCAGACCGTCCGGGACTTCCGACACCACGTAGATGCGGTTATCGTCTTGCAGCAGGTCCTCGGCCTGCAACACGCTGGGATGGGTGACGGCGCGTGCTTGCTGCACATCGGCCTGCAAAAGGGCCAGATCATAGCCGGTGCCCGGATGGTCCAGCAGCGTCTTGTCCAGCCCCAGGATGACGACCTGGCAATCGGCCTTGGTGTCTTGGCAGCGGGCGCGCAGAACGCCGTCTTCCATGGCGCTGGACAGCACCCGGTAACGGTCGAACAAAGTTCCCGGCACCATGGCCGCCGCGTCACTCATGGACTCCTCCTTAATTTGTCGGCACCATGATAGTGCGAAGCCAATTCATTGGCGAGGCGGTTGCAGCAACCGGAAAGGGTTAGGCGCATGGTTTGCTATAAAGGGGGGGCGCTGATCGCGCTGATGTTGGCGGCGCCGGCTTGGGCCGCGCCGGTGGGGACCATCAAGAACACTGCCGGGGAGGCGTCGGTGCTGCGCGGGGAACAGAAACTGGCGGCGGCGCCCGGTCTGGCGCTGGAACAAAGCGATTCCATCGTTACCGGCAGCGACGGCAGCGTCGGTCTGACCTTGCGCGACAACACCACGCTTTCGGTGGGGCCGCGGACCACCCTGGGGCTGGATGAATTCGACTTTGAACCGGCCTCCGACCGCATGAAACTGGTTGCTTCGGTGGCGCGGGGCACCATGATGATGACCTCGGGCACCATTGCCAAGCTGGCGCCGGAAAAGGTGTCGGTGGTGACCAAGACCGGCACCATCGGTGTGCGCGGCACCCGCTTTGTCGTCAGCGTGGAAGAATGAGCCGGCTTCGCCTTGCCGTTGCCATGACGGTGCTGGCTTTGCTGGCCGGCTGCTCGCGCCCGGCGGCTTACGTGGTGTTGCTGGATCAGCCCGATCGGCCCAACAGCGCCGTGACCTGGACCACCCAGGCCGGCACCCAGGTGGTGAGCACGCCGGGCAGCGGAACCGGCGCGGATCGCGTCGATGCCAAGCCGGTGGACGTCTTCGCCGTGGCGGAAAAGGATATTCAGGATCGTTTCGGCCAAGCCATCAAGGCGCAGCCGCGCACGCCCAAATCGTTCCTGCTGTACTTTCAGTTCCAATCCACCGATCTGACGCCCGAATCCAAGGTGCTGCTGCCGGCGGTGCTGGACGAGGTCAAGGCGCGGCCGGCTCCTGATCTGTCGATCATCGGCCATACCGACGGCGTCGGTGACGCCAAGTACAATTACGAGCTGGGTCTGCGCCGCGCCAACGAGGTTCAATCCATGGTCACCGCTTTGGGCATCGAACCCAAGATGATCGAGGTGACCTCGCACGGACAACGCAATCCGCTGGTGCCTGAAGTCAAGGGCAAGGGCGAAGCTCAGAACCGTCGGGTGGAAGTGATCGTCCGTTAGTTATTTCTCGGCCAGCACCACCCGGATGCCGGTTTGCCCCGCTTGCAGCCGGTGCAGGTGAAAGGCGGCCAGCGGGTCCGAACCGGCCAGGGCGGCGAAGGCGGCGGTTGCCGCCGGCTCGCCCGCCGCCATCAGCTCATAGGCGGCTTGATAGGCGGCGCAATCGCTGTCGTCCGGCAGGGGCTCGAAGGCCAGGGTGGCTTGGCTTTTGCCCTTGAGCACCAATTCGCCCACCGGCCGGCCGTGAAAATCCGGGCATTGGCTGACGGTGGCGGCGGCGACGCAGATGCGGGTGCCGAGATGGCGGTTGACGGTTTCCAATCGCGCCGCCGCGTTGACGGCGTCGCCCAGGGCACGATAATCGGAAATGCTGCCGCCGCCGACATTGCCGATGGTGACAAGACCGGTGTTGACGCCGATGCGGGTCAGCCCCAGGGGATGCCCGGCGGCCTGCATGCGGGCGACGTAATCCTGGCTGAAGCGATCCATGTCCAAGGCGCAGGCGATGGCGCGGGCGGCATGATCAGGCTGCGCCACCGGAGCCGAGAACATCACCGCCACCGCATCGCCGACGATGCGGTCGAGCGTGCCCTGATGGGCAAAGGCGATCTTGACCATCCCGTCGATATAGCCGTTGAGGACATCCAGCAAGGTGGCCGGGTCAGCGCTTTCCACCAAGGTGGTGAAGCCGGCCAGATCGGTCATGACAAAGGAACATTCGCGCCGTTCGCCGCCCACCGCCAGGGAGTGCGGGTTGTCCAGCAGGTGGCGCACCAGATTGGGCGAGATGTAGCGGGCGAAAGCGCCGCGGATGAACGATCGTTCCGCCTGATCCTGGCGATGGCGGATCAAGGCGGTGGCGCCATGGGCGACCAGGGCCGCCGCGATTGCGGGCAATGGATCGGCCAGCATGTTCAGGCCCAGGAACAGCAACGCCGTCACCGCCGCCAACGCGGCGACGACGCTTAGGGCGGCGATGGTTCCGGCCAACGGCGCCATCCAGGCGGCGGCAATGATCAGGGTCAGCCCGGCGATCACCGCCAACAGGGTTTCCGCCCCTTCCATCCAGTCGGGCCGTTGCAGCAAGGCCCCCAGTTGCGCCGCTTCCGCCGCTTCGGCATGCATCAGCACGCCGGGGACGATGTCGCCCGCCGGGGTCAGACGCAGATCCAGCAGGCCTTTGGCCGAGGCGCCGACGAACACCACATGGCCGGCGATGTCGGCGAGGTTGGCGCTGCCGTCCAGCACTTTCCAGGCCGGTACGAAGCGTTGCGGCCGTGGGTCGGTATAGTGCAGATGAACCGCGCCCTGGGCATCGACCGGAATGTGCAGCGGCCCGATGGCCAGTTGGGTCAATGCTCCGGTTTCGGCGGTCTTGACCAAAATGTTGCGTTTGCCGGTGGCGACGCGCAACGCCTCCAAGGCCAGGGAAGGGTGCAGATGCTGGCCCAGCCGGACCACTAACGGCACCCGCCGGATGATGCCGTCGCCATCGGCGCTGAAGGCGACGGCGCCGTTGCCGGCGGCGGCCTGTTCCAGGGCCGGCAACGAGCGGACGGCGTGGCCAATATCGGGCAGGCCGGCCAGGGGCGAGGGACCGGAAAAGACAAAGCGGGCCTTGGCGGCGCCATCAGTGTCCGGCTCTTGTTGGCCCGGCGCGGGTTGATTCGCGGCGAAGCCGGTGATCACCCAGCCGCCGGCCAGGGTTTCGGCCAAAAGGGCGTCGGGGTCGGGCAGGGCGGCGATGGCGGCCTTGGCTGCCGCCGGCAGCGGCCAGGATTGCGAAACGCGGGCTGGGGCGGTGCGGTCGGGCTCGGCCAGGATGATGTCCAAGGCGATGGCGGCGGCCCCGGCGGCGCGCAGCCGTTCGATCAGCGCGGCCAGCTGGTGGCGCGGCCATGGCCACTGACCCAGCCGGGCCAAGGAATCCTCGTCGATGTCGATGATGCGAACGGGCACCGGAATATAGGGGCGCGGCCACAGGTTTTGCAGGCTGTCAAAGGCCAGGTGGTCCAGCTTGGCCCGCGCCTGCGGCACCACCAGCAAGCCGATGATGGCCAGTATCAACACCAGCAATCCGGCTGCCGCGGCCCGTGCTTTTGCTTTGTTCTTGCCGGTCATGGCCATTGCCCGCTGAATGTCATGCCGTTTGCTGTCGGCTTGGAGTACGATTTTGCCATCGCCGCACTGTATCGCAGCAGGGCTGGCTCCACACCCCACCCGCATGGGCGGGGACGACTCTGCCCGACTCAACTACTCAGAGGTCATAATCGGGCAACAGGGGCTCGCTTCAAGGGCAAATGTCGTGTAGGCAGTCAGTCATGGTGCGTCGCACAAAAGCGGTACAGGGGAATCTTAGTTCAGATACTCCTGATGCAGCGCAATAAAAAGACAGGACGAGGGGTCTCTTGGTGTGTAAAGTTTCTTGAAACTCCTTGGCAACGCGGCGCGAGCCGTGCATCCTGTTTTTCTAATATAGAGCGGCCCGTCTCTTGAGCAGGGGAAAGAAGCAATGAAGATCGCCATACCGAAGGAGCGACGCGCGGGTGAAGCCCGTGTGGCGGCCTCGCCCGATACGGTGAAGAAGTACGTCCAGATGGGCTTTGATGTGCAAATCGAAGCCGGCGCGGGGGCTGGGGCCTCTATTGCCGACGCGGTTTATGTCGAGGCCGGCGCCACTATCGCCGCCGATGCCGCCGCCGCTTTCGACGCCGATGTGGTCTTGAAGATCGCCCGTCCCACCGACGAGGAAATCGGCCTGCTGAAGGAAGGCTCGGTGTTGATCGCCGCGCTGTCGGCGCTGACCCATAAGGATATGGTGGAAAAGCTGGCGGCTCGCAAGGTCACCGCCTTCGCCATGGAATTGGTGCCGCGCATCACCCGCGCCCAAAGCATGGATATCTTGTCGTCCCAAGCCAATCTGGCCGGCTACAAGGCGGTGCTGGACGGCGTGCACGAATTCAAGCGCGCGGTGCCGATGATGATGACCGCCGCCGGCACGGTGGCGCCGGCCCGCTTTCTGATCCTGGGCGCCGGCGTCGCCGGTTTGCAGGCCATCGCCACCGCCAAGCGTCTGGGCGGCGTGGTTTACGCCTTCGACGTCCGTCCGGCGGTGAAGGAACAGGTGCAGTCGCTGGGCGGCAAGTTCGTCGAAGTCGATCCCGACGCCACCAAGGACGCCGAGACCGCCGGCGGCTACGCCAAGGAAATGAGCGAGGATTACAAGGCCAAGCAGGCGGCGAAGATCGCCGAGGTGCTGGCTAAGACCGATATCGCCATCTGCACCGCGCTGATCCCCGGCAAGCCGGCCCCGGTGCTGATCACCGAGGACATGGTCAAGGGCATGCGCCCCGGCTCGGTCATCGTTGATCTGGCGGTGGAAATGGGCGGCAATTGTCCGCTATCCGAGTTTGACCGCGTGGTGGAAAAGCACGGCGTCACCCTGGTCGGCCACGGCAATGTGCCGGCGCGTCTGGCGGTTGACGCCTCGGCCCTGTTCTCCAAGAACCTGCTGAACTTCATCACGCCGCTGGTGGACAAGGAAAACAAGAATTTGGCCTTCAACTGGGATGACGAAATCCTCAAGGGCTCTTGTGTCGCCCGCGATGGTCAAGTCGTGCATCCCGCGTTGGTCGGCTAAGGAGGAACCCGGACATGGATCCCAAAGACATTGTCGAGGGCGCAGCCAAGCTCGCCACCGACGCCCAGGAGATGGCCGCCAAGGCGGCGCTGCTGGCCCAGCAGGCCACCCAGTTGGCGGTTTCGACCGGCGGCGATCATGGGACGGCCTTTGTCAGCCTGCTGACCATTTTCGTGCTGGCCTGCTTTGTCGGCTATTACGTGGTCTGGCGGGTGACGCCGGCCCTGCACTCGCCGCTGATGGCGGTGACCAACGCGGTGTCGTCGGTCATCATCGTTGGGGCGCTGATCGCCACCTCGACCGAGGGAACGGCGGCCAAGGTGTTGGGGTTCTTCGCGGTCATCTTGGCCTCGGTGAACATCTTCGGTGGCTTCATCGTCACCCAGCGCATGCTGTCCATGTTCAAAAAGAAGCAGAAATAAGGGGGCGACCGTGTCTGCAAGCCTGACGCAATTCGCATATCTCGTCGCCGCCATCTGCATGATCATGGCGCTCCGTGGCCTGTCCAGCCCAGAGACCTCACGCGGGGGCAACACCTGGGGCATGGTCGGCATGGCCATCGCCATCGTCACCACCATCCTGACGCCGGACACGTCTTATATCCTGATCCCGCTGGGGCTGCTGATCGGCGGTTCCATCGGCACCATTGTCGCCAAGAAGATCGAGATGACCGCCTTGCCGCAATTGGTGGCGGCGTTCCATTCCCTGGTCGGTCTGGCGGCGGTGTTCGTCGCCGGAGCGGCGGTGGCATCGCCGGAAGCTTTCGGCATCGTCGCCGCCGAGGGGGGCATCAAGATGGGCTCGCTCATCGAGATGAGCCTGGGCGTGGCCATCGGCGCCATCACCTTCACCGGTTCGCTGGTGGCCTTCGGCAAGTTGCAGGGTCTGGTCAGCGGCAAGCCGCTGGTGTTCCCCATGCAGCACAAGCTGAATGCCGGCTTGGGGCTGACCATGGTGGTGCTGATCGTCCTGTTCGCCATGTCGGGCGGTTCGGTGCCGTTATTCGTGCTGATCACCCTGGTTGCCCTGGCCTTGGGCTTCTTGCTGATCCTGCCCATCGGCGGCGCCGACATGCCCGTCGTCGTCTCCATGCTCAATTCCTATTCGGGTTGGGCGGCGGCCGGCATCGGTTTCACCTTGGGCAACCCGCTGCTGATCATCGTCGGCGCACTGGTCGGTTCCTCGGGCGCGATCCTGTCCTACATCATGTGTAAAGGCATGAACCGGTCGATCTTCAACGTCATCCTTGGCGGTTTCGGCGGCGAAGTGGCCGGGCCTGCCGGCGCTGCCGGCGCCGGGGGCGATCGTGCGGTCAAGGCCGGTTCGGCCGACGACGCCGCCTTCATCATGAAGAACTCGTCCAAGGTCATCATCGTGCCGGGATATGGCATGGCGGTGGCTCAGGCCCAGCATGCGTTGCGTGAAATGGGCGATCTGCTCAAGGCCGAAGGCGTCGATGTGCGCTATGCCATCCATCCGGTGGCTGGCCGCATGCCGGGTCACATGAACGTTCTGCTGGCTGAAGCCAACGTGCCCTATGACGAAGTCTTCGAGTTGGAAGAGATCAACCACGAATTCGGCACCGCCGACGTGGCTTTCGTCATCGGCGCCAACGACGTCACCAATCCGGCGGCCAAGACCGACACCGCCTCGCCCATTTATGGCATGCCCATTTTGGACGTGGAAAAGGCCAAGACGGTGTTGTTCATCAAGCGCTCGATGGCGTCGGGCTATGCCGGTGTCGATAACGAGCTGTTCTTCCGCCCGAACACCATGATGCTGTTCGGCGACGCCAAGAAGGTCACCGAGGAAATCTGTAGCGCGCTTGGCTGATCGCAAGCGTCGTAATCGGGATTAAGGGGCGCGTCCTCCGAAAGGAGGGCGCGCCCCTTTCATTTGGCCATCTGTCAAATCATGTCTTTGTGGGTATACATTTAGCATCATTCAGAAGGGGCGGAGACCGAGATTCCACCCCGGGGAGGTTGCTGTGAATAAAGTGGATACCCGCCCCGCCGCGTCGCGACCAAAGCCGCAAATCGACAGTTTTTTCGACCTCAGCCTGGATCTTTTGTGCATCGCCAACACCCAGGGTCGGTTTGTCCGTCTGTCGCGGTCGTGGGAATGCGTGCTGGGCTATCCCCTGGCGGATTTGATGGCGGCAAGCTTCTTGGATTTCGTCCATCCCGACGACCAAGCGAACACTTTATCGGTTCTACAGGCCCATGCCGACGGCGAGCGGGTGAGCAATTTCATCAATCGTTACCGGGCCTCGGACGGGCAATATCATTCCTTGGCGTGGCGTGCGAGCACCGTCGATGGGGATGGTCTGATTTTCGCCGTTGCCCGCGATGTTACCGATGAGCATCAGGTCTTGCATGATTTGGCGGAAGAGCGCGCCCGCTTGCGGGCGGTGATGGACAGCATCGCCGATCTGGTGTTCATCAAGGATCGGGATTTTCGTTATATCGGCTGTAACCGACCGTTCGAAGCATTTACCGGCCATGCCGAGCATGACTTGGTTGGTGGCGATGATTTCGATTTCTTCCCAACCGATGAAGCCCATTCTTTCCGCCAGAATGACTCGGCCATGCTGCGAAGCATGGCGCCGCGGCGCAACGAGGAATGGCTGACCTATCCGGATGGGCATAAGCGGTTATTCGACACCCAAAAGGTGCCGCTGCGCGATGTATTCGGGCAAGTGATGGGGCTGGTCGGCGTCAGCCGCGACATCACCGAGCAAGCGCAATTGCGTGGTGAAGTGGATTTCCTGGGGGCGATGGTCAATCACAGCCGGGAGGCGGTTTATTGTCTCAGTCCGTCACAAGATTTCGCCATCACCTACGCCAACCGGGCGACCTGCGCCTTGCTGGGATTGTCGCGCCGGGAAATCCTGTCTTCGCCGTTGACCCGGTTTGATCCGACGATGACGCGGGATTGGCTGGATCGGGTTTGGATGCGGATAAAGAGTTCAGATCATCCGGTTTTGATCGAGACACAATTGCGGGCGGCGGACGGCAAATTCGTGCCCGTCGAGATTTCCGCCAGCCGGCTGCATCACGAGGATGAAGAATATGTGGTCGGCTGGCTTCACGATATTTCCTCGCGGCAGGCGGCGGAACAGCAATTGCGCGAGCGGGAGGCTTTGTACCGTGCCTCGATCGAGGCCACCATCGACGGCTTCTGGCAGGTTGATAGCGGCGGCAGGATTGTTGACGCCAATTCCGCCTATGCCCGCTTGTCCGGCTATTCGGTCGCCGAATTGTGCACCATGCGCATCCATGATTTAGAGGCGGCGGAAAATGGTTTGGACACCGAAAAACGGATCTCTTTGATCGCCGCGCAAGGGGCGCTGCTTTTTGAAAGCCAGCATCGCCGCAAGGATGGCTCGATTTGGGAGGTCGAGGTCAATGTTCTGCATTCCGATCTGAGCGGCGGGCGCTTTTTCGTCTATCTGCGCGATCTGCGCCGGCGGCGTCGGGCCGATACCTTGCTGAAGGTGCGGCTGCATCTGGCCGAGGTCGGGCGACGCGGTGATATGGATGGCCTGCTGCACGAGGTCACCCTGGCGGCTCAACGCCTGACCGCCAGTACCACCGGGTTTTTTCAGTTCACCGATGCCGGGAACTTCAATGACGACCTGCCCGATATCTGCGGAGAGGCCTTGCGGTGTGGCCGGCCGGTGATCCGGAATGCCGAGCAAGCGATGGGCGAGGATGGTTCGCTCCATCGGCTGATGGTGTTGCCGGTGGTGGACGAGACGGGCTTCGCCGCGGTGATCGGCGTTGGCGACAAGGCGTCGGATTATGATGATGCTGATGTTGCTATCCTGCTGGAACTGGCCGATATCGCTCGGGATATCGCCAATTGGGTGCGGGCCGAACAGGCGCGGCAAAGTTTGAGCGCGGCCCTGGCCCAGACCGCGCATCAGTGGAGCGTGGCCATGGAGAATTTCGAGGGCGGGATCGCCGTCCTTGATAAGGATCGCCGCCTGCTGCGTGGCAATGCCGCTTTTTTCAGCCTGACCGCGTCATCGATCGACCGTATCGGCACCGTCATGCGCGGCTTGGCGGGAAATGTCGCGGCTGTGGATGTTTGGTTCGCCGCCGACACTCTGGAAATCGTGTTGGAAGCCGATGATCCGGCCAACCCTTCCCACCGGCCGTTAGAAGTCCGCACGGCCTCGATCCGCGACGTCGACGGTGCCGGCCAAGGCGTCGTGCTGTCGCTTTATGATCTGACTCGGCTGCGCGAACAAGAGCGTCGCTTGGAGCAAACCATTGGCGAATTGACCCGGAGCAACGCCGAATTGGAACGATTTGGCCAGGTTGCCGCCCATGATCTACAAGAACCAACCCGCCGTCAGGTGCTGTTCGCCCAGTTGTTGCAGCGTAAGTTGGCGGGCATTTTGGATGATGAAAGCCGCCAGTATCTGGATTTCCTGATCAGTGATGCATTGCGGATGCGCGACATGGTGCGGGCTCTCAACGTCTATCATCAGGCGGGGCAATCGGTGCGTCCGCCCGAATGCGTTGACCTTGACCGGGTGGTTGCCGACGTCTTGGCCACGCTTGCCGCCGAGATCGACGGCAGTCACGCCCAGTTATGCGTGTCGGCGCTGGGCGAGACCAGGGGCGAACGTTCGCGCTTGCACCTTTTGTTCGTTAATCTGGTGTCCAATGCCCTGAAGTTCCGCCGGCCAGGAATGGCGCCGCGTATCGCCGTGTCGGCAGAGGATTGCGGCGATCAGGTCTTGCTGTCGGTGGTCGATAATGGCATTGGCATTCCCGAGGAATACCGTGGCGATCTGTTCACATTGTTCCGCCGCCTCGGCTCGGAGGCCGGACTGGGCAGCACCGGCATGGGCTTGGCGCAATGCCGTCGCATCGTCGAGGATTTGGGCGGCCGGATCTGGATCGAAGGCAATGAACAAGACGGCAGCACGGTCAAGTTCACCTTGCCGCGGCTGTAATGAAAACGGGGCCAAAATGGCCCCGCCTTTCGCCAATCCGGGCCGTTGGGATTATTCTTCCTGAACGATGACCCCGTACCAGCCCAGGCCTTGATAGGTTTCGTATCCTGGGGTCAGGGCATAGGCGACAATGGTATTGTCCATGTCTTGATAACAGCCGCGATCGCCCTGTTTGGTGCGCAACGGAAATTTTTCCACCAACAGGCCGCGCCGGGCCGAATCGGCGATGATGCGGTGATCGCGGTCGATCAGCATGCAGCGGCTTTTCAGCTTTTCCTGCGGTGACAGGCGGACGCCATCGACGATGGTTTGGGCCTGGGCTTCCCAGTCGAAGAAGATCCCCAAGGCGCCGATGGGCTTGCCGTCGGCTTCGCCGCCTTCACGGATGGCGGTGGCATAGGTGGCGACCAGGGCGCCGCCCAAACCGCCTTCGCGGCTGATGTCGGCGACGGCGAAATCATTGCCGCTGCTGGTGGCCATGGCATCGCGGAACCATGCTTGCCGCGATACGTCGGTGCCGATGGCGCTGGGATAACGACCGGGCCGGCCATTGGCGATAATCCGGCCCGAGGAATCGGCCACCCACAAATCCAGATAGACGGTATAAGAATCCAGGATCACGCCCAGGCGCTTACAGGCATGGGCCACCTGATCGGGATCGGTCAGGCAATCGACCACGGCGGAATCGGTGGCCCACCAGCGCACATCGCATGACCGTTCGTACAGATTGCGGTCGGCGATTTCGACGGCGTTATGGGCGAGATCGGCCAGACGTTCGCCGCGGACTTGGCGCACTTCCTCGGCCAGGGCACGGCCGAAGCCGGACAGGCTGTCCAGTTTGCCGCGCAACTCGCCGCGCAGTGAATCGGTGAGTTCGGCGATTTCGGTGGAAATGGCTTTGACTTCGTCGGCGACGACGGCGAATCCGCGGCCCAATTGGCCGACGCGTTGCGCTTCGATCGAGGCGTTGAGCGCCAGCATTCTCGACCTGCGGGTGATGCCGTGGATCCGGTCAATTTTCTGATCGGTGACGGCGGCGACGGTCCCGGTAATTTCCAAGAGATGCTCGACTGATGCCATTTTCGTCCCCTTGCGCCAAGGTGTGCGTTGCAGCATCCTTAGCATGCCCGAGGGAAAAGTGAACAAAAAAATTGCACTCTATGGCAATTAGTCAATATGCCTTAGTTTTAGGCAGTGCCTTGTGAGGATTCGATCATGGGGGGCTCTTGGCGTTACCCTGAATCGGTCCGGAGACGGGGGACAGGGGGAGATTTCCGGGGAAATCCAGGGCATAAAACGCCAAGAGCGCCGCGACATTGCCATCGCGGCGCTCTGGTGCAATTGACTTTGGTCAGCTCTTGCATCCCATGCCGAATTTTAATTACGGCGCAGGGGTAGAGGAGGCTTGCCAAGGGCCGCCGTCAATCGCGGCGGCAATCAATTAGAAGCCTTCGCGCTCCAGGCGCTTGCGCTCCAGCTTACGGGCGCGGCGCACGGCCTCCGCCTTTTCGCGAGCGCGCTTTTCCGAGGGCTTCTCGTAGTTGCGACGCAGCTTCATTTCACGGAAGACGCCTTCGCGCTGCATCTTCTTTTTGAGGGCCTTCAGGGCCTGATCGACATTGTTGTCACGGACGAGAACTTGCACGTTTCTTCACAGCTCCTCTACGCTGAATAGAAAACCTACGCACGGCACACCATGCCGTCCGGGAGGGCGATCTGATAGCACAGTGTATTGGCTTTGCAAAGAGAATTACACATCATCTTGATATTCTCGACGCCGCCGCCCAACTGAGCTACGTATTGACGGGCATAACCTGAGGCCAAAGCCATGGACTTTCAAGATATTCGTGACCGGCTGATCGTGGCGGCGTTGCCCCATGCGGTGTTTGACGGCTGGACCGCCAAGACCTTGGTGCTGGCCGCGACCGATTTGGAGATGGAGCTATCGCTGGCCGAACGCGCGTTCATGGGCGGCCCGGTCGAAGCGGTGGAGCATTTCGCCGATTTTGGCGATCGCCTGATGGTGGCCGATTGCGGCGATCTGGCGACGTTGAAGACGCCCGATCGCATCAAGATGTTGATTCGCACCCGATTGGAACGCTGGTCGCCCCACCGCGAGGCCTTGCGCCGGGCCTTGGCGCTGCTGGCCTTGCCGAGCAATGCCCCGATTGCCGCCAAGATCACCGGGCGCACGGTGGATGCCATGTGGCGGGCGGCGGGGGACGTGTCGCACGATTTTTCTTGGTACACCAAGCGTGCCACCCTGGCTGGCGTTTATACCGCCACCTTGTTGTACTGGCTGGATGATGGTTCACCCGATTGCGCCGATAGCTGGGCCTTTCTCGACCGCCGTCTGGCCGATGTCGGCCGCATCACCAAGGCGCGCAAGGGGGTCGGGAAATGGTTGGCGACGGTGTTGCCTAAACCGGCGGCAAGCAAGCGGGTCTGATCGCCATTCCTTGAGGGCGGGGGCGATGGGGACTTATGCTTTAAGCCAGTCCAGCGCCGCCAGTCCCGCCGTTCGGCCGGTGGCCAGGCAGGCGGTGAGCAGGTAGCCGCCGGTTGGCGCTTCCCAATCCAGCATCTCGCCGGCGACAAAGACGCCGGGGCGGGATTTCAGCATCAGGCGCTGGTCCACGGCGTCGAAGCACAATCCGCCGGCGGTGGATATTGCCTCGGCCAGCGGGCGGGGCGCGGTCAAGGTCAGGGGCACGGCCTTGAGCGCGGCGGCGTCGCTCAATCGTTCGACCGGCAGACATTCCCGCGCTAAGCCGGCGGCGACGCCCTTGATGCCGGCTTGACGTTCCAGATGGTTGGCCAGTGATCGGCTGCCGCGTGGGCGGGCCAGGGCTTGCGCCAGTTTTTCGACATTCCAGTCGGGTTTCAGGTCCAGATACGGCACGGCTTGGCCATCGGCTTGGATGGCGTCGCGCAGCGGCGCCGACAGGGCGTAAATGGCGCTGCCTTCCACCCCGGTTTCGGTGATGACGAATTCACCTTTCAGCCGCCTGCCGGCGAATTCCACCCCTACCGCCTTGACCGGGGCGCCGGCGAAGCGTTGGCGGAAATGATCGCTCCAGTTCGTATCGAAGCCACAATTGGCGGGGCGGAACGGCACCAGTTTTTCCGCCGCCAGAATGGCGGTCCAACCGCCATCCGACCCCAAGCGCGGCCACGACGCCCCGCCCAAGGCCAGGATGGCGGCTTTGGCGCTGACGGTGATTTCACCCGAGGGCGTGGCGAAGCGAAGGGCGTTGCTTTCATCCCAGCCCAGCCAACGATGACGGCTGTGCAAGGTGACGCCGTCGCGGCCCAAACGCTGCAACCAGGCCCGCAGCAACGGGGCCGCCTTGAAATCGGTGGGAAAGACCCGGCCCGACGAGCCGATGAAGGTTTTTATGCCCAATCCCGCCGCCCAGTCGCGCAAGTGATCGGGGCCGAAAGCCCGTAGACTTGGCGCCAACAGGTCGGCACCGGGGCCGAAACGCCGCAAGAACGCGTCCAACGGCTCGGAATGGGTCAAGTTCAACCCACCGATGCCGGCGCGCAGGAATTTGCGGGCGGGGCTCGGCATGGATTCGAACAGCGCGACCCGCAGCCCGTTCTGGCCCAGGACTTCCGCCGCCATTAATCCCGCTGGGCCGGCGCCGATGATCACCACGTCGTATTGCATGCCCTTTCATACGATTGATCGGGGCCGGCTGTCACCTGCTCTTGCCCTTTGTCCTAGCTTGCGCCACCTTGGGGTGATGAAGCTGATGGACGAAATCGCCGCCACTATCGTTGACCGCAAGACCATGGCCGTGTGGTTCTTGGGCCAGAACGGCTGGGTTATCAAATCCCCCGCCGGCAAGATTTTGGTAATCGACCCCTATTTATCCGATTCCTGCAATCCATCGCGTCGCGGCCTGGATGTGCGCCGTCAGGTGCCGGTGCTGATCGCCCCCGAGGATCTGCACGCCGACCTGTTGGCCTGTACCCATTCGCATAAGGATCATGCCGATCCGCAGAGCTTGTGTCCGGCCTGTCAGGCGGGACGCATTGCCGGTTTCCTGGGGCCGGCGCAGACACAGGCGGTCTTTGCCGAGGCCGGCGCTTCGCCGTCGGATTGTTTGTTGACCTGGCCGGGCGACGCGGTGGAAATGGACGATATCCGCCTGCACGGCACCTTTGCCTTGCCCACCGACACCAGCGATCAGACCCATATGGGCTTTGTCGTCGAAGTGGATGAGGGGCCGAAATTGTGGATCACCGGCGATACCGCCTGGTGTGACCTGCTGGCCGAATCAGGTTTGCCGCACCGGCCCGACGCCATGGCGGTGTGCATTAATGGCGGCTATGCCAATCTGTCGCATTGGGAAGCGGCGGAATTGGCCCGCCGCGTCAATCCACGGCTGGCCATCCCGTGTCATTACGACATGTTCGCCGATAATTCCTGCGATCCGCGCATGTTCGCCGCCAGCCTGACCGTCAAGGGCATCGGCGACAAATATTGTCTGGCCGGACATGGTGTGAAAATGTCAATTGGCTTAGTCTAATTGATGGGGTGGCTGCTCTTTATTATCTTTATATTCTTGTATTATTCTGACTATGTTGTCAGATAGTGTTCTGAAATTAACTGTTCTTGATTCGTCAATATTATCTATAAAGTCACATATTGTTTCCGTGAGTTTCGGTGATATACGAAAATAGAAATTATCAAATAATAGATTTCCCTTGTTTTTCTCAAAAATCTCACATTCCGCTCTCTCTATCTCCATAATCACCTGTAAAAATAAGAATGTATTTATAAGTGATTGCTCAATCCAGCGGGATATAGAGACGACACTATTATGCTTATATTGTCCCTTGAACTTTGATGATAAAATCCTTGGCACAAATGTATCTAATATTACATTTTCAATGTATCTCATATTAAACAGCATTCTGTTTATAGCGATATACCCAAAATTACTTATACTGTAAGTGTATTTGTCGTTTTTGTAAACAATTTTAACGAAACCTCCTGCCTGCAAAATCTCCATTATGTCTGTTAGTTCGTTCCGGGAGCAGTGATATCCAAGGCATTTCAACAGTTCATCAATAGACTCTATGTCGCAATAGTCATTTATTTTGTCAAGGTACTGTAAAATACGAACTTTTATTAGAAGAAAATTTGGTATGTCAATTTGATCTTTGTGGTCAAGGTGGTAGTTAAATAGATTGTCAACCGTAGCCCCGAATATATCGTGGCTGTATTTTTTTCCAAGCTGTACTTTATTGAAGAAACCAATTCTATCCCGGATTAGGAATGCCTCAAATATATCATATTGACTTGATGAAGATAAGTAGCTTCCGTCTCTTTTTATGTACTCAAATAAATCAAAAATATCTTTAAACTCTGAGTCCTTTCCCTTAATTGTACCTGACAGAACAAATGTCGCAACTTCAATCACGGACTCCATTAGTTGTCTATGGTTGTAATCAAAAAACTTTGATATTTCTTCGTCATTTTTAATGCCAAGTGCCTTTGACATTGTTTCTAAAAGTTTTCTCCAAAACCATTCAACGGAATCCTCTCTCCCTCTCCAGAAAGACTTTTCTGATTTATCATGTTGAATGAAATAGGCGACGCCTCTTCTCAATAGGGTATTGAATTCACATGGAACAAGTTTGCGTTGCTCCACCCTGCGGAGTCGCTCGGAGTGCGCGCAGACAAACGTCTCGTAGGTGCAGTCCCTTAGGGTTATAATGTAATTTGTGTGCGGGATAGTATGGTGGCGTTGTTTTTCTCCAAATATCACCGTCGCCAAGTCATTGAATAGTTGTGTGTATTCTCCTTTTACAATTGAGCCAAAGCTGAGTGCATCTAATCCGTCTATGCTAACGAGGAATTTTATTCCCTTTATTGCAAGAAATTGCGGTAAGTACGAGAGTGATCTGAGTGTATTTTCACCAACAGGTGTGTTGGGGTAAACTACTGAATGGAGGTCTTTCTTGTCGAATGCGGCTCCTTTGTTTTTGCAGAATTCGCTAAAATCATCTCGAGCCTTCTCTCTTCCGCCAATTTTGTTTATTAAGATATCGTTTTGACTAAACGATGCTGCAATGCTTCTTTGTATTGTCTTTGTTATTTCAATGTATCTAATGTCGTCTGTGAGTGCTTGTTTCGTTCTGTCTGCACTTATCTTTGATGAGAATAAGTCGTGAGGGATTAGTGTAAAAAGTATATTGTTTTCTATAAACTTATCTCTGTATCCTTCTGAGAAAAAATTAACGAACGTTGATTTTCCGCTTCCAACTTTACCAGTTATGAACTCTATGTGTGGGAGGTATTGTTCCGTCTTTGATATGTTATTTAAATTTATTTTATTGATAATATTACAAACCCAGTCGTCGACAGATCTTTCTGATCTGTTTATGTGTCCCCTGTATCCTTCCTGATGTGTGAAATTCTCTACATGCTTATCGGATGGATAACAGTAACCATATTCTTTGTTGAATACTTCTCTGCCTGGCGGTAATTTAAATAAGCAGCGTTCAGTGTTCTTGAAGAAATCATTTGTGTATTCGAACACATCTGTAATATCGTTTTCGCCATAACGATCCTGAGCGCGGGGGTTTAAGTCGCTAGGCCGGGGGCGGTTAATTTTTGCATTTTCTGACAGCTGGCTCCGCGATAGATGTATTCTTCTGCTAGAATACAATTTTTTTAGCTCATCTATGAGTGCTTCTGTGTCGCTGTTCGTATTTTTTGTCACGATTTAGGTGCCCTCAGCTAAATACATTTGTTGCGATCATTTTACCGCAACAAGCAACTTTTTGGCAATTACTGATCTCGTAAAAATAGATTTCTCTATTAATGACTCTCAAAAATATCAGGTTATAATTTATATAATCATTCCAGTTCGCGGCCGTCGTCGCGCAGCCAGATATACAGCGCCGGGATGACCGCCAGGGTCAGGGCGGTGGATGACAACAGGCCGAACACCAGCGAGATGGCTAGACCCTGGAAGATGGGGTCGGCCAGGATGAAGGCGGCGCCGATCATCGCCGCCGCCGCGGTCAGCACGATGGGCTTGAAACGGGTCGCCCCCGAATCAAGCACGGCTTGGCGAATGCTGGCGCCTTCGCCCAGACGGTGACGGATGAAATCCACCAGCAAGATGGAATTGCGAACGATGATGCCGGCCAGGGCGATGAAGCCGATCATCGAGGTGGCGGTGAACGGGGCGTTGAACAGCATGTGGCCGATGACGATGCCGATCAGGGTCAAGGGCACGGGCACCAAGATGACCAGGGGCAGACGGAAGCTGCCGAACTGGGCCACCACCAGCAGATAGATGCCGAGAATGGCGACGCCGAAGGCGGCCCCCATGTCGCGGAAGGTGACATAGGTGATTTCCCATTCGCCGTCCCACAAAAGCGTCGGATGGGATTCGTCGAGCGGCTGGCCATGATACTTGACGGTGATGGCGGCGGGCAGGTGATCCTCGACCGCGAACATGCCGTAGATCGGGGCCTCGTAGCGGCCAGCCAGTTCGGCCTGAACCATTTCGGCGTAGCGGCCGTCACGGCGGAAGATGGGCGAGCTGGCGGCTTCGTAACTGATTTCGACCACGTCGCCCAGTTCAACCACGCCATGACGGGACGGCACCGGGGTGGTGGCCAGCAATTCGCCCGGATGCTTGTCGGCCTTGGCCAGGGCGATGACGATTTCCTTGGGATTGGCGCCGGCGCCGCGATGGGAATAGCCGACCTTGACCCCGCCCATCAGCGCTTGGATGGTGTCATAGACCGCTTGTTGTTCGACGCCGTGGAATTCAAGTCGTTCCTGGTCGATGGAAACGCGCAGGCGCTGCCACGGATGGGCCAGGGTGTCGTCGATATCGACGACGTAATCGACCTTGGCGAAGGCCGCGCGCACTTGCGCCGCCGTTGCCCGCCGGCTGTCGGCATCGGGGCCATAGATTTCGGCCAAGAGGGTCGACAGCACCGGCGGGCCGGGCGGCACTTCGACGACGCGGATGGCGGTGCCGTCCGGCTTGGCCAGATCGGCCAGACGCTGGCGCACGTCTAAGGCGATGGCATGGCTGGGACGGTCGCGGTCGTGCCGAGAGGTCAAGTTCAGTTGCAGATCGCCCAATTCCGGCGCGGACCGCAAATAAGAGTGGCGGACCAGACCGTTGAAGTTGAACGGTGCGGCGGCTCCGGCATAGGCCTGGATGCTGGTCAGTTCGGGCAGGTCGGCCAGCCGCTTGGCGGCATCCATCAGCACCCGCTCGGTGTCTTCCAGCGGCGCGCCTTCGGGCAGATCGATCACGACCTGGACTTCCGACTTGTTGTCGAAGGGCAGCAATTTGACCGTTACCGCCTTGAAGCCGAACATGGTCAAGGACAGCACGGTGGCGATGGTGACGCCGGCCAGCAGTTTTTTCGAGCGCGAGCGGCCCTGCAACAGCGGTCGGGCCAGCCGGCGATACAAATCGCCCAGGCGGTCGCGGTGCCCGGCGTGGCCGCCGGTCTTGGAGCGTCCGGCCACTTTCAGCAACAGCCACGGGGTGATGATGATTGCGACGAAGAACGAAAACATCATGGCCGAGGAGGCGTTGGCCGGAATCGGGCTCATATAAGGCCCCATCAGCCCCGACACGAACATCATCGGCAACAGCGCGGCAATGATGGTCAAGGTGGCAATGATGGTCGGGTTGCCCACTTCCGCCACCGCTTCCACCGCCACTTCGGCGCGGTCGCGGGTCTTGTCGGCCAACCAGTGGCGGACGATGTTCTCGACGACGACGATGGCGTCATCGACCAGGATGCCGATGGAAAAGATCAAGGCGAACAGGCTGACGCGGTTGATGGTGTAGCCCAGCAGATAGCTGGCGAACAAGGTCAGCAAGATGGTGGTCGGCACCACCAGGGCGACGACGACGCCTTCGCGCCACCCCAATGCCCAGGTGATCAGGACGACGATGGACAAGGTGGCCAAGGCCAGATGGAACAACAATTCATCGGCCTTGTCCGCCGCCGTCTCGCCGTAATTGCGGGTGACGGTGATATCCACCGTGGGCGGGATCAAGCGGTCCTTGATTTGTTCAAGCCGGGCCAGGGTTTCCTCGGCCACCAGCACGGCGTTGGCGCCGGCCCGCTTGGCGATGGCCAGGCTGACGCTGGGCACCGCCTTGCCGGCTTTGATCTGCCAGGCGCGGGCATCAACGGCTTCGCCGTCGATGACGACGCGGGCGACATCCTTGACATAGACCGGGCGGCCGTCATGGGACAGCAGCAGTAAATTGCCGATATCGGGAATGCCGGTCAGGGTCTGACCGCCGACCACCGGCAGATGACGTCCGGCCTCGCGCACGGCGCCGACCATGAACGAACGGTTGGCGTTCTCGATCTTGGCGACCAATTGATTAAGGGTGATGCCGTACAGGGCCAGGGCTTCCGTGTCCGGTTCCACCCGCACTTGATCCTTGCGGCCGCCGACGATGTAGCTTTGGCCGACATTATCGACCTTGACCAATTCGTGCTGCAACTCTTCGGCCAGATTATAAAGGGCGTTGTCGTTCCAGCGCTCGGCGTGTTCGGGCTTGGGGGCGATGGTCAGCGCCAAGATGGCGACATCGTTGATGCCGCGACCGATGATCAGCGGCTCGGGGATGCCGTGGGGCAGGGCGCGCAAATTGGCGCGCACCTGTTCGTGCACGCGCAAGATGGCGGCATCTTCCGAGGTGCCGACAGTGAAGCGGGCGGTGACGATGACTTGGTCGTCATTGGTCTGGGAATAGACGTGCTCGACCGCGTCGATCCCCTTGACGATGTCTTCCAGCGGCTTGGTCACCAGTTCGGCGGCGTCCACCGCCTTTAAGCCGTTGGCGGCGACCATGATATCGACCATGGGCACGCTGATCTGCGGTTCTTCCTCTCGCGGCAGCGCCGACAAGGCGATGAACCCCACCGCCAGCGAGGCCAGCAGCAACAGCGGCGTCAGCGGCGAACGGATGAAGTGCTTGGCGATGGCGCCCGAGATGCCCAGCTTCATGGCGCTCACCACGTCACCAAATCGCCGTCGCGCAGACCGGACAGCACTTCGATATCATCCTCGGCCGCCTGGCCCAGTTGCACGACCACGGGGCCAACATCCTTGACGGTGACGTAATCAAGACCAAAGCGGGGACTGATCGCCGCCCGCGGAACAATGATGGCCGGGCGTTGTCCGGTGGTCACATGCACCGGCACCCGTTCGCCGACGAAGAAATCGCCCAGGCCCTCGACGGCGACATCGGCGATGACCCGGCCGTCCTCGATGCGCGGATAGACTTGGCGGATGGTGCCGAAACGTGGCGGCGTATCGATGGTGGAGAGGCTGCGCGGCCCCACCAGCACCCGATCGCCGAGTTTGATGAAGCGGGCATGGCGTTCGGGCAGAGCCATGCGCAAGATGTAATTCTCGGCGGCGATGGTGGCGATGGTGTCGCCGGCCATGACCACGCTGCCTTGGGTGACGTGCACTTTCAGCACCCGGCCGGCGCCGGGCGCCAGCACCGCGCCCTCGCCGCTGCGTTCGGCGCTGACCTGCTTTTCCGAGCGAATGGCGGCGATATTGCGGGTGGCCACATCCAGGCGGGTGCGGGCATTGTCGACGCGGGCCTGGGTCGCGGCGCCCTTGGCCAGCAGATCGCCCGAGCGGCGGAATTCGATTTCGGCCAGATCGCGTTCGGCCTCGGCCGCTTTCAGGCGGGCGTCGATGCCGGCGGTGGCCAGGGCCAATTTGGGGTCGCCGATGGTGGCGATGCGGACGCCGGCTTCGACGCTTGTCCCTTCATCCACCAGCAAGCCCGACACGGTGCCGGTGATCCGGGCGCGGGCCAGGACTTCATCGACGCTTTCCACCGTGGCGAATACCGCCTTCAGGTCGTCCACCTTGTGGGTCTTGACCACCATTTCGCCGGCAAGCGCGGGCGAGGCGGCGATGAGGGCGGCCAGGGTCAGGGGGAGGACGAAATGCGACATGGAATCATCTCCTGGTGACGATACCCTTGACTTATATATTAGGCTAATCTAATTAACAAGGGGTCAGAGACGGCTTTTCTCTCGGTTTCAAGGAATATCGCCCATGTCCATCGATCGTGTCGTGTTCGCCTTTGCCGGTTTGGTCATTCTGGCCAGTCTGGTGCTGTCGCAGGTGCATTCGGCCTATTGGCTGCTGATGACAGCCTTTGTCGGCCTCAACATGTTTCAGGCTGCTTTTACCGGCTTTTGCCCGCTGGCCATGATCTTGAAGAAGATGGGCTTTCAGCCGGGCTGCGCCTTTAACTGACGGGGCTGATGCCGATTTTGCCGCCGGCCGCTCAGCCCGCCGGAGTTGGGAACAGTTCCTTCAACTCATCCCACCCCGCCGTCTGGGCGCCGTTGTTTCGGCGCTCGGTCTTGGCGGCGGCTTGTTCGATCCTGGCGATGCGTTCGGTGGTGCCGGGATGGGTGGAAAACAGCGATGTGGTCGTCGTGTCCGATTGGGGATGCAGGCGGAGCAGGGTGTGAAAGAAATCGTCGGCCCTGTTCGGATCATAGCCGGTACGGGCGAAAATCTTCAAAATGTGGGCGTCGGCTTCGAATTCATGGTCGCGGGAATAGCCGGACAGAATCATGCCATACAGCGGCCCCTCTAATGCCGACAGCACTTCGCCGCCGATGGCGCCGGCGCCACCGCCGATCCAGGCCCCCAGGGCTTCCTTGCCCAGGCTGCCGGCAGAGCTGATGAGCGCCTGATTGCGGATCTGGGCCAAGCCATGGCCGCGATCGGCGTGCCCGATCTCGTGGGCGATGACCGAAGCCAGTTCATCCGGGGTCCGGCATTGCGACACCAGGGCGCTGTTGATGGCGATCTTGCCGCCGGGTAAGGCCCAGGCGTTGACCTGATCGCTTTCCACCAAGGTGATGTCCCAGGCCAGGGCGCTGCGGTCGGCGGCGTTGATCAGCGGCTGGGCGAAGGTCTGCAATGCTTCTTGGGCGTCGCTGTCGGGATAGACGCCACCGGATTTGCTGAGATAGCCCTGGTAATAGCTTTCGCCCATCTCGATTTCATCGCTTTCCCCGGTGGTATAGGCGCCCGCCACGGTAACGGCGCTTTGGATCAGGTTGCCGATGCTGAACTGGGCATAAGCAGGGGCGGCGACGGCGCTGGCGGCCAGGGAGGCAAGCAAGGAACGGCGATTCATCGGAAGAAACCTCGGCTTTGACAATGGCGCGCCCCCTTGCTTGGTCCATGCCGAAGGGATAAGGCCAAGCCGATAGTGACCCAGATACAATTTTGCGTCCACGCGCTTTTGCCGATCGGCGCTAACGTCTTGGCAATGTTTTCGCCACACCCTGTCACATGTCGATTCACACCAATACACTCGCCGCGCTGGCGATTGAGTAGAATTGGAATGGATCAATCATGGTCTGTCCGTTGATGGGTTGCCGTCATGTCCTTGCACGTCGAACGCCAAAACAGCCAATGCTACGCAATTCGGGTTGAGCAGGCGGCCGCTCATGTCGGGCGGGGGGAATGGGCATGCGGACACGCCATCACCAGTGGTTTGATGCAATGCGCCTTAGCCGGCGGATGCCCGAAACGGGGCGAATGCAGCCACGCGGCCGAACGCATGATGGGTGTGATCAAGGATCTGTTAGAGAATTGATGGCGGTCGCCCTTTGCCATGATCGGGCCAGGCGACCGGCCGGCCCGCGCGGCACTTAGGGGCGGTTCAGATGCTGAAAGATCTTTTGGTCTTCCTCGCTGATATGGCGGTATAGCCAAGCATTCAGAAAATGCTCGATATCAGCGGCGGGGTGGTTGTTGGCGCCCATGGCCATCTCTTCGCGGAATTCCCGGATTTCGTCCAGCAAGGCCCGGTGCAGCTGTTCATGCACGGCGAGGCCCGGCAAGTGGATGTTGCGCATCACCCGTTCTTCATGGGCGAAGTGGTCGGCGACCTGCTCAATCAGGCGATCCAGCCCTTCGACCAGGAACAGGCGATCCGCACCGGCATGAACATGGGCAAAAAACGCCTCGACCTCGCGGATGAGATTCCGATGCTGCTGGTCAACGGAATTGACGTCTGTACTCAGGCCTTCTTTCCACAACATCAACAGCATCCTATGGTGTTTGAAATTCTTTTAAATTAAATCGCCAAGCCTTTGCAATGGTTTCACCGGCAGGGAAAAGCGGTGCCAATAATTCAGCAATCACGCTATTATCTGGTTCGGTGTGTTTTGGTGGATTTGGGATACGAAGATGAAATTTATGCGCGTAGTCTTAGCCGCGGCGCTATTTTCATTTGCTGCTTTTCCGGCGTTGGCCGAGGACCCCATTCGCATTGGTTCCTTCCTGTCCACCACCGGGGTGATGTCGCCCATGGGCGACCCGGAAAAAAAGACCCTGGAGATGGAGATCGAGCGTCTCAACGCCCAGGGTGGCCTGCTCGGCCGGCGGTTGGAACTGGTGCTTTACGACGATGGCTCGGTTCCCGAAAAGGCGGTGACCATGGCCAAGCGGCTGATCGAATCCGATCGGGTCGATGTCATTATCGGCGGCTCGGGGACGCCGACCTCGTTGGCGGTGATGTCGATGATGGAAAAGGCGGAAATGCCGTTTCTATCGCTGGGCGGCGGCGTTGCCATTATCGAACCGGTGCGGAAATGGACTTTCAAGGTGCCACAAACGGATCGGTTGGCGGCGGAAAAGGTCTATGGCGACATCAGGCGGCGTGGGCTGTCTCGGGTGGCGTTGCTGTCGGAAAATGTCGGGTTTGGCAAATCCGGTCGCAACCAATGCCTGGATTTGGCCGCGGCCTATGGTATCGAGATCGTTGCCGATGAAACCTATGCGCCGCGCGATCCTGACGTCACTCCGCAATTGACCCGTATTCGCGCCACTCCGGGGGTGCAGGCGTTGTTCGTCTTCGGCACCGGGCAGGGGCCGGCGGTGGTGACCCGTAATATTCGCCAACTGGCCATGGATGTGCCGGTCTATCAATCCCACGGCGTCGCATCGAAAGACTTTCTGCGTCTGGTCGGCACCGCCGCCGACGGCATGCGCTTGCCGTCCTCGGCCTTGGCCATTGTCGATGTGCTGCCCCAATCCGATCGGCAAAAACCGGTTCTGACCGCCTTCAAGCGTGATTTCGAGAGGCGGAGCGGGGACGAGGTCAGCATGATGGCCGGCCATGCCTGGGACGCGCTTTATCTGTACGTGCAGGCGGTAAAACGGGCCGGCAGTACAGACAAGGCCAAGGTGCGCGACGAGATCGAGGCCACGCGCGATTTCGTCGGCCAGGGAGGCATTTTCACCCTGTCGGCCACCGATCACATGGGTTTGACCTTGGATTCCATGCGCATGGTCGAGATCCATGGGGGCGATTGGACGTTACTGGAATAGGTTTAGACTGTTTATTCATGGTTGTGTCCGCGCCAAGGGGCCGTTATGCAAGATGCGCCAGGTGGACGGCGAGGGGGGCATGATGGCGCTGGCGGAGCAACGGGAAGGTGGGAAACTGGGGGTTTTTGCCCTCAAACGTCTGTGGTCGCGTTGGCTTGGCGATCAGGCTGTCGCCGCCGAGCATGCCGCCGATGAATGGCGGACCACCCAAATCGTGTTTAGTGGTCTGGGGTTGGGACTGGAACCGACCATGCGCCATGTGTTGGGGCAGCGTCCCGATTTTGCCGCCTTCGAGGATTGGATCATCGCCAATAATGGCGGTCCGTTCGCGCCAGAGCGGATCGCACGGCTCAATGCCGCCCTGAGCGGCGCGGCGGTCCCGCCGGCGACGGCGGCGCGTCTGCACGCGATCGAAGCGGCCCCACCGGTCCTGGATGCCGATGATTTGGCCCATTGGGAACACCAGGGGTGGGTGCGATTACGCGGGGCCATCTCGCCCCAGGCGGCCCAGGCCAGTGCCGAGGTGGTGTGGCGGACCCAGGGCATGAGTCCCGACGATCCCGCTGGCTGGGGCCGCTTTGGCCCGCACCAGCAATGCGTTTTCGTCCAGATGTTCCGTCACCCGGTTTTGGATGCCAATCGCCACTCGGCCCGTATCCACAAAGCCTTCGCCCAATTGTGGGGGACCGCCGATCTGTGGCCGAGCATCGACCGTATCGGCTTTAATCCCCCGGAAAGCAGCGGTCTTCCCTTTCCTGGGCCGGGGATCCACTGGGATGTCAGTCTGGTGCAGCCCATTCCCCTGGGCATTCAGGGGGTGATCTATCTGACCGACACCGATCCCGACCAAGGGGCGTTCGCCCTGGTTCCGGGCATGCAGCGGACAATCGGTGACTGGCTGCAAACGGTGCCGGCGGGGAGAGAGCCGCGCCAGCACGCCGTCGACACCTTGACCATGACCCCCATTGGCGGGCTGGCGGGTGACATGGTGTTGTGGCACCACGCCTTGGCCCACGGCCCGACCCCTAACCGGGGATCGCGGCCGCGTCTGGTGCAGTACCTGAAGTTTTTCCCGGCTGATTTCGGCATTTGCCCAAAATGGCTGTAGGCCAGGGGCGCTGATGCAGGAGAGTCTTGGATTTTGCCGTCCATGATGGTATTTTTTACATTCACGATCATCTTGAGGTTGTGAATGGTTCTTCGCCACCCTCCGCCTCCGACAAAATTCGGCCCTGTGGCAACGCGGCCCGCTGCCACCGCCGGGCCGGCCAAACCGGTTGCGGCCGCCGCGCCCGTCTTGGCCAAGACGGTGCAGCCGAAGTTCGGATTTGAATTTCAAACCAATTGGACCGTGCGTGACCCGCTCAATTATGTCAGCCGCAAAGTCGGAATAAATTCTTTTTCCGAAATTCCGGTGTTCAAGGCGACCGCTTTGGCCAAGGGGGAAGGCTGGGCGCTGACCAATGATGGGGGCGACGCCGAATTTGTCCTTGATCCGATAGAAGAGGGGGATATTTCCCGGCTGCGTGCGGTTTTTCGCGACATGCTGGCTTTTATCCGCGACATCACCACTCTTAGCGCCAGGGGAACCAGTGTGCCGTTGTGGCAGATGCAGAATGCCACCACCCTTGGGGTTCTGGAGAAGCTGGACACCTCGGCCGGGCCGCCCTTGGCCAATCCGCAGATGACGGCGGGTATCAAAATGTCAAAGCTGCGTCATGTGATGACCGAACTGGGAAACCGACAAGGAGACCCGACGGCGACGGACATCCAATATCGTGGGGACCGGCTGGCCGTGGCCACGGTGCTAAAGGAATGCTCGCTGGCGGCGGGGGCGCAGATTACCGGTCGCTCGGCGGAATACAAATCGCTGATCGCCTTGGTGGTCAGCTATGTGGTTCTGAGTTCCCTGTGTCAGGCCTTGAGCGAGAGCATCAAGCAGATAACCTCGCTGATGAGCCGCAGCAATCTGGGAACTGCTTTTACCCAGACCAAGGAATGGGACAATCTGCCGTCCTCCCCGACCGGACAGCAGAAATTTCGCAACGGCATGCTGAAGGATGTGATCAATTCGGCGAAACGGGCAAAACGCGCATTGCACAGTGATCCCAGCGACATCAAGGAAGGACTGCAATTGTCCTTCACCGGATTGTGGGAACAGACCCGAGCAGGACCAACCATCGGCGATGTGGTCGATGGATTGATGCAGGGGCGCGATGTCTTCGCCTGGACTTACGGACGTCAGCGCATGGCCGTCGGCGGGTCATCCATGGGGTCCATGGGGATGAATAAATCGGCGCCGAACAAGACCAAGGATGATCTGATCATCATTGAATTCCGCGATTTCGTCACTCAGATTCCGTTGGCTCAATGGGCGCCTTGGGCCGAGTCGCTGGCCCGTTGGGTGCAGCACATCAATACCGGGCACGACACCGTCTTTACCGCTCATGTGGCGGCGCCGTTGGCTCCGGCGGTAAAATCGCGGATCGGCACGGCGTCGCCGGTCAAAACCGCCGGGATGTTCGCCGGCGCCCTGGCCTTGCATTTGCTGTCGCCCGTTATGCAGTTCAAGCCAATGAACCCGCTTCCACCGGCGGGGACCGGGTGGGTCTGGGCCGGCGGAGCGCGTCTTAAATTGCCGGCGGGGCGGCGGTTATAGCCGTCAATAGGCCCGGTCGATGCAGAAATCGATGACGTCGATCATCGCCTGCTTGACCGGGGTGTCGGGGAACAGGCCCAGGGCATCGCGGGCGACTTCGCCGTAATGGCGGGCGCGGGCGACGGTGTCGGCCAGGGCGCCGTGCTTTTCCATCAGGGCAATGGCCTTTTCCAGGTCGCCATCTTCTTGTTCCAGCCGCTCGACCGTGCGGCGCCAGAATTCGCGCTGTTCGTCGTCGCCACGGCGGAAGGCCAAGATGATCGGCAAGGTGATCTTGCCTTCGCGGAAATCGTCGCCGACGGTCTTGCCCAGCACGGCCTGCTTGGCCGAATAATCCAGCACGTCGTCGATCAATTGAAAAGCGATGCCGAGGTTAAGGCCATAGCCTTCCAGCGCCTCTTCCTCGACCTTGGGGCGGTCGGCGACGATGGCGCCGATGCGGCAGGCGGCGGCGAACAGGGCGGCGGTCTTCGAGCGGATGACTTCCAGATAGGAATCTTCGCTGGTGTCGGTGTCGTTGGCGGTGATCAGCTGCAACACCTCGCCCTCGGCGATGACCGAAGACGCGCGGGACAAGATGGCCAGAACCGCCAGCGAGCCGTCTTCCACCATCAATTCGAACGAGCGGGAAAACAAAAAGTCGCCGACCAGGACGCTGGCCTTGTTGCCGAACAGGGCGTTGGCCGAAGCCTGGCCCCGGCGCAAGTCCGATTCGTCCACGACGTCGTCGTGCAGCAAGGTGGCGGTATGGATGAATTCAACGCAGGCGGCCAGCTTGATATGGCGGTCGCCGTCATGCCCGGCCAACTTGGACGAGGCCAGGGTCAGCACCGGACGCAGGCGCTTGCCGCCGGCGGCGATGATGTGACCGGCCAGTTGCGGGATCAGCTCGACCGGACTATGCATGCGGTCGATGATGGTACGGTTGACCTTTTCCAGGTCGTCCTTGACCAGGGACACCAAGGTATCGAAGCTCTTGGACTTCTTGCCCCGTTCTTCTTCCAAGCTCACCACGACTGCCACTCGACCACTCCTCAAACTTTCGGTTCCCCTGCCGCAGGGTGAACATAGGCTTGCGGCGGAAACCCGGTCAAGCGTACATCAGCAAACATCTTAAGCAAAAGGTCGTGTCCCATGCCGAAGGGTGAGCCGATTCCCACCACAACGGACCAATTTTTGGGTGGAAAGTTGACCCTGCGTCAACCTCACACCGGGTATCGCGCCGGTTCCGACCCGGTGTTCCTGGCGGCGGCGGTGGCGGCCCAGGCTGGCGACAGCGTGCTTGATCTCGGCAGCGGTGTCGGGACCGCCGGGCTGTGCCTGTTGGCGCGATTGTCCGATGTCACCGTTACCGGCCTGGAATTACAGCCGCACCTGGCCGCCTTGGCCGGCGAAAACGCCGTCGCCAATGGCTTGGAACAGCGTTATCGGGTGATCGAAGGCTGCTTGACCAGCCGGCCGGCGGCGTTGCGCGGGGCGGGTTTTGATCACGTCATCACCAACCCGCCCTGGTACGAGCCGGGCACCATCCGCCCGCCGCAAGCCGACAGCAAGGCCATCGGCCATCTTGAAGGCACGGCCGATCTGGCCGTCTGGTTGAAGGCGGCGGTGAAGTACCTCAAGCCCAAGGGGCGGCTATGGCTGATCCATCGCGCGGACCATCTGGGGCGTATCCTTGCCGGTCTGGAAAAGCTGCCGGTGGGGGAAATCCGCATCCTGCCGCTGTGGCCCAAACGAAACCGCGCCGCCATCCGGGTGCTGGTGGCGGCGCGCAAGGATTCGAAAGCTCTGATGGAGATTTTGCCCGGCTTGCTGGTCCATGACGACGACAACGCCTATACGGCGGCGGCCGAGGCCGTCTTGCGCGACGGGCAACCGCTATCAGTGGCTTAGCAAGACCGGAATGTCGGCATGGGACAACACGTGGCGGGTGACGCCGCCCATGATCAGCTGACGCAGACGCGAATGGGTATAGGCCCCCATCACCAGCAGGTCGGCCATGGCGTTCTTGCAGGCATCCAGCACCGCCATGCCGGCATTGCCGCCGGCGGGAATGTCCTGGTGGCTGGCGCTGATGCCATGCCAGCCCAAAAAGGCGATCAGGTCGTCGGCGCCGGCCATGGTGTCGTGTTCATTGACGGTCAGCACGCTGACGGCTTCGGCCTGTTCCAGAATTGGCAGGGCGGCGGCGACGGCACGGCCTGATTCGGCGCTGCCGTTCCAGGCGATGACCACCCGCTTGCCCAGGGATGCCGGCATCGAGGCCGGAGCCAGCAACAGCGGCCGGCCGCTATCGAGCAAGGCGGCGTTGAGGCTGAGGCCCGAGGCATCGTCGCTGCCGGCGCCGGCATGGCCCATGACCACCAGATCGTGGACCCGGCCACGATGGGCGACGACTTCTTCTTCGCGGCCGACCACTTCGACCCAGTCGGTGGTGACGGTCGCGGCCGGCGGCGCCGCCTGCACGGCGATGCCGTGACGGGCCCGCAAATCCTCGTAGACGGCGCGGGCGGCATCGGCGCTGGCGCGCGATTGGGCCTCGGCGGCGTTCAGCATTTCCTCGACCATGGCCCCCGACATGCCTTCACCGATCAGCGGTACGGCGGTGGTGGGATCGGCCAGCACATGCAAGACGGTGACATGGGCGCTGAACAATTCAGCCAAGCGAAATGCCGCCTCCAAGGGTGCGGGCGCGGCGCCGGCTTCGGCGATGGGCGCCAGAATGGTTTTGATGGTGGACATGGCAAATCTCCCCTTAGGCTGATGATCCGATTATGCGCCTAAGCGCCTATAAGCACAACGCGGCCCGTCCCGCCGTCACGGCTTCATCCTTGGAGCCGCCGGTATGGATGCGGGACCAATCCATCGGTCCCAAATCAATGGTAAGCTGGCGGCGCAAAATGTCCACGGTGGCGTCGGACACATTGGCCTTGCGTTCCTGGATGCGTTGTTCGGCCAGTTCCGGCTCGGTCCATAGCCATAACCCGTCAAAGGGGACGCCGGCCCGCGCCGCCACCGCGGCAATGGCGGCACGTTGTTCGGGTTTGGCGAAGACCGCGTCGGCAACCACCGAATGGCCGGCGCGCAGCAGGGTTTCGCAGATGTCGTAGAGGGCGGCATACGTGCGCCGACCGGTCTTGGCATCATAGGCCTGGGGCGGCAGCCGCTCCAGCAAGCCGGCGCCGACGATCTGTTTGCGCAAGGCGTCCGAGCGCACCACCGCCGCGCCGGGGACCGCCAGGAACGGCGCCAATTCGCGGCCCATGCGCGATTTGCCGCTGCCCGACAATCCGCCCACCGCCAGCAGGCGCGGCCGGGGCGGAGACAGATAGGCCAAGGCCTCGTCCAGATAGACGGTGGCGTCGTCGGCCTGTCCCATGGCGGCGGCCACATGGGCGCGGATGGCCGCGCGCAGGCTCAGCAGCAGCGGCAGCAGCGTCACCCCCAGGTAATCGCCCGACAAATCCAGGTAATGGTTGAGGGCATGGCTGGCCAGAATGCGGGCGCCGCGATGATCCAGGTCCATCAACAAGAAGGCCAGATCGTAAAAGACGTCGATGCAGGCGATGTCTTCGGAAAACTCGATGGCATCGAACAAGGTCGGGTGGCCCTGGTACAGGCAGATGTTGCCGCAATGCAGATCGCCGTGACACCACCGCACCTTGCCATTGGCGCGGCGGCTTTCCAGCAAGGGCGTCAGCCGGACGACGGCCGCGCGCGACGCCTCGGTCAAGGATCGGGTCCTTGCCGTGGGCAGGATGTGGGCGTGGGCGGTCAGGGCGGTGGCGTTGGTGTCGATCACCCAGTTCAGGCCGGCGGCGCCGCCCTTGTCGGGACGATGCGCTGCCGCTTGGTGGGCCTGCCAGGTGGCGGCGGCCACCTGTTGGATCAAGGCGCGGTCCACCTGATTTCGCCGCAGCAATTCCGACAATAGGTCAGTTTGGCCAAAGCGGCGCATGGCCACCAGCCATTCCACCACCTCGCCGTCCCCTCCCAGACGCAGGGCGCCGTCGGCGGCGCGGGTGACGGGGGTCACGCCCAGGTAAATTTCTGGTGCGGCGTCACGATTGACGGCCAGTTCCGACAGGCAGGCGGCGTGACGCAAAGCCAGGGTGCTGAAATCCAGAAACGACAGCTTGACCGCCTTTTTCAGCTTCCAGGCTTTTTCTCCGGCCAGGAAAATCACCGAGATGTGGGTTTCCAGGCGCTCGGGCGGGGTGCCGTCATGGGTGGCGGGATCGGCGAGAAAGCGCAGCACCTCGTCTTGGCTCATGGCGCATGCCCCAGCAGGCAATCGGCAAGGCCGGGCAAGGCGTCATGGACATGTTCCAGCCGGGCGATGGCGGCGCGGTCGAACCAACCAAAGGCGGCGGCATCGCTGGCGGCGGCGCCTTCGCCGTGTCGCCATTGGCATTGCACCACCAAAATCAGGAAATGCTGACGAACCCGGCCGTCGGCGTCGCGGCGGATCATGTCGAAAACGTCGATGACGGCGCCGGCGGTGGCGATGATGCCGGTTTCCTCATGCAGTTCACGCAAAGCGGCCTGTGTCGGGCTTTCGCCGAGTTCGATCAGGCCGCCGGGCAAGCCCCAGCGGCGTGGGGGCTCTTCCTTGCTCCGCTGCACCAAGGCAAGGCGGGTGTCGCGGGTGACGGCGGCAAGGACCGCCGGCAACGGGGTGGTGGGGTAGTCGCGGTTCATGTTCGCCAGTATAGCAAGCTTGCTGGCAGGCATGGCTAGTCCTATGGTCGCGATAAAGCTTATGTAATTGGGAATGGCGTCTATCGTGATCGGCGGTCTCAGTCAGCGACTTTCCACCCGAGTGGCGGCGGCCACCTCGGCATTGGCTTTGTTTTTTGTCGTCTGCATGGGGGTCGGGGCCTGGTTGGTGGCCTCGGGGATGATGCGGGCTCAGGTCGAGCGGCAGATGGGCGAACTGGCCCAGGCGCGGGCCGTCCATGTCTCGGGGATCTTGGATACCATCGCCACCGGCATGAGCGAACGCGGCGACCGCAGCGTTGGCACCAGCGAAAATGTCCGAATCGGCGCGATCCCGGTCAACGTCCGCTATCTCGGCATGGCCGATCTGGGCGACTGGAACAAGGCGGCGATGATTTTGGGGGTCGGCGCGGGTCGGTTGTCGGCGGAAAATGGCGGCACGATCGAGATGATGCAGGCCATCAATACGGGGGTGGCCAGCCCCAGCAAGGCGTTGGTGTGGAGCGTGCGGCTGGATCATCTGACCCGGCGGCTGGCAGGAAGCCGCGGCAATGATGGCGGCCAATTGGTGGTGCGGGTCGGGGGCCGCGAAGCTTCCGCCGCTTGGGGGGAAAAGCTGACCGTCAGCTCGGTTGTCGCCGAGGCCGAGGTGATGCTTCCCAACGGTTTCGGTCGTGGTCAGATGGTCGTGCGCATCGGCGCCGACGCCGCCGATCTGGACCTGCCGTTGGGGCAATATGCTTTGTGGCTGTCGATTATCGGCGCCGCCGCCACCGCGCTGGCGGTGGCCTTGGCCACCATCACCAGCCGGCGCTTGACCCGGACCTTGTCGGGGTTGGCCGACGCCGCCACCGCCTTTGCCTTCGACGCCGGCGGCAGTGTTGATTTCCATGTCGCCGGCGATGACGAAATCGCCCGTTTGGGGAAAGCCTTTGCCGGCATGGTCGAGCGCTTGGACCAAGCTTATCGCGACCTTGATCAGCGCAGCCAGGCCTTGCTGTCCAATGCCGAGCGCGTCGCCCAGGTGGGCAGCGCCATCTGGGAGCCGGGCCAAAGCCGCCAAGTGTGGTCCGAGCAGTTCCATGCCATCTTGGGGCTTAATCCAGCCGATGTCAGCGCCAGCCGCGAAGTGTTTTTCGACCGTATTCATCCCGATGATCGAACCCGGCTGGCGACGGCGATCGATGCCGCGCTCCAGGCCGGCGGCCGCCGCGTGGTCGAAGAGTTTCGCATCATTCGCGGCGATGGCGTCGAGCGGGTGGCGCAGTTCCGAGCCGAGGTCGCCCGCGATGACGAAGGTCACCCCATCCGCGTCGATGCGACCATCCAAGACATCACCGAACGCCAGCGCATGGAAGACCAACTGGATGGGGTGGTCCGCGATCTGAAACGCTCGAACGAAGAACTTGAACAATTCGCCTATGTGGCATCACACGATCTGCGACAGCCCTTGCGTACGGTCAGGTCCTATCTGACCCTGATCGAGGATTCCATTGAGGATAAGCTGGACGACGAAACCCGTGAATTCATGGATTTCATCCGCGATGGGGTTAAGCGCATGGATGCGCTGATTACCGATCTGCTGACCTATTCCCGTGTCGGTCGCCGCGTCGCCGACGGCCCGGTGGATACCGGGCGAATGATTGATCTGTCGCTTTTGGACCTGCAAGCCGAAGTTGACGAGACCCAGGCAATCGTCGACGTTCCCGACGGCTTGCCGGTGGTCGAGGGCGATTCCGGTGAATTGACCCGCTTGTTCCAGAACCTGATCGGCAATGCGCTGAAATATCGCAATGCCGAACAGGTGCCGCACATCGCCATCAAGTGTCGGGACCTGGGGGCCTTTTGGCAATTCAGCGTCATCGACAACGGCATCGGCATTCCACCGGAACACCGCGAGCGCGCCTTTGGTATTTTTCAGCGCCTGCACGGCCGCCATGAATATGAAGGAACGGGGATTGGTCTGGCCATTTGCCGCAAGATCGTCGAACGTCAAGGCGGCGAAATCTGGGTGGAAAACACGCCAGACGGTGGCGCCACCTTCCGTTTCACTTGGCCGAAAATGCGCAGGCAGGTCACCACCTTGGGGTTGTGAATCGTAAAATTACGCTTGCGGGGCGGCGGGAATTGCCGGACCCTGTAGGCTATTGGGATGGTGGGCATGCGAAACGTCGAGGGCGGGTATCACATTTTGCTGGTGGAGGACGATCTGGCCGATGCCGGATTGGTGCGCATCGCCTTGCGCAAAGGCCGTCATGCGGTCACCTTGCACCATGCTCGGGATTCCGCCGAGGCTTTTGGCTTTTTACGTCGGATCGGCGCCAATTTCACCGAATCGCCGCGACCGCATCTGATCTTGCTCGACCTTAATTTGCCCGGCCGTTCCGGGCACGAGATTTTGCAGGAACTCAAGAACGATCCGGCCCTGCGCGGTATTCCGGTGATCGTGCTGTCCACCTCGGAAGCCGAGCGCGATATCGTTCGCAGTTACAATCTTGGCGCCAACAGCTTTATCAGCAAACCCATGGATGCCGACGAATTCGCCCATCATATCCACACGATGGAAACCTATTGGTTCGACATCGTCCGGCTTCCCGCCTGACCATGGACGCCATCCGCGTCTTGCTGTTGGAAGACGATCCCGCCGATGCCCGGCTGGTCGATCTGATGTTGCGCAAGGCGCCGCGGACGGTGTTTTCGGTGGAAATCTGCTCGAAGCTGTCCCAGGCGGTGGAACGTATCGCCCAGGGCGGGTTCAACGTCGTGCTGGCCGATCTGTCGCTGCCCGATTCCTCTGGCCTGGATACCTTGCGGGCGCTGACCGACGCCGCCCCCGACATGGCGGTGGTGGTGCTGACCGGCAACGATGACGATTCCCAGGCGATCGAGGCGTTGAAGCACGGCGCCCAGGATTATCTGGTCAAGGGGCGCGACGACGGTTTCATTCTGTCGCGGGTGGTGCGTTATGCGGTGGAGCGCAAGAACGCCGAGCAGGCCCTGCGCGAGGCCCGTGACAAGGCGGAAGCGGCGGCACAAGCCAAATCCCTGTTCCTGGCTACGGTCGGTCACGAAATTCGGACGCCGTTGAACGGCATCTTGGGCATGGCCCGGCTGTTGCTGGACACCGCCTTGGACCAACGGCAAAAGGTGTTCGCCGAAACCGTGGTGTCGTCGGGTGAATTGCTGCTGGGGCTGGTCAACGACATCTTGGACTTTTCCCGCCTGGAAGCCGATGGCCTGACCCTGGAGACCGCCGCTTTCGATCTGCTGAACATGGTCGAGGATATCCGCCTGCTGATGGCCCCGCGCGCCGCCGACAAAGGGTTGACGCTGGGCTGTCGTTTCCCGCCCGAAGTCCCGCGTGAGGTGTTGGGCGACCCGCTGCGGCTGCGTCAGGTTTTGCTCAATCTTGTCGGCAACGCCATCAAATTCACCGATCATGGTCTGGTGATGATCGCGGTGGCGCCGGTCGAGCCGCAGGGGACCGTGCGCATCACCGTGTCCGATACCGGCATCGGTATCCCCGAGGAAGCCCGCGACATCTTGTTTCAGGAATTCAGCCAGGCCGATTCGTCGGTGGCGCGGCGCTATGGCGGGGCCGGTCTGGGACTGGCCATCTGCAAGCGTCTGGTCACCCTGATGGGCGGTGAAATCGGCTTTGACAGCCACCCCGGCAGCGGCACGCAATTTTGGTTCCAGATTCCCTTCGCCGATCCTCAGGGGCAGTCGATCGCAAAGCCGCCAGTGGAAATTCAGACCATGCTGCCGCAACTGGTGCTGCTGGTCGATGACAATGCCGTCAATTTGCAGGTCGCCTCGGGTTTGCTGGAACGTCACGGTCATCAGGCGGTTACCGCCGCCGATGGCCCCACCGCCCTGGAACTGGCCCGCCATCGCCGTTTCGACCTGATTTTGCTGGATAAGCACATGCCCGACATGGATGGGTTGGAAGTAGCGCGGCGGCTGCGCGCCCTTCCCGGCGCCGATCCGGCGCAGCATATCTGGCTCTTGACCGCCAATCCGGTGGAACAGGACGTGCGCGCCTGGCGCGAAGCCGGCATCGACGGCTGTCTGGCCAAACCGTTCCGGGTCGAAGAGGTCGCCGGCATCATGGCTGGCGGGACCGCGGCAGGCCAACGGCAATCAAGCAGTGGGCCGGCCCTGGTCAATCTGCCCGATTTGCTGGCCGATCTGCGCGACCTTGGCCATGAACGCATGCGCGGGCTGGTCGATCTGTTCGGGCGTTCCTCGGTTCAGGATCTGGAGGCGGCGTTGATCCGGGCCGCCGCCGACGATCTGGAGGGGTTGGCGTCGCCGGTGCATCGGTTGGCCTCGGCTGCCTCGAGCCTGCATCTGTTGGCCTTGGCCGCCCGCTGCCGGGCCATCGAGAACGCGGCCCGCGCCCGCGACGGCAGCGCCTTGGATCTGGCCAAGGATTTGAGCGAATTGTGGGACCGTTCGCTCAAGGCGCTTAACGAAGTGGTGGTTTAGGAGCTAAGCTCCAGCCAAGCGATAGCCGATACCGTGAACGGTGACGATGATCGCCGGGTGCTTGGGGTCGGCTTCGATCTTGCGGCGCAAGCGACCGACCAGCACGTCGATGGTGCGGTCGATCACCGCTTCGCCGTCATGCTGGGTCAGGTCCAACAACTGGTCGCGGGTCAAGGCCCGCCCGGCATTGCGGGCCAGCGCGGCCAGCACGTCGAATTCGCCGCGGGTCAGGCGTACCGCCTCGCCCTGGGCGGAAATCAGCTGGCGGGCGTCGCAATCAAGTTTCCAGCCGGAAAATGTATAGACGCCGCTGGCCTGACGCTCGGCCGCCATGGACGGGGCAACGCGGCGGATCAGGTTACGGACCCGTACCGCCAGTTCCCGCGCGTTGAACGGTTTGGTGATGTAATCATCGGCCCCCAATTCCAGGCCGACGATGCGGTCGGTTTCGTCCTGGCGGGCGGTCACCAAGATGATTCCGACCGATGATTTGGCCCGCAGATCGCGGGCCAGGATCAGGCCGCTTTCATCCGGCAAATTAATATCGAGCAAAACGACGTCGGGAACCGTGCGCGAAACGATGGCGCGCATGTCGCGGGCGTCGGCCGCCTCGCTGACCTGGAAGCCCTCGGAAATGAGGTGAGCGGCCAGCTTCGCACGGGTGACCGGTTCATCCTCGACGATCAGGACATGCGCTTTGGCTGGTCCGTTCACCGTTTTTCTCCCTCTCTACCGGCAGGTGTTTACACCTTGTTCACACCGTGTTTCACACGAATTCAAGCACACCCGATATTCCATTGAAAGGGGCGAGTTATAACTAGCCCCACGAATTGAGGAGGTCCAGCGTGACAATATCCACGCAACACGACCACAGAGCCGTTTCCCGGAACCTCGGGATGGCCGCCGCCGCACAGGGATGGGCGTTGGACTTGGACTTTAGTCCCAAGACCAAGGCGGCGGCCACACATTTGCGGGAAGGACGGCGATGATCGGCGCCGCCCCCGTCGGTGCGGTCAAGTTCCATGGCGCCCGTGCGGTTGCCGTGTTCGGTATCGTGCTGTTGCTGCTGGTCTGGATCGGCATCATCGCCAGCCTGAATTCCGAGCATCAGCGGGTCTTGGCCGATACGCGCGCCGATACCGCCAATCTGGCCCGCGCTTTCGACGAACATATCCAGCGGACCATCGCCGGGCTTGACCAGACGTTGCTTTATTTGCGCGCCGAGTTCCAGCAAGACCCCGTTCACTTCGACCTTAACCGCTCGGTGGCCAACAACGTCATCTTGAAGCGGGTTTCAGTCCAGATCGCCCGCATTGATGCCAAGGGGTGGCTGGCTGACAGCAATGTCCCTGGCTTTAAGCCGGTGGACCTGTCCGACCGTGAACATTTTCGCGTTCACCGCCAGGACAATAGCGATCAATTATTTGTCAGTAAGCCGGTTCTGGGCCGGACTTCGGGCAAATGGTCCATTCAGCTGACCCGTCGTCTGGATGACACCAACGGTAATTTCGCCGGGGTTTTGGTGATCTCCCTCGATCCCAATTATCTGGGCGAGATTTACGGCTCGATTAATGTCGGTGACAACGGCGTTATCGCGGTGATCGGCACCGATGGCGTGGCTCGGGTTGCCTCTAATGGCGGTGGCGCGTTTCTGGGGCGCAATTTGGACGGCGGCGCTGTCCTTGACGCGGTTCAGGCGCGTCAGGCGGTGACGGTGCAGGCTTTGGGGCCGTTGGATCGGACCGAACGTATCGTCAGCCTGCGTCCGTTGCCCAGCCTACCGCTCTCGGTGCTGGTCGGGCGGGCCAAATCCGAGGCTTTGGCCGTGTATGATCGGTCGCGGACGTGGCATCTGCTGATTGGCGGCATTGTCAGCTTCGCCTTGGGGGCGGCGCTGCTGGTGTTGTACCGAATGGTCAAGATGCAAGAATCCATCGCTGCCGATCTGGCGGTGAAAAAATCGGAATTGTTGGCCAGCCGGGTCCGTCTGCGCCGTTATGTGGCTGATCTTGAACGCATCGCCGAAGTGGCCGCGCATGATTTGCAAGAACCGCTGCGCCGGGTCGTCGCTTATGCCCAGCTCTTGTCCAGCCATGTGGCTTCGGCCCTGGATGACGAAGGCAGGGGCTATGTCGCCCATGTGGTCGATGGGGCGCAGCGCATGCGCAAGCTGGTCAAGGATCTTGAGGCGTTTGTCGCCGTCGATCAAATGCCCGAATCCGATGGCGAAGTGGCTGTCGGCGCGGCGATCGGCACCGCCATGGATCGTCTGGGCGAACAAATTCGGGCCGCCGGGGCCAGTATCTTGGTTGATCCCATGCCTTCGGCGGCGATCGACGAGCGGGCGTTGACGGAAATATTCACCCAATTGCTCGACAACGCCATTCGCTATCACGCCCATTCGCGCAAGCCGGTGATCCGGGTAAGCGTTGCCTGCGAAGGCGATCAACTGGTGTTTTCGGTGATCGATAACGGCGCCGGCATCGATCCCTATGATCGGGTCCGCCTGTTCGAGATTTTTCACCGGCTGGAAGGCATTGACGGCCATTCCGGCACCGGGATCGGCTTGGCCATCGTCCGCCGCATGGTCGAGCACATGGGCGGCCGGGTCTGTGTCGAGTCGCAATTGGGCGAAGGCAGTACCTTTAGTTTCTCGCTGCCGCGCCGCAAGCCGGTCCACCTCACTTTGGTTGGTCGCGAGGTGCAAGCCGCCTGACGTTATTCCCCTCGTTTGCTTTCGTCGTCCCCGAACCCTAAAGGCGAAAGCAAGCGTTCGAGAGAGGTTCCGCCCCAACGGAACCTCTCTCACACCTAACCGTAATGGGGTTTTCCGCCTCACGTCCCCGAACCCCAGTGCAGCGGAAAATCCCAGGAGGGAGAACGGCCCCCAAACGTTCTTCCTCCAGTCTTGTCGCCGCCGGAAACGTCCCCGAACCCCAGTGACCGGCGGTAGGCAAAGAAGGGGGGAGTGTCCCCAACACTCCCCCCTTCACCTTATTCATCCCGGTGGTCGGAACTCACCGGGATTTGCTGTCAGGGGCGTCGCGCCGCAACCGGATGTGCCGGATCAGGGCGGCGGCTTCGGCCGGTGGCGGCTGTTCCAGGCGCCGGTATTGCCGGCAATCTGGGGTGCGAGTGACAAGTCCCTGATCGAAAAGCGCGCGGCGCAACAGCGCATGATCGCCGAACAGGTGTTCGGCGGTCAGTCTTTCGTTGATTTGAGCCTCGGTGAGAACTTGAGCCGGTGGCACCACCGACCACAACACCCACAGACAGAGCAATCGTTGGTGCGCCTTTGGCGGCCAGCGGATCAGTTGTCCCGATGGGGTGAAGTGGCGGGCGGTGCGTTCGACCCGGCGGAAATCAACCACGGCCGGGGCGGGCAGGGCCGGTGGGTGATCCAGGCGGTCCTGGGCTTGGGCTTGGGCGCGGAAATGCTGGTAGTTCTGATAGCCGGCGGATCGGGCCAGCATGTTCAGCATTTGCACATGGCTTGGTTTTTGACTGAGCGCTTCAAGTTCGCGGCTCAGGCTGCGCGCCAGGATGGATACATCATGGGCGGCAAAAGGGAAGGTTGTTCTAGGCATCACTCATCCTCGACAATGTGCCGATCGTGAACGGATTGTCGCTGGTCGCTGCCTTACGACTCGGCACAGGATAAGTGTCTGTCGAATTGAATTTGGCAGGTTTAGCTTCCCTTTCGGGACAGCGACGCCTTGGTGAACTGCCGACCGGGGGCGAAACTATACCCTTGGGCCGTGAATTTCAAGTAATCCCGCATTCCGACAAAAATCCGGCGCCCCGGTTGCCCAGGACGCCGGTAGTTTTGGTCCCCCGTCGGCTCATGGGGACCGTCAGCCCATCAAGGACTTGCGGTCTTCCATGATCCGGCGAAGGATCGGGGTAAGGATCAATTCCATGGCCAAGCCCATCTTGCCGCCGGGGACGACGATGGTGTTGCGCCGGCTCATCCACGAATCCTTGATCATTTGCAGCAGGAACGGGAAGTCGACGCGGAAGCGGTCGGGCTTGCGGAAGCGAATGACCACCAAGCTTTCATCCGCCGACGGGATATCGCGGGCGATGATCGGGTCCGAGGTGTCGACGATGGGCACGCGCTGAAAGTTGATATCGGTCAGTTTGAATTGCGGCACGATGAAGTGAACATAATCGTGCATGCGGCGCAGGATGGTTTCCATCACCGCTTCTTCCGAATAGCCGCGCATATGGGTGTCGCGGTGGATTTTTTGAATCCATTCCAGATTGAGCACCGGCACCACGCCGATCTTCAGATCGGCATGCTGGGCGACGTTGTTTTCCTTGGTGACGATGCAGCCGTGCAGTCCTTCATAGAACAGCAAATCGGTGTTGTCGGCCATGTCCTCCCACGGGGTGAACTCGCCCGATTTGACGTTGTGCTGGGCGAAGCGGTGGGCTTCCTCGTCGTTATGGACATAGAAACGGCGGCGGCCGCGCCCGGTTTCGCCATAGCGCTGGAATAATTCCTCTAATTCACCGAACAGATTGGCCTCGGCGCCGAAATGGGAAAAGGTGCGATTGCCGGTTTTCTCGGCTTCGGCCATGGCCTTTTTCATGTCCACGCGGTTGAAGCGATGGAAGCTGTCACCTTCGATGATCGCCGGCTTGATGCCTTCGCGCCGGAACATGTGTTCGAACGATTCCTTGACCGTGGAAGTGCCGGCGCCGGACGAACCGGTGACGGCGATGATGGGATGCTTCCTCGACATGCTGGGCCTTCCTCTCTCTCCGAACCGGAGCAGGGGGCGGGCTTATTGGCCGCCCGCACTTCCCTTACTCCAATTTTTTTGACCACTCCACAAAGCAGTCTGTATTTAGCCCCTCCTTCGTTTGGGCGAAGGAGGGGCTAAACAGGGTCAGCGCACCTTCAACTTGTCGCGCCAGCCGGGATAAATCTTGTCGGCGTCGTCGGGGAAGCTTTCAAAGGCTCCCTTCAGTTCCGGGTGTTCCAGGGCGAAATCGACCAGATTGACGCCTCGGACCCAGGCTTCGTGCGCCAGATGCAGCGACTTGGCCCCCACCGTGCCGCCGTCCTTGTGGCCGAAAGCGCCACCGCCCGAGGTCTGAATGACGTTGGAATGGCCCAGGTTTTCAAAAAATCCAGGCAGCCGCAAGGCGTTCATCCCGCCCGAGATGATCGGCGTCGTCGCCTTCATGCCTTGCCAGTCCTGGCGGTAATACAGGCCATCGGCGAGGTCGCGTTCCAGCATGTAGGCGACCATCTTTTCGTCCTTGTCGCCCTCCATCTTGCCATAGCCCATGGTGCCGGTATGGATGCCCGACGCCCCTTGCAGGCGGGCCATCTTCATATGGGTCAGCACCGAATAGCCGCGCTTGGATTGCTTGGAGGTGACGGCGCCATGGCCGGCGCGATGATAATGCAGGAATTGGCCGGGGAAATAGCGCCGGGCCAAGGTGATGGCGGTCGGGCCGCCGACATAGCCGTCGACGAGAAAGGCCACGTGGTTGGCGTTTTCGCCGAAGGTTTCCAAGATCATTTCGCCGCGCTTGATCATCTCGAACGGATCGTCGGCGGTGATGTTGGCGGAAAACAGCTTGGCCGCACCGGTTGTATCTTGGGCGCGGCGCATGGCGTCGGCGACCAGCGGGATCACCTCGCGCATGGGGGCGAACACCTGATTGCCCTGGGGCTCGTCATTCTTGATGAAATCGCCGCCCAGCCAGAATTGGTGGCAGGCATCGGCGAACGGCTTGGGCCGCAGGCCCAGCTTGGGCTTGATGATGGTGCCGACCACCATGCCGCCGTTCACCTGTGGGCGTCCCAGCACCCGCCACATGTCGCCGATGTTCATGGCCGGGCCATCGAACAATTGCAACATGGCCGGCGGCACCCAGAAATCATGCATCTTGGCGTATTCGACGTCGCTCATGCCCTGATTGTTGCCGATGGACAGCGTCAGGAACGACACGATCATGGCGCGACCGTCGCTGATGTTGCGGTCGAACAAATCATTGGGATAGGCGATCTTCATCAGGAAGTCGCCGTCCGCCTGTTCGGTGACTTCATAGACCAGGGCATCGACGCCACGGGTGAAGTCGTCGGTGGTGCACACTTCCACATTGGTGCCGGTGGAGGATTCGGCGGCGAAATGGGCGGCGGTGGCCACCGGGTCATGGCCCGGCTTGGGCTTCATGATATAAGCGCACAGCACATGACGGCCTTGGGCCATCAACTCGGCTTCTTTCAGGCGCAGGTTACAATAGCGTTTCGACTGGTCCATCTTGTCGATCCCTCGCGTCTTTGTTGCTGGCTTTATTAACCGCAGCATGCCTGGGGACAAGAGCAACCGGAACACCCGGGCGGGGTGGATGGACAAATTACATGGGTGGGGCTTTTACCGCCCCAGTGGGGCGGCGCCGGGTGGGGGGCTACACCGCCTTGGAGTGGCGTTGTTCGCCTTTCTTCAAATATTTGTCGAAAATGGCGGCGGCGGCGCGCACCAAGGTGCGGCCTTCGTCGGTCATGACGATGTGGCGGCCGTTCAATCGGGCCAGGCCGTCTTCCATCATCGGCGCCAGCTTGATCAGATCGTCGTCGAATTGGGCTGGATTGGCGCCATGACGGGCGCAGACCGCGTCGACATCCAGTTCCAGGTCGCACATCAGGCTCATGATCAGGTCACGGCGCAGATGATCATCGGCATCCATGGCGACGCCGCGCGAGGTGGCCAATCGACCGGCGCGCATGGCGTCCAGATAATGATGGGTTTCGCCGACATTGGCGACATAGCCCTGGGGCAACGAGCCGATCCCCGATGAGCCCAGGCCGACCAGGACGTCGGCGCTGTCGGTGGTATAGCCCTGGAAATTGCGGTGCAGGCGCTTTTCCGCCAAGGCGATGGCCAGCGGGTCGTCAGGGGCGGCGAAATGGTCAAGGCCGATCTTGACGTAGCCCAAATCCTCCAATCGCTTGGTTCCCAACTCGTATTGGTCCCAGCGGGTATCGATGTCGGGCAGGGCGGCTTCGGGAATCAGGCGCTGGTGCTTCTTCATCCACGGCACATGGGCATAGCCGAACAGGGCGATGCGGCGCGGGCGGAAGCCATGGGCCTTGTCGATGGTGTCCAGCAGGCCGTCAACGGTCTGATAGGGCAGGCCATAGACCAGATCCATGTTGATTTCCGGCACCCCGTGCTTGCGCAGCCAGGCGATGACGTTGGCGGTGACGTCATAGGGCTGGATGCGGTTGATGGCTTCTTGCACCTTGGGGTCGAAATCCTGCACGCCGATGGAGGCGCGGGTGACGCCGACGCTGGCCATGGCTTGGACATAGGTTTCGTCGGCGGTGCGCGGGTCCAGCTCGACGGCGATTTCGGCGTCGGGCTTCAAGATGAAATGCTGGCGCAAGGTCTCGACGGTGCGGACGAAATCCTCGGGGGTCAGAATGGTCGGGCTGCCGCCGCCGAAATGGACGTGGCGCGCGGTCATCTTGGCCGGCAGATGCTTGGCCACCAGATCGACTTCGGTCAGCAGCGCTTCAAGATAGGTGGCGACCGGGGCGTATTTGCGGGTGATCTTGGTGTGGCAGCCGCAGAACCAGCACATTTCGGCGCAATAGGCGATATGCAGATACAGCGACAATTCGGTGGCCGGGTCCAATTGCCCCAGCCATTGGCCGTATTGGTCGGGGCCGATGCCGGGATGGAAATGCGGCGCCGTCGGGTACGAGGTGTAACGGGGAACACGCAGGTCGTACTTGGCCGAAAGGTCGCGTCGCATCAGGGTTCTTTCCAATAAAACTAAACGAGTGAGACCCTACCTCTCAAGGCAGGGCAATTTCAACAATCCGTCCTGTGGGGTTACTCGGCCGGTTGCGCCGGCAGCAGGCGGCTGGCGGGGAAATGCAAGGTAACGACGGTGCCTTGCCCCGGCGTGCTGGAGATGGCCAAGTGGCCGCCATGCATGTCCATGAAGCGGCGCGCCAGCGGCAATCCCAGACCAGCGCCATCGAAGCGGCGGGACAAACTTGACTCGGCTTGGCCGAAGGGGGCCATGATCTTGGTCATGTCGTCGGCATGAATGCCGATACCGCTGTCGCTGACGATGATATCCAGGCCGTTGTCAGCCGTCTGGACCGATATGGTGACCTTGCCGCCGGCGGCAGTGAACTTGACGGCATTGGCCAAGATATTGGCGATGGTCTGCTTGATGCGGCGTTCATCGCCATGCAGGCCGGGCAGATCGTCGGGGATGTGCTCGACGATGCGCAGGCCGGCGGCCTTGGCCCGCTCGCTGACCAATTGGACGCTGATGCGCACGGTCTGGGCCACGTCCATATCCATTTCCATCAGGGCGAAGCGGCCGACTTCCAGGCGGGCGACGTCCAAGATGTCGTTGATCAGCGTCAGCAAATGACGGCCGGATTCGTTGATGTCGTGGGCGTAATCCCGGTATAGCCTGGTTTCCAGCGGTCCCAGCAATTCGTTTTCGATGATTTCGGAAAAGCCGATGATGGCGTTGAGCGGCGTGCGCAGTTCGTGGCTCATGGTGGCCAGGAACTCGGTCTTGGCCCGGTTGGACAGTTCCGCCGCTTCTCGCGCCTCGGCCATGGCCATTTCGGCCAGCTTGCGGGTGGTGATGTCGTGCAGCGCCAACAAGGCGGAGGGCGCGCCCTGGGCGTTGTCGACCGGGGTTATGGTGATTTCATAGGTCTTGCCGTTGAGATCAGCCACCCATTCGCCTCGGGTCGGGGCGTTGTCATCTTCCAGATTGCCGATGGCGGGTTGGAAATAATCGCGGGCACGCAGGCCGATGACCGGGCCAAAGGTCTGTTCCAGGGCCGGATTGGCGTATTCGAAATGACCTTCGGCGTCGATCAGCGCGATCAGATCCTTGGTCGAGGCGAAGACCCGGCGCAGGTTGGCGTGTTCCAGTTCCAAGGTCAGACGCAAGGTGCGGATTTCGGTGACGTCTTCCTTGAAGGCGATGTAGCTGTCCACATGTCCGTCGCCATCCTTGACCGGGGCGACGGTCATGGATTCCCAATAGACCGAGCCATCCTTGCGCTGGTTGACGATTTCGCCGCGCCAATCCTGGCCGGCCTTGATGGCGGCCCACAATTCGGCGAACACTTCGGCCGGGGTCTGGTCCGAGCGCAGCATGCGCGGCGAATGTCCCAGAACTTCGTCGCGATGATAGCCGGTCATGGTGGTGAAGGCCGGGTTGACGTATTCGATCAGGCCTTGAGCGTCGCTGATCAGCACCGAAACCGGGCTTTGTTCGACGGCGCGGAACAGTTTGCGGGCTTCTTCTTCCCACAAGACGGCGCGCCGTTCCGACCGGCGCAGTGATTCCAAGCTCAGGCCAACCAGGATGATCACCCCCAGCACCACCAGGAAAAAGGTGAAGCGCGTGCTTTTCAGGTTTTCCTGGATCGCCTTTTCCATGTCGCTGGACATGTGGTCTTCGGCCCGGGTGTAAAGCTTGAGCAAGGCGACATGGGCATCGTCCCAGGCCTGGCGGTCCTTGTCGCCCAGCATGCCCGACAAAGCCTGATTGTGCAGTCGTTCGACCATGCCGACGATGGGGCCTTGGACGATGTCGTCGAACGATTTTATCTGTGGGGCCGAAGCATGGGTGCGGAAGGATTCCAGGAAAGCCCGCGCCTCGGCGTTGTTTTCGGCCAGGGATTGGCGGTTGAATTCGCCGTTTTGATTGGGGGTGGACAACAGCACGCGGGCCCGACCGATGCGGTCCTTCAGATTGCCCAGATCCATATAGGCCGAGATGATCCGCGACAGGTCGGCGGGGGCCATGGTGGTGGCCAAGGCGGTCAAGCCGGTGATGGCCCGGCTGTAGCCGGCGCTGGCGGCGCTGGCGGTGGCGTCAAGATCGACCGCCGCACGCAAGGTGCCCAATTGCGCCGGATTAAGGATGTTGGACCGATCGGGAACGCGGGCGGCGATTTCCGGCATCAGCAAGGCGGCCGACAACGTCTTTAGCCGCTCGTCGGTATTAAGGCGCTGTGCTTCCAGTTCATAGCGGGTCTGCAAGTCATCGCGATTGACGCTTCGCGCCGACAACACCCGTTCGCTTTCCAATTCCCGCGTCAGCGATTGCGCGGCGCGGGCGATCTGCGCCGCCACCAGCAAATCGGCGCTGTCGCGATAGGCATCCATCTTTTCTTCCACCACCCAGGCGGAAAATGTCACCAGCGCCAAAATGGGGGCGACGACGGCGATGATCAGTCGATAGCGGCCGAGGAGGGTGGATTGTTCGTAAGGGGTCGGGGGCGCGGTCATGACGGGAGTATCTCCCCAAAATCCGCATCACACAATCACGAGACTTTTTTTACGTCGCGTGGCCGCGGCGATGGATTTAACGTCGCGTGGCCGCGGCGATGGAGTGATACAGCGCCGCCGGCGTCAGCGGTCGCCCCAGCAGGCCCCGGCATCGTTCCAGACGCTCGATCCCAAGGGCCGGATCGGGATAGCCGATCAGCAAAAAGGGCGTGTGGGACAGGTGGGCGGCGTCGGCACAGGTGAAGCCATCGGCGGAAACCACCGCCAGATCAAAGGGGGCCTGGGTCGTGACCGCGCGGTCCGAGGCGGCGCGGGCGGAATCCGCATTGGCGACGCGGACGACGGCGGCGCCTTCTTGCTCGGTCAGGCGGGCGATCTGCGAACGTTCGCCGGTATCGGGCGACAGCACCAGCAAGCGCAATCCCATCAGATCGATGGCCGGCATTTGCCGTGGCGCGACGTCGGCGCTTTGGCGCAACGGCAGATCGACGGTGAAGGTGCTGCCGATGCCGACTTGGCTATGCACGCTCATGTCGCCATCCATCATGCGCACCAGCCGATAGGTGATGGACAACCCCAATCCGGTGCCGCCAAAACGCCGTGGGGTGGAAATGTCCGCTTGGGTGAAGGGCTGGAACAGCTGTTGCCGCGCCTCGTCGGCGATGCCGATGCCGGTATCGGTGACGATCAGGCGAACCCGCTGACACCCCAAGGATGCTTCGACATATTGCAAGAACACGGAAACGTGGCCCGATTGGGTGAATTTCACCGCATTGCCAATCAGGTTGTAAAGAATCTGGCGCAGCCGGGTCGGGTCGCCGCGCAGGCCGATGGGAATGGATGGATCGTGGAAGCCGTATAGCCGCACCCCCTTGTCGCGGGCCTGCGGCGTTTCCGCCATGATCACCCCTTCCAGCAGGTGGGGCAGGTCCAGCGAAACGCTTTCCAGCCGCAGCCGTCCGGCTTCGATGCGGGAAAAATCCAGCACGTCATCGACGATTTTCAGCAATGACAGGCCGGTTTCGCGGATGGTGGCGATCACGTGTTCCTGGTCCGGGGCCAAGGGCGATTGATGCAGGTCGCGCAGCATGTCCATGATGCCGTTCATGGGGGTGCGGATTTCATGGGTCATCGCCGCCAGAAACGACGATTTCGCCTGATTGGCGGTTTCCGCCTGTTCCTTGGCCTGGGTCAACTGATCCATGGCGATGGTTCGTTCGGTCGCGGTCAGTTGGAATTTATCTAGCACGCGGTTGAACACCTGGGCGATTTCCGCCGCCTCGGCACCTTCGGCTTCGGGGACCAGCAGTTTCGAGAAGGGCGCGCCTTGTTCATGCGCTTCCATCTGCTCGAGCAATTCATGCAAGGTGCGGCGTTTGGCTTCTTCGTGGTGGGCGCTGATTTTGGCGCGCTCTTCCTCGAGCCGGGCTTTATCAAGGGCATTGCGGCGAAACACGGCGATGGTTCGGGCCATCGCCGCCAATTCGTCGGGAAGGTTCGGGGCGTCGATATCTTGGGACCAATCGCCACGGGCGCCCGCTTCCATCACCGCGCGCAGACGCAGCAGCGGCTGGCGGATGGATTGACCGATCAGCCAACTGGCGATGACGCCCATGGTCAGCAAGATCACCCCCAGGCCGATGCCGGCCAGGGCGGTGCGTCGGGGCAGGGTGGAGGATTGGCTTTGCAGCGAGGCTTCGCGGTCGTGCCCGCGTGAGATCATGCGGTCGATGGCCGAGGCCATGATCGCTTGGTTGGCGTCGATATCGCGGGCCAAGATCCGGGCACGGTCGTCAAAGGCCCGCGCCATGGCCTCGATACCTTCATCCATGCGCACGGTGCGCCGGCCGATCACCGTCAGGGTCTCGCGCTGTAATTCGCTGGTGGCCCGCTGGGTCAGGTGCGGCACCGATTGAATAACCTGCCCCAGGGATTCGTGCGCGGCATCGGCCTTAAGCGGGGTGCCGCCGAAATAAAAGGTGTTGATGGCGATGATGGCGGCGATGAAGCTTTCGTGCGATTTGGCCAGGGCCGGGGCCAAGGGGGTGGCGCGGTCGTTGCGGATGGACGAGTTCAAGATGGCGTAAAGCCCCGACATTTCGCCGGCGGCCTGGACGATATCGGCCTCGTAGATGCGGGAGACTTCGGCGTTGATGGCCTTTAATTGCTGGAAACCGGTGATGAAACGCCGCGCAGCTTCGTTCAATTGCGAGATTTCCTCGCTTTCGCCGTTTTCGCGGGTGGCGGTGGACAGGGCGGCGAACAGATCCTCGGACCTGCGCGAAATTTCCTTCATCACCTCGTCGGTGGGGGCGTTCAGATATTGGCGGATCAGGCTTTGCAAGCGGTTGGCCTGGGCGTCGATATCCGACAATTGTCGGCCGCGTTCCTGGACCAGCCGCAATTCCTCGATGTCGTGGCTGACCAGCGAGGCGCTTTGCCATCCCAACAGGCCGACGGCCAGGGCGATGGCGGCGTTCATGGCCACGACCAGTGGTATACGCCATGCAATCGGTATGTGCCTGATCCACCGGCTGACGTGGCCGTCGCTCATGGCTGGTGGTATCGATGCCTTATCTGGCCCCACGAACTATCCCCCCCATGGGCTGTACCACCAAGACCATCCCCAATCCTGGCGTCCCGAGACAGCACTAGTTGTATCCGCCGCCGCCGCCGATGGAAAGGCGCTTTGTCCATCATCGCCATCGGCATGGGGGGCATGACGAAGCATGGCTTGACCCTTTATCGCAACCATTAGAAGATGCCACTTAACCTTAAGGATAATACGATCAATGCCATGCGTCTGACACTACACACCGACTATGCCTTGCGGGTTCTGGTTCATGTCGGCCTGCGTGGCGGCGAGCTGGTCACCATCAACGAAATCGCCGAAAGCCATGGCATTTCCAAAAATCACCTGACCAAGGTGGTGCACCAATTGGGCCGCGCCGGTTTCTTGGAAACCGTGCGGGGGAAATACGGCGGTATCCGCCTGCTGGTCGAACCGACGGCCTTGCGGCTGGGGGAATTCGTTCGTCGGGTCGAAGACGATTTCGCCCTGGCCCATTGCATGCGCGACAATGGCGACGATAAATGCCGGGTCAGTGCCAATTGTCTGGCCCGGCAAGCCTTTGGTCAGGGCATTTCGGCGTTTTTCGAGGCGTTGAATGCCCATACCCTGGCCGACATGATCGCGGCTGAACGCAATCTTGCTCCTTTGTCTGCCTGCGGTTGATTGTTGCGGGCTATTCCGTTTGCGCCGGAACTGGTGTATCGGTGAACGCACAATCTTGATAGGGGGAAGGGCATGTCAGCTTTCGATTCGGGCGATAACGAAAACGAACGCCGTGTCATCTCTGAATTCCTTGAGGAATTGCGCGATACCGCCAGTTCCTTGCAGGTTCTGGTTGGCAATATGCGCTCTCATAGCGTTTCGGCCGAAGATGGCTTGGCGACGCTCAAGCGCGAGGCCAGCAACCTGCGCAGCCACGCCCAGGCCTTGAATGTGCCGCTGATCAAGCTGGTGACCCATCGTCTGGACGAATATGTCGGCGAGTTGAAGGTGGCCGAGTCTGCCCAGCTTGATGAAATCCAGGTTTTCGTCGATCGCATCGAAAAGCTGGCCGATGGCGAACAGGTCACCGACAGCGATGTGCCGTCGGTCATGCGTTCGTTACCGGCCAAGCGTGCCGCTGACGTTGATTTCGGTCCGATCGAACAAAAAAACGTCGAAGTGCTGATGGTGGTGCCGGAAAAGGCCATGGCGCGTATCGTCGAACGCGAATTGGCCGCTTGCGGCTATCGCACCTCGGTGGTGCGCAATCCGTTCGAAGCGTTGGAAAACGTTGTTCACACACGCCCGGACATGGTCATCGCCTCGATGGAATTGGGGATCTTGACCGGCGTCGATCTGGGCTGCGCCCTGGCCGCCATGCCGGTGACCCAAGGCATTCCGTTCGCCGTGCTGACCAGCTATTCCTGGGGCCATCCCAAGCTGGCGGGGTTGCCGCCGCGGGCGGCGCTGATCCGCAAGGGGGCTCAGTTCGGCGACGATCTGGCCGAAAGCTTGTCGCGCTTCAACATCACCTGAGATTGCAGCGCCTCGCGGGTCAGCGCTCGCGGAAGGCTTCGTGCTTGAGCTTCATCACCGGCTTGAGCAGATATTGCATCACCGAGCGGTCGCCGGTATGGATTTCGACGCTGGCGACCATGCCCGGGGTGATGGTGCGCTTGTCCGCCTCGTTGCCCAGGTAAGCCTTGTCGGTATGCACCAGCACCCGATAAAACGGCAGATTATCGGGGCCGATGGTGGTGTCGGGGGCGACCAGCGACACGGTGCCGGCCAAGCCGCCATAGATGACGTAATCATAGGCGGAGAGCTTGACGGTGACGGCCTGACCCGGCAGCACATAGCCGCGATCCATGGGCGATAGCTTGGCTTCGATTTGCAGGCGTTCGTGCAGGGGCACGATTTCCATGATCGGGTCGCCGGGGCGGATGACGCCGCCGATGGTGTTGGCCCGCAGGTTCTTGATGATGCCGTCGGTGGGGCTGGTGATCTGGGTTCGTTGCTGCTGGTCCGATGCCTGGGTCAGCAATTCCCGCGTCCGCGCCAGATTCAGCTCGGCATCGCTGAGCTCGGCCTGGGTGGTGCGGACATAATTGGCCTGTTCTTGTTCCAGCCGGCTTTTCGCTTCGGCCTGGGCCGCCTGGGCGCGGGGAATGCTGGCGCGCACGGTGTCGAACTGCCCTTCCAGATCCTCGGTCTGGGCTTGCAGCTGTACATGCTCCATCTTGGCGGTCAGGCCCGATTTGACCAGATCGGTGGACATGGCCAGCCGCTGCCGCGCCAGTTTCAGATTGGCGCCGATGGCCCGGTGACGGGCTTCCAGTTCCTGCACTTCCAAGGCTTTTTGTCGGGCTTGATCGCCAAGAACCGCCATATTGCTTTTGTGCGATTGGCGGCGGGCGTCGAAATTGCGTTGTTCGGCCTGCACCAAAGCGGGCTGCCGGGACGATTCCTCGGCCGGGAACTTCAAGCTGGTGGCGCCAGAAAGTTCCGCTTGCAGCCGGGCGACCTGCAAGCTTAGGCCGTCAAGACGAACCTGCAATTCCTCGCGGTTCATGGACACCGCCGACAGGTCCAGTTGCAACAGCGGCGCCCCTTCCTTGACCTCGTCGCCTTCCGAGACATAAATCTCGCGGATGACGCCGCCTTCCAGGTGCTGGATGACCTTGACCTTGCCTTCCGGCACCACCTCGCCATCGGCGATGGCGACTTCGTCCAGCCGGGCGATGTTGGCCCAGACGATGAACAAGGCGATGGCGATCATCACCAGCCGGCCAACCGGCCGCCATGTGGGCAAGGGATAGGTCTCGACCAGGGTATGCAAGCGTCCGCTGCCGCCTGCTGCCGGGGCCGTGGGCGTGGGCAGGTTGCCGCCAGGCAGCAGGAACCGCCCAAGGCGTTCCAGGCGTTGCCGTGGCGTCAGCACCGGTTGCGCCGGATCAGGGCCAAGCCAGCGCAGCACGGCCACCGCCATTTTCAACGCCGGGGCGAAACGCTTGGGCGCTGGCGGCGGTGTTTGCGTCAATTCGGTCATGGCGCCGCTCCGATAGCAGGAGCAGGAGCAGGGGCCGGGGCCGGGGCCGGAACTGGGGCGGGGCGGGGGGCGAACAGGCGGGGCAGGATATCCGCGGCCAGGCCGCTGGCGGCGACCTTGCCTTTGTCGAGCACCACCACGTCGCGGCAGGCCGGCAACAGCACGGCGGAATGGGTGACGACCACGACCGTGCGGGTGCGGGCCATGGCTTGCAGGGCGGCTCTCAGGTCTTCCTCGGCTTGACGGTCCAGGCTGGCCGAGGGTTCGTCCAGCAACAAGATGGCCGGGTTGCCGGCCAGGGCGCGGGCGATGGCGATGCGCTGGCGTTGCCCCGCCGATAGCCGCGACCCGGCTTCGCCAATGGTGGTGGCATAGCCGTCGGGCATATCGACGATGGCGCTGTGCACGCCGGCGGCATGGGCGGCTTCCAAGATCGCCTGATCGGAACAGCCCGGCGCGCCATAGGCGATGTTGTCGCGGATGGTGGCGTTGAACAACAAGGTCTCTTGCGGCACATAGCCGATCCAGCCGGCCAATTCATGGCGGGTGAACTGAGCCATGTCGCCATCATCCAGCAACACCCGGCCGCTGAAGGGCGGGTAAAGCCCCATCAGCAATTTCAGCAAGGTGGTCTTGCCGCTACCGTTCTTGCCCAAGATGGCGGTCAGGCCGCCAGGACGAAAATCCAGGGCGGCAATGTCGATGGTGGCCGGGGCGTTGGTTTCGCCGCCATAGGTGAAGACGACGTTTTCCACCCGCAATACGCCGGCGGGGCGTTCGCGGGTGATGGTCGTCTCGACCCGGTCTTCGGCCATCTCGAAGGTTTCCCCCAGGCGGGCAACCGCCTGACGAAAGGCGCCAAAACCGCGCCAGGCCCCGACCAATTGGTTGATCGGGCCGTATAACCGCGCCGACAGCATGTTGCAGGCGATCAGCGCCCCCATGGACAGCTGATGGTCGATGATATAGACGGCGCCGACGGCGGTCACCATCACATTGGCCATCAGCGTCAGCATGCCGCCCAAATTGACGTAGCCATCGGCGATGGCGCCGCGCTGGATGGAATGTTCAATGGCGCCGGCCTGACGTTCTTCCCACAGCGGCCGCAGGGCCTTGTCCAGGGCCACCGCCTTGACCGTGCCGCGGCCGGCGATCATTTCCGAAATCAATGCGTCGCGATTGGCGGTGACGTTCTTTTCCGCTTTCGCCGATTGCCCCAGGCGCTGGCCGGATCGCCAGGCCAAGATGATGAAGGCGGCGAAGGTGATGACAAACACCAAGGCCAGCGGTTGGCCGATGACGTAGATGACGCCAAGGAAAATAAAAACGAAAGGCAAGTCGGTCAGCAACAGGGCGGTGCCGCCGGACAAGGTGTTGCGAACGGTATCGACGTCTTGGAACAATTGGCGCCAATGGGCCGCCGGCCTGGTTTCCAAGATCCGCAACGGCAGGCGGTTCATCTTGTCGAACAGACGCGTGCCGATATCAACGTCGATACGCAGCGCCACCATTTGCATGACGCGGCCCCGGGTCTGCTTGAGCACATAATCGAAGGCCAGCACCAAGGCGATGCCGATCAGCAAACCTTTCAGGGTTTCCATGCCGGAATGACCGATGACCCGGTCGTAAACCTGCATGACGAAAATGGGAACCGCCAGGGCCAGCAGGTTGACGAACAACGAGGTGACCAGCATCTCGCGTCCGACCGTCCGCAGCGGCGAGATCAGCTCACTCAACCAATCGGTCTTATCGGCGGAGCCGGAGGGGGGGGAGCCTGTCGGGGGGGGATTACTCATGGGCCTGAACAGGCCTTGATCATCGAGGCAAGGCGCTGAGGGTCGCCGGGCTGGTCAGCTGGTCAGCCGCGCCGGGATGGTTCGCCACCTGGGAAATATTCTCCAATTCCAGCTCGCCCATGGCCGATAGCAGCATATAGCCGGCCAGGATCATGTCGTAATAGGCATTGGCGTGCTTGATGCGGGCATCGTTGATGCGCATTTCTTCGTCCAGAACGTCGCGGACGGTGGCGTTGCCGCCTTCTTGACGTCTGCGGGCGTTATCCCACACCTCTTCCGCCATGATCGCGGCGTTTTCCAGCAAGATGGTCCGCTGGCGGGCGCTGCTGAGGGTGTGCCAGGCGATGCGGGCCATTTCCGAGGCGGCGCGGCCGGCATAATCGCGTCCATCGCGGGCGGCGGCCTGCTGATAACCGGCCTGGGCCACCTGTGCCTGAGTCTTGAAGCCGGAAAAAATTTCCCAAGTGGCCGTCAGCAACAGCGACCAGTCGCGTCGCACGCCCAAAGTGGCGTTTTTGTCGTTTTCGTAATTGGCGCGGCCGATCAAGTCGACATTGGGGTAATAGCCGGCTTCGGCGCCGCGGCGGCGTTCGTCGGCCAAGGCGACGCCCTTGCCCGACATCTCAACCATCGGATTATTGCGCTCGGCTTGGATCACCGCTTCGGTCAGTTCACCCGGCAGCAACGAGGCCGGCAGCGGCGGGTCGGAAAAGCCGCCGACAGTGGGGGCATGGCCGTATAATTGCTGATAGGTGGCGGTCCAGATGGAATATTGCCCTTCGAAATCGACGCGGGCTTCCTTGGCCATCTGCAAGCGCTGCTTGGCCGCCAGCACGTCGCCGGCAACGCCCGAGCCCTTGATGACCCGTTCGTCTTCCAGATGCATTTGGTCTTGCACCTTGCGCTCGTTCTCGCGGGCCAACTGGATCAGCCGATTAAAGCGCAACACGTTCAAATAGGCGCGGATGCCCGAGAGCAAGGTGCTTTGCCGGGTGCTGCGCAAATCAGAGGTGTAATAGGCTTCGGCCAATTTGGCCGATTCCACCGCCGAATCGGTGGCGTAGCCATCGAACAATCGCTGCGTCACCACCAGCCCCACGGTTTCGCGGCCCTTGAAAAAGGCCTCGCCCTCGGTGTTGCGGCGGGTTGGGCTGTTGACGTATTCGGGGCCGGCGTCGCCGGTCAGCTTGACCGTGGGCAGATAGCCGGCGCGGGCGGCGGCGATGGCCTCGGCGCTGCCGGCGACCACGTTGTTCTTGGCCTTGATCATTGGATGTGAATCGAGCAGTAGTTGCAACTCATCCGTCATGGACTGAGCCCTGGCGGCAGACGTCGTGCCAGCAAGCAACAGCAAACCTAATCCAACGGCCAATATTGACGAGTGCGAAACCTGCAACGCCCGTTCCCCCGAAACTTCCTGCGCGTCCCGCCCCCGCGGTCCAGCCTTGACTATTCCGCTCGCTTATACACTGCCTTTTGGGGCCATGTACATGGCTTTGCACGCTTTAAAACATCAATGGAGGTTCGGAATGATCGGACGAAAAGGATGGGTGCGTTCAGATTATTGAACAGGCGGCAGGGTAATTGCATACAATCTGCAATTACCAATTTCACGAAATAAACCCTTAATGTGTGGAGTTTTTAAAAAAACGACTACTCATGAGGGTGCTCTGGTGATAGAAATTCCCCATTCGTAAGGTGTCTAAGGTTTGCTTTCAACGATGATCCCCGCCTCGCCGAGCCCCGTTCATCCCAAGACGACCATGGCCGAAAGGGTGTGGTTGCAACTCGCCGCGGAAATAGTGTGCGGGGGCGTTGCGGGCGGTCGGCGGTTGGACGAAGTGGAACAATCGCAGCGCCTGGGGGTGTCGCGGACGCCGTTGCGCGAATCGCTGCGGCAATTGGCGGCATTGGGTTTGGTGGAAAATCGGCCCCATCGTGGCGTGGTGGTCGCCGATGGCGTCGGTCATTCCTTGTTCCAGGTTCTGGCGGAACTGGAAGCGGCGTGCGCCCGCACCGCCGCTGGCGTTCTTGACCCCGAACAACGGGCATTTCTTGCCCGGATGGACGCGAGCCATGATGTCGTGCTGCCATGGTTGCGGCGGTCGTGCGGCAATTCGGTGCTGCGCGGCCTGCTCAAGACCTTGTGGTTTCCCTTGCACGGCGCCGGGGCGGCCGACCTTGGCGCCGCCGGGAAACTTGCCCTGTCCCGGTTGCGTGACGCGGTGGCGGCCGGCGATGGCGACGGCGCCAGCCAAGCGGCGCGGGATTATGTCATGATGTGGTGCGATCACATGCTGGTTCCGACATCAACGCCGGCGGCGCGGGGCCAGTGACCTCGGCCGACAGGGGGGCGGTTAAATCAGGCCGATGACCTGATGAGAGCCATCCCAGATCATGGTCATGGCCACGTACAAGATGATCAGCAATCCGACATAGGCGATCCAGTGATGGCGCTTAAGCAAGGCGGCGACCGCATTGGCGGCCACCCCCATCAGCGCCACCGACAAGGCCAGGCCGATGATCAGGATGGATTCGTGTTCACGGGCGGCGCCAGCCACGGCCAACACGTTGTCCAGCGACATGGAGACATCGGCGACGACGATCTGAAGAACGGCGGCGGTGAAGCTTTTTTCTTTGACGCAAGAGGTTGGGCCGTCATCGCCCGCGGCTTCGTGGCATTTGATTTCGCGCCACAGCTTCCACGATACCCATAACAGCAACAGGCCGCCGGCCAGCAAAAGCCCGACGACTTTCAGCAATTCCAGCGTGAAAATGGCGAATGCGATGCGCAACAGCGCGGCGGCGGCAATGCCGATGATGATGGCGCGGCGCCGTTGGCTCAGCGGCAGGGCGGCGGCGGCCATGCCGACGACAATGGCGTTGTCGCCGGCCAAGGCCACGTCGATGGCGATGACTTGCAGCAGCGAGGACAGGGAATCAAACGTCAAGATGTCAAGCATGGGTCTGGGTAAATCTTTCCGGTGTCGTCGTCAAGAGATCAACAGCGCGCAGGCGGCGACCGCCGCCAACAAGCCGGCGACATCGGCGATCAGGCCGGCGGCCAGGGCGTGGCGCATGCGGCGAATGCCGACGGCGCCGAAATAGACGGCGATGACGTAAAAGGTCGTTTCGCTGGAACCATAGATGGTGCCGAGCAAGATGCCGGAGGGGGAATCGGGGCCGATGGCCGGATCGTTCATATAAGACGCCAGCAAGCCGAACGACCCCGAGCCTGACAAGGAGCGCATGCCGGCCATGGTCAAGGCTTCGGCGGGAATGCCCCATGGCGCGGTGAACCGGGCCAGCGGCCCCAGGATCAGATCCAAGGCGCCGGACTGGCGCAGCATGGCGATGGCCACCAAGATGGCCACCAGATAGGGAATGATGCGCACGGCGATGCTAAAGCCTTCGCGCGCGCCATCGACGAAGCATTCATAGATCCGTACCTGACGAATGAGGCCATAGCCCAACAGGCCGACCAGCAAGGCCGGCACGATCCAGTGCCCCAAGGCGGCCCCCTGAAACGCCATCACGGGGATGATCGCAACCAGGAAAGCCAAGGCCAGCCACGGCGCCCAGGGCGGCGGCGGCGGCAATGGTTCGCCGCTTTCTTCGTCGTTGTCGTTGGCGGCGGTATCGTCGTTTGCGTCGATGGCGGGCGCGGGGAGCGGAAACAATGGCGCCAGCAGGCGGGCGGCAAGCACCGCCACCACGGCTGAAATCAGGGTGGCGGCCAGGGTCGGGGCGATCACCGCCGATGGGTTGGTCGAGCCGGTGGCGGCGCGAAGGGCGATGACGCTGGTCGGCAAGATGGTGACCGAGGCGGTGTTGAGCGCCAAAAACAACGCCTGGGCATCGCTGGCAAAGCCCTTGTGGCGATTGAGCCGTTCCAGATGCTCCATGGCGCGGATCCCGAACGGGGTCGCGGCGTTGCCCAGGCCCAACAGGTTGGCGGCGACGTTCATGATCATCGCCCCCATGGCCGGATGAGCGGCGGGAACCTGGGGAAACAATCGTCGCATCAGCGGCGCCAGCAACCGGGCGGTGGCGCGCACCAATCCAGCTTCTTCCGCCACCTTCATCAGCCCCAAGAACAGCGCCATCACCCCGATCAGGCCCAAGGCCAGCGGCACCGCCCCTTCGGCGGCTTTCAACGCGGCATTGGACAGGTTTTCCATGGCGTCATGGCCGCCGTTCAACTCGGCCAGGGCGGCGACCAGGGTTGCCGCCGCAATCAGCAGGAAGAAAACCAGATTCACCGAATTTTCCCTTCATGCCGGTCGGCGTTTCGCCGTCATCGCGGCGGCGGTCAAGCTAACAGATCGCGGGGCCTCTTGTCGCCATCGGGGGGCGTTGCTAATGTCACGGTCTCGATAATGCTTTGGGATGAGGGCGATGAGCCTGTCTGGTTTGCGTTTTGCCGCCGCCTTTGCGCTGGTGTTGGTCTGTCCGCTGGTTTCCGCCGCCGCCGCCGATGACGTCCCGGCTCGTCTGGACAATGCCCGTGCCGCCTATCAAAAGGGCGACATCGCCCGCGCCGCCCGCGAGATCGAGGCGGCGCTCACCCAATTGCATGACCGGCTGGGCAAGATTTTTGCCGAGACTCTGCCCAATCTGGGCGGCCAGTGGAAGGCCGAGACGGTGGAAACCGAAAGCCTGGGCGAAATCGGCGGAGGTTTGTCGGTGTCGCGGGCCTTCACCCGCGGCGACGCCTCGCTGAATGTTTCCCTGTTGCTGGACAGCCCCGAAGTCGCCTCGGTTCAGGCCATGCTGAGCGGTAATTCCGCTCAACCCAACCTCAAAAAGGTCAAGGTCGGCGGCGAGGACGCCTTGCTGCGTTTCGACGCCGCCACCGGGACCGGTGAAATCACCATGGTGGTCGGGGGCCGGGTGGTGTTGGAAGTCCAAGGCGACAACATCAATAACACCGATCCGCTGCTGGAGGCGGCGGCGGGCTGGAACGTGGGCAAGATCAAGACCTTGCTGGCGAACTGATCACCCCATCAGCCATTTGACCAGCACCGGCGTCAGCAACGCCGTGGCGATGCCGTTCAAGCCCATGGCCAGACCAGAAAAGGCGCCGGTCACTTCGCCCATCTGCAAGGCCCGCGCGGTGCCGATTCCGTGTGCGGCGGTGCCCATGGCGACGCCGCGCGCCCGGTCGTCGTGAACGTGCAGACGGTCAAGCAGCCAACCGCCGCCAACGGCCCCGGCGATGCCGGTCAGGATGACCAGGACGGCGGTGAGTGACGGCAGGCCCCCGATTTGTTCGGCGATGCCCATGGCGATGGGCGAGGTCACCGATTTCGGCGCCAGCGACATGATGGTCTGGCGCGAGGCGCCCAGTCCCCAGCCCAAGGCCAACGAGGCGAGGATGGCGGCCACCGATCCCGCCAAAAGCCCCGCCGCCAATGCCCAGACCGAGCGCAGCAATTGCCCCAATTGCCGGTAAAGCGGGATGGCGAGCGCCACCGTTGCCGGCCCCAACAGGAAATGAAGCAAATGCGCGCCGGAAAAATAGCGGGCGTAGTCGATGCCGGTCAGGGTCAGGATGGCGGAAATGGTGGCGATGGACAGCAGAACCGGATTAAGCAACGGGTTCATCCGCCCCCGTCGCCACAGCCAGTGGGCGGCCTGATAGACCACCAGCGTCAACGTCAACCACGTCAGGGGATTGGCGGCAAGTTGTGGCCATACCGCGTTCATTGGCGGGACCCTTTCCGCAATTTCAGCAAGGCGGTCATGGTCAATCCGGTGACCGCGATGGTGATGGCGGTTCCCAGCACCAGGGCGGCGGAGATGGGCAGCCATTCCGACGCGATCAGTTTCGCGTGCACGACCACGCCGACCCCGGCGGGAATGAACAGGAGCGACAGCTGCGACAGCAAGAACGTCGCGGTTTTGTCCAGATCCGTCGGTAATCCGCGGCGGATGACCAAGCCGAGAAACAGCAGCACCATGCCGATCACCGGGCCGGGGACGGGCAGGGTGAAGACTTTGGCGATGGTCTCGCCGATAAGCTGGCAGACCAGCAAAACCGTGATAGAACCAAGGACGTTCATGGGGTTATTGTCCATCAAACATAAGGAACCGGCCGATCATGTCCGCGCTTGACGTTATCGGTTCCATTGCCGGCACTTTGACCACACTGGCGTTCGTCCCTCAGGTGGTCAAGACCCTGCGTACCCGCCAGACCCGCGATATTTCCACCGCCATGTGGCTGATGTTTTGCGCCGGCGTCGCGTTGTGGCTGGTTTACGGGCTGCTGTTGGCGGCTTGGCCGATCATCGTCGCCAATGCCCTGACCCTGGTTTTGGCGGGGGTGGTGCTGGGGGTCAAGCTGGCCAATCGCCGTCGCGACAAGGCTCAGGTCTGCGGGACCCGCACCAGCTTGAACCAGTAATTGCCCAGCTGATTGATGGCGTGGATGAATTGTTCCAGATCGACCGGCTTGGTCACATAGCCGGCGGCGCCCAGCTTGTACGAGGCGACGACGTCTTGTTCCACGTCCGAAGGCGTCAGGATCACCACCGGGATATCCGACAGGTTGGGGTCGGATTTCATGGCGGTCAGAAACTCGCGGCCGTTCATGCGCGGCATGTTCAGGTCCAGCAAGATCAAGTCGGGCCGGGGGCCGTCCTGATAGGTTTCGCCTTGCTGACGCAGATAGGCCAAGGCTTCGACGCCATCGGTGACGTGATGCATGGACACGGCAAAGCGGTTTTCTTCCAGGGCGGCACGGGTCAGGTGGGCGTCAACCTGGGAATCCTCGACCAGCAGGATATTGAAATGATTATCGAGCGGGCTGATCACAGGGTTTCTCCAGGTAAATCAATGACAATAAGGACACCACCAGCGGGTGAATCCTCAATCAGGATATGTCCGTCGCAGCTTTCGACGATACGGCGGACGACGGCCAATCCCAAGCCGGTGCCCGGCTGAGAATCGGCCTGGCTATGCAGATGCTCGAACACCTCAAGCACGCGGGTGCGGAATTCAAGCGGGATACCAGGGCCATTATCAGCGATACGCAGGATGGACCGGCCGTTTTGCATTTGGCCACTGATATGAATGCGCACGGGGGTTGCCGGTCTCGCATGGCGCAGACAATTGTCCAGCAATGCGGTCAAAAGGTAGCGCAGGCGCGGTGCGTCGATCAACACCGGAGGCAGCGGATCAATCTGAAAGGCCGTGTCGTGCTCGCTGAAGCGAGCCCGTTGATCGGCGCGAATTTGGTCGATGATGCGGGCGGGATCATTGGCGATCATCGGCCCCAGCGGCGAAGCGGCGGCCAGATAGACCTGAACATCGCGGACCAGGGCGTGCAGATAGCTGGCTTGTTCCTCGATGGTGGCCAAAGAAAACGCGATGTTTTCATTGGGGGGCGATCCCAGCAATTTTGCCAATCGCTGGGAAAACACCATCAATCGCCGCGTTGGTTCCTGCAAATGATGGGCGGCGATTTCGGCGAAGCGTTGCAGATCGGCATTGGCGACAGCCAGTTTTTCCTCGGCCCGGCGCCGGGTATGGGCTTCGTGTTCGACTTCCTTGACGGCGGCGTGGCGGCGGATGACCGCGATCACCAGGGCGACGATCAGGACGGTTTGCAGGGCCAACCCCAACGTCATCCAAAAACGCAGCCGGCTTTGCGCCTCGAGCGCCTCGGAGGTGCGCCGGGTCAGCAATTCCTCGAGGCGGGTGCGATAGGCGGCGAGTTCGCTGTCGGCGACGGTTTTGCCGGTGATGTCGTGGATGATCGACAACAACAGCGTATGGCCGCCGCCATCGTGCAACGGGGCGCTATAAACCTCGACGGTGCGTAATTCGCCACTGGCCAAACGGTGCGGGAAGATGAAGTAATTTCGCTTTTCCGCCTTGGCGCGGCGTCGTTCCGCGCCGACTTCGTCCGGCCCCAAGGTGTTGATGTCTTGGATGCGCATCAGGCGAAGCTGTGGCAGGGAATAGCCGTAAAAATGGCTGGCGGCGTCATTGGCGTCAAGGATGGCGCCGGTTTCCGGTTCGATCAGCAACATGATCGAGCTGTGGTTGTTCAAGGTGGTGGACAAGAGGGCGGTGACGTCGGCATCGGCCTTGGCCGGGGGCGTCATCCACAACAAGGCGGCCATCAGGCAGATCAGCAGGCGGCAAGGCCAAGCCAAGTCTATAACCCCAATCCAAAAAAAAGGCGGCCCGGAACGGGTCGCGTTGAGGTGCGCACCATAGCAGAGCGCAAGGACTTACAAAAGCCCATGGTAAGGAAAAGACCTTATATCAAGAGTGGCTATGCCTTTTGCCCGGTCAAGGTGTTGAGCCAGCGTTCCAGGGTCAGCACATGCTCGGCTTCCTCGCTGGCGAAATCGCGGGCCAGGGCGCGGGCGCCGGCATCGGCGGCGGTAATGGCGACGTGGTTGTAATATTCCCAGCCGCGCCGTTCATTGGCGATGGCATAGCCCAAGGCTTGGCTGACGCTCATGGCCGGGCTGGCCAAGGCGCGATCGCCCACTTCCGGCGGTTCGGGCGTGGTCCATTCGAACTGCCAGGGCTGGAGGACCGGCAGTGGCGCATGGTCTTGGGCGATGGTGTCGATCTCGCCGGCGTGCAGGCGGGAAAACTCGCTCATCTTGCCGAACAGGGCGGCGATTTCGGTGGCGCCGCTGTCGTCCATTTGCCGGGCCAGCTCTGCGTAACGTTCGCCGGCTTGGTTTTCCAAGGCCAAGGCATGAACCAGAAAATGGGCAAGTTCCGACATGGGCGAGGGTCTCCGACAAAGAAATATCAGTACATATGGGGCCAAGTGTGCGGGGTTGCAAATATGCCCCATGTGACGACAATGAGAAAAGATTTCAGGCGCTCCGGGGACCAGCATGGAACATGTGGAATTGTATCAACGCCTTGCCTTGTCCCTGTCCATCGGTTTGCTGATGGGGGTCGAGCGTGGGTGGGACAAACGTGAGGACCCTGATGGTCATCGCGCCGCTGGTATTCGCACTTTTTCCCTGATTGGCTTGTTTGGCGGCGTCGTTGGCTGGTTCACCCAAACGGTGGGGCCGCTGGCGTTGCTGGGGGGCTTTGTCGCCGTTGCCGCCATGGTGGTGTCGGGCTATGTCATGCGGGCGCGGGCCAGGCCGGAAGTGGGTTTCACCACCGAGATCGCCGAACTGACCGCTTTTGCCCTGGCGGCCCTGGCGGCCATGGGCGAAGGCCAGGCGGCGGCGGCCGGCGGCGTCGTCGCCACCGCCTTTCTTGGCGCCAAGGATGTCTTGCATGACTGGGTGCGGCGCTTGGATCGTCTGGAAATGCGGGCCGTCATCAAGCTGCTGCTGATTTCGGTGGTGATGTTGCCGGTGCTGCCCAATCAGGGCTATGGCCCCGGCGAGGTGCTTAATCCCTATAAGCTGTGGCTGCTGGTGGTGATGGTGGCCTTTATTTCGTTCCTGGGCTATTTCGCCATCAAGATCGCCGGACCGCGTATCGGCAGCTTGCTGACCGGGGTGTTTGGCGGCTTGGCGTCAAGTACGGCCCTGACCGTGTCGTTCGCCCGCATGGGCAAGGTCTCGCCCCTCATGCAGCCGGTTTTGGCGGCGGGCGTCACCGTCGCCAACGCCACCATGTATGTGCGCCTATGGGTGATCGTTTTTGTTCTCAATCAGCCGATTGGCCTGCGTTTGGCCTTGCCGTTGGGGGCCATGGCCCTGACCGGGTTCATTGGTTCATGGGTATTGTGGCGGGCGCGCGAAGACGAAACCAAGCCGGGCGCCACTGCGCTTTCCAATCCGTTCGAACTGGGGATGGCGATCAAATTCGCCATATTGCTGGCGGTGGTCATGCTGGCTTCGCAGGCCTTGCAACGGTGGGCCGGGGCGACGGGTCTGTATTTGCTGTCGGCACTGGCCGGTCTGGCCGATGTCGATGCCATCGCCTTGTCCATGGTTCAGATGGGCGGGCGCGAAGTGGCCTTGACGGTGGCGACCACCGGCATCACCATCGCCGCCTTCGTCAATACCGGCGTCAAGGTCGCCCTGGTCGGCGGCTTGTGCGGCGGGATGATGGTGCGGCGGGTCGGATGGGTGATGCTGGCGGTGCTTGTCGGCGGCGGCCTTGGCCTGCTGATCGGCCGCTTCAGTTTTTAGAATCGGACCCATGCAAATTCAGTGCATCAGAGGAAAGAATGAGCATTTTTGAGGTGGCTATGACCAGCTATTGGCGGTCTCCCGATGCGCAGGCCATGGTCGCGCTGTTCGTATCGCCGCAGGTGGGCGGGGATTGGCGGGCCGAAAACGTCCTGACCGTGCCGGTGTTTTTGGCGCATGTGCTGGATGCCGATCCAGAGGTGGCGGTGTTGTTGGTCGACGCGGTGCGCGGGGGCGACGCGGTCAAAGTCGAGATGGTCGCCCAAGCCCTGAATTACAGCCATATTTCGGCACGGGCTCGGTTGATGGAAAAATTGGTGGGGGAAGCGGCGGCTGCCTCCATGGACGAGAATGGCGCTGATTTCGCCACCTTTATCCCGACCCATCCGGTCCATGTGGATATGCTGTGGGCAGCGTTTTTCGCCACCGGCGCCGATGTCTATTTGGATCGCATCACCGCCTTGCTGGATGATTGGCTGGCGGAAACCCCGCTTCAAGTGTTGCTGGCCCGCGCCGCCGCCGAACCGCAGGTTCAGGCCCAAGCCTTGGCGGCGGTGTTGGCCAAGACGGCGCAGACGACCTTGGCGACACATGGCCGCGATTGTCCGCCGGTTCGTGCCGCCCTGGCCCGCCGTGCCGCTGCCATGGATGGTCTGGGCGCGGCGCTGGCGGCGCGGATCGGGGCCGGATTTCAGTCCTGACCGTCGGCGGGGGAGGGCTGGTGGTCCTGGCGCTGATCCAATTCGCCAAGATGCAGGCGCTTGCGTTCGGCGAGGATGCCGGCTTCGGCCCGGATTTCTTCGGTTTCCCCGATCGCTTGCAACATTTCCAGCATGTTCAGCATGGAATATTCCATGTCCAGGGCCAGTTCCAGCACCTGCCAGGATTCCAGGGCCAAGCCGTCGGGGGAGAAGGGCGTGGTCAATTGCGGCGGCGCGGAAGCGGGCAGGGTGCTGCCGGAAAAGGTTTTGGCCCGGCGGCGGGCGGCGGCGGCCAAGCTGCGCAAGGTGGTCGCCGCCTCGGGGGCGGTCATCGCTTCGGCGGCCAGCGCCAATTGCTCATAATGCCGGGCGGCGCCTTCCTCCATGCGGCGGACGGCGTCGTGAACGGCTTCGATCGTATCAATAACCCCTGTAACGGCAATCACCGGATAGCTCGCTCTCTTCCCACTGATTTTCTTTCTAGCCGTCCAGAGCCTTGGGCGCAATTATGGCATGCGTGTGTTGTGTTTAAGAAAGTGCTGAATGTCATTGTCAATGATAGCCTGGAATGGCTATACGCATGGTCAAAGCTTGCCGTCCCCAAGGGGGGATGCCCATGGGCGTCTTGGATGGCCGACAGGGGTTTGAAGGAGAGGAAATTATGTCGCTGAAGATCACCGAAGATTGCACCAGCTGCGATGCTTGTGTTTCGGTCTGTCCCAACACCGCCATTTCCGCCGGTGACGTGATCTATGTCATCGAAGAGGACCGCTGCACCGAGTGCGTCGGCGCCGAGGACAGCCCGCAATGTCAGCTGGTTTGCCCCGCCGATTGCATCGTCATCGGGACCGAGGAAACCCCCGACCAGTTGCAGGCCAAGTACGAAGCCCTGCACGGCTGAGTTTCCACGAGATGGAACGAAAAACCCCGGCGCCACCAGGCACCGGGGTTTTTTATGGCCAAGTCGCCAAAGGGAATTGATCTCGATACGATGTAAGGAGGGAGTCCGGCCCCCCGAGACTCCCTCCTATTCCCGCGCCCAATGGGGGTGTCGATTTATGGGGCGGGAATTCCGTCTGTCACACTCAGGCGGCTTGGCGATGACGGATATCGCCGAATTCGTCCCAATCGGTGCCGCGCAGATGCGACACCAGATGGCAGACCAGATTAAGCAACAAGACGCTGGCGACATCCTGGCCGTCGTTGAACAATTGGCGGATATGGGCCAGGACCGATAAAAAGCGGGCGTGTTCGTCCATGTGCTCGGCCAGATTGGCCGAATTCAACAGGCGCAGCAGGGCTTCTTCCTCGGCGAATTGTTGGCTCAGGCGGTGGTGCAGCACCGGCAGCAGGCCGGCGACCTCGCCGTCGCGATGGGCGCGGCTGGTGGCGACGTTCAATCTGTTGATGGCGTCGATGACCAGGGCGTGACCCTCGTCCACCACCTTGTATCCCAGACCGTAATCGTCATCCCACGTAACCAGCATGATTGTCACCTGATCCATCAATCTGCCCGTTTCCGAACGAAGCGAAGAATGGCTTGGATCACATGAGGTAACAATCAGGTGTGAACCCTAATACATCGAATTTTATTATTGATACTTTCTAAAATGCTAAGGTCTTTCCCCCATATCCAAAAGAGTAGAGGGGCTTTCGCCCCTCTGTTCAACCGGTCAAACGACCCGGAAATTCTTGAACTGCCATGGATCGCCATGGTCCAGATCCTCGGGGAACAATTCTTCTCGTCGTTCCAGCGGGGTCCAATCGGAATAAACCCCGAGTACCGGCCCCAGATAGGGGCGGGCGATTTCCAGGCACCGTTGGAAATCCATTTCGTCGGGTTCGGTCAGGCCGCGTTCGGGGTTTTCCAGCGCCCACACCATGCCGGCCAAAATGGTGGCGGTGACTTGCAAGCTGGTGGCGTTGTTGTGCGGGCACAATTCCCGCGCCTGGGCGATGGACAATTGCGAACCGTACCAATAAGCGCCCTTGGCATGGCCCATCAGCAGAACCCCCAATTCGTCCACGCCGGCGCTGATTTCGTTCATCATCAGCCGCTGCTTGGGCTGCTGCCGCCAGGTTTTGCCGGCCAGCTCGTGCAGGGACAGCACGGCGGCGTCGCACGGGTGATAGGCGTAATGCACGGTCGGGCGATAGCGCAGGGTATCGCCGTCCTTCAAGGTGAAGTAATCGGCGATGGAAATGGATTCGTTGTGGGTGATCAGGAAACCCTGGAACGCCCCCTCGGTCGGCGTCCACGTCCGCACCATGGTGCTGGCGCCGGGCCGCATCAGATAGATGGCGCAATCGCTGCCGAAATCGTGGCGGCGGCCATCGGCGGGGAAGTGGTTTTCATGGCTGCCCCAGCCCAATTCCGACGGCTGGCACCCTTCGCCGACAAAGCCGTCGATGGACCAGGTATTGACGAATTCACCCCTTTGCTTGGGCTGGGTGGCCGATACCTGGGTATCGCGCTCGGCCACATGGATGACCTTGACGCCCAGCTTTTGCGCCAGTTCCGCCCATTGCTGCCGGCTGGCCGGCACGGTGGTTTCCATGCCGGTGTCGCGGGCGATGTCAAGCAGCGCCTGTTTGGTGAAAAAACTGACCAGACCGGGATTGGCGCCATTGGTGATGATGGCGGTGGGTTGCTTGCCGGCCGCCTTCAGTTTCAGCGCCGCTTCGCGCAAGGCGTAATTGGTGCGCTGCGACGGGCTGAGGCCGGGGTCGGTATAGCCGCCGGCCCAAGGTTCGATGCAGGTGTCCAGGTAAAAGGCCCCGACGTCCCAGGCCAGTTCGATCAGCGCCAGCGATGACACGTCAACCGACACGTTGAGCAGGAAATCGCCCTTTTTCAGCAAAGGAATCAGGCGGTCGCGGTAATTTTCCGGGGTCAGCGGGTCGTTGATGAAGGTAACGCCGTATTTGTCGGCGATATCGTGACCCCGTTCCTCGGCGGTGATGATGGTCACCCGTGACGCATCCAGGTTGAAGTGGCGCAACAGCAGCGGCAGAACGCCGGGGCCCAAGCTGCCAAATCCGATGATGACGACGCGGCCGTCGAAGGAAACAAGGTTGCTCATACCAGAATACCTCCCCTGGTAATGTGAAACATCGCCGCCCGATCCATGGGCGGCGGCGGGGTCAGGCGGCGATAGCCATGGGGCCAAAGCCTGGGGTGGACAGCATGGGGGAATCATCGACTTCGACCGTCAATGACTGGTCAAAGCCGTTGAAGCCGGTGCGCAAGCTGGCGCCATAGGCTCCCAATTGTCCGATTTCGATCCAATCGCCCTCCTGGGCATCCGCCGGCAGGACAAAGGGGCCATCCATGCGGTCGGCGGAATCGCAGGTCGGGCCGAAAAAGACGAAAGGCTGGTCGGCGGCAATGGACGTGCCGTCAGCACGGATCAGCCGGCAGGGAAAGCGGAAGGCGGGAATGCCCGCATCCGACAGGCTGCCGTAGATGCCGTCATTGATGAACAGATGATCGCCGCGGCGGCCGTCGATGCGGACCACCAGCGACTGTCCCGGCGCCACCAGGGCGCGACCGGGTTCGCACCACAATTGGGTGGTGGCGGGCAGGCCCAGGCGGGCGAAGCCGGTGGCGATGGCGGCGAAAAACGCCGTTAGCGGCGGCGGGGTGATATCGGGATAGCTGACCGGAAAGCCGCCGCCGACATCAATGATATCCACCGGCTGGCCGAAACCGGCGAGAACATCGGCGGTCAGCGCCAGGGCGCGGCTCCAGGCCGAGGGATCGGCGCACTGGCTGCCGACATGGAAGCTGAGGCCGATGCGGCCGGCGCAGGCGGCGGCCATGCGCAGCAAGCCGATCGCTTCGTCCACGCTGGCGCCGAACTTGCCCGACAGGTCATAGCGGGCGCCGCCCTTGGGCAGGGCCAGACGGACGACGATGCCCAGACGGCCGGGACGGTGGCGGGTTTCCTCGATGATCTTGCTCAGTTCGGCGGCGCTGTCGACGACGAAATCGCGCACGTCGTGCCGTTCCCAGGCTTCGCGGATGGCGCCGCGGGCTTTGATCGGATGCATGAAGTGAATTTGGGCGCGGGGCAGGGTGCGGCGAACCAACGCCACTTCGCCGGCCGAGGCGCAATCGAAATGACGGACGCCGCCATCCCACAAAGCGCGCAAGACCGCCGCGTCAGGGTTGCACTTGACCGCGTACAAGGTGGTGCCGGGAAAGCCGGCGACAAAGGTCCGGGCGGCGGCGCGCAAGGTCGCCGGGCGCAGGCAATGCATCGGCACGTCGGGGCGGCGCGCCCGCACCACGTCATCGACGAAAACGCTGTGGTGGGATTGAAGGCTGCGGCGCAGCGGGGCGATGGTGAAACGGGAACGGATGTGGCTCATAACGCAATCCTCCTCGCGGCAGGGCGAGAAAACGGCGACATCGCGTCGGAATGCTGCCATTCCAACGCGGGTGCGGCGGATGTCACGGCAATGCCAGTTGAAGCGCTAAAACCGCGCTCCGGCACCGCCGTCACATACTGGATTTGCGTGAAAGGATCTGAGGCCTTCCGCAGGTCGGAACAACCATGTCCACCTCCCTTAAGGGGCTGTCGGCCCACAATGACCGACTCTCCGCCAAAAAGGACGCGTCCGTCGTTGCTGACCCAAGCGGATGGGCCGTGTGCACGTGCGTTATGCGTCTAATCCGAGCTTATAACGGTATCGACTATGTCAATCAAGTGACAATTGACAAATAGTGCCAAGCCACCGTCGCCGCCGCCAGGGCGGTGATTTCGGCGACGTCGCAGGCCGGCAGCACCTCGACCACGTCCATGCCGCGCCAATCCAGCCCGTGCAGTCGCTTCAAGATGCCCATGGCCTGCCAACTGGCCAATCCCCCCACTTCCGGGGTGCCGGTGCCGGGGGCGAAGGCCGGGTCCAGCGCATCGATGTCGAAGGACAGATAGGCCGGGTGGTCGCCGATGACGGCGCGGATGCGGTCGGCCACCGCCGCCGGGGTGGATAAATGCACGTCCTCGGCCGAGATCACGGTGATGCCTTGGTCGATGCCCCAATCATAGATGGGGCGGGCAACCGGGGAGCGGATGCCGATCTGCACCATGCGGGTGGGATCGACCAGTCCTTCGACGATGGCGTGATAGAACACCGAGCCATGGGCGATGCTTTGGCCGAAATTGTCCGGCCATGTATCCACATGGGCATCGAAATGGACCAGGGCCAGCGGTCCGCCCAATCGCTTCGACACGGCGCGCAGCAGGGGCAGGGCGATGGTGTGGTCGCCGCCCAGGGAAATCAGGTGTGAACAGGCCGCCGCCTGCGTCTCGATCAAGGCCAGCGAGCCGGCGATGTCGCCCAGCGCCAGGGCGAAATTGCCGATATCGGCGATGCCGGCCAGGGCCGGGTCGCGCCATGTCGCCGGGTTGTCGCCGTCGACCAACATCCGGCTGGCGGCGCGGATCGCCGCCGGTCCCTGGCGGGCGCCGCTGCGGTTGGTCACCCCCAGGTCAAAGGGAATGCCGGCGATCTGGAAGCGCTGGCCGGGATCGGTGCAGTTGGTGCCCAAAAAGGTGGCGGGCAGGGCGAAGGTGGGGGTGATGGCCATAATGTGTCCACGTTGTCCAGAAGCATTGCCATTGTGATCGGCGGTGTTCATATTACGAAGGTTGGACGTCAAAGGACAATGAACCTTGCGGATCTGGCTGTTGGCAATGTTGGTCTTGTTCACCGTGCTGGTCACGGCCGAGACCGCGCGTGCCGATGACGGCGTCCACAATCATCATCACGTCCAACAAAATCAGCCGGCCGATGATTCGGCCGCCGCTGATGCCGGTGATGTGACCATGCCGACGGCTGATGCCGGTGGCGGCTGTCACTGCATGTTCACCGGCTGCGTTCCGGTTTTGCCGTCTGGCGAACTCAGTCTCGGCGTTACCGTCGTTCCGTTCCGTCATCCCGGTTTGCCGGTGTTGTCGGCGTGGTCCGGCCTGGGCTCGCCGCCGCCTTCCGAACCCCCCAGAGCCTGAATCCGTTCATCCCTTGGTCCCCGCCGCCAGTGTTGCCGCGGGGCTGTTCGGCATAACTGATTTCAGGATAATTCCATGTTCCGATCCTTTTTGGCCGGGGCGGCTGTCGCCGCCGTGATCCTGGCCCATGCCCTGCCGGCTTATGCCCATGGCGGCGAAGATCACGGCGCCCCGCCGGCCTTGCCCCCCATTGTGGTTCAGCCCGGCAATGGTGGCGAAACCGACTTGTTCCAGGTGGTGTTGCAGCCGGACGCAAGCGGCGGCACCGTGCTTTATCTGGCGGATAGCCACAGCAACGCCCCCATCGCCAATGCCGACATCACCATCGAGGCCGGCAGCTGGCGGGGGCGGCCGCAACCGACGGCGCAGCCGGGGGTGTATCGCCTGGACTGGCAGCCGCTGACGGCGGTTGACGTCATGGTGACGGTCTCGGCCCAAGGGCGCGACGATTTGCTGCTGCTGAGCGGTATTGGCCCGGCCGCGCCCGCGTCGCCAGTCGCCGCCGCCGCCGCTCCGATCCCGTGGCCGGTTTGGGCCGGCGCTGCCCTGCTGGTATTGGTCTTGGCGGTGATGATCGCAAGGGCGCGACGGCGCCATCTGGGGGCGACCGCCTTGCAGGTGCTGTTGCTGCTGGCCTGGGCGGCGCCGGCCTTGGCCCATTCCGGCCATGACCATGGTGGCGACAATGCCGCTCCGGTGCCGCCAGCGCCGGGGCAAATCATCACCGTGCCCAAGGCGGCGCAATTCCTGATTGGGGTGCTGACCGAACCGGTGGCGGCGCGGCAATCGGCGGACAATGTGCGGGTCCCCGGCCGGGTCATCCCCGATCCCCAGGGCTTCGCCCGCATTCAGCCGTCACAGGCCGGGCGCGTCGTCGGTGATCCGGCCTTTGCGTTACCGGTGCCGGGGCAAAGGGTCAAGCGCGGCGACGTGCTGGTGGTGTTGGAACCGGTGTTGTCCGGGCTGGAACGCAGCGGCCAGCGCGGCGCCTTGTATCGGATGGAAAGCGAGATCGCATTGCAGGAACGCGAACTCGCCCGCCAAGAAGCCCTGGGCGGGGTGGTGACCGCCAAGGCGTTGGAAACCAGCCGCATCCGGCTGGGGCAAATGCGGCGTGAACGGGCGCAGATCGCCGGCACCGCCTTGGGACGGGAATTGGTTACCGCGCCGATGGATGGCGTCATCGCCGATTTGCACGTCATGCCGGGCGAGGTCATCGCCCCCGACAAGGTAATGGTGGAAATCGTTGATCCCGCCCGTCTGCGCATCGAGGCGGTTATCCACGATCTGGCGCTGGCCGATACGGTGACGGCGGCCAGCGCCACCAGTCGGTTGTTGCCCGATATGGTGTATGGCTTGGATTTGTTGGGCATAAGCCCCCGCGTCGATCTGGTCGACCAGGGAATCCACGCTATTTTCGCCCCCAGCGGCGGGCAGGCCCAGGGCCTGCGCATCGGCATGCCGGTGGATGTTCACCTGTCGGTGGGGGCCATGCGGCTGAAGCTGGCGGTACCGCGCCAAGCGGTGGTCGATCATGGCGGGGCCAAGGTGGTGTTCCTCCGCACCGGGCCGGAAAGCTTTGAAATCCGCCCGGTCAAGCTGCTGCGGTCGCTGGGCGCTTGGGCTGAAATCGACGGCGTCGCCGTCGGTGACAAGGTGGTGGTTCAGGGCATGGACCAGCTGCGGGGAGCGCGCTGATCATGTTCGACCACATCATCGCCTTCAGCCTGCGCCAGCGCTTGCTGGTGCTGGCTTTCGCCGTCCTGTTGCTGGGGTGGGGGCTGAACGTCGCCGTCCATCTGCCGGTGGATGTTTTCCCGGATCTCAACCGTCCCACCGTCACCATCATGACCGAGGCCGCGGGCCTGGCCCCCGAGGAAACCGAATCCCTGGTTACCCGGCCGATCGAAACCGCCATGAATGGCGCCCCCGGCGTTGCCCGCGTGCGCTCCAGTTCGGCCGTCGGCCTGTCCATCGTTTATGTGGAATTCCAGTGGGGCAGCGACATCTATCGCAACCGTCAACTGGTGTCCGAGCGTCTGTCCGCCGTGGCCGAACAATTGCCCGCCGGGATCGCCCCGTCCATGGGGCCGATTTCGTCGATCATGGGGGAAATTCTGCTGGTCGGCATGCAGGCCAAGGATGGCGCCGCCACCGCCATGGAGGTGCGCACCATCGCCGATTGGGTGGTGCGTCAGCGCCTGATGTCCATTCCCGGCATCGCCCAAGTCATCCCCATCGGCGGTGCGGTCAAGCAATATCAGGTGCTGGCCTCGCCATCGCGGCTGGCGGCGCTGGGGCTGACCTATCAACAGCTTGAAACCGCCTTGGCCGGTTTTTCCCGCAATACCACCGGCGGCTTTTTGGAACAGCGGCAATCGGAATATCTGATCCGCAATCTCGGCCAGACCACCGACGTGGCCGATCTGGCCGAGACGGTGGTCGCCTGGCAAAATGGCGCCAGCATCACTGTCGGCCAAGTGGCCGAAGTGCGGTTGGGGGCGGCGACCAAGCGCGGCGATGCCTCGGTCGATGGCCGACCGGCGGTGATCTTGGCGGTGCAAAAGCAGCCAGGGGCCGATACGGTGGAACTGACCCGCAAGGTCGAAGCGGCGCTGGCGGAACTGGCGAAATCGCTGCCCCCCGGCATTTCCGCCGACCGCATCTTGTTCCGTCAGGCCGATTTCATCGAGCGCGCCATCGCCAATGTCGAGGAAGCCCTGCGCGATGGCGCCATTTTGGTGACCATCGTGTTGTTCGCCTTCTTGATGAACATGCGCACCACCTTCATCAGCCTGACCGCCATCCCTCTCTCCATGGTGGTGACCATCCTGGTGTTCCATTTCATGGGCTTGTCCATCAACACCATGACCTTGGGCGGTCTGGCGGTGGCCATCGGCGAATTGGTCGATGACGCGGTCGTCGATGTGGAAAACATCTTGCGGCGGTTGCGGGAAAATGCCGGCCTGGCTCAGCCGCGACCGGCCCTTGACGTCGTGTTCCGGGCGTCGTCGGAAGTGCGCAATTCCATCGTCTACGCCACCGTCATCGTCGTCTTGGTGTTTCTGCCGCTGTTTGCCTTGTCGGGCATCGAAGGGCGGCTGTTCGCGCCGTTGGGGATCGCCTATGTGACCTCGATCGCGGCGTCGTTGCTGGTCTCGCTGACCGTGACTCCGGCTTTGGCCTTGACGTTGTTGCCGGCGGCCAAGGTGGTCGGCCATGGTGATTCTTGGCTGGTGCGTCATCTGAAACGCGGGGATCGGCGCGTGTTGCACTGGTCGTTCTCCCATCCGCGCCTTGTTCTGGCGGTGCCGGTGCTGCTGGTGATGGCGGCGGCGGCCTCGGTGCCGTTGATGGGACGGGCCTTCCTGCCGGCTTTCAACGAAGGCACGGTGACCGTCAATGTCTTGCTGGCTCCCGGTGCGTCGCTGTCGGAATCCAATCGCATCGGCACCATCGCCGAGGATTTGATCCGTCGGGTTCCAGAGGTCCTGTCCACCGGCCGGCGCACGGGGCGGGCCGAATTGGACGAACACGCCGAAGGGGTCCATTACAGCGAGATCGATGTGGATTTGCGCGATAATGGTCGCGCTCGTGACCAGATTTTGGCCGATCTGCGGGCCAATTTGGCTTTGTTGCCCGGTGTCGTGGTCAATATCGGCCAACCCATTTCCCACCGTCTCGACCATCTGCTGTCGGGAGTGCGGGCGGAAATTGCCGTCAAGATCTATGGCGACGATCTGGCCCAGTTGCGGGGGCTGGCCGAACAAGCCCGTGCCTTGATGACCGGAATCGACGGGCTGGCTGATTTGCAGGTGGAAAAGCAGGTGCTGATTCCGCAGGTGCAGATCCGTCTGGACCGGGGCGAAGCGCGCAAATACGGGCTGACGCTTGACCGGTTGACCGAAACCCTGGAAGCGGCCTTGAACGGCAAGGTGGTCGCCAGCGTCCGCGACGGTCAGCAAAGCTTTGATGTCGTCGTGCGTCTGGCCCAGGACTGGCGGGCACAATCCGACGATTTCCGTCAGATCTTGGTTGATACCCCGGCCGGCCCCGTGCCGTTGGCCTTGCTGGCCGAGGTGGTGGAAAGCGTCGGCCCCAACGTGGTCCAGCGCGATGACATGCGCCGGCGGATCGTCGTTTTGGCCAATGCCCATGGCCGCGACATCGGCTCGGTGGTCGCCGATGTGCAAGCCCGATTGGCGGCGCTGAAACTGCCGCCCGGCGCCTATATCGCCTATGAGGGGCAGTTCCAAAGCCAGCAACAGGCCGCGCGCCTGATCGGCCTGTTGGCGCTGCTCTCCTTGGTCGGCATCTTCTTGGTGCTGTTCGTGCATTTCCGCTCGGCGGTGCTGGCCGCCATCATCATGGCCAATGTGCCCATGGCGTTGATTGGCGCGGTGGTGGCGCTGTGGCTGGGGGATCGCACCTTGTCGGTGGCGTCGATGGTCGGGTTCGTCACTCTTACCGGCATTGCCGCCCGCAACGGCATCATGAAGATTTCCCATTACCGCCACCTGATGCGTGACGAAGGCATGGCCTTTGGTCCCGAGATGATCGTGCGCGGTTCACTGGAACGGCTTGCGCCGGTGCTGATGACCGCCTTGGTGGCGGCCTTGGCCCTGTTGCCGTTGGTTCTGGCCAGCGGCGCGCCGGGCAAGGAAATCCTGCATCCGGTGGCCGTGGTCATTTTCGGCGGCCTGTTGTCGTCAACCCTGCTCGACACCATCGTCACCCCCGTCTTGTTTCTGTTGTTCGGCGCCAACGGCGTCAAAGGAGAAAAGCAATGAAGATCCGTTTCGTTCTTGCCACCACCGTCCTGATCGCCTTGGCCGCCCCCGCCTGGGGACATGGCGCGGCGGTTCCGTTCTTTGGCGGTCAGGTTGCCGCCAGCGGCGAACTGCATGTGGAACTGGCCATCCGCGATGGCGGGATCCGGGTCTGGGTCCGCGACCATGCGGACAAGCCGGTGGCGGCCACCGGCAAGGCGGTGCTGTTGATCAACGGCGTCAAGACCGAGTTGCCGTTGCGGGCCGAGGCCGAGCGGCTGACCGCCGAAGCGGCGGTGAAAACCGCCGATAAGGTGGTGGCGGTGCTGTCGTTGGACGCGGCGGGAAAGCCGGTGTCGGTGCGCTTTGCCCAAGATGCGGTGGTGGTGCCGACGCTCGACGCCCAGGCCAGCGCCGGGCAGGGTTTGTTCCAAACCGTCTGCGCCACCTGTCACGGGCCATCCCTGCGCGGCAGCGATCAGGGGCCGCCGCTGCTGCATCCGTGGTACGCCGCCGGCGCCGGACACGACGATAATCAAGTCCTGAGCGTGATCGGCAACGGCACCGCCGGTCATATGTGGAAGTTCGGCGACATGCCCAAGCCGGAGGGAGTCAAACCGGGCCAGGAAAAGGACGTATTGGCCTATATCCGCGCCATGCAGGCGGCCAACGGCATCGGTTCGATGCCGGCGACCACCATGCCGGCCATGCCGGCGATGCCGGGAATGACCGATCATGGCGGACATGGGGGGCATGCTGGGCATTGACGGCGGACGGGGAAGCAGCCAATGTCTTGATCATGGTCAAAGCCATTGATCCTGCTTCCCCTTATTCTCATCATGCAGGAGGAGTGTGACGTGAAGCCTTGGCGTAACCAGTTTCTAAGCCTGTTCAGAGGACGCGGCCCGCTCCGCGACCTGGGCGCGCTGCTGGCTTTGCTGGGCTTTTTGTTCACCGCCACCACGCCCGGTCTGGCCCTGGTATCGGGGTCTGGCCCAGGATTCGGCGTTGCCGGTCCGCTGGGCGTTTATGTCTGCCATGTCAGGGGTGGAATCGGCATCGCCATTCCCCCCGGCGAGGATGTTCCTTATCAAGACGACGGTTGCTGCCTGATCTGTCAGTCGGCGCAATTGGCCAACGGCGCGGTACTGCCCCAACACTTCACTCTCCCCACCGAGAGCGCGGTCCGGGTTCGCTCGCCCATTGACGCCCGATCGTTTGTCCCCGATGGAACGTTCCGCACGGCCCAGGCCCGCGCCCCGCCTGCGGCCTGAATTCCCAATTTCTTTTCCCACCTGATCCAAACCTTCGCTTTACCCCTGTGACCTGTTGTCACTGGGCTGGTGTGTCATTGTCCGCATAAAGGATTCTCCCATGAAGAAGTTCCTGTTGACCGCTGCTGCCCTGGCGTTCGCCTTTCCCGCCCTGGCGGCGGATCTGGAAGTCAGCGGCGCCTTTCTCCGCGCTCCGCCCAAGGCCGCCAATGGCGCCGGCTTTCTGACCATCACCAATTCGGGCAAGCAGGATGATAAACTGATCGCCGCCTCGGCCAGCGTGTCAAAGGCCGTCGAACTGCACACCCACATCAAGGATGGCGAGATCATGCGCATGCGCAAGGTCGATTCCATCGCTGTTCCGGCCGGCGGCAAGGCGGAACTCAAGCCTGGCGGCGATCACGTCATGTTCATCGACCTGACTGCGCCGCTGAAGGAAGGCGATAAGGTTACGTTGACCTTAACGTTTGAAAAGGCTGGCGACGTCAAGGTCGAGATGCCGGTGGCCAGTGTCGGGGCGATGACCGCGCCGATGGCGCCGATGGATCACTCCCAGCACATGAAGCACTGATCGACCCTGCGGCCCGCCAGCACGAGATTGTGTGGTGGCGGGCCGCTGATCACCGCAACCTTAAGGTTGTCACAATTCGCGCATTGAGTGTTTTTGGTCATAGCCTGATTATCCCTATCTACCTAAGCGGGATTTTTGGAGGGGATTTATGGCTACTTTAGCTCCTGTGTGGACCGATAGCATGTCCGGTGCCGGTAACGGCATCACCAACACCTTGAGCGTGGGATCGAAAGTGATCGCCACCTGCAACGGCTATGCGTTCTTTTACGATTTCGGTATGGCGAATGATCCGATCCGAAACGATCTGACCGGTGTCGGCAAGGGCGAGGTGCGGATTGCCTATGATAGCGGCCGTATGGTCGCCTATTTCGGCTGCAACGGCCACATTCAAGCCGTTAACATCAGTAATTTCACCACGTGTCTGTGGAGCACCCCGATCACCCTGCCCAACGCCCTCAACACCGTGACCTCGGTGGTGGCTTCCAGTCAGGGGTATGTCTATGCCGGGGCCAATGGTTATGTCTACAAAGTCAATACTGAAGGCCAGGTCCTCTATTCCAACCCGTTGACCGGCACCGGTAACAACGAAGTGCGGCTGGCATTGTCGCCTGACCAGAAAACGTTGTTCGTCGGCACCAACGGCCAGATGTGGGCACTGTCGGCGGATAAGATGACCGAATTGTGGAAGGTGACGTTGCCGGGATGGGATTGGGGCAGCAGTGCCAGCAACACGGTGTCGTTGTTGAGTTTTCTGAACCAGTCCTCCCCCGGTAGCGGCAGGATTCTGCCTTGGTTGTTCGCCGGCTGCAACGGGTGGATTTATTCCTTTGACCTGTCGCTGGCCAAGCCCCAGGTGACGGCCATGACCCAATCGTTGCAAGCCAGTCTGGGGGCGGGCGATACCCGGTTGGCTTGCGATCTGGCCTCCGGTTTGTTGTATGTGGGATTGTCTGGCTGCGGCGCCTGTCTGGATATGTCGTTGCGGCAGCCGGTGAAATGGACCTATGAGTTCTACAAATCGGCGGGGCGGGTTGCCAATGTGGCTGTGACGCCGACACAGATTTTCGTCGGCACCAATGGCCAATTGGCGCTGATCGAAGGTGGGAATTGCAAGAGCAATGGCCAGGTTCCCGACGGCGGCACCGATCAGGTATCGCTTGCCACCGGCCCGGCTTCCTTCGATCCGGCCAGCATCGACAGCGGTATTTCCGTCGAGCTGATCGCCGGTGTCAATGGTTACGTGTCGGCCTATTTGGTCGGCACAGCCTAGCGCATTTTCACGCGAAGCATGCAATAGCGATCATGGATTGGCGGTGGGCCTGACCAAGGGCGGGCTCATCGCCGTTTCCAGCTTTTTGCCGGCGATCAGGGCGCGCAGCAATGTCAGCGATTCCGGCCCGTCCCAGGCGGCGCCGCCGACAAAGCGCGCCACTTCCTCGGCTTTTTCGTTCAGCAGCAAGGTGGTGGGCAGGACGGCGACGCCGAAGGCTTCGCCGGCTTGGCGCTGGTGATCCACATGCACGGCTAGATTTCTGATGCCCAGACGGGCATAGGAATTAACGGCGCCGACGGCGCCGCTGCGATCCAGGCACAAGGCGATCACCCGCAGTCCTTCTGCTTCGATGATCGGCTTCAGCCGGTCCAGCGCCGGCAATTCGGCGACGCAGGGCAGGCACCAACTGGCCCACAGATTAACCAGGGCCGGCTTGCCGCGCCAGCTTTCGATACCGGCCGGTTGGCCTTGATTGTCGCGGATATCGACGTTTGTCAGCGGCTTGGGCGTCTCGGCGATGAACAGGCCTTGCGCCACCTTGCCGGCCACGGCCGGCCACGGCAGGGCGCTGGCCAGGGCGGCGGCGATGAAGCTGCGGCGATCGAGCATTATTTCTTTTCCCCATCCATGACCTGGCGCAACCTTTCGGCCACTTCGTTGGCGTCGGCCATATAGCCCAGCTTGGCGGCAAAGCTGCCATCGCGGTTCATGATGAAGATCCCGGCGGAATGATCGACGACATAATGGTTGGGATCGCCATCCTCGGGCGGGTGGATTTCATAGCGGACGCGAAACGCCTTGGCGGCCGCGTCGGTCATCTGCACGGTCCCGGTCAGGCCGATGAAGCGGGGACCAAAGGCCGCCATATAATCCTTGAGCTGGGCCGGGGTATCGCGCTTGGGGTCGACGGTGACGAACAGCGGCACCACCTGATTGGCCTTGGTCCCCAGCAGATCGAGGGCCGAAGCCATGGTCGACAGCGCCGTTGGACAGACGTCGGGGCAATAGGTGTAGCCGAACGCCATCAGCCGGATCCTGCCGGCGAAGCTTTCGTCGTTGACCCGCTTGCCGTCATGGGTTTCCAGCAGGAAACGGCCGGTGAATTCCGAGGCCAGGGCGGGCGTGGGGCCGAACGGCAGCGCCGGCAGGGCGCCAAATCCGATCGCGACGGCCAGCATCATGGAACGCAGCATCATCACCTTCACTCCGCATTGGATCTGTGTTGTCCACAGTCAAACAGATATCGGGACGTCAGGACTTGACCAAGGTCACGGCTTCATCATGAGCAAGCGCGCATCTTTGTCGGCGAAGTGTTTGGGTATCTCTGTCCCCTTTTAACAGAAATAAGGTGGGGAAAATGAATCGTAGCATGAAGTTGGCGAGCCTGCTCGCCACGGTGTCCTTTGGCGTGCTGACTGCCAGCCAGGCCATGGGCGCTGAATCCCTGCAGGACGTGATGAAGCGTCGCGGTCTGAACGAAAAAGACGTTCTCGCCGCCGCCAAGACCTATACGCCCACCGGCAAGCGCGACGAATTCCTCGTCTTCTCCTCCGGCGGTCAAAGCGGTCAGGTGATCGTGTACGGCATCCCGTCCATGCGTATCTTGAAGTATATCGGCGTCTTTACCCCCGAGCCTTGGCAGGGCTATGGCTATGACGACGAATCCAAGAAGATCTTGGATGAAGGCTCGAACATTGATGGCCGTCAGGTCAAGTTCGGCGATACCCACCATCCGGCTCTGTCGGAAACCAACGGCGATTATGACGGCCAGTACTTGTTCATCAATGACAAGAACTTCCCCCGTCTGGCGGTCATCGATCTCAAGGATTTCGAGACCAAGCAGATCGTCAAGAACCCGATCATGATGTCGGAACACGGCGGCGCCTTCGTTTCGCCCAATACCGATTACATCATCGAAGCCTCGCAATATGCCGCCCCCTTGGGCGGTGGATTCGTTCCGTTGGAGCAGTTCAACGAGAAGTATCGCGGCGCGGTGACCTATTGGAAGTTCAACCGCGAAAAGGGTCGGATCGAGCCGGAGAATTCGTTCTCGCTGGAATTGCCGCCCTATAGCCAGGATCTGTCCGATTTCGGCAAAGGCCCGTCGGATGGCTGGTCGTTCACCAATTCCTTCTGTTCCGAACGCTATGTCGGCGGTATCGAAAGCGGTCGTCCGCCGTTCGAAGCCGGTTGCTCGGCCAAGGATACCGACTTCCTGCACGTCGTGAACTGGAAGAAGGGCGAGGAACTGTTCAAGGCCGGCAAGACCAAGCAGATCAATGGTCATGCGGTCATCGAGATGGCCACCGCCATCAAGGAAGGCATGCTGTTCCTGATCCCGGAACCGAAGTCGCCGCACGGCGTCGACGTCACCCCGGATGGCAAGCTGCTGACCGTGTCGGGCAAGTTGGATAGCCACGTCACCGTCTATTCGTTCGAGAAAATCCAGGCGGCCATCAAGGCCGGCAAGTTCTCGGGCAAGGACGAATACGGCGTGCCGATCATCGACATGAAGGACGTCATCCACAAGCAGGTGGAACTGGGCCTCGGCCCGCTTCATACCCAGTATGACGCCAAGCCCTGCGTGGCTTACACCTCGCTGTACGTCGATTCGATGCTGGCCAAGTGGGATTTCTGCGAAGGCAAGGTCATCGACAAGATCTCGATCCACTACAACATCGGTCACTTGATGGCGATGGAAGGCGATACCGCCCATCCGGCCGGCAAGTACGTGGTGGCGCTGAACAAGCTGGCCATCGACCGCTTCAACCCGGTCGGCCCGCTGCATCCGCAAAACCATCAGCTGATCGACGCGTCCAACGACAAGATGCAGCTTTTGTATGACATGCCGCTGCCCTTGGGCGAACCCCACTACGCCGTGGCCATCGCCGCCGACAAGCTGAAGCCGCATGTGCGTTATCCGCACGGCACCGACTCGCGCACCGAGGAAAAGCATCCCGCCTCCGTTCGTGCCGGTAAGGAACGCATCGAACGCACCCCCGGTAAGGTGGAAGTGTTCGGTTCGGTCATCCGCTCGCACATCACGCCTGAAATCATGGAAGTGACCGAGGGCGATGAAGTCACCGTGCATCTGACCAACCTGGAACGTGCCGAGGACGAAACCCATGGTTTCGCCATCTCCAAGCACAACGTCAACCTGTCGCTGGAACCGGGCAAGACCGCTTCGGCCAGCTTCAAGGCCAACAAGGCCGGCGTCTATCCGTACTACTGCACCGAGTTCTGCTCGGCTCTGCACTTGGAAATGCAGGGTTATCTGATCGTGCAGCCGGCCGGTTACAAGGCGACCGACGTCAAGGCCAAGGAAGGCGTGACCTACGGCAAGGCGGATTATGACGCTCGCGTCAAGACCAACGTCGAAACCCAAAAGGTTATCGACAGCGTCGTCGGCTACATCACCAGCGTCAACTACAAGGACTTCGCTCCCGTGGTTGCCCTGGTCGAAGACGCCACCGACCAGTTGAACTTTGCCGCCGGCGCCAAGGCCAAGTCGGAAGATTATGCCGCCAAGGGCGACTTCCACAACGCCTTCCTGTGGGCCGAGCAGTGGTTCCAGTACCAGGTCAAGACCGCCGATATCGGTTTGCGGGCCAAGACCTTCCTTGAGCAGGGCGGGGCCAAAAAGGTCAAGTAAGCTCAAGACTGATCCACGTTTTCGTACAGTCTGGGGGGCGGAGAAATCCGCCCCCTTTGACTAAGCGGCAAAGGAGAGATTGATGATTGTCACAAAAACCAGATCCCTGGCGGTCTTGACGGTTCTGGCCGCGCTGGCCGCATCGCCGGCCGTGGCCGCCGATGGCAAGGCGCTGTTCACCGACAAGGGCTGCAATGCCTGTCATGGCGAAGACGCCAAGACGCCGCTGGAACCGGGATACCCGCATCTGGCCGGCCAGAATGCCGATTACATGTTCAACCAGATGAAGGACATCAAGGCCGGCGCCCGCGCCAATGGTCTGTCGGTGGACACCATGAAGCCGATTTTGGACGACGTCAGCGAGGACGAGATGCGGGCTTTGGCCGATTATCTGGCCTCGCTTGGTCCGATCACCGGCAAGGGCGACAGCGCCCTGCCGGGCAAGAAGCTGTACATGACCAAGACCTGCATCGCCTGTCACGGCAAGGACGGCGCCAAGCCGATCATGAAGACCTATCCGTTCCTGGCTGGCCAGGACAAGGATTACCTGATCCGTCAGGCCAACGACATCAAGAACAGTGTGCGCAAGAATGGCGGCACCAACACCATGCAACCGGTGATGCATCTGGTGAGCGACGAAGAGTTGACCGCCATCTCGGATTTCTTAGCCAACGTCAAGTAAGAGCCGTACCGGGGGGTATAAGCTTTGTCTAAAGAATTGAACATTGGAGAGCGCGATATGAAGACCCTTTTCAAGGCCATGGCCCTAACGCTCGTCGCCACGGCCGCCATCGGCACCGCCGCTTGGGCCGGCCCCGGCGAGAAGCCGACCCAGGGCAAGTTGCTGGGCGACAAGGATTACCATTGGAACGCCAATGGCGGCGAAAAAGACGAGGCCGAGCATCTCAAGCCCGACGTCAAGAATGGCCGCGACGTCTATGAAGTCTGTGCCGCTTGCCATCTGCCGGAAGGCTGGGGCCAGACCGATGGGACCTTCCCGCAATTGGCCGGTCAGCACCCCAAGGTGATCATCAAGCAATTGGCCGACATTCGCGCCCTTAACCGCGACAACCCGACCATGTATCCCTTCGCGCTGCCCGACCAGATCGGCGGTCCGCAATCCATCGCCGACGTTGCCGCCTATATCCAAAAGCTGAAGATGAACCCGGAACCGGGCCTCGGTGATGGTAAAGATTTGGAACACGGCAAAAAGCTGTATAAGGAAAACTGTGTCCGCTGCCATGGCGAACACGGCGAAGGCGACAACGACAAGTATTATCCGCGTTTGGAAGGTCAGCATTACAACTATCTGATGCGTCAGTATCAGTGGATCAAGGAAGGTAAGCGCCGCAATGCTAATCCGGATATGATCAAGCAGATCCAGACCTTTACCGAACGGGATACCAAGGCCGTGCTGGATTATGTCTCGCGCATCAAGCCGCCGGCGGACAAGATCGGGGTCAAGGGTTGGCAGAACCCGGATTTCGAATAAATTTCATCGCCTCCGTGGCCATCTTCGCGCAGGTAAAGATGGCCACGGAGCTTTTCTCGTCTGAGTGCTCTGTGCTTGAACTCCCGCCGATGTGGGAATGACGGCGGGGGGACAAAACCAAGAGGTTGCCATGCAGACCCACGACAAGAACAAGCTTATCCTGGCTTTCCGGGCGTTGACGCTGATCGCCGGATTGCTGATTGTCGGGGCGTATTACTCGCCCATCTGGTGGGTGTCGCTCAAGGCGCCGAATTACCCGGAACAGACCTTCCCCGATGGCGTGCGCATTCATTTCCACGTCAACGGCGTGTTCAATGGCTGCCAGATGCGATCGGAAGACGCCGACGTCTACGAGGAAGAAGCCCTGGATTGCGTGCACGAAATGAACGTCATCAACCACTTCATCGGCATGGAACCGATCGAGAAGGGGGCGACGCTGGAAATTGCCGCCGCGCCCTATCTGTTTTCGTTGGTCGGTGTGATGTTGGTGGCCTTCTTGTTCTATACCGGGCCGTTTTGGTGGGTCTTGCCGTTGTCGGGCGTGGTCATTCCGGTGGCCTTTGTCGTCGATTATTCGGCTTGGCTGTGGTGGTTCGGCCATAGCTTGCGCCCGTGGGGAGCTTTCACCGTCAAGCCGTTCATGCCGACCGTGTTCGGTCAAGGCAAGGTGGCGCAGTTCTATACCTATTCCTATCCCCATTACGGTTACGGCCTGTTGCTGGCCGCTGCCGCCTGCCTGGTTCTGGCCGCTTTGTTGCGGCGGAAATCCCTGCGTTAGGAGCAGGATATGAATGCGAGCAGGGACGGCGCACTTTTTTCCTCGTGGCGCTGCCGCATCCTCGCCGCCGCTGCCGTGCCGATGGCCCTGTGGGGGTGGGGCGCGGTGGCGGCCGGCCCAGCCCCCAGCCGCATCCCCATGGCCGAAATCCAAGCACGGATCGACGCGGCCGACGATGGGGCGGTGATCGCCGTGCCACCCGGCCATTACCTGGGTAAATTGCTGGTGGAGAAATCCATCACCCTGGATGGCGGCGGCAAGGTCATCCTTGACGCCGGCGGCGTCGGGACGGTCTTGGTGGTCAAGGCCAACAACGCCACCATCAAGGGCTTTCACCTGACCGGCACCGGCTCGGATCACAATTCCGAGGATTCGGGCATCCAGATTCGGGGCAACAACAACGTCATCAAGGACAATCTGATCGACGACGCGTTGTTCGGCATCGATTTGCAGCAATCTTATTTCAACGTCATCCGCCGCAACCACATCACCTCGAAACCGCTGGAACTGGGGTTGCGCGGCGATTCCATCCGTCTGTGGTATTCGGACGACAATGTGGTGGAAGAAAACGTGGTCAAGGACAGCCGCGATTTCGTTTTGTGGTATTCCAAGCGCAACCACGTCAAAGGCAATTACGCCAGTGGCGGGCGCTATGGCATGCATTTCATGTTCGCCGCCGACAATCTGATCGAAAACAACACCTTCACCAATAATTCCGTTGGTATTTCCGCCATGTACGATAGTGGGGATATCATTCGCGGCAATGTCATCTCGCATTCGGTCGGCGCGACCGGCACCTGTATTTCCATGAAGGAAGCCAGCGCCGTCACCATCGAGAACAACGAGATCATCTATTGCGCCAACGGCATCTTTCTTGATGTCTCGCCGTTTCAGCCCGATACCGTCAACATCATCACCGGCAACCGCATCGCCTTTAACGACATCGCCATCTCGTTCCTGAACGACTGGCATGACAACGAATTCCGCCGCAACACGCTGACCGCCAACATGACCGAGGTGGCGGTGTTCGGCGGCGGTTCGGCCAAGCGCAATACCTGGGACGGCAATAGCTGGGACAGTTACGAAGGCTTTGACCGTGACGGCGACGGCATCGGCGATACCCCGCATCGGGTGATGAATTATGCCGGGCGGGTGTGGATGGACGTTCCCAATACGCGTTTCTTCAAGGGCGCGCCGGTATTGGAGGTTCTGGATTTCCTTGATCGCCTGGCCCCGTTCAGCGAGCCGGAACTGATGTTGGAAGACGAGCATCCCCGGATGGCGGCAAAAATGGAGACCAAGCCATGAGCCAGATTCCCAAACGTCCGCCGCCGCCCGCCCATGTGCAACAAGAGGCGCGGCGCCGCTTTTTGCGTTCGCTGCTGCTGGGGGGGGCCGCGGTGGGGGCGGCCATGGCCGGCTGGTTGCCGGTTCTTGGCGCCCAGGCCCATCGCCTTCGTCCGCCGGGCGCCATCGGCGAGGATGACTTTCTGGCCGCCTGCATCAAATGCGGTCAATGCGTGCAGGTCTGCCCGGTGGAAGCCATCGTTCTCAGCGATATCACTGACGGATTTGGCGTGGGCGTTCCCCATATCGCCGCCCGTGACCAAGCCTGCGATTTTTCCTGCGACGCGGTGCAATGCATCTTGGCCTGTCCGACAGGGGCGTTGACGCACGATTTGTCGAAAAAGGAAGAAGTGCGCATGGGCGTTGCCCGGCTGGACAAGCCGGAGATCTGTCTGGCGCACCAAGGCTTGGGGTTCAAGGGCCAGGCGCGTGGCGCCGATTACGCCGGCCTGCATCGCTACGAGGCGGTTGATCGCTGGAAACCCATTCCCATCGCCGACCATCCCTATGACTTGGAATTGTGCGATCTGTGCGTGCGCGAATGTCCGATCGAAGGGGCCATCGCCTTGGTCCCCCTTAGCAGTGATGCCGCCGACAAGCGCCGGATTCCGGAAATTCGGCAAAGTTGTGTGGGCTGCGGCATGTGCGAAATGATCTGCCCGACCGAACCGGCGGCGATCGTAATCGATTCCCGCGCGCAATGGAGGCCGGCATGAGCCTGATCCAATCCCTGGCCATCATGCTGGGACGCGAGCCGACCAAGCCGCGGCCCGAGGAATACAGCCCCGAGGCCCAAGCCCTGCACGAGGCCAAGCGCGCCAGCAAACTGACGCCGGAACAGCGGGCCGAGATCAACCGGCAGACCCACGATGCCCACAAGGTTCATACCTGGCGCAATCGGCGGTGGCTGACGCTGTTGGTCGTCAATTTGTTGTTCGTGCTGTCGTATCACTTCGATGTCCAATTGATCGAAGGGGCGTTGACCGCGTCCCGCGTCATCGGTTTCCACTTCGCCGATTTGAATTCGGCCTTGCAGGTCACCTTGGCCTTCAAGACCATCTTGATCAATCTGGTCATCGGCACCACCACGGTGCTGCTGCTGTGGTGGCTGCTGGGCGGCCGCAGTTTCTGTTCCTGGGTCTGTCCCTATCATCTGCTGGCCGAATGGGCGGAAGCGCTGCATGTGAAGCTGGCGGCGAAAAAGCTGATCAAGGATCACCAATTGCACCGCCGTACCCGCGTGGTGCTGTACGTGATTTTCGCCGTTGCGGCCCTGGCTTCGGGCTACACGGTGTTCGAAACCATTTCGCCCACCGGCATCTTGTCGCGGGCCATGATTTACGGACCGACCTGGGCCTTGACCATCGTCGTGTTCCTCTTGCTCTTGGAAGTGTTCTATTCTCGGCGGATGTGGTGCCGCTATATGTGTCCGATCGGCATTACCTATGCGGTGGTCGGCGCCATCAGTCCGGTGCGGGTGGTTTTCCGCCCGGTCAACTGTCATCACGAAGGCGAGTGCCGCAAGGTCTGTCTGGTGCCGCATGTGCTGGACGTAACCAAGAAAGGGTTCGCGACGCAGATGCATTCGGGCATCGGCGCCGACTGCACCCGGTGCGGATTATGCGTGGACGTCTGTCCCACCGGATCGCTGAAATTCGAGGTCAAGGGCCTCGACAAGTTGCTGTAAGGGAGGGCGCCCGCCCATGATTTCTTTCGTCAATGTGGTCAAGACCTTCAAACGGTCGCGCGTGCTGGGCGGGGTCAGCCTGGAGATGGCCAAGGGGGATCGCATCGCCTTGGTCGGCTCGAACGGTGCCGGCAAGACCACTTTGATCCGCTGCTTGCTGGGCGAATACACCCATGATGGCCACGTGCTGGTCGATGGTCTGAGCCCGCGTGCCAATCGTGGCGCCGTGCTGGCCCGCATGGGCTTCGTGCCGCAAATTCCGCCGCCCTTGAAGATGCCGGTGGGGGAATTGATCGGTTTCGCCGCCGCGGTGTGCAAGTCCAATCCCAAGGAGATGGTGCGGGTGATCGGCGAATTGGGGTTGGATTTCGACCGCATCCGCAAGCTTCCCTTCGTCAAGCTGTCGGGCGGCATGAAGCAAAAGACCCTGATCGGCATCGCCTTGGGGCGGCCCAGCGACATCTTGATCATGGATGAGCCGGCGGCCAATCTGGACCCTGAGGCCCGGCACATCTTCTTTCGCCTGTTGGCGGCGCGCCAGGATGACGGCGTCATGCTGATCACCAGCCATCGCCTGGACGAGGTCGCCGCCCTGGTCAATCGGGTGATCGAGATGGATATGGGCACGGTGGCCCTGGATGATCGGGTGGCCGATTCCGTGGATATGACCAGCCGCTTAGCCTGTGTCTTGAACATGAGCCGCGCCGATGCCGCGTTTGCCCGCGCGCTCAGCGAATGGGGCTTTATCGGTGCCGGCACGCAATGGACCGGCATGATCAACGGGCCGGATCGTTTGCGTTTTCTTGGCATGCTGTCGCGTTACACCGGAATTATCGCCGGCCTGGAATTGAAGGAGAGCGAAAAATGTGTGGCATGAACCGCCGCCAGGCTCTGGCTTTGCTTCCCGCCGCCCTTGCCGCCGCGTCGTTGGGCGCTTGCGCCGACAGCGGCACCGGGCCGGCTCCGGTGCGCTGGGGCAAGGAAAACTGCGCCTATTGCGGCATGATCGTCGATGATCCGCGCTTTGCCGCCCAAGTGCGTGGCGGCCCCAAGGGCAAGGTCTACAAGTTCGATGATCTTGGCGACGCCATTTTGTGGATGGCCAAGCAAAGCTTCAGCGATGATCCGGCCACCGAGTTCTGGGTCGGCGATTCCGATGCCGGCGCCACCCCCGGTAAGGCCGGCGGCTGGCTTGACGGCCGCAAGGCGTGGTATCTGTCGGGGCGCAAATCGCCCATGGCCCACAATTTCGGCGCCGTGTCCGACCAGCGCGACGGCAGCATTGATTTCGCCGAACTGAGAAAGACCATCATCGCCCGCGGTTCGCCGACACAATGCGCTACCCCGGCCGAGGGGAGTTCCTGACATGCACGCCTTTTTCCGCGCCGCCCGCCTGGATATTTTCGAATCGCTGCGGGCGCGCTGGTTTGCCTTTTACGCGCTGGTGTTCGGCGGCATCGTCGTGCTGCTGTTCGTGTTCGGGCTGACCGAATCGCGTATTTTGGGCTTTACCGGTCTGTCGCGTCTTTTGGTCACTTACATTCAATTATGCGTGGCCATTCTGCCCATTTTCGTGCTGATCACCACCGTACGCTCGGTCGCCGGCGATCGCGAGGCCGGGGTGTTCGAATACATGCTGTCGCTGCCGGTGGGGCTGGCGGCGTGGTATTGGGGCAAGATGGTCGGCCGCTTCACCGTGGTTTTCCTGCCGGTGTTCCTGGCCATGGCCGGCGCCGGAATTTGGTCTGAATTCAGCGAAATTGGCGTCCCTTGGGATCTGTTCGCCGTCTATACCGGCTTGCTGATTTCGTTGACGTGGTCGTTTCTGGGCTTCGGCATGCTGATTTCCGCCGCCGCCCGTTCGTCCGACGTCGCCCAGACCGGGGCCTTCTTGCTGTGGCTGGTGTTGCTGCTGTTCCTGGACCTGATCCTGCTGGGGGTCATGGTGCGGGAGCAATTGCCGCTGGAAGCGGTGGTGGCTATCGCCTTGGCCAATCCGCTGCAATCTTTCCGCACCGCCGCCATCTTGTTGTTCGATCCGCAATTGGTGGTTCTGGGGCCGGCGGCCTATGTCATTCTTGATGATCTGGGGCGGACCGGGTATCTGGCTTTTGCCTTGGTGTGGCCGGTGGCGTTGGGAACGGCGGCGGCGGGGCTGGGCTATCATCTTTTCCGCCGGGGCGATTTGCCGTGACAGACCCGCTGTCGGGCAGCTTTGGCCGCGATACGGTCAGTGCGGCGGAACGGGAACGGCGCATTCGCTCGGTTTTCCAGGCGGTGGCGGGGCGCTACGACCTGATGAACGACATCATGTCCATGGGCATTCACCGGCTATGGAAACGATCCCTGGCGGCGCGGGCGGCACCCCGGCCGGGGGAATTCATCGTCGACCTGGCCGGCGGGACCGGCGATGTCGCCCGTCTGCTGGCCGCGCCTGACCGCCAGGTGGTGGTGTGCGACCCCAGTCCGGCGATGATGGCGGTGGGGCGCGGGCGCTGCCCTGATGGGATCGACTTTGTCGACGGCACGGCCGAGGCCATGCCGTTCGCCACCGATTCGGTCGATTGCCTGACCATTTCCTTCGGCTTGCGCAATGTCACCAGCCTGGGGGCGGCGTTGGCGGAAATCCATCGGGTGCTTAAACCCGGCGGCCGCTTTTTGTGTCTGGAATTCTCGCGCCCCTGGGCGTTGATCCGGCCTTCTTATGATGCGTGGTCGCGCTGGGTGATTCCGCGCCTGGGGGCGTGGGTGGCGGGCGAGCCGGCGGCCTATGAATATCTGATCGAATCCATCCGCCGATTCCCCGATCAGCGAGAATTGGCACAAGCCATGCGCGATGGCGGGTTTACCGAGGTGGGCTGGCGGAACTACTCTGGCGGTATCGCCTGCCTGCATCGGGGAACCAAGGCATGAATGTCGAGTCCGGACCGCCCAAGGGCAGCGCCCCCCGGGTGGAAGAACCGCCGCCATCCAGTCGGGCCGACGAACCGCCGACCGGCTGGCGGTTGTGGCTGGCGGCCATGCGGCCCCGCACGCTGACCATCGCCGTTGCCCCGGTCATCGCCGGCGCCGGCTGGGCCTGGACCGAGTTTCACGCCTTTCGTCCCATCCCCTTGCTGGTTGCCCTGCTGGCGGCGGTGTTGATCCAGGCCGGCACCAATCTGTGGAACGATCTGGGCGATGCCTTGCGGGGCGGCGATCAGCCGTTGCGCCAAGGCCCGCCTCGGGTCACCGCCTTGGGCTGGGCCAGCCCCGAGCGGGTCCGGCGGGCGGCGCAATTGTGCTTTGCCGCCGCCGCCTTGGCCGGGCTTTATCTGGGCTGGGTTGGCGGCTGGCCGATCCTGGCCTTGGGGGCGGCGTCGCTGGTCGCCGGCTGGGCTTATTCCGGTGGACCGCGTCCCATCGCTTACACGGCGGTGGGCGAGGTGTTCGTGATCGCCTTTTTCGGTATCGGCGCTGTCGCCGGCACGGTTTGGCTGCAAGCCGAGGCTATCTCAGCCCGCACCGTGTTGCTGGGATTGGCCATCGGTTTGCCGGCGGCGGCGGTGCTGATGGCCAACAATTTCCGCGACCTGGAGCATGACCGCATGGTCGGGCGACGGACTTTGGCGATCCGGTTGGGCGGGGCGGGATCAAAAATGGCTTATGCCGCCCTTGTCCTGCTGCCGTTTCCGCTGTTGCTGTCGCCGATGATGCCGGTGGGGGCTTGGCTTTGCCTGTTGGCGGCCCCCATGGCGGTGCGGCTGTTGCTGGCCTTTGCCGTCACACCGCGCGGTCCCGCCTTTAATGCCATCTTGGCCGGCACCGCCCGCTTTCAAGTGCTGCTGGCGGTTTTGCTGGCGCTTGGGATTGTCTGGTGATCACCGAAATATTGTTGCCGCTGGCATTGGCGTTCATCATGTTCGCCATGGGCCTGACCTTGCGGCCCGGCGATTTCGCCTTGGTCTTCACCCGCCCCAAAGCCATGGCGTTGGGGCTGCTGGCGCAGATGGTCGGCTTGCCGGCGGTGGCGGTGGCGGTGATTTGGCTGTTCCGCCTGCCGCCTGATTTCGCCGTTGGTCTGCTGATCCTGGCGGCTTGTCCTGGCGGGATCACCTCGAATTTGCTGACGCATCTGGCTGGCGGCGCCACCGCCTTGGCGGTGTCCTTGACCGCCATCACCAGCGTCGCCGGCGCCGTCAGCGTGCCATTTTTGGTCAATTTGGCGCTGGTGCAGGTGGGCGGGCAGGGCGGCACGACGGATTTGCCGGTGGCACGCATGACCATCGGGGTGTTCGCCATCGCCACCTTGCCGCTGATCGTCGCCATGATCGTCAATGCCAAGGCGCCACAGGGGGCGGCCCGGCTGGAAAAGCTGGCGCGGCCGGTGGCCACGGCCTTGTTCGCGCTGATTGTCGCCGGGGCCTTTGTCAGTCAATGGCGGGTGATGTGGGAACATGCCGCCGACGTGCTGCCGCCGGCTTTGGCCGTCAATGCCGGGGCTTTGGCCGTGGCCTGGGGCATCGGCCGGCTGGGGCGGCTGGAACGGCGGGAAAGGCTGGCCGTTATCCTTGAGGCCGGTTTGCAAAACGGCGCCTTGGGGATCTTCATCGCCGCCACGTTGCTGGCCTCGCCGGCAATGATGGTGCCCAGCATCGTCTACGCCTTGGTGATGAATGTCACCGCCTTGGCGATCATCGCCTGGGTCAGGATCGGCAGAAAAGAAAAAGGCGGGGTTTCCCCCGCCTTTCCCGAATAAAGACTTTTTCCTTATCCCGACGCGTTGGTCTTATCGGGATTGGGGATCATGTCTTACTTTTCGAAATAGACTTCGACGCGACGGTTCTTGGCTTCGACCACGCCGTCCTTGGTCGGCACGGCCAGCTTGGTTTCACCCAGCGACTTCAGGTCCAGAACCTTGGTGGGCACGCCCATCTTGGCCAATTCCTTGGCCACGGTTTCGGTCCGCTTGATCGACAGAGCTTCGTTGGTCTTGGCGCTGCCCGAAGTGTCGGTGTGACCGGCCAGATAGACGCTGGTCGGCTTCATCGAGGATTCGTCCTTGACCACATCAACCAAGGTCTTCTTGGCGGTGGGGGTCAGGACCGACTTGCCCAGGTCGAAATAGACGACATATTGCTTGATAACCTTGGGCGAGGGCGGGGCGGCGACGACAACCGGCTTGGGCACGCACAACGGGATGGCCTTGTTGTAGCCGTCCTTGGCTTCGGCGATATGGTCGGCCTGGAAGCCTTCTTCCAGCTGTTCCAGCCAATGGTCATGCCAGGTCTGGGCCAGGGCGCAGGCGTCCGGGGCGTCCTTGGTGGCGTTGGGAACGGCCAGGGCGGCGACCAGCTTTTCGTGCGAAGCCTTGACTTCGGCATTGCCGGCAAGGCCGCGTTCGGACGGATGCTGCGGCGCCGGGGCGATACCGGTGGAAGCCTGACGCGCCTTCTTGGTGAAGTAATCGACGTCGTACCAGTCGGATTCGCCCTTTTCGAAGCGGGCGCGCTCCAGGTAGCGGGTCTGCAACGCCTTGGTGAAGGCATCGCCCGCATTGGGGGTGGCGGCGACGCCGTCGATATCCCAATGCGAGGCGCAGGCGCCCAAGCTCAGCAAAGCGGCGCCGGCGATGGCGCGGGTCAGAAATTTATTCATTGATACAGTCTCCTAGTGAAAGTGAACGCGAACTACTTAACGACCGAACAGGCTTCCCGGATTGATCGGGAGGGGGCCAGCCTTTTGTTCGTTTCCAGAACCGCCCCCGACAAGCCCCCCCAAACCGCCGGCTTTGCCGCCGATGGCATCTTGAATGGCCTTGCCGGCCTGACCTTTCAGCATGGCTTCCAGGTCGGGGCGATAAGAAAGATTTTCCCAGGGGCCTTCGATGATGACCGGCACCTGAATGCCGCCGACATCGGCTTTGCCGCCTTGGCCTTCCAGGCTGGCCACGGCCTTGGGCTCGACCCGGTAATGCACCGTGCGCGGCGGCAATTCGACACTGCCCTTGCCTTCGACGCGCAGCAGCGGCGATTTCAGCGCCAGATCCTGGTTCCTGACGATGCCGTCGGTAATGGTGAAGGTGCCGCCCAATTCGGCGAAATCGGTCTTTTGCGCGCTGCCGCCGCCGCCAAAGGCGGTGGTGACGTTGCGGACCATTTCGGCCAGATTGATTCCCTTGATGGCGCCGTCAAGGAACGAGACCGCGCCCTTGCCGTTGAGGGCGGAAACCAGCTGGCGTTCGGTGCGGCCCCGACCGCTGACTTGGACATCGAAATTACCGGTGCCTTCCAGTCGGTTGAAATCGGCGGCATCGGTGAGGAACGGCTCGGCCTGCAAGCCCTTGAGGACGAAAGAGGCGTCAAGGCCAATGCCCGGCTGGCTGCCGTCCAGTCCGATCTTGCCCTTGCCGCTGCCTTGATACAGGGCCAGTTCGGTCAAATCGGCATTAAGCCGGCCGTTGTTCAGCACAAGCTTCAAGGCGCTTTTGCCGACCTTGATTTTATTGACGGTGATCGAGCCGACCGACAGGGCGAAATCGACATCGGCGGCTTTCAGGCCCGAGGCATCGATGGGATCATCGCTCCAGCCTGATTTGGCCGCCTTGCCGCCCGCGGTCGCGGCCGGAGCGGCGGAGCCGCCAGCCGAAGACGCCGCCGGCTTGTCGGCGGGCAAATAGGGGTTAAGGTCCAGGGCTTCCACGTCCAATTTACCCTTGAGCGCCGGTCGGGCGCCGCCGGTATCGACGTTGAAGTCGCCCTTGGCCTTGATGGCGTCGATGGCGATGTTGGTTTGGGTCAGCGATATCTTGGTGCCGGCGGCGGCCAATTGACCGTTCAACGCCAACGGACCCAGGCCGCTGCCGGCCATGGCCAGGGGCTTGCCGGTGGCCCATTGCGCCAAGGCGCGGATGGACGGCACCGACAGATCCAACGCTCCGGTGGCGCCGGCATGGGGGCCGCCATTGGCTTGGCCCTTGAACGACAGCTTGACCGTCTCGGAATTGATCGAAAGGTCGGCATCGGTGCTTTTGCCGTCCAGCAAGGCCCGTGGCTTGGCCACATTCAAGCCCAAATCAATGGCCTTGGCGTGCCAGTTCAGGCCGCCCTTGACCGCCAGCGGGGCATCCAGGCTTTTCAAGGAAACGGCCAGATTGATGCCGTCGACGTCTTCCTTGGTGCCGGCCGGACCGTCGATATAGGTCAGTTTGCCGTTTTGGATGCGCACGTCACCCAAGACGATGTCGTCAAGACCGGAAGCCGAGCCCGAGCCCGAGGCCGAAGTGGCCGGGGAAGGGGTTTTTTCGGCCGGGGCCGGTTTGCCCTTGGCGGCGGTGGCGGGGGTATCGAAGACCCAATTGGCCTTGCCCTTGCGGTCCACTTCCAAGGTGATGACCGGATCGACCAGAACGAAGGAATCCACCTCGACTCGACCCGACAGGATCGGCAACAGCTTCAGCTTGACGTCCAGCGCCCCCAGACGGATCAGATCCTTGGTGGAAAAACCGGCCGGGTTGGCCAGGGCGACATTGTTGACCTCGACCCCCAGGGAGGGGAAGGCGGAAACCGAAACCTTGCCTTGGATCGACAGGTCGCGGCCGGTGGCGGCCTTGACCTGGGCCACCACTTCTCCCTTGATCTTGTCAGCCGGGACCAGCGATGGCAGCGCGACAAGCGCGGCAATCAGCAGAACGACGATGACGCCGACAATGGCGAGAATCTTTTTCATTCCTGGCCCCAAGTTCAGTTGGAGAAAACCTTACGCAGAATATCGGTGGTGCGTTTGGCGGGATCCTGGCGAATGGCGGTTTCTTCCTTGGCCAAATAGGCGAACATCCCCGACAGCGCATAATCGAGCACGTGATCGGTCAACAGGCTCTGGCCGTCCATTCCCGGCGCCAAGCCCTTGGCGGCGCTGGTCATGGAATTCAGACTTTTGACCGCCCCCGCCGCGGCGACGTTTTTATCGACCACCGGGCGCATGGCGGTTTTCAGATCGGGGCTCATGGTCCGTTTGAAATACTGGGTGGCGGCGTCTTGGGGGCCATTGAGAATGGCGCGGGCGTCGTCCACGGTCATTTTTTCCAGCGCGCTCCAAAAAATGCGCTTGGCTTCGGGGGTCGCGGCCTCGGCGGCGCGATTCAGGCGCAATTCCAGATCGTCGGCCAATCCCGACATCCCCACCATCTTCAAGCCCGACTGAACCTTTTGCAAGGTCGCGGGCAGCGGGATGTGGATGCTTGGATCGGCGTTGAAACCATCCTGGGCCCCCAGCTGGCTGGTGACTTTCCCGGTTCCGGTTTTCAATGCCTCCTTGAGGCCGCTGGCGATGTCGCCGACCGACAGCGACTGCCCCAGCGCGCCGGAAGCAGACGTGCCGCCGCCATTCATTTGCTGCCGGAGCGCGCTTTTGCCAAGGTCCATCAACGACCCTTGGGCGAAAGCCGCGGAAGTGCTGGCAACAATCAAAAATACTGGAAACAGCCGACGCATCAGCCCCCCCGCTGAATATCCGATATGTAGGTATGGTACTCGCATACGCTGTGCACATCCATGCAGAATTCTATACTCCAACCAAAGAACCAGTTCTAGGTCAGCCTTGTTGACGGTTGTTCACACAGGCCTTACATCCATCATGGGAAAAAATTGAGGCAAAGAAATGACAGCGCTATACCTGGAAGATATTGCCGTGGGGCAAAAATTCGGCACGGGCACATTCACGGTGACCGCGCAATCGATCAAGGACTTCGCCGGCCAGTGGGACCCGCAAGTCTTTCATTTGGATGAGGCCGGGGCGGCGGATAGTTTTTTCCAAGGTTTGGCGGCCAGTGGCTGGCAAACAGCCTGCATCACCATGCGATTGCTGGTGACCGGCGATTTCCAGCCGGTCAATGGCGTCATCGGCGCCGGCATCGAGGATTTGAAATGGTTCCGCCCGGTCCGTCCCGGCGATGTCTTGCGGGTCGAAGCGGAAGTATTGGAAATCCGGCCCATGCGATCGAAGCCCGGCTATGGCATCTGTCGTATGCGGACCACCACCTTGGACGAGGCTGGTGAAGCGGTGCAGGTCTTCACCACCCCGCTGGTGGTGCAAGGGCGCGGATAAGGAAAATCCCCCGCGCAGGGGCTGCGCGGGGGATTGAAACGCGGGCTGGCGGGCGATCGCATGCCCCGGTGAAAATCAGTGGCTCATCAGCACCGGCAGGGTCATGTGCTTCAAGATATGGCGGGTGCCGGCACCCTTGAAGAAGGGCAGGTGATAGCCGCCGTGGCCCCCCATGACCAGCAGGTCGCAGCCTTGGTCAAAGGCGCGTGACAACAACAGGTCCATGACGCCGATATCCTCGCCGGCCAGAACCTCGCGCGTCACCTTGGCGCCGTGCTGGGTCATGTGCTCGATGATGCTCAACGGCGGCAGCTTGGCGTCGGGGGAGCGTTGCTGTGCCCGGACCGAGATGATTTCCACCGCTTCGGCGCCTTCCAGCAACGGCATGGAATCGTGCAGGGCGCGGCTGGCCTCGCGGCCGCCGTTCCAGGCGACCATGATATTGCTGCCGATGGTCGGATAAGTGTCGACCGACGGCAAGATCAGCACCGGCCGGCCCGATTGCAGCACCAATTGCTCGATCAGATCCTCGGGGGCGTCCTTGCCCTCATGATGCTGGCCGACGATGACCAGATCATGGAAACGGGCGGCGATGGCGGTTTCCGCCAGCACATGGCTTTGCTCGCCATGTTCCAGCCGCCACCAGCGGGTGGGAATGCCGGCCGCGGCGGTGGTTTCGGCGAATTGCCGCTCAGAGATCAGCGCCGCCGCCTCGAAGGCTTCGGAACCGCGGCGGGCGATCACCGCCACGCGCTGGTTCTCGGCCCGGGCGAACAGGCCGGTCAGGCGGCCGCCGAAGCGCTTGGCCAGGATGGCGGCGGCCTCGATGCGCAGCGGATCGCGATGGCCGCCATCCAGGTGAACGAGGATATCCTTGTACATTTTGTTCTCCTTAGGCCTCGATGCCGCGCTTTTTCAGCAGCGGCGCGAACACGCCGACGATGCCGGCCCGGAAGGCCAGGACGCAGATGACGAAGATGAAGCCCTGGATGATGGTCACCCACGATCCGGCCGAGGCGAAATAATTCTGGATGGTCACCACCAGATAGGCGCCGGCGGTGGGGCCAAAGATGGTGCCGACGCCGCCCAGCAGGGTCATCAGAACCACCTCGCCCGAGGTATGCCAATGGACATCGGCCAGCGACGCCAACTGAAACACCAGGCTTTTCACCGAGCCGGCCATGCCCGACAGGCCGGCCGAGATGACGAAGGCGATCAGCTTGTAACGATGAACCTGATAGCCGAGCGAGATGGCGCGCGGTTCGTTGTCGCGGATGGCCTTGAGCACCTGACCAAAGGGCGAATGCAGCACCCGGTACAAGAACAGCACCGCCAGAACGAAAACGGCGAGGACGAAGTAATACATGTTCATGGTGTCGGACAGGTCGATCAGCCCGAACAGATGACCGCGCGGCACGCCTTGGATGCCGTCTTCACCATGGGTGAAGGGGGCTTGCAGGGCGACGAAGTACATCAATTGAGCCAAGGCCAAGGTGATCATGGCGAAATAGATGCCCTGGCGGCGAATGGCCAGCCAGCCGACCACCGCGCCCAGGGCGGCGGCGGCGGCGGTGCCCAGCAAGATGGCCAGTTCAGGCGTCAATCCCCATTCCTTGGCCGCATGGGCGGTGATATAGGCCGACCAGCCGAAGAACATGGCATGGCCAAAGGACAGCAGTCCGACATAGCCCAGCAACAGGTTGAAGGCGGCGGCGAACAGGGCGAAACACAGCCCCTTCATCAAGAACACCGGATAGACGGCGAACGGGGCGGCCAGGGCCAGCACCAGCAAGATGCCGACGAAGATGGTCTGACGCGACGGTCCCGACGATGGGGCGGTGGTGGTAACGGATTGCGAGGTCATTGTCTCAGGCTCCCTTGCCGAACAGGCCGGCGGGCTTGATCAGCAGCACGATGACCATGACCATGAAGATCACGGTTCCGGCCGCTTCCGGGTAGACAACCTTGGTCAGGCCTTCCAGCAGACCAAGCATGAAGCCGGTCACGATCGAACCCATGATCGAGCCCATGCCGCCGATGACCACCACCGCGAACACCACGATGATCAGATTGGAGCCCATCAGCGGGTTGACCGAATAGATGGGGGCGGCCAGAACACCGGCAAAGGCGGCCAGCGCCACGCCGAAACCATAGGTCAAGGTGATCATCACCGGCACGTTGATGCCGAAAGCCTGCACCAGCGCCGGATTTTCAGTGGCGGCGCGCAAATAGGCGCCCAGCTTGGTCTTTTCGATCAGCACCCAGGTGCCCAGGCACAGGATCAGCGAGGCGATCACCACCCAGGCGCGATAGATGGGCAGATACATGAAGCCCAGATTCCAGCCGCCGGCCAATTCCTTGGGCACCGCGTAGGGCATGCCGGAAATGCCGTAAAGCTGCCGGAAAAAGCCCTCGATGATCAGCGCCAGACCAAAGGTCAGCAGCAGCCCGTACAGATGGTCGAGCTTGTACAGCCGCGACAGCATGGTCCGTTCCAAAAGGATGCCGAAGGCGGCGACGATCAGCGGGGCCAGGGCCAGCGCGACCCAGTAATTGGTTCCCAAATAGGTCAGCCCCAGCCAGGCGACGAAAGCGCCCATCATGTACTGGGCCCCATGGGAGAAATTGATGATGTTCAAGAGGCCGAAGATCAGCGCCAGCCCCAGGCTGAGCATGGCATAGAAGGCGCCGTTGATCAGGCCCAGCAAAAGCTGGCCGAACAATGCGCCGGCGGGGATGCCGAACAGGGTCATCATGGTGGCTTGGTCTCTCTTCGCTGTCAGCCGACCGATTGGGGCGCCGCCTTGGCGACGCCCCGTTCAGGACGGAAAGGTCTTACTTCTTGACCAGATCGCACTTGCTTTCCGACAGCGGCTGATAAGCGTCGTCGCCGGGAATGGTGCGCAGGATGTTGTAATAATCCCAAGGAGCCTTGGAATCGGCCGGCTTCTTCACCTGGGCCAGGTACATGTCATGGACCATACGGCCATCGGCGCGGATCTTGCCGTTGATGGCGAAGCCCGAGGCATCCTTGATCGGAATGGCGCGCATCTGTTCGGCGACCTTCATACCGTCATCGGTCTTGGCGGCGGCCAAGGCCTTCAGGTAGTGGATGACCGAGGAATAGGTGCCGGCATGGACCATGGAGGGCATCTTGCCATCCATCTTGGCCGACCAGCGCTTGGACCAGGCGCGGGTTTCGTCGTCGCGGTTCCAGTAGTAACCGGTGGTCATCATCATGCCCTGGGCGGTTTCCAGGCCCAGCGAGTTGATGTCGGTGATGAACACCAGCAGACCGGCCAGCGACTGGCCGCCCTGGGTGATGCCGAATTCCTTGGCCTGCTTGATGGCGTTGATGGTGTCGGCGCCGGCATTGGCCAGACCGATGATCTGAGCGCCGGAAGCCTGCGCCTGCAACAGGAAGGACGAGAAATCCGAGTTGGGGAAGGGGTGACGGACGGCGCCCTTGATTTCGCCGCCATTGGCCTTGACCACCCGCTCGGTCTGAGCCTGGAGGTCATGGCCGAAAGCGTAATCGGCGGTCAGGAAGTACCAGGTCTTGCCACCGTTCTTGACCACGGCGTTGGCGGTGCCATTGGCCAGGGCGGCGGTGTCATAGGTCCAGTGGAAGCCGGTGGCCGAGCACTTGGCGTTGGTCAGCGCGGTCGAGGCGGCGCCCGAGATCAGATCGATCTTGCCGCGTTCCTTCGACACTTCGCGCACGGCGACGGCGGCGGCGGTGGTCACCAGTTCGGCGACGGCGTCGACGCCTTCGGCGTCATACCACTTGCGGGCGATGGAAGAGGCGATATCGGCCTTGTTCTGGTGATCGGCGGAGATGATTTCCACCGGCACGCCGTTGACCTTGCCGCCGAAATCCTCGACCGCCATCTGGGCGGCGATGATGGTGCCCTTGCCGGCCAGATCGGAATAGGTGCCCGACAGATCGGTCAACACGCCGATCTTGATCTTGTTGTCGCTGTACTGGGCTTGGGCCTGGGCCGCGCTGAGCGCGGTCAGGGCGACGGCGCCGATCAAAGCTTTCTTCAACATATGAATGTCCTCCCGTTGATTTATTTTAGGGTGTTAAACCCCCAGATAGCCCTTGAGCTTGCCCATGTTGGCTTGCAATTCGGCATTGGGAATCATGTCGATGACGTGGCCGTGTTCGACCACGTAATGGCGGTCGGCGACGGTGGCGGCGAAGTGGAAATTCTGTTCCACCAGCAAGATGGTGAAGCCGCGTTGCTTAAGCTGGCGGATGATTTCACCGATATGCTGGACGATGACCGGGGCCAAGCCTTCGGTCGGTTCGTCCAGCAGCAAGAACTTGGCGCCGGTGCGCAAGATGCGGGCGATGGCCAGCATCTGCTGTTCGCCGCCGGACAGCTTGGTGCCCTGGCTGTTGGCGCGTTCGGCCAGCCGGGGGAACAAGTCATAGACCTCGGACAGGGGCAGCCCGCCCGGCTTGATCACCGGCGGCAGCACCATGTTCTCGCGGACGTTGAGCGAGGCGAAAATGCCGCGTTCTTCCGGGCACAGGGCCAGACCCAGGCGGGCGATCTTGTTCGACGCCATGGCGATGGTTTCGGTGCCTTCGTAAGCGATCGAACCCTTGCGCTTGGCCACCATGCCCATGATCGAGCGCATGGTGGTGGATTTGCCGGCGCCGTTGCGGCCCAGCAGGGTGACCACTTCGCCGTCATGCACCTCGAATTTCATGCCGTGCAGGATGTGGGATTCGCCGTACCAGGCTTCCAGCCCCTCGACCTTGAGCAAAGCGCCGTTGTCGTTACGCATGGCTGCCCACTCCGTGTCCCATGTAAGCCTCGATCACTTCCGGGTTTTGCGAGATTGCGCTGTACGGCCCTTCGGCCAGAACCTTGCCCAGTTTCAGCACGGTGATGGTGTCGGACAGATCGGCGACCACCGACAGATTGTGCTCGACCATCAAGATGGTGCGGTCCTTGGAGACCCGGCGGATCAGTTCGGCGGTGCGGGCGACGTCTTCGGTGCCCATGCCGGCCATGGGTTCGTCCAGCAGCAGCATTTCCGGTTCCAGCGCCAAGGTGGTGGCGATTTCCAGGGCGCGCTTGCGGCCATAAGACAATTCGCCGGCGGGGATATCGCGATATTCCTGCACGCCGACATCTTCCAGCAATTGTTCGGCCTGTTCGTTCAGCGCCGCCAACGAGCTGTCTGATTTCCAGAAATGGAACGAGGTGCCCAATTTGCGTTGCAGGGCGACGCGCACGTTTTCAAGGGCGGTCAGGTGACCGAAGACGGCGGAAATCTGAAAGCTGCGAACCATGCCCAGACGGGCGATGTCGGCCGGCGCGGTATTGGTGATGTCGCGACCATTCAGCAAGATCGTGCCGCGCGATGGCGGCAGGAACTTGGTGATCAGATTGAAACAGGTGGTCTTGCCCGCCCCGTTCGGTCCGATCAGGGCGTGAATGGTATGACGCCGAACCTTGAGGTTGACGTCGGAAACCGCAACGAACCCTTTGAATTCCTTCGTCAGATTCTTTGTCTCGACGATGAAATCGTCACCCATGCATGCCTCCCGAGGGTTACCCGCCTTAACCTCGGCCGAGATTCGGCGGTGAGGGAGCGGGGTTCCTGATGGGCCATGCGGTTTTCGCAAGGCACCCATCCACTTTTGCCGATATTAAGGGCATGCCTCTGGGCGCTTGTCAAACACGACGTGGCAAAAACCGGGATATTTTTTCCGATAAAATCAGTAATGAAGCTGTACAATTGGTTACATTTGGCAAACTTTCAATAAAAATTGAGTTTTGAATGCTGTCGCGGCAAGTATAATTACATGGCCTAGTGTTATGCTTGTGTTGTGTGAATGAATTTAAGTCATTGGCCTGGAAATCTCACTTGATAATCGCCACATGATTGATGGATTTGGGGAGCGCCGTGTTGAAAGCCAAGTGTCCGCAACACGAAAGATGTGATTTAGCCGCCCTGGAATTGCGGCTTTGGCTGTTTATGGCGGTGGCGGCATTGGCCGTGGCCGGGGCCTTGGCCCTGGGGCTGGCCTTGGCGCGGACGCCGGGGGTGCAAGATTGGTTGCCGTCGGGGCCGGCGTTTTTTCACAAGGCTCTGGTCACCCATGTGGTGTTTTCGTTTCAGATTTGGCTGTTGGCCATGCTGGCGGCGGCTTCGGTCCAGCCGGCGGCGCCGCGTTGGCCCGGCTTTGTCGGCTTCGCCCTGACCATTTGCGGCTGTCTGGCCTTGCTGCTGGTGACCTTGGCCGGTTGGGGCGAAGCCTCCTTGAACAATTACGTCCCCATCCTTGACCATCCCTTGTATTTCGTCGGCCTGGCCTTGTGTGCCGGTGGTATTGGCGGCGCATTGTTTCGTCCGCGCACCGGCCTGGGGCTGGTGGCGTCAGCCTATGCGGTGGCGCTGCTTTGTTTCGCCTTGGCCGCTTTTCGCCTGCCCAGTGATTTGGAACCGGCTTTCCGGCACGAACGGCTGTTCTGGGGCGGCGGCCATGTGCTGCAATTCGTCAATACCGGTCTGGTCATGTGGGCGTGGCAACGTTTGAGCGGGCAGGCGCAGACCCGGCTGTCTGCCCTGGCCTTTGCCTTGTTGGCGGTGGGAGCGCTGGCGGCCTTGGTGATCGAGGCCCGCCTTGATCCCCAAGGTCTGGCGTGGCGGCAGGCCTATACCCAGATGCTGTGGTATCTGCTGCCGGTGCCGCCGATGCTGCTGGCCGGTCCATTGCTGTGGCGCTTGCGGCGATCCTTGGATTGGCGTTCGCTCGCCGGCTTGGCCTTGCTGGCATCGTGGCTGGTGTTTGCCCTGGGCGGCGGCGCCGGCTTTGCCCTGGGGGCCGGCGATACCCGCACGCCATCGCATTATCACGCCATGATCGGCGGCGTGAATGTGGCGTTGATGGGCCTCGTTCATGTCGTGCTGTTGCCGCGCCTGGGGCGGGTGGTGCGGTCGGTTCGGCTGGTGCGCTGGCAGATCGGCCTTTATGGCGGCGGGCAGATTTTACATGCGCTTGGTTTTTATCTGGCTGGACTGGCCGGGGTGGCGCGCAAGACGGCCGGGGCCGAGCAGGGGCTGGACAGCGTTTTCAAACTGGTTTCCATGGGCTTGGTCGGCATTGGCGGCGCCATCGCCGTGCTGGGCGGGGTGTTGTTCGTCGGCCATGTCCTCACGCGGTTGGTGCGCCATGATTAAGGGTCTGATCGCGGTGGCTTTGTTCGCTGTGCTGGCCGGGCTGTGGCCGGGCTGGCGGATGCCCGAAGCCGGGTCGGGCCAAGCGGTGGATCCTGCTGTTTTTATCGACCAGGTCCGCCAATTCGCCGCCGCCCATGACCAAGACGGCGTGGTCGAGCCGCCACCGGGGGATGTGCCCATGCTGGCTCGCCGCTTCGAGTTCTGGCCGGCCGTACATTTGCAGGCGGGGCAAACCTATCGTTTGCGGCTGATGGCCGAGGATGCGGTTCATTCGGTGGTGGTGGCGGGGCATGAAATGCTGCTGGCGCCCGGCCGGGTGCAGGAACTGACGGTGACGCCACAGGCCGGCGATACGGTGGAATTGCGCTGCAACGAATATTGTGGCCTGGGCCACAACCGCATGCGGTTGAAGATTTATTGAGCCGCGTCGCAACGCTGGCGCAGGCTGGCGACGTCGTCGATGCGGACGGCATTGCCTTCGGTGCGCACGCCCATGTCACGCAGGCGCGCCAGCACGCGCGACAGGCTTTCGCGGCGGATACCGACGCGGCTGGCCAGGATTTCCTTGTTGAAGGGCAGGGCGACGATGGCTTGACCGTGGCGGGCGTCGGTCAGCGCCAGCAGGAACTCGGCGACGCGCTGCCACGGCGGAATTTCCTTGAGGTGACGGATTTCCGAGCTGAGCCGCTGATGCCAGCGGCACATGCCGGCCAGCATGCGATATCCGACCACCGGGTCAGAGCGCAAGGTGGCGACAAAGGCGCGGCGGCCGACACGGATGACGGTGGCGTCCTCGATCACTTCCGCATGCAGGGGGAACATTCCCATGGACAGCATGGCAGCTTCGCCGAAAGAGGAAACCGGGGTGAAGACCTCGACGATGCTTTCGCGCCCGTCCGGGGTCAGCGCCGACAGTTTCACCTGACCATCCAACACGATGTAAAAGCAATCGGCCACGGCCCCGGCGGAAAACAGCAAGGATCGCCGCTCCAGGCTCAGGGCGGTGGAATCGGCCATCAGCCGTTCCAAGATGTCATGTTCCAGGCCGTCGAACAGCGGCAGCGCCATGACCTGCTTGGCCAAATGGGGGCCGGTGGCGCGATGGCGCGGCAACTGGCCGCGGACCTTGGTGCAGTCCGGCTTGGGCACCAGACATAACGCGCGACAGGGACAGGTCATGACATTTCTCCGTCCGCAAGCATCTCCAGCGCTTCGCCCAGCCGCCGCAATTCGGCCAGATCGGCAATGGCGACGCGGTCGCCCCGTCCGCTCTCGACCCCGATTTCGCGCAATTTGGCAAAAGCTCGCGACAACGTCGCCGGCTCCATCCCCAGACGCTCGGCCAGCAGGCGTTTTTCGAACGGCAAGCGCACTTCCACGCGGTTATCGGCGCTGTGACCCGCCGCCAGTCCGGCCAGATAACTGGCCAGCCGTTCGGTGGTCGATTGCAGTTTCAGTTCGGTGATTTCCTTGACCAGACCGTGCAGGCTGCCGGCCATTTCGGCGATCATCGCCAAGGTCAGGTCAAAATGCCCATCCAGATAGGCCACCAGTTTGGCCCCATCGACGATCGCGGCGCGGCATTGGGTCGCCGCCTGGGCGGTGGCGATGTGCTGGGTGCCGGGAATGAGCGCATCAACCCCGAGCGCCGCCCCCGACGACAGATGCGACAGGACTTCGGGGGCACAATCGGGACGCCGCACCGCCAGTTCCACTTGACCATCAATCACCACATAAAGCCGGGTGGCGGGATCGTTTTGGCAAAACAGGCATTCCCCCGCGGCGAACGATCGCCACGGCGGCTGGTCCAGCAAGGCGGGTAAATCATCTTCCGGCAGGGTGCCGAAGACCGGATGGCGCCGTAAGATGGCAAGAGCGTCGGTCAGCACGTCAGTCACCCCCCGTAACCCGTATCCCCGCTGGTTGCACACTGGACCCGCGCCGGTTCCGCGCCCTTGACTTTGGTTAGGCAATAAAAACCCCCGGAGAGACGCGCTCTCCGGGGGGGAAGGGCCAGCTATCGCGACTTAGTAGATGTCGTGCTGGGTATTCTTGACGTTGAACTTGCCGGTGGGCGTGATCAGCTTGGGATCCTTGATCACCGCCTTCATCTTGCGGGTCTTGTCGTCCAAGATGACGATGGCCGAAGGCTCGGTCTTGCCGGCCCACAGCGAGAACCAGACTTCGTCGCCGGTTTCGTTGTATTCGGCATGAACGGTACGCTTGATCGCCTTGCTTTCCGGCAAGCCGGCCATCTTGGCGACGTTGATCACCTCGGGGCCTTTGTCCAGATTGTTGATGTCGTACACGGTCACCGATTCGGCCGCTTCCCGATCAGGCATCAACGGCGCGTCGGCCCACAGATTGTGCGAAGCCGGATGGGTTTTGACGAACAGCGAACCAGAACCATGGTTTTGCAGTTCTTGGACCACCTTCCAGGCGCTTTCCGGGTGCTTTTCCGGGTCGGTGCCGATCAAGGTGATGACGTCGGCGCCCAGATGCGAGGTTGCCCACACCGGCCCGAACTTGGGATGGACGAAATTGGCGCCACGGCCCGGATGCGGCTTGGCCTTGGTATCGACCAGAGCGGCGAGCTTGCCTTCCTTGGTATCGACCACGGCGACCTTGTTCGACGCGTTGGCGGCGACCAGGAAGTAACGCTTGGACGAATCCCACCCGCCGTCATGCAGGAACTTGGCCGACTCGATGGTCGTTTCCTTCAAGTTCTTGATGTCGGTGTAGTCGACCAGCTTGATCAGGCCGGTTTCCTTGACGTTGACGACGAATTCCGGCTTGATCTGCGACGCCACGATCGAGGCGACGCGGGGTTCCGGGTGGTATTCGCCCTCGATGGTGTTGGAACGGGTGGAAACGATCTTCAACGGCTCCAGCGTCAGGCCGTCCATGATCACGTATTGCGGCGGCCAGTAAGATCCGGCGATCGCATACTTGTCCTCGTAGCCCTTGAACTTCGAGGTTTCCACCGAACGGGCATCCAGACCGGTCTTGATGGTGGCCACCACTTGCGGCTTTTCCATCCACAGATCGATCAGGTCCAGCTTGCCGTCGCGGCCGATGACGTAGACATAGCGGCCCGAATAGGAAATGCGCGAGATGTGCACGGCATAGCCGGTCTTGACGATGTTCCAGATCTTCTTGGTGTCACCGTCGATCAGGGCGACTTCGCCGCTATCGCGCAAGGTCACCGAGAAAACGTTATCCAGGTTGACGTTGTTCATCTTCTTGGTCGGACGCTGGTCCACCGGGACGACGACCTTCCACGACCCCTTCATGGCGGTCATGCCCCATTCCGGCGGCGAGTCCGGCGGCATCTGGATATAGGTGGCCATCATCTTGATCTCATCCTTGGTCAGGATGTCGTCAAAATTGACCATGCCGCCTTCGGTGCCGTTGGCGATGATCTTTTCCAGGCGGTTCTGGCCCAGCTTGGTGGTGTTGGCCGGCTCGAGATTCTTGCCGGTGGCGCCTTTGCGCAGCACGCCATGGCAGCCGGCGCAGCGTTCGAAGAATATCTTGGCGGCGGCATCCTTGGTGGCGCCGGTCAAAGCCGGTTCATTGGCGAAGGCGCCCGTCGCCATGGCCATCGGCATCACCGACAACAGCAAGGCGTTCTTCAGTCCCTTCCACATCACTCGTCCTCCACTTGATATGTGATCGCGCCGCTCCCCCCTTTTGAGAGTTCAGCGTATCGAGTGGGGCCACATTGGGCGTCTGGGGGGATAGAGACTTTAACCAAAGTCAAATAGAGCGGCGAAAAGTCGATGGCGGCCGAATATCAGCATGTGTTGTGACTAACACCAAATTGACCAATGTCACAAAGCCGCCCGGCCAGCTCGGGATAGGGTCAGCTCACTGGCCGGTACTGGTTTCGGGTGGTTTGCCCAACGTCAAGTTCCGGTCCAGGGGGGGCGTGATACAAGCGCCATAAAATACCGGAGCAAAAGGAGACCCTCGGGGTAAAGCCATGGCTTCCAATCAGTCACTGTTCAGCCGAGTGTCAAAGATGAAGATACTGGGGGCGTCCCTGTTGGGGGCGGCGGTTATTTTCGTCGGCGGCATTGTCTTCTGGGGCGCGTTCAATACCGCCATGGAAGCCACCAATACCTTGGAGTTCTGCATTTCATGTCATGAAATGAAGGACAACGTATATCAAGAGTATGTAAAGACGGTTCACTACACCAACCGTTCCGGCGTTCGCGCCGCATGCCCGGATTGCCATGTCCCCAAGGATTGGGTGCACAAGGTGGCGCGTAAGATCCAGGCCTCGAACGAGCTGTACCACAAGTTCATGGGCACGGTGTCGACACCCGAGAAATTCGACGCCAACCGCTTGGAAATGGCCAAGCGCGAATGGGCGCGCATGAAGGCCAGCGATTCACGCGAATGCCGCAACTGCCACGCCTTTGATCAGATGAATCCGGATAAGCAAAAGCAGCGGGCGCGCAAGCAGCACGAAAATGCCCAGGAAGAGGGGCAGACCTGCATCGATTGCCACAAGGGCATCGCCCATAAGCCGGTGCATCAGGATTTGGAAGACGAAGAAGACGCCAAGGAGTGAGAATGATGATCTATCGGAGCGCGCTGAAAACCCTGAGTGTGGCCGCCTGTGCCCTTGTCTTTGGCGGGGGGATCTGGGGGGCAGGATCGGCGCTGGCCGCCGGCAAGACCATTGATTGGGCCAAGGTTCCCGAGGCCAAGACGGTTTTGTTCTATCCCGGCCAGACCTCTTATGAATGGATTCAGACCGGCACCGATCACGGCGGCGCCCGTTCGTTCCTGAAAAAGGGCGACAATTGCGCCGGCTGCCATTCGGAAGAAACCGCCGACATGGGCAAGAAGATGGTGAGCGGGCAAAAGGCCGAGACCACCCCCATTCCCGGCAAGCGCGCCTCGGTGCCGCTGTCGATCAAGGCGGCCTATGACGCCGATACCTTGTACATGCGTTTTTCCTTTCCCGTCGGGCCGCACAATGCCGTGCCGTTCGCCGCTGGCGGCATGATGGATGCCGACAATGAAATCAAGCTGGCCATGATGTTCGATGGCGGCAAGGTCGATAAGGCGGCGCAATCGGGCTGCTGGGCCAGTTGCCATAACGACGCCCGCGACATGCCGTCGGCGCCGAAAAAAGAGGCGTTGGCCGCCGCCAAGGGGATCGACACCTCGCATGGCTATGTCACCAAGTATCTGCCGGAAAGCCGCACCGCCATTTCGGTCAAGGAAGAACCGCGCGGCGGCTGGGACAAGGTCAAGCCCCAGGCTGAACTGGATGCGCTGCTCAAGGACGGCACTTTCTTGGACCTGGCCCGCTTTAAAAGCGGCAAGGGCGGGGTGTCGGAAGATGGTTACATCCTGGCCGAACGCGTATTGAAGGAAAATGCCGGCGCCATCTTCACCGGCAAGAAAGACGGCGATCAGTGGGTGGTGACGATGACGCGCAAGCTGAAATCCGGCCTGCCCGGCGATGTCGCCCTGGAAGACGGCAAGGCCTATACGGTCGGGTTCGCCGTCCATGACGATCACGCCGCCGGCCGCTTCCACCATGTGTCCGTCGACATGCGCCTGGGGCTGGGGGCCGAAGGCGAGATCAAGGCGGTCAAGCAGTAAAACTCCGTTCCTGTCGTCACTCTCGCATTGGCGGGGGTGACGGCGGTTTTTGGCAGGGGGAGCTGACCATGACAGGCAAAATCTATCTGGTGGGGGCCGGGCCGGGCGACCCGGAATTGCTGACGCTCAAGGCCGCCCGCCTGATCGCGGCGGCCGAGGTGGCGGTATTCGACCGGCTGGTTGCCGATGCCGTGCTTGATCTGCTGCCGCCGGCGTGTTTGCGCATTGATGTGGGCAAGGAAACCGGCCGTCATTGCGTGCCCCAAGATGAAATCAACGCCATCTTGGTCAATCTGGGTTTGGCCGGCCATCGGGTGGTGCGCTTGAAGGGCGGCGATCCCTTCATTTTCGGCCGTGGCGGCGAAGAAGCCGAGGTGCTGGCCGCCGCCGGCGTCGCCTTTGAGATCGTCCCCGGCATTACCGCCGCCGCCGGTTGCGCCGCCGCCGCCGGCATTCCGCTGACCCATCGCGGCGTGGCGCAAGGATTACGCTTGTTGACCGGTCATCGTCAGGATGACGGTGAGCTGGATTTCGATTGGCACCGGCTGGCCGACCCCACTTGCACCCTGGTGGTGTATATGGGGGTGGCAAGCGCGGAGCGTCTCGCCGGAGGTCTCCGGGGCGCGGGGCTTTCCGGCGAGACGCCCGTGGCCATCATTGAACGCGGCACCACCCCGGATCAGCGCACGCTGTTTTCGTCCCTGGCCGATCTTGCCGCCGACATGGTCCGCTGGCAGCCCAAGCCGCCGTCCTTGCTGATCATCGGCGCCGTGGTCAACCACGCCTTGACCCCGCATATGGATCATGTGGGCCGCGAGGCGGCGCAATGAAGCGGCTTTTGCTTTCGACCTTGTTGCCGCTGGCCTTTCCGGCTTGGGCGTCCGAGCCCAGCGCCCAGCGGCAACAACAATTAAGCGCCTTGCTGGATCAAGATTGCGGGTCGTGTCACGGCATGACCCGCAAGGGCGGCCTGGGCTCGCCCTTGACCATGGAGGCCATGCGTGAACTGGGCGACGAGGCCCTGGTCGCCACCATTCTTGACGGTCGCCCCGGCACGCCGATGCCTCCGTGGAAATTGATGCTGAGCGAAGCCGATGCCCGCTGGCTGGTGCGGCGGCTAAAAGGGGAAACGCCATGAAGACGATCCTGTCCGCCGCTTTGCTGCTGTTGTTGGGAGCTTGCGCCCCCACCTTGCGCGCCACCGGCGATCTGGGCTTGGTGGTGGAACGCGCCGATGGCCGCCTGAAAATGGTGGAAAACACCCATTCGACCACGCTGGCCGAGATTTCCGGGCTGGGGGATCTGTCTCACGCCTCGGTGGTGTATTCCCGTGATGAACGTTTCGCTTTCGTCTTTGGCCGCGATGGCGGCCTGACCAAGATCGACATGCTGCAAGCGCGTATCGTCGGTCGGGTGATGCAATCGGGCAATTCCATCGGCGGCGCCATCTCGCAGGACGGTTCGTTGGTGGCGGTGGCCAATTACACGCCGGGCGGCGTCAAGGTGTTCGACAGCGACAGCTTGGAACTGGTCGCCGATATCGCCGCCATTGGCGCCGATGGGAAATCGTCCAAGGTGGTCGGGCTGGAAGACGCGCCGGGCAATATCTTTGCCTTTTCCCTTTATGATGCCGGTGAAATCTGGCTGCTGGACCTAAAGGACCGTTCCAGCCCGAAAGTCCGCAAATTTCCCCATATCGGCAACCAGCCCTATGACGCGCTGATCACCGAGGATGGCCGCTATTACATGGCCGGTCTGTTCGGCGAGGACGGCATCGCCATGCTGGATTTGTGGAACCCGGATTTGGGCGTGCGCCGGATTCTTGACCATTACGGCCGTGGGCAAGAGGCATTGCCGGTCTACAAGATGCCGCATCTGGAAGGCTGGGCGGCGTCGGGAAATCTGGCCTTTCTGCCGGCCATCGGCCGCCATGAAGTGCTGGTGGTGGACATGACCAGCTGGCGTGAGGTCGGGCGCATCGCCGTTGCCGGTCAGCCGGTTTTCGCCATGTTGCAACCGGGCGGGCGGCGGCTATGGGTCAATTTCGCCATCCCCGATAACGGCAAGGTGCAGGTGATCGACGTGCCTTCCTTAAGCGTGCTCAAGACCATCGAGCCGGGGCTCGCCGTCTTGCACCTGGAATTCACGCCGCGAGGCGAACGGGTGTGGCTGTCGGCCCGCGATTCCGACCAGGTCACCGTCTGGGATACCGAAACCATCACCCAGGTCGCGGCGCTTCCGGCGTCCAAGCCGTCGGGCATCTTTTTCACCGCCCGCGCCCACCGGATCGGGCTTTAGGCCATGGACGCCATCGACCGCCGCCTGCTTGACGAATTCCAACATGACCTGCCGCTGGTGCCCGATCCCTATGCCGCCATCGGCCGGGAATTGGGGATTGGCGCGGCCGAGGTCATCACCCGTCTTGATCGGCTGTGCCGTGCTGGCTGCGTCAGCCGGGTCGGCGCGGTGATCAAGCCGGGGTGTGCCGGCGCTTCGACGCTGGCGGCCATGGCGGTTCCCGGCGACAGGCTGGAACAAGTGGCGGCGTTGGTGTCTGAATATCCCGAGGTCAATCACAATTACCAGCGCGAGCATCGCCTGAATCTGTGGTTCGTGGTCACCGCCGCCAGCCGCGAGGATGTCGACAGGGTTCTGGCCGACATTCGCCGGCGCAGCGGGATCGAGGTGCTTGATCTGCCCATGCTGGAAGATTTCCACATCAATCTGGGGTTCGGATTGCAATGGACGTAACCGCGCGCGAGCTTGACCTGATCAACGCCCTGGCCAGCGGCCTGGACCTGTGTGACGCCCCTTATGCCCAATTGGGCTTGGCGGTGGGCATGGACGAGGTCGAGGTGATCGAAAGACTGACCGAGTTACGCCGGCGCGGCATCGTCCGTCGCTTGGGAATCATTGTCCGCCATCATGAATTGGGCTATCGCGCCAACGCCATGGTGGTGTGGGATATCCCCGATTCCGAGGTCGCCGAGATCGGCCGGCGGCTGGGGCAATGCCCGGAAGTCACCTTGTGCTATCGTCGGCCGCGCCGGCTGCCCGACTGGCCCTATAATCTGTTCACCATGGTGCATGGCAAGGACCGCCAGACGGTGGAAACGGCCATCGCCGCCATCGCCGAGCGTGAAGGCGTGGCCCAGCATCCGCATCAGCCGCTGTTTTCGCTGCGCCGTTTCAAGCAATGCGGCGCCCGTTACGGTCGCCGGCTGGCGGCGGCGGAATAAGCGGATGGACGAGATTGACCGCGCCATCATCAACGCCTTGCAAGGCGGTTTTCCGCTTTCGCCGACCCCTTTCGCCGATGCCGCCGCGCCGCTGGGCTTGACCGAGGCTGAACTGATCGACCGCATCGCCGCCTTGCGTCGGTCCGGGGTGTTGTCGCGCTTCGGCCCGCTGTATAACGCCGACCGTTTTGGGGGGCACAATACCCTGGTGGCCATGGCGGTGCCGTCCGACCGTTTCGACGCGGTGACCGAAATCGTCAATTCCTTCGCCGAGGTCGCGCATAATTACCAGCGCGACCATCACTTCAACATGTGGTTCGTCATCGCCGCCGACAGCCGGGAAAAGGTGGCGGCGGTCTTGACCGAAGTCGAGGCCGGCACCGGATTGCCGGCGCACGATATGCCCAAGCTTACCGAATTCCATATCGGCTTGAAGTTCGAGGCATGACCCAACTGGATTCCATCGACCGCGCCATCATTGTCGCCACCCAAGATGGCTTGCCGCTGGTGCCGCGTCCCTATGACGCGGTGGCCGAACAGGTGGGAATCGCGGCAGCCGAGGTGACGGCGCGGATGGTGGCGATGATCGAAGCCGGCGTCATCCGTCGCATCGGCGCGGTGCCTAATCATTACGCCCTGGGTTATCGCTGGAACGGTATGAGCGTCTGGGACGTGGCCGATGGCGACGTGGCCGCCGCCGGCGCGGCGATGACCGCTTTGGGGTTTGTCAGCCATTGCTATCAGCGGCCGCGGCTGTTGCCGCACTGGCCCTATTCCCTGTTCGCCATGGTTCACGCCCGCAATCAGGACGATGCCGAGCTTTTGGTCCGGCGTATCGCCCAAGCCCTGGGGCCGATGAATCGCGGCCACCGGGTTTTGTATTCCACCCGCATCTTGAAAAAGACCGGCCTGCGGCTGACCACCTGAAGGGGAGGGAACCATGTTCCGCCTGAGCCAGTTTCTACGCGAAATCCATAATCCCAGCCCGGTCGGCCCTCGGCGCAATCCACCCGGTCCAGTGGTGATTTGGAATCTGATCAGGCGGTGCAATCTGTTGTGCCGACATTGCTATTCGACCTCGGCCGACAAGGATTTCGCCGGCGAGCTGGATCTTGATGAAATCATCGCGGTGATGACCGATTTACGCGCCTTCAAGGTGCCGGCGCTGATCTTGTCCGGTGGCGAACCGCTGTTGCGCCCCGATATCTTTTCCATCGCCGCCGAGGCCAAGAATTTGTGCTTTCCCTCGTTGTCGTTGTCGTCCAACGGCACCTTGATCACCGAGGCGTTGGCCGACCGCATCGCCGATACCGGCTTTGATTATGTCGGGGTTTCGCTTGACGGCATTGGCGGCGTCAACGACGCCTTTCGCGGCCGTGACGGCGCCTTCGCCAGTGCCTTGCATGGCTTGCGTCTGTGCCGCGAGCGCGGCGTCAAGGTCGGGTTGCGCTTTACCATGACCGCTGAAAATGCCCATCACTTCGCTGACATCCTTAGGTTGACGGCGGATGAGGGGGTGGGGAAGTTCTATTTCTCCCATCTCAATTACGCCGGGCGCGGCAATGTCAACCGGGCGGATGACGCTGGTTTCACAATGACGCGCAAGGCCATGGAAACATTATTTGATTTTGCTTTGGCTCACCCTTTGGTCGAATGCGTCACCGGCAATAACGATGCCGATGGACCGTTCTTTCTGGCTTGGGCTGCTTCCCGCTGGCCTGCTGCGGCCGACCATCTGGCGGCCAAGCTGCGGCAATGGGGCGGCAACGCTGCCGGCGTCAACGTCGCCAATATCGACAATCTGGGCTGGGTCCATCCCGACACCATGTGGTGGCACGAACGGTTGGGAAATGTGCGCAAAACCCCGTTTTCGGCTTTGTGGTCCGATCCTGACAACCCGGTATTGACGGGGTTGCGGCCGCATCCGCGCCGGGTCGGCGGCCGTTGCGGCGGTTGCCGTCACCTGTCCATCTGCAACGGCAACAGCCGCGTCCGGGCCGATCGCGCCGGCGGCGATCGCTGGGGCGAAGATCCCGGCTGCTATCTGACCGACAAGGAAATCGCATGAAACGCCTGCTTCCCCTGGCCTTGGTTCTGCTGGCGGTTCCGGCCTTGGCCGATGACGTCAACCGGCTTTACACCGAAACCTGTGCCGCCTGTCATGGCGCCGACCGGCTGGGGGCCATCGGTCCGGCCTTGTTGCCGGAAAATCTGGGGCGGCTGAAACCGGCCGAGGCGGAAAAGGTGGTGGCCGAGGGGCGCGCGGCGACGCAAATGCCCGCCTTCAAGGACCAGTTGAGCGGCGAACAGATCAAGGCGCTGGTCAAACTGGTCTATTCCCCGGTGCCGGCCTTGCCGCTATGGCGGGCAGAAGAGATTACGGCGTCGCATCTGGTGGTGACCCGAACCGCCGATCTGCCGGTCAAACCGCCGTTCAAGGCCGATCCGATGAACCTGTTCACCGTGGTCGAGGGCGGCGACCATCATGTCAGCATCGTCGATGGCGATCATATGAAGCCGCTTTATCGGTTTCAAAGCCGCTTTGCCTTGCATGGCGGCGCCAAATATTCCCCCGACGGCCGCTTCGTTTATTTCGCCTCTCGGGATGGCTGGATTTCCAAGGTCGATATGTGGACCGGCAAGCTGATGGCGGAAATCCGCGCCGGGATCAATACCCGCAACGTCGCTGTCTCTGACGATGGTCGCTTCCTCATGGTCGGCAACGTGTTGCCCCATACGCTCGTCGCGCTGGATGCAAACGATCTGTCGTTGTTGCAGGTGATCCCGGTGGAAGGCGACGGCAAGACCAGCCGGGTGTCGGCGGTCTATACGGCGCCGCCGCGGCATTCCTTTGTCGTCGCCTTGCGCGATCTGGAGGAAATTTGGGAAATCCCCTATGCCGACGATGCCGCCCCGGTGATCAACGGTTTGGCCCATTCGCGCGAAAAGGGGCTGGAAGAGGGCGTCGGCACCGACGGACGTTTCCAGGCGTTGCGTATCCGTACCCCCGATTATCTGGACGATTTCTTTTTTGACCCAGGCTATGAAAAAGTCATGGGGGCTTCGCGCGACGGCAAGAAGGGCATGGTGATTGACCTTGATCTGAAACGCAAAATCGCCGACCTGGATCTTGGCGGCATGCCGCATCTGGGGTCGGGGATCGTCTTCAGGCAAGGCGAACGCTTGCTGATGGCGACGCCGCACCTGAAAGAGGCGATGGTCAGCGTTATCGACATGCGGACCTGGGAAACGGTCAAGCGCATCCCCACCTTGGGGCCGGGCTTTTTCATGCGCGGTCATGAAAACAGCCCCTATGCCTGGGTCGATGTCTCCATGGGCAAGGAGCGCGACGCCATGCAGATCATCGACACCCGCACGCTGGAGATCGTCAAGACCGTGCGTCCGGCCAAAGGCCGCCTGACCCGCCATGTGGAATTCAATCGCGACGGAACCAAGCTGTTGTTGTCGGTGTCGGAAAAGGATGGCGCGGTTATCGTCATCGACGCCAAAAGCTTCGCCGAGGAAAAGCGTCTGCCGATGAATGCCCCCATCGGCAAGTATAATGTCTGGAACAAGATCACCTATTCCAATGGGACATCGCATTAGCCCTGCTTGGTATCGACAGCGTAAGCACAAAGAAAAACGGCGGAACCCGCAGGTCCCGCCGTTTTTTTATTCCGCCCCTTCTGTGGCGGTGTGGTGGAGCGTTTCCGGCTCGACCTTGCGGCCGCGATCGGTGGCCAGGAAAGTGTAGATCACCGGCAGCACGAACAAGGTGAACAAGGTGCCGATGCTCATGCCGGCGACGATGACCACGGCGATGGAAAAGCGGCTGGCGGCGCCGGCGCCGCTGGCCATCAGCAGCGGGATCAGGCCGGCGACCATGGCGGCGGTGGTCATCAAGATCGGGCGCAGACGCAGGCTGGCCGCCACTTGCACCGCTTCCATGCGGCTGAGACCTTCTTGTTCCTGGCGTTCGCGCGCCACCTCGCAGATCAAGATGCCGTGCTTGGTGATCAGGCCGACCAGGGTGATCAGGCCAACCTGGGTGTAGATGTTCATGGTGGCGACGCCCAGCGCCAGCGGGATCAGCGCCCCGCACAACGACAACGGCACCGACACCAAGATGACCAGCGGATCGCGGAAGCTTTCAAACTGCGCCGCCAGCACCAGGAAGATGATCAGCAGGGCGAAGACGAAGGTGATCGCCAGGGAATTGCCTTCTTGCATGTACTGACGCGACTGGCCGCCGTAATCAAAGGTGGTGCCCTGCGGCAACACTTCGGCGGCGATGCCGTCCAAGGTCGACAAGGCTTGCCCCAAGGTGATGCCGGGCATGGGGAAAGCGGTGATGGTGAAGCTGTTCAGCTGGTTGAACTGATTGAGCGATACCGGCTTGATCGCTTGCTTCAAGGTGACCAGAGACGACAGCGGCACCGATCCGCCATCGCCGGTACGGACGTGGAAACGGCCCAATTGACGCGGATTAAGGCGGAAATCACGCGGAACCTGCGGGATGACCTGATACGAGCGGCCTTGCAGGTTGACAAGGTTGACGTAGTTGCCGCCGGTCATGGTGGCCAGGGCTTCGCCGATCTGTTGCATGGTGACGCCGTAAGACCCGGCTTTGTCGCGGTCGATATCGACCACCGTTTGCGGGCTTTCGAACTTCAAATCGCTGTCGATGAAGGCGAACTGGCCGGAAGCGGTGGCGCGGCGCATCATCTCGGCCTGCAAGTCGTTGAGCGCCTTGTAATCCGAAGTCGAGGTGATGACGAACTCCACCGGCAGACCATCCGAGCCGGGCAACGGCGACGGCGAGAACACCGAGGCGCGGACGCCGGAAATCGCGTCCAGCCTTTTCTGGAATAGCGGCGTCAGCTCCTTGGTTGACAGTTTGCGCTCTCCCCATGGCTTGGTCACCGCGCCGCCAAATCCCTGATTGATCGAGCCGATGCCGGCGATCAGGAAGCGGTCGCGCACCTCGGGAAATTCCTTCAGCGCATCGTCGATCTGGTGGGCGAACACTTCCATGTATTCGGTGTTGGCCGAAGCCGGGCCGGTGAAAGCGGTGAAGACCACGCCTTGATCTTCTTCCGGGGCCAGTTCGGTCGGCACCGCCAGGAACAAAAAGGGCAGCACCACCACGACGATGGCGGCGAAGACCAAGGTGGTGGAACGATCCGTCAAGGATGCCGCCAGAGCGCGGCGATAGCGTCCTTGCAGGCCGTCGAAGATGGCGTCGATACGGGCCGGCAGGCCTTTTTTGTCTTCGTCGTGTTTCAGGATCAGCGAACACATCATCGGCGACAGGGTCAGGGCGATCAGCCCCGACACGATCACCGATCCGGCCAGGGCCAGGGCGAATTCCTTGAACAAAGATCCGGTCAGGCCACCCATGAAAGCGATGGGGGCATAGACGGCGGCCAGGGTGATGGTCATGGAAATCACCGGTCCGGCAATTTCGCGGGTACCGACAATGGCGGCCTGGAATGGCGAAAGCCCTTCCTCGATGTGGCGATGGACGTTCTCGACGACGACGATGGCGTCATCGACGACCAAACCGATGGCCAGGACCATGGCCAACAGCGTCAGCAGGTTGATGGAAAAGCCCAATGCCAACAGCAACACGCCGACGCCGATCAACGACAACGGCACGGTGATGACCGGAATGGCGACCGAGCGGAACGAGCCCATGAAGGCGAAGATGACGATCATCACGATCACCGCCGCTTCCAGGATGGTCTTCACCACCTCGTCGATGGCCGCTTGGATGAATACGGTCGAATCATAGGCGATTTCGGCGTCCAGGCCGGGCGGCAACTGGGCGATGATGGCGGGCAGGGCGGTATCGCGGATTTCTTGGACCACCGTCAGCGGATTGGCTTCCGGGGTGGTGAAGATGCCGACGAAGATGGCCCGTTTGCCGCTGGCGAACACCGCCATTTCGTCATTTTGGGCACCTAACGAGACTTCGGCGATATCGGACAGGCGGATCAGCCGGGTGCCGTCGTGACGAACCACCAGATTGCGGAAATCGGCGATGGTGTTCAGATCGGTGCGCGCCTGGGTGGTGACCACGTCATAGGCGCCCTTGGTCGAACCGGCGGCGGCGGTGAAGTTATTGGCGGTCAAGGCGGTATTGACGTCGGCGGCGGTCAGGTCCAGCTGCGCCAGCTTTTCCGGGTCCAGCCAGACCCGGATCGAAAAGTTCTGGCCGCCGAACACTTCCGGGTTGGCGACGCCAGGCACCGAGGCCAGTTTCGGCTGGATCACCCGGTTGACGTAATCGGTGATCTGTTCCTGGGTCAGCACGGCCGAGGAAAACGCCAGATAGGCCGAGGCGAAGGTCTGGCCGGTTTCTTTTTTCAGCACCGGGTCGTTGATGCCGCGCGGCAGCACCGAGCGCACTTCGTTGACCTTGCTCATCACTTCGGTCATGGCGGCGTCGGGGTCTTCGTTCAGGCGCACATAGGCCTTGATCACCGAAGCGCTTTGCACCGATTGCGAGGTGATGTAATCCAACCCGGCCGATGTCGCCACCGCCTTTTGCAGCGGTTGGGTAATGAACCCCTGGATCAGTTCGGCATCGGCGCCGGGATAGGTGGTGGTGATGGTGATCACCGTGTTTTTCATTTCCGGATATTGCCGCACCGGCAGCATCATCAGCGCGCGCAGGCCGATGAAAAGAATCAACAGACTGATGACGCTGGCCAGGACCGGGCGTTTGATGAAAATGTCGAACATGACCCGCTCCTATTCGGCCTTGGCCGCTTCTTGCTTCAACGGATCGGCGGCGCTGACCTGAACCTTGGATCCATTTTCCAGCTTTAACTGGCCGGTGGTGACCACGGCGGCGCCGGCTTGCAGGCCCTTTTTGACGACGACGCGGCCGTCGCGGCGTTCGCCCAGATCGACCACCAGACGGGCAGCCTCGGGGCCGTCGGCGCCGTCCTTGACCACGAACACGGCATCGCCGTGCAGGTTATAGGACACCGCTTCCACCGGCACCGTCACCACTTCGGCCACGGCCGGGCGCAGGATTTGGATGCGGGCGAACATGCCCGGCCGCAACACCCCCTCGGCATTGGGAAAGCGGGCCTGGGCCAAGATCATGCCGGTCTTGGCGTCGACCTGGGGCTCGACGGCGGCGATGACGCCCTCGAACACCCGGTCGGGCCAGGCGTCGGTGGTCATGCGGATCGGGCGACCGACACTGGCCAGTTCCAGATCGCGCTGCGACACCGAGAAATCGGCCAGCATCACCGACAGATCCTGAAGATTGACGATGGCGGCGCCGGCTTGGATGAACTGACCCAAATCGACCTTGCGGACGCCCAGCACGCCGTCAAAGGGGGCGTGCACCTGCTTTTTGTCGATCTGAGCCCGCAGGCCGGCGACCTTGGCTTCCTTGACCTTGAGTTCGGCATCGCTTTTGTCCACCGCCGATTGGCTGACCGCGTCGGATTTGACCAGCTTGCGCTGACGCTCGGCCGAGATGCGGGCCAGATCGGCATCGGCCTGGGCCGAGCGCAGGTCGGCGCGTTCAACGTCTGAATCCAGGCGCAGCAAGGGCTGGTTCTTTTTCACCGCCTGACCGGATTGAAAGCCGATATCGACGATCAAACCCGAGGTCGAGGCGCTGATATCGACACCATTGACGGCGGCCAAGGTGCCGACGGCGGCGATGCTGTCCTGCCACTTTTCCATCTTGGCCACCTGGGTGGTCACCGCGATCACCGGCTTGGGCAGCGTGGCGAAATATTGCTTGATCATCATCTGCTTGAACTGGACGAAGGCCAGGACTCCGCCGAAGATGACGGCACTGGCGGTCAGCATGATGGCCATGCGTTTGATTTTCATGATGAAGGCTCCGTCACTTTCATTTCAGCAGATCAAGGGCGGTTTGTTGAATGCGACCGTACAGATCGGGGTCGGATATGGGCAGATTGAGCATGCGCTCGAAGACATAGCCGTCCATGGCCATGCAAATCAGCGCCGCCAAGGAGGGGTTTGGGCTGTCGCTTTTGACACGGTCGATCCATTCGGCGAATTTGGCGTGAATGGGGGCCAGCAGATCGGGATTGACGGTCACCGCCGCCAGCAAGGCGCCGCCGATGGGGTCGCCGGCCGGCCCGCGCGGATCAAAGGCGGTGCGCACCACCGTCCGGGCCCAGCGATAGGGGCCGGCGGCTTCGTGTTCGTAATATTCCATGTGCAAGGCGTCGCAGGAATCGATCATCCGCTGGATCATGCCGCGGATCAGATCGTCCTTGCTTTTGAAGTGGTAGAGCACGCCGCCCTTGGACAGACCGGCCACCTTGGCCGCGGCGTCCAGGGTCAGCTTGCCGACCCCTTGCTCGCGCACGACGGCCATGGCGGCATCGATAATGTTGTCCCGGGTGGTGGGAGAGCTCATGCCATAGGATCCTTACTGTACCGTCTGGACGGTTAAGTCCCCGGCGAAACGGTATATGGCATGGGCGTACCGAATTTACACCCCATACTGACGCATTGCAGCATTGTGCAAGATTACACTCTTGCCGAAAGGGGGCCGGAATTGGCTGAGAAACAGCGCTTTCACGCGGTTTCCTCCCTTCTGCTTGGGGAATTGCCCCCGTCAAGGATTGGCGATGGGGGAAGGATCAACCGGTGTTGATGCCTGCTTTTGTCAGGCGGCTTGCACCGCGCTCAGAAAGGCGCTGACTCGTTGGTCAAGATGGCTGGATTGTTCGGCCAGGGCATTGGCGGCGCTCAGAACGTCATTGGCGGCGGCACCGGTCTGTTGCGACGCGCGGGTGACGCCGCCGATATTTTGGGTGACCGCATCGGTGCCTTCCGCCGCTTGCTGGACACTGCGGGTTATTTCCTGGGTGGCGGCGCCTTGTTGTTCGACGGCGGCGGCGATGTTGGCGGAAATATCGCTGATCCGTTCGATGGTGCGGGCAATACCAGACAGGGCCTGCACCGCTTCGTTCGAGGCGGCTTGCACGGCGCCGATCTGGGTGGTGATTTCGGTGGTGGCGCGGCCGGTTTGATTGGCCAGCGCCTTGACCTCGCCGGCAACCACGGCGAAGCCCTTGCCGGCTTCACCCGCTCGGGCTGCCTCGATGGTGGCGTTGAGCGCCAGCAGATTGGTTTGGCTGGCGATGTTGGTGATCAGGCCGACCACCTGGTCGATTTTGGTCACCGCCTGGTTCAAGCCGTTGACGATGCCGTCGACCCGCGCCGCTTCGGCGACGGCGCCTTGCGCCACGGTCGAGGCCTGTTGCACCTGGACCGAGATTTCCCCGATAGAGGCCGATAATTGCCCGGTGGCGGCGGCGACGGTCTGAACGTTGAGCGATGTCTGTTCCGCCGCGACCGAAACGGCGCTGGCCTGATCCTGGGTCTGGGTGGCGATGGCCGACATCGCTTGCGACGTCGATTGCATCTGTTGCGAGGCAGCGGAGACCTCGTCCAAAGCGTTGCGGGCCAGTATCTCGAATTCCCGGCTCAGGCTGGCGATGCGGTCGGCGCGATCCATTTGGATCTTCTTTTCCGCTTCTTGTTCCGCCGCCAAGTGATCGACCTTGATCAGGGCTTGTTTGAAGCTTTGTACGCTGCGGGCCATTTCGCCGATTTCATCCCGCAATTCCTGACCACTCACGATGGTGTCGTAATTGCGTTGTTCCAGGTGTCGCATGGCCGTGGTCAGCGATTTGATCGGAGTCGAGATGCGGGTCGACAGGCGCAGGGTCAGGGTGATGGCGGCGACCACCGCCACCATGGCGGCGACCAGAAAGGTCCAGCGGGCGGTGGCGATGGCGCTGGCGGCGTCCATGCTGGCCGCCGTGCTGAGCCGGTCGATGGTCGTGACCAAGGCATCCAGGCTTTTGTGGGCTTTTTCAAAGTTGCGGTCCACCGGGCTCATCATCGTCAAGGCGGTGCCGACATCGGAATCGACCATGTCCGTCACCACCTTGGTGCTTTTGATAAAGCGTCCCAGATCGGTCATGCCGGCGTCGATCTTGGCGGCTTCAAGACCCAGTTCGGTGGCCATGGACTGGAATTCCTTGAGCTTGGGGGTCAAGGCATCGATCTCGGCCGCCGAGGCGGTTGCCAATTTGGTGATTTTGTCCGGGTTGTCTTCCATCGAGGCGATGGAAACCATCCGGTACAGATTGCTTTGGGCCATCAACATCATATTGGCGAAATTGGCGGCCTGGGTGGTCCTGGTCGCCAATTCCCGTTCATAGGCCATGTGCCGGGCGCTGTTGGTCATGACGTAAAGACCATAACTGACCAACAGCAGCAGCAAAGCGATTAACAAACCCGGCGCCAGAGCAATTTTGGCCCGAATGCTGAGAGTGTTTATTGTAATCGCCATGACTGCCACCATAATCAATTGAAATTACTTATAAATTCCAACGCAGACGATTGTTTCGCCGGTCTTTTCGCAATAGGTGGATTTGGGTTCGATTTTTTTGGTGGTCGGATTGGTGAACTTGTAATCTTGCCAGAAGGTGCCCTTGCTCGTGGCCAGTTCGACCCGTTCCTTCACATAGAACTTGCCGTCGGTATCCTGATTTTCGATCAAATCCTTGCCGACCAACTTGGCGTTGGCGCCATGGGCCAGACATTTTCCGTTCAGGTCGTAGACGATGACATAGAGGTCGCGATCAACGAATCGGGGATCCTTGGCGATGATCGCTTCATAGGTCTTGGCGGCGCCATCGGCGGTGATCGCTGTCACCGCCTTCTTGGTCATGGCCGTCGCTTCGGCGGCCGTGCCCTTGCCGTCGGCGGCGACGGCTTGGGTCGCGAACAGACCCAGCGCCATAGTGGTGGCGATACAGCTTTTGATCATCGTTCATCTCCCGACATGATGGAATTCGACTGTGCTTTGGCTTTTATGCCTTATGTCGATAGTTATATTTTTGCGGGAGATTGCAAAGGCATTTTTCTTGATCAATAGGTCGGTATGCCTGCAACTTTGGTCTGTGTTGATCGGCAAAATGGGTCTGCGGATCAGGGGGAAATGCGTCCATCGACCAGATGGAGGCGACGATCGGCGGTGGCGGCCAGATCGTTGTCGTGGGTGACCACCACGACGGCCCGTTGTTGGGTTTGGGCCAATTGCCGGAACAAGGCGAAGACGAGTTCAGCCGATTTGGTGTCCAGATTGCCGGTGGGTTCGTCGGCCAAGATCACCGCCGGATCGTTGGCCAAGGCGCGGGCGATGGCGACGCGTTGGCGTTGGCCGCCGGACATCTGTTCGGGCAGCTTGCCGGCGTGTTCGGCCAATCCCAAGGTGTCGAGCAGCCAATCGGCGTGCGCCCGAATGGCGCGGCCATCCAGTGTGCCCAGGCGACGCATGGGGATTTCCACATTGGCGCGGGCGGAAAATTCCGGCAGCAGGAAATGGAACTGAAAGACGAAGCCGAAACGGGCCAGCCGTAAATCGGCCAATTGGTCGTCGCTTAATCCGGCGGTGGCGGCGCCATCGACCAGAACCTCGCCGCTGCTGGGGCTATCAAGCAAGCCCAAGAGATACAAGAGCGACGATTTGCCGGACCCCGAGGGGCCGGTGACGGCGACGAACTCGCCGGGTTCGACCACCAGATCGATCTCGCGCACCAGGGTGACGGGCACCGGGCCGGGCAATGTGCGGGTCAGCTTGCGCGCTTGCAGGACCGGCATGACTAGGCCCCGCCGCGCACGATATCGACGGGCTGGAGCCGGCTGGCCCGTCGCGCCGGCAGCCAGGCGGCGAAAGTCGAGGCGGTCAGCGCCATGGCGCCGCTGATGGCGTAATGCTTGGGCGTGCGATACAAGACGAAACCCTGGGCGCGGACGAAACCTTCCATCTTGAAATCCAATGTGCCCATGAATTCCACCAATCCATAGCCCAAAGCCCAGCCCAAGATCACGCCGATGACGCCCAGCATCAGACCTTCGTAGACGAAGATGCGGCGGATATCGGCATCGCGAAAGCCGATGGATTTCAAGATGCCGATATCCTTGGTTTTTTCGAACACCACGGTGGAAATGACGTTGAAAATGCCAAAACAGGCGACGATCAGGATGGCGCCGACGGTGGAATACATGATGGCGTTCTGGATGACGAAGATGCCCAAGACGTTGGACGATTGTTCCTGCCAGCTTTCGCTGCGATAGCCGAAACGGGCTTCGATGGTCTTGGCCAGATCGGCGGCCTGTTCGACGTCGTCCAGCCGGATACGGATGCGGTTGATGATGTTGGGGCGGTTTTGCAGCACTTGCGCCTTTTTCATCAGCGCATAAGTCTCGAAATTGTCCATCAGGGTGATGCCGCTGACGAAGATGCCGACCACCTTCATGCGCATGACCACGCCTTCGGGGCTGACCACCGACACCATGTCGTCCATGCCGATACCGGCCTTTTGGGCAATGCCTTCGCCGATGATGATGCCGTTGGCGGCGGTGTACAGACTGTCGAGCGAGCCGGAAATCAAATCCTTTTCCAGCTTGGTCACCAGCCGTTCCTTGTCGGGGACGATGCCGGTGATGTTGGCGGAAATGTCCTTGGCGCCAAAGCGCAGCAAAATGTTGCCCGACAGTGTCGGCGCCACTTTCAGACCGGGCATTTCTTCCAAGCTGGCGATGATCGAGCGCGCCCCCCTCAGGCCGCGCACTTCGTCCTTGGGCTTGATGCCGCGCAGGCCGATGACGGCGGCGGGATAGGCGGTTTCGACCGGCTGGCGCGGTGGGGCGCGGAATTCGTCCTTGATGGTGATATGGGGGGCGACGTCGATGATGCGGCTGACAAAATCACGCTGGAACCCTTGCATCATCGCGGCGATGGCGATGAAGAAAGCCACCCCCAGCGCCACTCCCAAGAGCGAGGTGACGGTTTGCCGCCGCCGGTGCAGCAGATGACGGGTGGCGATGGCCAGTCCCAGCGGCAACGCCATGATCTATTGCGCCGTGATGCGGTCGCCGGCTTTCAGGCCGGCGGGCGGGCTGGCGACGATGCGGTCGGCGGCCTTTAGGCCGGACAGCACTTCCACCCGGTCGCGGCCCTTGATGCCCACAACGATCGCTCGGCGCGCCGCCTTGCCGTCTTCGTACACCAGGACCGCGTCCTTGGCCACGGCGCTGGCCGGGATCAGGTTGGCGTCGGGCTTTTCGGCGGTGATGATGTTGATTTCCGTGGTCATGCCGATCATCAGCGGCGTGTCGTCGGGCAATCGCACGCGGACGCGAAAGGTTTTGTTGATGGGGTCGCCCTTGGGGGTGATGCGGTCGATGGTTCCGCTCAGTCCTTGGTTGGGGAAGGCGTCAGCCTTGATCAGCACTTTCTGACCCGCCGCCACCACGGCGATATCCTCCTCATCGACATCGGCGGTGATGCGCAACGGGCGTTGTTCGCCGATCCAGAAAATGGTGTTTTCCGGCTTGACCACCTCGCCCGGTTCGGCGTCGCGGCGTAACACCATGCCGTCCATGGGGGCGGTGACAGCAAGATCGCTGCGACGCTGGCGGGCGGCGTTGATGGCGGCCACCGCTTGATCATATTCGCTGCGGGCTTTTTCCGCCGATTCGCGGGCACGGATGCCGCGATCGGCCAAGGTCTTGGCCCGGTTCAGTTCTTCCCGCCAATAGACGGCGCGGGCTTGCAATTCGCTGACCTTGGCCTGGGCTTCGCGGTCGTCCAGGCGGGCGAGGGGTTGGCCCAAAGTCACCCGATCGCCTTCGCGTACCAGCATTTCGGCGATGCGGCCGGTGGTGACCGGGCCGATCTTGGCCCAGTTTTCCGGCTCGACCGTGCCGGTGGCATAGATGGCTTCCACCGCCAGCCCTTGTTCCAGCGATACCAGAGCCACCGCACGGCCGCCATTGCGGGTCAGGGCGAAGACGGCGCCGCCGGCCAGGATGGCGGCGATCAGCAGCAGGGGGATGATACGGGTCGGCTTGCGTTTGATCATGCGCGGCAGAATACACCAGCTTGCCTGTTCAGCCATGCGCATCCGCAATGTCATGAATATAACGCTCAACATGCGGCGGACCGAAGCGGCCGCCGCATGCCGTCGGTGTCGATCAGCCCAGCGAGTTAAAATAGCTGAGGGTGACGGCGCTGTCGTTGTAATCGGTGCCGCCACCATCTTCGGAAATGAAATTGAAGGTCTGGTAATAGACGGTGCCGCCATAGACCAGGGCATCGGCATCCCAGATCACGCTGCTCCACTGGGCGCCGTTATTGGTGCCGATATACATGGTGTAATTGGCGTTGTTGGGAACGACGAAATGGCCCTGACCGATCTGGTTGGGGGTGCCGCCGGTGCCGCCAGAGCCGGTGGCGGTGAAGACGACGGTGCCGTTGGTGTCTTTCAACTGCACGAATTGGGTGTAAGCCGCCTGGGCGGTAACCGTCCAGAAAACAGTTTTGCCGGGGGCCAGGGTGATGGCAATGCCATTGCCGGAAACGGGACCAACGCTCATGGATCTCTCCTGTTTGTATCTTTTGATTTAAAATGAATGGCGCAATGCACGTATTCATCGAAAGCAATCTACAAACTTAGATTGATCGTATCAATGATATTAACGTTAAAGTTGTAATTACGCACACCATACTGGCGTTCTATCCGGGGCTTTACGGATAAAATATGTCTATTTTCCTTGCAAAATCAGGGCGGTAATCAAGATCAGCAGCACGATCGCCACGGCGATGGCGTGTTTTCGGCCTTGTGCCGATGGCCGCGCGGGCATGGGCGGGGCGGGAGCCGTCGTTGTTTCCGGCACGATGTCGGCAATGGGAGCCACTGGGGGAGCCACAGGGGGAGCCACAGGGGGAGCCACGGGGGGAGTCACGGGGGGACCCAATATGATGACGGGGCGTTCGACTGGCGGCGGCCCCAAGCGGATGCTGGGGCCTTGCGGAATTGGCGGCGGCAATTGCGGCGGCGGCGGGCAGGGGGGCAGTGCCGGGATCACGACCGGCGGTTCCACCTGTATCGGGGCCTGCACCGGGGGCGCAGCCGGTACCGGAACCGGAACCGGTCTTTCTTCTTCCTTGGTCGCCGCCGGTTGAACCGGCTTGGGCTGGCGGGGGGCACGCGGTTTTTTCGCTCTGGCGGTCTTGGCCGGCGGCGCCGCGGCGGCTTTGGCCCGCTTTTGCTGGATGGCGACGATCATGGCCTGGGCTTCGGCGGTGGACACCCCCACCGGCCGCAAGCGGCGCAACGACGCCTTGTCGGCGATCAGCGCCGCCAGTTTTTCGTCACTTAGGGCATCGAGGGCATAGCGGAACTCGTCATCCATGGCCCCGACGATTTCCTCGATGCGCAGCACGCGGCGTCTCCTGAAATCTTGGAAATCACATCGTCGATGATATCCCATGCATGGTGCAATGCAGCATCATCCATGCAATAGGGTGGCAACACATACATTACATTGCCCATGGGTCGGGTTAAAAGCCCGCGTTCGCGCAATTGCAGTTTCAGCATGGGGCCAATCTCGGCGCCATAACCGTCGCCGGGCAGATCAAAGGCGGCGATGGTGCCGCACAGGCGCGGGTGGGCGACGATGTCCAGGCGGGCGATATGGTCCAGGCGTTGGCGGTGCAAGGCTTCGATGCCCTTGATGCGGGCCTGGCATTGCGCCCCCAGCAGCAATTCCAGCGAGGCGAGACCGGCGGCGCAGCCCAGCGGATTGGCGGTGTAGGAATGGCCATGGAGAAAGGCCCGCGAGACCTGGGGGGCGAGGAAGGCCTGATAGATGAATTCCCGCGTCACCGTCATCGCCATGGGCAGGAAGCCGCCGGTCAGGCCCTTGGACAGGCAGATCATGTCCGGGGTGATGCCGGCCTTGACGCAGGCAAAGCTGGCGCCGGTGCGGCCGAAACCGGTCATCACCTCGTCCAAAATCAGCAAGGTGCCGGCCTGCGCCGCGCGCTCGGCCACGGCGCGCAGGAAATCTGGCCGGCACATGCGCATGCCGGCGGCGCCCTGGATCAAGGGTTCGATGATCAGGGCGGCGATACGGTCGCGGTTGCGGTCAAGAATGGCATCCAGGGCATCCAGGGCGGCGGCTTCGCGCGCCTGGATGGTGTCGTCACCATCCCAAGTGGTCGGGAACGGGGCGATTTCCACCGGGAACAACATGTTTTCCCAGGCGCCGAAATACCCCGAGGACCGCCCGACCGACATGGCGCCGACGGTATCGCCGTGATATCCGCCGTCGAAACCGACATAGACTTGGCGGTTCTGTCCCTGATTGCTCCAATATTGCCGCGCCATTTTCATGGCCACTTCCACCGCCGTCGAGCCGTCGTCGGAATAAAAGACCCGGTCCAGATCGCCGGGTAATTGCTGGCATACCTTGGCGGCCAGGCGCACCGCCGGATCGTGGGTGAATTCGGCGAAAATGGCTTGTTCCAGCGTCGCCGCCTGTTCGGCCACGGCGCGGGCGATCACCGGGTTGGCATGGCCGTGCAGATTGACCCACCACGACGACACCAGATCGACATATTCCTTGCCGTCGGCGGTCTGGATCATGGCGCCGCTGCCACGCACGGCATGCAGCGGCGGGGCGGCGGTGGCCGCCTGGGTGAACGGGTGCCAGATGTATTTGGCGTCAAGCGCCAAGATATCGTCGTCGCTCATGACCTAAACCTTTGGACAGAAAACGTGGGGGCCGGCAGGCTGGCCACCAGCGAGGCGGTCACCGCCGGCAAGGGCTGAATTTCCGCCAAAACCTCGACGGCGCCGAAATGTTCGATGGCCTGACGGTTGGCCGGATTCTTCTGCCCGTTCAGCACCACGCCCAGCACGGGGATATGGCGGCGGCGTAAGGCGTCCAGGGTCAACAAGGTGTGGTTGAGGGTGCCCAATCCCGACCGCGCCACGATCAGCGCCGGCAGATTAAGCGCTTCGATGAAATCCACGGTCAGCGCCACTTCGTTCAGCGGCACCATGATGCCGCCGGCCCCTTCGACCACCAGCGGGCCAAGCGGGGTGGGGGGGTGCAAGCCGGACAATTCGATGCGCGCGCCTTCGCGCCGTGCCGCTTCGTGCGGCGACAGCGGCGCTTGGAACACGTAAGCCGGCGGATGAATCACCGCCCCCGGCGCCAGCTTGGCCACCGTGTCGGAATCGGAATCGTCCAGCGCCCCGGTCTGGATCGGTTTCCAGTATTCGGCCCGCCAATGATGGGTCAGCCAGGCCGAAACCAGGGTCTTGCCGATGCCGGTATCGGTACCGGTGACGAACACGCCTTGCATGGATTTACTCCGCCGTGATCACCGCGTGCAGCACATGATAGGTCATTGGGGCCGGCTGGCCCAAGCGTTCCAGCACCCGGCGCATGTCCTTGACCGTCAACGGCCGGTGTCCGGGGGCGGGGGTGCCGGCGCCGATCAGCTTCAGCTCGGCGGCGAAAGCGCGGCCATGGGGGTAATCCAAGGTGAAATCCTGTTCCTCGATTCGGGCGCCAGCCGGCAGCACGGCGGCGAAGGCCTCGGCGGCGGGGAAGACGGGAACGCCGCAGGGCACGTCCAGAAGCTGGTGCACCTGCCGCCATTGTTGGAACGAGCGCAGCCCCAAGGTGGAAAAAGCCAAATGACCGCCAGGTTTCAGCATGGCGGCAAGGCCGGCGATGGTGGCGCCCAGATCGGCGAACCATTGCGCCGCCAGATTGGAGACGATCAGGTCGAAGCGACGGGCGCCCAAATCGGGGTTTTCGGCGTCCAGCACCTGGAATTCAGCATCGGGGGCGGTGCGCCGCGCCGCTTCGATCATGGCGGCGGAAAGGTCGGTGACCAGCCAGCGGCCGGTGACGACGGGGCGCATCCGCCGGGTCAGCAGGCCGGTGCCGCAGCCGATTTCCAGCACCTCGGGGGTGGTGGGGCGGTTCAGCCCGCCGACGATGGCGGTCAGGTGGGCGGCGGCGATGTCTTGCGCCCGGGCGGCGCTTTCGTAAGTGGAGGCGGCGGCGGAAAAGGCGGCGGCCACCTGATCCTTGCGTTTCATCTGATCCCCGACGCGAACAGACGAATCTGGCTGGCCACCCAATCGGGATGAGACCACGGCAGCAGATGGCCGGCGCCTTCGACCAGGGTCAGGCATTGCGGCGGAAACGAATCGCGGCTCATGGTTTCGGGCACGATCAGGTCGCGGGTTCCGGCCAGGGCCAGCAAGGGGCATTCCAGCGCCGCCATGGCGGCGCGTTCGTCGCATTCGGCCAGCCATTTCAACGCTTCGGCCATCGGTGCCGGGCGGATGGTTTCGGTATCGGGCTTTTCGACGCCGCAACGTTCCAAAAACTCCGCCGTCACCTCGACCGGATGGTCGGCGAAACGGGCGATCATGCGCTCCAGGCTGCGCGGCGGCGTGCCGGAGACGAAATCCTGGGCGCGGGTGAAGCGGGGAAAGGCGTTGACCGCCACCGCGCCGGACCAGGGTTGGGGGAAAGCGGCCAAGGCCCAGGCGAAGCCCATGGAATGACCGACGACGATGGGATTGTTGGCGCCGGGACGCAGTTGTTCGGCCTTGAAGCCCAGATCGATGAAGATGCGGGCGAATTCCGGCAGACGGTCGGCGACCGGACGCCAGAAATGGGCGTCAAAGCCCCAGCCGTGAATGAAGGCCAGGGTTTTCATGGCGTCGCCTCGACGGCGGCGATGACCGATGTGGCCAGTCGCTCGATATCGTCCTCGGCATGGGCGGCGGACAGGGCGAAACGGATGCGGCTGGTGGCCGGCGGCACTGTCGGCGGCCGGATGGCGATGCCAAGAAAGCCTTGCTCTTCCAGCCGCGCGGCCACCTGTAACGTCCGCTTCTCGTCGCCGATGATCACCGGCACAATCTGGGTGCTGGAATGGCCGGTATCCAGCCCGGCCTGATTGAGGCGTTCGCGCAGCATGGCGGCCATGGCCTGCAATCGGGTCCGTTCGGCGGTCAGCGTCGGCACCAGATCGAGGGCGGCGTCCATGGCCCCGAGCACCGCCGGCGGCAAGGCCGTGGCATAGATCAGCCCCGATGCTCGGTTGACCAGGAATTCCTTGAGCGCCCGCGATCCGGCGATATAGGCGCCAAAGCCGCCCAAAGCCTTGGAAAAAGTGCCCATGGCCAGATCCACATGGGTGCCCACCGACAGGCCAAAGCCGTTTGAACCCAATACGCCGGTGGCGTGGGCTTCGTCCAGATAAAGGAAGGCGTCCCATTCCTCGGCCAGCGCCACCAATTGATCAACGTCGGGGGCGTCGCCATCCATGGAAAACACCGATTCGGTGACGATGAAGCGCGGCCCTTCGCCGCGTCCGGTGCGGTCCAGCAATTCCTTGAGATGGGTCAGGTCGTTGTGGCGGAAGCGGTTTTGCTTTACCCCGGCCGATTGACACCCCATGTGCAGGCTGGCGTGGTTCAGCCGGTCGGTGAACACCAGCGGCTCGGCCGCCCACACGGTGCGATCCAACAACGCCGGCAAGACCGAGGCGTTGCATTGCCAACCGCTGGCCAGCACCAGCGCCGCCTCGACCCCCTTGGCGGCGGCGATTTTTTCCTCGACCGCTTCCAGGGCGTCGGAGTGACCGGTGACCAGACGCGACGCCCCCGAACCGGCGCCGTATTTCGCCGCCCATTCGCGGGCGCGCTCGATCAGCAGCGGGTGGTGGGTCAGGCCCAGATAGTCGTTGGACGAGAAATTCAGCAATTCCCGTCCGTCCTTGCGCACCCGCCCGCCGGGCAGGTGCTCGACCACGCGCAACGAACGCCGCCGGCCGGTTTCAGCCAGATCGTCAAGCACGCGGGACAGTGTTGCATCAAGATTTTGCATGCCCGACCTTCTAACGCCTAATCGGCAATCTTGCAAAGGCGGTGTTCGCGGTTCTACATTGCGCACCCGGAAAGCGGCGAAAAACCACGCTTCCAACAGGGTTACTAAGGAGATTGGCACGGTGAACGCAACAGCGCAGATCAAGGCCCAAGACGACGGGCTTCGTCACGACTGGACGGTGGACGAGGTGGAAGCCCTGTTCGCCATGCCGTTCATGGATTTGATGTTTCAGGCGCAACAGGTGCACCGCGCCAGTTTCGACGCCAACAAGATCCAGGTCTCGCGGCTGATTTCCATCAAGACCGGTTCCTGCCCGGAAGATTGCACCTATTGTCCGCAATCGGCCCATTACGCCACCGGCTTGGAAAAGGAAAAGCTGATGGCGGTGGAAGAGGTGGTGGAAGCCGCCCGCCAGGCCAAGGAAGAAGGCGCCTCGCGCTTTTGCATGGGCGCGGCCTGGCGCGGCCCCAAGGGTGAGGATTTCGAGGTGGCGGTGGCCATGATCGAAGGCGTCAAGGCCCTGGGCATGCAGACCTGCGCCACTTTCGGCCTGCTGGACAAGTGGCAGGCGCAGCGCCTTAAGGATGCCGGCCTGGATTATTACAACCACAACATCGACACCAGCCCCGAGCACTACAAGGAAGTCATCACCACCCGGACCTTCCAGGACCGGTTGGACACCTTGGATACCGTGCGCGAGGTCGGCTTGCATGTCTGCTCTGGCGGCATCGTCGGCCTGGGGGAAAACAATACCGATCGCGCCAAGATGCTGCTGACCCTGGCCAATATGGAGCGTCACCCCGATAGCGTGCCGATCAATCTGTTGATCGCCATTCCCGGTACGCCGCTGGAACACGCGGAAAAGCCCGATCCGTTCGATTTCATCCGCACCATCGCCGCCGCCCGCGTGATGATGCCGAAATCCTTTGTCCGCCTGTCGGCCGGGCGCGAGGGGATGAACGAGGAAATGCAGGCGCTGTGCTTCCTGGCCGGGGCCAATTCCATCTTTTGCGGTCACAAGCTGCTGACCGCCAAGAACGCGGCGCCGGGAACAGATAAAAGTCTGTTCGGACGGCTGGGGCTGTCGCCCCTGTAAACCAACAAAACCCGCCAGAGCTGCTCTGGCGGGTTTTTTGTTGGGATCAAGGCCTGGAAGCGGCGGCCCGCCGGTTTGGCGCCGGAACGGTCCCGTTTATGGTCGGTTCATGTGACCCGCAAACGTTGTTCAATCTTTGGCGATATATGCTCTCTCATCCATATATGGCGGGAGGATGTGATGGTTTTGCGTGGATTGGCGGTCTCCTTGGCTTTCGCCATTGCCGGGCTGAACGCGGCGCATGGCGAAACCCTGACCTTCGCCCCCCTGCCGATGGAGAGCCCGGAAACCGTGGTCAAGCAGGTCAAGCCCATGCTGAACTACCTGGAAAAGGGGCTGGGGGTCTCGATCAAGATTGATTATTCCTCGGATTACGCTGAAATCCTGGCCAAGTTCGAAAGCGGCGCGCTGGATCTGGCCTATCTGGGGCCGCTGCCTTACCTGACGTTGCGTGATCGCGTCGCCGCCGCTACGCCGCTGGTCCATTTCAAGGAAGCCTCGGGCAGCGCCACCTATACTTGCGCCATTGTCGCCCCGGCGGATGCCAAGCCCGATCTGGCCCGCCTCAAGGGCCGCAAGGTGGCCCTGACCCAACCCCTTTCCACCTGCGGCTATCTGTCCACCGATGGTTTGTTGCGTCAGGCCGGGTCTCGACTGGAAGACAATCTGTACCGCTATCTCGACAAGCATGACGAAGTCGCCCTGGCGGTAACCCGAGGCGAATTCGATCTGGGCGGGCTGAAAACCGCGATCGGCAAGAAATACGCCCATATGGGCCTGGTGGTGGTCGCCGAATCGGGGCCGTTGCCCGGTTTCGCCCTGGTCGCCAATGCCAAGACGGTCTCCCCGGAACGTATGGCCCAGTTGCGCGACGCCCTGGTCGCCGTCGATGCCGAGACCGCCAAGGGCTGGGGCGACAACATCCGTCGCGGCAGCGTCGCTGCCTTTGATGGCGATTATGACGGCCTGCGTCGGCTGCGCCGCACGGCGAGCATTCCCAATAACGGGAATTTCTAAGTCCAGATTGGGGATGTTGGGGGATGGGCCGCATTCTCGCTGTCTTTGTCGTGCTGGAAGCCTTGGTCGTGCTGTTCCTCAACATGGTGCGGCTGGACAAGGAACAGCAGCATTTCGCCCAGTACACGGCGGTGCTGGAAACCGCTTATCGCTCCAGCTTGCAAATGTACCGTCTGGCCATGGAGCTGTCTTATTTCGATCTGGTGGCCAAGCCCGAGGTCATTGATATCCTTGACCGCGCCAACAGCGCCGACGATCAGGAAAAAGCCCTGCTGCGCGGCCGGCTGTACCGAACGCTTTATCCGTTGTATCGGGAATTGCAGCAGCGCAATCTGCGTCAATTGCACTTCCATTTGCCCGATGGGACCAGCTTCTTGCGGTTCCATCAGCCCGATCGTTTCGGCGACCCGCTGTTCGATGTTCGGCCGTCGGTCCGCATCGCCAATACCGAGTATCGCAGTGTTCAGGGGTTCGAGGCCGGGCGCATCGCCTCGGGGTTTCGCTTCGTCCATCCCATCGCCCGCGACGGCCGCCATCTGGGCAGCGTCGAAACCAGCCTGACCTTCAAGGCCATCCGCAACGCCATGGCCGAACTGGACGCCACCCGCGAATATGCCTTTGTCGTCCGCCGCGACGTGGTCGAAAGCATTTTATTCGCCAGTCAATCCAATCTGTATCAGCCTTCGGCCCTAAGTTCAGATTTCCTGGTCGAGGATCCGGGGGTGCGGCTGGCCGACAGTCCGCCGGCCCTGACCGGGGAAGCCCAGCGCATCAACGCCGAACTGGCCGCCATGCCCGCGGTGATCCGCCGCATGGGTGACGGCGAAACCTTTACCGTCAAGGCGGTGAGCGATGGTCTGACCTATGCCGTGTCCCTGGTGGCGGTCACCGATGTCGGCGGGCGGCAGGCGGGCTACGTGATTTCCTATAGCCCGGCGCCGCTGGCCGCCCTGATCTTTCGCGAATTCGTCGTCTCGTTGGCGGTGGCGACGCTGATGCTGGCGGCGGCCTGTGTTTTGTTCGGCCGTTTGCAACGCAGTTCTACCGCGCTGGAGCATGAACGGGCCAGTTTGAAGGCGATTACCGACACCATGGCCGATGGTTTGTTCGTCATGGACAATCATGGTTTGATCGTGCTGGCCAATCCGGCGGCTTGCGCGGTTTTGGGCTATCAGGAACAGGAGATGCTGGGGCATCAGGCCCACGCCTTGTTCCATTCCCATGCCGTCAACGACCATTTGCCAATCAGCCAATGCCCGGTTTTCCAAGCGGTCAGCCGCAGCCAGCCCTATAGCGGCGAGGAATATTTCAGTCATCGCAGCGGCAAGGTCATTCCCATGGAGGTTGCCTCCATGCCGCTGATCCAAGATGGCCAATTGACCGGGTCGGTGAATGCCTTCCGCGATATCACCCCGCGCAAGGAAACCGAACAGGCGCTGATCGCCGCCAAGCTGGCGGCGGAACAGGCCAACATGGCCAAGTCCGATTTCCTGGCGACCATGAGCCATGAAATCCGCACGCCGATGAACGGCATCATCGGCATGACCAGCCTGTTGCTGGATACAAGCTTGTCGTCGGAACAAAACTATTACACCAACACCATCCGGGTTTCGGCCGAATCGCTGCTGACCATCATCAACGACATTCTTGATTTCTCGAAGATGGAAGCCGGCAAGCTGGAATTCGAGGATACGCCGTTCCTGTTGACGCCGTTGGTGGAAGGGGTGGTCGATATCCTGGCGCCGCGGGCCAAGGCCAAGGGCATCGAGCTGACCTTCGCCGTGCCGCGCGGCGGGTCAGGGGTTTTCGTCAGTGACGCCGGGCGATTGCGCCAGGTTTTGCTTAATCTGGCCGGCAATGCCGTCAAGTTCACCGAAGCCGGCACGGTGGCCATCGCCGTCGAATTGGCGCCCCGTGACGATGTTTCGGTGACGGCGCGTTTCGCCATCACCGATACCGGCATCGGCATCGCCGATGAAGCCAAGCAACGCTTGTTTAGCCGTTTCACCCAGGCGGATTCGTCGACCGCTCGTAAATTCGGCGGCAGCGGCCTGGGCTTGGCCATCTGCCAACGCATCGTTCACTCCCTGGGCGGCGATATCGGCTTTGACAGCCGGGCTGGGCAGGGCAGCACGTTTTGGTTCCAGTTTCCGTTACGGTTGGGCGATGCCCAGATGGCTTTGGAAACCCAGGGCAACGCGCTGGAGGGCCTGTCCATCTTGGCCGTGGCGGCCGATCCCGCAATGCGCGAGACCATGGGCCAATGCCTGAATGAGTGGGGGGCGCAGGTTGAATGCGCCGCCGATGCCCTGGCGGGGCTTACTGCCGCCCGTGCCGCCCTGCAATCGGACCAGCCTTTCGCGGTGGCCCTGATTGAAGCCGAAATGGTCAATATGAACGGCCGCGATCTTGCCAGTATTTTGCGCGCTGATCCGGCCCTGGTCGGGCTGAAATTGATCCTGCTCAGCCGCGATCCCGCCAGTATCGGCGCCGATGACCGGCGCCGGCTGGGATTGTCGGCGGTTCTTGATATACCGGTCCGGCAAAGTCAGTTGCTTGACAGTCTGATGCCGCTGGCGCCGCTTCACTCGGAAGCGGCACGGGGGACAGAGGCGACGCCGCCCTGTCCCTTGCGCATTCTGGTGGCCGAGGATAACGCCATCAATCAGCAGGTGGCGGTGGGGCTGCTGAGCAAACTCGGCCATCGCGCCGACGTCGCCCATGATGGCGCCGAAGCGGTCAGCCAGGTTCAGCAGGGCGAGTATGATCTGGTGTTGATGGACATGCAGATGCCCAACATGGACGGGCTGACTGCCGCCCGGACGATTCGCGCCCTGGCCGGGCCGGTATCGCGCATCACCATCATCGCCATGACCGCCAATGCCATGGATGAAGACCGCAATGCCTGCCTGGCCGCCGGCATGGATGATTATATTTCCAAGCCCATCGACCGCCAAAGATTGGCGGCGGTGTTATCGCGTTGGCAAGGCCGTTGCGCGCTGACGACGATCGGGGAAGCCGAAACGCCCCCGGCCCCTGTGGCGCCGCTGATTGACGCCGAGATGGCCGAAGAATTGTGCGATGCCTTGGGCGAGGAATATTTTCGGCGGCTGCAAGACAGTTTCATGGCTTCGCTGTCTGAACAGGTCAATGAGGTGGAAATCGCGCTCGGCGATGGCGATCACGGCAAAGCCGCCGCTGTCGCCCATTCCATCAAAGGCAGCGCGGCTAATCTGGGTTATGTTCGTTTGGCGGAGTGCGCTGCCGCCATGGAAGACGCTTGCCGCGGCGGTCACGGCGATGACGGCAAAGCGCGGATGGCGGTTCTGGTCGATGCCGCCGAGGCGACACGGATCGCCGTCTTCGCCCGCATCCCCCCCGGCTCAAGGGGGGCACCCTGAATCGCCGGTCAATGGGTGGCGGGATCTGCGGCCAATGCGGCAAAAGCGGCGGGCGCCCCTTGCAAGAAAGTGGCGATCAGACTGGTGATGACCTTGGTCACTTCGTCCGGGACCGGGGCGTTATAAATCCAGCGCCGCATGCCGACATATCCGATGGCGCCGTGCAGGCCGGCGACACATTCGATTTCGAATTCGGATACCGGGCGCTGGTTGTTCAGCCCAGCCTCGATCCGGATTTCGTGAATGAGCGGAACAAACAGCGTTTCGCGGATGAAGCTGAGATAGCGATTGGCGATCTCGCGGTCCTTCAGGCTGGCGAACATGAACAGGCGCACCCGTTCATAGCTGAAATTGGCCTGACTATAGCTGACATACAGGTTGATCAGACGATCCCGCAATGGGCGCGAGCGGTCTGACAGCAAGGCGGTCCAGCCGTTTTCCCAGCCGCCGACGAATACTTCGGCATAGACCCGGTCGATCAGCGATTCCTTGTCGGGGAAATAGCGATACAGCAAGGGCTGGGTCACGCCCAGGCGGTTCGCCAGGGCACGGGTTTGACCTTCGAAGCCGACTTCGGCGAAAAAGCGGATCGCTTCATCGACAATCAGCTTTTCGCGCTCGGAACGAGGCAGGCGGCGGCGGGTTTGGGCTGTGTTCTCGATCACGGTTGGCTTCCGGAAACGTCGTTTATGTGAATAAGGATATACCCCTTCGGTTATAGGTAGCACGATTGTGACAAAATGTGCCAGTGAAGATACGGGCAGATTTAATGAAATTTTCAGATAATTTTATCGATGGGCTCAGGCCGGCCAAGGCATTGGGGCGCCAGCGAAAAATGCGCACAAATTGGCGATCGAATCGCGGCCCATGCGGGCGCGGGTCTGTTCGGTCGAAGTCCCGATATGGGGCAGCAAGTAAGCGTTTGGCAGGTCCAGATAGCGACGGTCGAAAGAAGGTTCGTTGGCGAAAACATCCAGGCCGGCGGCGGCAACCCGGCCGTGTTGCAACGCGCCGATCAAATCCGAATCGTTGACCTGATCGCCCCGGGCGGTATTGATGAAAATAGCCCCCTGGGGCAGCCAGGACAGGCTATTGGCATTAATGAATCCAAGGGTTTGCGGTGTGCTTGGCGTGTGCAGCGAGACGAAGCGGCTGACCCGGAACAGCGATTCCAGGCTGGCATGATAGACGGCGCCCAGTTCGGCCGCCTGGTCCGCCCGGCGGCGTTGGTGGTAATGAATTTCCATGCCGAAGGCGCGGGCGCGGCGGGCCACGGCTTGGCCGATTCGGCCCAAGCCGACCAGTCCCAGAATCTGACCGCCGGGATCCCAGCCCAAATTTTCCCAGGCATTCCAGGCCCCCCATCGGCCTTGGCGCAATTGCATTTGGAATTCGTGGGCGCGGCGGCAGGCGGCCAGCAGCAAGAACAAGGCGACATCGGCCGTGGCCTCGGTCACCGCCAAGGGGGTGAAGGCGACGGCGATGGAACGGTGCCGTGCTGCCTCCAGGTCAATGTGATTGGTGCCGACCGAATAGGTGGAAATGATCTTGACCGTGTCGGGCAAGGCGGCGATGGCGGCGGCATCCAGGCGATCGGTCAGGGTGATTTGCAGGCCGTCGGCGTGGTGCGCCTGGGCGCGGGCGACGATCTCGGCCGAGGACAAAAGCTGGTCGTCCTGGTTGGATAAAAGCGCGAAATGGGAGGCCATTTCCCGCTCCACCGGGTCCGGCAGACGGCGGGTGAGGACAAGGCGGGGTTTGCTCATGACGGCTCCGACTAAATTACTGTGGTATTCGGCTGTTGATATTGACCTGTATCACTCAGGTTGTCATAATGTTCGTAGCGAGGCAGTGCTTTTTAAAAGGCTGTTTCCAGGGATCGGCCCGACCGACGTTCAAGGTGGGCCAAATGTGTTGCTCTGTTGGGAGGACCGCCATGCGTGCCACTGTGCCCGCCTTTTCCGCTGACGACAGCGGCCTAAGCAAGTATCTGCGCGAAATCCGTGACTTTCCGGTCTTGGAACCGCAGCAGGAATACATGCTGGCCAAGCGCTGGATCGATTACGAAGACACCGCAGCCGCCCACCAATTGGTCACCAGCCATCTGCGTTTGGTGGCCAAGATCGCCATGGGGTACCGTCATTACGGCCTGCCCATGGCCGACCTGATTTCCGAAGGCAATCTGGGCTTGATGCGGGCGGTGAAGAAATTCGAGCCCGAACGCGGGTTCCGTCTGTCCACTTACGCCATGTGGTGGATCAAGGCGTCCTTGAACGAATTCGTGCTCAATTCGTGGTCGTTGGTCAAGATCGGCACCCTGGCGGCGCAAAAAAAGCTGTTCTTCAATCTGCGCAAGATCAAGACCAAGCTGCGGCTGCTGGATCAGGTGGAACTGGCCCCCGCCGACGTCGCCGCCATCGCCACCGAATTGAACGTGTCCGAAACCGATGTGATCAATATGAATCGCCGCATGGGCGGGCGTGATTCGTCGCTGAACATGCCGGTGGGGGAAAGCGGCACTGAAATTATCGAGCTGTTGCCCGACGATGTCGACGACCAAGAAATCGGCTATGGCAAGCGCGAGGAATTGTCCAAGGGCCGCAAGCTGATCGCCACGGCGCTGGACAGCCTGAACGAGCGTGAACGCGAAATTTTCATCGAACGCCGTCTGCGCGACCAGCCGTTGACGCTTGAGGAATTGGGGGAACGCCACGGCGTCAGCCGCGAACGTATCCGCCAGATCGAGGTCAAGGCCTTCGACAAGGTCCGCGCCATCGTCTCGGCCGGTTTTGTTCCGGCGGCGCTGCCGGCGGCTTAACGCAACGCAGCTTCCATCAGGCGCGTTGCTTTGGCCAGGGTTGAACGAGCGGCCAAGCCCCCGAGGGGGTGCCCGGCCAGGGGCACGCAAAAGCCGAGACCGTGATGCATATTCAAGGCATCACGGTTTGGACTTCCTGGGTTTGATCATGAAAAAAGGCGCCCGGTTCACACCGGACGCCTTTTTGTTTCCTTCCGCCGATCAGTTGGCGCCGGTCAGGCGGCCGCCCTTGCGGGTGATGTCGAACAATTGCTTGAACACCTGGCCTTCGATGGCGCCCGACATGGTGCGCGCCGCCTTGCCGTCGGCGCCGGCGACGACGAAGCTGGGGGTGGACGAAATGTCCAGCGCGTGTGCCAGTTCGATGTTCTTGCGGATCTGCTTTTCGATCTCGGGGGCCATCATTTCCTTTTTGATCTGGTCGACATTGGCGCCGGCCTCGCCCACCAGACGGAAGATGGTCTTTTCGTCCAGCTTGCCGCGGAACTTCATCATGGCGCGGTGGACGTCGTCATACTTGCCCAACTTCTTGGCCGCCAGGGCGACGCGGGCGGCGGTCAACGAATCTTCCGACAGGATCGGCATATCCTTGAAGACCACCTTGACCTTGCCGTCGGCCTTGACCGCTTCCATCATCGGGTCCAGCACCACCTTGCAATAGGGGCAGTTGTAGTCAAAGAACTCGACGACGACGACGTCGCCCTTGGCATTGCCGGCAACCGGGTCGTTGACGTCGCTAAAGATTTCATCCTTGCGCGATTCGATGGCCTTTTTGGCGTCGCTTTCCGCCTGGGCGCGCATCTTCTCGCGCAGGGATTCGATGGCTTCGCCGATCACTTCGGGGTGTTCCATCAGATAATCGCGCACGATCTTGCGCACGGCATCGGTCTGCTTGGCGTCAAAAGTTTCCTGGGCCTGGGCGGGCAGGGCGGCCAAAGTGGCGGCCGAGGCAAGCAGGATTGCGGCGAAGGTGTTGCGGATCATCTGTTGAAAAACTCCTGGATCGGAATGCGTGGGCATATTGGCGGAAGCTTTGGGGCTGGGCAAGGGGCCTTACTTCTTTCGCTTGTCGTCGGGGGTGTTGATGGAGGCTTGTTCCTTGATGTCTTGGATGCGCAGCCACACCGTGCCGGTCTTGGGCAGCAGGCGTTCGGCCTTGCCGGCCAGGAAGGCGGCGTCGGTGTCGCGCCTTTCCAGCAGCGCCTGTTCGGCCATGGCATAGGCGGCCATGCCTTCGTCGCCTTCGCGGCCATAAGCCACCGACATCAGCCGCCAAGCCGTCAGGTTCTGCGGTTCTTGGTGGGTGGCCAGCGACAGCAATTGCTGTGCTTCGGTCAGCATGGCCGGATCTTCTTGTTCGATCAGCGCCTGGGCCAGGCCGATACGCAGCAAGGCGTTGTCGGGCAACAATTCCACCGATTTGCGATAAGGGGCGATGGCTTGGGCGCCGCGGCCGTTCTCGAACAGCATCTGCCCCTTGAGTTCATGGAAATAGGGGTCGTTGGGGCGTTCGGCGATCAGGCCGTCGATCAACGGCAGCGCCTTGTCCATATCCGGTTTGCGGTAATAGGCGATGGCGCGGGCATAGCGGGCTTCGATGGCTTGATCGTTTTCCTTATAGCGCAGCAAGGTGCGGCTGGGCGCTTCAAGGAAGGCGAAAAGCTTGGCCCGCATGCGGCGGTGCATTTCGGCGAATTCCGGCCGGCTGGGGCTGGCGCTATAAGGGGAGCGGCTGACATAATCACGAATGAAGTTGACGCGGTCGCGGGTCAGGGGGTGGGTGCGGACATAGGGGTCCTGGCGGGTGGTGATCAGCAATTCCTGATCGCCCAGCACTTCGAAGAATTCCAGCAGGCCCTTGGCGGATTGATGGGTGCTGTCCAGATATTTGACCGCCGCCTGATCGGCCGAGGATTCCTCCATGCGGCTATAGGTCAGCAAATTGCGCACGGCGACGTCTTGGCCGCCCAGGGCGATGGCGGTGCCGACATCGCCACGACCCGAGGCGACGCCAACGGCAGCGCCAAGCAGCATGGCGACCAGCGCCTCGGTCGAGGCATTGCCGGCGGCATCTTGCAAACGGGCCAGATGGCCGCCGGCGATGTGGCCGGTTTCATGGGCCATGACCCCGATCAGTTGATTGGGCGTTTCCGAACGGATCAGCAGACCGGTATGGAAAAACATGTTCAATCCGCCGGCGACAAAGGCATTGAGGCTGTTATCGACGATCAGATGCAGGCGAACGGATTCGGGAGGCAGGCCCGCCGCCTGGAAAAGTGGCGCGGAGTAAGCGCGGATGGTATTTTCCACCTCCGCGTCGCGGATGAAGCTGCGTCGTTGCTGCTGCTGGGCCTGCCCAGCCGAAGCCGACAGGGTCAGAAACAGGGTTGCCAAAAGGAACAAGCGCGTGAGCAAAAGCCATACTCCGTCGGTCGGTCGGTCTCTTTATCGCTCCGCCTTGGGGCCAAGGGTCGCCTTGGCGCTGGCCTTGACGGCGGGACTTGCAGCATGCGGCGATTCGCGCGCCGTGGGAAGCGTCGGTTACGTCAAGGGCTTTGGCGGTTTGGTCGCCGCCGACGAGCCACAGGCGGTTGTTGTCGCCCGTGACGTGTTGTCGGCCGGCGGCACCGCTGCCGATGCCGCTGTCGCCCTGTATTTCACCTTGGCCGTGACCCAGCCTTCCACCGCCAGCCTGGGCGGCGGCGGTGTCTGTCTGGTGCACGACAAAAAGAAGAAGATCACCGAAGTGGTGGATTTTCTTCCCCGCGCCGCCAGCGGCGCCGCCGGTATCCGATTGGCGACCAGCGTCCCCGGCGCGGTGCGCGGTTTCTATGCCTTACACGCCAAATATGGCAAATTCAGGTGGGAAAGCCTGTTGGGCGAAGGCGAAAAGCTGGCCCGCCTGGGGACCCCGGTATCGCGGGCCTTTGCCGCCGACCTTGCCATCGGTGGCCGTTTGCTGGCCAACGACCCGGTCGCCCGCCAAGTGTTTTTCCCCGGCGGCCGGCTGTTGGTCGAAGGACAAAGCTTCGAACAGCACGACCTTGCCGCGGTCTATGCCCGCATCCGTCGCTCGCCCGGCGAGTTTTATAACGGCTCCTTCGCCCAATCCCTGGCCGATGCGGTGGGAAATGCCGGCGGCACCCTGTCCACCGCCGATCTGATCAACATGCGGCCCAACTTTACCCCGACCCAGACCGTCAAGCATGGCGACGAGGTGATTCACTTCGCGCCGCCGCCGGCGGTGAGCGGGGCCGTGGCGGCGCGGATGGTGGCGGCGCTGGAAGACCGGTGGGAAAAAACCCCGGTGGAGGAACGGCCGCACCTGCTGGCGGAAATTTCCGCCCGCGCCTTCGCCGAACGCGGCGGTTGGATGAATGCGGACGGATCGGCCAAGCCGGCTTTTTACGCCGAGACCGGCAAGGCCCTGGCCACCGGCTATGACCCCGATCGGCATCAGCCGGTGCAGGGGGATCGCCCCAATGACGCGCTTCCGGCCTCCAGCTTCGTCGTCTTGGATGGCGATGGCAATGGCGTCGCCTGCAACGTGACCACCTATGGTCTGTTTGGCACCGGCCGCATGCTGTCGGGCACCGGCATCTTCATGGCGGCGGCGCCGGGGGTCAATAGCGGCCCGCCGGCGGTGGGACCGGTGATGGTCATCAATCCGCATGTGCAGGAAGTCCGCTTCGCCGCCGCCGCCAGTGGCGGCGTCACCGGCGCCAGCGCCATGACCCAGGTCTTGCTGGAAAACCAGCTTGGCGGCGTCAAGCTGGGACAGGCCTTGGCCGCGCCGCGCCTGCATCATTCCGGCAATCCCGATATTTTGTTCGTGGAAGAAGGCAGCCCCGGCGAGGCGGCGTTGACCAAGCGTGGCCATCAGGTCAAGACGGTGGCGATGCCGTCGCGCGTCAACGCCTTGCGCTGCGACACCGGTCGGCCCAATTTCGGCAAATGTCAGGTCGAGGCCGATCCGCGTGGCGCCGGCATGGCCGTCGTGGTGGGCAGGGACTGATCCATGGCTTTCAAGGTTGCCGGACGCGGGGCCATCTCGCCCTTTATCGTCATGGATGTGATGCGTGCCGCCAATCAGCGCGCGGCCGAAGGCGGTGACGTCATTCATCTGGAAGTGGGGCAACCCTCGGGTCAGGCTCCGGCGCGGGTGTTGGCGGCGGCTAAGGCGGCGCTGGACAGCGACCCCATCGGCTATACCGAGGCGTTCGGGGTGCCGCGCCTGCGTGAGCGCATCGCCGGCCATTACCGCGATGTCCACGGCGTCGCGGTCGATTCTGGCCGCATCGCCATCACCACCGGTTCTTCCGCCGGGTTTTTGCTGGCCTTCTTGGCCGCTTTCAATCCCGGTGATCGGGTGGCGGTGGCGGCGCCGGGCTATCCGGCCTATCGCAACATCCTGACCGCCCTTGGCATTGAATGCGTCTTGGTGCCGGTGGCGGAAGCATCGCGCTGGCAATTGACCGTCGCGGCGCTGGAACAGGTCGAGGGCAAACTGGATGGGGTGGTGGTGGCGTCACCATCCAATCCCACCGGCTCGATGCTGTCGGCGGCCGAAGTGGCGGCTTTGGCCGTCTGGTGCGAAGGGCGGGGCATCCGTCTGATTTCCGATGAAATCTATCATGGCATCGTTTACGGCGCCGCCGCCGGCTCGGCCATCGGCGCCGGCGAGCATGCGGTGATCGTCAACAGCTTTTCCAAATATTACGCCATGACCGGGTGGCGGTTGGGATGGATGGTCTTGCCGGCCGATCTGGTCCGCGCGGTCGAGTGCTTGCAGCAGAACCTGTTCATTTCCGCCCCCACTCTCAGCCAGTTGGCGGCCTGCGCCGTGTTCGACTGCACCGAGGAACTAAATGATCGCGTCGCCGTCTATCGCGCTAATCGCGACGTGCTGCTGAACGAATTGCCGGCGGCCGGCTTTAGCCGGCTGGCGCCATCAGACGGCGCCTTTTATCTGTATGCCGATGTGGCTGAACTGACCAATGACAGTGCCGAATTCTGCCGGCGCATGCTGGCGCAAACCGGGGTGGCGGTGACGCCGGGGGTGGATTTCGATCCCCTGGCCGGAAGCCATACCCTGCGCTTTTCCTTTGCCGGCGCCACCGCCGAAATGGTCAGCGCCGCCAAGCGGCTTAAGGCTTGGCGGAAATAGGCAGGTCGAGCACCTGTTCGGCGTGATCCATCAGCAGCGTCGCCAATGAGGTGGCGGCGAAATGGCTGCAATGGATCAGGCACGAATCGCCGGCGGTGATGATGGCGCGGCCTTCTTCCGGTTCCAGCGCCTTCAGCATGTCGCCGACATTGGTCACCGAAATGGTTGCCCCTTGGGCGAAGATCAGGACCGCCTCCACATCGTCGGGCAAGGCGGCAAGGCCGGCGGCAAACGGGTTGTCGTCGTTTCGCAGCAATCGGATATCGCAGGGCGGCAGGTTTTCCTCGGCCGCGTCGCTGTTGTTCGAGGCCACCACCACCAGCGGTTCAAGACCGGCGGCCAGCGCCGTTTCCACCGCCGGGGCGGCGTCACTATCGCCGGCCAGGACGATGGCGGCGGCGTGCGGCATGGCGTTGGGGGTGGAAATCCCCGGCCATACCGTGCTGACTTGACCGCCCAAATCCTTAAGCAGACCGCCAGCCCCCATGCGCATGATGTCGGCGGGCTTGATCGACACCCCGGCGGCAAGGCGGGATAGCACCCAATCCAGGCCGTTGGGCTTGGGCGAACGTGCACAGCCGGGCAGCGTCACCACCGGCACGGCGCCGACATGGCCAAGCAACAGCAGATTGCCGGGATCGACCGGCATGCCGAAATGATCAATGCTGCCGCCGGCTTTTTCCAAGGCGCTGGGGGCGACGTCGCGGCGATCGACGGTGGCCGAGGCGCCGATGATCAACACCAGATCATGGCCGGCGGCCAGCGCCTTGGTCAGGCAGCGTTCCAATTGACCGATGTCGTGCGGACAGCGGTATTCGGCGGCGACGGCGCCGCCCAATCCTTCGATGCGGGCGCGGGTAACGGCGGCGGCGGCCTTTAAGGTCTTGTCGCGGATGCCGGGCAGGATGGTCAGAATCAAGGCGGCATTGAACGGTTTCATCGGCCGCACGCTGATCAGCGGCCCACCGGTCGAGGCATAGGCGGCGCAGGCGTCGACGGTATGGCGGCTGACGCCGAACGGAATGATCTTGATGGTGGCGATCATTTGTCGCGGCCGGGCGATGACGAAGGGCGGCACGGTGGCCACGGTCACCGCTTCGTCCACCAGATTAAGCCGATCCAGGCGGTCACGGTCGATGACCACGACGCCGCCTTGGGTGGCGAACAAGTTGCAGCGGCCGGCGAAAGCGCCGTTGCTTTGCACGCCGGGGCCGCACAAGGCGTCGGCCACCGCTTGGGCGGCGTCATTTTCCCCCAGATCATTGTCTTCCAGCCGGGCGCCGGTGATGAAATTCATCCCCGCTTGTTTCAGCAAGGCGATGTCGGCGGGGGACAGCAGACGGCCTTTTTTCAGCATGGCGGTGGGAAGGCGCAGGGAATGGGCCAAAATCAGCCCCTCGGCTTCATCGATTCGCACTTCCCCGAACAGCATCGTCCATCCTTTCCTCAGCTGGTTTTATTGTAATCATCCCAGCGCACTTTGCCACCGCCAAAGGCGGCGTTATGATCATGGCCAAGCAAAGGAGAATGGCATGCCGTTCGCGGTGAAATCCTGTTTCGACGTGGTGCTGTGGTTCAGCGACAGAGCCTTGAACGACAACGAATATATCCAGCCGCAAAAGCTGCACCGCCTGATTTTTCTGGCCCAGGCCTATTACTCGGTGGCCTATCCGGGGCGCAAGCTGATGCCGGCGACGTTCGTCACCGACACCTTCGGTCCGGTCGAGCCCACGGTTTTCCATGCCCTGGCCTATGGTCGTCCGCCCATGCTTGATCCCAATCCACTGCCCGATCAGGTGTCGCATTTCCTGGGCGGGATCTGGCGTCGCTTCGGCTCGCAGACCGCCGACCAATTGACCCGTAAGCTCAACGAACATCCGGCGGTGGCAACCGCCATGAACAAGGGGCCGAACGAGGAAATTCCGTTGGCTTCCATGGTCAAATACTATGTCGATGTCGCCAAGGCGGCCAAGGGCGGCGATGCCGCCGGCGTGGCGGACGAAATCGCTAAGGTGGTCAAGCCGCGACTGATGCGTTCGCAAGGCGGCAAGGCCGTGGCGGTGACGGCGTGGGCGCCCAAGGCGCTGGGCAAGAAACCTGAATAGGACGGCGCCTTTAAAACCCCTTGAACCGGTAAGTCAGGCCCACCATCACCGCGTGCGTGTCGAGGTCGGCCTTGTGGGCCAGGCTACCACCCGAGTCATTGGTCGATGTGGTCTCGGACATTGACTTCAGGGCCCCGAAATTGGTGTAGAGATATTCGCCTCGAAGCGCCCATCCCCCGCTCAGCGCGTATTCACCGCCCAGGCCCAGGCTCCACCCAGTTCTGATTTCCGTGTCCGAGCTTTTGGAATAGCCGCTCCAGGCATTGTCAACGAACAAGGTGTCCAGTTTCAGCTGCGTTACGGAAAGTCCGCCGGTGACATAGCCCAGCCAATTGTCTTCCGCCCAACCCAACCGGGGGCGTAAACTCGCCATCCAATCGGCCCGGACCGATTGCCTGAGAATGAAACGCGAGGCGGGGGCCGTGACGTAATTTTCACTCACCGTGCGCTCATCGTTCAGGTAAATGCTGTTGGCGCTGGCCTCGAGCCCGAGCAGGATGTGGCCGAACTGCTTGCCATACCCCCCCACCAAACCGGCCGACGGCTGCCATTGGGCCAGACCGCTGTCGCCGGCCCGGGCCATTTGCGCGGCATCGGTCGCGTTCAGGTATTTCTGGTATCCAACGGTCGTCTTCGCTTGTGTTTGGCTGTTGGTTGCGCCCACAAGGCCGCCGACGTAGAAGCCCGACCAATCAACCGTCGGCGCCGACTGCGCCAAGGCGGCCCCGCTGCTCATCCCCCCGATGAGGCAGGCCACGAGTGAAGCTTTGTATCCCAACATTTCATCCCCTGTCGCTCAGAGCCTGATCGTCTGTTGGATGTGATCCCAACACGTTAATTGAAATAGTTACGTTACACATTCGATTGGCTTCTACAAGTCTTCATAAGGATATAGCGTCACCAAATAACGCAAGTTGGGAGTTTTGTTCTATTTTTTGTGGTGACTGTCTGATGTCATGTTGCGTCTAGGTTATGAGGGCTTTTCTCCATCCAGGCGCGAGGGGGCCTTGGCCATTTCTTCGTACCAATCCTGGTCGAAACCGGCCTGGGCGCGGGCGGCGTGGTTGAACGGGGTTTTCAGTCCGCCGGGGAAACGTTCGGCCATCAGCCGCTGATATTCGCTTTTGCCGTCGACGCCGCGCTTGGCCGCCACATGCTTGAACCAGCGCACGCCGGCCGCCACATGGCGGATTTCATCGTCATAGATGACCTTGAGCGCCGGCGGGGTCATGGTGTCGCCGTTGCGGGCCAGACGTTCCATGGTTGCCGGCGTGGTGTCCAATCCGCGCGCTTCCAGGGTCATCGGCACCACCACCAGTCGCGCCGCCAGATCGTCGGCGGTTTTTTCCGCCGCTTGCCACAAGCCGTCATGGGCGGGCAGCTCGCCATAGCCAGAGCCCAGATTAATCAGCAAATTCTGCAACATCTCGAAATGCAGGGCTTCGTCCACCGCGACTTGAATCCAGTCGTCGTAAAACCCCTTGGGCATGTCTTCGTCCGGGAAGCGGCAGACGATGTCCCAGGCCAGATCAATGGCGTTCAGCTCAATATGGGCCAGGGCATGCAGCAGGCCGATGCGGCCGCGATCCCCCTTATAGGCGCGCTTGGGCATCTCTTTGGGGGCCAGCAATTGCGGTCGGGCCGGGCGGCCTGGGCGCTCGGGCGGCAGGCTGTGGCCGGGACCAGCGAGACGTCCGCCATGCCAATCGGCGGCGGCTTGCCGGCTCAGGCGGCATTTGTCGGCGGGATCGGTGGCGGCAAGGGCGGCCAAAGCCGCATCGGACAAGGTGTTCATGGGCCGTCCTTAGCAGATGCGGCCCATGATCGCCAATGGAAGGATTACAGATCGTGCAGCGCCGCCAGGATTTCGTGAATGTGGCCGGACACCTTGACCTTGCGCCAGACGGCGCGAACCAACCCGTCCTCGTCGATCAGGATGGTGGAGCGCTCGATGCCCATGTGCTTTTTGCCGTACATGGACTTTTCCTTCCACACGCCGAAGGCTTCGCACAAAGCGCCTTCGCTGTCCGAAACCAGCGGAAACGGCAGATTGTGCTTGGCCCGGAATTTTTCGTGCGAAGCGATGGAATCCTTGGAGACCCCCAGAATTTCCGCCTTGTTGATGGTGAAGCGCAGATATTCGTCGCGAAATTGCTGCGCTTCCGAGGTGCAGCCCGAGGTGTCGTCCTTGGGGTAGAAATACAGAACCAGACGCTTGCCCTTGTAATCGTCAAGGCTGCGCGGTCCTTCATCGGTGACGACGGAAAAGTCGGGGGCCTTTTGGCCGATGGTCACGCTCATCGCTTCGTCCTTCGTCTGTCGAGGTTCCGGTCCGGATGACCCGATGGATTTGTATAAGTCCCTATCCAACAATCAAGTTACGGTTTTTAGGTCACGGATTTGTCATTGCCGGCCCGCGCCTCGCGCATGGCGCGGCCGGGGGCGGCGATCAGCCGTTCGAACACTTCGAACGCAGCCGCGGCGCAATCATCCATGCGATCGACCATGGTCTTGAAATCGGTCAGTCCGGTGGCGCGAACCATCACTTCCTTTAGGCCGCGCGGCGCCGTGTTTTCATCGAAGGCGCCGGCCACGGTCTGGCGCAACACCAATTGTACCGCCGACCACAAGCGCCAGGCATCGACCAGGGCGTCGCAATCGGATCGGGCCAACAGCCCGGCATCGCTGGCCCGTTCCAGCACCGCACGGGTGTTGGTGGCCAAGATTTCCGGGTGTTCGGCGCCGTAATGCAATTGCAGCCACTGGGCGATGAATTCGATATCAACCAGCCCGCCGCGGAGATGCTTGACCTCCCAGCGATTGGCGGCCTTGTGTTCCTTGGCCATCAGCTCGCGCATGTCGGCGACGTCGCCGATCAGCTTGGCGGTGTCGCGCCGCGCCGTCAGGGTGCGTTGGATGATCGTCTCGACCTCGGCCGCCAAAGAGGCGCTGCCGCAAACCACGCGGGCGCGGGTCAGGGCCATGTGCTCCCAGGTCCAGGCCGATTCCAGTTGATAGCGGTCAAAGGATTGCAGACGGGTGGCGATGGGGCCGGAATTGCCCGATGGCCGCAACCGCATGTCGACTTCGTACAGCGTGCCCTCGGCGGTCTTGGCGGTCAGCGCGTTGACGACGCGCTGAGCCAGTCGGGCGAACCATGCCGTTGCCGCCAACGCACGCCCCCCCACCGATTCGGCCGTGGGATCGGGCGAATCATAGATCAGGATCAGATCCATGTCCGAGGTCGAGGTCATTTCGTGCCCGCCCATCTTGCCCATGGCCAGGATGCACCAATGGCCGCCCTCGACCCGGCCATTGACGCGGGCCAATTCGTCTTCGACCTTGGGGCACAAGCTGGTCAACACCGCGTCGGCGATGTCGGCGAAGGCGCGGGCCGCCTGATCGGCCTCAAGCATATTGCGCAAGATGTGGACGCCGACCTGGAATTTGTGCTCGGCGGTCCAGCGGCGGCTGATATCAAGAATTTCCTGAAAGTCGCCGGCCTGGTTCAGGCTTTTGTTCAGTTCGGCCACCAGCTCGGGCGTGGTCGCCGGCGGCTCGAAGAAGCTGGGGGCGACCACCGCGTCCAATTGGCTGGTGTGGTGGGCCAGGTGTTCGGCCAGCTTGGGGGCGTTGCCCATCAATTCGGCCACCAGTTCCAACAGCGACGGGTTGGAATAAAATAGCGAGAACACCGGCACCCCGGCCGGCAGCCGCGACAGGAACTCATCCAGGCGCAAGAAAGCGTCGTCGGGGCTGGAGGTGGCGGCCAGGGCCGTCAGCAAAGTCGGGGTCAGCTCGGTCAGTAATTCGCGGGCGCGGGTCGAGCGGGTGGCGCGGATGCGGCCATGGTGCCAGCCGCGAATGGTGTCGCAGACGGTGTCGGGTTGATGAAAGCCCATGTCGGCGATGGTGCGCACGGTCTCGGGGTCGTTTTCGCCGCCGGTGAACACCAGATTGCCGCCGCTGGAGAGGGCGGGCGCGTCCTCGAACAGGCCGGCATAATGGCTTTCCACCGTTTGCAGGCGGCGGACCAGGGCCTGGGCGAAATCCTCGGCGCCGTCAAAGCCCATGAAGGCGGCGATCTCGGCCAGACGCTGGGGGGAATCGGGCAAGGTCTGGGTCTGCTTGTCGTCGATCATCTGCAAGCGATGCTCGAGCTGGCGCAGGAAACGATAGGCCTCGTCCAGTTCGGTGACCGCGTGATCGGCGACTTGCCCCATCAGGGCCAGGGCGCGGATGGCGTCAAGGGTGCGGCAGCAGCGGATTTCGGGGACGCGGCCGCCCCAGATCAGCTGTTGGGTCTGGGCGAAGAATTCGATTTCGCGGATGCCGCCGCGTCCCAGCTTGATGTTGTGACCGGCCACGGCGATGCAACGGCCGCCGCGATGGGCGTTGATCTGGCGCTTGATCGAGTGGATGTCTTGAATGGCGGCGAAATCCAGCGATTTGCGCCAGATGAACGGCTTGAGGAATTTCAGGAAATAGTCGCCGGTCACCGGGTCGCCGGCCACTTGGCGCGCCTTGATCATGGCGGCGCGTTCCCAGTTCTGGCCAAAGCCTTCGTAATAGATTTCCGCCGCCGCCAGGGAAATGGCCACCGGGGTTGACCCTGGGTCGGGACGCAGGCGCAAATCGGTGCGAAAGACATAGCCTTGGGCGGTGCGCTCATCCAAAATCTTCACCAGATCGCGGGTGGCGGCGATCATGCACTCGGCCAGGGTTTTGCGGCCCTTGTACTCAAGCTTTTCATGGTCGTAGAAAACGATGATGTCGATGTCGCTGGAATAGTTCAGCTCGCGCGCGCCGAATTTTCCCATGCCCAAGATGATCACGCCCGAATCTTTTTCCGGGTCGTCGGCATGGGGCAGAACGATGTCGCCCTTGGCCGCCTCGCGCCGCAGCAAAAAGCGCAAGCCGTGACGGGTGGCGGCTTCGGCGAAATCGGCCAGCGCTTCGGTCACCGATTCCAGCGGCCACAGGCCGGCGATGTCGGCCAAGGCGGTCAACAGGGCGACGCGGCGCTTGGCGATGCGCAAAATCCTCATCAGGCCGGCGATGTCGGTCTGACTGTCCGCCTCGGCCGCCAACGCGGCCAACAGGGCGGTAAAGGTGGCATCGGGACCATCGGCCAGCAGCCGGCGCAGGAAGGCCGGTTCGAACAGGCAGCACTGGGTCAGGAACGGCGAATTGCCGAAAACCGCCGACAGCAATTTATTTGCCATCAAATCGCCGGGAAGCTGGCGCATGAACGCTGAAAGATCGGTATCGTCCAGGCCGTCGGCGATTTCGCCCCAGCGTTCGAATCCGCGGCTCATCAGGGCGAGGTCGGCGACCTTTGGTAACAACTGTTCATTGACCGGAAAGTTCACCTTGTGCATTCCCAGATGTTGTGATTCCTTCACACTGGTCAAACCAAGGCGACGGGTCAAGTCGATGATGGAGGAAGGGGCGTAGTGGTTCACGGTGCCGTCAGAAGCCTGTTCCAGCTTCTGGGCGTTCTCGTCGTTGGTTTGTTGGTGATCCTGCCGGTGCTGCTGTGGCGTTTGTCCAGCGCCCCCATCGCCCTGGATTTCCTGACGCCCTATATCGAGGAAGCCCTGACCGCCCCCGAGGGCGGCATTTCCGTGCGCCTGGACGGGACCGTGTTGGCCTTGGCGGCCAATCAGCGCACCCTGGAAATCCGGGCGCTTGGCGTCAACGTCTATACGGCGGATGGGGCGCGCCCCATCGCCTCGGTGCCGGAAATCGCCCTGACCTTGTCGGGTAAGGCGCTGCTGAACGGCGAATTGGCCCCCAATTCCATCACCTTGCTGCGGCCGCGCCTGCATCTGGTGCGCGGCAATGATGGCCGTTTGCAAATGGATATCGGCAACCGCGAAGACATCGCGGCGACGCCGGATCAGCCATCCGGCGCCGTTGCCGCCGGCTTGGTCGCGGCCTTGGTGGGAGAGCCCGATCCGTCCCAGCCGGGGCGGTCCTTGCAACGTGCCGCGATTATCGATGCCGTCTTGGTGGTCGATGATCTTTATCTGAACACCACCTGGCAGGCATCCGACGCCGATATCGAGATGCGCCGGGTTGATGGCGGTTTGGAGGGCGCCCTTCATCTGGAATTCGAGTTGGGCGGCGAAGCCGGAACCGCCTTGGCGTCGCTGCAATATCGCAAGGATGGCGAACAGTTGAAGGCCGAGGCGGAAGTCACGGGCCTGCGGCCGGCGGTGCTGGCCCAATTGGGCGGACCGCTCAAACCACTCAAGGCGCTTGATCTGCCCTTGGCCGGTATGGTTCGGGCCAGCGGCAACCTGTCCGGTCATGTGGACGAGGTGACCTTCGAACTGGCCGGCAGCGCTGGTTTCTTCGACTTGCCGGAACCGGTGAACATGCACCGCAAGGTCGACAGCGTGTCGTTGCGCGGCGCGGCCTTCGCCGGCTTGACCAGGGCGCGGCTGGATGAACTGGCCATTGATTTCGGTGGTCCGCGCCTGTTGTTGTCCGGCGTTGCCGACGGTTTGGGCGGGGCGACCGCGCTGAATTTGGAATTGGCGCTGCACGACGTGCCGTTCGATGAATTGCCGAACCTGTGGCCGGCCTTTGCCGCCCCCAACCCGCGCGAATGGGTGCTGAGCAACCTGTCCAAGGGGATCGCCCGCGAGGCCCACGCCACCTTGGCGGCGCATTCGGTCTCGGGTAATTTCGATGATCTGGCGGTCGATCATCTGGCCGGCGAATTGCGCGGCGATGGGGTTCAGGTCGATTATCTGCACCCGATGCCGGTGGTCAAGAACGCAGCCGCTCACGTCACTTTCGATCAGTCCGATTTCCGCATCGCCGTCAAGGGTGGCGAGGTCTATGGGTTGTCGCTCAAGGATGGCCGGATCGTGCTGTCGGGGCTGAATGCCGCCGATCAATTCGCCGATATCGACCTGACCATCGCCGGCCCCGCCCGTGATGCGCTGACGCTGATCGACAACAAGCCGCTGCGCTATGCCAGCGCCCTGGGCATTGACCCGGCCACGGTCAGCGGCGACGGCGTTACCCGGTTGCGTTTGAAGTTCCCGTTGCTGAAGAATTTGCGGCTGGATGATCTTGAGGTGAAGGTTCATTCCTCGGTCAAAAAGGTGTTCCTGCCCAAGGTGGTGATGGGGTTGGACCTGACCCAAGGCGATCTGGAAATCGATGTCGATGCCAAGGGGTTGGACGCCAGCGGCCCCATCGTCTTGGGTACGATCGCCGGCGATTTGAAATGGCGCGAGAATTTCGCCTCCAAGGGCGTTGCCTTCCGTTCGCGCTATGAGGTCAAGGTCCCGGCCATCAGCGAGGATCAGCGCAAGCTGCTGCGGCTGGAAGGGCCGCCTTTCGTCGCCCCGTTCATGACCGGACCGGTGGCGGCGCAGGTGGTCGCCACCCTGTATGGCGGCGGCCGGGGCGACATTGACGCCAAGGTCGATCTGTCGCCGGCCTTCATGCGCTTGCCCGGCCTGGGGTGGCACAAGCGCGAGGGCACAACCGGCGGCGCCGAGGTGTCGGTGCGGTTGGAAAAGAACGAAATCGCCGCCATTCCGCGCTTTTCCGTCGTTGCCGGCGATTTGCAGACGCGCGGCGCCGTGGCTTTTGCCGATGGCCGGCCGCGGCGAGTGGATTTTTCCAAGCTGAGCTATGGCGGCCGGACCGATCTTGAGGGCAGTCTGACGCTGCGTCCCGGCGGTGGCTTGGACATCGTCGCCAAGGGTGAACAATTCAACGCCGAGCCAGTGGTGGGCGAGGAAAACCCGGTTCCCGGTGACCCGCCACCGCTGACCGGCGCCGACAAGCACCGCAAGAAAGCCGATTTGCCGCCCATGAACATCCAAGGTTCGGTGAAGACGGCGTGGCTGTCCAAAAACGGCAAGCTGACCAATGCCAGCGCCCAATTGCAACGCGACGATCAGGACTGGCGGCAGATGCACGTCAAGGGCGGCGTCGGCGATGGCAAGGCTTTCGAATTCAGCCTGCGCCAGACCGCCGCGAACCGCCGCGCCGTCAAGGTGACCTCGGATGACGCCGGGGCGGTACTGCATGCCTTTGACAGCTATGCCCACATGGTTTCAGGCAAGCTGGACGTGGATGCCGCCTATGAGGATGACAAGGACGGTCAACCCTTGGTCGGCACCATCAAGGTGGCGGATTATTACATCGTCAACGCCCCGGCCTTGGCCCGGTTGCTGACGGTGGCGGCCTTGACCGGTATTTTGGATGTCATGCAGGATCAGGGCGTCGGCTTTTCCACCTTGGACGCCCCCTTTGTCCTGAAAGACGGGCTGTTGACCTTGAACGATGCCCGCGCCTATGGCGCCGCCTTGGGGCTGACAGCCAAGGGCGAGCTGGATCTGGATGCCGGACGGATGGCCTTGGAGGGGACGGTGGTGCCGGCCTATGCGCTGAATTCGGTGCTGGGCAATATCCCGGTGCTGGGCTGGCTGGTGACCGGCGGCGAAAAGGGCGGCGGTCTGGTCGCCTTCAATTATTCCATGAAGGGGGAGACCCAGGACCCCGATGTCATGGTCAACCCGCTATCGGCCCTGACCCCCGGATTCCTGCGCAATCTGTTCAACATCTTCGATGACGGATCGGAAACCGAGGCACGGAAGAAGCCTGGGGCGAAGTGAGCATGGGCGGGGGCGCCCTGCGCAACGCCATTTTGGCCTGGCCCAACCAAGATTAACGGAAAGGGGGGAGGAGGTGGTCTCCTCCCCCCCTTTATCTTATTCCGGCTTGACCAGGGCCAAGCGCTTTTTGCCGGCGCTCAGCTTGATCACCCCATCCTTGAGGGCATCCTGGCCGATGACCGAGGCGGGGTCGGTCACCTGGATGTCGTTGACGCGGCCACCGCCTTGTTGCAGCAGGCGGCGGGCCTCGCCATTGGACGTGGACAGGCCAGCCTTGACGAACAGGGCGAAGGCGGCAATACCGGCGGCCAGATCGGCGGCTGGGATGGACACGGTCGGCAGGTTGTCGGCCAAAGCCCCTTCCTCGAAGGCTTTGCGCGCGGTTTCCGCCGCCTCGCTGGCGGCGGCTTCGCCGTGGCACAGGCGGGTGACTTCGTTGGCCAGCACCTTCTTGGCCTCGTTGATCTCGGCCCCTTGCAATGCTTCCAGGCGGGCGATTTCATCCAGCGGCAATTCGGTGTACAGCTTCAAGAAGCGGCCGACATCGGCGTCTTCGGTGTTGCGCCAGTATTGCCAGAATTCCCAAGGCGACAGCATGTCGGCGTTCAACCACACCGCGCCGCCGACGGTCTTGCCCATCTTGGCGCCCGAACTGGTGGTCAAAAGCGGGCTGGTCAGGCCGTAAAGTTCAGCCTGATGCACGCGCCGGCCCAGTTCGACGCCATTGACGATGTTGCCCCATTGGTCGGAACCGCCCATTTGCAGCACGCATTTATGCCGGTTCCACAGCTCGGCGAAATCATAGCCCTGGAGGATCATGTAATTGAATTCCAGGAAGGTCAGCGGCTGCTCGCGCTCTAACCGCATTTTGACCGAATCAAAGGTCAGCATGCGGTTGATGGTGAAATGCTTGCCGTAATCGCGCAGGAACGCGATGTAGTTCAACTGGTCCAGCCAGTCGGCATTATTGACCATTTGCGCGTCGGTGGCGCCATCGCCGAAGCTGAGATACTTGGTGAAAACCTTTTTGATGCCGGCCATGTTCTTGGCGATGGCGGCATCATCCAGCATCTTGCGGGCTTCGTCCTTGCCGGTAGGGTCGCCAATGCGGGTGGTGCCGCCGCCCATCAGCACGATCGGCTTGTTGCCGGTCTTTTGCCACCACCGCAGCAGCATGATCTGCATCAGACCACCCACATGCAGCGATTCGGCGGTGCAGTCAAAACCGATATACGCCGCCGCCGGACCTTGCGTCAGGCGCTTGTCCAGCGCTTCCAGGTCGGTACACTGATGCATGTAGCCGCGTTCGGCGACGACGCGCAGGAATTCGGAGCGGGCGGTGGTCATGGCTTCATCAATCATTCGGTTGCTTGAACAAAGTTTGCCCGTTTAGCACAATCGTCGTCGGTCAACAATCAGTGCAAAGGCGCATCGCGTATGAACAAGCTGGCCTTGGGGCTGATGAGCGGCACGTCGTTGGATGGAATCGACGCCGCTTTGGTCGAAACCGATGGGGAAACCGTGACGGCCACCGGGGCGGCTTTGACCGTCGCCTATGATGACGGCTTGCGCGCCGGATTGCGCGGTGTGCTGGGGGGGGGCGGACCGGTGGCCGAGATCGAACGACGGCTGACCGAAGCCCATGCCCAGGTGGTGACCCGGTTGCTGGATGTGGCCGGAATCAGCGCCGCCGCCATTGATGTCATCGGTTTCCACGGCCACACCATTTTACACCGTCCCGACCAGCGCCGGACCTGGCAGATCGGCGATGCCGCTTTGTTGGCGCGGCTGACCGGCGTCACCGTGGTTAACGATTTCCGAAGCGCCGACGTGGTCGCGGGCGGGCAGGGGGCGCCGCTGGTGCCGGTCTATCACGCGGCCCTGGCCCACGATCTGGCCGGCCCGCTGGCGGTGCTTAATGTGGGGGGGGTCGGTAACGTGACCTGGATCGGCGCCGATGGTCGCTTGCTGGCCTTCGATACCGGGCCGGGGAACGCCTTGGTCGATGATTGGGCCTTGCGCCATACCGGTATGGCGATGGACATGGATGGCGCCCTGGCCGCCGCCGGACAGGTCGATATGGCGGCGGTGGAGGCGTTTTCCCGCCATGCCTATTTTGCCGCTTCGCCGCCGAAATCGTTGGATCGTGATGATTTCCAATCCCTGGCGGCAACGTTGGTCGCCGGCAAATCGGCGGCCGATGGCGCCGCCACCTTGACCGCTTTCACCGCCCGCGCCGTTGCCATGGCGGCGACCCATTGTCCGATCCCACCGCGACGATGGCTGGTCTGTGGCGGCGGACGGCGCAATCCAACGCTGATGGCGGCATTGGCGGCGGAATTGGGGACCCCGGTGGAACCGGTGGAGCAGGTCGGCTGGGATGGCGACGCGCTGGAGGCGCAAGCTTTCGCCTTTTTGGCGGTCCGGTCGTTGCGCGGGCTGGCCCTGACCTTTCCCGGAACTACCGGCATTGACCGGCCGCTGACCGGTGGCCGGGTAACCGTTTTCTAACCCCTGTTCGGGTTAGATGGGGGGCCAATGCAAAGGAGCATGCCATGAAACGTATCCTGACCGCCGCCGCCGTGGCCGCAATCGTCGCGGCAGCGCCCGCCCAGGCCGATCAGGCGACCGCCCTGGCGGCGATCCGCGAGCAGCCCAAGGTGATCGACGTCAGCGCCGATACTTCGGGCAATGTCTACGTGCTGGTCAAGGCCGAGAATATCGCCTGGCCCCAATATGCCGGCTATCTGTGCAAGGTGGCGGCACCGCATCAGGGCCGGATTTTCCGGGTGCGAATCATCGAGTTGACCAAAGCGGTCAGAACTCAGCCCGCCGCCAAGTGGGATCGTCTGGGCGAGGCGGCGTGCAGTTAGACCGCCACAGGATACGACACTTTAAGGACGCCGCCCGACCAATGGCCAGATCCGCTGGGTCGGTTCATTGGCCGGGCGATAACGTTCAAAGGGCCGGGATCAATAATCAGGGGGTCACCGCGCCTTCGAAGGCCGAGGTGTCGCGCTTGGGCCGCTGGTCGTTGAGCGCCCGACCGGTCGAGATGAAATAGGTCATCTCGGCGATGTTGGTGGCGTGATCGCCGACCCGTTCAATGTTCTTGGCGATGAACATCAGATGCGAACAGGCGGTGATGGTGCGCGGGTCTTCCATCATGTAGGTGAGGATTTCGCGGAACAGGCTGGAATACAGATCGTCCACTTCCTGATCGCGCGACCGCACCGCCAGGGCGCGTTCGGCGTCATGGGCCAAGAAGGCGTCCAGGACTTCGTTCAGCAATTCGGCCACCAGCTTGCCCATGCGCACCAGCGACCGCATGGGCGCGACGGTGGGCATCTGGTTCAGCACCAGCGACCGCTTCGCCGCGTTGGCGGCATGATCGGCGATGCGTTCGATGTCGCCGGCGGCTTTCAAGGCCGAGATCACCAATCGCAGGTCGTCGGCGACGGGGGCGCGCAAGGCCAGCAGGCGCACGGTTTGTTCGTTGATGAAATGCTCGCATTCATCAACCTTGTAGTCACTGTTCATCACCTGGGTGGCGATGTCGGAATCGCGCTTTTCCAGCGCTTCGATCGAGGCGGCCAATTGCGCTTCGGCCAATCCGGCCATGCGGGCCAAGGCGTCGTGCAGACGCTTCATTTCGTCGTCGTAGGACTTGACGATGTGTTGCTCGCCGATGGTGGGCATGGGAATTCTCCGTTCAGCCGAAGCGGCCGGTAATATAGCCCTGGGTCAATTGCTGGGTGGGCGCGGTGAAGATCTGTTCGGTATCGCCGACTTCGATGACTTCGCCAAGATGAAAAAACGCCGTGCGCTGCGATACGCGGGCCGCCTGCTGCATGGAATGGGTGACGATGACGATGGTGAAATTTTCCCGCAATTCGTCGATCAGTTCCTCGACCTTGGCGGTGGCGATGGGGTCCAGCGCCGAACAGGGTTCATCCATCAAGATCACTTCCGGGGAGACGGCGATGGCGCGGGCGATGCACAGGCGCTGTTGCTGGCCGCCGGAAATGCCGGTGCCCTTTTCGTACAGACGGTCCTTGACCTCGTGCCACAACCCGGCCTTTTCCAGCGCCTTGGTGACGATCTCGTCCAAATGATCCTTGTCGCGGTACAGGCCGTGGATGCGCGGGCCGAAGGCGACGTTGTCGTAAAGCGATTTGGGGAACGGATTGGGTTTTTGGAACACCATGCCGACGCGCATGCGCAGCAGCACCGGGTCGATGCCGTTGGGGCCATAGATGTGGTCGTTGTCCAAGGTCACCTGGCCGCTGACGCGGGCAATGCCGATGGTGTCGTTCATGCGGTTAAGGCAGCGCAGGAAGGTCGACTTGCCGCAGCCCGAAGGTCCGATCAAGGCGGTCACTTCATTGGTGCGGAATTCAAGATCGACGCCCTTAAGCGCCAGCTTGTCGCCGTAATGAACCTTGACATCGCGCGAGGTCATCTTGGTATCAAGGGCGACGGTGTCGGCAGAGGCTTCCGGCATGGGGTCCATCCGTATCGGTCAAAGGCAGCGCTGGTATAGCGGCAGCCGGGCGTCAGGCAATATGAAACTTACGTGTCACTGTGCAAAAGAGCATGGACCGAATTGCGTCTGGGTTTCCACAACCCACGTTCAATGGCTTCACCCAGGCGGGCTTTTATTTCGGCCAAGGCGGCGGGATTATTGGCTTGCAGGAAGGCGCGGACGGTCTCGTCGCCGAGATAGGCATCGGCGATCAGATCGAAATGGTGGTTTTTGACCGCGTCGGTGGTGGCGGCGAAAGCGAACAGGTAATCCACCGTCGCCGCCATTTCAAAGGCGCCCTTATAGCCGTGGCGCATGATTCCGTTGATCCATTTCGGATTAACCGCGCGGGCGCGCACGACACGGGCGATTTCCTCGGAGAGCGTGCGGATGCGCGGGCTTTCCGGGCGGGAATGGTCGGGGTGATAGATCGTCGGCGCGGTGCCGCTGGCATGCTTGACCGCCGCCGCCATGCCGCCTTCGAACTGATAATAATCGTCGGAATCCAGCAAATCGTGTTCGCGGTTGTCCTGGTTTTGGATCACCGCCTCGATATGGGCCAGACGGTGTTGGAACAGGTCATGGGCGGCCTCGCCTTGGGCGCCGTCGCCATAGGTCCAGCCGCCCCAGGCGATATAGGCCTGGGCCAGATCACTTTCATCGCTCCAGCCGCCTTCGTCGATCAACGCCTGCAAGCCGGCGCCGTAGGCTCCGGGCTTGGAGCCGAATACGCGGGCGGCGGCGGCGCTGCCCCGGCGCGGCGTTTCGGCGCGGACGCGGGCGGCCAGGGGATTGACGTCCTCGGCCTCGTCCAGGGCGGCGACGGCCCGCACCGCCGAATCGAACAGGTTGATGAGGTCGGGGAAGGCGTCACGGAAAAAACCCGAGACCCGCAAGGTGACGTCGATGCGCGGCCGGTCCAGCACGGTGTGCGGCAAAATCTCGAAACCGGTGACCCGGCGCGAGGCGGTGTCCCAGGTCGGGCGGGCGCCAAGCAGGGCCAGGGCCTGGGCGATGTCGTCGCCGCCGGTGCGCATGTTGCTGGTGCCCCAGGCGGTTACCGCCATGGCGCGCGGCCAGTCGCCGTGGTCTTGGAAATGACGCTCGACCAGTAATTGCGCCGATTTCCACCCCAGCATCCATGCCGCCGGAGTGGGAACGACGCGGGTGTCGACGGAATAGAAATTGCGGCCGGTCGGCAATACGTCGGGTCGCCCCCGCGTCGGCGCCCCGGATGGACCGGGGGCGACGAAGCGGCCATCCAATCCGCGCAGCAGCCCGGCGATTTCCGCCGCGCCACAGCCATCCACGGCCGGGGCGATGGTGGCGGCGATGTGATCAAGCACCGCCTGGGTCCGTTTCCAGGCCGGATCGGGGGCTTGGCCGGCAACCAGGGCGCGGGCCAGGGCTTCCAGTCGTTCGACGGTGTCGCCATGGCTTCGCCATGTTCCGTCGCCCAGGATGGGCGGACGGGGGCCTTGCCATGCCTCGCCCAGCACGCAATCCAATGGATCGAAGCCCAAGCACAGATCGTCGGCCAAGGCCCGCAACAGCGATTGCTGTCCCGCTTCGCTGCCGCGGCCGATGCGGGCGAGGGCGACCAGCAGATCAAGCCGCTGGTCCCCGGTGGGGCTAAGGCCGAAGATGTGCAATCCGTCGCGGATTTGCAGTTCCTTCAGCTCGCACAGATGGTTGTCCAGCTTGTTCAAGGCGGCGTCGGCATCATCGCCGGGGGTAATGCCGAGATCGGCGTCCAGCCCGGCGACGGCGGTCAGCGACAAGATATCCTTGCGCAAAATGGCGAGGCGACGGGGATCGACACCCGCCGCTTCGTAATATTCATCCACCAGCCGTTCCAGCTCGGCCAGCGGGCCATAGCTTTCCGCCCGCGTCAGCGGCGGCGTCAGGTGATCGATGATCACCGCGCTGGTCCGGCGCTTGGCCTGGGTGCCTTCGCCCGGATCATTGACGATGAACGGGTACAAATTGGGCAGCGGCCCCAGACAGGCCTCGGGGAAGCAGGCGGCGGACAGCGCCAGCGATTTGCCCGGCAGCCATTCCAGATTGCCGTGCTTGCCCATGTGGATGACGGCGTCGGCGCGGAACTGTTCACGCATCCAGGCATGGAAGGCCAGGTAATTGTGCGGCGGCACCAGATCGGGATCGTGATAGCTGGTCGCCGGGTCGATGTTATAGCCGCGTGCCGGCTGGATGCCGATGGCGATTTTGCCCAGCACCAAGATGGGCAGCAACAGCCGGCCGCACGACAATTCACCGGGGCGGAAGAATGGATCGGCCTCGGGCGTGCCCCAGCGCAGTGCCACCGCCTGTTGCACCTGATCGGGCAGGGAGTGGAAAAAACTCAGATAATCGGGCAGGGCAATGCTTTCGCGTTCCTGCCGCTGGTCCAAGTGCCGCCAATCGTTGGTCGAGCCCTGTTGCAGCAGGGTCAGCAAGGCGTTGCCGTCGGCGGGCAGGGTGTCAAGACCATAGCCGGCCTGTTGCAGGGCCCGGAGCACCTGGACGGTGCCGGCGGGGGTGTCCAGGCCGACGCCATTGCCCAGCCGGCCGTCGCGGTTGGGGTAATTGGCCAGCACCAGCATGATTCGGCGTGTGGCCGGGCTTTTGCGCCGCAATTTGGCCCAATTGGCGGCCAGGGCGGCGGCGAAATCGATGCGGTCGGCTTCGGGCTGGTGGCGGGCCAGATCGCACTGGGTGGCGGCGTCGCGCCGCGCCGCCTTGAACGACACGGCGCGGATGAGGACGCGGCCATCCACTTCCGGCAGCGCCACGTTCATGGCGATGTCCTTGGGGCCCAGGCCATTGGCGCCGGCGGACCAGTTTTCACGGCTGCCGCCGGCGAACACCACTTGCAGCACCGGGCAATCGCTGGCGGCGAAGGCGGTGTCCTCGGGCTTGCCGGGGGTGGCGACGGCGAAGCCGGTGGCGTTGACGATGACATCGGGGCGCATGCGCGCCAACATGGTTTCCACCGTGCCGGCCGAGGCCGGGTCTTTGAGCGATTGCACATACAGCGCGGCGGCGTTGAGACCGCGGGCGCGCAGGCCATCAAGCAAAGCATCCACCGGGGCAATGTCGCCGGCCAGGACCAGGGCGCGGTAAAACACCACCACCGCACTGGGTTTGGCCAGGTCCCAATCCGTGGCCCAATCCAGCGACGGATAGGGACCGGCGGCGGGCAATGGCTTGGGTTCCAGCCAATCCTCGGCCCCGGCGGCCCAGCGCAGCAGGCTGGTGACATTGTCGGGGCCGCCCTGGATCAGCCAGCGCCAGACCCGATCCAGGGTGGCCCCGGCCAGGGTGCTGGCCGTCATCAGATCAGGGTCGGGCTTGTCGTCGCCGGGCAGCAAGGCCAAGGCGATGCCGCGCTGGCGGCACACGGCGGAAATCTGCTCGACGCCATAGGGCCAATAGGATTTGCCGCCAAGCAGGCGAATGATCACCAGTCGGGCCGAGGCAATCACCTGATCGACGTACAAATCCACCGACAGGTGATGCGACAGCCGCAGCAGGTTGGCCAGACGCAGCGAAAACGGCGCCCCCAGCCGGGCATGAGCGGCGGCGATGGCCGACAATTCGGTGTCGGCAGCGGACAAGATGACCACTTCGCCGGGGCTTTGCCCCAGATCGACGGCTTCGGCGCCGTCATTGATGGTTCCGGGCTGGGCGGCGAGAAGATGCATGGATCTAGGCCAGGATGGCCGCCTCGATGGCGGTGCGGTCCAGGCCTTTTTCGCCAATCACCACCAACCGGCTGACGCGGTCTTCGCCGGCCTGCCACGGGCGGTCGAACCAGCGTTCGATGCGGGTGCCGACCGCCTGCACCACATGGCGGGCCGGTTTGCCCGATACCGCCAAAAAGCCTTTCAGGCGCAAGATATCGTGATCGGCGATGGCTTGGATCAGCCGGCCTTCCAGTGCCGCCGGATCGGCGATTTCGGCCAAGGTGACGGCGAAGCTTTCGAAATCGTCGTGATCGTGGCCGTCTTCGCCGTCGTGGTGGCTGGGGCGTGCGGCCAGATCATCCTCGGCCGCCGCCGACAGGCCCAGGGCGATCATCGGGTCGATGGCGCTGCGGCTGGTGCGGATCACCCGCACGCCGGGGCGCAGCTTGGCGGCCAGTTCAGCGTGGGTGCGGCCAAGTGCGGCGTCATCCAGCAGATCGGCCTTGTTGAGCAGCACCATGTCGGCGCAGGCCAATTGGTCCTCGAACACTTCTTCCAACGGGTTGTCGTGGTCGGGCTGGGCCATCTGTTCCGGCGTGTCGGCGAAACGTCCGGCCGCCACCGCCGCCGCATCGACCACCGCCAGCACCCCGTCAACGGTGACGCGGGAACGGATTTCCGGCCATTGAAAGGCTTTGACCAGCGGCTTGGGCAGGGCCAGGCCCGAGGTTTCGATGATGATGTGATCGGGCGGATTGGGGCGATCCAGCAATGCCTGCATGGTCGGCAGGAATTCGTCGGCGACGGTGCAGCATAGACAGCCATTGGCCAGTTCGATGATGTCGTCCTCGGTGCAGCCCTGCACCCCGCATGACGCCAGCAAATCGCCGTCGATGCCGATATCGCCGAATTCATTGACGATCAGGGCGATGCGGCGGCCGTGGGCATGTTCCATCAGATGACGGACCAAGGTGGTCTTGCCGGCGCCAAGAAAGCCGGTGATGACGGTGGCGGGGACTTTGCGCATCAAACACTATCCTTCAAGACAAGGGGCAATCCGGCGGCGACGAACACCACGCGGTGACAAATTTGGGCGATCCGCTGGTTGACGCGGCCCTGATGATCGCGGAAGTCGCGGCCCAGCCGGGTTTCCGGCACCAGTCCCAGACCGACCTCGTTGGAGACCAGCACCACTGTTCCCCGCGCCGTGGCCAGCACCTCGGCCAGGGCTTCGGTTTCACAGCCGACGTCACGGCCGGCATGCATCAAATTGCTGATCCACAGGGTCAGGCAATCGACCAGGATGGGGCGGGCCGGGTCGAGATGTCGGTCCAGGGCCTGCGGCAGCTCCAGCGGTTCCTCGATGGTGCTCCAGGTGGGGCCGCGCCGGTCCATATGCAAGCGGATCCGTGCGGCCATTTCATCATCAAAGGCCTGACCGGTGGCCAGATACAAGGCCGCGCCCGCGGTCAGCAGGGTTTCCGCATAGACGCTTTTGCCCGAGCGGGCGCCGCCGATTATCAAGGTGGTGTGGATCATGCCTTGATCATCTACCACATATTGCTAGGCGGCTTCCACTATCCGTTTGACCATGGCGCTGTCGATGTCGCCATGTTCGCCCAAGGGCGCCTGATGGCGGGCCGCCAGCCGGCCGGCGATCTGTGCGGCGATATCGGCGGGCAGATCGTAAGAGCTCAGGCCGGTGGGCACGCCCACCGATTCAAAAAAGGCGCGGGTCTTGGCGATGGCCGCCAGGGCGCGTTCGTCCTCTGATCCGTCGCGGATATTCCACACTCGCTCGGCGTATTGGGCCAGCTTGGCCTTTTTCGCCTCGAATTTCAGCGCCATCACGCCGGGCCAGATGGCGGCCAGGGTGCGGGCGTGATCAATACCGCTCAACGCGGTCAGTTCGTGGCCGATATAATGGGTGGCCCAATCTTGCGGCACCCCCGATCCGACCAGACCGTTCAAGGCCATGGCGGCGCACCACATCAAATTGGCGCGGGCCTGATAATCGGGCGGATTGGCCATCGCCCGCGGGGCGATTTCCACCAGGGTCGACAGCACCGCCTCGGCCAGCCGGTCGGTCAGCGGGGCGGCGGCGGGGAAGGTCAGATATTGTTCCAGCACATGGACATAAGCATCGACGATGCCGTTGCCGAGCTGGCGCGGCGGCAGGCTATAGGTGCTGTGCGGGTCGAGAACCGAGAATTTCGGCCACACCGCCGGGTGGCCAAATGACAGCTTTTCGTGGGTTTCGTCGCGGCTGACCACGGCGAAGCAATTCATTTCCGAACCGGTGGCCGGCAGGGTCAGGACGATGCCCATCGGCACCGCCTGGGTGATGCGGGCGCGCTTGGCCAAGATATCCCAGGGGTCGCCGACGAAGGGAATGGCGGCGGCGATGAACTTGCAGCCATCGGCGACCGAGCCGCCGCCTACCGCCAAGATAAAATCCAGCTTTTCGCGTCGCGCCAGTTCCACCGCCTGCATCAGGGTCTCATAGCGCGGGTTGGGCTCGATGCCCGCGAATTCCGCCCAATGCAGGCCGGCGCCCTGGAGGGCCGCGACCACCTGATCATAGACGCCATTGGTTTTGATCGAGCCACCGCCAAAAGCGAACAGCACGCGGGCGCCGGTGGGAATTTCCTTGCTCAACTGCGCGATCTGGCCTTGGCCAAAGATCAGCCGAACGGGATTATGGAAGGTGAAATTATCCATGGCGCGCACCCTTGCTGGCGGAAATCCGGGGGCGGATTGGGCCATGCTCGGGCCACTCAGGTCAAGGATGCTCGTGTATGGACCCGCGTCATTCGCGGTTTTGATCGACCATGATACCGGGCGAGGCAAGGCTTTGTTTACCAGTGCGCCGACACTGTGTTTTTCAGAACCGCACGGGGGCTGCAATGTCTGGGAATGTGACACTGAATTTCAGGTATGAAGAGCGTTTTTGCTGGATTGCCGAAGGTGTGGCCGAGGCTTTTCCGGGCGAAGCGGCCGATACCATGCAAGCCTATGGGTCACGCCTGGTCGTGCTGGAGGATGGGGTTGCGTTGCCGTCCCCGCACCAGCCTCATTCCGAAATCCGCTCGCTTGGCGCCGGCCGCTATTCCCATTGGGCCGGGACGGTCCGCTTTGCCACCAGTGACAATTCCTCGCCCTTGGACAATGGGCGGAAATATACGTTGGCCATTGGCGATCATCGGGTCGATCTGATCGCCGCGGCCTGGCTGACCCCGGATCGTGCCCGGACGATTGCCCGGCAACTGGAGCACTGGACCGGCATGGCGGTCGATGTCTCGCGGTTTCTGCGCCATGAGCGCCGCCATGCATGGCGGCTTGATCTGGAGGCTTTGGCGGAATGGGCGGGGGTGGCGATCAATCGCACCGACGCTTTCGCCTTAAGCGAAGATGGTCATGTGCTTGACGCTTGTGTTGATGATGTTGACCAGGTGGCCCAATTGGGGGGCGGGCGGTGGTGCTTGCGTTATCCCCATGTATTTTTCTCGGGCCGAACGATCGCCAACGTCAAGGTGAATGGTTGCCGTTACGTCGTGCGTTTGGGCGCGGCCGAGATCGCCGTGCCGCTATCCCTGTCCGCGTTGGCCTTGGGCAAGGCGCGGCGCCCCGTCGCCCCGGCGCTGCGACGGATGATCGAGGACGCCCAGGCGGTCGGTTCGTCAATCCAGGTCATTCCGCCGCAAGTGTGCGACGGATACGAAGCCGGCGATTATTATCATTTCCTCGCCGGGTTGGTGCGCCAGCAAGGGTGCCGCCGGGTTCTTGAAATCGGCACCCGACTTGGCGGTTCGGCTTGGGCCATGGCTCAAGGCATGGGATCGACGCAGGAAAAGCTGGTGACGGTGGATATTGTCGATGCCGCTCTCAAGCTCGAGCAATTCGATCCGCGCATTTGTCGGATCGTCGGCGACGCCGCCGCTGATCCGACCGTGCGGGCGGTGCTGGAAGCCTTTGACTATCAGCCCATCGATTTGTTGTTTGTCGATAGCGCCCATGATTATCCATCGACATTGGCCCATTTCAGCATCTTCGATGCCCTTTTGGCGCCCCGCGTCGTGGTCTTCGATGACATCGTGCTATGTGAAAGCATGGCGCGTCTGTGGGCCGATCTGACCGCGCTTTATGGCGACGCCGCCGCCGACGCCACCTGGGTCGAGCCGGCGGTTCGTTCGGGGGAATGCGGCTTCGGCATCATCTTGCGCCGGCCTTAGACCGTGATGCCCTAAATGTGCATCACGGTCTAAGCTTCATCATTTTCCCTCACCGGGCGCAGGCCTGGCCGCGCCCGCAAGGGGCGCTGAAGCGTCAAAAAATATCAAAGGGGACATAAGCGCGCACGATCCGGCCCAGGCTGCCGTCACGGGTTACCTCTTCCAGGGCTTCGTCGATCTTCGCCTGCAAATCCGGACGGTTCTTGGCGATGACGATATGGACTGGCCAGCCGGCGTCAATCGGGTCCGAGACAAAGCCGAATTCGGCCCCCGATGGGGTGATCAGGAAGGGCTGAACGGTCATCATCGGCGCCAGGGCCAGATCGGCGTGATTGTTCTTCAGGGCGGCGATTACCTCGGAAATCGTCGGTTTCGTGACCGGGGTGAAGTCGGCGCCAAAGTTATCATGCAGCCATTTGGCTTGGCGCGACCCCTCTTGCACCGCCACCTTGCGGCCCTGCACCAGCTTGGTCATGGAGGTCCCGGCCAAGTCACGACGGCCGATGAAGACGGAGGTTGAACGCCAATAAGGCTGCGAGAACAGCATGGTTTGCGCCCGTTCCGGCGTCTTGATCAGATTGCCAAAGCCGATCTGGGCGTGGCCATCGCGGATCTGCGCCACCAGGGCGGCCAACGGCATGGGCTGATACCGGCAGTGCAGCCCGATCCGCGAACAGAGCAAGGCCGCCAGTTCGACGTTGATGCCGGTGGTGCTGCCGTCAGGCTGGCGCATGCTGAAATTGGGGGTGGAATCGGTCAGCGCCACCACCACTTCTTGCGCCGCTGCCGGGAAAATCACCGCCAGCCCAATTAACACCGCCATTGCGATCTGTCGCATGCGCGTGCCCCCTTTCCATATAGAAAGTATGGGCATTATGCGCGGCCCTGGCAAGTCTCAGAACGACGTATCGTTGGGGTCCATGCACCAGGAATCGGTGCGGATGGCCAATTTCAGGGCGATGCGGGCGACATCGTTGTCGATGGCGCCGGCATGGCGCCATTCGATGCGCAGGGTCCCCAACGCTTCGAACACGCGGATGACCCGAAATTGCGGCGGCAGGTGCAGGCGGGCAATGTCGCGCATGGCTTCGTCGAAGGCCTGGGCCCAATCATCGGGCATGGCGGGGATTTCGGCGATCAGCCATGGCCACGGCATGGGTTAGGCCTTGATTCCTGCGCCGGCCGCCTTGGGGGCGGTGGGGTCCAGCGGCCAGCGTGGGCGAGGGGCGAAATCCAAGGAATCGACTAATCCCAGACGGAAGCGTTCCACCCCGGCCCAGGCGATCATGGCGGCGTTGTCGGTGCATAAATTCAGCGGCGGCGCTAAAAAGACCAGGCCGGAGCGGGCGGCCAGCACGGTCAACGCCGCCCGCAACGCCGCATTGGCGGCGACGCCGCCGGCAACCACCAGATGGCGGCCGTGCGGCCATTGCCGGGTAAAGATGTCGATGGCGCGTTTGGTGCGGTCGGCCACCGATTCGGCCACCGCGGTCTGAAAGGCGGCGGCGACGTCGGCGATATCGGTGTCGGACAGCGGTTTGGGCAGGGTTTCCACCAGCAGCCGCACGGCATTTTTCAGGCCGGAGAAACTGAAGTCACAGCCGGGTTTGCCCTTCATCGGCCGGGGCAGGGAAAAGCGGGTGGGATTGCCCTTGGCCGCCCATTCTTGAATTTGTGGGCCACCGGGATAGCCCAGGCCGATCATCTTGGCCGCCTTGTCGAAGGCTTCGCCCACCGCGTCGTCAATGGTGGTGCCCAGGCGGCGGTAATCGCCGACGCCCAGCACCGCCAGCAATTGGCAATGCCCGCCCGAGGCCAGCAGCAGCAAATAGGGAAAGTCGACGCCGTCGGTCAGCCGGGCCGTCAAGGCGTGACCTTCCAGATGGTTGACGGCCAGGAATGGTTTGTTGGCGGCCAAGGCGATGGCCTTGGCGGTCATCACCCCGACCATGACGCCACCGATCAGGCCGGGACCGCCGGTCGCCGCCACCGCATCAAGATCGGCAAAGCCGACGCCGGCCTGCTTCATCGCCGCGGCCACCATGGCGTCCACATTTTCCAAATGGGCGCGGGCGGCGACTTCGGGCACGATTCCACCATAGGGACGATGAACGTCAATTTGCGACAGCACAACATCAGCCAGAATGCGGCGGTCGCCGTCGACGATTGCCGCGGCGGTTTCATCGCAACTTGTCTCGATTCCAAGAATCAGCACCGAAAAGCCCTTTCCAGATACGCCATCATTACCTACAACAGGCTGATCATGACGAAAACCGTAAACACCGCTCAGCTCACCATCGGCACGCGCGGATCGCCGCTTGCCTTGGCCCAGACGCACGAAACCCGCGACCGCCTGGCCGCCGCCTGGCCCGTCCTGGCGACCGCGGACGCCATCGCCATTCAGGTCATTCAGACCACCGGCGATTTGATCCAGAACCGGCCGCTGGCCGAAATCGGCGGCAAGGGATTGTTCACCAAGGAATTGGACGATTCCATGCTCGATGGCCGCATCGACCTGGCCGTCCATTCCATGAAGGATGTGCCGACGGTTCTGCCCGACGGCATCGTTTTACCTTGCGTGTTGCCGCGCGAAGACGTGCGTGACGCCTTTTTATCGCTGAAAGCCACCGGCATCGCCGATCTGCCGGCGGGCGCGGTGATCGGCACCGCCAGCTTGCGGCGCGGCGCCCAAATTCTTAATCGCCGTCCTGATCTGAAGGTGGTGAACTTCCGGGGCAATGTCCAGTCCCGGTTGCGCAAGCTGAGTGAAGGGGTGGTTGACGCCACTTTGCTGGCCATGGCCGGCCTTAATCGCCTGGGCCTGTCCGAACATGCCACCAGCGCGCTGGAAGCCGAGGAGATGTTGCCGGCGGTGGCCCAAGGCGCCATCGGCATCACCTGCCGCGCCGACGATCAGCGGGCGTTGGATTTTCTGGCGGCGCTCAATTGCCCGCAAACCATGGTCCGCATCACCGCTGAACGGGCCTTTTTGCTGACGCTGGACGGTTCGTGCCGAACCCCCATCGCCGCCTTGGCCGAAATTGACGGCGGCACGCTGTCGTTTCGAGGTCTGATCGTCAGTCCCGACGGCCGCACCATTCATGCCGTCAGTCGGAGAGGTTCCTTGGCCGATGCCCAGGCCATGGGCGAGGATGCCGGGCGTGAACTGATCGGCGTCGCCGGGCCGGGTTTTTTCGACTTCAAGGCCTGATTGTGGTGACGACGGCGTTGGTCACCCGCCCGCGTGAAGATTCCGAGGCCTTGGCGGCGGAACTGACGCTGCGCGGTGTCGGTGTGATGGTCGAGCCGTTGCTCGATATCGTGCCGGTGACCGGGGCCGAGGTTTCCGCTATCGGCATCCAGGGGATTTTGGCCACCTCGGCCAATGGTGTGCGGGCGCTGGCGCGGGAACTGGCGGATCGTTCGCTGCCGGTATGGGCGGTGGGCGATGCCTCGGCCCGCGTGGCGCGGGAACTGGGCTATCAGCGGGTGGAAAGCGCCGGCGGCGACGTCGACGACCTGGCCGCTTTGGTCGCGGCCCGGTGCCGGCCGCAAGACGGCGGCTTTTTACACGCCGCCGGAACGGTGACCGCCGGCGATCTGGCGGGGATGCTGGGGGCGGCCGGCTTTGTCGTGCGCCGCGTGGTTTTGTACCAAGCCCGAACCGCGACCGCCTTGTCCGCCGGGCTGATCACCACCCTGGAGCAGGGGGGGATCGACGTTGTCTTGTTTTTCTCTCCCCGCACGGCGGCAACCTTTGTTACCCTGGCCATCGATGCCGGTGCCGGGGGATGGTGCGCCGGGATTGTCGCCTATGCCCTTAGTCCCGCCGTTGCGCGGGAATTGGCGGGTTTGCCGTGGTCCACCATTCGGGTGGCCGACGCACCGACGCAAGCGGCGCTGTTATCGGCGCTGGATCACGATTTGAAGCGGGGATAATCCATGACCGAAAGCCAAAAGCCACCCTCGGACGAGGAAAACACCGCGATTGTTGCCGAACCGGAGGCGTCTTTAGTCCCTAAATCGGAGACGCCATCAGACGACGCAGCAGAGACGGCGACGGCGGCCAAGGAAAAATCCGGCGGCCCATGGGCCGCTCTGGCGCTGTCCCTGGTGGCCATTGCCGTGGTTGGCGGCGGCGTCGCCACGTTCGATCAATGGAAAGGTTTGGTGCTGCCGCCGGCCAAGGCCCCCTCGGTCGCTTCGGCGCCGCAATCGCCGGTGTTTCGCCCGGCCACCGACACCGATTCCATGCGGGTCGAGCTGAATGGTCTGCGCGATCGTCTCGCACAGTTGGAAATGCGGCCGCAAGGGGATGACGGCGCCGCTTTGGCGGGGCGTTTCGATAAGGCCGAGACGGCGATCCAGGCTTTGCAGGCGCAGCCGCAAGTGCCGGCTCGGCTGGTCGGCGAGGTCGAGGACCTGGGCAAGCAGGTCGCCGAGTTGAAGCGCACCAGCGCCGATGCCGCCGCTGTTTTGCGGCTGGCCGATCGAGTGGAAAAGATTGATGCCGAGTTGCGCGAAGTGCAGGCGCGGCGTTCGTCGGCGGTGGCGGTTCTGCTGGCCGTCGGCCAATTGCGCGAAGCCTTGGCCCGGGCCATGCCGTACGATGCCGAGTTGCGGGCGCTTTTAGCCCTTGCCGGTTCCGATCCCGAGGTGGTGACCATCGCCGCCACTTTGAAAAACCGCGCCACGGTCGGCATTCCCACCTCTCCCATTCTGATCAGCCGGTTTCACCGTCTGGCCCCCGATCTGGTCCGTGCCCAGGTTCTGCCGGCGGAACAAAGCTGGTGGCGCCAGACCCTGGACCGCCTGACCTCGCTGGTGGTTGTCCGGCGCGAGGATGGCGACGCCGCTGGGACCAGCACCGCCGCCATTGTCGCCCGTGCCGAAGCCCGTCTGGCCGAGGACGATCTCGAGCATGCCGCCGCTGAAATCATCAGCCTGCCCGCCGTCGCCGCCGAGATCGCCGCCCCCTGGTTGGGCGACGTACAGGCGCGGCTGATCGCCGACAAGGCCGCATCGGCGCTGACCGCCCATGTGGTCGCCCAGGTGGGGGCGAAGCAGTGATGGCGCGCCGGCTCTTCCTGTTCGCCCTGGTCGTCGCCGCTTTGGTCGGCGGGGCCGTCTGGTTGGCTGATCGCCCCGGTTCGGTGACCATTCATTGGCAAGGCTGGCGTGTCGATACCAGTGTGCCGGTGCTGATCTCGGCCATGCTTGCCTTCATGGCCGTGGTCACGGTACTGGTGCGGCTGGTTGGTTCGATTATCGCGGCGCCGGGGCGCTTTCTTGCCATTCGGCGGGAAAGGCGGCGGCGTCAGGGCTATGCGGCGCTGTCCGATGGATTGGCGGCGGTGGCCGCCGGCGATCGCCGCAGTGCCGGCAAGCTGGCTCGCCGTGCCGACAAGCTGCTGGCTGACCCGGTGCTGACCGGTCTGTTGACCGCCCAGGCGGCGGAACTCGCCGGCGACGAGGGCGAGGCGGAGAAGCGGCTGAGCGCCATGGTCGAGCGGCCACAGACCGCCTTGTTGGGTCTGAAAGGTCTGCTGACCCTGGCTCAGCGTCATGGCGACAATGCCGGTGCCTTGGATTACGCCCGTCGGGCTTGGGCCTTGGGGGTGCCGGTCGAGGGGCTGGCGGCCAGTCTGTTCGATTTGCAGGCCCGTGCCGGCCAGTGGGTGGAAGCCGAGGCGACCCTGGCCGAGGCGCGGAAGCGCCGGGCCTTACCGGTCGAGGATATCCGTCATCGTCAGGCCTTGGTTCATTTCGAGCGTTCGGTCCGGGCGGAACAAGATGGCGATCAGGCCGGGGCCTTGGCTTTGGCGGTAAAGGCCCATCAGGGCGACTTTACCCTGGTCGAGGCGACGGTCCGCGCCACGCGGCTGTTGCATCGCGCCGGGAAGGACCGCAAGGCCGCCGCCGCCCTGATCACCACTTGGCAGGTTGCGCCACATCCGATTCTGGTCGAGGCGATGATCGCCCTGGCGCCGGCGGAAACGCCGCTGCAACGGGTCAAGCGTCTGGAAAAGCTGGTCAAGGCCAATCCCGACGCCGCCGACGGTCACATCGCCCTGGCCGAAGCTGCTTTGGCGGCCAAGCTGTGGGGACAAGCCCGGACCCATCTGGAACTGGCGGCGGCGCAACGGCCCAGCGGCGGTGTCTATATCCTGCTGGCGCGGCTGGAGCGGGAAGAACGCCAAGACGAGCCGGCGGCCCAGGCTTGGCTGCTGAAGGTCGCCGCGGCCCCAGGAGAGCCGGCGTGGTACTGCGCCGCCTGTGGCAAGCCGGCCGACGGTTGGACCAGCGCCTGTCCGGCCTGTGGCGCCGTTGACGGCCTGCATTGGCGTCAGCCGGCCCAAGCCTTGTTGCCGGTTCCGGTTTAGAAGTTCAGGTCCTGGCCGTATTTGGCCTTCAGCTCGTCGGCCAGAACCTGCGGCAGCCGGTTGGCGCTGTCACGGGTCGAGATCCATTGCCCCTCGGCGAAATCGTAATGGCTGGCGCCGCTGAACGGCGACGACATCCAGATTTGCCGGTTGGGGCCATGTTTGTTGATGACGTATTGACCGCCGCCATCCAGGGACATGGTCAGGATGCCGCCTTGAATTTCGGCGTCGATATCGTCCCCTAAAATATCGTCGACGCTGTCGGCGATACGGTTCAGCAGATCGTCGGCGGCGGCGGCGAAACGGCTTTCATCAACGCTCATGGCACATCCTTTTCAACTGGCGGCGGATGGTACCTAACCCCGCCGCTCTCGCCAAGTCCTCAGGTCATAACCGTATTTTAATTGGACCTTTTGCCGTGCGGTGGTGATACAGTCAGCGATGCAGGCGCCACGTCAGATGGCCCGCCGACAGAGGGAGACATCCATGAAGTGCATCATGGTCATCGAGACCGAGGCACGGGCCAGGCAGGCCTTGAAATCCATTTTGGAAAGTGCCGGATACGAGGTGGTGGTCGCTGTCGATGGCGGTGATGCGCAGTCGCGCCATACGCTGCGTCCCGCCGATCTGGTTATCGCCGACGGCATCGACGAACCGCCGGCCGGGGCCAGGATTCTGGCCGTGCCGGGCGGGACCGATCAGCGTCGGGCCATGTTGTCGGAACGGCTGCGGCTTTCGGGCGCCAACACCTTTTTGCCCAAGCCGTTTCGCCGTGACGATCTGCTGAACGCGGTGCGCGCCAGCCTGGCGTGAAACCCAGTGTGAAAAAAAATAAACCCCGCGCTTGCACCCTCATGGGGTTTTCTGTATAGAGGGCCCCTTCGATTTGCAAAGCAGGACGGCCATGAAGAACGACATTCATCCCGACTACCATGAGATCAACGTGGTGATGACGGACGGCACCGAATTCAAGACTCGTTCGACCATGGGCAAGGCCGGCGACACTCTGCGTCTGGACATTGATCCCAAGTCCCATCCGGCTTGGACCGGCGTGCATCGCATGGTGGATTCGGGTGGCCAGATCGCCAAGTTCAACAAGCGGTTCGCCAGCTTCGGCATCAAGTCGTAAGTTTGCCGCCAGCGGCTTTGCCGCACGGTTGCCAGAACGAAGAAAGTCGCCGGATTATGGTCTGGCGGCTTTCTTTGCTTTATGGTGGACTTCGTCCCGTGAAGACGGTACAGCAGGCAGGGATAGGGAGGCTTTCGGGCCGAATAGGCGGACGCGCATAGACCATGATCATCGTCCACTACGAGGTTTACGTCCTCGAAGGCCGCGGATGGATGCTGCATGCGCGTTTTCCTCGCATGGAGCGCGAAAGTGCCTTGGCCGAAGCCAAGGAACTTGAATACGCCCTGAAGATCAAAGTTCGGGTAGTTCGCGAAACCTATTACACCGACAACAACGCCTTCGAAGAAGCCGAAATTTATGTGACCGGGGGCAAGAACCCTGAGCGCGCCAGCCCGGCGCCAGCCACGCCATCCGCGCGGGCCGGGGGAGCTGGCGGCGGGCGGAAGGTTGCTTCCGCCGCCCGTTCGACACCTGCCGCCGCCGCCCGACGCATGCCAGCCGCACGGCCCAAGTCCAAGGCGTCGGATGAAGAGATCGCCCAGGCCCGTCAATTGCTTGGCCGTCTGCTGGCCATTGTCGCCTTGGGGCTGGCGGCCGCCCTGCTGGCCATCAAGCTGACCCCCAATGTCATCTTGATGCTGTGGAAGATGGGCTTTGGCATCAAGGTCGATGCCAACAGCTATTCCCAGTTGCTGATGATTATTTTCGCCCTGACCTTCCTGATGACCTCGGTGCCGCTGGCGCTGAAATTTCTGCCGCGCAAGACCGCCTTGCCCAAGTTCCGGGCGCCGCACTTGGCCCTGGCCGGCGCGGCGGCGGCGGCGCCGTCGAAATCGGGCCTGAGCAAGGAAATGAAGAAATCCTTGAACAAATTGGCCAAGGAAGCGCAGCAAGAAGCTCCCAAAAGCAGCGCCGCCGACGACGACGATTTGCCGCCACTGGATCTGGATTTGGCCGACGATCCGTCACCGGACGAGGTGATGGCGGCGGCGGCGAGTCAGGAGCAGGCGCAAGAACAACAACCGCCAGACAAGCCGACGGCGGAAAGCAAGGGCGATGAGCCGGCGGTTCCGAGCCAAAGCGTCGAATCCCAGATGCCCAAGGTGTCGCGCTTTCTTGATGGCGCCTTGGAGCAATGCCGGCAAGAACGCATCGGCATGGACAATTACAATAAATTCGCCCTGCACCTGTACATGGCCGGCGCCGTCGAGGCTTTGGCCGAGTTCCGTAAATTGGGCGCCGCCGCCAAGGTGCCGTTGATGAGCGAAGCGCTTGACGTCTTGGGGACGCGCGGCGAGATGGCCCGCAGCTTTTTTGACAAGCTGCCGGAATATCGCCGCGAGGCGCGCTATATGTCGGTGATCGAGGCCGGGCGCAACGCCATGGGCAATTATTTGCTGGGCGATGAGATGGGGGCGCATATCTCGCTGCGCGATGTTTTCCGCGACTGGAACCGCAAGACCGACCAGACGCAGGGGCAGATGATGACGGTGTTGTTCACCGACATGGTCGATTCCACCAACATGACCCAGATCCGCGGTGATGCCGCCGCCCAGGAAATCGTTCGTCGTCACAACCTGATTGTCCGCAACGCCTTGTCCAAATTCGGCGGTCACGAGGTCAAGCATACCGGCGATGGCATCATGGCCTCGTTCCTGTCGGCGGGGGCGGCGGTTGACGCCATGATCGTGGTCCAGCGTCAGGTGGCCGAACACAACACCCGTATGCCCACCCAAACCCTGCATTTGCGCATTGGCCTTAATGCCGGCGAACCGATTCAGGAAGAAGACGATCTGTTCGGTTCCACCGTGCAATTGGCCGCGCGCGTTTGCGCCGCCACCAATTCGGATGAAATCCTGTGCACGGCTTCGGTGATGGAATTGGCGGGCAAGCCCAGTTCCTTGTTCCGGTCGGTCGGGGCCAAGGCGGTGAAGGGGTTTCGCGATCCCATCACCATGTACGAAATCAGTTGGAAATAAGGACCGGCGTGTCTTTCCGCTGAGCTGTTCGCCGGGATAATTTTAATTCAGCCGTTGCAGCATCTGGTTTTCCAGGCGGGCGATGCGCTGATAAAGCCTCAACGAGCGTTCCAGCAGGCTGCGCAAGCCGGTGGGCAGGTTTTCATCGGCTCCGAACGAATGGTCAAGGCAGACTTCGAATCCCGACAGCCGGTTGGGCTCGGCCAGGGCGGCGGTCGAATCGATTTCACCCTCGTGCACGGCGCGTTGCATCATCAGCCAAGCCATCACCTGGGTCAGCCGCGAGGTCACCCGCATGGCTTCACACGACATGCGCAGCCCGGCGATGGCTTCGACCTTGCGGCGTTCGCGTTCTTCCACATAGGACATGTAATTACGGGCTTCGACCATCAATGTCATGGCCTCGTCATAGGTCCCGCCAAAAAAGGCCGGCTGCTGCATGGCAACACTCCTGTTGCGTCCGCGGCTCCCCCGAAGCCTTGGGCATTTTCCCCGCCGAGGCCACATCATGGCACCCGGTCCACCTAAGATGGAATATTCCCAAAAAATATCAAGAGACAAAAATAGCGGCAAAGTGAATGTTAAATTGGATAAAATTATAAATATTGAATAGTAATGACGCCATTGTCATAGTGATGGTGATGTAATTATCTCGGTCTGTGAGGTCATTATGCGCTTCGTCGTCACGGAATCGTTCGACAAGAGCGAGATAAACCACTTTTTCGATGCCGAAATCAGTTGTCGCATTGGCGGGGTCATCCAATCCCGCAGCGGCAAGATTTATCGGGTCGAAGATGTTGCTTGGCACAGCGATACTTTCGACCATACGCCAAACGTCAGGGTCCTGCTGAAACGGGAGAAATAGCCCGGTTCGGCCTTCTGATCTTTTCGGAGGAGGTTTGGCGCTTTTGGCGGAGATCGCACGCTACTGGTGGCCGAGGAACACCTGTCGGATGGCTTCGGGGATGGCAATAGGGCGTTGGCTCTGACGATCGACGAAGACGTGAGTCCAGTGGCCATCGGCGGCGGCGTCATCGCTGCTGTCGTCGAACAGGGCGATGGCGTAGCGGACCGAGGAATTACCCAAATGTTCGATCTTTAGCCCGCCGACGACGCCGTGCGGCCAGGATAGCGGCCGCCGAAAGCGGCACAGGCTTTCGGCGGCGAAGGTCAGGACCGGACTGTTCAACAAATCCATGGCGCACGGCCCGCGCAGGAATTCCACCACGATCATCTCGAAGAAACGGTAGTATTCCACGTTATTGATGTGGCCGAACATATCGTTGTCCGACCACCGTGTCTGTATTTGAGCAAGAAAGCGGAAGTCTTCCTTGCGGGCCGCGACGCTTTTGCTCATTGGGCGGTCCAGCCGCCATCCATGGTCAACGAACTGCCGGTCATGTTGCCGGCGGCATCCGACGCCAGGAACACCGCCAGTTCGCCCAGCTGTTCGGGGGTGGTGAAGCGCTTGGACGGCTGCTTTTCACTCAGCAGATCGCGGCCGGCATCAGTGATGGAGATGCCTTGCGCTTCGGCCCGCGCGTCGATCTGCTTTTGCACCAAGGGCGTCAGCACCCAGCCGGGGCAGATGGCGTTGCAGGTGATGCCGGTTTCGGCATTTTCCAAGGCGACGACCTTGGTCAGGCCGATGATGCCGTGCTTGGCCGCCACATAGGCGGCCTTGTTGGTCGAAGCCACCAGACCGTGCACCGAGGCGACGTTGATCAGCCGGCCCCAGCCGCGTGCCTTCATGCCGGGCAGGGCAGTGCGGATGGTGTGAAAGGCCGATGACAGGTTGATGGCGATCACCGCGTCCCAGCGGGCGGCGGGGAAGTTTTCCACCGCGTCCACATGTTGGATGCCGGCATTATTGACCAAGATGTCCACCGATCCCAGCCGCAACTGGGCGTCGGCGATCAGGGCGACGCATTCATCGGCCTTGGACAGGTCGGCGCCATTGTAAAGCACGGTGACGCCGAATTCATCGGCGAGGCTGGCGCGCAGCGCCTCGATGCCGTCGCCGAAGCCGTTCAGCATGATACCGCAGCCTTGGGCGGCGAAAGCGCGGGCGATGCCCAGGCCGATGCCGCTGGTCGAGCCGGTGACGACAGCGTTGCGTCCCTTCAACATTGTGATTCCCCTTATAGCTTTCTGAACAGGGCCTCGGCCCCCAGTTTGACGGATTCCTTGGCGGTGATGGCAGCTTCGGCGCGGACGATCTCGGCCTGCAACTGGTCGATATATTCGCGCAATTCGGTCACCCCCATGATTTCAAGATTGCGCCTTTGCGCCGGGGTTTTCTTGGGGTCCAGGTCTTCCCAGTCCATGGGGCCTCCTTCGCCGCTTGCCATGACGGCATGAACGTACCAGATTGACTCGACCAGGGACAGACCAAGGAAAAGACACGGCCATGCTGCCTGAAACCATGACCTGCATCGAGATTTCCACCCCCGGCGCCGCCGATGTTTTGACGCCGGTTCAGCGGCCCTTGCCGGCTGTGGCCAAGGGGCAGGTGTTGATCAAGGTGGCCGCCGCCGGCATCAACCGTCCCGATGTGTTGCAGCGCCAGGGCGCCTATCCGGCCCCGCCCGGCGCTTCGGACCTGCCCGGCCTGGAAGTGGCGGGCACCATCGCCGCCCTGGGCGACGACGTGGATGGCTGGGCCGTGGGGGATGCGGTGTGCGCGCTGACCGCCGGCGGCGGTTATGCCGAATACGCGGTTTCCGCCGCGCGCCATTGCCTGGCCGTGCCCGCCGGTCTGGACCTGGTCCAGGCGGCGGCGTTGCCGGAAACCTTGTTCACCGTTTGGCACAACGTGTTCGAACGCGGTGGCCTGAAGGCGGGCGAGCGGTTTTTGGTCCATGGCGGCGCTTCGGGGATCGGCACCACCGCCATTCAATTGGCCAAGGCGTTGGGGGCGACGGTGTTCGCCACCGCCAATGGCGCGGCCAAATGCGCCGCTTGCCGTGATCTGGGGGCCGACCGCGCCATCGACTACGCCGCCGAGGATTTTGTCGAGGTGATCAAGGCGGAAACCGGCGGCAAGGGCGTCGATGTCATTTTGGACATGGTCGGCGGCGATTACCTGCCGCGCAACGTCAAATGTCTGGCCATGGATGGGCGGTTGGTCAATATCGCCTTTTTGAAGGGCCCGGTGGCGGAAATGAACATGATGCCGGTAATGCTCAAGCGATTGACCTTGACCGGCTCGACGCTGCGTCCGCAATCGGATGAAGCCAAGGCGCGCATGGCCGAAGGGCTGAAAACCGCCGTCTGGCCGCTGGTCGCCGCGGGTCGCATTCGTCCGCTGATCCATGCGGTTTTCCCGCTGGCTCAGGCGGCCGAGGCCCACCGGTTGATGGAATCCAACGTCCATGTGGGCAAGATCGTGTTGACCGTTTGACCCGCCGGGCGGCGTCCCATATAACTACGACAATTCCCTCATGTGCCTGCCATCGGCACCGGGACCGAAGCCTTGACCGGCCGGTTCCGATCGAGACCTTTAAGGAGGATTCATGGCTCTGCCGCTCATGCCCAAGGCAACTGCCGTCTGGCTGGTCGAAAATACCGCCCTCAGCTTTGAGCAGATCGCCGAGTTCTGCGGCCTGCACTCGCTGGAAGTGCAAGCCATCGCCGACGGCGAAGTGGCGACCGGCATCGTCGGTATGGACCCCGTCGCCAACGGCCAATTGGTCAAGGGCGAGGTGGAACGTTGTGAAGCCGATCCCGATGCCCATCTGAAGCTGAACATCACCGATTATCCGCAGCCGCGGGCCAAGCCCAAGGGGGCGCGCTACACCCCGGTGTCCAAGCGCCAGGATCGACCCGACGCCTTGGCTTGGCTGCTCAAGCATCACCCTGAATTGTCGGACAGCCAGTTGTGCAAGCTGATCGGCACCACCAAGCCGACCATCCAGTCGGTGCGGGAAAAAAGCCATTGGAACGCCGCCAACATCAAGCCGCGCAATCCGGTGACCCTGGGTCTGTGTTCCGAATCCGACCTGGAAAAGGCAGTGGCCATCGGCCGTGGCCGCGCCGGCGCCCCGGTGGCGCCGCAATATCATGACGACGAGGATCACCACGCCGAGTAATCGGATCGCGGTTCCGTCTGGAAAGCGCCCGCCTTTTGGCGGGCGTTTTTTTATGAAAAAAAGCCCCCGTCGGACCTGCCGGCGGGGGCTTTGACTCTATCGCCGGTCAGGGGGCGGCGGCGGCGGCCACGGCCACGCCCGGCTGGGCGCTGCCGGTGTCGCTCAGGCTTTCGCTCAGATACTGATCGACCATCTCGGCCAGCGTGTCCAAGTGATTGCCAAAGAAGTGGTTGGCGCCTTCCACCGTGCGGTAGCGCACCCGGATATTCTTCTGGCTGCCCAATTTGGTCGCCAGCTTGGCCACCGAAGCTTCCGGCACCGCTTCGTCGGCGGTGCCGTGAACGATCAGGCCGGAAGACGGGCAGGGGGCCAGGAAGGTGAAGTCATAGGCGTTGGCCGGCGGCGCCACCGAGACGAAGCCGTCGATTTCCGGCCGGCGCATCAGCAATTGCATGCCAATCCAGGCGCCGAAGGAAAAACCACCCACCCAGCAGGCCTGGGCATTGGGGTTATAATTTTGCATCCAATCCAGGGCCGAAGCGGCGTCGGACAATTCGCCCTGGCCTGCGTCGAATTTCCCCTGGCTGCGGCCGACGCCGCGGAAATTGAAGCGCAATGTGGAAAAGCCGCGCTTCACGAAGGCGTTGTAAAGCGCGTAAACCACCTTGTTGTTCATGGTGCCGCCGTGCTGCGGATGCGGATGCAGCAAAAGCGCGATGGGTGCGTTGGTCGTCTTGGAATGGTGATAACGGCCTTCCAGGCGTCCATCGGCTCCGTTGAAAATGACCTCAGGCATTATGCCCCCTACCTGTAATGGTTTTTTATCGCGGCGCAAACGGGGAATTCCCGAGTTTACGCGTCGGGGAATGGGTGACGGGTTTTGGGCTTATTTCCGGTCATACTTGACCGGCTTTGTCGGGCATCCTATATTCACCTTCAGTGAATGCAGCCCGGCCTTAAGGCCCCCCTTGGTCCTTGAGACATCAACGGGCTGCGTCCTCAAGCGGGAAGATTAGCATATTGCCGGCCATGGTTTTCAAGTCCCTTCGCGAAGATATCGCTTCGATTCGTAGCCGAGACCCGGCAGCGCATTCGTGGATCGAAGTGGTTTTGTGCTATCCGGGGCTGCACGCGCTGCTTATTTATCGCTTGTCGCATTGGTGCTGGGGCGTGGGTCTGAAGGTGCTGGGGCGCGTTCTTTCCCATGTCGGCAAGGTGTTCACCGGCATCGAAATTCATCCCGGCGCCACCATCGGCCGCCGTTTGTTCATTGATCACGGCACCGGCGTGGTGATTGGCGAAACCGCCATCATCGGCGATGACGTCACCTTGTATCACGGGGTGACCTTGGGCGGCACCTCGCTGCACAAGGGCAAGCGTCACCCGACCTTGGAAGACGACGTCATCGTCGGTTCCGGCGCTCAGGTTCTGGGGCCGATCGTCGTCGGCAAGGGGGCGCGCATCGGCGCCAATGCCGTGGTCCTGACCGAGGTGCCGCCCGGCGTCACCATGGTCGGCATTCCGGCCCGTGCCGTTTTGCGCAAACCCAAGGACGGCGAGCCGACATTTTGCGCCTATGGCTTGGATGACCAGAATTTGCCCGATCCGGTGGCCCGCGCCATCGACAATCTGCGCGCCCAGGTCAACACCTTGGTCGAGCGGGTGCATGAATTGGAAAGTGCGCGCGACATTGAACTTCACCCGCGTCACCCGGATAACGTGGTGGTGCTGGGCGAAGATGACCGTAATCAGGCCGCCGGCGGCTGAAACCGGTCACTGGCGGCTGGGGCCGCCTTAAGACCGGGGCAATGTTTTAACCTTCGGACTGGGGTCCGAACGTTCAGGAGAGACAGCAGTGAAACTCAGCACCAAAGGTCGTTACGCCGTCATGGCGATGGTCGATCTGTCCAGTCATTCGCAAGGAAGCCCGGTCGCTTTGGCTGATATCGCCGAACGTCAGGAAATCTCGCTTTCCTATCTCGAACAATTGTTCGGCAAGCTGCGGAAGGGCGGATTGGTGAAAAGCGTGCGCGGTCCCGGTGGCGGCTATCTGCTGTCGCGTCCGGCCCCGCAGATGCGCATTTCCGATATCATCTTGGCGGTGGATGAACCGATTCAGACCACCCGTTGCTCGCCCGGTTCGCCGGCTGGCTGCCACCACAACAAGGGCCGCTGCCTGACCCATGATCTGTGGGAAGAATTGGGCAACCAGATTTATCTGTACCTGTCGGCGGTGTCGCTGGCCGATGTGTGCGAACGCCGGATCTTGGGCAGTTCGGGCATGTTTCATGGCAATACCGGCACCGTTGCCGCTCAGTAACCCCCGTTGAACGCCAAGGAGGCGATTGTTCCGTGACCCTGTCGGCCTACCTCGATCATAACGCCGGCGCGCCGGCGCGACCCGAGGTCGTGGCGGCCATGGTTGACGTGCTGTCGGCCGCCGGCAATCCATCCTCGGTCCATGCCTTTGGTCGTCGCGCCCGTGCCGTGCTTGAACAGGCGCGGCGCGGCGTTGCCGCCGCAATCGGCGCCGATGCCGCGGGGGTGGTGTTTACCTCGGGCGGGACCGAGGCCAATGCCTTGGCCTTGCGCGGCAGTGGTCGTTCGCGGCTGCTGGTGTCGGCAATCGAACATCCGTCCGTGCGGGAATGCGCCGCGGCCGAGATCATTCCGGTCACCGGCGATGGCGTCGTCGATCGGGCGGCGCTGGAGCGGATGCTGGCCCAAGACGAGCGTCCGGCTTTGGTGTCGGTCATGCTGGCCAACAATGAGACCGGCATCATTCAGCCGGTGGCGGAGGTGGCGCGCATCGCCCATGGGCGGGGCGCCCTGGTTCATTGCGATGCGGCCCAGGGTTTGGGGCGGATGCCTGTTTTTTTGTCGGAACTTGGTGTCGACTTTCTGACATTGAGCGCACACAAAATGGGCGGTCCGGCCGGAACGGGTTGTTTAGTGTTGTCGAAACCCGACATTTCCTTGGCACCCATCTTGCTAGGAGGAGGTCAGGAGAAACGTCGTCGAGCGGGAACCGAGAATCTTGCCGGCATTGTTGGCTTCGCCGTCGCCGCCAGATTGGCCGCGGCGGAAGTCGATGGGGGCGATGGTCCGGCAAGGATGAGCAGGCTTCGGGATTGGCTGGAAGCCCAAGTGGCGGACCGGTTGCCCGAGGCGGTGGTGGTGGGCGGTGCGCTGCCCCGGTTGTGCAACACCTCATGCCTGATCTTGCCGCATATTCCGGCACAGCTTCAGGTGATGGCCTTGGATTTGGCCGGGGTGATGGTCAGCGCCGGGGCCGCTTGTTCATCGGGCAAGGTAGCGTCCAGCCCGGTGCTGGAAGCCATGGGCCTGGATCAGTCCTTTGCCGGCTGCGCCGTGCGCGTCAGCTTAGGGACCGACAGCCGGGCCGAAGAGATCGAAGCTTTCCTGGCCGCATGGTGCGATTTCGCCCGGCGGAAAGGAAAAACAGTCAAGGATGCGGCGTAATCGCCGCCTTAAAGAAAGGACCTGAAGCGATGACCAACTCCTCCATCGGCCGGCGCCCGGGACAGCCGATTTATCTCGACTATCAGGCCACCACGCCGTGCGATCCGCGCGTGGTCGATAAGATGCTGCCTTATTTCACCGAAAAATTCGGCAATCCCCATTCGCGCAATCATGCCTATGGCTGGGAAGCGGAAGAAGCGGTGGAGGTGGCGCGCGAACAGATCGCCGCCATCATCGGCGGCGATGCCAAGGAAATCATCTTCACCTCGGGCGCGACCGAATCCAACAATCTGGCGATCAAGGGCGTTGCCCAGTTCTACAAAGGCAAGCGGGATCACATCGTCACCGTGGTGACCGAGCATAAATGCGTGCTCGATACCTGCCGCCATCTGGAACAAGAAGGCTTTAAGGTCACCTATCTGCCGGTGCAGACCAATGGCCTGATCGATCTGGCCGAATTGGATGCGGCGATCACCGACAAGACCGCCATCGTTTCGGTGATGGGCGTCAATAACGAGATCGGGGTGATCCAGCCGCTGGCCGAGATTGGCGCGTTGTGTCGCAAGAAGGGCGCTTTCTTCCACACCGATTGCGCTCAGGCCGTGGGCAAGATTCCGCTGGACGTCAACGCCATGAACATCGATCTGATGTCCATTTCCGGCCATAAGATTTATGGCCCCAAGGGCGTCGGCGCCTTGTTCGTGCGTCGGCGGCCGCGCGTGCGGCTGGTGCCGATGATCAATGGCGGCGGCCAAGAGCGCGGCATGCGTTCAGGCACCCTGGCGACACCGCTATGTGTCGGCCTGGGCGAAGCCTGCGCCATTGCCCAAGCCGAAATGGGGGCGGAAACCGAACGTCTGCGCGGCCTGCGCGACCGCCTGCTCGGCGGCCTGCGTCAGCGCCTGCCGGAAATCTATGTCAATGGCGATTTGGATAACCGAGTGGCCGGCAACATCAACATTTCCTTCGCCTTCGTCGAGGGCGAGGGGCTGATGATGGGGGTGAAGGATCTGGCGGTGTCGTCGGGTTCGGCCTGCACCTCGGCCTCGTTGGAACCGTCCTATGTGCTGCGCGCCCTGGGCTTGGATGCCGAGATGGCCCATACCAGCCTGCGCTTCGGCCTGGGACGCTTCACCACCCAGGACGATATCGAATACGCCATCGATCACACGGTCAAGGCGGTCGAGCATCTACGCTCGCTGTCGCCTTTGTGGGACATGCACCTGGAAGGCGTCGATATCAAGTCGATCCAGTGGGCTGAACACTGAACCGTACCCATATATGATTGAGAGCCGGTATCGTCCGGTCGAGAGTTTGGAGGAACACATGGCTTACAGCGACAAGGTTGTCGACCATTACGAACACCCCCGCAATGTCGGCTCCATGGACAAGGATTCGACCGATGTCGGCACCGGTCTGGTGGGCGCCCCCGCTTGCGGCGACGTCATGAAGCTGCAAATCAAGGTCAGCGCCGAAGGCATCATCGAGGACGCCAAGTTCAAGACCTTTGGCTGTGGCTCGGCCATCGCCTCGTCTTCGCTGGTGACCGAATGGGTCAAGGGCAAGACCCTGGACGAGGCCGCCGCCATCAAAAACACCGACATCGCCAATGAATTGGCCTTGCCGCCGGTCAAGATCCATTGTTCGGTCCTGGCCGAGGATGCTATCAAGGCGGCCATCGCCGATTACAAGAAAAAGTCGGCTCCGGCCGGTGACGAAAGCGAAAAGGCCGCCGGTTAAGCCGGCGCCATAGCAAGAGAGGGACTGGTCATGGAACTGAAAGCCCCCATCACCATCACCGAAAGCGCCGCCTCGCGGGTGCGGACCATGCTGGACAAGCGCGGCAAGCCGTCGGCCGGCATCCGCATCGGCGTGCGGTCGAAGGGATGTTCCGGCATGCAATACACGCTGGAATATGCCGACGAAAAGTCGCCCTTTGACGAAGTGGTCGAACAAGACGGCATCACCGTGCTGATCGATCCCAAGGCGGCCATGTTCATCTTCGGCACCGAAATGGACTGGGTGGAAGAAAAGATGCAATCGGGCTTCGTCTTCCGCAATCCCAACGAAAAGGGCCGCTGTGGCTGCGGTGAATCGTTCCATGTCTAAGGAGACGTCCTGATCATGCCGGAAGGGGGAATGATGTCGGGAAGTGCCAGCGCCGTTGCCGCCGTGGTGCCCTGCTGGTCCTGCAAGGGACCGGTGGCCACCCGCGCCTTGTTCTGTTCGGTTTGCGGGGCGGTGCAAGGCCCCGGCACCATTGATCATTTTACCCGTCTGGGCATGCAGCCCACTTTCGACGTCGATCAGGATTTGCTGGAAAAGCAGTATTTCGGCTTTCAGCGTCGCCTGCATCCCGACCGCTTCGCCGCCAAATCGCCGAAGGAACGGGCGTTGTCGCAAAGTCAGGCGACCAGCCTGAACGAAGCCTATGAGACATTGAAGGACCCGTTGAAGCGGGCGGCCTATCTGATGGAGATGAAGGGGCGCAAGGTCGATCTGACCGCCTGCGGCACCATCAACGACCCCATGTTGTTGATGGAACAGATGGAAAAGCGCGAAGCCATCGCCGACGCCGATTCGGTCGCCACCATCACCAGGCTGTCCGCCGATGCCGATTCCGAAGTTATCGCCTGCCAGTGCCACATCTCGGCCGCTTTCAATGCCGACGATCTGGAACAGGCCGGTCATCTGACCATTCGGCTCAAATATCTCGCCAAGCTGGCCGAAGAGGCCCGCAGCAAAAAGACCCGCATGACGCGGGCCATGCGCTGATCTCACGAAAGGATTTCCCCCATGAGCGATGACGGGCTCGTCCTGCTGCAATTGCATGAGCCGGGGGAAACTCCGGTCCCCCATGAAGCCGAAAGCGGACTTGCCGTTGGCATTGATCTGGGAACCACCAATTCGGTGGTGGCTTTTTCTTTCGATTCCGAGGTCGAGGTGCTGAAGGACGAGAACGGCAAGGCGCTGATCCCGTCGGTGGTCCATTACAAGGATGACGGTTCGGTCGAAGTCGGGGCGGCGGCGCGTCGGGCCATTCTGGAAAGCCCCGATCAGGTGGTGTCGTCGATCAAGCGGTTGATGGGGCGCGGCATCGAGGATGTCAAATCGCTGGCCGGCACGCTGCCCTACGAAGTGGTGGTCCCGCCAGAGGGCAGCCCTGGGGGCGGCATGGTTCGCCTGCGCGTCGCCGGCCGCACCCTGACCCCGGTGGCCATTTCCGCCCATATCCTGATGGCCATCAAGGAGCGGGCCGAGCAGGCCATGCTGGGCAAAAGCGTTACCCGCGCCGTCATCACCGTGCCGGCTTATTTTGACGATGCCGCCCGCACCGCCACCAAGGACGCCGCCCGTCTGGCCGATATCGAGGTTCTGCGTCTGGTCAACGAACCCACCGCCGCCGCTTTGGCCTATGGCCTGGACAGTTCGGTGGAAGGGCTGTACGCCGTCTATGATTTGGGCGGCGGCACCTTTGATATTTCCATCCTGAAGATGGAAAAGGGCGTGTTCCAGGTCAAGGCCACCGGCGGCGATGCCGTGTTGGGGGGCGACGACATCGACCATGCGGTCGCCGAGCATTTCCTGTCGCAGCGCGCCGCCGGCGCCGCCATCACCGCGGGCGAGGTCAAGCAGGCGCTGATGACCGCCCGCGTGGCCAAGGAATGCCTGACCAGCCAACCCAATGGCGAATGGATGATCGAACTGAACGGCCTCACCAGCCGTCACAAGATGACCAAGGCCGAACTGGAAGCGTTGGCGGCTCCCTTCGTCGAACGCACCATCGAGATTTGCCGGGGCGTGGTTGAAGATGCCGGCATCGACGTTTCCGCTATTCACGGCGTGGTGCTGGTCGGCGGCTCCACCCGCATGCCGCTGGTGCGCCGTCGCGTCGCCGAATTCTTCGGCCGTCAGCCGTTGGCCGACATCAACCCCGATGAAGTGGTCGCCGTCGGCGCCGCGTTGCAGGCCGAGGCGCTGACGCGCGGTTCCGACACCTTGCTGCTTGACGTGACGCCGTTGTCCCTGGGCATCGAGACCATGGGCGGCATCGTCGAAAAGGTGATCCCGCGCAACACGCCGATTCCGGTGGCCATGGCCCAGGAATTCACCACCTATCAGGACGGCCAGTCGGCCATGTCCATTCACGTGGTCCAGGGCGAGCGCGAGATGGTCGACCAGTGTCGCTCGCTGGCCCGCTTCGTCTTGCGCGGGATTCCGCCCATGGCCGCCGGCGCCGCCCGCATTCGTGTCACCTTTCAGGTCGATGCCGACGGCCTGTTGACCGTCTCGGCCCAGGAAATGGCCACCGGGGTGGAACAGCACGTGGCGGTCAAGCCGTCCTATGGTCTGTCCGAGGACGAAATGGCCACCATGCTGCGCGATTCCCTGGTGCACGCCAAGGATGACATGGCGCAAAGATTGCTGACCGAAGCGGTGGTCGAGGCGCGCCGTTCCGTGCTGGCGGTAAAATCTGCACTGGGAGTCGATGCGGACCTCTTGTCTGATGACGAACGACAGGCTATCGATGCAGCTATCGAAGCTGTGGAGACGGCATGCGCGGGAATTGACCGCGATGCCGTGACCGCCGCCGTCGAGTCTCTGGAGGAAGCCACCAAGGCCTTCGCTGAAAAGCGCATGGACCGGGGTATCCGCCAGGCGCTGGCCGGCGTGTCGGTGGACCGCCTCGATGACGCCCTGGGGGGCGCCGAGTAGCCACTGCGTTCCGTCTGCGGCGGGACCCAAAAAGATGAGGAAGGCAGGAAGTATATGCCCAAGATGACGTTCATCACCGCCGATGGTTCGCGCAACGAGGTTGACGCCCCGGAAGGCCTGTCGGTTCTGGAAATCGCTCACCGCAACAAGATCGACCTGGAAGGCGCCTGCGAGGGCTCGCTGGCCTGTTCCACCTGTCATATCGTCGTTGATCCCGATTGGTACGAGCGTTTGGCCGCGGCCGAGGAAGACGAGGAAGACATGTTGGATCTGGCCTTTGGCCTGACCTCGACCTCGCGTCTGGGCTGCCAGATCATCATGAAGCAGGAACTGGACGGCCTGGTGGTTTCGGTGCCGGTCGCGACCCGCAACATGAGCGTCGACAAGAAGTAAAGGCCGCCGCGGATGAAGTGGACCGATATCACCGACATCGCCATCGCGTTGGAAGAAACCCATCCTGACGTCGATAACGTCAATTTGCGTTACACCGACCTGCACGCCTGGGTTTGCGCCTTGCCTGATTTCGCTGATGATCCGCAAAAATCCAACGAGAAGATCCTGGAAGCCATTCAAATGGCCTGGATCGACGAGCGGGATTAAAGTTGTAAGGGGCCGCAAGGCCCCTTCGGCTTTTCGAGGTGTTCATGATCAGTGTTCAAGGCATTCCCGTTATTGATATCGTCGCCCTGGCCGCGTTCGTGGTGCTGTGGGTCGGCTATACCGTGTTGGCCGAGCATCGCAAAGTGCGCAGCCGCACGTTGTCGGCGGTGATGGCCGCGCACCGGGAAATCTGGATGCGGTCGCTGTGCGACCGTGAAAACCGCATTTCCGATACTTCGCTGATGGGCAATCTGATGCGGGCGGTGTCGTTCTTCGCTTCGGCGTCGATCCTGATCCTGGGCGGTCTGGTGGCGCTGATGGGGGCGGGAGAACACGGCTATCAGGTCTATCGCGAAATGCCGTTCGCCGGTCAAACCAGTCTTGAATCCTTCGAGATGAAGATTTTGCTGTTGGCCGGGGTTTTCGTTTACACCTTTTTTCAGTTCACCTGGGCGCTGCGTCAGTTCAATTACTGTTGCATCCTGATGGGGGCGGCGCCGGCGATCGATGCCGACGCGGCGGCCAAGACCGGCTTTGCCGTTCATGCGGCGCGTTTACAAGATCTGGCCGCGAACACCTTTAATCGGGGCCTGCGCGCCTATTATTTCGCCTTGGCGATGATGATGTGGTTCGTCCATGCCGGGGCTTTTCTTGTTGCCGCCGCGTGTGTCGTCGCCATTTTGTACCGGCGTGAATTTCACTCGAAAAGTCTGCAAACCTTGCGCGCCGTCCTGCCGCCGGAATGATCACGCCACCGGTTCGGGGGTGCGGTCATAGGCGATGCGGTCGCGGCCTTCGCGCTTGGCCCGGTACAGGCATTCATCGGCGCGATGCAGCATGGAATCGAGATCGTCTCCGTCGCGCCATTGCGTCACCCCGGCGCTGAAGCTGAAGGCCAAGGGCCCCCGGTCCGTGGCGATGCATGCGCGCAGGCGTTCCAGCACCCGGCCGGCTTCGAGGACGGTGGCGGCGGGAAAGGCGATCAGGAATTCCTCGCCCCCCCAGCGGCCGCAGAGATCGCTGCTGCGCAGGACATGGCCAAGATGGCCGACCAGCCGCATGATCACTTCGTCGCCGGCGGCGTGGCCATGGCTGTCGTTGATGCGCTTGAAATGGTCGAGGTCGATAATCGCCAGACTGAGCGGGCGGTCCTCGCGCTGCCGCCGTGCCGTTTCCTCGCTCATCCGGCGGGAAAAGCTGCGGCGGTTGTACAGATCGGTCAAGGGGTCGCGTTCGGCTAATGCGGTGACCTTGCGCAGCAAGGCCTGCGATTCGGCGGTGGCTCCGGCGATTTCGCGTTCCAGCCGCCGGGTGGTCAGGTGGACGCCGGCGACCAGTACCGTTTCCACAACGATAAAGGCCAGCAAGGCCCCGGCCATGGTGGTGCGCAAATCGGCGTGCAATCCATCGATCAGATCGGTGGCGTCCTGCCAGACCGCCACCATGCCGATGGGTGGGCGGGCGGCGTCGGCCTGGGCCGGAAAGTCCAGCAACGGGAAGGTGGTCACCCCCAGCCAACGGCCCGCGGGGGAACGCAGCAAGCGGGTGTCCGACTGGCCGCGTGTCGGTTGGGGCAAGGCGTCGATGACCGCGCGGGTGATCGCCGGATTGGACGAAGCTTCCATCAGCCAGCCGCGTTCGCTGATGCGGTCGGGGGTAAACAGGGCGTCACGGCTGGCCGGGGCCATCGCCGCGGCGGCCAGGGGCGACAGCAGGACCGAGACGCCGCATTCGGCCGTTGGACAAATGGGCACCAGCATGGGGTCGAACGAGGTGCCGACTTCGACCACCCCCAGTAAGGCGGTGGCGCCATCGGCATCTTGCATGGTGATCGGCGCGGTGGCGCGCAGGCCGGTGGACCAGGCCCCGATCTCGAAGCCGCTGCGGATGCGCCGGCTGGCGATGCTGGCGTCGACCAGCCCGTGCTCGGGGGTGGTTCGCTCGCCATGCTGATAGGGGCGTTCGATCCGCAAAAAGGTGGTGCCGTCGGGAAGATGGAACGCCAGTTGCCGCAACAGGAAACGGAATTGCAGATTGGACCAGCGGGCGCCGATGATGTGCTCTAATTGCGAGCGGTAATCGTCCATGGCCGCGGGCGGAATGTCGCCGAGAACCTGGGCCAAGGCCATGAACCGGCGGACATCTTCGACATCGGCGATGAAATTGGCGATGGCTCCCAATTGCATCTCGGTGGTTGATTGGGCGATGGCGAAGCCTTCGCGCAGGGTGGCGCCGCGATCTTGGATGGTTTGTTCCATGACGCGGCGGGCCGATAGCCATGATGTCAGCACCAAGCCGGCCTCGGTGGTCAAAATGGCCAAAGTGATGATGGCGATGATCTTGGTGCTGCGCTTCATGGGGGCTCTCCGGCGGCGCAGACTAACGGCTGGAGCCATCGGCGAATGCCGAAGAATTGATGACATTTTCGTGGTGCTTTACCCTTAAGCCCCTGGACTTGGCGGCGGGCGGTCGCATATATGCCTGCATGAACCAGACAACATCCTTGGGCCGCATCGTCGTCGCCATGTCGGGCGGGGTGGATTCCTCCGCCACCGCCGCCTTGTTGAAACAGCAGGGCTGGGACGTCGTCGGCGTCACCCTGCAACTCTACGATCACGGTCAGGCGGTGTGCCGGCCCAACACCTGCTGCGCCGGCAAGGACATTCATGACGCCCGCGCCGTTGCTGACGTTTTGGCCATTCCCCATTACGTCATGGACATGGAATCCACCTTCCATGCCGACGTGGTCGATAAATTCGCCGAATCCTATGTGCGGGGCGAAACCCCGATCCCGTGCGTGTTATGCAATCAGACCGTCAAGTTCCGCGACCTGTTCGCCATCGCCCGCGACCTGGGGGCCGATGCTTTGGCCACCGGTCATTATGTTCAGCGGAGCGAGGGCGAGCACGGCTCGATCATGTTTAAAGGTGCCGATCCAGCCCGCGATCAAAGCTATTTCCTGTTCACCACGACGCGGGAGCAATTGGATTTCCTGCGCTTTCCCCTGGGCGGTTTCCTGTCCAAGGACGAAACCCGCGCCATCGCCGCCCGTTATAATCTGCCGGTGGCGACCAAGCGCGACAGCCAGGATATCTGTTTTGTTCCCGATGGCGATTACGCCGGTCTGGTCAACAAGCTCAAGCCCGGCGCCATTCGTCCGGGGCAGATTGTCCATGTCGAGGATGGTCGCGTGCTGGGGGCGCACCAAGGCATCATCCATTACACCATCGGTCAACGCAAAGGCCTTGGGGTAGGCGGCGGCGATCCGCTTTATGTGATCCGGCTGGATGCCGAGCAGGCGCAAGTGGTGGTCGGCCCGCGTGAGGCATTGGGGCGGACACGGATCAGCCTGCGGCAGGTCAATTGGCTGGGCGAGGGCGATGGCGCCGATTTCCGCTGTAGCGTCCGCGTACGCTCGACCCGTCCGCCCATGCCGGCTCGTGTCCAGTTGGATGGGACGGGCGGCGGCCAAGTCATGCTTGATCTGCCGGAACAGGGGGTTGCCCCCGGACAGGCCTGCGTGTTCTATGACGGCGAGCGCGTGCTGGGCGGCGGCTGGATTGCCTCCGCCCGTTAACGCGCCTTGGAATTGTTTGAAATAATCCCTTATTTTCTGTAGGCTTTTGTTGCCGCACAGAGGAGCTGAGCCATGAAATCGGTCGAAGAATTCCTGGTCTACGCCGCCCGCCTTGAACAAGAGGCGGCGTTGCGCTTCGATGAATTGGCCGATGCCGCCGGCAGTTTCGACAATACCGAGGTTTCGGGGTTCTTCCGCCAGATGGCCGAATATTCCCGCATGCACCTGGAAGAAGCCCGCAAGCGCGGCGGGTTCCGCGATCTGCCCGATATGGCGCCGGGCGATTACGACTGGCCGCAACTGGAAAGCCCGGAAGCCGCCGCCATTTGGGCCGCCGATCCGCAAATGGACGTGGCCATGGCCCTGAGTGTGGCTTTGGATGCCGAAACCAACGGTCTGGCCTTTTACCAAGGGGTGTTGGACCGGACCTCTGATCCCGAGATCAAGGCCATGGCCGCCGAATTCGTCGAGGAAGAAGCCGAGCACGTCGCCGCCATCCAACGGTGGATAGCCCGTAGCGCCGCCTAATTCGTGATGCCGTGAATGTGCAGCACGGTCACAGTTTTTGTTTGCCCCTTGTTCGCAGAGGCAAAGCCTACCGGGCCGGCAGCGTTAAAACGCGTTAAAACACTTTATAAATGGATAGTTAACGCCATGGACCATGCGCTTGTTTGGCGCTTGGCATGGCCTGTTTTGGCCCGATTTTGATTGACATTCCAGGTGTGCTGAGGTCCCCTTGTGCATTCTAAAGTAATATGCACCCTGGGGTAGATATGCGCGTCAACGAGCCGATCACCGATCACGAAGTGGAGATGGAGGACGGCCAGATACTGGTCTCCAAGACCGATTGTGGTGGCCGGATCACCTTCGTTAATCAGGATTTTGCCACCATGAGTGGCTTTTCGGCGGAAGAATTGATCGGCTCTGCGCACAATCTGGTGCGTCACCCGCACATGCCGGCGGCGGCTTTCGCCGATCTGTGGCAGACGGTGAAGAATGGGCTGCCGTGGGAAGGTCTGGTCAAGAACCGCTGTAAGAACGGCGATTACTACTGGGTGCACGCCAACGTCACCCCGGAAGTGGTTGATGGTCAGATTGTCGGCTTTATCTCGATCCGCGGCAAACCCAGTCGCGATGCTGTTGTTGAAGCCGAACGGCTTTATGCCGACATGCGCGGCGGTCGGCTTGTTGGCTCGGTCCTGAGCGAAGGGCTGCTTGTCCGCACCGGGGGGCTTCAACGGCTTTTCCGTTTCGGCCGTTCTTTGGCCGGTCGGGTTAGCGCCATTGTTGTCTCGTTGCTGCTGATGGTGGCGGTTGCCGCCGGAATCGGTCTGCTGGGCATTGCCGCTTCGAACGAAGCAATCCGCACGGTTTACGAGGATCGGGTGGTTCCGGCGGCGCAATTGGGGGAAATTCGCGATCTGTTGCGCGATTGCGTTCTCATCGCGGCCCGGATCTCGCAGAATCCGGATGCCGCCAACAAAATCACAGCCAACCTCTCGCGCTTGGACCAGGTATGGCAAGCCTATCTGGCCACATATCTGACCCCCGAGGAAAAGACGCTGGCGGATGGCTTTTCGCGCATGCGTGACCGTTTGGACAAGGCGGTGTTCACCCCCTTGAGAAGCGGTCCGCTCCCCGCCGATCCGGAAGCTTTCTTCGTTCAGGTGGTCCGTCCGCAGACTTTGGTTGCCGAGGCCCATCTCGGCCAGATGATCCATTTACAAGAGCAGGTGGCGCAACAGGTCTATCAAGAGGCCATGGCGGATTTCGCCAACCACTTGCTTTTTGGCATCGTGATCGTGGTGGTCAGCGCGGCTTTATCCTTGCTGTTGGCCCGCCGCCTGTTGCAGGGATCGACCAAGCCGTTGGCGCGGATGGAAAACAGCTTTGCCGCCATCGCTCGGGGGGAACTGGCCTATGTCATTCCGGCCGAACCTATTCCCGATTTTCATCGGGCCACCGCCATGTTGCGGGCCATGCGGGCCAAGTTGGCTTATGGCATCGTCGAAAATCAGGAAATTGCCCGCCGCGGCGAGGAAAAGCTGAAGCACGAGATGCTGAACCTGACCGAGACCTTGGAAGGCGAGGTTCAGGAAACCGTTGGCGATATTTCGGTCCAGGCCCGCCGCCTGTCGGAAGGGTCGGTGGAATTGTCGCGGGTGGCGGTGCAATTACGCCAGATGGCCGAACATGTAACCGAAGCGGTCCAGATCACCAGTGGCAATGTGCAAACGGTGGCCGGCGCCACCGAGGAACTGGAAGCGTCGAGCCGGGAAATCCTTTCCCAGGTCGGCAATTCGTCGCAACTGGCGGAAGTCGCCCGCATCAATGTCGATGAAGCCAGTCACCGCGTCGCCGGTTTGTCAGAGGCGACGGCGCGAATCGGCGACGTGGTCACCATGATCCAAAATATCGCCGGCCAGACCCGCATGCTGGCGCTTAACGCCACCATCGAGGCGGCACGGGCGGGGGAGGCCGGCAAGGGCTTCGCCGTGGTGGCGGAAGAGGTCAAGAGCCTGGCCAATCAGACCGAGCACGGCATTGCCACCGTCAATTCCCAAGCCGAGGAAATTGGCCGCACCACGCGTGAGGCGGTGGAAACGGTGGAATCGGTGGCCCAGGTCATCCGACAGATCGACGCCATCGCCTCGGAAGTGGCCCGCGCCACCGACGAACAGCGTGCGGCCACCGCCGAGATCATGGGAAGCGCCGCCCAGGCTGCGGATCACACCCGTTCCGTGGCTGAAAACGTTACCTTGATGATGGAAGGGGTCGAAGCCACCGGCACCACCGCCATGCGGGTCAATGAATTGTCCGCCATGGTCAGCCGCGACATCGCCGCCTTGCAACGCCGCCTGTATGTGATCATGCGCACCTCTTATGGCGGCGACCGCCGCCAATTCAAACGCATCACCGCCGCGCTTCCCTTCAGTTTTGAATATGGCGGGACCAGTGTGCGCGGCTATACCGGCGACATCGACCTCAAGGGCGCCTTTCTGGTGTTGGTTGGCGCCAAGACCCGGCCGCCCACCGGCACACAAGGGGTGTTGCGCATGGAAGGTATCGGCAGCCTTAAAGTGCGTATCGTCAACGATACCGGCATTGGCTTGAATGCCGAATTTCCCGCCGCCGACACACAGGCCAAGAATGCCTTGGCCACTCGTCTGGAACAGGCCGAACGCGACGACCAGCCCTATCTGGAGATGATTGAAAAGGTGGCGACGGCAGCATCGCGACGCCTGGAGCAGGCGGTGCGGGATCGCACTCTTTCCATGGCCGACCTGTTTGATGCCGAATATACCGCCATCCCTGGTACCGATCCGATTCAGGTGACGGTCAAGCATACGGAAGTGGCGGAAAAGCTGTTCCCGGAACTGATCGAAGCGCCGCTCAGTCGTGACCCGGCGGTGGTTTTTTGCTGCATTACTGATCGCAACGGCTATATCGCTGCCCATAACCGCAAATATTCGCAACCGCAGCGGCTTAATGATGCATTGTGGAACGCCGCCAACAGCCGCAATCGTCGAATTTTCGATGACCGCACCGGTATCTTGGCGGCGCGCACGACCAAGCCCTTGGCTCACACTTATGCCCGCGACATGGGCGGCGGCACCTTTATCGTGCTGAAGGAAATGGATATGCCGGTGACCGTTGACGGTCGCCATTGGGGCGCTGTGCGCATGGCCATGAAGCTGGGTGCCTAATCCCGGCACTCCTTTGGGCCGCCAGCCATGACGCCGCCCCCCTGGTGACCGGGGGGCGGCTTATACCAAATCCCGCTGAGTGGAACTCATCGGGATTTGGCTAAGCCCAAGGGGCTGCGCGGCTTATGCCGCGGGAGGCAAGGGTTTCGGAGAAACCCGCCCGCCGCTTGAGGGCACCGGGGATCGGTTGCGATCACCGGGATATAGGTATTAAGCGGTCGGCGGCCGTTCAGGCGGCGGCCAAGGCCTCTTCCACCGCCAGGATGGCGAAATTGTGGGAATCGCCGGCGAAGTGCAGGATGCGGCCGACCGGATCATTGGCGGGATCGGCGATCAGCGACAACGCTTCCTCGTGACTGATGCCACACCGGACCAGGGCACTGACGTAAATTTTCTGCAGATCGAAGGGCTGGCCGGAATTGGTGGCCGAGTGGCGGGCGCCATCGATCAGGGCTTGAATGCGTTCGGCGACGGAAGAAGACATGGTTACTCAAAACCTCCTGGGCCGGCACCGGGCCGGCATGGTGTGGCTGGAGGTTTCCTCTGTACCTGACGTTGCAGGAATGCGCTGATTTTCACCGCATGATAATGATAGCACAAAACGTCTTAACTATTCCTTTTTGATTTATTGCTGGGTTGAGGGGGGAAGTCAATAACGTCCTTTTTTCACCTATGGATATGTCTTTAATGTTTCAGTGTTCCCCCGTTTACCTGGCGTTTATGCGCAACCCAAAACCTTGACATAGTCATAGGGTATAAGATGGAGGTATGCCCACCCTGGGGTCAAAGACCATGCTGTTCGTGCTGATCGATCGATTCCTCGATCCCTTGTCGCCAGTGCCTTCGCCCCGTGGCGATGCGTGGGATGATGATGACGGGGGGATGCGCCCGATGGCTGATCGTCTGGTTTGCCAATATTACGATAACGCTTGGTCACGGAAGCAAAATCCTCGTGACGAGGAGGAACAATGTTGATGAAACGCCAGAGTGCCCAGAGGGGCCAGTCCCAATCCGAGATCGGCGATTTCGATCGCCGTCGCCATTCCCGCCATGACGGCGCCGGGTTGGTCATCGAGATTGGCGGTCAAAGTCTGCCGGTGGTCGATATTTCCACTGGCGGGTTGAGCTTGCGCGATTTCGACCGCCCCCTCGGGGCGCAATTCCGTCTGGTGCTCAGCCGCGCTGGCGCTGCCGCCGCCGGCATCGCTACCGAATGCGAAGTGGTGTCCAAGGATGGTCGCTTGACCCGATTGACCTTCACGCGCCCAACCCTGCCGTTGCTCCGCCTGGTCGTCACCCATGTCAGCACCATCACCGGCATCGTGCCGCATGTGCTGACATCAGGTTGATGATTTCCCCCTCCATCCGCATGGATGGAGGGATTTTTCATGAACGTCTAAAACCAAAAAACCCCTGATAAGTCATTGACCTATCAGGGGTTTTTGTTTCGCAAGGTTGGTAGCGGGAGAGGGGCTTGAACCCCCGACCCCAGGATTATGATTCCGGAGCCAACGTGAACATTTGTGAACATGGCGGAACGTCCGGACTCACGCTAACACTATAAAATCATTGATTTTTATCTCTGTCGGCGCAACATGGGCGAATCGGGCGCAATAGGGCAAAACGGAAACGTTTGTGCCCCCAAAACGACCATAGGATATGCCCGAAAATGCCCCGTCTGGCCGCCCGCAAAGTCATCACCGCCGCCATGGTCGACAGGCTCAAGCCTGCCCCCAAGGGATCGCGCACCGAGCATTGGGATGCGATGGTGCCGGGGTTCGGCCTTCGCGTCACCGATGCGGGCGGCAAGTGGACGGCCTGGGAAATCCCGAGCATGCGGACGAAGAATTCCCGCCCGCATGTCGTCCCCCTGTCGCCTCTTGCCGCCAAGATCATTGCGGGCCGTCCGGAGATCGGCGAAGCGGGTCTTTTGTTTTCGGCGACCGGCACCACTCCGGCCTCCGGATTCAGCCGGGCCAAGCGGCGCATCGACAAACACATCAATGAAGCCCGCAAGAAGGCCGAGCAAAAGCCCATGCCGGATTGGGATTTGCACGACCTGCGGCGCACCATGGTGACGATGATGAATGAAAAGCTGGGCATCGCCCCTGACCTGCCTTGGGAAATCTCCTCCAGTTTGAAGTAGAGTCCGGCCCATCAGAGGACGGACGACATGAAACGCAGCAGGTTCAGTGAAGAGCAGATCATCGGCATCCTGAAGGAACAGGAGGCCGGGGCGCCGACGGCGGATGTGTGTCGCCGCCATGGCATATCGAGTGCCACCTTCTACAAATGGAAGTCCAAGTACGGCGGCCTTGAGGTGTCGGAGGCCCGGCGGCTGAAGGCGCTTGGCCGCTCCCGAAGTCGTGGCGGAGCATGTCTTTCGTCGCCGCCCCTGGCGAGACAGTGGAAAGGCCTTTATCGCCTGCGCTTCCATGCTCTCAGCCAACCGCTTGGGTCTGCCCGAAGCCCGACAGTATTTCCGCCTACTCGTCTGTTACCAACTCGAACTTCTCAACCGTCCCTTCGGCGGGCTCGTCCGCCAGTTCGTCTGCGTCCCCGCCGAACGTCGGCGATTCGAGCAGACTAACGTCCGCCAACCGTCGGGTCTCAATGAGAAGGCGCCGCTTGTCGGAGATGCCGACATCCGCGTAGTACGTCTTTCCCAACGCGTGGCAGATAGTTGCCGATCTCGTCCGCTTCGTTCTCCCCGCTGAAGGTCACCTTCCGCACGGCTTCCGCCAGTTGGCGGGCCTTGACGCCCACCTCCGCCAGACGCAGGGGATGGAGGGGCGTGACGAGCATACCGTCCCTCTCCCCCTTGATTTCGGCCATGCCGATCCTCAGCAGCGGCGCCCACACCCAGGAGACGGCGATCTGTGGACGTGCCTCGGACATGACGACGCGCAAGGCGGCACCGTATAGTTGGACTTGCCCGGAAAGAGTGGAGAGCGTTTCTCTGTCTATGCAGCTTCGGCCTCGAAGCGGCACGGGCTTTTATATCCCAGGGCGGAA
>NZ_JAGTUF010000059.1 GCF_018224925.1 Magnetospirillum sulfuroxidans | reverse complement strand
CAGGCTGCGGAAAAACCCTTTCATCTGAGGCTGCATCGTGATTCGCTTCTCCTGCTGAGTTCGGAGGGGGGGGCGCGATGCGTGGTGGTGATGATCGGACGGAGGGGCTGTTCTCGTATGTGAGCTGCGAGGCCCGTGTGCCTGGGGCTCACCCGCTGCGGGCGATCCGGGCGATCTGCGACGAGGCGCTGGAGGTGCTGTCGCCCGAGTTCGAAACGCTGTATTCGAAGGTCGGCCGTCCATCGATCCCGCCGGAAAAGCTGCTGCGGGCGTTGCTGCTGCAAGCCTTCTATTCGATCCGCTCCGAGCGGCAGTTGATGGAGCAGATGGACTACAATCTGCTGTTCCGCTGGTTCGTGGGTCTGGCGATGGACGCGGCCGTGTGGGACGTGACGGTATTCACCAAGAACCGCGAGCGTCTGCTGGCTGGCGATGTGGCGGCCAAGTTCCTGGCGGCGGTGGTGGCGCAGGCTCGTAGCCGCGACCTGCTGTCGGATGAGCATTTCTCGGTGGACGGCACGCTGATCGAAGCCTGGGCGTCGATGAAGAGCTTCAAGCCCAAGGATGGCGGTGATGATCCGCCGGGGCCGGGCCGCAATGGTGAGCGCGACTTTCGCGGCGAGAAACGGTCGAACCAAACCCATG
>NZ_JAGTUF010000058.1 GCF_018224925.1 Magnetospirillum sulfuroxidans | reverse complement strand
GCCCAGAAATGGCCCTCGGGGATATGGAAACGATGCTCGTCCCTATGCGCCGCCAACTTGGCGTCGCCATAGGTCACCATGCGCTGCTCGAACTCCTCTTCCCACACATCGCACAGGCGCTTGTAGAACAGCAGCCCGAAAATATAGTGCTTGTAGTCGGCAGCATCGATGGAGCCGCGCAGGATGTCCGCCGCGCCCCACATATGGTTCGAAAGCTGTTGAAGCGTCAAGATCGCCATAATATCCCCTAGGTGCCTGTGGTGCGGACTCTAACGGCCCGTCGCAGATTCGGCAATCTCCTCCCCGGCCCAAGATGATCATTGGTGGATTGACCATGGTCCAGCACACCTTCACTCTGTTGCCGCCAAGAGTGGACGGGAGGGCGTTGTGGCGATTCCAGATTTTCAGACCCTTATGCTGCCGGTACTGAAGGTGGCCGCCGAGGGTGAGCAGCGTATATCCGACGTGGTGACACGTTTGGCTGACGATTTCGGCCTATCGTCCGAGGAGCGATCCCACCTGTTGCCGTCAGGACGCCAGACTACCTTCGCCAATCGTGTCCATTGGGCGATGGACTTGCCCGGAAAGAGTGGAGAGCGTTTCTCTGTCTATGCAGCTTCGGCCTCGAAGCGGCACGGGCTTTTATAT
>NZ_JAGTUF010000057.1 GCF_018224925.1 Magnetospirillum sulfuroxidans | reverse complement strand
AGCATTTTCCGCTCAATCACGGTCATATCCGGCAGCGGCGAAGAAGTTCTCGCACTCGGCAGGGGTGAAGGCGTCTATCCCCCTGCCGATGGCTGCCCAGAGGTCTTCCTTGGTGCGCGCTGCGGTCTTCTTGAGAAAGCTCTTGAGCTTGGAAAAGGCCATCTCGATGGGGTTGAAGTCGGGGCTATAGGGCGGCAGGTAGTGCAGCTTGGCCCCTGCGGCCTCGATGGCGATTCGGATACCGGCGAGCTTGTGTGCGGGCAGGTTGTCCATCACAACGATGTCACCCGGCGCCAAGGTTGGAACCAAAACTTGTTCCACATAAGCCAGGAAGGCTGTGCCGCCCATTGCCCCATCCAGCACCATCGGCGCCGTCATCCCTTCCAGCCGTAGAGCGCCCACGAAGGTGGTGCTTTTCCAATGGCCATGCGGGATCGGTGCGCGGCATCGTTCGCCACGGGGCGCCCGCCCGCGTAGCCGGGCCATCTTGGTCGAGGCGCCGGTTTCGTCGATGAAGACCAGGCGCTCGGGTGGCAGGTCAGGCTGAAGCTCGAACCATGCCTTCCGCCGCTTGAGGACGTCAGGCCGCTGCTGCTCGCTTGCGTGCGCCGTTTTTTTTGAACGTCATACCGTGGCGATCCAGCAGACGCCAAACCGTGCTCTGGGCCACCTTCAGGCCGTGCATCGCCTCCAGGTGGGCCTGGATCTCGGCGATGGTGATGTCCGGCGTCTTGTCGATCAGCCCGAGGATCTCCTCGGCATGCTCCTCCA
>NZ_JAGTUF010000056.1 GCF_018224925.1 Magnetospirillum sulfuroxidans | reverse complement strand
CCCGGCCACGCCGATTATGTGAAGAACATGATCACCGGCGCGGCGCAGATGGACGGTGGCATCCTGGTGGTGTCCGCTGCCGACGGCCCGATGCCCCAGACCCGCGAGCACATCCTGCTTGCCCGTCAGGTCGGCGTGCCGGCCCTGGTGGTGTTCATGAACAAGTGCGACATGGTCGACGATCCGGAATTGCTGGATCTGGTCGAACTGGAAGTGCGCGAGCTCTTGAGCAGCTATGACTTCCCTGGCGACGACATTCCGATCGTGCGCGGTTCGGCTTTGTGCGCCCTGGAAGACAAGCAGCCGGAAATCGGCCGCGAAGCCATCTTGAAGCTGATGGCCGAAGTCGATGCCTATATCCCGCAGCCGGAACGTCCGAAGGACAAGCCGTTCCTGATGCCGATCGAAGACGTGTTCTCGATCTCGGGCCGCGGCACCGTGGTCACCGGTCGCGTTGAACGCGGCGTGGTCAAGGTTGGTGAAGAAGTCGAGATCGTCGGCATCAAGCCGACCGTCAAGACCACCTGCACCGGCGTTGAAATGTTCCGCAAGCTGCTCGATCAGGGTGAAGCCGGCGACAACATCGGCGCCCTGCTGCGCGGCGTGAAGCGTGAAGACGTGGAACGCGGTCAGGTTCTGGCCGCTCCGGGATCGATCACCCCGCACACCAAGTTCACCGCCGAAGCCTACATCCTGAACAAGGAAGAAGGCGGTCGTCACACCCCGTTCTTCACCAATTATCGCCCGCAATTCTATTTCCGCACCACCGACGTCACCGGCATGGTTTACCTGCCGGAAGGCACCGAAATGGTGATGCCGGGCGATAACGTGTCGATGACCGTTGAACTGATCGCTCCGATCGCCATGGACGAAGGTCTGCGCTTCGCTATCCGCGAAGGCGGCCGTACCGTCGGCGCCGGCGTCGTCGCCAAGATCATCGAGTAGT
>NZ_JAGTUF010000055.1 GCF_018224925.1 Magnetospirillum sulfuroxidans | reverse complement strand
CTTACTGACCGCCGCCCAACGAGTGGACGTAGACCGCCAGCATCTTGATGGTGGCCGCGTCCAGACGCTCGGACCAAGCGGGCATGGAACCGTGCTGCGGCTTGGTGACCTGATTGATCACGGCCTGCTTGGCGGCTTCCTTGTCGCCCTTGAACAGCCAGATATTGTTGTTCAAGGCCGGGGCGCCCAGGTCCTTCAGACCGACGCCGCCTTCTTGGTGACAAGCGGTGCAACGCTCTTCGAAGATCGCCGCGCCCGGCGAACCGGCGGCGGGGGTCTTCGACGACAGCGACAAGACATAATCGGCCAATTGGTCGACCTGGGTCTTGTCCAACGCGTCGCCGGTGCCGAACGCCAGCATTTCGCTTTGACGCGAGTTGCTGTTGGTGTTGCGGACACCGTACTGAATGGTCTGATGAATGTCTTCCAGGGACCCGCCCCACAGCCATTCATCATCGGCCAGACGGGGATAGGCGCCGGGGACGCCGACACCGCCCGCGCCATGGCACGCCGAGCAATTTTCGCCAAAGGCGATCTTGCCGCCGGCCAGGGCGTAGTTGAGCAAGGTCTTGTCCTTGGCGATATCCTCGACCGAAGCCGCTTCCAGCTTGGTCAGCCATTGCGACCGGGCCTTCTTTTGCAGGTCCAGCTCATTGGCCAGATCCCCGCGTGAGGAATAACCCAAGAGACCACGGCTGTAGTCACTGGTGGTCGGCCAGGTCGGCATCGCCACCCAGTAACCAATGGCCCAGATCACACAAGCCCAGAAAACGTAAACCCACCACTTCGGCAACGGAGTGTTCAACTCCTTGATGCCGTCCCATTCGTGGCCGGTCGTGTTTTGACCGGAAACCACGTCATGTTCAACGTGAGCCATCTTAGCGCTCCTTATCGTCGTCGTCCCTTAGGGGAATCTCTCCGTAAGCCTCTAGCCGATCCTTGTTTTTCGGCCGAAAGGCGTAGAAGACGATCCCCAGGAACAGAACCATCAGCCAAACCCCCCACAGGGAGCGGAAAAACTCCGAGATGGTCTCGAGAGTCATGCTTCCGCTCCTAGCGCTGGATCTTGGTGTGATCCACGG
>NZ_JAGTUF010000054.1 GCF_018224925.1 Magnetospirillum sulfuroxidans | reverse complement strand
TAATACCAATTCCCGATAATTGCGACTCATGGCGGGGATTCCCAAGGAGGCGCTGATCTGATTCAACATGGCAAACGATGGGAGGTTTGCCATGGCGGCGGCGGTTCAGCTTCGAGAAGATTTCACGGCGCAGGGTCTGCGTGAATTGGCCAGGGTGTCGCGTTGCGCGAACCAGACACGGCGCCTTCTGGCCCTGGCAGAAATCTATGACGGCCGATCCCGGACGGAGGCGGCGCGAGTTGGCGGCGTCGGTCTGCAGACCTTGCGGGACTGGGTGTTGTCCTTCAATGCCGAGGGTCCGTCCGGGCTGCTAAACGGCAAGGCCCCTGGCAGTCCGCCGATCCTTGACGCGAGCCAGCGGCAGGCGCTGGCGGTGATGGTAGATACCGGCCCGATCCCATCGGTTCACGGCGTTGTCCGTTGGCGCCTGGTGGACTTGGCGCAATGGCTGTTCGAGGAATTCCGCCTGTCGATCAGCAAGCAGACCCTGAGCCGCGAGTTGCGTGCCATGGGGTTCCGCAAAATCTCGGCGCGGCCCCGCCACCATGCTCAGGATGCCGAGGCGCCAGAGGCGTTCAAAAAAACTTCCCCGCTCGCCTGGAAGAGATCGCCACCCATGAAGTGGCAGGCAAGCCCATAGAAATCTGGTGGCAGGATGAAGCCCGCATCGGGCAGAAGAACAAGATCACGCGGCGCTGGGCGCGACGCGGAACGCGGCCGGTGGCGCCGCATGACCAGCGCACCAAGTCGGCTTGGCTGTTCGGCGCCATCTGCCCGGCCGAGGGGAAGGGCGCCGGTCTCGTCCTGCCGTTCTGCAACACCAGGGCGATGACCCTGCACCTGGAGGAAATCTCCCTGGCCGTCGCACCTGGTGCCCATGCCGTCGTCCTGCTCGATCAGGCCGGATGGCATCTCGCCGATGATCTACCGATCCCCGACAATATCACCCTGTTGCCACTCCCACCCAAGTGCCCCGAACTGAACCCCGTTGAAAACATCTGGCAGTTCATCCGCGAAAACTGGCTGTCCAACCGCGTCTTCGCCTCATACGAGGAAATCGTCGACCACTGCTGCTGCGCATGGAACAAACTCGTCGATCAGCCCTGGACCATCATGTCCATCGGGTTGCGCCAGTGGGCACATGGGTTCTGATCAATGGGACTTGGTATAA
>NZ_JAGTUF010000053.1 GCF_018224925.1 Magnetospirillum sulfuroxidans | reverse complement strand
GAAAGAGTGGAGAGCGTTTCTCTGTCTATGCAGCTTCGGCCTCGAAGCGGCACGGGCTTTTATATCCCAGGGCGGAATGCCGCCTGACGGGATTATAGAATCCGTCGATGTAACGACCAATGGCAATATCGGCTTGGCGACGTGATTGCCAAGCTGTCCGCCAGATCAGTTCGGATTTGATGGTTTTGAACACGGTTTCCACCATGGCATTGTCATAGCAATTGCCCTTGCCGCTCATGGAGGCGAAGGTTTTGTGGTCGGCCAAGAGTTTTCGGTAGTCGCCGGAGCAATATTGGCTCCCTCGATCCGAATGATGGATGATGCCCGCCGCCGGTTGACGAATGGCGAGCGCGCGCTTTAAGGCGGTCAGCGCCAGGTCCTTTTTCATGCGGTCACTGGTCGCCCAACCGACGATGCGTCTGGAAAACAGATCGACGACGATGGCCAGATACAGCCAGCCTTCGGCCGTCCAGATATAAGAAATGTCGGCGCCCCATTTCTGATCGGGTCCATCGGCAGTGAAATCTTGATCCAGCATATTGGGCGCGACAGGGCCGCCATGGTCGCTGTCGGTGGTTTTCTTGAAACCGCGTTTTTGCAGAGCTTTCAAGCCGTTATCGCGCATCAACCGGGCGACGCGATGACGACCGACGTCAATGCCGTCTTCCTGCAATTCCACCACCATGCGCGGAGATCCGTAGGTTTCATGCGACAGGCTGAATTGGCTGCGGATATGAGCGAGCAACACCATGTCGTCCAATTGACGGCGACTGGGTTTACGGCCTTTCCAGGCGTAAAAGCCGCTCACACTGACGCCGAACAACGCACATTTCCGGGCTATGCATAGATCGGCCTTCTTCTCGTCGATGTGCCGGAAAATCATCGACTTGTTTCCTTGGCGAAGAAGGCCGCAGCTTTTTTTAACAAGTCCCGCTCGGCCCGCAGAATCTCATTTTCTTTGCGCAAGCGGGCCAATTCCTTGGCCGTGTCTTCGTGTGGGCCGCTCAGCAAAGCGACGTCACGATGCTTGGCAAGCCACTTGCCCAACGTGGAATGTCCGATACCAAGATCGTCGGCAATCTGGCCGATGGTCCGCCCGCTGGTTTGCACCAGCCGAATCGCTTCCCGTTTGAATTCGTCGGTGAATGTCCTCATTCCTGAACCTGTCATCAGAGTCGTCCTCAAGCAAAGTTAACACCTTTGCTCTCCAC
>NZ_JAGTUF010000052.1 GCF_018224925.1 Magnetospirillum sulfuroxidans | reverse complement strand
TGAACCGCCCCGGGTTTGCCGGAGGCCATTTGGTTTGAGTTACGCGGCCACGGGCTGGCGAGCCAGCATGGCGTAATAGCGCTCCTCGGCTTCGGCGGGCGGGATGTTACCGATTGGCCCCATGATCCGCCGGTTGTTAAACCATTCCACCCATTCCAGGGTGGCGAACTCCACCGCTTCGAACGACCGCCACGGGCCGCGCCGGTGGATGACCTCGGCCTTGTAGAGGCCGTTGATGGTTTCCGCCAGAGCGTTGTCGTAGGAATCGCCGACGCTGCCGACGGAAGGCTCGATCCCCGCCTCGGCCAGACGCTCGGTATACTTGATGCTGACGTACTGGCTGCCCCGGTCGCTGTGGTGGACCAGGCCACCGCCTTGAATGGGACGGCGCTCGTGCAGGGCCTGCTCCAGGGCATCGAGGACGAAGCCCGCATGGGCGGTCCGCGAAACCCGCCAGCCGACGATGCGCCGGGCAAAGGCGTCGATGACGAAGGCGACATAGACGAACCCGACCCGGGTCGCCACATAGGTGAAATCGGACAGCCACAGCCTGTTCGGAGCCGGGGCGCCGAATTGGCGGTTCACCCGGTCCAGCGGGCACGGCGCGCCCTTGTCGCTGACGGTCGTCTTGACCGGCTTGCCGCGAATGGCGCCAAACAGCCCCATCCGCTTCATCAGCCGTTCCACGGTGCAGCGGGCCACGTCAAGGCCTTCCCGCGCCAGTTGGCGCCAGACCTTGCGGGCGCCATAAACCTTGAAGTTCGCGTCAAACACTCGCCGCACTTCGACTTGCAAAGTAATATCGCGCCGAGCCCGTGCCGACAGCTTGGCCGGATTGGCACGCCCGGCGACATGGGCGTGATAGGTGGATGGAGCAATCGGCAGCACTCTGCAGATCGGCTCGACCCCATGCACCGCGCGCTGGTCGTCGATGAAGGCGATCATGGCTTGAACCGGCGGTCGAGCTCCGCCATCGCAAAATAAGCCGAGGCCTTGCGCAGGATCTCATTCGCCTGCCGAAGCTCACGGTTCTCTCGCTCCAGCGCCTTCAACCGATCCGCCATTTCCGACGGGACACCAGCCCGCTTGCCCGCATCAATCTCCGCCTTCTTCACCCATTCCAGCAGCGTCTGCGCCGCGCAGCCGATCTTCGCTGCAATCGAAACAACCGCCGCCCAACGGGACGGATGATCCTTTTCATGGTCCAAAACCATCCGTACAGCACGGGCGCGCACTTCCGGGGAAAATTTGTTCGTCGTCTTGCTCATGATGCCCCTACTTTCTCAGAAGTTGGAGCCTCCGGCAAACCCGGGGCGGTTCAGT
>NZ_JAGTUF010000051.1 GCF_018224925.1 Magnetospirillum sulfuroxidans | reverse complement strand
TGCCGCCCCGGCCCAGCCTGGGGTGAACCCCAGACCCCCTTCTTTTTAATCAATAAAATCAAAGGGGACCGGGGTTCTCCCCGGATGGGTTTGAGCGATAGCCCATGCGAAGCAATCCTACAGGCGCTTCCGATTTAACGCTCTGCGCTTTAGCTGCGTCAATGCCGGCTTTCGCCCTTCTGATCAAGGCAGTGCGATGCCGTGACTAGGCCCTGATCTGTTGCGTGTCGCAGGATTTGGTATTAGCCACACTTCTTATGGATCAGCCGGAAATGTTGCGTTAGCGCAAGGCCCGCACATTTCATATGCCGCAGGGCAAGCCGCTCGATGTGGTGTTGCATTGCCATTTCGGCACCCCTGTTGCGTTAACAGCCAAACCATACCTCATTTTGGGCGCGCGGGCGGCTGCGAAGTGCAAGACGGCGCGGCCAGCGCCGGCTCACTTCGCAGCCGCCCGGGCGCAACCTTCGATGCTCATTTACCGCTGAGTGCGATTTGCCAGCGCGTGAATCGTCTTTTCGGCGACCTCAAGATCGCTTTCGGACAGCGTGCGCAGCGTCTGGATCAGACTATGCTCTCGGGCAACGCGGTCGGCGTTCCGCCCCAAATCTTCGTCCGCGAAGAGCTCCGAGAGCCGCAAGCCGAGTGTCGAACAAAGCGCCTGGAGCGTCTCGATCGCAGGCATGTTTTTTCCGCGCTCGATGTTCGAGACCGTTTCAGGCGTGCGATTGATCCGCTCAGCCAACTGCTCCTGGCTTAAGCTGGCGCCTTCCCGCGCCGCACGCACCTTTGCCCCTAAAACTGATTTCAGATCACTCGACATAGACCGAAGTGTGACTTCGGCTTGGGTTATTGACCATCGGCAGGAATTTTGCCTAATGAAGCGTATTACGAAAAACAATTTCTGGTTGCGGGCTATGAAGAGATCTTTGACGTTGGAAGGCGCAGTTGCAGCTGAGATAGGCAATTTCGCGCTTGATGTGGTTGGGCGGCGGGTGCCTGATTGTGCCCCAGCCGACGTAATTGCCCATCTGTGCGGAGCGACTGCAGCGATCCTCCTAGGGAGCTTATCCAGCGATCAAGCAATCCAATCGACTGAGGGGTGGCGCCTGATTCTGATCGAGGCAATTAAGCAGTTGGCTGATCAGCCACATTCGGTTTGATCGGAAAGCCGTTGGGCCGGCCTCTTTCTATGTAGGAGCTCCGTCTCACTCAAAAGGCGCTAGCAAGCAACTGAGCTTGCAGATGATTTCCTTTTCCGTAAACCGACTGTGCTTCATACGTCGGTCGCCCTGATGGAACGGGCCCTACCTCAAACCGGGCACATTTGTGGGGAACAGGTTATACCAAGTCCCATTGATCAGAACCCATGTGCCCACTGGCGCAACCCGATGGACATGATGGTCCAGGGCTGATCG
>NZ_JAGTUF010000050.1 GCF_018224925.1 Magnetospirillum sulfuroxidans | reverse complement strand
AAAAGGGCGCGGCTTTCGCCGCGCCCCCTTGTTTCCAGCAATCCGCCCGGCTTAGGCCGTGATGCCCTAAATGTGCATCACGGCCTAACCTTCATCATTTTCCCTCGCCGGGCGCATGCCTCCGCATGCTTGGCCGCGCCCGCAATGGGCGCTGGAGCGTCGTGCCTTAGATTAAAGGCGCGACGCTTTAGTGGATGGATTCGCCGTGCAGCGACAGATCCAGGCCTTCGCGTTCCTCGTCGGGAGTGACGCGCAGACCGATAACCAGATCGATCAGCTTGAGCAGGATGAAGGAAGCGACCGCGCTCCACACGATGGTGGCGACGATGCCGTACAACTGGGTCAGGACCTGACCGCCATTGCCTTCCAGCAGACCGGCGGTGCCGCCGATGGATTCGACCGCGAACACGCCGGTCAGAACCGCGCCGACGATGCCGCCGATGCCGTGCACGCCAAAGGCGTCGAGCGAGTCGTCATACTTGAGCGCATGCTTGAGGCCAGTCGCGCCCCAGAAGCAGATGACGCCGGCAGCGATGCCGATGATCAACGCCCCACCGACACCGACGAAGCCGGAAGCCGGGGTGATCGCCACCAGACCGGCAACCGCGCCCGAGACGGCGCCCAGAACGCTGGGCTTGCCGCGCAGCATCCATTCGGCGGCCATCCAGGCCAAAGCGGCGGCGGCGGCGGCGACCTGGGTCACCAGCATGGCCATGCCGGCACGACCGTCGGCGGCGGCGGCGGAACCGGCGTTGAAGCCGAACCAGCCCACCCACAACAGCGAGGCGCCGATAATGGCCAGCGACAGATTGGCCGGAGCCATGTTGTCGGTGCCAAAGCCCTTCCGCGGGCCGAGAACGATGGCCGCAACCAGACCGGCGACACCGGCATTGATGTGCACCACGGTGCCGCCGGCATAATCCAGCACGCCGTCGGACCCCAGGAACCCACCGCCCCAGACCCAATGGCAGATCGGCGCATAGACGACCAGAACCCACAGGCCCATGAACACCAGCATGGCCGAGAACTTCATGCGGTCGGCGAAAGCGCCGGTGATCAGCGCCGGGGTGATGATGGCGAAGGTCATCTGGAAGACGATGAACACGGTTTCCGGAATGACGCCGGTCAGCGAACCGACTTCGACGCCGGCCAGCAGAACCTTGCCCAGGCCGCCCACATACGGGGTGCCTTCGGCGAAGGCCAGGCTATAGCCGACCAGAACCCACAAAACCGAAACCAGCGCGGTGATGGCGAAGCTCTGCATCATCGTCGCCAAAATGTTCTTCTTGCGCACCATGCCGCCGTAAAACAGCGCCAGGCCCGGAATGGTCATCATCAGGACCAGCACCGTCGACGTCAGCATCCACGCCGTGCTGCCCGAATCCAACGTCGGAACCGGAGCCGCGGCCGCGGCCGCTTCTTCCGCCAGCGCAGCGCCGGCAATGAACATGCTGCTCAACGCCAACCCGGCGCCGGC
>NZ_JAGTUF010000004.1 GCF_018224925.1 Magnetospirillum sulfuroxidans | reverse complement strand
CGAAGGTCTGCGCTTCGCTATCCGCGAAGGCGGCCGTACCGTCGGCGCCGGCGTCGTCGCCAAGATCATCGAGTAGTCTTAACGACTTATCGATAAAAGATGCGACGTCCGGGCAGCCGGGCGTCGTTTCTTTTTGGCGGGGAAAGACTCTGGTTGCATCAACGCCAGAGTCTCTGTATAAACCCCGCTTCGGCTGTTGCCGTTCCCGTAAGTGACGCCCCAAAGGCGGCAGACTGCGGGAGGTTCTTTGAACCAAACCGAGTTTCACTGATCGGCGTCCCGACAGAGGGGCGCCGATCCGATTTAACGGATGACGTGAATATGGAAAGCCAAAACATCCGTATCCGCCTCAAGGCGTTCGACCATCGCGTGTTGGATCAGTCCACCCGCGAGATCGTCAACACCGCCAAGAGGACTGGTGCGCAAGTGCGCGGACCGATCCCGCTTCCCAGCCGGATCGAGAAGTTCACCGTCAACCGCTCCCCGCACATCGACAAGAAGTCGCGCGAGCAGTTCGAAATTCGCACGCATAAGCGCCTGCTGGACATCGTCGATCCGACCCCGCAGACCGTGGACGCGCTGATGAAGCTCGACCTGGCCGCCGGTGTCGACGTCGAGATTAAGCTCTAAGGAAACCATGATGCGATCCGGTCTCATCGCTCAGAAGGTCGGCATGACGAGGATCTTCACCGAGGACGGCACCCATGTGCCCGTCACCGTGTTGAAGGTTGACACCTGTCAGGTGGTCTCGACCCGCTCTGTAGAAAAGGACGGCTACACCGCCGTCCAGCTCGGCGCTGGCGCCGCGAAGGTCAAGAACGTGGCCAAGCCCGTTCGTGGTCAATTCGCTGCCGCCAAAGTCGAGCCGAAAAAGAAAGTCGTCGAATTCCGTGTTGATGCCGAGAACATTCTCGACGTTGGCGCGGAGCTGTCGGCGGCTCATTTCCTTGCCGGCCAGTTTGTGGACGTCACCGGCACCTCCATCGGTAAGGGTTTTGCCGGTGCGATGAAGCGGCACAACTTCCGGGGTCTCGAAGCGACCCACGGCGTGTCGGTTTCGCACCGTTCGCACGGCTCTACCGGCCAACGCCAGGACCCCGGTAAGGTGTTCAAGGGCAAGAAAATGGCCGGCCACATGGGTGACGTTCAGGTCACCACCCAGAACCTCAAGGTGGTCTCCACCGACGCCGAGCGCGGCCTGATCCTGGTTAAGGGTTCGGTTCCCGGTGCCGAGGGTTCGTGGGTTCTGGTCCGCGACGCGGTCAAGCGTAAGCTGCCTGAAGGCGTGCCGTTCCCGGCAGGCTTCAAGGCTGCCTCCGCTGAAGCCGGCGAGTAAGGAATCACGGCGATGAAGACGAAGGTTATCAGCCTGGACAATCAGAGCGTCGGCGAGATCGATCTCTCCGACGACGTGTTTGGCCTGGCGGTTCGCACCGATCTGCTGCACCGGATGGTCAGCTATCAGTTGTCGAAGCGTCGGTCCGGCACTCACAAGACCAAGGGGATCTCCGAGATCTCCGGCACCACCAAGAAGCCCTTCAATCAGAAGGGTGGCGGCCGTGCGCGTCAGGGTTCGCTGCGTTCCGCGCAGTTCCGTGGCGGCGCCACCATTTTTGGCCCGGTCGTTCGCAGCCATGCCTACGACATGAACAAGAAGGTGCGCAAGCTGGCCCTCAAGGTTGCCCTGTCGGCCAAGGCCGCCGAAGGCAAGCTGGTGGTTCTGGACAAGGCTCTGGCCGATGCTCCCAAGACCAAGGCTCTGGCCGCGCAGTTCAAGGCGCTGGGCTGGAACTCGGTTCTGGTCATCGACGGCGCGGCCCTGGACGGCAATTTCGCCCTGGCCTCGCGCAATATCCCCCATGTGGACGTGCTGCCGGAAGTCGGCGCCAACGTGTACGACATTCTGCGTCGTGACACCTTGGTGTTGACCACGGACGCTGTCGCCGCCCTGGAGGCTCGCCTGAAATGAGCAAGGTCATCGTCTCGAAGGAACGGATGTTCGACATCATCCGCGCGCCCGTGATCACCGAAAAGGCGACCATGGGTTCCGAGCACAATCAGGTCACCTTCAAGGTTCCGCTGAACGCTTCCAAGCCCGAGATCAAGGCCGCCATTGAAGGCGTGTTCGGGGTCTCCGTCACCGCGGTGAATACCCTGGTGACCAAGGGCAAGGTCAAGCGCTTCCGTGGTCGCGTCGGCGTTCGCTCCGACGTCAAGAAGGCGATCGTGACGCTGGCCGAAGGCCAGTCCATCGACGTGACGACGGGAGTCTGACGCCATGGCTTTGAAGAACTACAAGCCCACGACTCCGGGCCGTCGTCAGCTGGTGACGGTTGACCGTTCGGAATTGTGGAAGGGCAAGCCCGAATCTTCGCTGACCGAAGGTCTGCGCAAGAAGGGTGGCCGTAACAATCTGGGCCGCATCACCGTCCGCTTCCGCGGCGGTGGGCACAAGCGCCGCTATCGTATGGTCGATTTCAAGCGCGACAAGTACGATATGCCCGCCACCGTGGAACGGTTGGAATACGATCCCAATCGCACCGCCTTCATCGCCCTGGTGGTTTATGAAGATGGCGAAAAGCGCTACATCCTCGCTCCGCAGCGTCTGTCTGCTGGCGACGTGGTGGTGGCCGGTGAAAAAGTCGACATCAAGCCGGGCAACGCCCTGCCCCTGAAGAATATTCCGGTGGGCACCGTTGTTCATAACGTCGAGCTGAAGGTTGGCAAGGGCGGCCAGATGGCCCGTTCCGCCGGGACCTTCGTGCAGTTGGTCGGTAAGGACCAGGGCTATGCTCAGCTTCGCCTGTCTTCGGGTGAGTTGCGTATCGTCCGTGGCGAATGCATGGCCACCGTCGGCGCGGTGTCGAATCCGGACCAGCAAAACGTGTCGCTCGGCAAGGCCGGTCGCAAGCGTTGGCTGGGCTTCCGTCCGCACGTCCGTGGCGTCGCCATGAACCCCATCGACCACCCGCATGGTGGTGGTGAAGGTCGTACCTCTGGGGGCCGTCATCCGGTTACCCCGTGGGGCAAGCCGACCAAGGGTAAGAAGACGCGTTCCAACAAGAAGACGGATCGGCTCATCATGCGCCGCCGTCAGGCTCAGTAAGGAGGGACGGGAATGGCTCGTTCCGTATGGAAGGGTCCGTTTGTCGACGGGTACCTGCTCAAGAAGGCGGATAAGTCGCGTGCCAGCGGCCGTAACGAGGTCATCAAGATCTGGTCACGTCGCTCCACCATTCTGCCGAACTTCGTGGGCTTGACCTTCGGCGTTTATAACGGCCAGAAGTACATCCCGGTTCTCGTTACCGAGAACATGGTTGGACACAAGTTCGGTGAATTCTCGCCGACGCGGACCTATTACGGTCATGGCGTCGACAAGAAGGCGAAGAGGAAGTAAGCCATGGGCAAGAAGCCTGCTGAGCGCGTTCTGGCGGATATCGAAGCGAAGGCATTCTCGTCTTCGATCCGCACCAGCCCGCGCAAGCTCAATCTGGTGGCTGCGTCCATTCGCGGCCTGAAGGCGGAAACCGCCCTGCACCAGCTGACATTTTCCAAGCGCCGCATCGCCGGTGTGGTCAAGTCGGTTTTGCAGTCGGCAATCGCCAATGCCGAGAACAATCATCAGCTCGACGTTGATCGGCTGTACGTGGCCGAAGCCTTTGTCGGCAAGGCCATGGTGATGAAGCGTTGGCGCGCCCGTGCTCGTGGTCGCGTCGGCCGCATCGAGAAGCCGTTCTCGAATCTGACCGTCATCGTGCGTGAGCGCGAAGAAGCGACCGGGGAGTAAGACTATGGGTCAGAAAGTCAATCCGATCGGCCTTCGCCTCGGCATCAACCGCACTTGGGATTCCCGTTGGTTCGCCGACGGCGACTACGCCAAGATGTTGCACGAAGACCTGAAGCTGCGTGATTTCCTGCGCAAGAAGCTGGCTCAGGCCGGCGTCAGCCGCGTGATCATCGAACGTCCGGCCAAGAAGGCCCGCATTACCATTCACACCGCCCGTCCGGGCGTGGTGATCGGTAAGAAGGGTGCCGACATCGAAGTGCTGCGCAAGACGCTCAGCAAGATGACCGGCGGCGAGGTTCATCTGAACATCGTTGAAATCCGCAAGCCCGAACTGGACGCTCAGCTGGTGGCCGAATCCATCGCTCAGCAGCTGGAACGTCGCGTGTCCTTCCGCCGCGCCATGAAGCGTGCGGTGCAGTCGGCCATGCGTCTGGGCGCCCAGGGCATCCGCATTAACTGCTCGGGCCGTTTGGGCGGCGCCGAAATCGCTCGCATGGAGTGGTATCGCGAAGGTCGCGTGCCCCTGCACACCCTGCGCGCCGACATCGATTACGGTATCGGCACGGCCAAGACCACCTATGGTACCTGCGGTATCAAGGTGTGGGTGTTCAAGGGTGAAATCCTGGCTCATGATCCCATGGCTCAGGACAAGCGCGCCGCCGGCGAGTCCGCTCCCGTCGACCGTCGCTGATTTGAGAGGGTAGAGAGATGCTTTCGCCCAAGCGTACTAAGTTCCGCAAGCAGCATAAGGGCCGCATCCATGGCGATGCCAAGGGCGGCTCCCAGCTGAACTTCGGCGCCTTTGGCCTTAAGGCCATGGAGCCGGAGCGCATCACCGCTCGCCAGATCGAAGCGGCCCGTCGCGCCCTCACCCGTCACCTGAAGCGTCAGGGCCGGGTGTGGATCCGGATTTTCCCGGACGTGCCGGTTTCGACCAAGCCCGCCGAAGTCCGCATGGGCTCGGGTAAGGGTACCCCCGAATTTTGGGTGGCTCGGGTCAAGCCCGGTCGCGTAATGTTCGAGGTCGATGGCGTGCCGGAAGATCTGGCCCGTCGTGGTTTTGAACTGGCTGCCGCCAAGCTGCCGATCAAGACCAAGTTCATCGTTCGTATCGGGGAGTAAAGTCATGGCGAACAAGTCCAGCGATCTGCGCGCCAAGACCGACGATCAGCTCAAGGAATCTCTCCTGGCGCTGAAGAAGGAGCAGTTCAATCTGCGTTTCCAGAAGGCTTCCGGCCAGCTGGAAAACACTGCCCGGGTGCTGACGGTGCGCCGCGAAGTTGCGGCCATCAAGACCATTCTCGGCGAGCGTTCGCGCTCTGCCAAAGCCGCCTAAGGAGCGTACCAATGCCGAAGCGCATTCTCCAGGGCGTGGTCGTCAGCGACAAGATGGATAAGACCGTGGTGGTCAGCGTCGAACGGCGCGTCATGCACCCGATCTACAAGAAGTTCATCCGTCGTTCGAAGAAGTATCACGCCCACGACGAGAACAATCAGTTCAAGGCCGGCGACACTGTCCGCATCTGCGAGTGCCGTCCGATCTCGAAGACCAAAACCTGGGAAGTGATCGTCGAGCAGGCCTAAGGCCGGCCTGACGATATCAACCTGGACTAGAAGGAAGACTCGACATGATCCAGATGCAAACCAACCTGGACGTCGCCGATAATTCGGGTGCCCGCCGGGTGCAGTGCATCAAGGTTCTGGGCGGTTCGCACCGGACCATCGCCAATGTGGGCGACGTTATCGTCGTCTCCATCAAGGAAGCGATTCCCCGTGGCAAGGTGAAGAAGGGTGACGTGCATCGCGCCGTTATCGTTCGCACCGCCAAGGAAATCCGCCGGGCCGATGGCACCGCGATCCGTTTCGATACCAATGCCGCCGTGCTCATCAACAAGCAGGGCGAACCGATCGGCACTCGTATTTTTGGCCCGGTCACTCGTGAACTTCGCGGTAAGAAGTTCATGAAGATCATCTCGCTGGCACCGGAGGTGCTCTAATGGCCGGTCTTAACGTCAAGAAGGGCGATCAGGTTATCGTGATCGCCGGCAAGGACAAGGGCAAGAAGGGCGAAATCATCGCCGCTTACCCGAAGGAAGAACGCGTGGTCGTTCAGGGTGTGAACAAGGTCAAGCGCCATGTTCGCCCCAGCGCCGCCAACGCGGGGGGCATCGTCGAACAAGAAGCCGCCCTGCACGTGTCCAACGTCGCCCACGTCGATCCCAAGGATGGCAAGCCGACCCGTGTCGGCGTGAAGATCCTGGAAGACGGTCGCAAGGTCCGCGTCGCTAAGCGGTCCGGCGAAGTCATCGACCGGTAATGGGGGAGCATCAGACCATGACCGCGCGTTTGCGAAATCACTACGACACCACTGTCCGCAAGGCCCTGCAGGAGGAGTTCTCTTATGCGAACCCCATGCAGATTCCGAAGCTGGACAAGATCGTCATCAACATGGGCGTGGGCGAAGCTTCCCAGGACGCCAAGAAGATCGACGCCGCCCTGGCCGAACTGACCCTGATCTCGGGTCAGAAGCCGGTGGTGACCAAGGCCAAGAAGTCCATCGCTCAGTTCAAGCTGCGCGAAGGCCAGGTTGTTGGCTGCAAGGTCACCTTGCGCGCCGAACGCATGTATGAATTCCTCGATCGTCTGATCACCATTGCGCTGCCCCGCGTTCGCGATTTCCGCGGCGTTCCCGGCAAGAGCTTTGACGGCCGCGGCAATTACTCGCTCGGCCTGAAGGAACAGCTCATTTTCCCGGAAATCGACTACGACAAGGTCGATGCTACCCGGGGCATGGACATCATTTTCGTCACGACGGCCAAGTCCGACAAGGAAGCCAAGGCGCTTCTCAAGGGCTTCGACATGCCGTTCGCTGGCTGATGGGAGTTAGCAGCAATGTCTAAGATCAGCTCTGTCGAGCGCAACAACAAGCGCGCCAAGCTGGCCAAGCAACTGGCTGGCAAGCGTGCCCGCCTGAAGGCTCAGGTCATGGATCGCGAGGCTTCGCCCGAGGAACGCTTTGAAGCGGCCCTCAAGCTGGCCGAAGTGCCGCGCAATTCCGCTAAGAATCGCGTGCGTCTTTTGTGCGAACTGACCGGTCGCCCGCGTGGCAATTATCGTAAGTTCAAGATTTGTCGTAACAAGCTGCGCGAGCTTGGGAATCTGGGTCAGATTCCTGGGCTGGTGAAGTCGAGCTGGTAAGGGAGGCCATAACCAATGTCTATGACCGATCCGCTCGGCGATATGCTCGCCCGCATCCGCAATGGTCAGCGCGCGAACAAGTCGTCGGTAACCTCGCCCGCTTCCAACCTGCGCGTCAACGTGCTGGAAGTCTTGAAGCGTGAAGGCTACATCCGTGGTTTCGCCAAGTCCGATGTCCGTGCCGGCGTGTCCGAGCTGACCATCGAGCTGAAGTACCACGAAGGCAAGCCGGTGATTACCAAGATCGCTCGCGTTTCGACCCCCGGTCGGCGCGTGTATTCGAAGATTTCCGATCTGACCCGCGTGGCGAATGGCCTGGGTATTTCGATCCTCTCGACTCCTCGCGGCGTCATGAGCGATACGGAAGCCCGCACCGCCAATGTGGGCGGTGAAGTTCTCTGCCAGGTGTTCTAGGAGGGACTGACACATGTCGCGAGTCGGCAAATATCCCGTGCCGGTGCCGTCTGGAGTCACTGTCCAGATCGCCGGCGCCGAATTCATCGCCAAGGGTAAGCTGGGTGAGTCCCGGATGCCCCTGTCGGACGAAGTTGAAACCACCATCGAAGGTTCCGAAATCTGGGTTAAGCCCAAGTCGGAAACCAAGCGTGCGCGCATGATGTGGGGCACCACCCGCGCCTTGATCAATAACATGGTCAAAGGCGTGTCCGACGGCTTCACCGTCAACCTGGAAATCAACGGCGTCGGTTACCGCGCCGCGGTTGACGGGAAAAACCTGAAGCTGGCCTTGGGCTATTCTCATGATATCGATTATCCGATTCCGGATGACGTCACCATGAAGTGCGAAAAGCCCACTGCTATTTCCATCACTGGCCGCGATAAGCAGATCGTCGGGCAGCTTGCGGCGGAGATCCGGTCGTTCCGTGGTCCTGAGCCCTACAAGGGCAAGGGTATCAAGTACTCGACCGAGACCATCCTGCGCAAGGAAGGCAAGAAGAAGTAAGGGGCTCTGCCATGATGACGCCGAAAGAATTGTTCGAGCGCCGCAAGCGGCGCGCCCGGGCCAGCATCGCGAAGAAGTCGGGTGGACGTATCCGCCTGTCGGTTTTCCGCTCTGGCAAGAATATCTATGTCCAGGTTATCGACGACGTTCAGGGCAAAACCCTGGCGGCTGCTTCGACGCTCGACAAGGACCTCAAGGGGGCCTTGAAGACCGGCGCCGACATCGCGGCTGCTGCCGCTGTCGGCAAGCTGATCGCCGAGCGGGCCAAGGCGGCCGGCATCACCGAGGTGGTGTTCGACCGTGGCGGCTATATCTATCACGGCCGGGTGAAAGCCTTGGCCGAAGCGGCCCGCGAAGGCGGCCTGTCGTTCTAAGGGAAAAAGACAATGGCACGTACTCCCAATTCCGAGGGAACCGAACAGCGTCGCGGCCGTGGCCGTGGCGGTGAAGGCGGCGATCGCGACGGTCGCGGTCGCGGTCGTGGCCCCGAGGCCGCGCGGCCCGAAGAGAACGAATTCGTCGACAAGCTGGTTCACATCAACCGTGTGGCCAAGGTGGTCAAGGGCGGACGTCGTTTCGCCTTCGCCGCTCTGGTCGTGGTGGGTGACGCCAAGGGTCGCGTCGGTTATGGATCGGGCAAGGCCCGTGAAGTGCCGGAAGCCATCCGCAAGGCGACCGAACAGGCCAAGCGCAACATGATCAAGGTGAACCTGCGTGAAGGTCGCACCCTGCATCATGACGTGAACGGTCACTTCGGCGCCGGTCGTGTTATCCTGCGCGCCGCTCCGGCTGGTACCGGCATCATCGCCGGCGGCCCGATGCGCGCCGTGTTCGAGACCATGGGCGTGGCCGACGTCGTCGCCAAGTGCCTGGGCACCTCGAACCCGCACAACATGATCAAGGCGACCTTCGATGCTCTGGTCAACTTGAACAGCCCCCGTTCGGTGGCTGCCAAGCGTGGCAAGAAGGTTGGTGACATCATCGGCCGCCGTGATGGCGCCGCTGCTGCCACCGCCGCGTAAAGGAGGCTGGAATGGCTGACAACAAGACCGTTCGCGTCACTCAGGTGCAAAGCCCCATCGGCCGCCAGGGTGACCAGCGCGCGACCCTGATCGGTCTGGGCTTGAACAAGATGCATCGCACCAGCGAGCTGGAAGATACTCCGGCCGTGCGTGGGATGATCCGCAAGGTTCAGCACCTGATTCGGGTCGAGGACTAATCTCCGCCCGGCCCTTGCTCTTGGGCAAGGGCCGGCAACGAGGAACAAAGAGATGACGAAGCTCAACGATCTGCGCGACAACGAAGGCGCTCGCTACAAGTTCAAGCGCATCGGCCGTGGCATTGGCTCGGGCAAGGGCAAGACCTCGGGTCGTGGCGTCAAGGGCCAGGGCTCGCGTACGGGCGTTGCCCTGCAGGGTTTTGAAGGCGGCCAGATGCCCATCTACCGCCGTCTGCCCAAGCGCGGTTTTAACAACATCAACGCCAAGCATTTTGCCGTGATCAATCTCGGCAAGTTGCAGGGCGCCATCGATGCCGGCAAGCTCAATGCCGCCGAGACCATCACTGCCGATATCCTCGCCGCTGCCGGCTTGGTCGGTAAGATCGGCGACGGCGTGCGTCTGCTGGCGCGTGGCGAACTGACCGCCAAGGTGACCATCGAAGTCGCCGGCGCCTCCGAAGCGGCTGTCGCCGCGGTGGAAAAGGCGGGTGGTTCGGTTAAGGTTTCCGGCGCGGAAGTCACCGAAGGCTGATTAGCTCTCGGTTTTTTCGCGAAGGTCCTTTATAAAGCGCCCCAGGCCCCCAATCCTGATGCCGAAAAGCCAGGCCAAGGGACTGGGGCGTTCTTTTGTTTCAGCATGGCATTCGCCCGGATCAACTGATCCAGCAATGCTGTCGGGTCACACATAACCGGAGCCTTTGGCATGGCCTCTGCTGCCGAGCAGCTTGCCTCGAACCTGAATTTTGGCGTTCTGGCGAAAGCCACGGAACTCAAGAAGAGGATCTGGTTCACCCTTTTGGCCCTGATCGTTTATCGATTGGGCACCTGGATTCCCATCCCGGGCGTTGATCCGCACGTGATGGCGGAAATGTTCCGTCACAACGGTGGCGGCCTGTTGGGCATGTTCGACATGCTGGCCGGCGGCGCCTTGCAGCGTATGACCATTTTCGCCCTGGCGATCATGCCGTACATCTCGGCCTCGATCATCATTCAGCTGATGACCACCATCGTTCCGTCGCTTGAGGCGATTAAGAAAGAGGGTGATTCCGGCCGCAAGAAGATCAACCAATACACCCGCTATCTCACCGTTTTGATCGCCACTTTCCAGGCTTACGGCATCGCCGTCGGGCTTGAAGGCATGAGCGGGTCCGGTGGGGCGGCGGTGATCATGGACAATCACCTGCTGTTCCGTTTCTCCACCGTGGTGACCCTGGTGGGCGGGACCATGTTCCTGATGTGGCTGGGTGAGCAAATCACCGCCCGCGGCATCGGCCAAGGGACCTCGCTGATCATCATGGCCGGCATCGTCGCCGAGCTGCCCAGCGCCATGGCCGGCACGTTGGAATTGGGCCGCACCGGCGCCTTGCCGGTGTTGCTGATCATCGGTTTGTTGGTGATGGCGGTGGTGATCATCGCCGGCATCGTCTATGTGGAACGCGCCCAGCGTCGGATCATCGTGCAATATCCAAAACGCCAGGTCGGCAACAAGATGTTCGGTGGCGAATCCAGTCACCTGCCGCTCAAGCTGAACACCTCGGGCGTTATCCCGCCGATTTTCGCCAGTTCGTTGCTGCTGATGCCGGTGACGGTGGCGCAGTTCTCGGCCGGTGGCGGCGGCCCCGAGTGGCTGACCACTTTCACGGCCCTGATGGGCCGCGGCCAGCCGCTTTATATGGGCATGTACACCGCGCTGATCGTGTTCTTCGCTTTCTTCTATACCGCTGTGGTGTTCAATCCGGTGGATACGGCGGATAACCTGAAGAAGAATGGCGGCTTCATTCCCGGCATCCGGCCGGGCAAGAATACCTCGGATTATCTGGACTACGTCCTCACCCGCCTGACGGTTTTGGGCGCCCTCTATCTGGTCGCGCTGTCGGTGCTGCCGGAACTGCTGATCTCGCATTGGTCGGTTCCGTTCTATTTTGGCGGCACCTCGCTGTTGATCGTGGTGACGGTGACCATGGATACGGTGGCTCAGATTCAATCCCATTTGTTGGCTCATCAGTACGAAGGCCTGATCAAGAAGGCCCGGCTCAGAGGTCGACGCGGCTGACGCTTAATGTTGGTCGTTGAATAAAAGGGGAGAACAACAAGATGAATCTGGTTCTGTTGGGACCGCCCGGTGGCGGCAAGGGGACTCAGGCGAAGCGCCTGATGGAAAAGTTCGGTCTGGTGCAATTGTCCACCGGCGACATGCTGCGCGCCGCCGTCGCCTCGGGTTCCGAGATCGGCAAGAAGGCCAAGGCGGTGATGGATGCTGGTCAATTGGTGTCCGACGACATTGTCATCGGTATCATCGATGACCGCCTGGACCAGCCCGACACCCAGAACGGAGTCATCTTTGACGGTTTTCCCCGCACCGTGGCCCAGGCGGAAGCGCTTGACACGATGATGGCGAAGAAGGGCAAGGGCTTGGATTTCGCCATCGAGATCCGTGTCCCCGATGCCCCGATCGTCGAACGCATCACGGGACGCTATACCTGCGCCAAGTGCGGCGCCGGCTACCACGATACCTTCCAGCAGCCCAAGGTTGCCGGGACCTGCGATTCGTGTGGAAGCACCGAATTTTCGCGTCGCGCCGACGATAATGCCGAGACCGTGACCAAGCGTCTGGCCGCTTACCACGAGCAGACCGCGCCCTTGCTGCCGTATTATCAGGCCAAGGGGAATTACTATTTGGTCGATGGGACCCAAGAGATTGCCGCGGTGACCGTGGCGCTCGAGGGTATCCTCGGCAAGGCGGGGTGAGTTTAGGGCGATGATGGAGAGTCCCGTTGACTCTTCATTGAATCGCCCTATAATCGCGCACCTTCGGTTTCCCCCTTCCGGGCGAGGCCCGGAATGGTGTTTTTGTGTCGCCACGGTGCCTTTGGGCGCTGTGGCATGTTTAACGACTTGGCGTGAGCAGCCGGCAAATCGGCCGCTTCCCTGATCACCTGTGTGAAGGAGTATCCAGCTTTGGCCCGTATCGCTGGCGTCAATATCCCGACCAATAAGCGCGTTGTTATTGCGCTGACCTATATCCATGGCATCGGCCGGACCAAGGCTGCTGAGATCTGCACCGCCCTGGCCATTACGGCCGAGCGTCGCGTTAATCAGTTGTCTGACGACGAAGTGTTGAAGATCCGCGAAATGATCGACAGCACCTACACCGTCGAAGGTGATCTGCGTCGTAGCGTCGCCATGAACATCAAGCGGTTGATGGACCTGGGCTGCTATCGCGGTCTGCGTCATCGCCGTGGCCTGCCGGTCCGCGGTCAGCGTACGCATACCAATGCGCGCACCCGCAAGGGCCCGGCCAAGCCGATCGCCGGTAAGAAAAAGGCCACCCGGTAATTTTGACCGACGTAAGCTTAAGGATCACCTCTCATGGCTAAGCCTGCTGCCGCTCGTCCGCGTCGTCGCGAGCGCAAAAACATCACCTCCGGTGTTGCTCATGTGAACTCCACGTTCAACAACACCATGATCACCATCACCGACGCCCAGGGGAACACCATTTCGTGGTCGTCCTCGGGGATGCAGGGCTTCAAGGGCTCGCGCAAGTCTACCCCTTACGCCGCTCAGGTGGCTGCCGAGGACGCTGGCCGCAAGGCCATGGAACACGGCATGCGCACCCTGGAAGTGGAAGTCAAGGGTCCGGGCGCCGGCCGTGAAAGCGCTCTGCGCGCGTTGCAGGCGGTGGGTTTCTCCATCACCTCCATTCGCGACGTTACTCCGATCCCGCACAACGGTTGCCGTCCGCGCAAGCGTCGGCGCGTCTAATCGGGTTTTGTCTTTAGGGTTGCCGTCATCTTCACCCGTGAACCGGGAGAAGATGGCGGTTGCGCCGTTCCGGACCCTTAGGTCCTAGCATGAGGTCACGCTCGTGATTCAGAAGAACTGGCAGGAATTAATCAAGCCCTCCAAGCTCCAGATTGAGCCCGGCGCCGACGCAGCCCGCGTCGCCACCGTCGTGGCTGAACCGCTGGAGCGCGGCTTTGGCATGACGTTGGGCAACAGCCTGCGTCGTATTTTGCTGTCCTCCCTTCAGGGTGCTGCGGTCACCGCCATCCAGATCGAGGGCGTGCTGCATGAGTTCTCGTCCATTCCGGGTGTGCGCGAAGATGTCACCGACATCATCCTGAACATCAAGAATTTGGGCTTGCGCATGCATGGCGAAGGGCCGAAGCGCATGCAGCTTCGTGCTACTGGCCCCGGTGAAGTCAAGGCCGGCATGATCGAAGCCGGACATGACATCGAGATCATGGACCCCGATCTGGTGCTGTGCACCTTGGATCAGGGCGCCAAGCTGAACATCGAATTCACGGTGGAAACCGGCAAGGGCTATGTGCCGGCGTCGCAGAACCGCACCGAGGATTCGCCCATCGGCCTGATCCCCATCGATGCCATCTTCTCGCCGATCAAGAAGATCGCCTATCGGGTGGAAAACACCCGCGTCGGTCAGGTCACCGATTACGACAAGCTGTCGATGGTTGTCGAAACCAACGGTGCCGTCACCCCTGATGACGCCGTCGCTTTGGCCGCCCGCATCTTGCAGGATCAGTTGCAGCTGTTCATCAACTTCGACGAACCGACCCATGTGGTCGAGGAAGAGAAGAAGGACGAACTGCCCTTCAACAAGAACCTGCTGCGCAAGGTTGATGAGTTGGAATTGTCGGTTCGTTCGGCCAATTGCCTGAAGAACGACAACATCATCTATATCGGCGATCTGGTGCAAAAGACCGAAGCCGAAATGCTGCGGACCCCGAACTTCGGCCGCAAGTCCCTGAACGAGATCAAGGAAGTGCTCTCGCATATGGGTCTGCATCTGGGGATGGAAATCCCCAATTGGCCGCCGGAGAACATCGAGGACCTGGCGAAGAAGCTGGAAGAGCCCTATTGATTTACACCGCGACGCGGCCGCCCTATCAGCCCCGCGTCGCGGTGTAATCTTTTCAAAGGACCAATCCGGTCCGCCCCAAGCGTGCTTCCTTTCAGAGGGCGCTGTGGGAGTGTCATCGGTTCTCGCCCGGCGAGGCCAAGCTCAAGGAGAGTGTCATGCGTCACGGAATGTCCGGTCGTAAGCTGAATCGTACCAGCTCGCATCGCAAGGCCATGTTTTCCAACATGGTTACTGCCCTGCTGAAGCACGAGCAGATTAAGACCACCCTGCCCAAGGCCAAGGATTTGCGTCCGATCGCCGAAAAGATCATCTCGTTGGGCAAGTCGGGCACCTTGCACGACCGTCGCCGCGCCTTCGCCTATCTGCGCGATGACGCCGTGGTTGCCAAGCTGTTCGCGGTCATCGGTCCGCGCTACAAGGCCCGCAACGGTGGTTACACCCGCGTGTTGAAGGCTGGTTTCCGCTATGGCGATTGTGCCCCGATGGCGGTGATCGAATTGATCGACCGTGATCCGGCCGCCAAGGGCACCGATTCCGGTCCGACTTTCGACAAGAAGGACGAATCCGAGGAATAAGCTTCCTGGTGATTTGACGAAAAGGCGCCGTGCGAACGGCGCCTTTTTTGTTGCGTGGCTCAATATTTCGAGTATTCTAGAAATATGGAAATAAGTGAAGCCCTTGAGGCGCTGACTTCGTTATCGCAAGAGATTCGATTGCGGGTCTTTCGCCTGCTGGTCACCGCCTCGCCGCATGGCCTGCCGGCCGGGGCTATCGCCGAAGAGCTGGCGGTCCCGGCCAACACCTTGTCGTTTCATTTGAACCACCTGCGTCATGCCGGTTTGGTCAGTGTCAGGCGGCAGGGGCGGATGCAGATTTACACGGCGCGCTGTGATCAGGTTGAGTTCCTCAAGGATTTTCTGACCGAAAATTGTTGCACAAAGTCATCCTGCGCAAGCTGAAGGACATGGCATGGACATCTTCACGGCCTTAGCCGATTGGCTGGTATATGGGGTGATGGGGCTGGCACCAGCGACGCCGCTTTCCGGCGCGCTGCACTTCTTTATCGAAGATACCGCCAAGATTTTCGTATTATTGGCGCTGATCGTGTTCGTCATCGGCTTTTTCCGCTCCATGTTGGCGCCCGAGCGGGTCCGCAAGCTGTTGGGAGGCAAGAATCGGGTCTTTGCCTTTCCTGCCGCCGTCGGCCTGGGGGCGGTGACGCCGTTTTGCTCGTGTTCTTCGGTGCCGCTGTTCATCGGTTTTCTTGAGGCCGGCATCCCCCTGGGGGTGACCATGGCCTTTCTCATTACCTCGCCGATGATCAACGAAATCGCCGTCTTTTTGCTGTTGAGCACCTTGGGGGTGAAATTCACCCTGGTTTACGTGGCAACCGGATTGACGGTGGGGTTGGTTGGCGGTTTGGTCATTGACCGGTTAAAGCTGGAACATTGGGTCGAGGATTACGTCTGGAAAATCCGGATGGGCGAGGCGGCATTGCCGGATCGTCCCCATGGTTTCATCGCCCGTGTCGGCTTTGGCGTCGATCAGGTCAAGGAAATCTTCGGGCGGCTGTGGCTTTACGTGTTGGCGGGCATTGCCATTGGCGCCGCCTTGCACGGTTTCGTCCCGGCCGAGGTGCTGCTGCGTTATGCCGGACCAGACAATCCGTTGGCGGTTCCGTTGGCGGTTCTGATTGGAATTCCGCTGTATTCCAACGCGACCGGAACCATCCCGGTGGTCGAGGCGCTGTTGGCCAAGGGCGTGCCGGTGGGCACCGCGTTGGCGCTGATGATGAGCATCGCCGCCTTGTCCTTGCCGGAAATCATCATGTTGAAAAAGGTCCTGAAAGTGCCGCTGCTGGCCATCTTTACGGCCGTGCTGGCCGGGTCTTTCATTGCCGTTGGCTATCTTTTCAACGCCATTTACGGATGAGGTCGATCATGGACATCAAGGTTCTGGGTGGGTGCTGCGGCAATTGCGAAACGGTGATGAAGCTGGTCGCCGATAAGGCCGAGCAACTGGGAATCAGCATCAGTTTGGAAAAAGTCACCGATATGGCCGTCATCATGGGCTATGGGGTGATGTCGACGCCGGGGGTGGTCATTGACGGCAAGGTCGTTCATGCCGGAGGGATTCCCAAGCCGGCGGCGGTCGAGGCCTGGTTGAAGGGTTGAAATCAGACACGGGCGGCGGGGGGACGGGGGCCGCCGGCCCGCGGCGTCGCCCGCCCCATGTTGCTAAGATTGGCTTCGGCGGTGCGAGCCAGGGTGTTGAGGTCCATGCGCGACGATACATTCTTGGCTTTCAGCCGCACGGCAAAGGCCTTGACCGTGTCGGGGCTGCCGGGCTTGCCGAAAACCTGGGCAAAGGTGGCCCGGCCCAGGCCTTGATAGCATTTGGTCAGCAACACCGCGCCCTGGAACAGCGAGAGACTGAAATCGCCCAGCAGATGGGTGCGGGTGGTTTCGGAAATCGAACAAAAGGCGGCGGTCAGTTCGCGCTTGTCGTTGTCGCTGAGCGAGCCGAGGGCGTTGCGGACCATGGCGTCGTTGAGGGTTTCCCACCAGAAATCGGCTTCCCGCGAATTGGTTTGGACCAAAATCGGTTCTTCGGCCCGCGGCGGGGCAAGGGCGGCGGCGCCGTTGCCGTTGCGGGGCGGGGCAATGGACAACACCGGCTTGCCGTTGACGATGGGCGTGCCGCCGGCGGCGGCGACAACCGCATCGACTTCGGCGGCGGTCTTCAATTCTAAAAGCGCCGGCCCCAATTCGCGCATCTTGGCCAGGGGCAGGGGGGCGTAATGGGCGACCAGCGGCACCTGCCATTCATGGATCAGGTATTCGTTCATGGCGGCGTAAAGACGGCCGGATTTACTGGATGCGTCATTGGGATCGCCGCCCAGGCTGTCGCGGAAATGCCGCTTGGCGTGGGTGCGCACGATCATGGCGATGATGTCATGAACCGAACGGCCACAGCGCAGGCGGACGAAATCATCGGCGACCTCGCGGCCTTTGGCGTCGACCAGCAGATGGGAAAAGGCGTCGCGGCGCTTCCTGAAAATGAGCAGGCAGCCATGGAGCATGTCAGGGCTGGCGATGACCGAATCGTAGAAGGAATCGCCCTTCATGTCGCTGAAGGCCGGAATCAAGTCGCGGTAAACGTCGGCGACCGGCCCTTTCAAGGCCTCGGTGATGTTTCTGACTGCTTTGTTGTGGTCTACTTCGCTCAAACCACACCTCTGGAAGCTTCTGCTTCCGCTTGCCCCGGATGGGGCCTGCCCCTCCTAAAGTCGTAACTGTTGATACTGAGCGATAATGAGAATCGAATCAAACGTCACGATGTGACAAATCCATAGCGCGCATGGGGTTGACTTCCCGACCCGCTTGGTCCCATGGTCTGGCTTAGTACCGAAGGGGGGCCTCGACAGGCGAGGCTGAGAGACCGGAGCGCGTGCCGGCGACCCTTTGAACCTGATCCGGGTCATGCCGGCGATAGGGATCGGACTTAACTTTCCGCCAGTCGCCCCACATCCCGGTGTATCGCGGTCACCCGAACCTGACCGCCAATGACGAAATTGCGTGCCTGCCGGTCGGCTGGCCGGTACGCCAACCGAACGAAGCTGTGCGCGAGGCGGAGAAACCATGCTCGACAATCCCGAGACTTTGAAAGTCACCACCGGCGCCTTGCCCGGTTCGCGCAAGATTTATGTCGAGGGCTCGCGTCCCGATATCCGCGTGGCCATGCGCGAGATCGACCTGGAGCCCAGCAGCGGCGAGGCGGCGGTTCGGATCTATGATACCTCGGGCGCCTATACCGATAGCGAGACCTGCGTCGATATCACCCAAGGCCTGCCGCAGATCCGCCGCTCCTGGGTGGTGGGGCGTGGCGATGTGGAGGAATACGAGGGCCGCGCCCATAAGCCGGAAGATGACGGCCTGAAGCCGGGCGAGGTCATCGGCGTGCCGGTGTTCGACCGCAAGGGGCTGCGGCCGTTGCGGGCCAAGGACGGCCAGGCGGTGACCCAGATGGCCTATGCCAAGCGCGGCATCGTCACCGCCGAAATGGAATATGTCGCCATCCGCGAGAATTTGCGCATCGCCGAGGCGCGGGCGGCCCTGGCTCGTGACGGCGAGGATTTCGGCGCCGAAATCCCCGATCAGGTGACGCCCGAATTCGTCCGCGATGAAATCGCCCGCGGCCGCGCCATCATCGCCGCCAATATCAATCACCCGGAAACCGAGCCGATGATCATCGGCCGCAACTTCCTGACCAAGATCAACGCCAATATCGGCAATTCCGCCGTGGCGTCGAGCGTGTCGGAAGAAGTGGAAAAGATGGTGTGGGCCATTCGCTGGGGCGGCGACACGGTGATGGACTTGTCCACCGGCCGTCATATCCATGCGACGCGGGAATGGATATTGCGCAATGCCCCGGTGCCCATCGGCACCGTGCCGATCTATCAGGCGCTGGAAAAGGTTGATGGCAAGGCCGAGGATCTGACCTGGGAGGTCTATCGCGACACCCTGATCGAGCAATGCGAGCAAGGCGTCGATTATTTCACCATCCATGCCGGTCTGCGTCTGGCCTATATCCCGCTGACCGCCAAGCGGGTCACCGGCATCGTCTCTCGCGGTGGTTCGATCATGGCCAAGTGGTGCCTGGCTCATCACAAGGAAAACTTCCTTTATACCCATTTCGAGGATATCTGCCTGATCCTCAAGGCCTATGACGTGGCCTTTTCCCTGGGCGATGGTTTACGCCCCGGCTCCATCGCCGATGCCAATGACGCCGCCCAATTCGCCGAGTTGGAAACCTTGGGCGAACTGACCAAGATCGCCTGGAAGCATGATTGCCAGGTGATGATCGAAGGTCCCGGCCATGTGCCCATGCATAAGATCAAGGTCAATGTGGAAAAGCAGCTCAAGCTGTGCGGCGAGGCGCCGTTCTACACGCTTGGGCCGCTGGTGACCGACATCGCGCCGGGCTATGACCACATCACCAGCGCCATCGGCGCGGCGATGATCGGTTGGTTTGGGACCGCCATGCTGTGCTATGTGACGCCCAAGGAGCATCTGGGGCTGCCCGACCGCCAGGACGTGCGCGAAGGCGTGGTCACCTATAAGCTGGCCGCCCATGCCGCCGATCTGGCCAAGGGCGTTCCCGCCGCCCGCGAGCGCGATGACGCGCTTTCCCGCGCCCGCTTCCAGTTCCGCTGGCGCGATCAGTTCAATCTGTCGCTGGATCCTGATAAGGCCTTGGAATTCCACGACCAGACCCTGCCGGCCGAAGGCGCCAAGGTCGCCCATTTCTGTTCCATGTGCGGGCCGAAATTCTGCGCCTACAAGATCAGCCAAGAGGTGCGCGACATCGCCGCCGAACAGGGCATGGAAGCCATGAGCGAAAAATTCCGCTCGGAAGGCGGTGAAATCTATAAGCCGGAGGCTCCGGCGGCGGAATAACCCGCTTTCAGTGAATGGTGCGAAGCGCCCCTTGGGGCTCTTCGCCGGCGCTGGTCATCGCCGTGGCGATGGCGTTGCGGGTGGCGTCGCACAGGGCGTGGCTGTGGTCAGGAACCTCGATTTCGATAAAGGTGGTCCCGTTTTCATCTTTGCGCAGCCGAGGTTCCAACCCGGATTCCCGCATCAGCCGCACGGCTGATTCCGGTTGGCTGAGCGCGGCGATCACCGCTTCGGTCAGCGGGTGGCCGATTTCCGGCAGCAGGTCGAAATACAAGCGGCCGATGGCGACGTAATCGCCCAGGGCGATATGGCGCAGCATGGTTTCCGCCCGTGCCGCCACCGCGATCATGGTCTGCCGCGGACTGGCCTTGGCGGCATCCATATGCAAGGTGCTGCACAGATCGTCCAGGTGGTCGTTCCAGCGTGGATTGCGCAAGATGACGCCGACCAATTGGCGGGCCATGATTTCCACGTTGTCGCATCGCGCCATGATCGGACTCCATCCTTGTACCATGGTGGTACGCAGGATGACCCTGGGCTGGGCGGTGATTATTCCAGGCAATCTTCTTTTTGCATCTTTTTCATCCGGTACATGGCCTGATCGGCGTGGCGCAGTAGCGCGCCGGCGCTGCGGCCATGCGCGGGGTAGCAGGCGATGCCGATGGACAGGCCGATGCTAAACGATTGCCCGGCGTGGTGCAGCGGCTGGCTGGCGGCGTTGCGGCACTGCTCGGCGACCAAGACGGCGCCGGTCAGCGGTTCCTCCAGATCATTGAGCAAGATGACGAATTCGTCACCGCCGATGCGGGCGACGGTGTCGCTTTTGCGAACGCAATCCTGAAGGCGTTGGGCCACATGGCACAGCATGGCGTCGCCGACGGCATGGCCGCTTTTGTCGTTGATCGGTTTGAAGCCGTCGAGATCAATGTAAAGCAGGGCGAAGCTGCCGGACTGGCGTTGGACCCGGTTCAGGACTTGGTCCAGCCGATCCTCGAACATGGCTCGATTGGGCAGGCCGGTGAGCATGTCGTGGTGAGCCAGATGGGTCATCCGCGCTTCGCTTTGCCGGAGCGCCGATTCTTTTTCCCGCAAGACGCCGAGCAGGAAGTTGAAGCCCTTGGCGACTTCGCCGACTTCGTCGGCGTGGTCGATGGGCAGGGCGCGAATTTCCTGTTCGCCCGTGGCCATCAGGTGCAGTTGCCGCGCCGCCCGCGTCAGCGGCCGGAACAGGCGAGGCAGCATGACCAGCAAAATGCTGAAGACGACAATGGAAACCACGATGCTGCCGCGAATGACCAGGTCAACGATATGATCGACCGGGCGCAAGGCCTCGGCGGTGGGGGTGCGCGCCACCAAAAACCAGCCCGGAGTCGGCACCGAGGCGATAGCCGCCAATTCCTCGACGCCGCTGACATTGGTGGTGATACCGGTGCCGCGAAAGCCGCCCATGGCCATGTCGTGCAGGGAATTGAGACCGGGGGGCGGCACCGGTTTCAGCACCAGATCGGGCTTGCCGGCGGTGATGAAGACGCGGTCGCGCGGATCGACGAGCAGAAAATCGCCGGTTTCGCCCACTTTCTTTTCCGCCAGCAAGTGCAGGAAATTCGGGGCGTTGATGGCGCTGGTGCCAGCCAGAATGGCGGTTATTGTGCCGGCATCGTCGTAAACGGGAACCGCCATGGTCAACGCCGCGTCGCTGCCGTCGGGCAGTCGGAACGGCTTGCCGATATAGGTCGCCTGGGTGTCCTTGACCCCGGCGAACCAGTCGTTGGCGGCTGGCGCCGACAGGGTTTCCGATCCCTTGGTCGCGGCGAGCACGGCGCCGTGTTCGCCCACCAACTGCAAGCCGGCGGAAAAGAATGGCTGAATGGCGTGGTGCTCGTTCAGCCATGCGTCGAGACGTTGCGGTTGCGCCAAGGCGCGGCTGGGGATGGCGGCGGCCAGTCCGTTCAGCAGGTCGAGGCGCAGGCGGATTTTGTCTTCGACGTCGCGGGCGGCGTATTCGGCGATGGAGGTCTGATGGGCCGCCGACAGAGTGCCGATATCGGCCATCAAAATCGAGCGCAGCACGGTGAGGCGACCGAGAAACCCCAGCATGACAACGGTTATGGCCAATAGCAGCAATCGGGTGATGATGCTGCGCCGCAGGCGGTCGAGTCTGGCCATCAGTTGGTTGAAACGCATTCGCATCCTCTATGCTTGCTCAACAGATGGCCATAGGGCCGGTTTCTTGTCAAAGAGAGTCGTTGATAAACAGACGCCTCCAGTGTTTTTTGAACGTATTTGGCGAAGACAATCGGTCGGTTTTTGGTTGTGCGGCGCAAAGGGTTGACATTTTATATACGACCGGTCTATTAATAATTCATGGAAATGCTTCCCCCCCGTAAGCGGGGCCGCCCGCCCAAGGCCAGCCCTGCCGCCATCGACACCCGCACCGCTTTGGTCCGGACCGGGGTGGAGCTGTTGACGGAGCAAGGCTTCCTCTCCACCGGCATCGATCAGGTGCTAAAGCGGGTGGGGGTACCCAAGGGGTCGTTCTATCATTACTTCGCCAGCAAGGACGATTTCGGCTTTGCCGTCATCGACGCCTATGGCGCCTATTTCGCCGCCAAACTGGATCGCTGGCTCACCAATCCGGCGCGCTTGCCGTTGCAGCGTCTGGCCGATTTCGTCGCTGACGCCAAGGCCGGCATGACCCGTTTCGATTTCCGCCGCGGTTGTCTGGTCGGCAATCTTGGTCAGGAATTGGGCGGACAGAATGATGATTTCCGCTGTCGCCTCGAGGCGGTGATGAACGATTGGCAAAACCGGGTCGCGGCCTGCCTGCGCGATGCCCGTGCCGCCGGCCAGATCAAGGCGGATGCCGATTGCGATCGCTGGGCCGAATTCTTTTGGACCGGTTGGGAAGGGGCCATCCTGCGCGCCAAGCTGACCCGCTCGACCCGGCCGCTGGATTTGTTCACCGAGATTTTTTTCGCTCTGCTCAAGGAGTAACCCATGTTCAAAGCCATCCTCATTGAAAAGGACGATGCCGGTTACCGTGCCGGCGTCACCGAATTGGCCGAAGACCGCTTGCCGGCGGGGGACGTGACCGTCCGGGTGGATTACTCCACCTTGAACTACAAGGACGGTCTGGCCATCACCGGCAAAGGACCGGTGGTCCGCAGCTTTCCCATGGTGCCGGGCATTGATTTGGCCGGCACGGTGGAAACCAGCGCCCATCCCGCTTATCAGCCGGGCGATCAGGTGGTGCTGAATGGCTGGGGCGTCGGCGAAACCCATTGGGGTGGGCTGGCGCAAAAGGCCCGGGTCAAGGGCGATTGGCTGGTGCCGCTGCAAGCCCCCTTCACCCCTGCCCAGGCCATGGCCATCGGCACCGCCGGCTATACCGCCATGCTGTGTGTCTTGGCGTTGGAAAAGAACGGCGTCACCCCGGAAAAGGGCGAGGTGCTGGTCACCGGCGCCGCTGGCGGTGTCGGTTCGGTGGCGGTGGCGGTGCTGGCCAAGCTCGGCTATTGCGTCGCCGCCTCTACCGGGCGTCCGCAAGAGGCGGAATACCTGAAATCCTTGGGGGCGGCGGAAATCATCGACCGCGCCTCCTTGTCGGGGCCGGGCAAGCCGCTGGCCAAGGAACGGTGGGCGGCGGCCATCGACAGCGTCGGCAGCCATACCCTGGCCAATGTCTGCGCCGCCATGCGTTACGGCGGTGTGGTTGCGGCCTGCGGCTTGGCCCAGGGCATGGATTTTCCCGCCAGCGTCGCCCCCTTTATCTTGCGCGGCGTGACCTTGGCCGGGGTGGACAGTGTCTATCGGCCGCGCGATCAGCGGCTCGAGGCATGGAAGCGTTTGGCCCACGATCTCGATGTGTCCAAGCTTGATGTCCTGACCACGCGCATTGGCTTGGAGCAGGTGGTGGAAATCGCCGGCCAGTTACTGGACGGGCGCGTCCGTGGTCGTGTCGTCGTCGACGTCAATTCATAAACAGGGGGAAGTTCCGTGACTGATAAGCCCATCAGCCGTTTTGCCGTGCCCAAATTGGCCGATCTGCCCGCCGATATCCGCGCCGTCATCGACGGCGTGCAGGAAAAGGCCGGCTTCGTCCCCAATATCTTCCTCGCCCTGGCCCATCGCCCGGACGAGTTCCGCGCCTTCTTCGCCTATCACGACGCGTTGATGGAACGCGACAGCGGGTTGTCCAAGGCCGAACGGGAAATGATCGTGGTGGCGACTTCGGCCGTCAATCAGTGCCAATATTGCGTCATCGCCCATGGCGCGATCTTGCGCATTCGGGCCAAGAACCCGCTGTTGGCCGACCAGGTCGCCACCAATTACCGCAAGGCCGATATCACCCTCCGGCAACAGGCCATGTTGGATTATGCCCTGAAGGTGTCGCAAGCCGCCTGGGGGGTGTCCGAGCAAGACCATGACAGCTTGCGCGGCCATGGTTTTTCCGATGACGATATTTGGGATATCGGCGCCATTTCGGCCTTTTTCGGTCTGTCGAACCGATTGGTCAATATGGGGTCGATCCGCACCAACGATGAATTCTATCTGATGGGGCGTCTGCCCAAGGGTTGATCAAGCCTTGGCAGGGGCTGATCCAGCCTTCGCTGGGGGGGGAGGCTAATCCCCCATTTCCACCACCACGGCGCAATGATCGCTGACCATCGGGTGGCCGTCGGCGGTCACCCGATCCAGGTCGATCCGCCAGGATTTCGGCGTCCGGCCGTGTCCCGACCACAGCAAGTGGTCCAGGCAGGGGCCGTCGGGGTGACCGACCAGGGTCGAGCGGGCCGCCTGGCCCATTTCGGTGCGGCAGTCGCGCCAGCCGCTTTTTTCCAGGGCGAAGCTTTCGATGGCGGCATTAAAATCGCCGCCGATCAGGGCGGTGCCCGCCCGCTTGGCCACCAATTGCGCCGCCGCCAATTGGCGTTGCCGCAAATCGGGCTCCTCCAGATGGGTCAGGTGCAGGTTGGTCACCGTCAGCGGCCCGGACGGGGTGGTGATTTCCGTCACCAGGGCGGCGCGCTCGCCGTCCTGGGCATGGCTGGGCAGCGGGATCGACAGGCTGTCGCGGATGGGGTGACGCGACAGCACCGACAGGCCTGAACGCGATTCGGCGTGCAAGCCTTCGACGGTCCGCTTTTTATCGCGCAACGGCAGATGCACCGCGTGCAAGCCCAGATGTTCGGCCAGTCTGGCGCCGGTATGCAGGCCCAGGCTGGGGGCGTCGAAGACTTCTTGCAACAGCACGACATCAGCCTGCAAGCGGGCCAGTCCCTCGGTCATGGCGGTCAAGCGGGCAGCATAGGCGCCATCGCCCTTCCAGGTATTCAAGGTTACGACGCGCATGCGCCCTCCAGGGGGTAACGGGCGAGCATGGAAAAGCCGCCGCCGGCGGGTTGATGCATCAGGCACAGCGAACGCACGGCCAGCGGTTCGGTCACGGCTTCGGCGGTGAGCGGTCGCAACACCTGTTCCACCGCCGGGATTTCGGCCGGGCTCAGCCGTCGGGTCAGGGTCAGGTGAAAGCGGTATTCATCCAAAACATAGGGATAGCCCCATTGATCCAGGAACTGGCGTTGTCGGGGCGTCAGCGGCGTCCGCAAGCGCTTGGCCTTTTCGGCCGGGTTGAGCGGGGCGCGGAAGGGATCGAAACGGCGCACGCATTCCGCCGCCAGGGTTTGAAGAGTGGCCGAGGGCGCGCCGGGGCGCAGAGCATAAAAATCGTCCAACAAGGCCAAGGTTGGCGGCCCCTCGGCCAGCGGCGCCTGGGTGGCGGCGAAGGCGGCGCAGGCGGCGCGCAGGGCGGCCTCGTCCTGGTCGTCGGCCAAACGAAACGGCGCCTTCAAGGTGGCGTGAAAGCCATAAACGCGCGCTTCGGCGGTCAGGTCGGCGGCGACGCCATCGATCCAGGCGCGGCCCAGGCGGTCAAGGGCGCTGTCCGTCTCGGGCAGGAAATACAGGGCGTAACGCGGGGGGCTCATGATGTCCATTTCATCGCAGCCAGGGGGCGGGGCTCTGATACGGGAGCTTGTGCGGATCGTGGGGTGAAGCTTGCGTGACAGATATCTGGATGACTAGACCACTGAGCCATTGATCCACTTTTCAGCCGCCGACTTCGAACACCAGTTGCACCCGGTCGCAGGCCCACCGCGCCACGGTGTATTCCACCGGCCGGCCGGTGGTGTCGATGTTGATGCCTTCGCTCATCAGGATCGGCTTGTTGGGCGGCTGTTGCAGCAATTGGGTGTCGCCGGCCCGTGCGGTCCGCGCGGTGACCCGCGTGGTGCGGCGGGTCGGGTCGGTGATGCCGTAATGGATCAGCGCCTGAGTGAACGAGCCCGACCGCTGATAGATGTCGGCGATGTCGGGAAACCGCGCCTTGGGGAAGTAATGGGCCGATATGGACAGGGGGCGGCCATCGGCCTCGGCCAGGCGTTCGACCATCACCACCGGGCTGCCCTTGCGGATTTCCAGGGCCTTGGCCACCGCGCCTTCGGCCGGCAATTCCACCACCCGCAGCACCCGGCCCGAGGCCTCGCGCTTGTTGGCGGCGATGTTTTCGGAAAAGCGGGTGCGGCGGCGCACCTGATATTCGATCACGCTTTCCTGCACGAAAGTGCCGCGTCCCTGCTCGATGCGGACCAAGCCTTTTTCCGCCAGGGCGGCGATGGCCCGGCGCACGGTATGGCGGTTGACGGTGAAGTCCGCCGCCAGCTCGTGTTCGGTCGGCAGCTTGTGACCGGGGGCAACCTTGCCGGCGATGATGTCGCGTTCCAGGGTCTCGGCGATCTGGCGCCACAGGGCGGTGCCGGCGCCGCGCGCCAATTCTGGGGTCGTCATGGAAGCTTCACCTTTTAACGCTTGAAAACAAAGACGCTGTGGGCGCATCTTGGCCGAAGAACATATAGATGTCTATACCTTTTTCGGATTTGTCCATGGCTTATGCAGCAAACGAAAACGATGCCCGTCGCTTGTGGATGGGCGTATTGGCGCAATCGGCCGAGGCCGAATTGGCCCGGTTGTGGTCCGGTCTTTCCGGCTTGCCGGGCTGGGACCATCTGCGCCGACCGGAAGTGGGCTTGGTGATGGTGCGCGGCCGCATGGGCGGCGATGGCGGGCCGTTCAATCTGGGGGAGATGACGGTAACCCGCTGTTCGGTCCGGCTGGAAAACGGCGCCGTCGGTCATGCCTGGGTTGCCGGGCGGTCGGCCGCCCATGCCGAGATGGCGGCGGTGGCCGATGCCTTGATGCAAGACCCGGCGTGGCGCGATGTGGTCGGGCAAAAGCTGGTGGCGCCGCTGCACCGGGCTTTGGCCGCCGCCCAGGAACAGGCCGGCCGCAAGGCCGCCGCCACCCGTGTCGATTTCTTCACCATGGTCCGCGGAGAGGATTGATCCCGTGAATGCACTTGCCCCCGAAACCGGCCTGTTGCCCGGCTTTTCCGATCCGGTCGCGCAATCGCAAAAGGTGTTCCGCGTCGTACTGGAAGCCATGTCGCGGCCCGGCACCATTGTGGCGGCCCACACCGTCGCTTCGGCGCCGCGGCCGCTTGATCCGGTGGCCGCCGCCCTGATTCTGGCCCTGGTCGATTATGAGACGCCGCTGTGGTTGGACCCGGCCGCGGCGCAGCCGGCGGTGATCGACTATCTGCGGTTTCATTGCGGTTGCCCGTTGGTGGAACGCCCGGATCAGGCTGCTTTCGCCCTGATCACCGATCCCAAATCCATGCCGCCGCTGTCGTCTTTTTATCTGGGCAGCGACGAATATCCCGACCGTTCGACCACGGTGATCGTGCAAGTGCCGCATCTGGATGGCGGCGAGGGCTGGAGCCTGAAAGGGCCGGGCATCCGCGATCAGGCGATCTTGTCGGCCGGTCATCTGCCCGCCGCCTTCAAGGCCTGGGTGCAGGATAATCACCTGCTGTTTCCGCGTGGGATTGATTTGTTGTTCGCGGCGCCGACCCATGTGGCCGGGTTGCCGCGTTCCACCCAATTGGAGGGTTAAGCCATGTATGTGGCGGTCAAGGGGGGCGAAAAGGCCATCGACAACGCCCACGCGTTGCTGGCCGAGGAACGGCGCGGCGCCGAGGAGGTGCCGGAACTGAGCTTGGCGCAGATAACGCAGCAACTGGCCCTGGCGGTCGAGCGGGTGATGACCGAGGGCTCGGTCCACGACCGCGAGCTGGCCGCCTTGGCGCTGAAGCAGGCCCAAGGCGACGCGGTGGAGGCCATCTTCCTGTTGCGGGCCTATCGCACCACGTTGCCGCGCTTTGGCGCCAGTCAGCCCATTGATACCGGCGCCATGACCATCCGTCGGCGCATTTCGTCGGCGTTCAAGGATTTGCCCGGTGGTCAGGTGTTGGGGCCGACCTATGATTACACGCATCGTCTGCTTGATTTCGCCCTGGCGGCGGAAGGGGCGGCGCGGCCAGAGGTGAAAGCCGCCGAAACCGGGCTGGAGCCCTCGCCGCGGGTCACCGATGTGCTGCGCCATCAAGGCTTGATTGAGGAATCGGGGCCGGGCGCCGACATTCCTGGCGATCTGACCCGCCAGCCGTTGAACTTTCCCGCCGGCCGCGATCTGCGTTTGCAGAATCTGGCCCGCGCCGATGAAGGCTTTGTCCTGGCCTTGGCCTATTCCAGTCAGCGCGGCTATGGCAACACCCACCCCTTTGCCGGCGAAATCCGCATGGGCGAGGTGGCGGTGGAACTGGTGCCGGAAGAACTGGGTTTCGCCATCGATATCGGCACCATCACGGTGACCGAATGCCAGATGATCAACCAGTTCAAGGGCTCGAAGACGGTACCGCCGCAATTTACCCGTGGCTATGGCCTGACCTTTGGCCAATGCGAGCGCAAGGCCATGGCCATGGCCCTGGTCGATCGGTCGCTGCGGGCCGAGGAATTGGGCGAGACCGTCACCGCCCCGGCCCAGGATCAGGAATTCGTGCTTTATCACTCGGACAATGTCGAGGCCTCGGGCTTCGTCCAGCATCTCAAGCTGCCCCATTACGTCGACTTCCAGTCCGAGTTGGAAATGATCCGTCGCCTAAGGCGCGAAAACGCGGAGGCCGTCCCATGAGCACCGGCTACAATTTCGCCTATCTGGACGAACAGACCAAACGCATGCTGCGCCGGGCGCTCTTGAAGGCCGTGGCCATCCCCGGCTATCAGGTTCCCTTCGGCAGCCGCGAAATGCCGCTGCCCTATGGTTGGGGCACCGGCGGCATTCAGGTGACGGCGGCGGTGATCGGTGCTGACGACATCTTGAAGGTGATTGATCAAGGGGCCGACGACACCACCAACGCCGTTTCCATTCGTCGCTTCTTCGCTCGCACCGCCGGGGTGGCGACGACGGAAAAGACCCGCGAGGCCACAGTTATTCAGACCCGCCACCGCATCCCGGAAACGCCGCTTTCCGAGGGCCAGATCATGGTCTATCAGGTGCCGATCCCCGAGCCGTTGCGGTGGCTGGAACCGCGTGAGACCGAGACGCGCAAGATGCATGCCTTGGCCGATTACGGCGCCATGCATGTGAAATTGTACGAAGATATCGCCCGGTACGGCCATATCGCCACCACCTACGATTATCCGGTATTGGTCAACGACCGTTATCTGATGCGGCCGTCGCCTATTCCCAAATTCGATAATCCGAAGATGGATAACTCGCCCGCCCTGCAATTGTTCGGTGCCGGGCGGGAAAAGCGCATTTACGCGGTGCCGCCCTATACCTCGGTCAAAAGCCTGGATTTCGAGGATCATCCGTTCGAGATCCAGCGCTGGGATCAGGCCTGCGCCCTGTGTGGGGCCACCGAATCGTTTCTGGACGAGGTGGTCACCGACGATGCCGGCGGCCGCATGTATGTGTGTTCCGATTCCGATTACTGCGGCGAACGCCGCGACGAGGTCGAGCAATGAGCCAAGCGCCCCTGTTGCGGGTCAGCAATTTGACCCACATGTACGGCAATCGCGTCGGTTGCCGCGACGTGTCCTTTGAATTATGGCCGGGCGAGGTCATCGGCATCGTCGGTGAATCGGGGTCGGGCAAGTCGACCTTGCTGTCGTGTCTATCCACCCGCCAACAGCCGAGCGCGGGCTTGGTGGAATACGATACCGCCGATCAGGGGCTGACCGATGTCTACGCCCTGTCCGAACCGCGCCGCCGCATGCTGATGCGGACCGATTGGGGCATCGTCCATCAGAATCCGCGCGACGGTCTGCGCATGGGGGTGTCGGCCGGCGCCAATGTGGGCGAAAGGCTGATGGCGGTGGGCGCCCGCCATTACGGCCGCATTCGCGAACAGGCCGGGCAGTGGTTGGACAAGGTGGAAATCGATCCCACCCGCATGGACGACCAGCCGGCGACGTTTTCCGGCGGCATGCTGCAACGCTTGCAGATCGCCCGCAATCTGGTCACCCATCCGCGTCTGGTGTTCATGGATGAACCCACCGGCGGCCTGGATGTGTCGGTGCAGGCCCGCCTGCTGGATCTGCTGCGCCGTCTGGTCACCGATCTGGGGTTGTCGGCCATCGTCGTCACCCATGATTTGGCGGTGGCCCGTCTGCTGGCCCACCGGCTGATGGTCATGCGTCAGGGCGAGGTGGTCGAGCACGGCCTGACCGATCAGGTGCTGGACGATCCGCACCATCCCTATACCCAGCTTCTCGTCTCTTCGGTGTTGCAGCCATGATCGACGTTCGAAATCTTGATAAGACCTATGTCCTGCATACCCAGGGCGGGATCAGCATTCCGGTGTTCAAACAGGCGGAAATGCATGTGGACAAGGGGGAATGCGTCACCTTGCATGGGCCGTCGGGCTCGGGCAAATCGACGTTGCTGCGCTGCCTCTATGGCAATTGCAAGGCCGATGCCGGCGCCATCTTGATCCGTCATGGCGACGGCCAGATCGATCTGACCACGGCGGCGCCGCGCACCATCATCGCATTGCGCCAACACAGCTTGGGCTATGTCAGCCAGTTCCTGCGCGCCATTCCACGGGTGCCGGCCATCGACGTGGTGGCCGAGCCGTTGCGGGCCATGGGCGCCGATTTGAGCATGGCCCGTGACCGCGCCGCCGCCCTGCTGGCGCGGCTGCGCATCCCCGAACGGCTATGGCAATTGGCCCCGGCGACGTTTTCCGGCGGCGAACAGCAGCGCGTCAATATTGCCCGTGGGTTCGCCAGCGATCATCCGATCTTGTTGCTGGACGAGCCGACGGCCTCGTTGGACGCCGCCAACCGCGCCGTGGTGGTGCAGTTGATCATCGAGGCCAAGGCCAGGGGCGTCGCCCTGGTCGGTGTTTTCCACGACGACGAGGTGCGCGAAGCGGTGTCTTCGCGTATCGTCACCATGCAGCCCGAGGTCTGTTCATGAACGAAGATCTGATCTTTACCAATGCCCGCATTGTCACCGATGCCGAGGTGTTCACCGGCTCGCTGCATGTGGTCGGCGACCGTATCGTCTCGCTGGCCAAGGGACCAAGCCGCGCCGCCGGGGCCATTGATTGCGACGGCGATTACCTGATCCCCGGCTTGGTCGAACTGCACACCGACAATCTGGAAAAACACTTTACCCCGCGCCCCGGCGTGCGCTGGCATTCCCGCTCGGCTTGCCTGTCCCATGACGCGCAGATGGCCGCCGCCGGGGTGACCACCGTGTTCGACGCGGTGTCCATCGGCGACATGATCGAAGGTTCGGCCCGGCAAGCCAATCTGGAAGCGATGATCCACACCCTGGGCGCGGTCGCCGATCAGGGGTGGTTCCGGGCCGAACATCGCCTGCATCTGCGCTGCGAGGTGTCGTCGCAAAATATCTTGGACTCATTCAACAGCTTCGTCACCGACCCGCGGGTCGGCATCGTCTCGCTGATGGACCACACGCCGGGACAGCGCCAGTTCGTGCACGAGGACAAGTACCGCGAATATTACATGGGCAAATACGGCTTTAACGCCGAACAGATGGAAGCCTTCACCAAAAAGCAGCAAGAGGCCAGCGCGCTGTATGCCGATCCCCATCGCCGCGCCATCGCCAGCGCCTGCCAGGGCCGCGATCTGATTTTGGCCACCCATGACGACGCCACCATTGATCATGTCGAGGAAGCCGCCGGCCTGGGGATTCACTTTTCCGAGTTCCCGACCACGGTGGAAGCGGCCAAGGAATCGCACAAGCGCGGCATGAAGGTGCTGATGGGAGCCCCCAATCTGGTGCGCGGCGGCTCGCATTCCGGCAATGTTTCGGCCCTGGAACTGGCCCGCCACCAATGCCTGGACGTGCTGTCGTCGGATTACGTGCCGGCCAGCCTGATCCATGCGGCCTTTTTGCTGCATCACGGCGAATTGGCTCTGGACCTGCCCGCCGCCTTGGCCATGGTGGCCAAGAATCCGGCCGAGGTCGCCGGCCTCGGCGATCGCGGCAGCATCGATGTGGGCAAGCGCGCCGATCTGGTCCGCGTCATCGATACCGGCGACATGCCGGTGGTCCGGGGGGTGTGGCGGCAGGGCCGGCGGGTCTCTTAAAGCAACGCGCCTTCCATCAGAAGGCGCGTTGCCTCGGCGAGGGGCAAACAAAACTGAGGCGGTGATGCATATTGAAGGCATCACGGTCTAAAGTATCCATTGGCGCAACAGGCGGGAAGGCGGTTTGGCCTTTCCCGGCTGTTGCGTGTTGTTTCTGTCCAGGCTGAAGAATGGAGGTGCATTCATTTGTGCCGATGACAGGGGCATGGGGGCTTCATTCATGCCGAAGAGGGATTGTCAGGTGAACACCTTATGTCGTGGTAAACTTCCCGTGGTTTGATTTTCATTTTAACCATTCATTATTTCAATATCCGCATAGTGCCCTGATTCCGGCCGCAAAGCGGGCGGAGATGACGTCAGGAAACCGGAAGAATTCCGGGGGAAGGGCACGCGGCATGAAGACGTTCATCCCCAAGGCATCACTGTTGCCGGGGCATGTTCCCGAAGACCAGCATGTCCATTTGTGGCAGCAAAGCATTGCGCCGATGCTGGAGGCCGTGCCGGTTCACGGGCCGGAGATTGCGCAAAAATTGCCGGAAATGAACCAGTATCACCTGGGGCGATTTTTGTTCATCGACTGCAATTTCCCCGGCCAGAATTTCCGCCGCACCGCCTCGATGATGGCGCGACATGACGATGTCGATCACGCGTCCTTGCACATGTTCACCCATGGCCGCAACCGGGTGGTCAATGGCGGCATTGATTTCGAGATAAGACCCGGCAATGTCTATGGCGTCAATTTGGCCCATGCGGTGACGGCGCGATCGACCCAATCCGAGGCGCTGGTATTGGTGCTGCCGCGCCAATTGCTGCTGGACGAGGTGCCGCAAATCGCCGATCTGCGCGGCGCCGCTTTTGCTGAAGGGTCGGTCAGCGGGCAGTTGTTCATGGATCACATGCTGGCCTTGCGGCGGCTGCTGCCGCAGGCCGGAATGGACAGTATTCCGGCCCTGACCCAGTCCTTGCTGGGATTGCTGGACGCCCTGGTGGTCCATGGCGATGCCACCGCGAGGGTGGCGCAGACGGCCATGTTCGCTTCGATCTGCCGTCATATTGATCAGCGTTTGGATGATCCGGCCTTGGGGGTGGAATCCCTCTGTGCTCAGTTTCGCTGCTCGCGGGCGACGTTGTACCGCCTGTTCAAACAAAATGGCGGCGTGCGCGAGCATATCCAGGGGCGCCGGCTGATGGCCTGCTTCAAGGCGATCACCGCGCCTCGGCACATGCAGCGCCGCATCTTCGATATCGCGCTGGATTACGGTTTTGTTTCGCCCAGCCATTTCAGCCATCTGTTCCGCCGCCATTTCGGCCTCAGCCCAAGCGAGGCCCGTGAGATGGGGGAAAAGCGGCCGGGTTACCGGTTGGAACTGGATCTGTCCATGGGCGGCGATGCCGCCACCGACGCCGCCACCGACGCCGTTCGCATGTGGCGGTGGGTCAAATCCTTGACGGTCAGCGCCGCCATGCGCGGCTAAGCCGTCTCCGCCAAAGCCGCGCTAAAGGTCGTTGGCGGGGACGTCGCCAAAGCCATAGCGCAGATACAGGCGATAGATATAGGCGCCGAAGCTGGTGGCGGTGGCGTGCAATCCATTCAAGGCCGCGGTGGCTTCCTCAAGGGAGACGCTGATGGCCTTGGTGTAGCCGAAGGGTTCGGCCCAGCCGTGACGGATGGCGTGGATATAAAGACGCAGGTCGGGCCGGCTGCTTTGGTTGACGGCGATCGACGGGCCGCCGGCCGAGCGGACCAACACGGTGTCGCCGTTGAGCAAGCCATAGATGTTGTCGAACACCGCGTTCTTGCGGCTGATGTCGGTGAACTGGGTCAGGTCAAGATTGCCGTTGTCGTCGGCCTCGACAGAAGAGCGTTCATTTGCCGGAAACCGGCAATACGGCGGCAGGCCGGCCAGTTGAAGCCAGCGATCATTGCCGTCGGCTTCGCAGACGGCAATGATCGCTTGACCGGAATTTTGGTATTCAGCCGGAAAGATCTGGCAATCGCCGCAGGCCTTGCCGATCCCCAAGGTGCCGGCGGCGATGAAGTCAAGATCGCGGCGGAACTGATCAAAGCGGCGCGCCAGTTCGCGGCGTTCATCGCTGGTTTTCGCCGCATGTGCGATCAAGGCCAGGCTGCGCATGCGGCACAACACGTTTTCGATGGCGTCCATGCCGTTGAGTGCCGCCTGGATCACCCCCATTTCGGGATCACCGGATGTTGCGGCGAAGATATCCGTGGCCATTCTGCCAACCCCCCCGAGCCTGTGAACGCTTTCTGCGTCCAGGGGAGTCTAACGCGGGCTTGGCGATGCCGATTGTCCGGTTGTCTCGCAAATGTGTCGCCACTGTCTCAGATGAAGATTTTACGCAGCCGCGACGAGACGATGTCGATGGCCGAGACCGTGATCACGATCATGATCATCACCGCGCAGGTCTCGGCAAAGTAAAAGCCGCGAATGATTTCCCACAGCACCACGCCGATACCGCCGGCCCCGACCATGCCGACCACGGTGGCCGAACGGACGTTGGATTCAAAGCGATAAAGGGAATAGCTGATCCATAGCGGCATGACCTGGGGAATGACGCCGAAGACGATTTCTTCCAGCACATTGGCGCCGGTCGCCCGGATGCCTTCGACCGGGCGCGGGTCGATGGCTTCGACCGCTTCCGAAAACAGCTTGGCCAGGATGCCGGTGGTGTGGACGAACAGGGCCAGGACTCCGGCGAACGGCCCCAGACCGACGGCGACGACGAACAGCATGGCGAAGACCATCTCGTTGATGGCGCGAAAGGAATCCATCAATCGTCGGATCGGCTGGTTGATCCAGGCCGGGGCAATGTTTTCGGCGCATAACAGGCCGAACGGCACGGCGCAGACAACGGCCAGCGCCGTGCCCCACACGGCGATCTGCAAGGTGACCAGCATTTCTTCCAGGTAATAGCGCCAATCATGGAAATTGGGCGGGAAGAAATCAGCCAGGAAGGTGCCCATGTTGGCGCCATCCTTGATTAACGCCCATGGCCGGATTTCCGCTCCTGACCACGACCACGCCAGCACGGCGAAAATCAGGCCCCAGACCAGCAGCTTGACCAGGGATTGGCGCGGCGGCGGCGAAAGGCGGGCGGTGTCAAGGGCGGTGGTCATGGGCATGTTCCCGAAAGCTGGACAAGACAAAGGGCGGCCCCGACAATGGGGCCGCCCGCGTGCGATTGATCTTACTTGGCGGCGGCCATCTTCTTGTTCAGTTCGGCCAATTTGGTGTCGATCTCGGCCAGCTTGGCCTTCTTGTCGGCTTCGCTCATATTGGCGTCGGCGGCGATCTTGTTGCGGCCCTTGAACAGCTCCAACTGGCGGATCGGCAGCAATTGGTCATTGGTCGAGGGTTTGAACGGCGCCCATTTCAGGCCGGCCAGAACCTCGATTTCCTTCTTCACCTGGTCCTGGGTCTTGGTCGGGGTGGGGACGCCGTAGGTCAGGAAGAAGGTCTTGATCTTGTCGCGGGAATCCTTGGGCAGATCCTTGCGCCAGACGATGGGGTCGGCGGGGATCAGCGGCGAGGTCCAGATCACCTTGATATTGGCGAATTTTTCCGGCTGGCGATCCTGGATCAGGCGCAGGTTTTCGCTGTTGTTGGTCGAGACATCGACCTGCTTGTTGGCCACCGCCATGGCGTTGGTTTCATGGTTGGCGGAAACCACGCGCTTGAAGATTTTCTTCGGGTCGTCGATGCCGTTCTGGGCGAAGACGTAATAGCCCGGCACCAGGAAACCCGAGGTCGAGTTCGGATCGCCATTGCCGAAGGCCAACTCGCCGGCATTCTTCAAGACGTCTTGGACGCTGTTCAGGTTGCTGTCCTTGTGGACCAGCAGATGCGACCAATAGCCGGGATTGCCGTCGGCATCCACGGACTGGACGAAGATTTCGCCTTCGGCGCGGTCAACCGCTTCCATGGCCGACTTGTTGCCGAACCAAGCCACCTGCACCTTGTTGAAGCGCATGCCTTCGATGATGCCGGCATAATCGGGGGCGAAGAACGCCTTGATCTTGAAGCCGGTCTGCTTCTCCATGTCGGCCAGGAACGGCACCCATTCGGTTTTCAGATTATGGCTGGATTCGGTCGAGATGATGCCGAAATTCAGCACCTCTTCGGCCTGGGCCGGGGCGGAGAGCAGACCGCCCAGAGCGGCGGCGGCCAAAAGGGTCGCGGAAATCTTCATGGGGAGGTTCCTTCGTCGTTGGATAAGCGTGAAATTCAACCGGCGACAGCCAGGGCGGCATTGCCCCCCGGACCGGTGACGAAACTGGCGGATCCTTGGATGGCCGCCCCCAGTTCCTCGGCTTCGGCGCCGTACAGATCGCGCAGCAGGGCCGGCGTCAGGGCGGCAGAGGGGCCGTCATAGACCACCACGCCCTTTTTCAGGGCGATGGTGCGCGGGCAATAGCGGATGGCGAAGTCCACCTGATGCAGGCAGACCACCACGGTGGTTTTATCCTCGGCATTGATCGTGGCCAGGGTTTCCATCACCCGCCGCGACGATTCGGGGTCCAGCGAGGCGATGGGTTCGTCGGCCAGGATGATCTGCGCCCGTTGCACCAAGGTGCGGGCAATGGCGGCGCGCTGCTGCTGCCCCCCCGACAGGGTCGAGGCCCGCTGCCACGCGGTTTCAACGATGCCGACGCGGGTCAGCGCTTCCCAGGCCCGCTCGCGGTCCTGGTGCGGAAACAGGCCGCAGAGGGAGCGCCATAGCGGCAGCCGGCCCAGTGAACCGGTTAGCACATTGGTCATCACCGGCAGGCGGCCGACCAGATTGAATTGCTGAAAGACAAAGCCGACGCGGGCACGGGTGGCGCGAATGTCCGTGGCCAGCCGGCCTCGGGCCTGCACCGGACGGCCCAGCACCTCGATGCTGCCGCCCTGGGCGCTGGCGTCCCCCACGGCCAAGCCGGCGACATGGCGCAGCAAAGTCGATTTGCCCGAGCCCGAGGCGCCGATCAGGGCGACCATCTCGCCCGGATTGATGTCCAGGCTGACCCCATCCAAGGCCTTGCAGCAATTGAAGGTCTTGTGAAGTCTGGTCACCTTGATCGCCGGAACCATCACCTTCGCGGCTTTGGTCATTACTCTCACCTCGGATTGAATGCGTTCCGACGGAGCATACCCGGCAACGGCGTCAGTTTTATTGAAGCTTTGTTTCTGTTTCGTGAAAATAAAGTTCAAACAACTTGTTGATATGTATAGTTACAGGTCTTAGACAACATCACGCGGTCATCCGCATGGATGCTTGGCAATGAACTGTTCGGCGTTGAGTGTGCGGAAGTCGGAAAGCGCCTGTTTCAATTTGTCATGTGACCAATCCCACCACGATAATTGCAACAATTGCGCTTGGACTTCCAAAGTAACGCGTCGGCGAATTGGCTTTGCCGGGACGCCGGCAACGATGGTGTAGGGGGCGACGTCATGGGTGACGACGGCGCCGGCGCCGATGACGGCGCCGCTGCCGATGGTCACGCCGGCCATGATGATGGCGCCGTGGCCGATCCAGACGTCATGGCCGATGATCACCTTGTGATCGCGGCGCCAGTCAAAGAACGCCAGATCGTCGTCGCCCAGGTCGTAAGACGACGCGCGATAGGTGAAATGATGGATCGAGGCTCGTTCCAGCGGATGATTGCCCGGATTGATGCGGACCATGCGGGCAATGGAAACGAACTTGCCGATTTCGGCGTAAATGCAATCGCCGTCTTCCATCATGTAACTGTAATCGCCGAACACGGTTTCGCGCATTTGGGTGCGAGCGTGCACGGCGCTATAGATGCCCAGGGTGGTTTCGCTCACCTCGGCGGTCGGGTCGATCCACGGAATTTCGCTTAAGGTCATCGTCGTCTCCATCGCAATTGTCTCTGTGATAAAGGCGAAGGCGACGGCTTTGTGTGACGGGACGGTGAATTTGCCGCAATTGTCTAGACCATGGGCGAAGACGTCGATTCTTGCTGCGGTCCGTGCTAAACGACCGCTCATGGATAAGATCGACGACATGCTGCGCGCCTTGGCGCTGCCTTTTGACCGGGGCTTCCTGGATATGCCGGCACGGGCCTTTTGGCTGCGGGCCGAGTGTGGCGAGGCCCTTGCCCCCTGGCGCGACCGGCTGGAATGCCGGCAAAGCTTCAAGCCCGCCTTCGACCGCCTGAACGCCGCCGGCTATCGGGCGGTGGAGAGGTTGGCCGGGCCGTATGGGCTGGGATTGTGCCTGCTGTCCAAACACAAGGGCGAAAGCCGGGCGGCGCTGGCCCAGGGGCTGGACCTGCTGGAGCCCGGCGGCGTGCTGGTGTGCTGTGGCGCCAATGCCTTGGGCGCCGCCAGTCTGGAAAAAGAAGCCGCGGCGCTGGTCGGTTTGGCCGGGGCGCTGTCCAAGCACCAGTGCCGGGTGTTCTGGTTGCAAAAGGGCGAGCAATTGCCGGCCGGTCTGGCGGAATGGCGGGCCGAGGCGACGCCGCATCCGGTCGGCGACAGCGGCTTGGTCGCCCGTGCCGGCTGTTTCAGTTGCGACCATGTGGATAAGGGATCGGCTTTGCTGGCCGAGCATTTCCCCGCCGGCATGGCCGGGCGGGTGGCTGATCTGGGGGCGGGCTGGGGCTATCTGGCGGCGCGGGTGCTGAGCCGTTTCGACGCCGTCACCAGTGTTGATCTCTACGAAGCCGAAGCGCTGGCCTTGGACGATGCGCGCCACAATCTGGCCGCCTATGGCGGCCGCGCCGCTTTTTATTGGCAAGATGTCTGCGCCGGCTTGGCGGACGTGGCGCCCTATGACTGGATCGTCTGCAATCCGCCGTTCCACGATGGCGGCAAGGCCGATCCGGCCATCGGCCAGGCCTTTATCACCGCCGCGTGGAAAGCCATCCGACGGCGCGGCAAGTTCCTGTTGGTGGCCAACCAGCATCTGCCCTATGAAGCCGAGCTGCGCCGCCGCTTCCGGGATGTGGAGCTGGTGACCCTGGCCCAGGGCTTCAAGGTCTATCTTTCTTCCAACCGTCACGACCGTTAAGGAAATACCATGCGTCTGGTCCGTCTGATCGCCAATTTGGGCTATGGCAGTCAAAAGGATGTCCGTGGGATGATCCGCGACGGCCGCATCACCCATACCGATGGCCGCGCCTTGGCCGCTGATGACAGGGTCGATCCCGGCGAAATCCGCGTCGACGACGAAAAGCTTGATCCACCGGCGGGACTGGTGATCATGCTCAACAAGCCGGCCGGTTATACCTGTTCGACCACCGATCCCGGACGGGTCGTCTATGAATTGCTGCCGCCGCGTTTCGGCCGGCGCAATCCGGTTCTGGCGCCGGTCGGGCGGTTGGATCGCGACACCACCGGCTTGTTGCTGCTGACCGATGACGGGCCGCTGCTGCATCGCATCACTTCGCCGCGTCACCATGTCGCCAAGGCCTACGAGGTTACCCTGGCGCGGCCGCTGGAAGGCGGCGAGGCCGACACTTTCGCCAGCGGCAGCTTGATGTTGCGGTCGGAAAAAACGCCGCTGGCCCCGGCCGAATTGGTGGTGATTGATCCGCTGCACGCCCGTCTGACCGTGCACGAGGGCCGCTATCATCAGGTCAAGCGCATGTTCGCCGCCCTGGGCAACCATGTGGAAAGCTTGCATCGGTGCGGCGTCGGCGGTCTGACCTTGGGCGATCTGCCCGAGGGGCAGTGGCGGGCGGTCACGCCCGAGGAACTGGCGCTTCTATAGGCCACGGGCAAGAAAGACGGCGTTTCCGGCGCCGTCGATCACGCGGTCGAAATCGATGCCATAGACCGCGCCCAGGGTCTCGGCCCGAAGCGCGCCGATGGCGCCGTGCGCCGCCACCTTGCCCCGGCTCAGCAACACCACGTCGTCGGCGTAATGGGCGGCCAGGGCCAGATCGTGCAAGACGATGGCGGCGGCGCCGCCGGATTGGCGGACCCAGGCGCGCACTGCCGCCAGCAGACTATGCTGATGCGCCGGGTCCAGGCTGGCGGTGGGTTCGTCCAGCAACAGATAGGCGGGAAAACGCTCGGCATTGGCGGCCAGTTGGGCCAGGGCGCGGGCGAAATGGGTGCGCTGACGCTCGCCGCCGGACAAGCTCGGCATGGCGCGATCCGCCAGATGGGTGATGTCGGCGGCGGCCAGGGCCTGGGCCAGGATGCCGGTGCGCTGCTGTTGTCGGGGCGGGGTCAGGGCAAAGCCCATGCGCACCACCTCGGCGACGGTGAAGGGAAAGGCCAGTTGCGCCGCTTGCGGCACCACCGCCCGCCGCCGGGCCAAGTCGCGGGCCGGCCACCGGCTGAGCGGGCGTTGATCCAGGCTGACGGTCCCGGCGCTGGGCCGGCGTTCGCCGGCCAAAATCCCCAACAGCGACGATTTGCCGGCACCGTTGGGGCCAAGGATGGCGGTGATGCGGCCTGGGCGAAGGGTGACAGTGACGTCGTCCAGCAAGGTGGCGGCGCCGATGCGCAGGCTGATGGATTTGGCTTCGATCATCGACGCAGCAACCACAAAAAGAAAGGGGCGCCCAGCAGGCTGCACAGCAGGCCCACCGGCAATTCGGCCGGGGCGGCGACGATGCGGGCGATGGTGTCGGCGCCGACCAGCAAGACCGCCCCCAGCATCATCCCGGCCGGCAGCAACACCCGGTGACCGGCGCCAAGCGACAGGCGGATCAGATGCGGCACCACCAGACCGATGAAGCCGATGGGACCGGCGGCGGCCACGGCTGCCCCCACCCCCAGACAGGTCAGGCCGACCACCAATTGGACCATGCGATGGGGGTTGAGGCCCAGGTGAAACGCCTCGCGCTCGCCCAAGGAAAATACATCCAGCCGGGTGGCGAGCAAGAACAGACCGGCCATGGACGCCAGCATGGGAACCAGCGAGGGCAACAGCGTGCTCCAGCCCGCCGCCCCCAGGCTGCCCATGGTCCAAAACGTCAGTTGGCGCAATTGCAGGTCGTCGCCGACATAGGAAAACACGCCAATGCCGGCACCGGCCAAGGCATTGACGGCAATGCCGGCCAACAGCATGGACGGGGGTGAAATCATGCCGTGTCGTCGGCCCAAACCATAAACGGCAAGGGTGGCGATGACGGCGCCGGCAAAGGCGGCCAGGGGCAGGGCCAGCGGCCCGACGAAACGGTCGCCGCCCATGACGATCATCGCCGCCGCGCCCAGGGCGGCGCCGCCGGAAACGCCGATCAGGCCGGGATCGGCCAGCGGATTGCGAAAGATGCCCTGCAGGGCGGCGCCGGCCACCGCCAGCATGGCCCCGACCAACAGTCCCAGCACCATGCGGGGCAGCCGGATGTTTTCGATGATCAGGCGTTGCTGATCGCTGAGGGCCGCGGCATCCCAAGGCCACAGCGCCACCGCCGTCATGGGAATGGCGCTGCTGCCCAGGGCCAGGGCCAGCAGCGCCACCGCCAGCACGGCCAGCGGCAAGATGATGAAGGCCAGACGGATCATGCCGCTGCCATCACCGCGCGCAGGCGTTGCACCGCCTCGGGCGAGCGCGGTCCCAGCCCCAGCAGCATCTGCGATTCCACCACCACGACCCGGCGCTTGGCCGCTGCCGGGGTGGCGGCCAGATGCGGCAGGGCCAGCAGGGCATCGACGCCGCCGGCCTGGGCCAAGGCGCTGGAACTGATGACCAACAGATCGGGGGCGCTGTCCACCGCCGCTTCCAGCGACAATGGCCGGATGCCGGCAAAATCGATGGCGTTGTGACCGCCGGCCAGTCGGATCAGCAGATCGGGCACGGTGTCGCGCCCGGCGGCCATCCAGCCGCCGCCGCCGGGATGGATCAGGCACAGGGCCGATAGCGGCGTCGGCGGTTGGTTCTGGCTTAGGCGCTGGCGTAATTCGGCCGCCAACCGGGCCCCTTCCGGTTCGCGGCCCAACCGGCCGGCAATCAGGGCGATGTTGCTGTCCAAGGTGGAAAGGTCGGGGCGGTCGGGGACCATGTCGATGGGGATGCCGGCTTCGCGGACGCGCTCAAGCACCTCGATGGGGCCGGAACCGTCCTGGGCGATGATGCGGGTGGGGGCCAGTGACAGCAAGCCCTCGGCCGACAATGCCCGCATATAGCCGACCTTGGGCAAGGTGGCGGCGGTTTGAGGGAAACGACTGGTGGTGTCGGTGGCCACCACCTGATCGCCCGCGCCGAGGGCGAAGACGATTTCGGTGGTGGGAGCGCCGATGGTGATCAGCCGGACTGCCCCCGCCGCCTGAATCGGACGGGGCGCCATCAGGGTAATTACCGTTCCGAGGCCAAGGCCAAGACCAAGGTCAAGGAAGGCGCGGCGAGAGCAGTGGGCCGACATGGTCTAGGCTGCCCGACTGGCGGCCAGCGCCGGCAGAGTGGACAGCAGCGCCCGCCATTCGGCCCGTTCCGTGGTGCCCGGCTGCCGTTCGCCGCACAGGATGGCGACGTTGCGGTTCTGGTCGTCATACAGTTCCAAGGTGGTGATGGCGCTTTCGCGCGTCGGCTTGGTCACCACCCAGGCCGAGGTGATCAGATCGGCGCGGGCATGCAGATTAAAGCGCGGGTCCATGATGTTGACCCAGCCGTCCTTTTCCATCACCCGCTGCACCGTGCCGGTATGAATTTGGATGCAACCGGCATTGCCGACGAAGACCATGAACGGAATTTGTTCGGCTTGGACGGCGCGCAACACCGCGGCCAAGGCTCCGCAATCGACCTCACGGGCGAGGTCGGGACCGGCCAGGCGCAGGGCCTGGTGCCGATCGACGCCGAATTCCTGCAACATGCCGTGGAAATGATGGATATCCTTCATCGCCGTCCACGAGGCGCGCAGGCCGGCGACGTCGATCGCTCCATCCTCACGCGGGGCCAGGAGCCGGCGCGGCGGCAGCACCGACAGTTCCGGGCTTTGGTCGGCCGCCGCCAACTCAGCGACCAGGGCATCCCAGACGCTGCCATGGGTGGCTTGGGTGCGATAGATCTTGTGGACGGCCTCACCGTGCAGGTCGAACACCTGAATGGCCTGGCGTTCGCCATGGCGGGTGTTCATGCGGACGAAGAAGCTGTGGTTCCAGTGACCGAGGAACAGGCGCAGATCGACGTCGCCGTTCAGCACCAGACCGGTGGTGGCGGTGATTTGGACCTTGCCGAAGCTGCCGACCTTTTCATGGACGATGCTGTCATTGCGGGTGATGACCTTGACTTCGCCCAGTTCCTCCAGGCGCGCCATGGTGGCGGCCCAATCCACCTCCAGGCGGACGACGCCGTTGCCGCCGCAGCCGGCGGCGACCAACTGCGCTTCGCTGGCGCCGGCTTCGGCCGCCAGGTCGCGGGCATACCCCTTGGCGTTGCCATTGGCGATTTCACACCACAATTGGGTCAGGGACGAGGTCATGGACAGGCTCCTTCAGGTATTGGATATGGAAAAAGTGATGGGGACTTCCACCCAGGCGGCGATGATGACGCCGCCTTGGGTCATGGGGTGAAAGCGCCAGTTGCGCACCGCTTCCAGGGCCGAGCGGTCAAGCAGGCTTTCCCCCGACGACCGCCACACGGTGACTTGGCTGGCGATTCCGGGGCGTTCGACCAGGGCGCGGATGATCACCGTGCCCTCGATGCCCAGCCGGCGGGCCGGGGCCGGATAAACCGGCGGCGTCGGCGGGCTCAGGTAATCGGCCCGGTGCACGATCGGCGGCGGCGCCGGCGGGGCGTCGGGCTGAGCCGGAAGGGGGGTGAAACTGGCCGGAATGACCGTGGGCTCCGTCGCCGGCGCCGCGATTTCCTCCGGTGCGGTTTTGACCGTCGGCGTGGCCACCGGTTTGGCGGCGGCCGCCTTGACCGGGGGACGCCGCGGTTGGGCCTTGGCCAGTTCCGCCTTGGCCAGTTCCGCCTTGGACGGCTCAGCCTTGGCCGGTTCCGACGTCCTGGCCGCGACCGGAGCCGCCGGCTGCGGCGGCGCCGGAATCGGCGGATGCCAAAAGGTCACGGCATAGCTTTGGGAGGGGGGAACCGGTCGCGGTGGCGGCGACGTGGCGAGCAGGGCGGCCAAGGCTCCGCCGTGACACAGCACCGATAAAGCCAAAGCCGTTCCCAACCGAAACCGGGTCTTGCCCATGTTCATTCTCCGCCGGATCAGAACTTGACGGTGACGCCGGCCTTGACGTTGCGTCCGGCCTCGCGGAGGGCGCTGTCATGCGGGCGATAGGATTTGTCAAAGATGTTGTCGACGGCGAAATCCAGGCGGACATCGTCGTTGAGCTGCGGCGGCGTCCACGACGCGAACAGGTCGTGCAAGGCATAGCCGCCGGTGGCGGTGCCCGAACCGTTGACGATACGGTCCTGACTGTCGACCAGGGCGGCGCGCCACCCGGTTTCCACTCCCCACTCGCTGAAGCGATGACCGATGGTCAGGCTGACCTGATCGGCGGGGATCGAGTTGATCGAGGTGTTGTCGGTGACGTTCTTGCCCCGGATCATCGCCGCGCCGAGCGAGCCGAACCACGACAGCGATTCATAGCCCAATTCCGCCTCGACGCCGCGAATCCGGGCCTTGGAGATGTTGCGGGTGGTGGTGGTGGTGCCGCCGATGGTCTGTTCGATAAAATCTTCGACGTTGTTGTGATAGGCGGCCAGCTTGCCGGTCAGCTTGTCCTTGGCCAAGACATCGTGCCATTTCAGGTTGGCGCCCAACTCGAAATTCTGCGCCTTTTCCGGCTTGAGATCGGGGTTGGCGATGAAATTGTTGCCGGGATAATGCTGGCCGGAATTGAACATGGTGGTCAGCGACGGGGCGCGGAAGGCCTGGGCGTAAGACACGTAAGGCTGGGCCCATGGCGTGGCCTGATAGGCGACGGCCAGACGCGGCGACACCGCGCTGTCGCTCCGTTCACGTTGGCCGGTGGCTGACAGATCAAAGGAATCGTAGCGGATGCCCGGCGTCACCGTCAGCGGCCCGAAGCCGATCTCGTCTTGGATGAAGCCGCCGAAAATGTCCATGGTCGCGTCCGGGTACCAGCCGGGGGTGGAGACATTGTCGCGCTTGCCTTCCTGGCGGTCCTCATAGCCCTCGACGCCATAGGTCAGGGCATGATTGGAGCCCAATCCGGCGAAGCGGCTGGTATTGGCGATGTCGAAGCCCTCGGTGGTCTGGTCGCGCTCATCGTGACGGCGGTCGGACGCGCGGTAATCGTCCAGTTCGGTTTCATTGCGGTACAGCGTCGCCCGCAGATTGAACATACGGTCGGTGGGGTCGTCATAGACGTAATGCAGGGCATAAGAGTTCCGCACCAGATCACGATCGGCGGTGTTGGCGGCTGCGCCGTTTGAACTGGAATCGGCGGTCAGCGGAATGGTGGTGTTGCTGATATTGCGTTCGGCCTGGGCGGTGACTTTGTGATGGGGTGCCGGAGTGACGCTGACCTTGAACAGGCCCGAGACCAGATTGTCGCCGGAATCGACCAACTTGGTTTCCTGACCGTCTTCCAGATTGCCGTAATTGCGGTGGCTGACGCTGGCCAGCAGGTCCAGCCATTCCACCGGCCGGGCATAAGCGGTGCCGGTAACATGGTTTTCGTTGGGATTGCTGGCATAGGAATAACGGGTCATCGCCCCGGCCAGCTGTCCCGGCTTCAGCAGGTCGGCGGCATCCTTGGTGGTCATGTTGATGACGCCGCCGATGGCGCCGGAACCGAACATGGTCGAGCTGGGGCCGCGCAGCACCTCGACTTGCTTCAACAGATCGGGCTCGACGAACAGACGCGCCTTGTGGCCGACCTGATAATTCTGGCGGGCGTTGTCGATCCGAATCACCACCCGTTCGTCGCCCAGGCCGCGAATGGTCGGCGACATCACCCCGGCACGCGGGCCGCCGGAAAAACTGACGCCGGGCACATCGCGCAAGATATCGCGCAAATCCTGCGGCGCCTTGCGTTCCAGTTCTTCGGGGCCAATGACGGTGACCGCCGCCGGGGTTTCGTCCACCGGTTTTTCGGTGCGGGTGGTGGTTACCGAAACCCCGTGCAGACGGGTGGCGGGATCAGCCGGATCGGCGGCGCGGGCGGCGGTGGCGGCCATCGCGGCGGACACGATCAGGGCAGAGGGAAGCAACAGGCGAGAGGCAGGCATCAAGGCACCTTCATCATGAGGATGGAGATGGTCTTGGCTGGCTGCCTGGGCGCAAATGCGCCGTGAGTGGCTGGCTGGGACCGAAAGGGAGAGACGGGTTACTTGGTCAGCAGCAATTTTCCGTTGCTGGTCAGGCGCAGCAGATAGTCGTGGCCGTCATGCTCGATCACCAATTCGGTGCCCTGGGCCAGCAAGGTGCTGAGCGCCACGCGCGGCCGAGCATCGCCCGAGGTGACACCGGTCATGGCGGTGGCGGTCGGGATGGCGATGGAGCCAGAGAGAGGCGGAAGCGGAGCGGTCACGGCTATCCTGGATGTGCAGCAAAACAACTGCCTGCAATGATAATGAGAGTCGTTCTCAGGTCAAGACAAAATTACCAGCCAGACAGCATGGCGCTTGCCATCGGGTTGGCTGAGCTGCCACTTTTTGGGGTGGATAAAGGGAGATATCGACCGATGACGCCCGCAACCTTGCGCCGCCTGTCGCGCTATAATGCTTGGGCCAACCAGCGGCTTTACGCCGCCTGCGGTGCTTTGGACCCGGCGGAATTCGCCGGTCCGCGGCCGAGCTTTTTCGGCTCGATCATGGCCACGCTTAATCATGCATTGGTCGCCGATATGATTTGGCTGGGGCGCTTCACCGACCGTTACGACCACGGCATCACCGCCCTGGATCAGATCCTGCACGACGCATTTGACCCGCTGGCGCGGGCGCGGGCGGAACTTGACGGCGTGATCATTGCGCATTTCGACGGGCCGATGGGCGATCTGGAGGCGCCGTTTTCCTATCGCACGATGGCGGGCGGCGCGGCGGTGACGCCGTTAGGCCTGACCATGTTGCATATGTTCACCCATACCACTCACCACCGGGGGCAGGTGCATGACATGCTGTCGGCGACGCCGACAGCGCCGCCGGTGCTGGATTTCGTCTATTATCTGCGTGAAAATCCTTAGAGGCACGGATCAAAGGTAATCCACCAGCGACAGGCCATTAAGCTTGCCGAGGGCGGCATAAGAGGCCTGCAGGGTGGTTTGGTATTGCGAGATTTCCACCGTCGTCTGGGCAACGTCCACCGCCTTGGCGTCGCTGATGCGATCGGACAGCAGCGAGATCGAGGTGTCTTGCTGGGCCTGATAGTTTTCCAGACGACCGGCATTGACCGACAGCCGCCCCTGCGAGGCAAGCAATTCGTCCAGCGCCGCGGTGGCTAGGTCATAGGCTTCGCTGACCGCATCCTCGTCCAGATCCGAAGTGTCCAGATTGGCCAGGATGTTGGCGGCGCGCAAGGCTTTCTCGAAGCCGGATTCGCTGGCGGTGACGCCATAATCGATGCCGGTCTGATCGGATACCTTGACCGATTGAACGACGTCATCGCCCAGGTAATAGCTGGTGTCGGCGACCGATGGCGTGGTTGGCGCGGTCAGCAGCGTCGTATCCACCGGAACGCTGGTGGTGGCGCTGCCGCTGAACAGATAGCGGCCGTCCACTTGCAGATTCATCAGGTTTTCCAGGTCGGTCAGCATGTTCTTGCCGATCTGGTTGTAATCGACCTCGCTGGAGGAATTGGTGCTCAGACCGGACAAGGTCGTGCGCATGCTGGTGGTCAGATCGACCATGGAGTCAACGGCGGCATACATGGCCTCGGTCCGGTCCAGGGCGGTTTGCGCGGTGTCGGAACGCGCCTGCAATTGCGCCAGCGAGGTTTCCATCGATACCAGCCTGGCGGCGCCGGCGCCCAGGCCGGCATAGGTTTCGGCCTTCAGCCCGGATGAATTGGCGGTCTGTTTTTCCGCCAGTTTGGCCTGAACGTTCATGGCCGAACGCAGCAGCGCCTGGCCCAGTCCTGCTGTCGATACCCGTTCCATGATCAGCTCACCGCGTTGAGAAGGGCTTGGAACATTTCCTGGATGGTTGCCAGGACCTGAGCCGAAGCCGAATAGGCGTTTTCCAGTTCCGAGATGCGCGCCGTTTCCTCGTCGATGTTGACGCCGTATTGCGACGAGAACGAATCGGTCAGCGCCGTCAGCGTCGTTTGCTTCGACGCGGCGGCGCTGTCGGCGGCTTTCACCTGGGCGCCGACATCGGCCACCAGATCGGCGGCGGCCCCGGTGTCGATGATATCGGCCATGGCCTGGGCCAAGGCGCCGGCATCCAGGCTGATGCCGCTATCGGTGACCTTGCCCACCGCCAGCAGCGACGGATCGGCGGCAATGTCCTTGCGCACGAACAGATTCTCGGCCCCGTCGCCGGTGATCAGGTCGTTCATGCCGAAATACGACGATATTGTCTTGCCGCCGACATCGCCGCCGGACAGGGCGATTCCGGTGGTGGAATCGGTGGTTTCGATGACCAGTCGGCCATCGCCGTCAAGGGCGGCGGAAAGTCCGGAAATGGCGTTCAACTGACCAAGCAGATCATCGACGCTGGTGATGGTGGTCATGTCGATGTCGGTGACCGAGACGGCGCTGCCATCGCTGTTGGCGATGGCCACCCGCAAGGTGCCGGTGGCCGCCAGCGCGTCGGCGCCGGTCATTCCTTCGACCGTGCCGGTCAAGGTTTGCGGCGCCGGCAACGGCGTCCCCTGGTTGCTGATGGTGTTGAGCTGGTCTTTCAGAGTGGTGGCGATGGCGTCCAATTGATCTTGAACGGCGGGCAAGGTGTCGTCGCGCAAGGCGACCAAGGCGGCCAAGGTGCCGGATTTGATCGTGGTGGTGATATCGCTGCCGCCGAGGGTGATGGCATCGAAGCCGCCGGGATAGACGGTTTCCGAGGTCACCGTGCCGGCGGCCTGATACGACAGTTCGTGCACCTGGGAATTCAGCAATGGTTGGCCGCCGGTATAGATGGTCATGGCGCCATCTTCATCGGTGAAATAGCTGATGTTGATCTGCTCGGACAGATCGGCCACCAGCACCATGCGCTGGTCTTCCAGATCGGCGGTGGATTGGCCGCGGGCGCGGGCCTGGACGATGGAATCGTTGAGCGAATCGATCGCGTGCAGCGATTCGTTGATCGAGGCGACGGCGTTCTCGATATCGGCATCGGCGTCAGAGCGCAAATCCTGGACCTGGGCCGAGGTGTCGCGCAGGTTGGCGGCAACGTCGGTCAGTTGCAGCACCGCCTGGGTCTTCAGGGTTTCGCTTTCCGGCGTCGCCGCCAGTTCTTCCAGCGTCGATTGCAGGGCGGCCAGCGAGGTCGCCAGGGTGTCGCCCCCACTTTCTTCCGATGACAATTGCCCGAGAACGTCGCTGAGGCGGTCCAGGTAATCGGCGGTGGTCGCCGTTTCGGCATTGGCCGAGGTGGCGGTGATGATGGTTCTCAAGAGGTTGGCGTCGACCTTGGACAAAATGCCGGTGATATCGACCCCGGTGCCGATGCCGCCGCCGCCGACTGTGGTGTTGACCTTGGTCGCCGATTTGACCGTGTATCCCTGAGTGTCGGCATTGGCGATATTGTTGGCGGCCAGGGCCAGTTCGCTTTGGATGGTGCGTAGCGACGACGTGGCGGAGCCGAGGGCGAGGTTCAGGGACATGGCGACCTCCGGGGGTGCCGTCAGGCGTGGAAATTCGCCCCAACGGGGGGCAGACGCAGTTCAAGCGGGATGTCGCCCTTGGCGCCGTAAGTGCCGCTGACGCGGGCATCTTGGCGCAGGGCTTCCAGCACCGCCTCGACCCGGCGGCGCGAGGCGTTCATCGCCGCTTCCAGCCGGGTGATGTTCTCGCCGGCGGCTTGGCGCAGGTGATTGACGGCGGCGATCAGGGTCCGGCCGAAGGCGGGATCGGCAGCCAGGGCGGCGGCGCCGTCGACGCCGAGATCTTCCCACAATTCGGCATATTCGGCGGCCAGTTCGGTCTTGCGTTCGCTGGTCAGCGCCAGCCCGGCGGGATAGCCCGAGGCCAAGGTGATGTTTTCCTCGGCGATGACCTCGGACAATTCGGTCACCGTTTCCAACAAGGCCTCGGCGACCTGACGGGCAGGGCGTTCGCCAGGGATGTGCTGGGAAATGAATGGCAGCATGGCGATTCTCCTGTTCACGACCGGCGCAGCGGGATGACGCTGGCGGCTTGGCCATAGGCGCGGGCGGCGCCGGTCCGCTGGTTCAGGGATTTGAGGTCATCGGCCAAGAGCCCCAGTTCGGTTTCCAAGGCCTGGACCAGTCCTTCCAATTCGTGGGCGGCCACGGCGATGTCGCGGCGCAGCAGGCGGCGGCTGTCGTCGGGCAGGCTGGATAATTGACGGGCCAGGCTGACCGACAAGGCGGCGGCATCGGCGTCGTTCAGATCGAAGCCGCCCAGATGGTGATGGATGTGTCCCAGGGCGCGGGTGGTCTGGGCTTCGGCCAAGGTGACGGCCTGCGCTGATTTCGGTTTGCTGTGCATGGCTTTTTCCCTTGTCATCGTCAGCGGACGGCGGCGATCAGTTCGTCGAACATGTCAGAGCAGGTGCTGATCACCTGCGAAGCGGCGGAATAGGCCTGCTGGGCGACGATCATCCGGGTGAATTCATCCGAGGTGTCGACGGTCGAGCCTTCCAGGGCGCTGGCGGTGATGGTGGCGACACCGTCCTCGCCGGCTTCGTGCAGGGTGAAATCACCCGAGGCGGCGGTTTGGCGGTAGATGCCGTAACCGGTGCTTTCCAGGCCGTTGGCATTGGTGAAATCGGCCACCGCGATCTTGTAGATGGCGATGTCCTGGCCGTTGTCGAAATGGGCCCAGATGATGCCGGTATCGTCCACTTCGACCGAGGACAGCGCGCCGTATTCGACGCCGTCGCCGGTGATCGAGGTGATCGAGATATCCGGGTCGTCGTTGTTGGAGGCAAATTGGGTCAGCGAGCCGGTGCCGCCGGTGATCTGGCCGACATCCATGGTGACGGAGGCGATATCCGAGGCCCCGGTGGTGAAGTTGGTGATGCTGAATTCCAGCTCGGTGGCGGTGCCGCCGGAATCGGTGATGCCGGTCAAGGCGCCATCGGCGAAGGTCAGGGTGAAGGGGCCGCCGGTGATGTCACCCGATTGTGACGAGGTGTCGCTGCTGAGCACCGGATCGGCCAGGGTCAGCGTCCATTCGTTGGCGGCGGTCTTTTCGTAGCTCATGGTCACCGTGTGCGACACGCCCAGCGCGTCGAACACTTCCATGGTGGCGGTGACCACGTCGTTGAGGGCGGCGTCGGCGGGCAAATTGGCCTTCAGCACTTCGGCCGAGGTGGCCTCGGCGGTGCCGGTGAAGCGGTTGACGTTGATGGCGTCCAGCGTCGACGACGAATTGGTCGAACCGGAAATGACATTGCCGTCTGAATCGGTTTTCCAGCCCTGCAGATAGTAATTGCCGATGCACATGAAGCCTTGGGCGTCGATCTCGAATTCACCGTCGCGGCTGAAGAAGGTTTCTTCGCCGGTGGCGCCGTAGCTGACGACGAAGAAGCCATCGCCATCCAGGGCCAGATCGGTGGCGTTCGAGGTGGCGCTGATCACGCCCTGATTGGTGACGTTCTGGCGGACCGAGGCCGAGACCCCGCCCGAGGCGTAGGACGTGCTGCTATAGGATTGCGTCACCAAGGTCTTGAAGCTGGTGGTGCTGGCCTTGTAGCCGGTGGTCGATGAATTGGACAAATTGTCCGAGATGATGGCCAGCGCGGTGCTTTGGGCTTTCAGCGCGGTGACCGCCGAGTTCATGGCTCCTAAAAGGCTCATGATCGTTCTCCCTCTCAGGCGGCCAGGCGGGTGATGGCGTCAAGGGTGATCCCCATCTCGCCCAGTTCCAGCACGGTGGTGCCGTCGACCGAGGACACCCCGGTGACCTTGCCGCTGACGTAAGTGGTGCTGCTGATGGATGTGCCGTCGGCGTCGGTGGCCGCGACCGCCAGGGTGTAGGCGCCGCCCTCGACGGTGTTGCCGTCGCTGTCCTTGCCGTCCCAGGTGAAGGTGTTGCGGCCCGAAGCGGTGTCGCCGCTGCCTTCCCAGACCACGTTGCCGTCTTCGTCGGAGATGGTCAGGGCGACGGAGGAAGCGGCCGATCCCAGGGAATAGACCCACGAGGCATCAACGGTGCCGTCGTCTTCGACGCTGATCTCGTCGCCTTGGGCTTCGACGGTGTGGCCCATATAGCCAACCCCGGTTCCCAGCGACAGCGAACTGATCGAGCTTAAGACGTCATCCAACTTGTCGTTGGTGGCCATCTGCTGTTCCAGATTGGAATATTCGACCAATTGGCTGGTGAATTCGGTGGCGTCGGTGGGATCAAGCGGGTCCTGGTTCTTCAATTGCGCGACAAGCAACTGGATGAACATGTCGTAATCAGCGGAAAGCCCCGACGACGTGGTCGATGACGAAGTTGTCGTCGATGTTGTGCTGGTAATCGCGGAGACCATCGCGGTGCACTCCAGAAGAAAATATCTGCGGCGAGGTCACCGCTCTTGTCTTCTTCTACGGATGCGATCGGGTGGTTCAGGCGGATTTTGTTTGATGTTTGTTTTTTTATCTGAGCATTAGGCGTGAAAAACCATCCGCCAATACTGATACGGCGCTGTCGCTGTGTTCAGGCGGAAAAATATTCAGGCGGTAAGGTCGGTGGCGGAAGAGGGGGCGCCGCCGCCATCGCCGCCATCGCAGATCTGCCGAACTTGGCCGGCCTGGGCGATGATGGCGTTGGCTTGGTCGCTGACCGCGCCGGCCATGCCCAAATCGCGGGCGATGCGTCCGGCTTCCGAGGCGACGCCGCGCAAGCCTTGGGCATCGCCTCGGGCCACGGCCAATTGGGCGGCGTACATCAGCGCTTCGATTTGTGATTGCGCCTTGGCCAGTCGCGTGGTTTCGCTGTCGCGCCCCAACAGATGGGCCAAATCGGCCAAGGCGTCGGCCAAATCCTCGACCGGCGCCGGTCGTGGCGGGTAATCAGGGCTGCTGCTGGCGGCCGGTGGTGGCGGCCCGATGCGGGTTCCGCTCATGACGACCTCGAACGCGATGCGGCTGGATCATTACACGCGACAATCGATAGCATCCGTGCGCGAGAAACGCAGGAAAAATTTGGTTGCCGCGTGTAAGGTGGTGTCCGTGTTTATCAGAAGATCAAAATCATGCCCGTTTCTCAGCCCACTTCCCATTCCGTTGATGTCTCGTTAGAGACCCGCGCCGTCCATCTGGCGGATCGCATGGGAATGGAATGGGGCGATTTTCTCTTCCTGTTGCAAACCGTTGAACGCTATGTCCAGCGTCAGGACAAGGGGGCGCCGCCGCCCAAGGCCTTGTAAAGGCTGATCAGGTCGGTGATGACGGCGACCTGGGCCTCGGCCACTTGCGCTTCCAGGTCGTGCAATTCCCGCTGGGCGTCAAGCACGTCGAGATACGAACTCATCCCCTTGGCGTTCAATTCGCTGGCTAAATCCAAAGCCGAGCGGCTGGTGGCGACTGCCGCGACCAGGGCCTGTTGGCGCAGGACCTGCTGATCCCAGGCGGACAGCGCGTCCTCGACCTCGGCCAAGGCGCCCAGGACCGCCGAGCGCCAGAGCTGTTCGGCCTGTTCGGCCTTGGCGCGGCGATAGGCGATTTCCGCCCGTCGGCTGCCGCCGTCAAGCAGCGGCAACACCAAAGACGGCCCGAACGACCATGTGCGAGAGGCAAGTTCCAGCAAGGATCCGGCCGTGGCCGAAGACAGGCCGATGGAGCCGCTAAGACTGAGCGATGGGTACAGATCGGCTTCGGCGACGCCGATTGCGGCGCTGGCGGCGGCCAAATTCCGTTCCATTTGCCGTAGATCCGGGCGCTTGCGCACCAGATCGGCCGGCACCCCCAGGCCGGGGCGGGCGGTCATGCGCGGCACCGGAGCCGGGGTTTCCAACACCACCGCCAATGCCTCGGGCATTTGACCGGTCAGGATGGACAAGGCGTGCAGCCGCGCCCGCAATGTCGCCCGCAACGGCGGCAGCTCCGCGCGCGAGGCATCCAATTGCGCCTGAGCGCGGACCAGATCAAGCCCCGAACCGGTCCCGGCACGGAATTTCGCTTCGGTCAGGGTCACGGTATCGGCATAGGCCGCCGTCGCCTGTTCGGCCACACCGAGGCGCAATTGCATGCCGCGCACTTCCACATACGCCCGCAAGACATCGCCGATCAGGGTCAGGCGGACGCCATCGGCTTCGGCCTGGCTGGCCTGGGCGGTGGCGGTGGCGGCTTGCACTCCGCGTTCCAGCTTGCCCCACAGATCCACCTCCCAACTGGCATCGAAGCCGCTGGTCATGCTGTTGGCGATGCGTGGTTTGGCGGCGGCGGTGGTGCTGCCTTGGCTGGCCGGATCGCGGCTGCGGCTGGCGGCGGTGGACAGATCCAGCTCGGGCCAGGTGCCGCCCGTGGTTTTGGCGGCCAGGGCGCGGGCGGCGCGGACGGCGGCTTCGGCCGCCGCCAGATCGGGATTGGCGGCCAGGGCGCGCACCACCAGGGCCGCTATCTGGGGGTCGTCAAAGGCTTGCCACCATTCGCGGCCCTGGGGTTGGGCCGCGGCCGTCAGGCTCCAGTGTGCCGGCACCGGGGCGGCGGGGGGCTGATAATCCGGCCCCATGGTGCAGCCGCCGATGGCCAATGTCAGGATCAGGGCGAGATTCCGCTTCATGGCGTCACCTCCAGATAGACGTCGACCAACTGGCCGGGATAGACCAGAACCTGGCCGTCATTGACGAATTCATAGACCACCTGCAAGACGCGGGTATCGACCCGTTCCGATGAATCGCCGGTCAGCGATTTTTTCGGCGCCACATAGGGTTCAAGCGCGCGGAAGCCGAGGTCAAAGGACAGGTCGCGATTGCCGCGGACAAAAGCCCGCGCCCGGGCGCCGGGGTGATAGCGCCAAGCGTCGTTTTCGTCGATATCGACGCGCACCGCCAAGATATCGGTGCCACCGACCATCACCAACGGGGTGGAATGTTCCCCGGCGCTGGCATATTCGCCTTGGCGCAGATTGACCTGCATGACTTGACCATCGACCGGCGACCGCACCACCAGCCGGTCAAGCGAGACCTGGATTTCGCCGGCTTGCGCCCGCGCCTGAACCACCTGGGCCTGGGCGTTGCGCAGTTTGGCCTCGTACAATTGCACGGCATAGCGGCGCTTGGACAAATCTTCCTGGCTGATGGCGCGGCGGTCGTTGATGCTTTCGGCCAGCCGCAACTGGTTGCGCACATCGGCCAGATTGGCCTCGGCCTCTCCCACCGCCGCCTGGGCCGCGGCAATGGCCGCCTGTTTGGTCGCCAATTGCGCCTCGAGATCGCGGCCATCCAGACGAAACAGTTCGGCCCCTGCCGTCACCTTGACCCCGATGGTGGCGGCGACCTGGGCCACCACCCCCGAGAGCGGCGTCGCCACCGCGATGTTGCGGGTGCCGGCTTCGATCTGGCCGGTCCCGGCAATATAACTGGCATAAGGCGGCGAGGCGGGCTGGGCCACCGCTTGCGCCGGCGGCGGCGGCGCGGTGTCGCGCAGGCTAAGGACGATGGCGGCGGCAATGCCGGCGACGGCCAGGGCGGGCAAAAGATAAGGGCGCATGATCACGATCCGATGGCAGGGGACGCGTCGCGGATGGCGACGATATGACCGTCATCCATTTCGGCGATGCGGTCGGCATAAGAAAAAATGCGATTGTCGTGGGTGACCACCAGCAGGCAGCATTGATGGTGCTGGGCCAATTGCCGCAGCAATGCCACCACCTGATCGCCGGTGCGGTGATCCAAGGCGCTGGTCGGTTCGTCGCAAACGATCAAGGGCGGCTGGTGGACGATGGCGCGGGCGATGGCGACACGCTGTTGCTGGCCGCCCGACAATTGCGCCGGCAACGCCAAGGCCTTGTCGGCCAATCCCACCGGAACCAAGGCTTCGCGCGCCCGTTCCAGGGCAAGGCGGCGCTTTTCGCCCTGGATCAGCAACGGCACGGCGACGTTTTCGGCCACGCTCAACGTCGGCACCAGATTGAAGGACTGGAAGACAAAGCCGATGCCGTGGCGGCGCAGCCGAGTCTTGGCGGCGGCGCTTTCGCCGCGCAAATCGTGTCCCAACACCTGGCAGGCGCCGCCATCGCAGTCCAAGACCCCGGCGATCACTGACAGCAAGGTGGTCTTGCCGCAGCCCGAGGGGCCGACCAGCATCACCACTTCGCCGGCGGCGGCGTCGAAATCGACGCCGCGCAGCGCCTGGACGGCGGTGTCGCCCTGGCCATAGGTTTTGGTCAGGGCGCGACAGCTGACGATGGGCGCGCTCATGCCTTGAACACCTGGGCCGGCTCTAACCGCACCACCTTGCGGATGGCCAGCAGGGCGGCGACGATGATCACCGTCAACGCCGCCATGCCGCCGCCCAGGATCAATTGCCACGGCAGGCGGAACACCAGATGGGGATCGACATTGGCCAGTTGAAAGCCCATCACCGCCCCGGCGCCGGCCCCCAGGCCGAAGCCCATGCTCCCCAGATACAGGGCCTGGACCAAGATCATCCGCACCAGCATGGCGGTGCCGGCACCCATGGCTTTCATGACGCCGAAATGGCGCAGATTGTCGGTGGTGAAATTGAAAAAGGTCTGGCCGGCGATGAAGGCGCCGATCAGAAAGCCCAGCCCGGCGGACATGGCGAAGTTGATGATCATGCCGGTATTGCCGAGGAAATGGCGCAGCGAGCGGTCGATGAAGCCTTGGGTGGTATAAGCCGCCAGACCGGTGCGGCGGCTGATTTCCGCCGCCACCTTTTCCGCATCCTCTCCTGGTTTGACGGTGACCAGAACGAAGGACAGCAATTTGCGCTCTGACGGCAGGAAGGTCTTCACCCGCGCATAGGTGGTGTAAAGGGTCGGCATGGATTGGAAATTGGATGACGCGGTGGCGGTGCCGACCACCTGGGCCCGGTGTTCGTTCAGCTCGATGGACTCGCCCAGACCGAGGGGGCGCCGGCTGCCATCGGCGCGGGCGGCCAGTTGGCCTTGGGCGGCGGCGGCATCGACGATGATGCCGTCGCTTTGGCGCAGATCGGCCAGCTTGCCCAGAACCATCCGTCCCGGTCCGCCGATCAGGGTGGTTTCGTCGATGCCAACCAGCTGGCACTGAACGAAATCGCCGCTGTCCAGACGGGCGCGGATGCCGCCTTTATAAAGCGGCATGGCCCACTCAACGCCGTCGATCCCGCGCACGCGCTGCAATTCGGCATCCATCATCGGCTTGACGTCGTCGAGATGGCGGGCCTTGGGGTCCATCACCCAGACATCGCCGACACCGACATCGGTGATGAAACCGTAAGTGTGACGCAAGATCCCTAAAAAGGTGGCCGGCTGCTGGATCATCACGAAGCTGGTGAAAGCCAGGGCGATGACGATTCCCAGATATTTGGCGCGATCGCCCATCAACATACGCAAGGCCATGACCAACACGAAATCTATCCTTGTCCGGTGACTGACAGGGGCTTTCACGCTCTCTTTTGCTTTTTCCTGCGTTTTTTGCGCAGGGTGGCTGGCGGCTGCCCCGTGTAAGCGGCATATGGAAACGATGACCATCGGTATGGGTGAAGACGACGAGGCGATAATTTCGGACCGGGATCTGTTGATCGCCGCCGGAACGGGGGATCGTTGGGCTTTTGCCCAATTGATGGAACGCCACGCGCCTTTCGCCCTGGCCTTGGGGATTCGCCTGCTGGGCAATGCCGACGACGCCGAGGATGTGGCGCAAGAAGCGTTTCTGCGGGTGTGGCGCAAGGCCCCGAACTGGGATGGTGACGGTGACGCCCGCTTCACCACGTGGTTGTACCGGGTGGTCATCAATCTGTGTACCGACCGCAAGCGGCGCAAACAAACGCTGCCCCTGGACGATGTCGAGGAACCGCCCGATCCCGGCCCCAATGGCCTGGATCATCTGGCCAGCACCCAGATGCGGGCGTTGGTGGCCGAGGCGTTGGCCGACTTGCCGGATCGTCAGCGCGCGGCCATCGCGCTGTGCCATCTGGGCGAGATTAGTAATTTTGAGGCTGCCCAGTCCCTGGGCGTCACGGTTTCCGCCCTGGAATCGCTGTTGGTTCGCGGCCGCCGGGGGTTACGGAATTATTTGTCGCGGCGAGGCTTTGCCGCATCGGGAGATTTGCTATGACCCGCGACCGTTTTGATGACGATTTGGACGCTCTTCTGAGGCGTTACGATCCGGCACAGCGGATCGATCAAGCCCGCGTCAGCCGCGTCAGCCGTGCCGTGCTCACCCGCATCGCCGCCGAGCCGCAAACCCGGCCAAGCCTTGTTCGGCGTTTCTGCATGGCGCTCAACGCGTGGGGCGGCATGCCGCGCTATGCCGGATCGCTGGCGCTGGGCTTGCTTTTGGGGTTGGCGGTCGGCTTTGCCTCGGTGACGCAAACGCAGGCGCAACCGACGGCCATGCAGCTTTACGCGCAGGCGCAGCCTTTGTCGCCGATGGGGTTGTAGAGCATGGATTTCCGTCGTCTCCGTCCCTGGATTCTGATCGCGTCGCTGGTCGGCAACGGCTTTTTGATCGGTGTGCTGGTCGCCAACGGTCCTGGTCACCAACCGGGACCGCCGCCGCCTTATGGCATCATCGAACGGATGGCCGAAGTTCTGCCCGCCGATGACGCCCGTATCCTTAAACAAGCGGCGGCCGATCAAGGGCTGGCCGCAGGCCCCGACGATGACATGGGGGCCTTTCATCGGCGGACGCAGGAATTGATGCGGGCCGAGACGTTCGATGCCGCCGCCTTTCGCCAGTTGATCGCCGAATTTTCCAGCAAACGGGAACAGGCCGGCGATCGCATCGGCAAGACCCTGATCGACGCTTTGCCGCGGATGTCTTGGGCCGGACGGCGGGCGTTGGCCGACCAGCCGCCGCCGGGCGGAGGGCCGCGCTAGGCATATTTTGCCCACTAATCGGCAGAATGTGCCTAGTTAAGTGTTTGAAAATAATCAATATTTTTCGCCTGGATTGTCGTTGGGCGACGTGTAACTCAGTAACGATGCTTCTTCCTTCGTCAGGATGCAGACCATGATGATCCAGCGCTTGACCTCTACAGCCAGCCTTCCCAGCCCCCTCGCCGGATTAGACGACGATACCTTGCTGGCGCGCATGAAGATTGATGACGCCGCCGCCTATCGCCTTTTGGTCGAACGCCATGTGGATCGCGCCTATGCCATCGCCTTGCGGGTGTTGGGCAATGTGGCCGATGCCGAGGACGTGGCGCAGGAATGTCTGGTCAAGGTGTGGACCCATCGCCAGTCCTGGCAAGAGGGCAAGGCCAAGTTTTCCACCTGGCTGTACCGGGTGGTGGTCAACCGCTGCATCGACCTGCGCCGTCGTCCCAGCAACGAATGTCTGGACGACGTCCCCGAGCCCATGGACGACGAGACCGATTCGGTTACCCGCATCCACCGCGCCCAAGTGTTCGGTCGCCTGGAAGAAGCCATGGGCCGGTTACCGGAACAGCAGCGTCTGGCCCTGACGCTGTCTTATTTCGACGATCTGGGCAATGCCGAGGTGGCGGAAATTCTGGGAACCACCGTCAGTGCGGTGGAAAGCCTGCTCAAGCGTGGCCGCCAGACCCTGCGCGACCGCTTGCGGCGCTCCGAACATGATTTCCGTCAGGCTTTGGTCGAATAATGGCGAGCGTCATGGCAGCGTCTACAAACCCAGGGGCCGCTTCCGCCTAATGCGCTGATTAATTCAGACGGTTCATGCGAACGAACCTTTTGTCTGGAGCGGCCCATTAGACGGAAGCGGCCCTTCAAGATTCTCCGCCTGACCGGGCCAGCTGGCCCGTTTCATCCAAGAGACCCCGGTAAACCGGGTCGTACATTGGATCAGAAGGAGACAGTATCATGGCCGTCATCGCCACCAACACCGCCGCCAATTCGGCGCTGCGCTACCTGAACCTGAATTCCGAAGCGCAATCTTCCAGCCTGTCGAAGCTGGCTTCGGGCTCGCGCATCACCAAGGCGTCCGACGATGCCGCCGGTCTGGCCATCGGCACCCGCATCCAGTCCGACGTCACCGTGTTGAGCCAGGCGGCCACCAATGCCAGCCAGGCCACCGCCATCCTGCAAACCGCCGATGGCGGCCTTGCCCGCATCTCCGACATTCTTCAGCGCATGAAGTCATTGGCCACCCAGTCGGATTCCGGCTCGGTCACCAACGACGAACGCATCTATATCGACGCCGAATATCAGGAATTGCTGGACGAAGTCGACGGCATCGCCACCTCGACCCGCTATAACGGCGTGTCGCTGTTGGACGGCACCGGTCAGTACGCCTCGGCCTCGACCAACGCCACCGTCTCGTCCAACTGGATGACCGATTCCCAGTACGCCGACATCACCACCATCGCCGACGCCGACGCCTTCACCATCACCACCTCGGACGGCAACACCGTCAACTACATCATCTCCGAGGACTATGACACCGTCGCCGGGGTATCGCTGGAAGATGTCGCCGCCTCGATCAATGCCGGCAACACCGCCACGCCGGAAGCCGCCAACGTCACCGCCTCCATCGAAACCGACAACGATGGTCGCAAGCGTCTGGTGTTGACCGGCGTCGATGGCACCACCGTCACCGGCATGGGCGACACCACCGGCACCGCCCTGCAAGGCCTGGGCATGCTGGCCGCCGATGGCACCACCATCGTCGGCGGGTCGAAGTCGGGCGTCGATTTCATGGTCGGCACCTCGTCCACCGATACCATCAACCTGTCCATCGACAATGTCGGCGCCACCGCCCTGGGCCTGTCCACCACCGCGGTCGGCACCCAGCCCAACGCCCAAACCGCCCTGACCGCGCTGGATGCCGCCATCGATGCGGTGATCCAGGCCCGCGCCGAAGTGGGTGCGACCATGTCGCGCTTCGAATTCCGCTCGGAAACCATCGACACCACCTCGGAAAACCTGCAATCGGCGCAATCGGCGATCATGGACGCCGACGTGGCGGCGGAAAAGTCGACCTTGTCCTCGGCCGACGTCAAGACCCAAGCGGCCATCGCGGCTTTGTCGCAAGCCAATCAGATGCCGCAAAACCTGTTGAGCCTGCTGAAGAGCTAAGCCGGTCAAACCTGCCCCCGGCCGGTTTAAGCCGGCGGGGCGGGATTTTCACCGATCCCGCCCCGCCATCTTCCTGTTTGCGAGGTTGCCATGACCGATGCCGTCAGTTCGAGCACAACGACAACCACGTCCTCGGTCAGCTATTCGCAGAACCGCAACGAATTCGACACCGATGCCCTGGTGGAAGCCGCCGTTTCGGCCAAGTTGACCCGTGCCGATAGTTTGGAAACCAAGGTCACCGCCAACGAAACCAAGATTGCCGCCTACGAGGAAATGCAGACCCTGCTGCTGGCCATGCAGGATTCCCTGCAAGCCCTGCGCTCTGATCCTTCGTCAAGCGGCCAGGACGACGACGTCTTTCTCAATCGGACCGGCTATCTGACGTCGGGGACCACCACCTCGGCCGATACCTTGCTGTCGGTGACGGTGGAAGACGGCACCGCCCTTGACAAGCACGAGATTGAAATCCTGCAAGTGGCCAAGACCGAACGTCTGGGCGGCACGACCCAATCCAGCCGCAGTGATGACGCCGGCATCAGCGGCAGCTTCACCCTGGGCACCACCTTGGGCAGCACCACCACCAGCGCCACCATCACCCTTACCGACGATATGTCATTGGACGATATCGTTGACGCCATCAACGCCGAAACCAGCAATACCGGGGTCAAGGCCTCGGTGATCAAGGTCAGCGACGACGAATACATGATGGTGCTGACCGGGAGCGAAACCGCCGCCACCATCACTTTGGCCGACAGCAGCGGTTCGGCGTTGCAAGATTTAGGTCTGATCGATGAAAACGGCGACAAGGCCGACGTGTTGCAAGCCGCGCAAGTCGCCCAGCTCAAGATCGACGGCGTCACCATCGAACGCACCAGCAATGAAATCGACGACGCCATCGACGGCATTACCCTGACGCTGTACAAGGCGGAAGCGGGCAACACCATGACGCTTGAGATCGACAATTCCCTGTCCGATATCAAGGAACAGATCCTAGCCCTGGTTGAAACCTATAACGCCTTTCGCGATTTCGTTCTCACCAACCAGACCACCACCAGCAGCGGCACCGCCGATGACAGCGCGGTGCTGTTCGGCGATTCAACCCTGCGATCCATTTCCACCAGCCTGCAAGAAGCGCTGGGATCGGCCATCGACAAGACGTCGATGGCCGTTCTGGGGCTGTCCTTCGATTCAAGCAATTATCTGGTCTTGGACGAGGACACCCTCGACGATGCCTTGCTCAATGATCTTGATCAGATTGAAAGCCTGTTTTCCTACCAGGCGACCACCTCTAACGGCAATCTGAGCTTGCTGCGTCACGGCGACGGGCCGGAAGCGGCCGAATTCACCTTGGATATCGCGGTTGACGACGATGGCAACATCACCTCGGTTTCGGTCGATGGCGATGACAGCCTGTTCACCGTTTCCGGTTCGCGCATCATCGGCGCCACCGGCAGCGATTACGAAGGGTTGACCTTCGTCTTTACCGGCAAATCCAGCCAATCCATCGACGTCAGCCTTAGTCAGGGCATCGCTGACCGCATGTGGCAGGCGGTGGAAAGCGTCGCCGACGAATATGACGGCACCTTGACCGTCATGGTCACCGACTTGGAAGAAGCCAATACCGATCTGGACGAACGTATCACCACCATCGAGGCCAACGCCGAGACCTATCGCAGCTATCTGCTGGAAAAATACGCCCGTATCGAGGCCAAGCTGGCAGAGGCGCAGTCCATTCTCGACCTCTTGGAAGCCCTCACCAACGCTGAAAGCAGTGACTGATCATGAACCTCTCCAAGCACGCCATCGCCGCCTATCAGACCGCCGTCATGACCACGCCGCCGCTGCAAGCCGTGGTTCTGCTCTATGACGGCATCTTGGTGCGTCTCCACAATGCCGCCAATGCCGCCGCCGCCGGCGATTACGGCCGCCAATACGATGAAATCGCCCGCGCCAATGAGATTCTGCGCGGCCTGCTGGCGGCGTTGGATTTGCAGGCGGGCGGGAAACTGGCCGCCGGCTTGGCCGACACCTATCGTACCAACATGCAGGCGCTGCTGCACACGGTGGGGCGCAAGGATGCGGAAAAAAGCTGTCGCCGGATCGCCGAAGGATTACGGACGCTGCGCAATGCCTGGGCCGAAATCGCCGGCATGGCGATGAACGAACCCAAGCAAAGCGGATTTGACGCCTGATCCCTTGTTATCGGTGACCGAATTCGTATAGGCTCTTGCGGCTGTCCAAAGGGCGGCTTTCCTTAACGCCATCGAAGAAACCGAGGCGACATGAGCAAGACCATTCTTACGGTCGGAGATTTCTCCGATCTGCTTGATCGTTTGGGCCCGGAACTGGGGCGCTGGCCGAGTGCCGAGCGACAGGGCGCCGAAGCTCTTTTGCTTCAATCCGATGAAGCTGCCGCTCTGCTGACCGATGCGCTGGTCCTTGCCGATACGATTTCGGCGGTGCAGCCCAAGGCTCCCGCCGGTCTGGCGGATCGCATCATCGCCGCTGCCGGGGCGGAAAAGCCCAAGACCTGAACAAATCCCCCCGCGATCGCTTTCTATCGCGGGGGGATTGTCTCATGGCGAAGCCAGCCAGGCGCGCCACCCGCCATGGCGGGTGATGTCGGTGGCTCCCTCGATGGCGTGGCTTTCGCACAAGAAGCCCTTGACCGTGGCACCATCGGCCAGGGTGACGGTCCCGATCCCCAGGGGCGGTGGGATCAGGGCGACGAAGCTGCCAAAGGCGGCGGCATCCATTTCATAGATTTCCACCTCGATGGCGCCGGCACCGTGGCCGTCGAACACCAGTCCCGGTTTGGCCGGTTGGGTCTTGGCCAAGGCATAGAGGCTGTAGCCCGGCGCGGTGCGGCAAGTGGCCCGCAGGCGGGCATCGCGGTCGCTTAGTTGGTGGTGCAGCGGTTGGCCGCTGAGATGGGCGCCGACCACCGCCACCGTGATCGTGCCGGCGGCGGCGGCGTCAACCGGGATCGGGGGGGTGGTGGCCAGCGGAATGGGGGTGGCGGCCAAGGTGGCGGTGGGCAGGGCGCGATGCAGCCGGTCGGCCAAGGCGGCGATCTTGCCGTCCGCGAAAGCGCGCCCCAGCAAGGTGACCCCAAACGGCAGGCCGTTGGGGCGAAAGCCGGCGGGAAGGGCGATGGCCGACAGATCCATCAGATTGACGAAATTGGTATAGACGCCAAGATTGCTGTTGAGCTTGACCGGATCGGCCAGCACCTCATCAATGCGATAGGTGGTGCCGGTGGTGGGCAGCAGCAACACTTCCATCTTGGCCCATTGCGCCTCGGCCTGCCGGATCAGTTCGGCCAGCCGGTACAAGCCCTTGAAGCTATCGACGGCGGAAAGGCCTTTGGCTGACAGAATGATGCCGCGCACCACCTCATGGAGGCAATCCGGTCTGGCGGTGGCGAAATCCTCGATGGCGGCCAGACGTTCGGCCACCCAAGGGCCGGAATACAGCAACTGGGCGCATTGGGAAAACGGGGTGAAGTCGATTTCGACCGGCATGCCGCCAATGGCGCGCAGACGTTCCACCGCGCGATGGAACAAGCTTTCCGCCTGGTCATCGCCAAAGAATTCCAGCCGGCCGGCGGGAACGCCGAAGCGAAATCCATCCGGCCATGCCGCCGTCTGCGTCGCCTGGGGGGCGGAACGGGAAAAGGCGTCTTCCGGGTCGGGGCGCCCGGTCACCGCCAAGACGGCCAAGGCGTCGGCGCAGGTGGTGGCGAAGATGGAAATGCAATCCAGGCTGCGACAGGCCGGCACCAATCCGCGATTGCTGAGCAATCCCTTGGAAGGCTTCAAGCCGACGATGTTGTTGAAGGCGGCGGGCACGCGGCCCGAGCCGGCGGTGTCGGTGCCCAGGGAAAACGACACCAGCCCGGCGGCAACGGCGACGGCTGAGCCGGCGCTGGACCCGCCCGAGATGTGATCGGCGGAAAAGACCGATGAACAGATGCCATAGGGGGAACGGGTGCCGACCAGACCGGTGGCGAATTGGTCCAGGTTGGTCTTGCCGATCAGGATGGCGCCCTCGGCTTGCAGCGCTTCGACCACATGGGCCGAGCGGCTGGGGACATAGGCGAAATCAGGGCAGCCGGCGGTGGTCGGCAGGCCGGCGACGTCGATGTTGTCCTTGACGGCAAAGGGGATGCCCCACAGCTTGCCCTTGGGGGCGGCGGCCAGTTGCGCCAGGGCGTCGGCCTTGGCGACCAGGGTGATCCACACCGGGCGTTCGCCCTGCTGGTCGATGCGGGCGTATACCGTGTCCAGCACGTGGGCCGGGGTCAGGGTGCCGGCGCCATAGCCGGCGGACAAGCTGGCGATATCCAAGGATTGCATTACGCGGCCTCCTGGCCATGGGCGACGATCACCGCCAAAGTTTGTCCCAAGGAAACGGCGCGGCCCTCGGCGCAGCGCAATTCCTGCACCACGCCGTCGGCGGGGGCCAGGACCGCGATTTCCATTTTCATGCTTTCGACAATGACGATGGCTTCGCCTTCCTTGACCGTCTGGCCGGGGGTGACGGCGATTTTCCACAGCGAACCGGAAACCGGCGCGGTCACGGCGATGCCGCCGGCGGGCAACGTCTCATCGCCGCTATCGGCGAAAGCTTCGGGCAGGTCGGCGCCATAGCCGATCTGGCCCGACGCCTCCCAGCGGGCGCGTTCGGCGTCGAAGGCCTGTTGCTGGCGGGATTTGAAGGCGCGGATGGCGGCGTCGTTATCGGCGAGGAACTGCCGGTAATCGGCCAGTTTGAACGTGGTTTCCTCGATTTTGACATGGGCCTTGCCCTGGGGGAAGTTGTCGCGGAATTCCAGCAGTTCGGCCGCCGAAACCTCGACGAAGCGGATCTGGTCGAAAAAGCGCAGCAGCCACGGCTTGCCGGGCTGGAATTCGGCGGTGTGCTTGTGGGTGTTCCAGACCTGGCAGGTGCGGCCGACGAATTGATAGCCGCCCGGTCCCTCCATGCCGTAAACGCACATATAAGCGCCGCCGATGCCCACCGCGTTTTCCGGCGTCCAGGTTCGTGCCGGATTGTATTTGGTGGTGACCAGACGGTGGCGCGGGTCCATGGGGGTGGCCACCGGCGCCCCCAGATAGACGTCGCCCAGGCCAAGCACCAGATACGACGCGTCGAAGACGATTTTCTTCACGGCGTCGATGCTGTCCAGGCCATTGATGCGGCGGATGAATTCGATGTTGCTGGGACACCAGGGGGCATCGGCGCGCACCGATTGCATGTATTTGGCGATGGCCAATTGGGTGGCTTCATCATCCCAAGACAACGGCAGATGGACGATGCGGGTGGGCACTTCCAGGGCGTCGTTGTTGGGCAGGCTTGCCTCGGTCCGGCGCAGCAGCTCCAGCAATTCCCCCAGCGCCAGCACCCGGCTGTCGTAATGCAGTTGCAGCGAGCGGATACCCGGCGTCAGCTCGATCAGCCCGGCCGGGGCCAGGGCGCGCAGCGCCGCCATCAGCGCATGGACGCGGAAGCGCAGTTCCAGATCCAGCGCCAGCGGCCCGTATTCCACCAGCAGGTATTTGTCGCCGGCCCGGCGATAGATCACCCGAGGCCGTTCGCCGTGGGCGGCGATTTCGCCGATCACCGCGTCGTCGGGGCCGCAATCAAACGGTTGCGGCAAAGCGGCGCTATCGACGGGTTGGAACGCGGCGATCTCGGCTTCTTGCCGGGCTTCCAGCAGGGCCGCCTGCGTCGGGCTGAGGCGGATGAAGCGGATGCGGTCCCCGGGGCGCACTTGGCCCAGTTTCCACAATTCGGCCTGCACGATGGTTGCCGGGCAGACAAAGCCGCCCAGGCTTGGCCCATCCGGTCCCAGGATCACCGGCATGTCGCCGGTAAAGTCGATGGCGCCGATGGCATAGGCGTTGTCGTGGATATTGCTGGGGTGCAGGCCGGCTTCGCCGCCATCCTTGCGCGCCCATTTCGGCTTGGGGCCGATCAGGCGCACGCCGGTACGGCTGGAATTGTAATGCACTTCCCAGGGGGTGGCGAAAAAGCTGGCGATATCGTCATCGGTGAAAAAATCCGGCGCCCCGTGCGGACCGTAGAGCACGCCGATTTCCCAATCATGGCCGATCTTCGGCACCAGGGCTTCGGGCACCGGCCGCGCCGGCGCCGGCGCAAGGGGCTTGCCCAGATGGATGATGTCGCCGGCCATCAGGGCGCGGCCGCCGTGACCGCCGAACTTGCCCAGGGTGAAGGTGGATTTCGAGCCCAGGTAATCGGGCACGTCAAAGCCGCCTTGGATCGCCAGATAGGCGCGGCAGCCCGCGCCGCTGACCGGGCCAAGGCGCAGCACCTGGCCGGCATCGACCGGGACCGGCTGGCCGTACATAACCGGCAGGCCATCCAGGGTCGCGGTCATTTCCGCCCCCATCAGACAGATCGTCGTCGCGGCGTTAAATTTCAGGGTCGGTCCCGACACCGTCATTTCCAGCGCCGCCATGCCGGCCGGATTGCCCAGCGCGTGGTTGGCCAGCCGCAGCGACAGGTTATCCATCGGCCCCGATGGCGGCACGCCCACATCCCAATAGCCGGTACGGCCGGGATAATCCTGAAGTGTGGTCTGGGTGCCGGCACGCAGCACCTCGACCGAGCGGGCGTGATGGACGAAGCTATCCAGGGTGCGGGTGGTCACTTCCCCGGCGGCGAAAACCGGGCTGGCCACCAGGGCGCGCAGATAATCCAGATTGGTTTCGATCCCGGCGATGCGGGTTGCGGCCAGGGCGGCTTGCATCTTGGCCAAGGCGTCGGCGCGGTCGCTGCCGGTAACGATGATCTTGGCGATCATCGGATCGTAAAACGGCGACACCTCCTGGCCGGTCTCGACCCAGGTTTCGATGCGGGCCTGTTCCGGCCAGCAGACCTGGGTGAGCAAGCCGGACGAGGGGCGGAAATCGCGGCCCGGATCCTCGGCATAAAGCCGGACCTGGATCGAGGCGCCGCGCGTCCGTTCGCCGTGATCGGCCAGCGGCAAGGCTTCGCCCGCCGCTTGCCGCACCATCCACTCGACCAGATCAATGCCGGTGACCTGCTCGGTCACTCCGTGTTCGACCTGAAGCCGGGTGTTGACCTCAAGGAAATAGAAATCGCCGCTATCGGTGTCGTAAAGAAATTCCACCGTGCCGGCATTGGCATAGCCCACCGCTTGTCCCAATTTGACGGCGGTGGCGCATAAGTGATGGCGCAGGTCGGGGGCGATGCCTGGGGCCGGGGTTTCCTCGACGACTTTTTGATTGCGGCGCTGGGCCGAGCAATCGCGCTCGCCCAGGGCGACGACGGTGCCGCGACCGTCGCCGAAAATCTGCACCTCGATATGCCGGCCGCGTTCGACGTATTTTTCCAAGAACAGGCCGGCATCCTTGAAATTGTTGCGCGCCAGCCGTTGGACCCGCTCGAACAGCGGTTCCAACTCGTCCTCGGACCGGCACAGCGACAGGCCGATGCCGCCGCCGCCGGCGGTGCTTTTCAGCATCACCGGATAGCCGATGCGGGCGGCCTCGGCCTTGGCGTGGGCGACGTCGTTCAGTAAGCCCGATCCGGGGGCCAGCGGCACCCCGGCTTTCCGAGCCAGATCGCGGGCGGTGTGCTTGAGGCCGAAGGCGCGCATGTGTTCCGGCCACGGGCCGATGAAGTTCAGGCCGGCCTGGGCGCAAGCGTCGGCGAAATCGGGGTTTTCCGACAAGAAGCCATAGCCGGGATGAATGGCCTGGGCGCCGCACGCCTTTGCCACCTCCAAGATGGTGTCGGCTTGCAGATAGCTTTGCGCCGCCGGGCCGGCGCCGACGCAATAGGCTTCGTCGGCCATGGCGACGTGCAGGGAATGGCGGTCGGCCTCGGAATAAATGGCGACGCTTTTGATTCCCAGGCGGCGCAGGGTGCGGATGATGCGGGTGGCGATGGCGCCGCGATTGGCGATCAGAACCTTGGTGAACATCACGCCGCCTCCCAGATCAGCACGTCGATGGGGGTCGGGTCATAGGCGTTGCATGGATTGTTGAGCTGCGGGCAATTGGAGATCAGCACGACGACGTTCATGTGCGCCACCATCTCGACATATTGGCCCGGTCCCGAGACGCCATCGGCGAAAGACAGGCCGCCATCGGCGGTGATGGGGACGTTCATGAAAAAATTGATGTTGTGGCCGATGTCGCGCTTGGTCAGGCCCCAATGGTCATGTTCGGCCAAAGCCAGGACATAGGAATCGCGGCAGGCATGCATGGTCTTTTTTTCCAGGGCATAGCGCACGGTATTGGATTCGGTGGCGCAGGCCCCGCCCAAGGTGTCGTGGCGGCCGACGGTGTCGGCGACAATCGTCAGCATCGGGGTGCCGTCCTGGCTCAGCAATCGCGATCCCAGCCCCAGATAGACATTGCCCTGGGTGCGGATGGTGCTGGTGGCGCAATAGCGTTCGTGCGGGTCATCGGCGTTGTAGAACAAGGTGTCGGCGGCCTGGTTGCCGGCGACGTCGACAATGCGCAAGGTCTGGCCCTTTTTCACTTCATGCAGCCAGTAATCGCCGGCGGGGATGGTGGCGGCATAAAGGGCCGTCGCGGCGGCCAAAGTGCTTTGCTTCAACATTTCCAGCCTCCCTCAGCCGATCAGGGTGTAAAGACGGTTGTTCTCGAAGCCGCGCCGGTTTTCCGGGCGGAAGTTCAGGCAGAAATCGTCGGCTCCGACCGCATCGGCCTTGAGCAATTGATAGGTCACCGGCTTTTTCGGATAATCGGCGGCCGGGTTCAGCGGGTGCGGGCAGGTGTGCAACAGCACCAGCGTATCCATCTCGAAGCGAAGGGTGACCACCGAACCGGCGGGCGAATGGCTTGGATCGAAGACCATGGCGCCATCGTCTTGGACCGCGACTTTCGAGAACCAGTTGACGTTGGCGGCCAGATCGCGCCGGCCCAGGCCGTATTTGCCGGCCTCGACCAGGAACGAGTCATGACCGTTCAAGAACCAATCGTTGCGGCAGGCCTGATAGGTCTTCACCCCCCAGCGCCTGGCCACCATGTCCTTGGTGCTGTTGCCGCAGACGGTGTCATGCCAGCCGACGCTGTCTTCGATGATCGAACAAAAGATGCGGCCCATGTCGGAATAAAGGCAATTGCCGCGGGTCAACTTGAAGGTGTGCTGGCACTTCAAGGTATCGGGGGCGTTGTAGCGTTCCAGCGGATTGGCCGGGTTATAGAACAGCATGCCGACATTGGCGCCGCCATCGGCGTCGATCAGCCGCAGGCTGGTGCCGCGCTTGACGGTGAACGACCAATGTTTGCCGCCGGGCAGGGTGTCTTGGTAGAAAAGCTCGCTCATGCGGATTTCTCCGTCGTGCCGGGCCGTCCCGGCGCAGTGCGAACCATCCGGGGTCGTCCCCGGTGGCGGGTTCAGGCGTGGACGATCTCGGCCCGTTCGGGCTTGTCGTCCAAGGGCAGGTTCAAGGTGATGGTCGCGCCATAGGCTTCGGGGGCGTCGGGGTCGTGGCGGACCTTGTCAAAGGCCAGCACGCGGGTTCCCAGGCCGAAACCTTCCTGGATGTCGTGGGTGACCATGAACACGGTCATCTTTTCCGCCCGCCATAATTGGCGCACCAGATCGTGCATCTGCGCCTTGGTGCCGGGGTCAAGGGCGCCGAAAGGTTCGTCCATCAGCAAGATGCGCGGCTTTCTGACCAAGGCTTGGGCGATGGACAGGCGTTGCTGCATGCCGCCGGACAGTTCGGCCGGATATTTGGTGCGGGCGTGATCAAGGCCGACGGCGTCGATGGTGGCGCGCACCTCGTCCAGGGCTTGGCGTTTCTTCGCCCCGAATAGCCGGCCCAGCAGCGGCGCACGGGCGAATTCCAACCCCAGCACCACGTTTTCCTCGACGGTCAGATGGGCATAGGCGGAATAACGCTGGAACACCACGCCGCGATCGGGGCCGGGTTCGCGGGCCAAGGGCTGGCCGTCGATGCGGATGCTGCCCTTGGTCGGCCGCTCCATCGCCAGCAACAGACGCAAGAAAGTGGTCTTGCCGCAGCCGGACGGCCCGACCAGGGCGCAGAATTCACCCGATGGAATCTCCAGGCTGACCCGTTCCAGCACCACTTGCTCGCCGTATTCCATCCACAGATTGTCGACGGTGACGCGGCTCATGACGCCCCCCGTTCCAGCCACGGGCAAAAACGGCGGTTGGCGGCGCGCAGCAGCCAATCCATGCAAAAGGCCAACAGGGTGATCCAGGCCACGTAGGGCAAGATGACATCCATGGCCAGATAGCGCCGCACCAGGAAGATGCGGTAGCCCAGGCCATCCTGGGCGGCGATGGCTTCGGCCGAGATCAGGAACAGCCAGGCCGGCCCCAGGGAGAGCCGCACGCTGTCGAGCAGTTTGGGCCAGACAGTGGGCAGCACCAGCCGCACGATGATCTGCCAGGTGCCGGCGCCCAGGGTCTGGGCCTTGATCACCAACTCGGTCGGAATGGCCTCGACCCGCATGGCCAGATCGCGGACCAGAAACGGGGCGATGCCGATGACGATGAGGACCACCTTGGACAATTCGTCCAAGCCGAAAACGATGAACAAGATGGGCAGGACCGCCATGGGCGGGATCAAGGACAGCACGGCGACAAAGGGCGACAGCCCGGCGCGGACATAAGGGATCAGGCCGGTGCCGACGCCCAGCAGCAGACCAAGCAAGGTGGAGACCAGCAGCCCCAAGCCCAGCCGCGTCAGGCTGGACAGGGTATCGGCCCATAACAGGATCTGGCCGCTGCGGCTATCGGCGGTGAAGGCTAGGCGGATGATGGTGTCGGCGATGGTGGAAAACGCCGGCAGCAGCTTGTCGTTGGGATTCTCGGCCAGCCGCAAGGCCGAGAAGATGACGTAGAGCGCCAACACCGCCAGGAAGGGGAGCGCGCCCCAGAAAAGCGCGCTCCCTTTGCCGGGATGCCGGTTGATGATCCGGCGGCCCATGCCTACAGCTTTCCGTCGGCGGCCAGCGTCATGAAGGTGGCGTCGAAGCGCAGCTTGATGTTGTTGGCATCGCCCAGGGTCTTGCCGCCGGGAAAGGCCATGCCGACGGCGTCCTTGGACTTGGCGCCCTCGCCCAGCAGGCCGTGCTCGAACGAGAAGGTGCGGACCATATCCATGGTTTTGGGCAATTGCGCCGAGGTGGTGAACGACACCGCATCGATCGGCTTATAGAACATCTTGGTGGTGGCAAGCTGGGCCTTATAGCCGGCCAGATCGGTGCCCGAGGCCTTGGCCATGGCTTCCAGCATGGCCGGGTCGCCGGCTTCCATCTTGGCCATCATTTCATACCAAACGCCGGTCAACGCCTTGCCCAAGGCCGGGTTGTCGGTCAGCGTCGCCGAATTGACCACCATCAAATCGATGATCTCGCCCGGAATTTTTGAACTGTCGAACACCTTGGTGGCGCCCTTGACCGCCGAGACTTCGGCCAGTTGCGGGTTCCAGGTGACCACGGCGGTGGAATCCTTGGACGAGGTGAAGACCGAGACGATGTCGGCATCCGAGGTGTTGACGACGCCGACGTCTTTTTCCTTAAGCTTGACGGTGTCGAGCGCACGGGCCAGCAGGTAATGCGAGACCGACAATTCCACCAGATTGATCTTCTGGCCCTTGATGTCGGCGATGCTTTTGCCCTTTTTCAAGACGATCCCGTCATTGCCGTTGGAAAAGTCGCCGGAAATCAGCGCGGTCGAATCGATGCCGCCGGCGGCCGGAATGGTCAGGGCGTCCATGTTGGTCATGACGCAGCCGTCGAACCCGCCGGCGGTGTACTGGTTGATGGATTCCACATAATCGTTGATCTGCACGATTTGGACGGTGATGCCGTATTTGTCGGCCCACTTCTTCATCAGACCGGAATCGGCGGCATAGCCCCAGGGCATCCAGCCGGCATAGATCGACCACGCGATCTTGAAGTCTTTTTTCTCGGCGGCGAGACCGGGCGAACAGGTGGCGGCGACCATGGCGGCAGCGCCGACAGCCAGGCCAAGAACTCGGGAAAAGGAAGAACGCATGAAAACCCCCTCGGTTGCTTAAGAAGCTTCGCAAGGCGCCGCGGGGGACGATGGCAACTGGGGGAGGGGGCCTTGGCCGGGTGGGCAGAGACCGTCCCTGAGAAACCAAAGGCTCTCGCGGCACAGCTCTCCCGGGCTTTTATCCCGCCGTGGCTCCGCCCCCTGATGCCAGCAGGCGGGAGTGCATCTCTCGGACCAGACACCAAGCGGCCGGAACCCTAGACGCGTTATGGCCATTGTATACGCAAGCTCCATGCCAGGGCCGACGTGGCGGGAACTCAAGAAAGTCGTCGGCGTCGAGAGGGGGCGATGCTGCGCAAATGGGCATGCGATGCCCGCATCGTGGGCAGGCGAACAAGCCCGTGGTCAAGTCGGGGGGCTGCTGCTTTACTGTCGGTCCGATCCGCGCTGGAGCCACCGGTCATGACCGTGATCACCTGTACCGACGATTTGCGCCGTCTGGCGCGGCGACGCATTCCACGGGCGATCTTCGATTACGTCGATGGCGGCTCGTATGACGAGCTGACCCTGACCGCCAATCGCCGCGACCTGGACGCCATCCGTCTGCGACAGCGGGTGATGGTCGATGTGTCGGGGCGCAATATGGCTTGCACCATCGCCGGGAGTTCGGCCGCCATGCCGGTGGTTATCGCCCCGACCGGTCTGGCCGGTCTGGTCCATGCGCGGGGCGAGGTGCTGGCGGCGCAGGCGGCGGATGCGGCGGGGGTGCCGTTCTGCCTGTCCACCGTGTCCATCTGCTCGATTGAAGAGGTGGCGGCCGCTGCCGTCCGGCCATTTTGGTTCCAGCTTTATCTGATGAAGGACCGCGATTTCGTCGCCAGCCTGATTGCCCGCGCCGCCGCCGCCCAATGCGCGGCCTTGGTCGTCACCGTCGATCTGCCGGTCACCGGTCAGCGTCACCGCGACCTCAAGAACGGGCTGTCGGTCCCGCCCCGGCTGACCTTGGGCAATCTGTTGGACATGGCGACCAAGCCGGCCTGGGGATTGCGTTTGCTGGCCGGGCGGCGCTTCACCTTTGGCAATCTGGACGGCCACATTCCGCCGCAGCCGCGCGGAACCTCCATGGCGCACTGGATCATGGGGCAGTTCCAACCGGCCATCGGCTGGGACGATATCGCCTGGATCAAGTCGTTGTGGCCGGGCAAGCTGGTGATCAAGGGGGTGACCGATCCCGATGACGCCCGTGCCGCCATCGATGCCGGTGCCGATGCCATCGTCGTTTCCAACCATGGCGGTCGTCAGCTGGATAGCGGGCCATCCTCTATCGCCGCTTTGCCGGGGGTGGTGGCGGCGGTGAAAGGCCGCGCCGATATTTTGTTCGACGGCGGGGTGCGCAGCGGCCAGGACGTCTTGAAGGCGCTGGCCCTGGGGGCTTCGGCGACCATGGTTGGCCGGGCCTTTCTCTATGGATTGGGGGCCGACGGCCGGCGCGGCGTTGACGCCGTTCTAAGGGTGATCCGCCAGGAACTGGATATTTCCATGGCGTTGACGGGGACCCGCGACGTCGCCGAGGCCGGCGCCCGGACCCTGTTCACCGATTGATCTGGGCGATGTCGTCATTTCATCGTTTGTGCGGTGCGGTGAATGGCCTTACCATCCCGGCAAGGCAACCAAAGGGCGGATACTGATGCCACTTGCAAATCGGCTGGCGGACAAGCTTGAGAAATTGCGCCAAAAGGCCTTGGCCGGTGGCGGCGCGAAGAAGGCGCAAGAGCGTCACGACAAAGGCTTGCTGACCGCGCGCGAGCGGCTGGGGGTGCTGTTCGATCCCGGCACCTTCCAGGAAACCGGCATGCATGTGCGCCACCATGCCACCGCTTTCGGCATGGCCGATAAGGAATTGCCCTCGGATGGGGTGATCGTCGGCAATGGCTTCGTCAATGGTCGCCAGGTTTCAGCCTTCAGCCAGGATTTCGCCGTCAGCGCCGGAACCTTGGGCAAGATGCACGCGCAAAAGCTGGTGACGGCCATGCAATACGCGCTGAAAATGGGCGTGCCGCTGGTGGCGTGCAAGGATTCCGGCGGCGCCCGCATTCAAGAAGGCGTCGACGCCTTGTCCGGCTATGGTCAGGTGTTCTATCAGAACGTCCTGCTGTCGGGTGTGGTGCCGCAGATCGCCCTGGTGCTGGGGCCGTGCGCCGGTGGCGCCGCCTATTCGCCGGCCTTGATGGATTTCGTCATCATGACCCGGCACAACGCCCATATGTTCATCACTGGGCCGGAAGTGATCAAGGCGGTCACCGGTCAGGCCTATACCATGGATCAGGTCGGCAGCGCCGACATGCATGCCACCGTCAGCGGCAACGCCCATTTCGTCGCCGAGAATGACCAGCACGCGGTGGATATCGCCCGGGCGCTGCTGTCTTATCTGCCGGCCAACAACACCGAGGACCCGCCGCATCAGCCATGGCCGGACATTCCGGTGGAAGCGGATCCGATCCTTGACGCCCTGGTCCCCGACGATCCGTCCGAGCCGATGAATGTGCGCGAAGTCATCGCCCGCATCGTCGATGAAGGGTCGTTTTTGGAAGTCCATGCCGGCTGGGCTCGTAATCTGATCGTCGGTCTAAGCCGCATCGGCGGCATCGTCACCGGCATCATCGCCAATCAGCCGGCGGAAATGGCCGGGGCGCTGGACATCAACGCCTCGGACAAGGGCGCCCGTTTCGTCCGGTTCTGCAACGTCTTCAATATTCCGCTGGTCACCTTGGTCGACGTGCCCGGCTTCCTGCCGGGGATCGAGCAGGAACGCGGCGGGATCATCCGCCACGGCGCCAAGATGCTGTTTGCCTATGGCTCGGCCACCGTGCCCAAGATCACCGTTATCTTGCGCAAGGCCTATGGTGGTTCGTATCTGGCCATGTGCAGCCAGGAAATGGGGGCCGATTGGGTGTTGGCTTGGCCGACCGCCGAAATCGCGGTGATGGGGGCCGAAGGCGCCATCAACATCTTGTATCGCAAGGAATTGGGCGAGGCCGAGGACCGTCGGGCCAAGGCCAAGGAACTGGCCGCCAGCTACCGCGAGGAATTCGCCTCCCCCTATCTGTCGGCGGCGCAAGGCTATATCACCGACGTCATCATGCCGTCGGAAACCCGTGGCATTCTTGCCTTGGCGTTGCGCAAATCGCTGGCCAAGCGCGAGATCCGGCCGCCGAAGAAACATGGCAACATCCCGCTGTAAGGCCGGATAGCAAGGGGGAATACGGTGCCAGAAGCACTTAACCTGTCGCTGATCGTCTATGGATTGGGCATCTTCATCGCCTTGTTGGCGGCGTTGCTGATCAAGGGGATCGTCGGCCTTTTATCCTGGACGGACCGCGCCGCCGCCGCGCCGGGCGCCGGGATGGCGAAACCGGCCCCGGCCCCGACCCCGGCTCAGGCTCAGGCCCAGGCTCAGGCCGTGGCGGCGGACGTTCCCCCCCACCATCTGGTGGTCATCGCCGCCTGCGCCCACGCCATGGTCGGCGCCCATCGCATCTTGCACATCGGCAGCAATGCCGGTGCCGCCGGGTGGTCGGCCGAAGGGCGTTTCGCCCAGCACGGTTCGCATCATCCGTCCACCCATCACTAGCCCGCATTAAGGACCGCTCCATGCAAAAGAAGCTGCGGATCACCGTCGAGGGAAAAGTCTATGACGTGCTGGTCGAGGAATTGACCGAGAACGGTTATGCCGCCCCGACCTATCCCTCGATCGCCGGAACCGGCGTGCCGTCGTTGGTCGCCGCGTCGCCCATGGCGGCGCCGCCGCCAGTGGCCGCGGCCGCTCCTGCGGTGGCCGGTGCCGGCGACGAGATCAGCCCCTTGGCCGGAATGGTCGAGTCCATTTTGGTCAGCGTCGGTCAGACGGTGGCCGATGGCGACAAGATCGCGGTGATCGAAGCGATGAAGATGAAGACTCCGGTTCATGCCCATCGCGGCGGCACGGTGACCGCCATCGCGGTGACTCCCGGCCAGGCCGTGGATGCCGGGCATGTGCTGCTGAGCATTGGTTAAGGGCGGAGAGCCACGATGGAACGCCTGAACCCTCTGGACCTGTTTCAAGGCATCGCCACCCTGGCGGCGGCGGAGCCAAGCGTCCTGATCATGCGTCTGGTGCTGATCGCCCTGGGTGTGGTGCTGATCTATCTGGGCAAAAAGGGGGTTCTGGAAGCGTTGCTGATGATCCCCATGGGCTTGGGGATGGCGACCATCAACGCCGCCGTTCTGTTCGTCCCCGAAGGCGGCTGGTTGCGGGCCGGCCCCAACCAGATTTTCGTCGATGCCTTGGCCGGAGCCAATGATGCGGCGCAGGCGACGGCGCTGATGAATATTTTGCAAATCAACTGGCTGCAACCGATCTATACCTTCACCTTCAGTAACGGCTTGATCGCCTGCATCGTCTTTTTGGGCATCGGCATTTTGCTGGATGTCGGTTATGTGATGGCGCGGCCGTTTCAAAGCATGATCTTGGCCCTGTTCGGCGAATTGGGCACCATCGTCATTTATCCCATCGCCATCGCCATGGGCCTGACGCCGGGGCAGGCGGCCTCTGTCGCCATTATCGGCGGCGCCGATGGGCCGATGGTGCTGTTTACCTCGTTGTCCCTGGCGCGCGAATTATTCGTGCCGATCACCGTGGTCGCCTATCTCTATCTGGGCCTGACCTATGGCGGCTATCCCTATCTGATCCGATTGTTGATCCCCAAGCGCTTGCGCGCCCTGCCCATGCCGGTGGAAAAGCCGCGCCGGCCGATCACCTCGGGCCAGAAGATCGCGTTCTCCGTGACCTTGTGCATCTTGCTGTCGCTGCTGTTCCCGGTGGCGTCGCCGCTGATCATGTGCCTGTTCCTTGGCGTCATCATCCGCGAAAGCAATTTGGTGCCCTATATCGACCTGCTGGGCGGGGTGTTTCTGTATGGCGGGACCTTCTTCCTGGGGCTGCTGTTGGGCGTGCTGTGCGAAGCGCGGCTGATCCTTGACCCGCAAGTGCTGATCCTGCTGGTGCTGGGGGTGCTGGCGTTGCTGATTTCCGGCATCGGCGGCATCATCGGCGGCTATGTGCTGTATTTTGCCTCGGGCAAGAAGTTCAACCCGGTGATCGGCATCGCCGCCGTGTCGTGCATTCCCACCACCGCCAAGGTGGCGCAAAAGGAAGTGTCGAAAGCCGGCCGCGACGTCATCGTCATGCCGCACGCGCTCGGCGCCAGCATCTCTGGGGTCATCACCACCGCCATCCTGGCCGCCATCTACGTCACCGTGATTCAGACGGTTTACCCGCTATAGCGGCCAGGGGCTTTTTTCGCGAACGAAGGTGGCGAAGTCATCGGGGGGCAGGGCTTTGGCGAAGTAAAAGCCCTGGGCTTCGTCGACGCCGTGGGTTTTCAGGAAGTCCAATTGCTCGATGGTTTCCACCCCTTCCACGTTGACGCGGGTGCCGAGCGAATGGCCCAAGGTGACGATGGCGTTGACCACGGCGGCGTTGTCGGGATGCAGGCCGATATCGACAACAAAGGAACGGTCGATCTTCAGCTTGTCCACCGGGAAGCGCTTGAGATAATTCAGCGATGAATAACCGGTGCCGAAATCATCAATAGAGATCAGCACCCCCATATCGCGCAATTGCCGCAAGACATCCACCGTCGCCTCGACGTTCTGCATGGCGATGCCTTCGGTGATTTCCAATTGCAGCAGATCGGGCGGAAAGCCGGTCTGATCCAAAATGTCGGCGACCATGGCCAGAAGCGCGGTGTGGTTCCTGAATTGCACCGGCGACAGGTTGACGGCGATTTTCAGGGGCGGCAACCCGGCCCGCGCCCAATCGCGGCCTTGCAGGCACGAGCGATGCAGGATCCAGCGGCCCAACGGTATGATCAAATCAGTCCGTTCGGCGATGGGGATGAATTCCACCGGACTGATCCACCCGCGCGTCGGGTGCTTCCAGCGGATCAGCGCCTCGCAGCCGACCACTTCGCCGGTAGTCATCTCGATCAACGGTTGATAATGCATTTCCAGCTGATCGGTGCCCAGGGCGACGCGCAAATCGTGTTCCACCACTTTGCGCGCCTGGATCTCGGCATCCATCTCGGTGACGTAGAAATGGTAATTGTTGCGTCCTTCGGCCTTGGAACGGAACATGGCCAGATCGGCGTTTTTCAGTAATTGCTCGGAATCGGGGGCGTCGTCGGGGAAGACGGTGATGCCGATGGAGGTCGAGGTGTTGACCTCGTGCTCTTCCAGGCCAAAGGGTTCGTTGATCGAGGCGATGATGGCTTCCGCCACATTGCTGGCGCCTTCGGGATCTTCCAAATTGGTCAGAATCACGGCGAATTCGTCGCCCCCCAGCCGGGCGACGGTGTCGGTTTCGCGCACGCACCGCAACAGCCGTTTGGCCACCGCTTTCAACAACAGATCGCCCAGATGATGGCCCAGGGTGTCGTTGATGTCCTTGAACTTGTCCAGGTCCAAGAACATCAGCGCCACCGCGTGGCCGAGGCGCTTGGCTTGGGCCAGGGCCGTGCGCAGACGCTCTTGGAACAGCATCCGGTTGGGCAGGCCGGTAAGGGAATCGTGATGGGCCAGATGGTGGATACGGGCCGCCGCCAGCTTGCGTTCGGTGACATCGCGCCCGACCATGACCAGACCGCGACGGCTGCCGTCATCTTCGTAAAGCGGGATCTTGATGACGTCGAACACCTTGGTGCCGCCATCGGGGGTGGGCAGTTCCTTTTCGTAGGCGACAGGCTTTTTTTCCTGCCAAGCCCGCTCGTCCGACAGCGATCCGGTCAGCATGAACTCGCCGAAGCTGTGCGACATATGGGCCAGATCGGCGGAAGACCGGCCGTGGTAATCGATGCGGTCCAGACCCGCGATATCGAGGTAGAATTTATTGGCGACCAGCCATTTGCCCCGGCCATCCTTGAAACAGACCAGATCGGGCATGGCGTTGATCAGAGTGGACAGCCATTCCTTTTGCTTGCGCAGCTCGGCTTCCGCCGCCTTGCGTTCGGTGATGTCGTGGGCGATGGCGACGAACAGGCGCTGGCCGCCCAATTCCATGGCGTTAAGCGACAATTCCAGCGGAAAGGTGGCGCCGATCTTGCGCTGGCCCGTCACTTCGGCCCGGATATCGAGAAAGCGGCCGGCTTCCACCGCGCCATCGGCGTTCAACAATTCGGGAATCAGCACGCCGACCGACTTGCCGACGATTTCATAAGGGTCATAGGCGAAAATACGGATGGCCGCCGGGTTGTAGGTGCCGATGGCGCCATCCTCGCCAAAGGTGACGATGGCATCGGCGGTATTGTCGACGATGGCGCGATTGTGCAGTTCGGAGAGGCGGTAATTTTCCGCCAAGGCCTGCATGGTGCGGGCCTGCTGGCGCAGCAGCGCCTCGCGGTGGCTCATGGTGGTGACGTCGAACACCTGGACCAGGCAGTCGCGCTCGCCCTTGGCCGCCGCCACCGGCTTGACGGCGACGATCTGCTGCATGGGTTCGACCTTGCCGGGGGCACGGCCTTCGTGACGCAGGGGAAACAGGCGTTTGTTGATCGACGATGATAAAATGGCCGACAGACCGCCGTTCAGCGCCTCGTCCACGGCGGCGATAACCCGCGCTCCCGCCAATTGCGGGAATAGTTCATGGAGCCGGGTGCCCAGAGCCGCCTCGGCGGCGATACCCGAGGCCTTGGCCATCCAGGCATTCCACAGCACGACCTTGCCGTCCTGGCCAATCAACACGATGCCGATTTCGCCGGCATCGGTGATTGTCCGCAATATGTGATCGGGAGCTATTCCTGGCATGCGATGATCTTACTCTCCGAGCTGAGCCAGGACATAGGCATGGACGGCATCGACAAAGTGGTGGGCCGAGGTGATGTCCATGACAAAAGCCAGATAACCGTGAACATCCTTGGTTTTCACGGCGAAATCCACATGCAGGAACATGACCATTTCCGAAACATCGTGGGGGCGGCGCTCGCCATTGTCGAGAATACGGCCGCCACGCCCCCGAATATAGCTGGGCAACGAGCTTTCCACCCCCATGCCCAACTGATTGGCCAAAGAGCCCAGGCAAGCGTTGAGAATGATGTTGCCCACTTCCATCAACGCTTCTTGTTCCAGTTCGGTCAACTGGTCCACCGGCAGGTCATCGCCCAACATCTGCCGCACCAGATGCAAGCTGCGGCGTTCGGGGAAAATCAGCAAGATATCGCCGTTGAAGCGGCCCTGGAAGGATTGCCGCACCGCCACCGATTCGCCGCCGCCGGTTTCTTCGTCCAGCCGCGCCGCCGCCTGATCCGGGGTGAGGAAATGGACCAGCGGCACCGACAGGCGAACCTCGTCCTCGACCAATTGCGACAGGGCCGAAGCGGCTTGGCCAATGGCGATGTTGATGATTTCGGTGACCGCGTCGCGCTGAACGTCGTTAAGAAAGTCGGTCATGCTTCATCCACGCTCAGAAACGCCATCAACACATCGCCCCGCACCGGCTTGGACATGAAACCGACACCCATTTCCTCGGCCTGATCGCGCACCGGGTCTTGGATGTTGGCGGTCAGCATGGTCACCTGCGCCTGGGGATAAACCGATTTCAGTCGTCGTGTCGCCTCGATGCCGCCCATGCCGGGCATGTTGACATCCATGATGACGAAGTCGGGCAAGACGCGGGCGTAAACTTCCAAGGCTTCCTCGCCGGTCGCGGCTTCGACCACGACCCAACCCGGCCGATCGGTTTCGATCATCCGGCGCGTCATCATGCGTGCGACCCGGCTGTCGTCAACCAGAAGAACTGTTTTCTTGACCACCACCGCCCGCTCCTTGCGTCACAAATATATCCCCAGGAAATCTATGCTTGACGCATGGCCTTGCCGCAAGCCTAAAGTCCGATGCCGTAAATTCCTGGGAAGGTTAATCATGCTGAGCCATCACGCAGGTCTGGTCTATGTCATGGTGTTGGTGTCAGCCGCCGACGGCAACATGACCGACGCAGAATTGAAGACGATCGGCGAAATTGTCGAATTCCTCCCCGTTTTCAGCGATTATGACCCGTCACTGATCTTGAAGACAACCGCAGCTTGCGCCGAATTGCTGGATTCCGATGACGGCATGAATCAGGCGTTGGAATTCATTAAGGCCTCGGTACCGTTGTCCTTGCGTGAAACCGCCTATGCCCTGGCCTGCGACGTTGCCGCTTCGGATGGCGAAGGGCACGCGGAAACCCGTCGGTTGATGGAGATGCTTCGCCACTGGCTCGAGATTGATCGGCTTATCGCCGCCGCCATCGAACGCGGCGCCATCGCCCGCTTTGTCCGTCCACTGGCTTAACCCGATGTGCGGGCTTGCAAAAGCCGGCGACAAAAGCTAGTTTCCCTCGCCTTGTGAAGCACAAGGCCGTGCCGACGTAGCTCAGCTGGTAGAGCAGGGCTTTCGTAAAGCCAAGGTCGGGGGTTCGAGTCCCTCCGTCGGCACCATTTAAAAACAATGATATCAGCCAATTAGGCCCCCCCCCCAGGGCACTCCGGAGCACTGGGGAGATTGGCATTGTGGCCTTCGCGAATGCCAAGAAAATGCCAAAGCACCCAAGCCACGATACGGACGGGGCCGTGTCATCGGGCGTCTACGCACGCCCCGTTTTCACGCCTTCACACCCCTCGCTCACAGGAAGCGAGCTGGAAGCCCCCTTTTTACCATGCTATGACCGAGCTCCCCCAAGCGCCGGGTTGCACCAGGGAGACCAGGCGAACCACCATCAAGCGCATGGGATTCAGAATGTCCGCATTGCACGACTTCCTCGTCCCGGAGCCTTCATGTCCCAAGATACCGCCTCGCGTCTGACCGATCTGGAAATCCGTTTGGCCCACCACGAGCAGACGATGGAAGAGATGTCCGAGGTCATGGCGTGGCAGCAAGACGAAATCACCCGCCTGCAATTGGTGGTGCGGCGTCTGGTCGATCGGCTGCAAAGCGCCGAATCGGCGGGCGAACGCTCGCCCCAGGACGACCGACCGCCGCCGCATTATTGAGTGAGGTTTAGCGTCGGCCGAACAATTCGGCGGCACGATAGGCCAGGCCGCTGGCGACCGAGACGAATTCGCCGCCGGCACTGACCCGATCGGCGCCGAAACGGCGGTCGAAGATGGCGCGCACCACCGGCACCAGGGACGATCCGCCGGTCATGAACACCCGATCCACTTGGGAAGCCGTCGTCCCGGTGCTTTCCAGCAGGCTGTCGACGCAGGCTTCGATCTGTTCGCGTTCCGGGGCGATCCAGCTTTCGAATTCGGCGCGGGTGATGCGGCGTTCCACCCGCACCGGGGCGTGATCGAAGACAAAGGTGGTTTCCTCGTGCTGCGACAGCGCCACTTTGGCTTGCTCGACGGCGCGATACAGGTGATAGCCCAAATTGTATTCGATCAGGGTCAGCAAATCCTCGATGCGCTCGGGGTGGCTGGCGTGGCGCTGGATATCGCGCAGCATGCGCAAAGTCGAACCGGTGCCGAGAAAGCCGATATGATGCCAGCGCGAGAATTTGCCGTAGATCCAGTCGGGAACCGGCAGATCCTTGCGGTTGCTGTGATAGGTGGTGTTCTTGCCGAAGAATTCGGCGATGCCGCGCTCGACGATGCGGCGATCAAAGGTGTCGCCGGCGATGCCGATGCCGTTGGTGCCGATGATGGCATCCTTGGGATTGGCCATGCCGGCCCGGCTTGGCCCCAGCCGCACCAGGCAGAAATCGCTGGTGCCGCCGCCGAAATCGGCGACCAGCACGGTTTCGTCGCGATCAAGGGTGCGTTCGTAATAATAAGCGGCGGCGATGGGCTCGAATTCAAAGGCGATTTCGGCGATGCCGGCTTGGGCAAAAGCCTCGGACAGCCGTTTTAGCGCGTATTCATCGCTATCCTTGCCGTCTTCGGCGACAAAGCGCACCGGGCGGCCGGCGACCACTTGGGTCACGGGGGCGCTGCCGTCGGCTTCGGCGCCGCGGCGCAAGCGTTCGACGACGATGGCGATCAGCCGTTCCAGGGTGTAGGGGCGGTTGAAGATGGTGGCGCTGGTGAACAGTTGGCTGGTCAGATGGCTTTTGAACGATTGCAGCAGACGGCATTCGTCGCCGCTGTTGAGATAGGCGGCGATGCCCTCTTGTCCGACCAGCGGCAGCGGCAAGCCGTCGGCGTTGCGATGGGCGCGGTCGAAGGCGACCATGGAGCGCAAGGTGTCCGAGTGGGCACGTTCCGACAATCCGGCATTGTCATGGCTGACAATACGGGCCACCCCCTTGGAATCGACCATTCCGACGGCACTGTTGGAGGTGCCGAAATCCATGCCTACGAACATCTACCGGCCTTTCTGCCCCGCCGCGGCTGGCGCGGCCGGCGTTGAGGGGGGCGACTTGTGGCCGCCCCCGAAATATGGACCGGTGTAGGTACTCGGGTTGGTGCTGGGGCGCAATAGCTTATGTTCAGCCCTTGGAATTACGGATGGCGGCGATGTTTCCGGCGTAATCCTTGGTCTTGAACACCGCCGAGCCGGCGACCAGGCAGGTGGCGCCGGCGGCGACGACCTTGCCGGCATTATCGGCGGTGACGCCGCCATCGACCTGAATGTCGATGGGGCGATCGCCGATCATCCGCTTGATCCTGGCGATCTTGTCCAACTGGCTGGTGATGAAGCTTTGACCGCCGAAACCGGGATTGACGCTCATCACCAGCACCATGTCGATGGTGTCGATGACGTATTCGATCACGCTTTCCGGCGTATGCGGGTTCAATGACACCCCGGCCTTCTTGCCCAGGGCGCGGATGGCCTGGACCGAGCGATGCAGGTGCTTGTCGGCCTCGGCATGGACGGTGATGATGTCGGCGCCGGCCTTGGCGTAATCTTCCAGATAGGGCTGCGCCGGATCAATCATCAGATGGACGTCGAAGACTTTCTTGGTCCATGGGCGGATGGCCTTGATCACCGGCGGGCCGAAGGTCAGGTTGGGAACGAAATGGCCGTCCATGACGTCGATGTGAATCCAGTCGCAGCCGGCTTCGTCGATGGCTTTGACCTCGGCGCCCAATTGGGCGAAATCGGCGGACAGGATAGATGGGGCGATCAGCACGGACATGGTTTCCTCCCTGTGGACGGAATCAGGGCCGGGAATGGTGGTTCCCGGCCCTGATTTTCTTAGTTGATCTTGGGGTCCAGATCGCCCGAGGCATAGCGCGTGGCCATGTCTTCCAGCGAAACCGGCTTGATCTTGGACGCGTTGCCGGCGGTGCCGAAGGCTTCGTAGCGCGCCTTGCAGATGCCCTTCATACCGGCCATGGCCGGCTTGAGGTAATCGCGCGGATCGAATTTCTTCGGATTCTCCGCCATGTACTTGCGGATCGAGCCGGTTGCCGACATGCGCAGATCGGTATCGATATTGACCTTGCGCACGCCGTGCTTGATGCCTTCGACGATTTCTTCCACCGGCACGCCATAGGTCTCGCCCAGATCACCGCCGAATTCGTTGATGATCTTCAGCCAGTCCTGGGGCACCGAGCTGGAACCGTGCATGACCAGATGGGTGTTGGGAATGCGGGCGTGGATTTCCTTGATCCGCGAAATCGCCAGCACGTCACCGGTCGGCGGCCGGGTGAACTTATAGGCGCCGTGGCTGGTGCCGATGGCGATGGCCAGGGCGTCGACCTTGGTCAATTTGACGAATTCGGCGGCTTCGTTGGGGTCGGTCAGCAGCTTGGAATGATCCAGCTTGCCTTCGGCGCCGATGCCGTCTTCCTCGCCGGCCATGCCGGTTTCCAGGGAACCCAGGCAGCCCAGCTCGCCCTCGACCGAGACGCCGCAAGCATGGGCGAGGTCGACCACCTTCTTGGTGACGGCGACGTTGTAATCCCAATCGGACGGGGTCTTGCCGTCTTCGAGCAACGAACCGTCCATCATCACCGACGAGAACGCCGATTGGATGGCGCGGATGTTCACCGCCGGGCTGGTGCCGTGATCTTGGTGCATGCACACCGGGATATGCGGATAGGCTTCGGCGGCGGCCAGGATCAGGTGACGCAGGAAAGGCTCGCCGGCATATTTGCGGGCGCCGGCCGAGGCTTGCAGGATGACCGGGCTGTCGGTTTCGGCAGCGGCCTCCATGATGGCCTTGACCTGCTCCATGTTGTTGACGTTGAACGCCGGGACGCCATAGCCGAACTCGGCGGCGTGGTCGAGCAGTTGGCGCATGGAAACGAGAGGCATTTCTTATTCTCCCTTATGAATTCTTTTACAGACGGGCCAGGGCCGCGTCCGCCACCGCATCCGCGGTAATGCCGAAATGAGCGTACAGCTTGTCGGCCGGGGCGGAAGCGCCGAAACCGGTCATGCCGATGACCGCGCCATCCAGGCCGACATAGCGTTCCCAGCCAAAGGTGCTGAGCGCCTCGACGGCGACTCGCACGCATCCTTCACCCAGGACCTCGGCACGATACTCCTTTGACTGCTGGTCGAACAGCTCCCAGCACGGCATGGAGACGACGGCGGCGGCCACCCCCTTGGCGGCCAGCAGCTTCTGGGCTTCCAAGGCCATGGACACTTCCGAACCGGTGGCCAGCAACGTCACCTGACGCTTGCCGTCTGCCTCGGACAGCACATAGGCGCCCTTGGCGGTCAGGTTGTCGGCATTGTGGGTGGTGCGCAAGGTCGGCAGGTTCTGGCGCGACAGGGCGAAGCAGCTGGGGCCTTTGTGGTTCAACAGCGCCACTTCATAGGCTTCCATGGTTTCCACCGCGTCGGCCGGGCGGAACACCAAGGTGTTGGGGGTGGCGCGCAGGGCGGCGATGGTTTCGATCGGCTGATGGGTGGGGCCGTCCTCGCCCAGGCCGATGGAATCATGGGTCAGCACGTACAGAACCCGCTGTTCCATCAGCGCCGACATGCGCAGCGCCGGCCACAGGTAATTGGCGAAAATCAGGAAGGTGCCGCCATAGGGGATGAAACCGCCATGCAGCGCCAGACCGTTCATCACCGCCGCCATGCCGTGTTCGCGGATGCCGTAATGGATATAGCGGCCGGCGAAGGCGCCGGCGGCGATGGACGGGGCGCAGGCCTTGGTGTTGGTCAGGTTGGAATGGGTCAAATCGGCCGAGCCGCCGATCATTTCCGGGATGGCGGCGGTAAGGACTTCGAGGGCGTCCTGGCTGGCCTTGCGGGTGGCCACCTTCGGCTGTTCGGCGGAAATCTTGGCCTTGAAGGCCTGGACGGCGGCCTGCCAGCCATCGGGCAGACGGCCTTCCTGGGTGCGGTTGAATGCGGCTTTGGCGGCGGGGGCAAGCGCATCGACGCGGGCTTGCCAGTCAGCGCGTTCGTCGGTGGCGCGGGTTCCGGCGACGCGCCAGGCATTGAGCACATGCTCGGGGATGACGAAAGGCTCGTACGGCCAGTTGGCGGCGTCGCGGGCGGCCTTGATCTCGTCGGCGCCCAAGGGGGCGCCATGGACCTTTTCGCTGCCGCACTTGTTGGGGGCGCCCTTGCCGATGACGGTGCGGCAGGCGATCAGGGTCGGCTTGTCAGCGTTGCGCGCCGCCGCGATGGCGGCGGCGATCTGTTCGGGGTCGTGGCCGTCGATCTTGGCGGTGGCCCAGCCGGCGGCGGCGAAGCGGGCGCATTGATCGTCCGAGGTGGAAAGCGCGGTGTCGCCGTCAATGCAGATGTGGTTGTCGTCCCACAGCACGATCATTTTGTTCAGCTTCAGGTGGCCGGCCAGGGTGATGGCTTCCTGGCTGATGCCTTCCATCAGACAGCCGTCGCCGGCAACCACATAGGTATAGTGATTGCTGATGCCGGCGCCGTAACGGGCGGCCTGCATGGCCTCGGCCAAGGCGAAGCCGACGGCGTTGGTGATGCCCTGGCCCAGCGGGCCGGTGGTGGTGTCGGCGTTGGAGACGTGACCGAATTCCGGGTGTCCGGCGGTGCGATAGCCCAACTGGCGGAAATTCTTGATCTGCTCGATGTCCAGATCGTCGTAGCCGGTCAGATAACCGAGCGCGTACAGCAGCATCGAGCCATGGCCGGCGGAAAGGACAAAGCGGTCGCGATCGGCCCATTTGGGCGATTTGGCGTCGAATTTCAGGAAACGGGTGAACAAGATTGTGGCCACGTCGGCCATCCCCATGGGCATGCCGGGATGACCGGACTTGGCCTTTTCGATGGCATCCATGGACAAAAAGCGGATGGCCGAGGCCATCTCGGCATGGGTGGCGGTGCTGGGCGCGGCTGCGGTCATCGTCTCGTCCTTGTGCGGGTTAGCGGGTGCCCTGGTCGCGGAACGCCGCCAAGGCGGCTTTGACCAGATGATAGGTGATGAGCAATTGTGACAAAGCCAAGGGATGGCTGATCGAAGCCTTGCCTTGGATATCGGTGAAGCGGCCCAGGGGGGCGCGCAAATGGCTGGCTTCGGGGATCAGACTCCACAAAAGATCCTCGACCGCCTTGGCCCGGCGGCCATCGATGCGGCCGGATATGTCCAAAACATCCACCGGCTTGCCGTCGCTGTCGCGGGCCAAGGCCAGGTGAAAGCCGTTTTTGCCGCCGGCATCAAGCACGGGACCCAAATCCGGATGGGGCAGGGTCGGGCGCAGCAGATGCCGGACGTTGAGGCCGGCGCCGGCTTCATCGGGGTGTTCGGCGGCGGGGGCGAAGCGGACGACGATGTCGGCGAAGGTGCGTTGCGGCTGGATATGGGCGATGGAATCGGCCTCGCGCCGGTCCAGCGACTGACGCACCAGATCGGCGGTATAACCGCGTTCGGCGCAATCGCGGGCCAGTTTCCAACGGGTGCGCAAATCCTCGTCCGGTTCGACGAAGACTTTGACGTCGAAGCAATCCCGCAGGCCACGGGTGTGATAGGCCAACAAACCCTCGACTATGACGAAGGGCTTGGGCTCCAGGCGCTCGGGCGCGGCCAAGACGCCGTGGACATGGTCATAGACCGGCTTGAGGATCGGCTGGCCTTGGCGCAGCAGACACAAATGCTGTTCTAAAATGTCGATATGGTTGCCATCCGGGTCCAGGGCGGTGACACCGATGCGGCGACGTTCGGCCCGACAATAGCGGTGGTAATCGTCGGCTTGCAGCATGGCGACGCGGTCATGGCCCAAAATGGCGGCGATGCCGCCCGATAACGTGCTTTTGCCCGCGGCGGAATCGCCGACCACGCCAAGAATGATGGGGGCGGCATCGGCGGCGATGGGGGGCATGGGGGGTCCCTTCACGCTGCCAGCCGGTGCCACGAGGCCAGCATCTGGCGGTCGCCGGCGCCGCCGCCGACCAGCAAGCTGTGCGTGCGCTCGCTGTTGCCCGAGCGTTCGACCCCGTCCAGCAACAGCCCCGAGGTGATGCCGGTGGCGCAAAATGCCACGCAATCGCTGCGGACCAGCTCGGCCAAGTCCCGCCAGCTTGTGGTGTCAAGCCCGGCCTCGGCCACGGCGCGGCGTTCGGTGGCCAGTTGCGGGTCCAGCCGGGCCAGGAAGGTTGCGCCCATGACCTTGGCGGCGCAGGCGGCGAGCAGGCCTTCCAGGCAGCCGCCGGTCCCCATCAGGGCGTCGATATTCGAATCGGGCATGGCCGCCAGAACAGCACCGGCGACATCGCCGGCCGGATACAAGGCGACACGGGCGCCTTGGCTTTGGATGCGTTCGACCAAGGGCCGATGCCGGGGCTTTTCCAGCACATAGATGGTCAGGTCGGAAACATCCTTGCCCAGGCAGCGGGCCAAGGCGGCCAATTTGTCGGCCACCGGGGCCATGGGGTCGATACAGGCGGCGGCCTGGGGCGGGGCGACCAGCTTTTCCATGTAAAAGGCCGGGCCGGGATCGAACAGCGATCCGGTTGGGGCCAAAGCCAGGCAGGACATGGCATTGGTCATGCCCTTGGTCAGGAAGCCGGCGCCTTCGGCCGGGTCCATCAACAGATCCCAGCGCGGCAGCCGGGTGGGGTCGCCCAGGCGTCGTTCCGGTTCTCCGGCGATGATGCGGGCGTCGATGGCTTGGGCGGACAGCTCGGCTTGCATGGCGGCCAGGGCGGCGGCGGCGCCTTGGCTTTTATCGGCTTGGCCGAGCAGGGCGAATGCCGCGCGCGCAGCCGATTCGGTCGCCTTGCGCAGTTCATAGGCGCAAAGCGACTGGCCGTGGCGGACGTCGCGCAATTCGGTCATGACCCCAACTCCCTCCCACGAAGATGATCTTTTTTTCTTATCCTGGCGGCTTGCGGCGACAGAAGGAACACCCGCGGGGATAAGGCACAAATCTCTTGTGGAGGGGCGGAACCCTGCCCGAGAGGGCAGGGAGAGTCAATCTTGCGCTACAAGGAAAATGAACAGGGTGGTTATTTCCCACCCGGAAGCATGCGGGAGAGCACGTCATCCTTGAGCAGGAAGTGGTGACGCAACGCCGCCAGCGCGTGACCGGCGACCAGCACGGCCAAGATCCAGGCAAAGGCGCTATGGATTCCCTCGAAGGCATCATGCAGGACTTCGGATTTCTCCATCAGGGCCGGCAGGACCTGAAGGCCGAACACCGACAGCGGCCGGCCGCCGGTTTCCACAAGCAAGATCCCGGCCAGGGGCAAGCCAACCATCAGGGCGTAGAGGCCGATATGGGCGGCGCCGGCGGCCAGACGCTCCAGGCCGACCATGGCGGCGGGCAATTCCGGCGTCGGTCGGGCCAGCCGCCAGCCCAGACGAGCGAAGGTCAGAACCAAGATGATGGTGCCCATGCTGATGTGCAGACCGAACATCTGGCTGCGGAAATCGCCCTTGGGTAAATCTTCCAGCACCAGACCCAGGCTCCACAGGCCGATGATCATCAGGGCCATCAACCAATGCAAGGCCATGGCGACGGCATCGTAGCGGGCGGCGGAATTCATCGTGTTCTCCGGTCAGGAAAAGAAGAGGCGGGCATTGTTGCCCGCCTCGCCTGAACGCAGCCTGAACGATGATGCGAGGGGTCAGCGTCCCTCGCGGCCCTTCAGGTAAAAGGCCACCGCCTGGGCGCGATTGCCGACGCCCAGCTTGTCGTACAGATTTTTCAGGTGGAACTTCACCGTGTTGAGCGAGATATCCAGCTGGGTGGCCATCTGTTGATTGGTCAGGCCGCTGGCGAGGGCGGCCAGCAATTCCCGCTCGCGCGGGGTGAGGCCGGCCAGCGGGTCCGAAGCCAGCGACGAGACGTCGATGAACGGAAACACCATGCGGCCGGCGGCCACCGCTAGAATGGTGTCGAGCAATTGTTCCGGTGTTTCCCGCTTCGAGCAAAAGCCGGCGGCGCCCAGCGTCATCGCCTGTCGTGGGACATCGGGGTTGGGGCTGCCGGTATAGACGATCAGGCGCGGCGTGTCGGGACGATTGCGCAAAGCCTGAAGCACGGCGCGGCCATCCATATACGGCATTTCCCAACCGATGATGCCGACGTCAAAGGGAATTCGCTCGATCGCTTCCATGAAGCGTTCGCCATCATCGGTGACCGCCGCCAGGCAAAAGCGTTCGTCGCCGGCGAAAATCTTCACCAAAGAGCTTTGCAGCAACGGGTTCTTTTCGGCGATGACGATGTCGATCGGTCGGCTTTGCTGGGCGGCCATATCACTATTCCTTGCCCGGCTCGACCCCAATGGCCACGGCGGGATAAAGGGCATTATAAGCACGCCGGCCGGGGATGCAAGGGAAAGAGTAGGTTTTGCCCTACCCGTGTTTTGGTGCAATTCTTAATCCCACCCGAAAGGGGCGGTTGTGCGCCGCACCTATACGTGCGAGGGGGTGGTCAGCAGGGCGGCCAGTTGATCGGCGGGGACCGGCGGGGCCAGCACATAGCCTTGGATTTCATCGCAGCCGAGTTGGCGCAGCACCACGACTTGATCCGTGGTTTCCACCCCTTCGGCGATGATGCGCCGGCCCAGGGCGTGGCCCATGGAAATGATGGCGCGGGTGATTTCCAGGCAACTGGCATCGGTGGCGATATCGGCGATGAACGCGCGGTCGATCTTGATCGAATCGATGGGAAAGCGGCGGATGACCGACAGCGACGAGGTGCCGGTGCCGAAATCGTCCATGGCCAGACCGATCCCCATATCGGCTAATTCGCGCAAAATGGCCACGGCGCTATCACTGTCGCGGCTGACCATGCCTTCGGTGATTTCGAATTCCAGGGCCGAGGCCGGGACGTCGGTGCGTTCCAGCGCCCTCTTGACCAGGGTGACGAACCCCGCCGCCCGCAATTGCCGCACCGACAGGTTGATGGCGATGCGTGGCGCCGTTTTACCGTGGTCGAGCCAGTCGCGATATTGCCGGCAGGCGGCGTCGATGGCCCATTCGCCAACACGCCCCATCAGCCCGGATTCTTCCATCACGGGAATGAACTTGGCCGGTGACACTTGGCCCAATGCGGCGGCATTCCAGCGCAACAGGGCCTCGACCCCGGTATAGGCGCCGGTTTTCAGGTCCAGTTTGGGCTGGAAGGCCAAGGTCATCTCGCCCCGTTCCAGCGCCTGGCTGAGGCCGGTCTTGATGGCAAGGCGTTCTTCCACCGCCGCATTCATATCCGTGGTGAAAAACTGGAAATTGGCCTTGCCGTGTTCCTTGGCCCGATACATGGCGGCGTCGGCGTTTTTCAGCATGGACAGGGCATCGGCGGCGTCGTCGGGAAAGACGGTGATGCCGATGGAGCCCGAGACAAAAGCTTCGCGCCCGGCCAGATCGAACGGCTTTTTCAAGGTGTCGAGAATGCGGCCGGCAACGGCGGGGGCATTTTGATAGGTGCCCAGATTGGGCATGAGCACGGTGAATTCGTCCCCACCCAACCGCGCCACCGTGTCGCCAGAGCGGATACAGGCGGCCAGCCGACGGCCGGTTTCCTGCAACAGCAGGTCGCCCATGTCGTGGCCCAGGGTGTCGTTGACCAGTTTGAAGCCGTCAAGGTCGATGAACATAAGTCCAACCATCTGGCCGTTGCGTTCGGCCTGATGCACGGCTTGATTCAGCCGGTCCATGAAGAGGGTGCGGTTGGGCAGGCCGGTGAGCGAATCGAAGCTGGCCTGACGGCTGAGGTCGCGGGCGCGTTCTTCCAAGCGGGTGACGGCGCGGACCAGGGTGTCCCAGGCGGGCATGCGTCCCGTCAGATCGCGCAACACCACCCCGTAAACATTGTCGCCAAAGCAACGCGACAGCACCAAGGCGGCCATGGTGCCGCCATCGGGACGGGCCAGGATCATGGGGAGGCCCTTGGGGTCGTCGGCGAGGGCGCCGAGACCGTCATCGAGGTGGCGGCGATGATCGGGATGCAGCAAGTGGCGAAAAGAGGTGCCGATCAGCTTTTGGCGACTGCCGCCCAATTGGCTGGCGCCCGATTCGTTGATCCAGACGATGGTGTCGCCGTCGCATAGGCACAAGACGTCATCGACCAGATCCAATAATTGGATCGGTGACAATGAAGCCGAAGCCGGAAGGGAAGGGGACATAACCATCGGGACCAAAGATGTGACACTGAGTCAACAATCTTAGTCCAAAGGGTCAGGTCGTAAAAGCGTCTTGGGTGAAGAGGTTAGTTGAACATGAAGTTCGAGGCGGAACCGCGCGGGCCGAACGAATTCTTGGCGACGACGATGGCGGTGCCGAGATTGTCGTTAACCTGAACCGAGGTCGAGCGCGCGGCGGGGGCCGGCAGTTCCGCGGTGTGGGCGGCAGCGACGGCGACCGGGGCGGCCGGGGGCGCAATCGGGGCGACCGGAGCGGGCGCGGTGGCGGTAACCGAGGAGGCAACGACAACCGGGGCGGCAACGACAACCGGGGCGGCGGTCGGTTCGCTGGCCTTGGCCACAACCGGGGCCTTAATTTCTTCGGGCTTGGCCGGAACGTCGATCGCGACAACCGAGCGTTCGGCCGTCATGTCGCGTTCGGCGGCGGAGACCGCCAGGGCCGAGCGGGTCAGGGCAACCCTTTGCAGGGCGTTCTTGGTGGGGGTGGTGCGGCGCGAAGGGTTGTAGACGAAGCCATCGGTGCGATAGACCTTGCTGCCGAAGCTGCTGCTGGGTTCGTACCAAACGCGGACCGTGGTCCAATCGTTCTTGAGCGAAACGTCGAGCACCGGCACCAGCTTGGTGATGGCGCCGCGACCGGCGCTGCGGACCGGGGCCCAATTGGCGTGATCAACCAGGATCATCCGGCTGTTGACGACCTTGTTGACCACCGAGACATGGCCGAAACGCATGGAGCCCTGACGGCCGAAAACCATGACGGCGTCGTTTTTGGGGGTGCGGCCACGATCATAGCGACCGGCGGCGGCATTCCACCACTTCCAGGCATCGCCTTGCAGATCAATACCGGAGATTTGGCGGGCATAGGGAACGCATTGAATGGCTTGGGCGGGAACCGCGAGGGCGGACAGCACGACGGCAGTCACAAGCGCGAGCAAGCCTTTCTGCATTATTCCCTCTCCCCTTCATTTATCGCCGTCACACCGACGAAGCCATTGATCTGGCCTTATGAACCGGGCCGATTGTGTCCATTTGAAAAGCCGATAGCAACCCTTTTGAATCGCTTTTTAGGGAAATTCCTTTCGTTTTGACCGTGCTATAGGGTTTTACGATACCATCGGCATAGGTTTTTCGGCTAAGGGGGCTTTCGGTCCAGCCTCGGTTCCGTCTATGATCGCCGCCCACACAATATTGAGCTTTTTTGACGACGAAAGGGGTGACCCGTGGGGCGATTGGTGGCGGTGTGCATGCTTGTGGCGGCGGGGTTCGCCTCGGTTCCTGCTTGGGCGGAGACCGGTCGGCCGGTCTTGATCGGCTCGGGCGAGGTGACCGGGTATTACTATCCGGCGGCTGGCGCCTTGTGTCGGGTGCTGAATAAGGAAGCTCCGGGCGGGCAGACGTGCGCGGTGTTGCCATCGTCGGGCTCGGCCGCCAATTTGGCCGCCTTGCGGGCTGGCACCGTCGAGCTTGCCGTGGTTCAGGCCCAAGCCGCCCAATTCGCCCAGGCCGGGACAGGGCCGTTCAAAGAGATCGGTCCCTTCGCTGAATTGCGGGCGATCATGAGTTTGCCGGGGGAATCGGTGCTGGTGCTGGCGCGGCAAGGCGCCGGCATTGAAAGCCTTGCCGATCTTAAGGGCAAGCGGGTCAATTTGGGGCGGCCCGGTTCGTTCCAGCGGGCCATGGCCGAAGCTACTTTGGACGCCGCTGGGCTGTCCGAAGGCGATTTGGCTCCGGCGGTCGAGCTGGAATTGTCGGAACAGACGCCGGAATTGTGCGAGGGCAATATCGACGCCGCCATCTATACCGGCTTTCACCCCATGCCGGAGGCGGAAATGGCGGTGAGCGAATGTGACGCCCAGCCCATCGCCATCAAATCGAAGACCTTGGAATCCTTTCTCAAGCACCATGCCTGGGTGACCCATGCCAGCGTGCGCAAGGGAAGCTATGACGGAGTGAAGGACGACATCGCCAGTCTTCAGGTCCGCGCCCTGCTGGTCAGCACGACCCGCATGAGCGGGGAGACGACGCATGACTGGCTTAAGGCCATTCATGCCAATTTCACCGCGCTCACCCATCTGCATCCGGTGTTGCGCGGCTTGACCAAGGCCGACAGCGCCCGCGATGGCATTCCCATTCCCCTGCATGATGGGGCCGACAAATTCTATGGCGAGACCGGATTGAAGTAATCAGGGGGCTGCGCCCCCGATTCGCCATAATCGCGTCATGGTCGCGACACGATGACCGGGCATTGTTGCCGGCATCGAAACACTCGAACCAAAGAGTTGACCATGATCCGCAAGGCCGTTCTTCCTGTCGCCGGTATGGGCACCCGTGTTCTGCCCGCCACCAAGGTGCTGCCCAAGGAGCTGCTGCCGGTGGTGGATAAGCCCCTGATCCAGTACGCGGTGGAAGAGGCGGCCGAGGCCGGCATCACCGACATCGTTCTGGTGACCGCCAAGGGCAAGGAATTGCTGGTTGACCATTTTGACCGCTCGCCCGAACTGGAACGCCAGTTGGAGGAACGCGGCAAGCTGGAATTGCTGGAAATCGCCCGCTCGACCTGCCCCAAAGGGGTGACCATCACCGCTGTTCGTCAGCCGGCCCCCTTGGGTCTTGGCCATGCGGTGTGGTGCGCCCGACCGGTGATCGGCAACGATCCTTTCGCCGTGCTGCTGCCGGATGATCTTATTCTCGGCAAGCCCGGCGCGCTGGCGCAGATGGTCAAGCAGTGGGAAATCACCCGTGGCCATTTGGTGGCGGTGGAGAACGTGCCGGTGGAGCACGTCAATCGCTACGGTATCTTGGACGTCATCGAGGAAAACGGCCAAGTGGCCCGGGCCCGCGGCATGGTGGAAAAGCCGACGCCGGACGAAGCGCCGTCGACCTTGTCGGTGATCGGTCGCTATATCCTTGATCCGGTGGTGTTCGACGCTCTGGAACGTAAGCAAAAAGGCCAGGGGGGAGAAATCCAGCTCACCGACGCCATCGCCGCCACCATCGCCCAGGTCGGGCTGTCCGGGTTTCGCTTTGTCGGCGCCCGTTACGACTGCGGGACCAAGGCCGGCTATGTTCAGGCGATCATCGATCAAGCCCTGGCCCACCCCGATACCGCCGCCGCCATTCACGCCCATATTCAGGGCATGACCGGCCGCCGCGTCGCCTGACTTTTCCGATTGTCCCCCCGCCTTAAGCCCGCCGGATCAACGACCGGCGGGCTTTTTTTGCTGTCAGGCGTAGATATCGACGATGCCGCCGCGCGGGGCGCCTTGTTGCTGGGCTTGGCGGATGACGTCTTGCGGGGCTTGGGCGAATTGGGCAATGCGGTTTTGCGCTTCGGTCAGCGCCTGAGCCTGAGCCTGAACTTGCGCCTGCGCGGCGGCGGCTTCGCCGTTGGCGCTGGGGGCTGCGCCGGGCTTGACCGAGTCGGGCGATTGGCCGCGGCGAACCGCCTGCACTTCAGCGGCGCTGTAGCACAGGAAGCCGTTCACCATGACCGGATAGGTCACTTGCGACGAAACGCTGGAGGTCACGGTCGAGACGGGCATGGTTGCCTCCTCACCTCACCGTCGATAATTAACCGATAAATTATAGCACGAATTGGGGCCGTGCGGGGTATCGATCCGGTTGGAAAAAAACAGAACGCCCCAAGGCTGAGCCATGGAGCGTTTTAAGTCTTTGGTCATACTGATTGTTTAGACAAAGGTGTACATTCAATATCTATCTGTGTCCAGGCCGGATTGGCCCTGTCACCTCTTCTTCATCGAACAAAGCGGTCAGTTGACGCATGACGGCGCCGCCCAGCTCCTCGGCGTCCATGATGGTGACGGCGCGGCGGTAATAGCGGGTGACGTCGTGACCGATGCCGATGGCGATCAGTTCCACCGGCGATTTTGTTTCCACATAGTCGATGACGTCGCGCAGATGCTTTTCCAGGTAATTACCGGAATTGACCGACAAGGTGGAATCGTCGACCGGGGCGCCGTCGGAAATCACCATCAGGATGCGGCGTTGTTCGTTGCGTCCCATCAGGCGGTCATGCGCCCATAGCAACGCCTCGCCGTCGATGTTTTCCTTCAAGATGCCTTCGCGCAGCATCAGCCCCAGATTCTTGCGGGCGCGGCGCCAGGGGGCGTCGGCGGCCTTGTAGACGATGTGACGCAGATCATTCAGGCGGCCGGGCTGTTGCGGCTTGCCGTCGGCTTGCCATTGCTCGCGTGCTTGGCCGCCTTTCCACGCCTTGGTGGTGAAGCCCAGAACCTCGACCTTGACGGCGCAGCGTTCCAAGGTGCGGGCCAGGATCTCGGCGCTCATGGCGGCGACGGTGATCGGGCGGCCGCGCATGGAGCCGGAATTATCGATCAGCAGCGTCACCACGGTATCGCGGAAATCGGTTTCCTTTTCGATCTTGAACGACAGCGAGTGGGTGGGATTGGCGACGATCCGGGCCAAGCGGCCGGTATCGAGCATGCCTTCTTCCAGGTCGAAAGCCCAAGAGCGGGTTTGCTGCGCCATCAATTTGCGCTGCAGGCGGTTGGCCAGTTTCGCGACTACGCCCTGCAAATGGCTCATTTGCTGGTCAAGTTGATTGCGCAGCCGGCTCAGTTCTTCCGGCTCGCACAATTCTTCCGCCACGATCACTTGATCGTATTTGGTGGTATAGGGGTGATAGGGCTTTTCGCCATTGGCCCCGGCTTGCGGGGTGAAATTCTGGCGCTGGCGCGATGGCCCGCCGGCTTCCTCGGTGCCGGCGCCGGCCATCAGCACTTCCTCGGATGCGCTTTCCAGCCCGTCTTGTTCGCCCGAGCCTTCGGCGGCGCTGGGGGCCGCCTTGGGTTGGCCCTCGCCCTGTTGGCCCTGGCTTTGACTGTCGCTTTCCTTGTCCTTGGATCCTTCGGATTGGCCCTCGCGCGCGTCCTGGCCTTCTTCGTCCGATTGCTTTTCTTCCGATTCCAGTTCGCTGTCGGCGAAAATATCCAATTGGAACAGCAGATCCTTAAGCCCGCCGGAGAAACCGTCTTCGTCGGCGATCAGGTCTTTCAACCGATCCAGGCCGCCGCCGATTTTTTCCTCGATGAAGGGGCGCCACAGATTGACGGCGCGTTCCGCCGCCGCCGGCGGTTCGGCTCCGGTGAAATGTTCGCGGGCGATGAAGCGCATGGCTTCCGCCAAGGGCATGTCGTCACGCTTGGTGATGCGGTCCAGACCTTCGGCGCGACAGCGTTGTTCCAGCACCCCGGCGATGTTCTCGGCGACGCCGGCCATGCGCCGCGCCCCCAACGCCTCGATGCGGGCCTGTTCCACCGCCTCATAGACCTTGCGGGCCTGCGGGTCGGGCGGCATGCGGCGGGCGTGGACGGCGTCATTGTGATAGCGAAAACGCAGCGCCACCGCATCGGCGGTCCCGCGCAGGCGCACCAGATCGCCCGCCGTCAGGTTCTTTTGCGGGCTCGGCAGCTTGATTTCGACGCCGCGGACGCTGGCGGCGCCGGGCGAATAGCCGATATCCAGATCGGCGCGGCCGGCAATGGCGCGCAACGCCATGGCGGTGGCCCGCTTCATGGTGTCGGCGGGGCTTTCTTCCCGCGCTGGCGTCGATGACGACGGCGGGGCTGAATTGCGCTCGGGCACCAGCCAGCCTCCTTATAGGGCGACCCGCGCCAAGGTTTCGGGCAGTTCGACGCCAAAGCACCGCTGATAATATTCGGCGATGACCGGGCGCTCGACCTCGTCGCATTTGTTGAGGAAGGTCAGGCGGAAGGCAAAGGCGATATCGCCGAAGATGCTGGTGTTTTCGGCCCAGGTGATCACCGTGCGTGGGCTCATCACCGTGGAAATGTCGCCATTCATGAAGCCTTGGCGTGACAGATCGGCCAGCGACACCATGCGGCTGATCTGGGTGCGGCCTTCGTCGGTGTCATATGTCGGCAGCTTGGCGGCGATGATGGCGCATTCGGCGTCGTGTTCCAGGTAGTTCAAGGTGGCGACGATGTTCCACCGGTCCATCTGGCCTTGGTTGATCTGCTGGGTGCCGTGGTACAGGCCGGTGGTGTCGCCCAGGCCGACGGTGTTAGCGGTGGAGAACAGGCGAAAGGCCGGATGCGGGCGGATGACCCGGTTCTGATCCAGCAGGGTCAGCTTGCCCTCGACTTCCAGCACGCGCTGGATGACGAACATGACGTCGGGGCGGCCGGCATCGTATTCATCGAACACCAGGGCACAGGGATGCTGCAACGCCCACGGCAGGATGCCTTCGCGGAATTCGGTGATCTGCTTGCCGTCCTTCAAGACGATGGCGTCCTTGCCGATCAGGTCGATCCGGCTGACATGGCTGTCCAGATTGACGCGGATGCATGGCCAGTTCAGCCGCGCCGCCACTTGTTCGATATGGGTGGACTTGCCGGTGCCGTGATAGCCCTGAACCATGACGCGGCGATTAAAGGCGAAACCGGCAAGGATGGCCAAGGTGGTGTCGCGGTCGAAGCGATAGGCGGGATCAATGTCCGGAACGTGTTCCGAGCCGACGCTGAAGGCGGGGACGCTCAGATCGACGTCGAGGCCGAAAACGTCACGGACGTTCAAGGTGATGTCGGGCATGGCGAGCGGGTGGTCCGAAGCGAGCGGGCTGGCAGTATTCGCGGTCATGATGGTGAGCTTTTCCCTTTTGGCCGGTCGAGTCCGGCGTTCAGTCTTCAGCGGTCAGGCTGTCAAGCAAGGCCTTATAGGCCAAAGAGATCTGTTTGAAGGTCTCCTCGGCATCCTTGTCGCCGCCATTGGCATCGGGATGATGCTTTTTGACCAGTTTCTTGTAACACGCTTTCAGGGTGGCAACGGATGGCATTTCCGTCAACCCCAGGACGCGCAGGGCTTCTTCTTCCGGGGAAGGGGGGCGGGTGCGGGCTTTTTTCATCTCTTCCGCCTCTTCCTCGAACACGCCCAAGGGGTCGTGCATGGAAAAGGTAAAGTGCTTGTTGCCGGTTTTGGCCCCCAGCGGCCAGGTCTGGCGTTGCCAGGTGGTCGAGCGGCGGATCTCGTCCTCGATCTCGCTGGCGGTCATGCCTTTGTAGAAATCCCACGAGGCGTTATAGGCGCGGACATGGTTCAGGCAGAACCAGTAATACTGATTCAATTGGTCGCGGGCCCGCGGCGCCCGGTATTCGCCGGCGGCGGTGCACTCAGGGTGGTCGCAAGTCCGCGTTGCCGCTTGCGGCGGCGGTTCGGGGGACCTGTTCGACCACGCGCGTTTCGAAGCGTTGGCTTTCATCCGCCTATAATGATGGGCGGCGGCGAGCGAGGCAAGGTGAGGATAATCTGGCATACAAAAGGCATGCTTTGCCACCTGTTGCGTGTCGAGGCGCGAAGATCAAACCGGTTGATGGTAACCATTAAGATTCTGGCAAATATAGCTTTTCGTTTGTATGGCTTTATGGTTAGTTTTGTCTAATTTAACTAAGCCCACTACTAATGTCGGCTGACATTCGCTTTAGTGGATCAAAGGCGGGGGTTGCCATGAATTTACGGAATGCATCTATTAGTGTTCGAATCTGGTCGCCAGTCATTCTTTTGATTGTCGCCTTCGTGCTGATGGCGGGATACAGCCTGAAGCTGATTTCGGCATCGGTGATGGACGAGCATCAGGCCAAGGTCCAAGACATCGTCGAGACCGCTATCGGCGTCATGGCCAACTATCGTCAAGAAGTCGAAGCCGGGCGCCTGTCCGAGGACGAGGCCCGCCGTCTCGCGTTCCTGGCCCTTGACGGCATGCGCTTTGGAAAAGGCGACTACGTTTTCGTCACCGCCCTGGATGGGACCACTTTGGTGAACACCAACAAGGCGATGATCGGGAAAAACATGGCCGGGGTCAAGGACGCCAACGGCGTTTCCTTCGCCTTGGACCTGATCAAGGCCGCCCAGCAAGGCGGTGGTTTTGTGTCGTATAGTTGGATCCGGGCAGGATCGGACAAACCTTCTCCCAAGGTGTCATACGCCCAACTCGCCAAGGGCTGGAATGTGGTGGTCGGAACGGGTGTCTATGTCGATGACGTCGATGAGATGGTCCGTGGTCTGGCCCTGGAAATGGGCATGGTTGCCGCTCTTGTCATCGTTATTGGTTTGACGTTGGCCTGGTTGGCGATCCATTCGGTGGTCTCGCCGCTGGGGGGCTTGACACGGCGCATGCATGGCTTGGCGACGGGGGATGTCGATAGCCCGGTGGTCGGCGATGATCGCGGCGACGAGATCGGCGGCATGGCCAAGGCCCTGCTGGTGTTCCGCGACAATGCTCGCGACAAGGTGCGACTGGAAGCCGAACAGGAAGAGGCGGCCAAGCGGGCCGAAGCCGAGCGCGTCGCCGGCATGGCTCGTGTCGCCGACAGCTTCGAAGCCAGTGTCGGCGATATCGTCGGCGCCGTGGTCAGTGCCGCCGGCAATCTGCGCTCCATCGCCCAAGGAATGCGGGAAACCGCCGCCATCGGCCGTGAAAGCGCCACTCAGGTGGTCAGCGCGGCGGAAGAGGCTTCGGCCAACGTGCAGACGGTGGCCGCCGCCAGCGAGGAATTGTCGGCGGCGATCAGCGAGATCGGCCAACAGGTCACGCGGTCATCCGACATCAGCGCCGAAGCGGTGACCGAGGCCGGCCGCGCCAACGAGATGGTGCAGGGGCTGTCCCAGGCGGCGGCCCGCATCGGCGAGGTGGTCAAGCTGATCAACGACATCGCCAGCCAGACCAATTTGCTGGCGTTGAACGCCACCATCGAGGCGGCGCGCGCCGGCGATGCCGGCAAGGGTTTCGCCGTGGTCGCCAACGAGGTCAAGGCGCTGGCCAATCAGACCGCCAAGGCGACCGAGGAAATCGGCTCCCAGATCAACGGCATTCAAGCCGAGACGCGGGCGACCGTGACGTCGATCGAGGGCATGGGCGGCACCATCACCAATATCAACCAAATCGCTTCGGCCATCGCGGCCGCGGTTGAAGAGCAGAACGCGGCAACCCAGGAAATCAGCCGCAACGTCCAATTGGCGGCCGAGGGCACCAACAGTGTCTCGCGCAATATCAGCACTGTCCGCGAAGCCGCCGGCGAAACCGCGCAAGCGGCCGAGGGGTTGCTGTCGGCGGCCGAATTGCTGGGCAGCCAAAGCGAAAGGTTGCGGGCCGAAGTGCAAAACTTCCTGCACTCGGTGCGGGCGGCTTGATCGCCTAAGTTGCGCTTGTTGCGGCTCTGCGCCGCTTTCCATGTTAGCTTCTCCGGTGTTCGTTTCCGCCGGAGAAGCTCCATGGCCAGGCATCCGATTCCGCCGACTCGCTATCCCGCCCCTGCCGCCGCGGTGGCGCAGCCTGTTCGGGCTGCGCCAGTCAAGCCGGTGGCCGGTCACGCCATTCCGCCCACCCGCTACGGTTCCGCTCCGGCGATGACGGTGCAGGCCAAGACCGCCGCCGCCATTCCGCCCACCCGCTTCGGCCCGGCCGCCGCCGCCCGGCCGCTCGTCCCTGGTCGCTGCTTGCAGGCAATGGAGATGAAGGTGAACGTTCCGGCCAAGGATCCTTTCGCCTCCGTGCGGATGAAGCTGAAGATGGCGGGCATCGGCGACGTCACGTTGCAGGACGAGATCATTGCCGCCGCCCAACAGGCGGCCGCGAACAAGGAGGGCAATGCGACGGTCAAAAAAATGGCCTTTGAAGGAATCATCCGCCAAGCAGTGCTGGAAAAAACCAAGGCCACGGCGAAGAAAAGCGCGCCGCGGACCAGTCCGGCCAATTGCCTGCATTTCGCCCTGATAATGGCGCGCAAGGGGGCGGGGGGTGCCTCCATTCTGGATGCGGCGATTGATTGGGCGGGGGAAAGCGCCAAGGTGATGGCTTGGGTTCAGGGCCAGCAAAAAGTGCCGCTGAAAGATCGGGTGCCATACACCATCGCCGGTCTGTGTACCCTGGTCTTCATTGCCATTGATGACGCTTTCGACGACCAGCCCGGCATCGTCGTCGGCGCCTATGACAAAACCACCACCCTGGGCGAGGTTACCGAGGAAGAACGCGAAATTCAGGATGCCCATTATTTTTTCGGGGGTCAGGGGACGTTCCATGGCGTGCCCAGCGTCGCCGACCAGAACGTTGCCGACGTCGCCGTCGATGGGTTGCGCTTCGCGCAAAAAACCTCGATGGAGGAGCGCACGCCGACCGGATTGATCAAGGGCCGGATTGTCGTTTCCCACTGGCTGTGAGTGCCGGCTTTTTGCCGGGCGGGGCTTGACGCTGGTGGTTTTCCCCCCCAGATCCTGCTTTCCATCGGCGAAAGGATGTCCTCATGTCGGTTCGTGCCGCCATCGAAAGCAAGTTGACCTCGGCCCTGACGCCGCAAAGCCTGGAGATCATCGACGATTCCCATCGTCATGCCGGCCATGCCCATCGCATGACCGAGCCGGGCCACGCCGACCATGTCGGCGAAACCCATTTCAAGGTCGCCATTGTCGCCCAAGCCTTTGCCGGCAAGTCGCGGGTCGAACGTCACCGCATGGTCAACACCGTCTTGGCCGATGAATTGGCCGGTCCGGTCCATGCCCTGCAATTGGTGACGAAAACCCCAGACGAAGCTTAACCTCTTAGCCGCCGACGCCCCACGGAGCCGGCGCCAGGGCGACGATGCGGCTGTACAGCGACCGCATTTCCTCGCGGGCGTCCTCGGAAAACAGCGGGTCGCGGTTATCGGCGAAAGCGGCATCCAGGGCGCCCCAGTCCTCGGGGCTCAGTTCCTTGGCCGCCAGCGGCAGGATGATGCTTTCTTCCTTGTGCATGTGGCCCATGCTCATTTCGGCGTAAACGATCAGCATTTCGGCGAAACGGGCGGGGGCGCCGGCAACATTGGCATCGATCTCGGCCAAGGCGGCGCGCAGGCGGGCGATTTCCTCGGGGCCTTCGTGGTGTTCCTTTTCCAACTCGGCCAAGGTGGTTTCAGCCACCGAGCACACCCGGCGCAAGGCTTTGAAAAGATATTCGTTTTCCTTGGGGTGGTGGAAGCGTTCCGGGAAGGCGTCGATATAGTCGATGATGGCGGCCAGCAAGGCGGTGTCGAAGCTTTGACCATCGCGCATGGCGAAGCCGACGCTGCGCAGAACGTGAAGAACGCGGTACAAATTCCGGTGTTCTGATTTGATAATTTGCAAGGCGCTCATGATAGGAAATCCGCGCTATACGATAAGATTAACGAACATTATAATACACATTTTCACCAGTCAAGCCGACAAACTGTATCGCAAAGGAGATGCGCGTGACCAACGCCGATATTCATCCGCTGTTTCAGCCGTTCCGTCTTGGTGGTTTAGAGCTTTCCAACCGCCTGGTTATGGCGCCGCTGACCCGCAACCGCGCTGGCGCCGGCAACGTCGCCGCGCCGATGACCGCCGAATATTATGCGCAGCGGGCCAGTGCCGGCCTGATCGTCAGCGAAGGCTCGCAGGTCAGTCCCATGGGCCAGGGCTATCTGGCGACGCCGGGCATTCATTCCGCCGAACAGGTCGAGGGCTGGAAGCCGGTCACCGCCGCCGTCCATGCGGCCGGCGGCCGTATCTTCATGCAATTGTGGCATGTGGGGCGGATATCCCATGTTTCGTTGTTGCCGGGGCAGGCGGCGCCGCTGGCGCCTTCGGCCATCACCGCCGAGACCAAGACCTATCTGGGGCAGGGTTTCGAAGCGGTGTCGGCGCCGCGGGCGTTGGAAGTGTCCGAGATTGCCGGCATCGTCGACGATTTTCGCCGCGCCGCCGCCAATGCTCGGGCCGCTGGCTTTGATGGCGTGGAAATCCACGGCGCCAACGGCTATCTGATCGATCAGTTCATGAAGGATGGCGCCAATAAGCGCGACGACGCTTATGGCGGCTCTATCGACAACCGCACCCGCTTGCTGGCCGAGGTGACGCAGGCGGTCTGCGACCAAATCGGACGCGATCGCGTCGGCGTGCGGCTCTCGCCGGCCGGTCCCATCAATGATTGCGCCGACAGCAATCCGCAGCCCTTGTTCGAGATGGCCGTGGACAAGCTCAACGCCATCGGTCCGGTTTATATCCACATGATCGAAGGTCTCACCGGTCAGACTCGGGACACCAACCCGGCGGTGGATTTCGCCGCCCTTCGCCGCCGTTTCAGCGGCGTCTATATGGCCAATAACTGCCTGAACGTGGACAGCGCCAAGGCGGCCATCGACAGCCATGCCGCCGATCTGGTGTCGTTCGGGCGCGATTTCATCGCCAACCCCGATCTGGTCCGCCGCCTGCGTCAGGGTGCGGACCTGAACAGCCTGGACCGGGCCACGTTATATGGTGGCGGCCGTGAAGGGTATGTGGATTATCCGTCTCTACCGGCGTAAGCACAGCGCCGCTCCATCCCCGACCTTGGCCCCGACCTTGGCCCCGGCCCCGGCCATAAGGCCGGAGTCGGGGCGGTAGGGGATGGCACGGATACGGATAATCGCGTTCAAGCCCGTGGCGGCGCGGCGTCATGATCGCCGGCCGTTCAGGCGGCGCGGACGGTGGACAAGAAGCCGTCCACCGCCTCGCCCAGGGTTTGCGACTGGGCATTAAGGTCATTGGCCGCCACCAGCACGGTTTCGGCGGTGCTGGCGTTGGTTTCGGTGGCGTGGCTGACCTGGGTGATGCTGTCGCTGACGGCCTGGGCGCTGCCGGCCACCCGTTCCAGCGAGGATGCGATTTCCGCTGTCGCCGCTTCTTGTTCTTCGACGGCGGCGGCGATGCCTTGGGAAATCCCATCCAAGGTGCGGATGGTCTGGCCGATACCGCCAATGACGCCGACCACCGCATGGGCGGCACCGCGAATCTGGTCGATCTGGGTGGCGATTTCGGCGGTGGCCCGCGTGGTCTGATTGGCCAAGGACTTGACCTCGTTGGCGACCACGGCGAAACCCTTGCCGGCCTCGCCGGCGCGGGCGGCTTCGATGGTGGCGTTGAGCGCCAGCAGATTGGTCTGGCCGGCGATTTCGTTGATCAGGGTGACCACTTGACCAATATGCCGGGCCACTTCGGCCAGTTGGTCGGCGCTGGCCATGGCGGTGTCCACTTCCGCGACCGCCATGCGGCTGGTATCGGCGGACAAGGTGACCTGGCGGGCGATTTCACGAATCGATGCGGCCAATTCCTCGGTGGCGGTGGCGACGTTTTGCACGCCGGCCGAGGCTTGTTCCGACGATTGCGCCACGCTGACGGCGTGATGGCCGGCGTGACTGGCGCCGCTGTTCATGCTTTCGGCCGCCCCGCGCAAGGTATTGGCCGAGGCGAACACCTGGGTGACCACGCTGGACACCCGTTCCTCGAACACGCGGGCCATGTCGCGCAGGGCTTGGGTGCGTTCGGCTTCGGCCCGCCTTTTGGCTTCTTCCTGTTCCAGACGCATTTTTTCCAGGCCCAAGGCATTTTGCTTGAACACATCCATGGCCTGGGCCATGGCCCCGACCTCGTCCGAGCGGCGCCACGCCGGGATATCGACGAACAGGTTGCCTTGGGCCAGGGCGTTCATGGCGTTGGTCATCTGCCGCAACGGGCCGGCGATGGCGCGGGTCAGGGCCGAAGCCAGGACGATGCCGGCGATCAGGGCGAGAACCGTTCCCACCAGCACGCGGTCGCGGCCCGCATGGGATGTCTGTTCCGCCGCTTCGCCCTGGCGCTCGGAGAGAGCCTGATACTCGGTGCCGATTTGCCCGACCAGGGTGGTGGTGCGGTTGCCCAGATCCAGCATGCGATCATAGCTGGCGGAGGACATGGCGCCGCTGGTGTTGATTTCCGCCACCAGGACCGCCATGCCCGCGCGGTAATCGGCGAAGATGCGTTTGAGTTCGCTGAGGCGGCTGTCATTTTCGTCTTGTCGCACCAGGGCGGCAATGGCGCTGGCCAAGGCTTCGTCGGCGCCGGTCAGGGTGGCTTGGGTCTGCGGGGTGGCTTCCAGGGAATATTCCCGCAAGGCCCGGCGCAGCACCAGGAACTCGCGCTCGACCTGATTGGCGGCCAAGACGACGCGCTGGGTTTGGCGCAATTGGTCGAGATGGTCGTCGGCCCGGCCCATGCCATGGAGGGCGAAGCCGGAAACCATCGACAAAATGACCAGAACAACGGCGAAGCCGCCCAGCATGCGCTGGCCGATGGACAAGGAATGAAGCCGCATGACGCCCCCACGATTTCAGCTTTCGGAGGAGTCGGATTCTATGCGCTGATGTTGCGGTGCAACAGTGAAGGTTAACGGACTCTTAAGTGACCCTTTTGCGTTACTCTTTGGTCTCGTGCAGATGCATCCACTCGCGGCTTTCGAAGATGATGAAGGCGTCGATCATCGACCGATAGATGCGCTCGATGACGTCGGGATCGCAGCTTTCTTCCATGGCCATGTGGCGGACCTTCAAGACAATGGCCTCGATGCGGTCTTGGTCAACGACGGCGGCCTTGGTCTGCTTGAAGCCGGCGGCCTGTCGCACGTAATCGGCACGTTCGGCCAAAAGCGGCACGATCTGACGGTCCAGGCGGTCGATGTTTTCCCGCACGTCAGCCAGATTTTGGCACTTTGCCATGGTCGCGTCCCCTTTGTTCTTAATAAGCGTATTCGGAAAAAATCGGATCGACGCTGTGGTTCCAGCGCCCCTGATAGGCATCCAGCATTTCTTCGGCCGGAGTGCGGCCCGAGGCGGCGATGGCCTGCAAGGTGTCGAGATAGATGCTTTCGTCACGGCCCGAATCATTGCAGCGCTTGCGGTTGCGCAAGCCCTGCGCCGATAGGGCCAGGATTTCGACGCCGATGTCGCGCAGGCTGCGGCCGCCGACCTGTGCCCGCAAGCCCAGGCGTGGGGCGTCGGTGCGCAATTGCTCGCGTTCGGGCAAGGACCAATCCTTGACCACGTCCCAAGCGGCATCCAAGACGGCGCTGTCGTAAAGCAGGCCGACCCAAAAGGCCGGCAGCGCCGCCAGACGCCGCCACGGCCCGCCATCGGCGCCGCGCATTTCCAGGAACTTCTTCAGCCGCACTTCGGGGAAGGCCGTGGTCATGTGATCGGCCCAATCACCGATGGTCGGCACCTGGCCCGGCAGGGCCGGCAGCCGCCCGGCGAGGAAATCGCGGAATGACTGGCCCGAGGCGTCGATGTATTTGCCGTCGCGATAGACGAAATACATGGGGACGTCGAGCATGTAATCCACATAGCGCTCAAAGCCGAAGCCGTCTTCGAAGACGAAGGGCAGCATGCCGCAGCGGTCGGGGTCGGTATCGGTCCACACATCCGACCGCGACGACAACAGGCCCGAGGGCTTGCCGTCGATGAACGGGCTGGAGGCGAACAGCGCCGTTGCCAGGGGTTGCAGGGCCAGCGAAACCCGGAACTTCTTGACCATGTCGGCTTCGTTGGCGAAATCCAGATTAACCTGCACGGTGCAGGTGCGCAGCATCATGTCCAGGCCCTTGGCCCCGCGCTTGGGCATATAATCGCGCATGATCTGGTAGCGGCCCTTGGGCATCCACGGGGTGTCGGCGCGCCCCCATTTCGGCTGAAAGCCCATGCCGAGAAAACCGATGCCCAAGCCCTGAGCCACCTGCTTGACCTGCTTGAGGTGGGTATAGGTCTCGCAATTGGTTTGGTGGATATCTTCCAGCGGCGCGCCTGATAATTCCACCTGTCCGCCCGGTTCCAGCGTCACCGAGGCGCCGCTATCGTCGATCAGGGCGATGACGTGGCCGTCTTCCTCGATCGGTCGCCAGCCGAATTGGGTCATGCCCTCAAGCAAGGCGCGGATGCCGCGCTCGCCTTCGTATGGCAGCGGTCGCAAATCGTCGGTGGTGAAGGCGAACTTTTCGTGTTCGGTGCCGATGCGCCAATGCGATGACGGCTTGCTGCCCGAGGCCAGCCAATCGACCAGTTGCGCGCGCGCGGTGATGGGCTCGGCGCTGGGTTTGGCGGGTGCTGACATGAAGGGTGGACCTTGGCGACATGGGGGGCAGGGAACAAGCCGACACTCAGCAAACGCTTTCGCGTTTGCAGCGTCAAGCCCGCATTTCCCCATCATATGGGGGCAAGCTGGCGTTGCGCATCCTGGGGGAATGAAAAAAATTAAACCGCGTGGGCATGACCCAGGCCGTCGGGGTCGCGCAGCACATAGCCGCGTCCCCAGACGGTTTCAATGTAATTGTCGCCGCCGGTGGCGGTGGACAATTTCTTGCGCAATTTGCAGATGAAGACGTCGATGATCTTCAGTTCCGGCTCGTCGATGCCGCCATAGAGATGATTGAGGAATTGTTCCTTGGTCAGGGTCTGGCCCTTGCGCAGGGACAGCAATTCCAAGATGCCATATTCCTTGGCGGTCAGGTGCAAGGGGTCGCCGGTGACGTCGACGGTGCGCTGGTCCAGATTGACGGACAATTTGCCGGTTTTGATGATGGATTGGGCGTGGCCCTTGGAGCGGCGGACAATGGCCTGAATGCGGGCGACCAATTCGCCTTTGTCGAAGGGCTTGGTCAGGTAATCGTCGGCGCCGAAGCCCAGTCCCTTGATCTTCTTGTCCGGCTCGGTCAAGCCCGACAGGATCAGCACCGGCGTTTCAATGCGCGAGGCGCGCAGGCGGCGCAGCACCTCATAGCCGTCCATGTCCGGCAGCATCAGGTCCAGCAGGATGATGTCGTAATCGTACAGCTTGCCGATCTCAAGCCCATCCTCGCCCAGAGCGGTGGTGTCGACCACCATTCCCTCGGCCTTGAGCATGGTCTCGATGACCTGAGCCATCATCCGGTCGTCTTCGACCACCAGCACACGCATTCCCCGTACCCCGTACCGACTTCTTGAGGATTGAGTAACCATACGGGGGTAAGCTGGCGACTGCAAGTCGGCAAGCGCCCAACAAGATGGGATATCGCCTTGAAATTTCAGGTTCGCAACGTCATCTCCGATATCGACCGCCTTCCCAACGTCCAGGTTTACGGGCGTGTGGCCGGGGTTCAGGGCATGTTGGTCGAGGCTGGCGGCGTGCAACGCCAGATTTCCGTCGGGGATCGCTGCCACGTTGTCGCCCGTGATGGGCGGCGGGTCCCGTGCGAGGCGGTGGGGTTCCGCAATGGCCGCGCCTTGCTGATGCCGTTCACCGCCATTGACGGCATCGGCCTGGGGTGTCGCACCGAAGTCCACGAAACCGATCCGGTGGTTCACCCCTGCGAGGCCTGGCTGGGCCGGGTCATCAATGCTTTCGCCCAACCGGTGGATGGCCTGGGGCCGCTGCCCATGGGCGACGATTCCTATCCCATCCGCGCCACCCCGCCTTCAGCCCATGCCCGTCAACGCGTTTCCGGCAAGGTCGATCTGGGGGTGCGCGCCGTCAACACCTTCCTGACCATGTGTCGGGGGCAGCGCATGGGCATTTTCGCCGGTTCCGGCGTCGGCAAATCGTCGATTTTGTCGATGATGGCCAAGAACACGTCATGCGATGTTTCGGTCATCGGCCTGATCGGCGAACGAGGCCGCGAAGCGCGTGAGTTCATCGAGGATGATCTTGGCCCCGAGGGCATGAAACGCTCGGTCATCGTGGTCTCGACCTCGGACGAAAGTCCGCTGATGCGGCGTCAAGCCGCCTATCTGACCCTGTCGGTGGCGGAATTTTTCCGCGATCAGGGCAAGGACGTGCTGTGCATGATGGATTCGGTCACCCGCTTCGCCATGGCCCAGCGCGAAATTTCCCTGTCGGCGGGCGAGCCGCCGGCCTCGAAGGGCTATACCCCAACCGTGTTCGCCGAGTTGCCGCGTCTGCTGGAGCGCGCCGGGCCGGGCACCGGCAAGGGCTCGATCACCGGTCTGTTCACCGTTCTGGTCGATGGCGACGACCACAACGAACCCATTTCCGACGCGGTGCGCGGGATCTTGGATGGCCACATCGTGCTGGACCGCGCCATCGCCGATCGTGGCCGCTATCCGGCGGTCAATATTTTGCGCAGCGTCTCGCGCACCATGCCGGGCTGCAACAACGAACAGGAAAACGCCCTGGTCAGCCGCGCCCGCAAGCTGCTGGCCACCTATGAAGACATGGCCGAGCTGATCCGCCTGGGCGCCTATCGCAAGGGCACCGATCCGGCGGTGGATGAGGCTGTCCATTATTACCCCATGCTGGAAAAACTGCTGACCCAGGGCAAGAAGGACGCCACCTCGTTGCACGATTGCTATGCCCAGCTGGCCCAGGTGTTGGGCATGCCGTTCGACGGCGATGGAATGGGCCGGCGCTAAGCCATGGCCAAGCCGGCAAAAGGCTTGAAGACGCTGATCCGTCTGGCCAAGTTCGAAGTGGATGAAAAGCGGCGGGTGCTGACCGCGCTCCAGAGTCAGGAAGAAAAAACCCTGCATGACATCCTGCAATCCGAGGTGCGGTTGCGCCAGGAACAGGAATTGGCCGCCGCCGACGCCACCGGCATCGGCTTCATGTACGGTGCGTATCACCGCGCCTGGATGGTGCAGCGGCAGAATTTGTTCGCCCGTCTCAACACCATCCGCCAACAGGTCGAAATCGCCCGCGACGAACTGGCCGAGGCCTTTCGCACCCAAAAAACCTATGAAGTCACCCAAGCCAATCGCGAGAAACGCGAACAGGAAGAGGCCGACCACAAGGAACAGATTTTCCTCGACGAGGTCGGCATGACCCAGCACCGCCGTAAAACGGAAGAGGCGGAGTAGGATTTCCCGCTTTCCCAATAATTCGCCGTTTACACCATAAAGCTGGTTTCTGCGCACAAGGCGAAGCCGCTAAACTCGCCCGAACGGGGGGGAGATAAGGCGATGAAAAACGCTGCAATGCAGATTGTCGGCGCCGGGGTGGCGGCGATGCTGGCCTGTGGTGGGGCGCAAGCGCGCGACATCACCGTGGCGGTGCCGCGTTCGGTGCCGCCTTATGTCATCGCCGATGGCTGGCGCGGCATCGAATATGACGTGGTGCGCCAATCCCTGGCCAAGGTCGGGCTGACCATGGTGCCCAAGCTGACGGTGCTGGCCCGTGTGCCCAAGGAAATGCAATCGAACGATGTCGAGGCGGCATTGACCATGCAGCCGGGCACCGGGGTGGCGGCGTGTTATTCCCAATCCCACGTCACCTATCACAATTACGTCATCACCTTGGCCAAGGACGACCTGCGCATCGACTCGGTCGCCGATCTGGCCGACAAATCGGTGGTCGCGTTCCAAAACGCGCACATCTATCTGGGCGAGGATTACGCCCGCGCCACCAATACCGCCGCCAGCTACCGCGAGGAAGCCAATCAGGCGGTCCAGGCCTTGCTGCTGTATAGCGGGCGGGTGCAGGCGGTGGTGGCCGACGATAACATCTTTCGCTGGTTTGCCGGTCAAACCGACGTGCGCAGCCGGGTGGACGTGACGCAGAAATTGCGTCTGCACGAGGTTTTTCCCCCCACCCCGTACCAAGTGGCCTTTCGCGATCCGGCATTGTGCGCCCGCTTCAACGACGGGCTGGCGCAGTTGAGGGCCAGCGGCGAATTCGACCGCATCGTCAACTCTTACCTGTCGCAGATGGAAAGCAATCTGGCGCAATCGAGCCGATGAGGTTTTCGGCGCGCGGCTGTGCTATAGAGCCCGCACCATGATCCACGACGCTCTTTCTTCTCCGCCTCAGCCCACCGGCTGGACCGGCTATCTGGCCCCCGAGGGGTTCGAGGCCGAGTTGCGCCATGAACTGGGCGATATCGTCGCCGAGCATGGCCGGCTGTTGTTTTCCCCCGGTCCGGCCAAGCCGGCTGCCTGGGCGCAGAATGTCTGGCACGACGTGCTGCGCATTCCCGTCGCTTCCATTGGCGAGGGGGCGCGGGCGTTGAAGGCCATTCAGCGCAACTGGTGGCCCTATGCGCCGGGGCTGCATCGGCGCACGGCGCTGATGGTGGATAAATTGCCCAAGGTGTCGGCCAAGCCGCTGGAATTTGGCCAAAAGGCCCCCAGCGCCCCCTTGGGGTCGTTCACCTTGCTGGACGAACACACATTATTGGCGGCGCCGGTCTGTTCGTCGCCCTTCGCCAACGGCGAATGTCAGCTGATCGAGGACCGGGTCAATCCGCCCAGCCGCGCCTATCTGAAATTATGGGATGCCTTCACCGTGCTGGGCCGTGCCCCCGGACCGGGCGAGACCTGTCTGGACCTGGGCGCCTGTCCGGGCGGCTGGAGTTGGGTTTTGGCGTCGTTGGGGGCGTCGGTGATCGCCATCGACAAGGCGCCGTTGGACCCGCGCGTGGTGGCCATGCCCGGGGTTTCCATCCGCCAGGAAAGCGCCTTTGGTCTTGATCCCGCCAGTATCGGGCCGGTGGATTGGCTGTTTTCCGATATCATCTGCTATCCCGAGCGGCTGTACCGGCTGGTGCGGAATTGGCAAGACAGCGGTTTGGTGCGGAATTTCCTGTGCACCATCAAGTTCCAGGGCGAGACCGACCACGCCACCGCCGCCGCCTTCGCCGCCATTCCCGGCTCGAAACTCATGCATTTGTCCCACAACAAACATGAACTGACTTGGCTCCTTCTTAAGGATCAAAACGAAGGCAATGTTGCCTAGGAAGGGTGGACGCGGTAAACCATTGGGGTTCGGGCTTAATCCAAGGTTCTTTATCACATGAACGCCATCACTCTGCCGCCGCCGGTTGACATCGACGGCCCCACCAAGAAGGCTATCATCGACGGCCTCAAAAGGGTGTTGGCCCGCTTCCAGCAGGCGAGTCTGATCGATCCTGGCCTCAGCTATCAGGATTTGATCGCCCATCCGCAGCCGCTGGAACATTTCATCTCGGTGTTCATCGAGCATCGGGCCGAGTGCGACGACATCGTGATTGCCAAGGGGGGCAAGCCGGTGCGCGACGACGACCAGATTCTGGTCTGCAATGTCTCGCTCAATCAAATTCAGCAATTGTTGGTGCGCACCTGCGCCAAAAAAGTGTTCGAGGCGGAAAAGACGCCGCAGACGGTGACCGAGACGGTGACCAAAAAGGCGCTGTTTGGCCTGATCAAAAAGACCGAGCAGGTCGAGGTCACCCGCGTCGCCGCCGATCCGGTGGAAGAACGCAAGGTCCGCGAATTGATGCGCTATATCGCCTTTGGCTGGCAATTGCCGTTGCTGGAGGCCTATCGCCAGCATCTGCATTACCAGCAGGTGATGGCCATCGAAGAGGATATTTTAGCGCTGCGCAGCGCCGAATCGGTGGCCACGGTGGGGACGTTCAGCCCGGAAGTGCTGACCAAGGTCAAGGCTGCCGCCGGTCCCGATTTCGTCGATATCTTGCTGAACCGGCCCCAGGCGATCGCCGGCGTCGCCGTCTGGAACCGCGAGATGTACGAATTTTACCGCAAGTTGCTGGAAGATCACGCCTGGGATTTCTTCGCCCGCGACAAGGCGTTCTTTAACGTCGTCGCCGCCCTGGACAAGGCCAACGCCAAGGTCTATGGCGAGGTTCTCTGCTATATCGCCGCCGAAAACCTTGAGGAAATCCAGCGCCTGAATATCGACAAGGCGGAAGTTCTGGTCACCTCGCTGCGCCAGGCCTTTGGCAATAAGGCGCCCGTGGTCCTGGGGCACCCCAATCTGGGCAAAGACATCTTGCGCAAGGTGGTCGACAACCTGCTGCACATGAGCCAGGAAAAGGACAAGCTGATGACGTCCTTTGCCCTGACCTGCAAATCCATGGTCCCCGGCGTGATGGAATGGCTGGCCAAGCAGCCGCGTCCGTGAATGTGATGGCAGCGGAGTTTGGCGCCGCGATTCAAAGCATCGTCGGGATTGCCGGATTGGTGGCCATCACCTGGGCCTTGTCCGAGCAACGCCGCCACGTTTCGTGGCGGGTGGTGGTGGCTGGATTGCTCCTGCAATTTCTCATCGCCGCCTTGTTGCTGAAATTCCCGCTGTCGCAGACGCTGTTTTTGGGACTGAACCGGGTGGTGGCGGCGGTGCAATCGGCGACGATCGCCGGCACCTCCTTTGTTTTCGGGTATGTCGGCGGGGGGCGCTCGCCGTTTTCAATCACCGATCCGGCCGCCGGCTTTGTCTTGGCCTTTCAGGCGCTGCCGCTGGTCTTGCTGATGAGCGCGCTGTCGGCGCTGCTGTATCACTGGCGCATCCTGCCGCTGGTGGTCAAAGGCTTTTCGCGGCTGCTTGAACGCAGCCTGGGCCTGGGCGGCGCGGTCGGGGTGTCGTCAGCGGCCAATGCCTTCGTCGGCATGGTCGAGGCGCCGCTGCTGATCCGCCCCTATATGGCGACCATGTCCCGGGGCGAGCTGTTCGTGGTGATGACCGGCGGCATGGCCACCATCGCCGGCACCATGATGGTGCTTTACGCCACGTTCCTGACCGGGGTGATTGCCGATCCGGTCGGCCATCTGCTGACGGCGTCGTTGATCAGCGTGCCCGCCGCCGTCATGGTGGCCAAGATCATGGTCCCCGACGATACCCGGACCGGCGGTGGCGAAGCGCCGACGGCTTACGGCAGCTCCATGGATGCGGTGGTGCGCGGCACCACCGACGGGGTCGCCTTGCTCATCAACATCATCGCCATGCTCATCGTCTTGGTGGCGCTGGTGGCGTTGGTCAACAGCCTGCTCGGCCTGTTTCCCGATCTGTTCGGGGCGCCGGTCACCTTGCAGCGATTGTTCGGCTGGGTCATGGCCCCCATCGTCTGGCTGATGGGGATTCCGGCGTCGGAAATGGTGGCGGCTGGGGCGCTGATGGGCACCAAGACGGTGCTGAATGAATTGCTGGCCTATGTGGATCTGGCCCATTTACCGGCCGGCGTGCTGTCGGAACGCTCGCGCGTCATCATGACCTATGGGCTGTGCGGTTTCGCCAATTTCGGCTCGCTTGGGATCATGATCGCCGGGCTGTCGGCCATGGCGCCATCGCGGCGCGACGACATTGTCGCGCTTGGGGGACGGTCGATTGTTTCGGGAACCTTGGCGTCGTGCCTGACCGGTGCGGTGGTCGGGGTGCTGCTATGACCGCTCTGCTTGTAAAAGCAATTGTTTTCAGTCCGTTTACAAGCCGTCCATCATGCGTCATCTTCATGAAACCATGAATAGCCGCGCCCCCTCCAAACGGCTCCTCGTCATCGAGGATAACCCTGGCGACCAACGCCTCATCGAGATCAAGCTCGCTGAGGCGATGGCCGGGTGGAAAGCCGATTGCTGTGGCACTCTGGCCGATGGCGTCGCCCTGGCGCGGGCCAATGATTATGCTTGTATCCTGGCCGATCTGGGGCTGCCCGATGCCGCCGGCCTGACCTCGGTGTTGCGCCTGACCGAAGTCGCTTCGGATAAGGCGTTGGTGGTGCTGACCGGGCTGGACGACGAACGGGTGGCGCAAGACGCCATCCGCGCCGGGGCGCAGGATTACGTGGTCAAGTCGTTGGCCGGGCTTGATATGCTGCCCCGCGTCATCCGTCATGCCATCGAGCGCCAGCAATCGCGCACGGCGTTGGAGCTGTCGCACCAGACCGCCCAGGCGTTGCTCGACGCCAGCCATGACATGGCGATGCTGTTGGACGAAGACGGCCACGTCATCACCTTGAACGCCCAGGCGGCCGAGGCTTTCGGCCGGCGTTCCGAGGAACTGGAAGGCATGGACGCCTTTGCCCTGATGCCGCCCGAACTGGCAGAGCGTCGCCGCGCCTTTTTCGACAAGGCCCTGGGGTCTGGGCGCACCATCCAATCCGAGGACAATGACGGCCCGCGCTGGTTCACCCATCGCTTTTTGGCGGTCGGGGCCGAGGGCCAGGCGCGGCGCTGCGCTATCTTCACCCGCGATATCACCGGCGAGCGGGCGGCGGCAACCAATTTGGAAGCGGCCAAGGAAGAGGCGGAACTGGCCAATCGGTCGAAAACCGAGTTCATGGGCCGCATGAGCCGGGATATTCGCACGCCGCTTAATGATGTTATCGGCTTCTCTGAGATGATCGCGACCGAAATGCTGGGGCCGTTGGCTCCTGTCGGCTATCGCGAATATGGCGAAACCATCCTCAGTTCCGGGTCGCAGATCCTGAAGATGCTGGACCGCATCACCGACGTTTCCATGTTGGAATCGGCGCTGCTGAAAGATCAGTCGTCCTATCGCGATCTGGTCGAATTGTCGCCTGATCTGATCTGTGTTTGCGTCGATGGCAAGATCGAACGCATCAACGCCGCCGGTCTGGGGCTGTTGCGCTCTCCGGCCGCCTCGGCCTGCGAGGGCAAGGCGTTCGTCGATTTCGTCCATCCCGATTACCGTGGCTTGTTCGACATGGGCATCGAAGCCCTGTACGAGGAAGATCATCCGGTTCCGGTCAAGATTCTGACCTTCGCCGGCCGGACCCGCGATGTGGAAATCAACGCCGTGCCGCTGCGCCGCGATGGCCATACAGCGGCGTTGTTGGTTGGTCGCGACACCACCGAGGTGACGGCGGCCATGCGGGCGGTGGCGGCGCGCGAACACCGGATTCGCGCCATCATGGATACCGTGCTGGACGGGATCGTCACCATCGACGAGGAGGGGCTGATCGTTTCCGCCAATTTGTCGGTGGAGCGCATTTTCGGCTATCCGTTGTCGGAATTGATCGGCACCAATGTCTCGGTTCTGATGCCTGAACCCGATGCCGGCCGCCATGACGGCTATATGAAGGCCTATATGCAGGGCCAGGGCGGCGGTCTGATCGGCACCGGGCGCGAGGTAATGGCCAAGCGCAAGGACGGCGCTTTGTTCCCGGTACATCTGTCGGTATCGGAACTGCGCCTGGACAAGCGCCGCCTGTTCACCGGGACCATTCGCGATCTGACCGAAAACAAGCAATTGGCCCAGCGCGTGGCCTATCTGGCCAATCACGATTCGTTGACCGATCTGCCCAACCGCACCTTGCTGTGCGATCGTTTGGGCCAGGCGTTGGCGGCGGCGCGCGGCACCGGCCAGCACGTGGCGGTGATGACCATTGATCTGGCCGGCTTCACCATGATCAACGATTCGCTGGGCCATGATGTCGGCAACGGCGTGCTGCGTGAAACCGCGCGGCGGTTGTCACAATGGGTCAGTCTGCATAACGGCACCGCCGCTCGCTTGGCTGGCGATGAATTCGCCGTGGTGCTGCCGGGCTTGCGTGATCTGGCCGGGGTTACCGCCGGCACCGAGCAGGTGCTGGAATTGCTGAACCGGCCGATGAATATCGGCGGCAGCGATCTGGCCTTGCCGGTGGATATCGGCGTATCGGTGTTCCCGCGTGACGGCGACGAGCCGCTGGACCTGTTGCGCAACGCCGAAATGGCTTTGCACCAGGTGAAAAAGCGTGACGATCAACGTCTGGGGTTCTTCGATACCGCCATGTCTTATGCGGTGTCGGAGCGGCTGACGCTGGAGCGTTCGCTGAAAGAGGCGCTCAAGGCCGGACAGTTCGAATTGTTCTATCAGCCCCAGGTGCGGCTGTCCGATTACGCCCTGGTCGGCACCGAGGCGCTGATCCGCTGGCGGCACCCGGAACTGGGCACCATCGCCCCCGACAAGTTCATCCCGGTGGCCGAGGAAACCGGCCTGATCGTGCCCTTGGGCCGCTGGGTGCTGGAACAGGCCTGTCGGCAGTTGAAGATCTGGGAAGGCTCGCCCCTGGCCCATGTGCGCATGGGGGTCAATATCTCGGGCCGCCAATTCCGCGAAGCCGATTTGGCCGAGACCGTGGCCGAAGTCATTCGCGGCAGCGGCATCGACGCCCGCTTGTTGGATCTGGAACTGACCGAAAGCATGCTGATGGCCGATGGCGAAAGCACGCTGCGGGTGCTGCGCGGGCTGGCCGATCTGGGGGTGACCCTGTCCATCGACGATTTCGGCACCGGCTATTCGTCGCTGGCTTACCTAAAGCGTTTCCCTGTCGATACGGTCAAGATCGACCGCGCCTTCGTGCGCGATCTGGACCATGACGAAGACGGCCGCACCATCGCCAAGGCGATCATTTCGCTGGCTCATTCGTTGAATTTGAAGACCATCGCCGAAGGCGTTGAAACCGAGGCCCAGGCCTCGTTGCTGTTGCACCATGGTTGTGATGAAATCCAGGGCTATCTGATTGGCCGTCCAATGCCGGTCGGAGATTTTTGTACGTTTGCCGCCGGCTATGACGGAACGTCCTGGAGCAAGGGGGGGAAGGCATGAGCGGCACGGTAATCATCGTCGAAGATAACGCCATGAACATGAAGCTGCTTGATCAAGCGCTGTCCATCGCCGGTTATCGGACGCTGAAATCGTCCGACGGCGATGGGCTGGTCGAGATGGCTGCCGGCGGTGCCGACGTGGTGCTGATGGACATTCAACTGCCGAAACGTTCGGGTGTCGATTTGTTGAAGGAGCTGCGCGAGGATCCCCGCACCCGCGCCATGCCGGTGTTGGCGGTGACCGCTTTCGCCGACCCGGAATCGGTCAACGGCTTCCTGAGTGAAGGCTTTAATCAGGTCATCACCAAGCCGATTTCCGTGCGCAAATTGCTGGAAGAGGTCGAGCAATATTGCAACAAGGATCGTCTTATACCGCCCGGCCAATGAACTGATCCGTTGGATCAATTCATGCCGAGACGGCCGGCTCAAATGCCGCTCGGGCTTGCCGGCCGCCGGAACGGATCATTTTAAAGGGCGGCCGGTATTACCAGCGCATGATCCCGCCGATCGGCTTTTTCTTGCCGCCGGTTTCAAATCCGCGTTTGGTCACCAGCACCCATTCGTTCACCTGCATGAAGCGCGGCGCCAGGAACTGGTAAAGGTCGCGGATGCGGTTGGTGTTTTCATCCGACCGCACGGCATAAAGCGACTTCCAGATTGGAATGAAATCTTCCCACGGCAATTGCCGGCGATGCACTTCGTCGCGGACCGAACGGATATATTCGATCTGGTTGTCGATGTTCTTCAGCATGGCGAGAATTTCGCCGGTCTGGGCATCCACCTGTTCGAAATAATCGCGAAAGACCTTCAAAGCCCGTTGCGACAGGCGCGCCACTTGATCGGTGGTGTCAATCATCGAGCGGTCGGCGGAATAGATGCGGCGCAAATCCTGCACCTTGTCGTCGATCTTGCAGATTTCGGCGAAGACGTCGCGCTCGCATTCGATATAGGCAAGTTCCTTGGCCAGGGTTTCGATGTATTGCACCACCTCTTCGCGGCGGTCGCGGCCCAGGCCCAGTTCTTCGGCGGCTTCGGCGAAGGCGAGGTTGATGTTCTTCTTCACCTGCGGATCTTCGGCCACCTGCATCAGTTCCTCGGCCGAGGTGAAGATATGTTCGTTGCCGGTCAGCCAGGTGACCAACTGCATGGTCAGACGTTGCCGGGCGATGCGGCGGTGGCGCTCGGTCGGGTCCCACGATGCTTCGCGGGTGGTGATTTCCTTGGGCAGGGCCTCGCCCGGACGCAGGCCGCGGATGAATTGCAGCCCTTCCGCCACCCGATCCAGCATCTTGGCGTCATGGGAATCGGGTTTGAGCATGAATTCGCGCTTGATGCCCTCGAAGCCCAAAATGGCTTCGTTGGCGGCCAGTTTGAGCACGGCGACGGGTTCGCCGACATCGGTGGTGCGAAAATACAGGTCGTCGAACGAGCTAAAGAACTTGTGATCGAAACGGACGATACCGTCATCGCCTTCGCTTGATTTGGCGCTGCTGTTGACTGCCTCTGCCATACCCGGTCCCCAAACTAGCCCCGGCGGCACAGCCCCCCTGTACCGCCATCACCCAAGCAAAGGATTATGCCGAGGGTTGCGGGCGGGAACAAGGGCTGCTGTCACGCTTGGGCCTGAACAAAGGCATGCCCTTCGCGGCCATGGAAATATCCATTGGCGAATTCCGCCTTGGGGCACAATTGCGCCAGGTGCTGGGCGGCGTCTTCGGGGGCGATCAAGCCGTTGGCGGCGGCGCGGAACAGGGCCGCGACCGCGACCATGTCGACATCGTGCGGCCACAGCCGCAAGCGATTGACGCCGATGGCGCGCAGCGGCGCCAGCTCGGCCAACAGGTCAAGGTAATGATAGGACATGGTCTGGGTGCCGTTGACGGCGAGGAACGGCTCGTCGTCCAAGGTATCGACGGCCATGCCGTCGGGATCGTCGGCACAGACGTATTGGCAGCCATCCTTGGCCAGATTGCGCGAGCGGGCGTGATAGCAGCGGGCCGAGATGGCCAGCGGCAGGCGGCCAAAGCTTTGCACTTCGATTTCAGCGCCGCTGTTCTTGGCCAGGGTGGCGATGATGGTGGCGGGCAGCTCTGCCGGCAGGCAGGCGCGGACCGCACCCAAACCATGCAGATAGGCCAAGGTTCCTTCGTTGTAGATGTTCAGCAAGGGGCCGGCGACAAAAGGCCGGCCAGCCAGCATCGAGGCGACCGATATATCGTTGGCTTCGATGAGAAAATCCCCGGCCTGGCTCAATTCCTCGGCCTGCTTGGCTTCGCGCTCGGTCATGATCAGGGCCAGTGACGACAAGATGACTTCCTTGCCCGCCGCGCGCAGTCGCTCGACCACTTCGCCGACGAAGGGGGCGAAGAACGGCGTGCGTTTGGAACACACCACCTCGCCAACGCAGACGCTGTCGATCTCGGCTTCGTCGGCGATGCGGAAATAAAAATCGCGCAGCTTTTCGGGGCGCCAGTTGAACAGCACCGGACCCAGGGTCAGGCGCAGCGGCGAAAGGGGATCGTGTTTGGTCATCGCCAAGCCTTTTCATAGGCGCCGGTGGTTTGGCGGCCGCCTTCGGTGATGCAGTCCAAATCCATGTCGGGAACCGGCTGTCCGGCCATCACCGCGTCGATCCCTGCGCGAAAGGCCTGGACCACCGCCGCCACATAGGCCCGGCCGCGCTGGCGGCCTTCGATCTTGAAGGCGGTGACCCCGGCCTTGATCAGATCGGGCAGCATGGTCAGCGTGTTGAGCGAGGTCGGTTCCTCGAACAGATAGCTGGTCTTGCCGTTGGCGATGAAGCGGCCCTTGCACAGGGTCGGATAGCCGGCCGGTTCGTTCAGACCGAATTGGTTGATGGTGAAGCCGGCCAGTTGCGAGGTGATGCCGTGGCCGCTTTCCACATAGCGGACGTGGCTGGCGGGAGAGCAGACCCCGTTCATGTTGGGGGATTGGCCGGTGGCGTAAGACGACAGGGCGCAACGGCCCTCGGCCATGACGCACAGGCCGCCGAAGACGAATACTTCGGTTTCGATGGGGGCGATGATGGCGTTGATGGCGGCGATTTCCGGCACGGTCAGCACCCGCGGCAACACCACCCGGCGGACGCCGAAACGTTCGGCGTAAAAGCGGATGGCCTGCGGGTTCGACGCCGCCGCCTGCACCGACAAATGCAGGCGCAAATCGGGATGGGTGCGGGCGGCGTAATCGATCAGGCCGATATCGGCCAAGATGACGGCGTCGGCTTGCAGTCGCGCCGCGTCATCGACCGCCGCATGCCAGATTTCGGGGTGACCGGCGCGGGGAAAGGTATTGATGGCCACCAGAACCTTGGCCCCACGGGCATGGGCATAACCGATGCCGTCTTCCAGTTCCTTGCGATTGAAATTCAGGCCGGGAAAATTGCGGGCGTTGGTTTCGTCGCGAAAGCCGACATAGACGCAATCGGCGCCGGCATCGACGGCGCTTTTCAACGCGGCCGGGGTGCCGGCGGGGCAAACCAGTTCCGGGCGGATCAGTTCAGTCATCAGGCATGTCCTCGGCGGCTGGCCTTGCGCAGGGCTTTGACCTCCGCTTCCAGCTCGGCCAGGCGGGCGTCGCGCGCGGCGGCGTTTTGCATGGCCGGAGCGATCAGCGATTGGCGCATGGTCTCGACGCCGCCGCGCAAGGCCGACAGCGTTTCCAGCACGCTGCTGGCGGCGCGTTGGGCCGGGGTGGCCAGCGGCCCCAGGGCCGAGGCCAGATCGGCGATCAGGTCGATGCCGGCGCCGTCGATGGCGTTGCGCAAGGCCACCACCACCTCGGTGTCGCCTTCCACCTGCAACTGACGGGAAAAGAACAAGGCGTCGCCATCGACCTTGCCCTCGGCCAGGGCGATCAGGGTTTCCAGCGGCCCGCGAATGGTGGCATGCACCTCGTCGGCATCGACGAAGCGGCGCACGGTCAGGCGCGGCTCGGCCGGATTGGGTTCCAGCAACAAAGCGAAGGGCAGGTCAACCGGATCAATGCACACTATCCTGTCGCCATAGGCCTCCATCCGCTCCAAGATATCGGGGTGGCGGTTGCGCACCAGCTTGAGCATGGCGTCGAACAGCGGTTGCAGCAAGGCCGGGCGCAGCGGTTTCAAGGCCAGACCCAGCAGTAACACTGGGGAAAACGGCGGCGTCATGGGGCGGTGCCCCGGCCGGAATTGCCCTTCCATCATCTTTTCGCGTCCTTCGGAGGAGGGGGCCAATTGTTGGCAACGGTCATAGCCTCGCGCGTTGACCACCGTCAAGCGACAGCAAGATAGGGCCGAGGCCCCTTGGAACGAAACTTGTTTGTCGTTAGAAAGGACAATCATATCAATTATCCGCCGTCACGGCGCAAGGACCTGTCCCATGATCGTCGACATCGACCTCAGCACCATCACCGTGCTGGTCATCGATGATAGCCGTTATGCCCGCTCGTTCATCAAATCGGCGCTGAATTCGTTCGGCGCCCGTCAGGTGGTGGAGGCGGGCGATGGCCCCGAAGGCGTGCAAATCCTGCGTGATCGCAAGATTGATCTGGTCTTGGTGGATTACGAAATGCAGCCCTTGGACGGCATCGCCTTTACCCGGCTGATCCGGATCGGGGAAATCCCCTTATGCGCGGATATCCCCATCATCATGGTCTCGGGGGCGGCCGACATGGATACCGTGGTGTTGGCCCGCAATGCCGGCATCACCGAATTCCTGGCCAAACCGGTATCGGCTGAATCGCTGTTTCGGCGGGTGCGCAATGTGTTGCTGAACCCGCGACCATTCGTCCAGGCCGATCCCTTCGTCGGCCCCTGTCGGCGGAGCATGGATCGGCCGCCGCCGGAAGGCGTCAATCGGCGATTGTCGGCGCCGTTGCCGAAACCTCGGCCGCTGATCGAAATTCCGCCGGGCATTGCCCAGCCGATGGTGCGCAAGGCCATGGCGCAGGGGGCGCAGGCGGCCAAGACCGGGGGGGAACGGTCGTCGCGGCGACGGTTCAAGGCGGGGGAGCCGATTTTTGCCGAAGGCGATGTGGGCGACGAGGCCTATGTCATCGAAAGCGGCCGGGTTTCCATCTTTAAGATGGTTAATGGCGACAAGGTGGTTTTGGCCGAGCTGATTGATAACGGCGTGTTCGGTGAAATGGCGTTGATCGATGATCAGCCGCGCATGGCCTGGGCTGAAGCCTGCGAGGATACCGTTTGTCTGGTTTTGCCCAAGGCGGCGTTGAAATCGCAGCTGAACCGGACCCCCGATCTGGTGATCCTGGTGCTGGAAACCCTGCTGCACGACATTCGCAAGATGGGCCGTGAACTGGCCGAGGCGCGGTCGCGGGTGCGGGCCAAGCGCGGGTGACGCGGGGTTAAGGCCCGGCGGCTTGGCGGAGCGCCGCCAATACCTCGTCGCTGCTCAGCAATTCGGATAAGGCAATGCCGTTCGCCGCCTTCGGCCCATAGACGGCGTTGAACGGAATGCCATAGCGGCCGAACGACGCCAGATAGGCGGCAACACCGGAATCGGGGGTGGTCCAGTCGGCGCGCATGGCGATGACCGAGCCGTCCCGAAGCCGTGTCGCCACCGGGGCGCGGTCCAGCACGGCGGCCTTGTTGACCTTGCAGGTAATGCACCAATCGGCGGTAACATCGACGAACACCACCTTGCCCTCGGAGACGGCGCGGGCGATGGCGGCTTGGTCGAATTTGACCCAGGCGGTGGCGCCGTCGGCCTTGTCGCCTTCGCTCAGCAGGCCGGTCTGGGTGGCGAGAATGAGTCCCAGCCACAATGCGGTGGCGACCAGGGCCAAGCCCATCACATGCTTGACCCGGACCATCCAACGGCCCGGACGGGGGAGCTTGTGCGCCGCCTGCGGCCACACCGCGACCAGCAAATAGGGGGCGGCCATGCCCAAAGCCAAGGCGGTGAAGATGGTCAGGATTTCAACCGGACCGCGGGCCAAGGCAAAGCCGATGGCGGTGCCCAGGAACGGGGCCGAGCACGGTGTCGCCAGCACTGTGGCGAAAGCGCCGGAAAGGAAATGACCCAACAAGGTGTGATGGCCGCCGCCGCCGCCGCCGACGTTCATCAACGCCGAAGGCAGACGGATTTCGAAGGCGCCCCATAGATTGAGGGCAAAGCCCAGCAACAGCACGATCATCACCGCCAGAAAAGCGGGCTGCTGGAACTGAATGCCCCAGCCCACCGCCGCGCCGGCCGATTTGATGGCGATGGCCAGTGCGGCCAGGGCCAGGAACGAGACGACGATGCCGGCGGCCGAGGCGATGAAGGCTGCGCGGATATGATGTAATTGGGCGCCGCCATGGCCCAGGGCGCCCAGCACCTTGATGGACAGCACCGGCAGCACGCAGGGCATCAGGTTCAAAATCAACCCGCCCAACAAGGCGATGCCCAGCATGGCCAGAAAAGACGCCCCGTCAACGGCGTCGGCGGTCATGGGCGGCAAGGCGGCGCCGGCCACCGGGATCGCGGTCAGTTCCATGGCGCGTTCGCCATCGACCAGGGTGACGGTCAGCGGGGTTTGCCCCAACGGGGCGGTCAGGGTGCCGGGCACCACTGCCGATTCCAGGATCGCCTGGGTGCGATCCGCCGACAAACGCAGGCGTGGCGCCTCGAAGCTGGCGGTTTCGGCGGGTTCGATGAATAGATCCGGGTGATCGAAGGGGGTGGCGCTGCTGACGCTGAGGCGCACCGATGTCGTCTCGCCGGCGCTGATGAATTCCACCGAATCGATGCTGATGCCTTGAACATCGGCGGGGCCGGGCACGCGGGCGGCGAAGCGGCTGATCACGTCGGCGAAATCCGAGGGCTGGGCCGGCCCGGCGGGCACGGTCAGGTTTAAATCCGCCTGCATGGGCACGCAAATCTGGGAACAGGCCAGATAATCCAGATTGGCCTTCAAGCTGACCGCCTTGTGCGGGCGCGGCAAGGCCACGTCCAGGGGCAGCACCACTTCGCCGGCATAGCCGTGGTTTTGCAGGCCGGCGAGGACAAAACGCTTGGGGGCCGGCCACAGCACCGTCACCGCGCCGGCATTCTTCGAGCCGCTCCAGTCGATCTTGGGCGGATAGCCGGCGTCGCCGGGGGTGCGCCAATAGATTTTCCAGCCCGGCAGCAATTGGAAATGAACGCCCAAGCGCATGCTCGCCGCCTTGCCGGTGGTGGTGGCGGCGGCGATCAGGCGGACCTTGCCGGCTTCGTTTTCGACCCAGTCGGACGTTGCCGGCGCCGCCATGGCCGCCGATCCCAGCACCGTCATCATTCCCACCAGGGCCAGCAGCAGCCGTCGCATCATCAATTCCTTGCATCCGAACCGGCGCAGCACAGCAATACCACGGCCATTTGTCAACTTAACTGGCGGTCATGCGGTGGCTGCGCCGCAACACGTCTGCGGGGTTGCACCGAGACGCGTTCCGGCCTATCTGTGGAGCCATGACGATGCAAAAAACCCAAGGCTATTTGTCCGGCCAATTCCTGATCGCCATGCCGCAGATGAAGGATCCCCGATTCGAGCGTGCCGTGGTCTATCTGTGCGCCCATTCGGCCGAAGGCGCCATGGGGCTGGTGGTTAACCGCCTGTTCGACGGGCTGACTTTCGGCGAGTTGCTGGAGCAATTGGGGATCGAGACCGGGCCGGAATGTTCGCGCATTCGCGTCCATTTGGGCGGTCCGGTGGAAGGTGGCCGCGGCTTCGTTCTGCATTCCGACGATTACATGCACGATTCGTCCATGCTGGTGCAAGAGGGCATCGCCCTGACCGCCACCGTTGACGTGCTGCGCGCCATCGCGTTGGGCGACGGGCCGGAAAAAAGCATTCTGGCGCTGGGCTATGCCGGCTGGAGCGCCGGGCAATTGGATGCCGAGATCAAGGAAAATTCCTGGCTGAACGTGCCGGCCGATCCATCCTTGCTGTTCGCCACCGACCTTGCCCACAAATGGGAAGCGGCCATCCACAAGCTGGGGGTCGATCCCAGCCTGTTGTCGGTGGAAGCCGGGCACGCCTGATCGCGCCCGGCCCGCAAGCGGTCAGCGCAGCGCTTGGCGGATGCCGCCATCGAGCAGGCGATCCATGAAAGTCTTAAAGGCGGCCTTGGCCCGTTCCAGTTTGGTGGACGGCAAGTTCATGGATTCGTTGTCGTGCACGACCTTGTCATTGACGGCATTCCGGGCCAGAACCGTTCCGGCTTGATCCCGCACTTCGGCCTCGGCGTTGAAATAGACCGAGGTGGTGAACATGGAATCGGTTTTCCAATCGCGGACGGTAATGCGCAAGTTGCGGTCCGAGGCGGTGCGCGCCGTCGCTGGCGCCGCCTTGACGCCGCTGGCCTTCAAGCTGGAGATGGTCGCCTGGGTCAGGTCGGTGGCTAAGGGGGCGCCCGATTGGGTGTGCACGCCGAAGGGATTGCCAAAGCCGCCACGGACCATGCCAACCCATTGCGGCGTATTGTCGTCGGCCAGCACATAGGGACGCATGTCGATGGTTTCGACGGCGACGGTCTTTTGCGTCGCCACTCCCAGCGGCGGCACCACGTCGCGGTAATCGGTGGTGTTGCCGACCGCGCAGGCCGCCAGGCTAAGGCACAGGCCCATGGCGGCGCATAGAATCTTCACTGACATCATTCCCCCTTGTCGGAATTAACCCGTAATGGTCATTTGCGCGGCGGATAATATCCTTTTGGCTGTGAGCGGGCAAATCATAGCAAGGCCAATTGATCGCCGGCTTGGTGCGGCGGGGCGAATTGGCTGCAATCGAGGTCCCAATCACGCTTGTGATGCAGGCCGAATTTCCGGCACGCCAGATGGAAGCGCTGGGCCAAGAGGTCGGCGTGGTGGCCGTGTCCTTTCATGCGGGCGCCGAAGCGCGGGTCATTAAGGCGACCATGCCGGTTTTGGCTCAACAGCGACAAGATATGCGCGGCGCGCTCGGGCCGGTGTTCGCCCAGCCATTGGGCGAACAGGTCCTTCACTTCGTGCGGCAGGCGCAGCAAGATATAAATGGCGGAGCTGGCGCCGGCCGCCGCCGCCGCCGCCAGGATGCGTTCCAATTCATGATCGGTGAGCATGGGGATGATCGGCGCCACCATGGCGGTGACCGGGATTCCGGCCTCGGTTAAGGCTCGGATCGCCCTGATCCGGGCGGCCGGCACGCTGGCGCGGGGCTCGAGGCGGCGGCAAAGATCGCGGTCCAAGGTGGTCAGCGAAATCCCCACATGCACCAGCCGCCGCGCCGCCATCGGGGCCAGGATGTCAAGGTCACGGGTGATCAGATGGCCCTTGGTGACGATGGTCAGGGGATGATTGAAATCGCGCAAGACTTCCAGGCAATGCCGCATCACCCGCCATTTTCCTTCGATCGGCTGATAGGGGTCGGTGTTGGTGCCAAAGGCGATGGGGGCGGGGCGATAGGATCGTTTGCGCAATTCGCGTTCCAACAGGCGGGCGGCTTCGGGCTTGGCAAACAATTTGGTTTCGAAATCCAGTCCGGGGGACAGCCCCAGATAGGAATGTCCCGGTCGGGCAAAGCAATAGGCGCAGCCATGCTCGCAGCCGCGATAGGGATTGATCGAGCGGTCGAAGGCAATGTCGGGGGAATCGTTGCGGGTGATGATGGTGCGGGTGGCATCGACCATCACCGTGGTGGCCAGCGGCGGCAAGGCGTCTTCGGGGTGGTCCCAGCCGTCATCGAATGCCTGGCGGCGCTGGTTTTCGAAGCGGCCATCGGGATTGCTCCGGACGCCGCGATGGGAGATGCTGTGGGACATTTGTCGAATTTAATGCATGTTCCGCTTTTGTTCCAGAAGAATCGGGCTTGTTTCCTGCCCGCTATATTAGCGTATCATGTGGGAAAGAATTCCAGCCAGGAGGCACCGTCCCGTGAGCCATTCAGCCGCTTCGCCGCTTGAACATCCCTTTGCCCAATATGTGCGCATTCTTGGCAAGGGGCCGAATTTGTCGCGCCCGCTCAGCCTGGACGAAGCCCGGACCGCCATGGGCATGGTCATGCGGGGCGAGGTTGAACAGGCGCAATTGGGGGCCTTTTTGTGCCTGCTGCGGGTCAAGACCGAATTGCCGGAAGAAGCCGCCGGGCTGGCCTTGGGGATCAAGGATCATCTGAACGTGCCGGCCGGGCTGCCGGCGGTGGATGTGGATTGGGCCTCTTATGCCGGCAAGTCGCGGCAATTGCCCTATTACGTGCCGGCCGCCCTCTGTCTGGCCCAGCACGGCGTCAAGGTGTTCATGCACGGGGCCGAGGGCCATACCGGCGGCCGCGTCTATACGTCGCAGGTGTTGGCGGCGTTGGGCGTCCCCGTGGCCACTGACTTTGCCCAGGCGGCGGCTCATCTGAACGATCACGCCTTCGCCTATATGCGGCTGGAGCACCTGTCGCCGGCCCTGCATCAGATCATGGGCTTGCGCCAATTGCTGGGGCTGCGCTCGCCCATTCACACGGTGGCGCGCATGGTCAACCCGCTCAACGCCGCCTTTTCCATCAATGGCGTCACCCACCCGCCCTATCTGCCGGTCCACCAGGAAGGCTCGCGGCTGATGGGCGAAAAGGCCATGGCCGCCTTCAAGGGCGATGGCGGCGAAGTCGAGCGGCGGCCGGAAAAATCGTGCGAGGTGTTCTTTTTGCAAGACGGCCAGCCGGGAACCGAGGATTGGCCGGCCTTGGTCAGCGGTGTGCGCGAAAAGGAGGAAAGCCTGGACCTCGCCCGGCTCAAGGCGTTGTGGCGCGGGGAAGGCAACGACGAGATGGCGGTTGCCGCCATTGCCGGGACCATGGCCATTGTCTTGCGCTATTGCGGCCGGGCCAAATCGGTGGCGGAGGCCGAAGGCGCCGCCCTGGCCATGTGGCGCGACCGAATCAAGGGCGCGCTGCCGGGGGCGGCGTGAGCTACCGGGCGGCGCCACGGCTGCTGATTTCAGCCGCGCATAAATCGTCGGGCAAGACAACGGTGACCGTGGGGCTGGCCGCCGCTTTGGCGGCGCGCGGGCTGGTGGTGCAGCCGTTCAAGAAAGGCCCTGATTATATCGATCCGTTATGGCTGTCCGCCGCCACCGGGCGGCCGTGTCGCAACCTGGATTTCCACACCCAGCCGCCCAAGCACATCCGCGCCCTGTTCGAAAGCGCCAGCCGTGACGCCGATATCAGCCTGATCGAAGGCAACAAGGGTCTGTATGACGGCGTCGATCTGGAAGGCTCCAATTCCTCGGCCAGCCTGGCGCAATGGCTGGATGCCCCGGTGGTGCTGGTGGTCGATACCTCGGGCATGACCAGGGGCATCGCGCCGTTGTTGTTGGGCTATCGCGGCTTCGATCCGTCCTTGCGCATCGCCGGGGTGATTCTGAACAAGGTGGGCGGGCCGCGCCACGAAAAGAAGCTGCGCGAGGTGGTCGCCCATTATACCGGTATTCCGGTGCTGGGGGCGGTGCAGCGGGCCAGCGCCATGCGCATCATGGAACGTCACTTGGGATTGGTTCCGGCCAACGAAGAGACGGAGGCCCAGGCCGCCATCGCCCAATTGCGCGATTGCGTCGCCGCCCAGGTTGATCTGGACGCGGTCATCGCCTTGGCCGGCGACACCATTCCGGTGGAGGTCTCGCCCCATCACGCTGCCGCCGCGCCGGCCGCCGATTTGCGCATCGCCGTCATCCGCGATGCCGCCTTTGGCTTTTATTACGCCGATGACCTTGAGGCACTGCGTCAGGCCGGGGCCGAATTGCTGTTCGTCGACGCCTTGGGCGACGCCAAGTTGCCCGACCATGTGGACGGTCTGTTCATCGGCGGCGGTTTTCCCGAAACCCAGGCTGAACGGCTGGAAGCGAATGCGGGGTTCCGCGCCGATGTGGCGGCCAAGGCCAAGGCCGGCTTGCCCATTTATGCCGAATGCGGCGGGTTGATGTATCTGTCGCGGGCGATTGTCTGGAACGGCGAACGGCGCGCCATGGTCGGCATCCTTCCCGGTGACGCGGTGATGCATGCGCGGCCGCAGGGGCGCGGCTATGTCCGCCTGCGCGAAACCGCCGATTTCCCCTGGCCCCGGCTCGAGCCCGGCCCCGGCATCACTCCGGCGCATGAATTCCACCATTCCCGCATCGAGAATCTGACGGGAGAGATGCGCTTCGCCTATGAAGTGGTGCGCGGCGCCGGCATGGGCCAGCATCGCGACGGCCTGATCGTCGGCAATGCCTTGGCCAATTACGCCCATATGCGCAGCGTCGGAGCCAGTCCGTGGGCGGCGCGCTTCGCGGCTTTTTGCCGTGGCGTTCGCGGGCATTAGCGGCGCATGCGCTTTAACCTTCATTATCTTGCCGATCGGCGCGGCGATATCCCGGTCTGTGCCGAATGGGAACACGCCGAATGGGGACGGGGCGGGGGCAAGACGATCACCGAGGCCATGGCCAGCTATGAAGGCGTTCGCCGTGATGGCGTGCCGTTGACGCTGGTTGCTTGTTCCGAGGCGGGGCAGGCGGTGGGGATGGTCAGTTTGTGGGCCAGCGATTGCCCGTTGCGGTCAGAGCTGACGCCTTGGGTTGCCTCGCTTTACGTGGCGCCGCCGGCCCGAGGATACGGAATCGGCACCAGCTTGTTCGCACGTATCGAACAAGAGGCGGTCATTCTTGGCTTTCGCCGGCTTTATCTGATGACCCAGCATTCCGCCGCGACTTACGCCGCCGCCGGATGGAGCGCATTCGACCGCGTTGACGGCCTTGGCGCCCTGCGCGACGCGGTGTTGATGCGCAAGGACCTTTCGCCATGAAAAACGCCGCCGCCCGATGGGGGCGGCGGCGTCCTGTCGGCAATCCGTGGAGGATTACTTCTTCAGGGTCTTCAAGTATTCGATGACGGCCTTGGCGTCGGCTTCGTCCTTGAAGCCGGCGAACACCATACGGTTGCCCGGAATGACGCCCTTGGGGTTTTCCAGGTACTTGGTCAGGGTGGCGTCATCCCAGGTCACGCCGGAAGCCGTGTGAGCCGGCGAGTACTTGAAATCGGGATAGTTGGTGCCGGCCTTGGTGCCGTACACGCCAGCCAGCGAGGGGCCAACGCCGTGCTTGCCGGCTTCGACCTTGTGACAGGCCTTGCACTTGTCGAAAGCCTTGGGGGCGTCGGCCGCGTTGGCGGCGACCGGGGCGAGCAGCAAAGCGGCGAAAGCCAGACCGAGCATCTTATTCATCATCATCTCCCAATTGCTTATTTAAGCGAGTGTGAAAATAACACCATGTCCTATGACGTCAGGCCCGATCCGGCGTGGTGACCGACCCATGATCAGAATAGAAAAACTTCTGGGCGGAAATAGGGCAATTCGCCTTGGCTGAAGGGCGCGCGGCCTTGGCGAAAAACATCTTCCTCCCGCAGACCCGTCTAGGGGTGCATCGGGCGCGCATTATCATTCACATTGAAGCGAACTTCAACCGCTTGCGGTTCCCTAATGGCCACGAAAACGCTAAGAAATCCCCATGACAGCTCTGCCCATCGATTCCATCCTGCCCGAGATCCTTCAGACCCTGGCCGCCGCGCCCGGATTGGTTTTGCAGGCACCGCCCGGAGCCGGCAAGACGACACGCGTGCCGTTGGCTCTGTTGGACCAGGATTGGCTTGGCGGACAACGCATCTTGATGCTGGAACCGCGCCGTCTCGCCGCCCGCGCCGCCGCCGCCCGCATGGCCGAGACCTTGGGCCAGGCGGTGGGGGAAACCGTGGGCTATCGCGTCCGGCTGGATTCCAAGGTCGGTCCGGCCACCCGCATCGAAGTGGTGACCGAGGGCATTCTGACCCGCATGCTGCAAGACGATCCGTCATTGCCGGGAATCGGGCTGGTGATTTTCGACGAATTTCACGAACGCTCGCTCAATGCCGATGTGGGGCTGGCCCTATGTCTGGAAAGCCAAGGCGCCCTGCGCGACGATCTGAAATTGCTGGTGATGTCGGCAACCTTGGATGGCGGCCCGGTCGCGGCATTGATGGGCGGCGTGCCGCTGGTCACCAGCGCCGGCCGCGCCCACCCGGTGCAAACCCGCTTTTTGGCCCGGCCCGAGCCACGGCGATTCGTCGACGCGATGGTCGCGGCCATCGGTCAAGCCCTGGCCGAGGATGATGGCGACGTTTTGGCCTTTCTGCCTGGTTCGGGCGAAATCCGCCGGGTGCAGGCTGGCTTGGCCGGGATTGACGCCCAGGTGTCGCCGCTTTATGGCGATTTGTCGCAGGCCGATCAGGACCGCGCCATCCGTCCCTTGGGCCGGGGAATGCGCAAGGTGGTGCTGGCCACCTCGATTGCCGAAACCTCGCTGACCATCGACGGCGTACGCGTTGTCGTCGATGGCGGTCTGATGCGGTTGCCGCGCTTTGATCCCAGTTCCGGCATGACCCGGTTGGTCACCGTCCCCGTCAGCCGCGCATCCGCCGATCAGCGCCGAGGGCGAGCGGGCCGGCAAGCCCCCGGAACCTGCTGGCGGCTGTGGTCGGAAGCCGAGGATCGGGCCTTGGCCGGCTTCACCGCCCCGGAAATCACCGAAGCCGATCTGGCCCCGCTGGCTTTGGATCTGGCGCAATGGGGCGTGCGCGATGTCAGCACCCTGGCCTGGCTTGACCCGCCGCCGGCCGCCGCCCTGGCGCAAGCACGCGATCTGCTGGGCGAATTGGGGGCGGTGGGGGAAAACGGGGCGATCACCGCCCATGGTCAGGCCATGAACCGCTTATCCATGCATCCGCGTCTTGCCCATATGGTCTTGCGGGCGCGGGATTTGGCAATGGCCGGGCTGGCTTGCGACATCGCCGCCATCTTGTCGGAACGCGACGTGCTCCGGGCCGAACGTGGCGCCCGTGACGGCGATATCCGGTTGCGTCTCGAAGCTTTGCGCGGCGGTGACCGACTTGATCCGCGCCATGGCTTGGCGGCGGATCGCGGCGCTTTGGCCCGCGCCCGCCAATCGGCCAAGGACTGGCGGCGGCGGCTGGGGCTGCGGCCCGGCGAGCAGGATGGCCATATGCGCGATTGCGGGGTGTTGCTGGCCTTCGCCTATCCGGATCGCATCGCCAAGCGCCGTCCGGGGGGCGAGCCGCGCTATGCCCTGTCGGGTGGCCGCGGCGCCTTTTTTCAGCAACACGAACCGCTGGCGGCCGAGGATTGGCTGGTGGCGGCGGAACTGGACGGCGACCGCCGCGAGGCCAAGATCTTCCTGGCCGCGCCATTGACCCGGAGCGATCTTGACGAACATTTCGCCGATGCCATCCGAAGCGAAACCAAGGTGGTCTGGGATCGGCGCGACGAGGTGGTGCAGGCGGTGCGACAGACGCGCCTGTTCGCCTTGGTGTTGGAAGAACGCAAACTCGACAAGGTGCCGCCGGCCGATCTGGCCGCCGCCATGGCCGAGGGCGTGCGGCAGATGGGGCTTGAATGCCTGCCATGGTCGGACGAGTTGCGCAAATTCCGCCGTCGGGTCAGCTTCTTGCGGATTAATGATCCGCATGGCGGCTGGCCCGATTTGTCGGATCAGGCCCTGGTCGATAACCTGGAAATCTGGCTGGTCCCTTATCTGACCGGCATTACCCGCCGCGCTCATTTGCACAAACTGGATTTGAACGCCGCCTTGCGCGCGATGTTGGACTGGCGGATGAGCAAGCGTCTGGACGAGATGGCCCCGACCCATATGGCGGTGCCGTCGGGCAGTCGGGTGCCGCTTGATTACGACGGGGAGGTGCCGGTGTTGGCGGTGCGGTTGCAGGAAATGTTCGGCTGTGCCGATACGCCGCGCGTGGCGGACGGACAGGTGGCGTTGCTGTTGCACCTCCTCAGTCCGGCGCGACGTCCGGTCCAGGTCACCCGCGATCTCGCCAGCTTTTGGGCCAATGCCTATCACGCCGTCAAAGCCGACCTGAAAGGGCAATATCCCAAGCATTGGTGGCCCGACGACCCCATGCAGGCCGAGCCGACGGCCAGGGTCAAGCCCCGCCGATAACGGGCTTATTGGGCGGGGACGGTGAAGAAAAAGGTCGAGCCCGTATCCGGAACCGAGGTCACCCAGATGGTGCCGCCCCAGCGATGGACGATGCGTCGACACAAGGCAAGGCCGATCCCGGTTCCTTCGTAGCGATCGACGGTATGCAAGCGTTGGAAGATGCTGAAAATCCGCTCCCAGTATTCAGGGGCGATGCCGATGCCGTTATCGGCGATGGAAAACAGCCACATGTTGTTTTGCGTCGGCTCGGCGGCGATGGTGATTTCCGGTGTGCGGTCGGGATGGCGGTACTTGAGGGCGTTGTCGAGCAGGTTCATGAACAAGCTGGACAATTGGTGTTCGTTGATGGGGATGACCGGCAGGCTGGCAATGTCGATATTGGCTCCCGCCTCGCTGATGGGTTGGGCCAGATCGGTCAGCACCACATTAACGACGTCGTTGACGGAGACAGGCGGGGGCGGCGCGCATTGCCGCGATACCCGCGCATAGGTCAGAAGATCTTGGATCAGGCCGGACATGCGCATGGTGTTGCTGACGATAAAGTCAATGAATTCCGCGCCCTCGGTTCCCAATTGATCCTTGAACCGGCGGTGCAGCAATTGCGAAAAACTGGCGATGTTGCGCAAGGGGGATTGCAGATCGTGCGAGGCGATATAGGCGAATTCTTCCAGTTCGGCGTTGGAACGTTGCAGATTGACGTTGATGGCCTGCAATTCATCGGCCTGGGCAAGGCTTTGCCGATAGGCCTGGGTCAGGCGCCGGTAGATGACGATCTGGATTGCGCTTAACAGCAAGGCGATCGCCGCCGTGACGGTGGCCTGGATATACCAGGGCTTGAGGTAATCATTGGCGCTGACGGCAACAACCACGGTCAGCGGATAGGATCCCATGCCGCGGAATGCATATAATCGTCTCAGGTGGTCGATGGCGGATTCGAATTCACCCTCGACCCTGGTGAGGTTGGATGTATGCAACTGATAAAGCCCGGTCAGGGATTCGTTGAGTTGCGCTTCGACCTTGGGCCGACGCAGCAAGAGCCGGGACAATTCGCGGTGCCGCAATGTCACCAATCCCTCGTCACCAATATTCAAGGCGTCGATGATGGTCTGGAACCAGTCGAGGTCGATATAGGCATTGACGCTCCCCAGGAAGCGGCCGGCATCGTCGCGGATGGGGTGGGCGAAGACAACGCCCAAGCGGCCGCTGGCCTTGCTGATCAGGACCTCCGATAAAACGAATGTTCGGGTGGGGGCGTTTTGCAGTTTTTGGAACCAGTCCCGGTCCGCCACGTTGATCTTAACCCGAGGATCGACGCGGCCGATTCCCAGCACGCTTTGGCCGGCGGCGTCGAAAATTCGATAATTCAAGACGGCTTCGAACCCTTGCAGGGAAATCCGCATATGTTCTTCGATTTCAGCGTTCCGGGCGGCGGCGATGCTGAGGGGAAAGTCATGTTCTTTGGCGATGATGCTGGCGAAGACATCCAGATCGGTGCTGATGCGATCCAACGAGCTTTTGATGGTAAGGGTCAGCATATCGGCGAGATTGATGACGGTGGTTTGTGCCTCGCGGCGGGCGGCTTGATAGCCGGTCCAGCATTGATAGGTCAGCAGGCCAAGAATCAGCAGCAGCGGCCCCAGGAACAGAGGTCCTCCGGCGCGGATGGTGATACTCGGTCTGGTCTGATCCCGAGGACAAACTGGCATCGCAGTTCCCTCTATATGCTGCACTGACGAACAGCATATAGAGGTCATATCCTAAAGGGTAGTATCCTGTCGCGCCCCCTCTATTTTGGGTGGTCTGCAACGTCGGTGGCGTCACGGATCCGGGCAGATGGTATCGGGTTTCTTTGGTCGTGCCGTCAGCACCCGCGTTGCCGTCACGATGATGAAGGCGACGATGGCGGCGGCATTGAGCAGCCCGCCCCACTGGCGGCTGGGGCTGAGATCCAGCAGATCGCCGGCGAGGCGCAGGCTCAGCGACAGGTGCAGCATGGCCAGCGGCAGATAAAAGGCGGAATGGAACGGCAGCCGGACCGCCAAAATGGCCGGCAAGATGATCGGGGCATGGCCGAACACCATGGAAAAGACGAAGCCGACGAACAGGGCATGCAAGGCGGCGTCATAGACCGGTGTCGCCACGCCGCCATCCAATATGGGCATCAGCGCGCCAGCCACGGCCAGCCAGACATAGCCCGACAGCAGGCAGACGGCGACATAGCGGGTCAGGCCGGTTTGGCGGATGGTCCGGCGGACGACATCGTTCCACAGGCTCCAGGCCACCAGCAAAACCAAGCCGGCGCCAAACGCCGTCCAGGCTGGCCCGGCGCCGACGACGCTTTGCACCGCGCCGATGCCGATCAGCAGCAAAGGCGGGGCCAAGGTGGGATTGCGCCATTGGTTCGGCGGCAGGAAACGGGCCAGTTCCAGCCGTTCGCCGGCAATGGTCAGCACCAGAAAGGCCGCCCACAGGGCGACAATTTCCGCCACCATGGCCCCGGCCAGCCACATTCCATTGCCCAAGGCCCAGCAAAACGCCCCCAACGCCATCAATTTGGTGAAGGGTTCGGCCTGACGGCGGGCGACGATGACGGCCATGGCCAGAAACAGCAGACTGCCCATCAGCAGCAAGACCGCCCCCTGAAAGCGCCAGCCGATCAGCAGGAACAGGCCGCCGGCGGCGCTGGCGGCGGGGGCGGCGAACCCCCACGGGCGGTTCAGGGCGACGGCGCGCTCCAGGCCGATGACGGTGCCGAAAAAGCCGCAGACCATCAGCGGACCGTGGATATCGGTCCAGTCGAGTGCGGGCAAGTCCCACCCCATCCGAGCCAGTCCGGCCAGCATCCCGCTGAGCAGCGAGATCGCCCCCAGCAGCAGAAAGGGCAGACGCGGCATGGTCATCACGGCCAGCCCAAAATGGCTTTGGCGGCGGCGCTCATGCGTTCGGGTTGCCACAGGGGGTGTTCCAGAATCTCAACCTGGGCGCCGGGGATCAGGCGCTTGGCTTCGTCGCGCAGATAGCCCGATTGTGGGCAGGCCGGGGTGGTCATGATCAGGGCGATGCGGATGGCGCCCTCACTGTCGCTGACCGATTCCACCAGCCCCAGATCGACGATGTTGACGCCAATATCGGGGTCGATGATCTGCTTTAGGGTTTCAAGCAACGGATTCATGGCATGCGAACCGAAATCGTTCCAGGGATGCTTGACCCTATCCCCGCCGCCATGTCCGCGCCTTGAGGGTGGTCAAGCTACCGCAGGAACGCAACCAGGGCTTGGTTGACCCGCTGGGGCTGGGTCAGCTGCGGAAAGTGATCGACATCGTCCCAGACCACCAGCTTGGCCTTAGGGTAATTCATCGCCAGCCATTCCTTTACCCCCGTCTGCGAGGCGGCGGCATAGAGCCCCAGCACCGGGATGTCGTAATGGGCAGGGGCCCAGACGGCGTCATCACTGAAATGGGTGAAGGTGCTGACCGCCACGGATTGGTCGATGGCGCGCGCCGTGGTCATCAATTCCTGTTTCTGCTTGGGTGAAACCTTGGTGGAAAAACGTTGGAAGAACTGTTCCAGCACCAGTTGGTAGCCGGGACTGTTCAGCCCCTCGATCATGCTTTTCATCCAGGCTTGCTGCGCCGCCTTGGCCGCCGGATCGGAAGGCTGGGCCAAGATGGCGCCATCGACGAACACCGCCTTGTCCACTTTCAAGACGCCATGGCGCATCACCGTGTGGATGACCGGCAAGCCCATGGAATGACCGATCAGGGCGGCATGGTCGAGACCGGCGTCCTTGGCCACCGCCTCGACGGCGCGGGCATAGAAATCCATGTCATAGACGGTGTCGCGCGGCTTGCCCGACTGGCCGTGGCCGGGCAGATCCAGGGCGATGACCTGATGGGCTTTGGCCAGTTCCGGCACTTGAAGACGCCAAAAACTCTGGTTGAGGGTGAAGCCGTGGATCAGGATGACCGGGCTGCCCTTGCCCCAGCTTTTGTAGTGGACCAAAACGCCGTCGGTGCCGGCGAAGCGGGATTGCCCATCCTTGGCCAGGGCCGCCGCCGGGGCGAGCAAGACCAGGATCAGCAGCAGGCGGAAAACCAATCGCATGGGGTCAGCCCTTGACCATTTCCAGATGGACGCCGCAGGCTTCCGACGGTGGAATGCGGATGGTGCCTTCGCGGTCGCGGGAAAATTCGACATCGTTATGTGTGAGCCATTGGGCGGCGCGGTCGGTGTCGGCGACCAGCACGGCCAGCGCCACCAAGGCGGGGGCGGGCGGCAATTCGTCCAACTCGGCTTCGGGATGCAATTGGGTGAGGTCATCGGGTTTGGACAAGAAAATCAGGCCGCGCCCGGTGTGCAAGGTGACGGTGTCGTCGGTGATCACCGCCCGGTGCGGCCCCAGCACCAGATCCCAGGCGGCGGTCAGCTCCACCGGTTCGGCGACGATGGCGGTGACCGAGGCAATGCCGATGGCGCCATTGGGGTGAACCAGCCAATCGGGGAAACGTTCGCGTTCGGCGGTGATGTGCTGGGTGACGCGGGTATGGATGCCCGGCGTGGCTTCCATCGGCAACAGGGTTTCCGAGAACATCAGCGTCGCTTGGCCCTGATCAGTGTCGATGCGGCGGCTGAGAGAGCGCGGCAACGGCACATCAAGGCCCAAGGATTGCAGGCGTTCGATGACCGCCGCGCCGTTATCGGTGCCCAACGAGATGCCGTGCAGCCCCTCATGCGCATCGGTGAAGGCCCGCAATTCGTCGGCGACCTCGCCGGCGCCGACGGCGGCTTGCAGGGCGATGTAATCCTGGCGGAACATGATGCAATGGTTGGCGGTGCCCCATTCCGGGTGCTCGCCGCGCGGGGTCAGGGTGAAGCCCAGCCGGTGAAAGGCGGCGTCGGCGATGGTCAGATCCCGCACGGCGATGACGGCATGATCCAATCCATTGATGTTGTTCGCCATGATTTCCTCCCGCTGTGGCACCTGCGAAGGGTCGCACGGATCGGGGGGGAGGAGTCAACCCACGGGTGGGTGAAAAATAAAGGCTGACCATAGGTCATGGCCAAGAGGTAAAGGCGGATTACGCCTGCTTGGCGTCAATGATGGCGCGGCGGATGGCGCGGGTTTCGCGGAAATGGGTTTCCAGCGTTTCCCCTTCGCCCCAGCGGATGGCCCGTTGCAGGGCGGTCAGGTCCTCGGTGAAACGTTGGATGACTTCCAGCACCGCTTCCTTGTTGTTCAAGAAAACGTCGCGCCACATGATCGGGTCGCTGGCGGCGATGCGGGTGAAATCGCGAAAGCCCGAGGCGGAAAACTTGATCACTTCTTGCTGAAGATCGTCTTCCAGATCGCTGGCGGTTCCGACGATGGTATAGGCGATCAGGTGCGGCAAATGCGAGGTGATGGCCAGAACCTTGTCGTGGTGGTGCGGTTCCATGATCTCGATCATCGAGCCCATGGTCCGCCACAAGGTGGTTACCTTGTCCACCGCCACCGCATCGGTGCCGGGCAGCGGCGTCAGGATGCACCAGCGGCCCTGGAACAATTCGGCGAAACCGGCATCGGGGCCGGAATGTTCGGTGCCGGCGATGGGATGGCCGGGAACGAAATGGACGCCTTCGGGCAGATGCGGCAGCAGATCGCGGACCACCGCCATTTTCACCGACCCCACATCGGAAACGATGGTTCCGGGCATAAGGTGCGGGCCGATGGCGGCGCCGACCGCGGCCATGGCCCCCACCGGGGTGCCGACGATGATCAGATCGGCCCCGGCCAGCACGGTGGCCGGGTCGGTGCCGGCGGCATCGACGATGCCCAGCTTAAGCGCGGTTTCACAGGCCTGTTGCGACGCGTCCAAGGTGACGATGCGGCCGGCCAGCCCGTGCAGGCGGGCGGCGCGGGCGATGGACGAATTGATCAGGCCGATACCGACCAGACAAAGGGTGCCGAACAGGGGGGACGCGGTCATTTTATTTCCAACTTGCCTTGAAGGCGGCCAAAGCGGCGATCACCGCCTGGTTTTCCTCGCCATTGCCGATGGTGATGCGCAGCCAATCGGGCAGGCCATAGCCGGCCATGGCGCGAGTGATGATGCCTTGGCCGCGCAGATAGGCGTCGGCGGCCTGGGCGGTGCAGCCTTCGGCCTTGGGGAATTGGATCAGGACGAAATTGCACACCGACGGAGTGGTCGGTAGTCCCAACTTGGCCAATTCGTCGCGCATCCAAGGCAGCCAGTAATCATTGTGGCCGCGGGTCAGGTCGGCAAAGGCGGTGTCTTCCAACGCGGCGACGCCGGCAGCCAAAGCGGGGGCGGCGACATTGAACGGGTTGCGGACCCGGTTCAGCACATCGGCGATGCCCGGCGGGCAATAGGCCCAGCCCAGGCGCAGGCCGCCAAGGGCGAAGATCTTCGAGAAGGTGCGGCACATGACGGTGTTGTCGGATGAATCGACCAACTCGATGCCCGGGGTATAGTCGTTCTTGACGACGAATTCGCAATAAGCGGCGTCGATCACCAGCAAGATGTCCGGGCGCAGCCCGGCCCGCAGGCGCTTGACCTCATCCGCCGGCAGATAGGTCCCGGTGGGGTTGTTGGGGTTGGCCAGGAACAGGACCTTGGTCCTGGGCGTCACCGCCGCCAGCAGATTATCGACGCTGGCGGTCAAATCCACCTCCGGCGCGGTCACCGGGGTGGCGCCGCAGGACTTGGCGGCGATGGCGTACATCAAAAAGCCGTGGGCGGAATACAGCACTTCGTCGCCGGGGCCGGCAAAGGCGCGACACAGCAGACCCAGCAATTCATCGGACCCGGCGCCGCAGACGATGCGCTCGGCATCGACGCCCCAGCGGCTGGCCAGGGCCTTGCGCAGGCGGGTGGCGCCGCCATCGGGATAACGATGCATGTCCGCGGCCTGGGCGCGGAAGGCCTCCATCGCCTTGGGGCTGGGGCCAAGCGCCCCTTCGTTCGAGGACAACTTGATCACCCGCGCAGCACCTTCAAGCGCCGATTCGCCGCCGACATAGGGGCGGATGTCCATGATGTCGGGACGGGGAGTGGGAGCGGTCATCGCAAGAAAACTCCTGGCAAAAAAGCGTGCGGATGGATCAAAGGGCAAGCGGCAGCGGATAGCCGCCGATGATACGGACGTGGCGGACTGTGTCCTTGCCGCCGCCGACCAGGGCGACCAGGCGCGGGTCGTCGGCGGTGATGAAGGAATCCACCTCGCTCAAGTACACTCGGTGGTCCTCGGCCCGATGGGTGCCGATCACCGAGGCCTCTTCGATGCCGGCGGCGGTGAACAGCGCGCGCAGGCGGTCACGGCTAATGTCGGGCACGGTTTCCACCGCGATCAGGGTGCGGTCGGCGCCGGTATCGTCATGGGGCCGGCAGGCGATGACAAAGGCTTCGAACGGTTCGGCCCGGCCGGCAATGGGGGCTTGGGCCAGCACCGGCAGGCGGGTGACCACCTGCGGCAGGTTGCCTGACCCGGCGGTCAGCGACAGCCACCATGGTTCCTGGTCGTTTTCATGCGGCAACGGCACCACGCCGACCGAGGCTTGACCATCGGCGACGGCGCGGACGACGTGGCCGGGCGAGGGGAAGATGGTCTTGGTCCAGACTACGCCGAAATGGTCGCGGGCCAACTCGATATAGCCATCGCCGCGTTCCGGCTGGCAGACGGCGATGGAAAACGGCTTTTGCAGGCCGACCAGCGCGCCCATGATCTCGCGCCAGATGCGCACCAGCGCCGGCAACGGGAAACGGCCCTGATGGCGAACGGTCAGCCGGCGCATGATCTCGGCCTCGCGTCCGGGGCGCAGGGCGACCGAATCGTCGGGGGCTTTGGCCAGGGCGACCTTTTCGACCAAGGCGGTACGCTCCATCAGCAGATCGTGGAGACGATCGTCGATGCGGTCGATGTCGCGGCGGATGCGGTCAAGGGCGTCGGAATTTGTGTTCATGGCCATATGCGAAGTTTCTGCTGCAAAGCCGCATAGGTGTAGTGCCTGATCGTGGCGAAATCAAAGAAAACGTTGACAGTGGGGGTGCGCATCCATAGCTAATCGTCACCCCGCTTGCCAGGATCGCCGTTTTCGCCATGTCCGCCCCCGCTTCCGTCGCCGATGCTTTTCCCCACAATCCCCTTGGCCTGAGTGTCGAGCTGGGACTGGATCGTCCCATCCGTCTGGATTGCGGCATCGAGATGCCGTCGGTCACGGTGGCCTATCAGACCTATGGCCGGCTGAATGCCGAAGCTTCGAATGCCATCTTGATCTGTCACGCCCTGACCGGCGACCATTATGTCGCCGATCCGCATCCGCTGACCGGCAAGCCCGGTTGGTGGCTTGATCTGGTCGGTCCCGGCAAGCTGCTTGATACCGACCGCTATTTCCTGGTGTGCTCCAACGTGCTGGGCGGTTGCATGGGCACCACCGGGCCCATGGACACCAATCCGGCCACCGGCAAGCCGTGGGGCCAAGGCTTCCCGGTCATCACCATCGGCGACATGGTTCAGGTGCAGGCGCGTCTGCTTGATCATCTCGGCATCGACCAGTTGTTTTGCGCCATTGGCGGCTCGATGGGCGGCATGCAGGTGCTGGAATGGTGCGCCAGCTACCCCCAACGGGTGTTCGCCGCCGTGCCCATCGCCACCGCCGCCCGCCACTCGGCCCAAAACATCGCCTTCAACGAAGTTGGCCGCCAAGCGATCATCGCCGACCCCGATTGGAAGAACGGCGAGTACCAATTGCACGACACCCGGCCGCGACGCGGTCTGGCGGTGGCCCGTATGGCCGCCCACATCACCTATCTGTCGGAACCCGCCTTGCACCGCAAGTTCGGCCGCAACCTGCAAGGGGACCGCGACGCCTTTTCCTATGGTTTTGGCGCTGATTTCCAGGTGGAAAGCTATTTGCGGCACCAGGGATCGACCTTTGTCGATCGCTTTGACGCCAATTCTTACCTGTATATCACCCGAGCCATGGATTACTTCGATCTGGCGGCGGAACATGGCGGCGTGCTGGCCAACGCCTTCCGAGGCACCAAGACGCGGTTCTGCGTCGCCTCGATCTCGTCGGACTGGCTGTTCCCGACGCCGGAAAGCCGGGCTGTCGTCCATGCGTTGAACGCGGTGGCGGCCAATGTCAGTTTTGTCGAAATTCAGTCGGACAAGGGCCATGACGCCTTTTTGTTGGACGAGCCGGAATTTCACGCCACGCTGGGCGGCTTCCTTGAAGGGGCGGCGCGGCATCGCGGTTTGCCGCGAAAGGGGTAGGCGATGATGATGAGCTTGGTTAACGGAACGCTGCGCGTTGATCTGAAGCTGATTGCCGACATGGTCGAGCCGGGCTCGCGCGTGTTGGACGTCGGTTGCGGTGACGGCACCTTGCTGTCGTGGCTGGGCGAGAACAAGGACGTCGATGGGCGGGGCATTGAATTGTCCATGGCCGGGGTGTCGGCGGCGGTGGCGCAAGGGCTGTCGGTGATCCAGGGCGATGCCGACACGGATCTTAAGGATTATCCCGCCGGCGCTTTCGACACGGTTATTCTAAGCCAGACCCTGCAAGCCACCCGCGCCCCCAAGGATGTGCTGGCCAATATGCTGCGCATCGGCCGCCGCGCCATCGTCTCGTTCCCCAATTTCGGCCATTGGCGGGTTCGCGGCGGCTTGGCCATCGGCGGCCGCATGCCGGTGACCGATACCCTGACCTATGAATGGTACGACACGCCCAATATTCATTTTTGCACCATTCGCGACTTCCTTGAATTGTGCCGGAGCCTGGGCATTCACATCGATACCGGCATCGCCCTGGATCGTGACGGCGCGGTGCTGCCCATGGCCGGCGCCGGCTGGCTGGCCAACATTTTCGCGGCGCAAGGCCTGTTTGTCCTCAGCCGTAAAGGGTAATGCCGACGGCGGCCGTCACCAAAATTTCTTCAGGGATGCACCCTAAGACATATTCAGGTAGTCCATAACCTCTGGCATGCTCGCAAAAAGAGTGATCATGCGGAGGGCATCATGACCGGGACCATCACCGATATTTATCAGGCGCTGCTGTCGCAATTGAACATTACCTGGCCGACCACGGCCGATGTGACGTTGTCGGGGGCTGACCCGGTGATCGATTCGGTGTTCCGCATCGGCGAATGCACCGCCGCCGTGCTGGGGGCTCAGGCTGCCGGGGTGGCGGAAATCTGGCGCCGCCGTTCGGGCGAGCGTCAACAGGTTTCCATCAACGCCCTGGCCGGGGCTTTGGCCGCCTATAGCGTCGGCTATCAGTCGCAGCATGGCTATGCCATTCCGCAGCCCGAGCCGTCCTATCCGCTGGTGCAGCTTTATCCCGCCCGCGACAATCGCTGGATCATGTTGCACGGCGCGTTTCCGCTGCTGCGCAATGGGTTGCAGAACCTGCTGGACTGCACCATGAATCCCACCGATATCGCCAACAAGGTGGCCGGCTGGGATGCCTTTGCCCTGGAACAGGCGATCGCCGATCAAGGCCTGTGCGGCGCGGTGGCGCGGTCGTACCCGGAATGGCTGGCGAGCGAACAAGGCCAAGCCATCGCCGCCACCCCGATCATCGAGATCATCAAGATCGGCGATTCGGCGCCCGAACCCTTTGCCCCGGCGCAACCCGGCGACCGGCCGCTATCGGGGACCAAGGTGCTGGACCTGACCCATGTCATTGCCGGGCCGACCATTGGCAAGACCCTGGCCGAACAAGGGGCCGAGGTCATGCGCATCACCAGCCCGACCCAGCCGGCCCTGCCGCCGTTCGACGTCGATACCGGCCACGGCAAACTGGAAGCGCTGCTGACCCTGACCAATGCCAACGACGCCGCCACCTTGCGCGAACTGATCGGGCAAAGCGACGTCTTCGTCGAATCCTATCGTCCCGGTTCCATGACCAAACTGGGTTTTTCGCCGCAAACCGTCGCCGCCATCCGCCCCGGCAGCATCTATGTCTCGGTCAATTGTTATGGCTGGGCCGGGCCTTGGCAATATCGGCCGGGCTGGGAGCAACTGGCCCAGGTGGCCACCGGCATGACCTTGGCGCAGGGCACGCCTGATAACCCGCAATTGCAGTCGGTCTATCCCAATGATTATGTCACCGGTTTCCTGGGGGCCTTGGGCACGCTGATGGCGCTGCTGCGTCGCGCCGACGAGGGCGGTTCGTATCATGTGCGCGTCGCCTTGTGCCGCACCGCCATGTGGATGCAAGAGCAAGGGCGGATCGACAAGGCGCATTTGCCGCCGCCGGCCATTGCCCCGGCTGAGATCGCCCATTACCTGCGCACCCACGAGAATCCGGCCTTTGGTCCGCTGACCTTTTTAGGGCCGGTGCTGGATTATGCGGCGACACGCTCGGGCTGGGATGTGCCGACCATGCCGCTGGGGGCCAATCTGGCGCGCTGGCCGATCAAGGCCGGCGGTTTAGGCGGCGAGGAGTTGCGGCACACCCAGGCGGATGGGTTCTCGGCCGCCGATCTGCCCTGAGACGGGGGCCAGCCGCCGCGGCGAACAGGGGGGTTAAAACCCCTGTGGGGCGATGACATAGGCGCGGCGTTTGCTGGCGCGCGACGGCGTGGCGGCATAGATCTGCTTGGTCGCCTCGACGATATTGACGCCGGCGAAGGTCTGGAACCAACGCCGGCCCACCTGCTCGAAGGCCGGGGCGGAACGCAGCATCACGCGGGAGGTGGTGGGCGGCAGGAACAAGGCGCCGGACAGGGAAACCGGGGTGAACATGTTGTCGCGCAGCATGCGCGCCAATTGGCCGCCGGTGTATGGGCGGCCGTTGCCGAAGGGCGTCCGTTCCAGCCGGGCCCAGATGCCGCGACGATTGGGGGCGATGATCACCAGCCGGCCGCCATCGGCAAGGACCCGCCAAACCTCGCGCATCATCGCCCGCACCTGTTCGGTCGATTCCAGCGCGTGCATCAAGACGATGCGGTCCATGGATGAATCGGGCAGCGGCAGATCGCTTTCATCGGCAAGCACGGTCAGGCCGGGGCCTTCCGGCGGCCAGTGCAGCACCCCCTGATTGGCCGGCATGACCGCGATCACCCGTTCGGCTTCGTTCAGGAACGGGCGCAGCAGCGGCGTGGCGAAGCCAAGGCCGAGAATGCGGAGGTCGTGGGTGTCGGGCCACAATTGCCGCAAGTGCCGCCGCAGCAGGCGGCGGGTGGATTGGCCCAGGCTGCCATCATAGAAATCGCGCAGATCGACCACGTCGGTCCAGCTTCCCGGAGTCCAGGCGGGTTGCAGGTTCTGCATGCTTATTCCCCCACGTTCAGCAGCAACCCGCGCTTGCGGGCGATATGGTGGACGCGCAGAAAGATCAGGGCGGCGGCGCTCACATAGACAATATTTAGGCCGACGGCGCCGGCCAGCAAGTGCCCGTCCAGGCCTTTGCCCTGCATGACGGCGCGCATGCCCTCGAACACATAGGCCGGCGGCAGCGACCATGCCAGCGGTTGCAGCCAGGATGGCAGGGTGGAGATCGGATAGTAGATGCCGGCCAGCGGCGCCAAGGCGAAAATCAGCACCCAGGCCATGCTTTCGGCCCCCAGGCCAAAGCGCAGCACCAGGGCCGAGACCCCCAGGCCGATGGCCCAGCCCGAGATCATCAGGTTCAGCCAAAAGGTCAGCAGCGGCAGCCCCATGGAAAACAGCGAATAATGGTACATGGGAATGGCCAGCAGGGCGGCGGGCAGCACGCCGATGGTGGTGCGGACCAGGCTCATGCCCAGCATGCCGGCCATCAGCTCATGCGGGCGCAGCGGGCTGACCGACAGATGGCCCAGATTGCGCGACCACATTTCTTCCATGAACGACAGCGCCACCCCCAGATTGCCGCGAAACATCACGTCCCACAGCACGACGGCGCCGATCAGGATCCCGCCGGTCTGCGCCACCCAGGATGAATGGGTGACGAAGAACTGGCTGGTGAAACCCCACAGCGTCATGTTGATGGCGGGCCAATAGGCCATTTCCAGCACCCGAGGCCACGAGCCGCGCAGGATGTACAGGTGGCGCAGCATGATGGCGCCGACGCGGCGCAGGGCGCTGCCGCTCATGCGGCACCATGGGGGAGCCGGCGGTTGCGGGCGATGTCGAGGAACACCTGTTCAAGATCGTTGCGGCCATAGCGCTCACGCAATTGAGCCGGCGAGCCGGCATCGACAATGCCGCCTTGCTTCATCATCACGACCTGGTCGCACAGGCGTTCGACCTCGGCCATGTTGTGGCTGGCCAGCAAGATGGTGGCGCCGCTGCGCTGTTGATAGGCGCGGAAATAACCGCGCACCCAATCGGCGGTGTCGGGATCCAGCGATGCCGTCGGCTCGTCCAGCAGCAGTAATTCGGGCTGGTTCAACATGGCCTTGGCGATGGCGACGCGGGTTTTTTGCCCCGCCGACAGCCGGCCCGAGGCACGGTCGAGGAAGTCGATCAGCTCTAATTCCTCGGCCAATTGGGCGATGCGTTGTTTCAGCTTGCTTACGCCGTACAGGTGGCCATAGACGGTCAGATTTTCACGCACGCTGAGACGATGCGGCAATTCCACGTAGGGGCTGGAGAAATTGACCCGTGGCAGGACGCGATAGCGATGCTTGACCATGTCTTCGCCCAGCACGCGGATGGTGCCGGAATCGGGCAGAAGCAGGCCCAGCAGCATGGAAATGGTGGTGGTCTTGCCGGCGCCGTTGCCGCCCAGCAGCGCGGTGGTCGAGCCGGTGGCGACGGAAAAGGAAATGGCGTCCACCGCCGGTTGGCCGGCGAAACTCTTGCTGAGTTTTTCCACGTGGATGGCAGCGTCGATCATCCCCGGACTATGGCGATGGCGGTCGTCTTGATCAAGCTCAACGCCGACAACAGCGGCTTTGCCGTTTCTGGAGGGAACAAATTTCGGAGTTTCCCCCATGACCGATCGCTTCGCCGACCACCTGATCGCCGCCACCCGCATTCATGCCAATGAAATCCATCTGCGTGGCGATGACGACGTTTTTCGACTGGTGGCCATGGTGCGCGGCGACGCGGTCCTGATGGCGGAGCTGAGCCCCGCCCAGGCTGCCGATTTTCTCGCCGACGCCTTCGCCTTGTGCGACGACGGCGATTGTTATCAGCCGGGGGCGGCGCGGATGATGCGGTTGACCGGGGAACGTCTGGCGCTGCCGGCGGAGCTGTCGCAGGCGCTGGTGCAGTTTTTGCCGCCGCGTGATGGCGGCCGTCAATTGGTGGCGCGGCTTTCCTACGCGGGCGATGTCTGCTGTGGTTCGTGCGGCGGCGGCTGATGCCGGAAAGACGGCGAAATTTGCGATAGCCAAAAGTCACGGATTGGGCAAGCATGACGCCTGTTTCCCGTGGCTTTTGACCAAAGATCCGCACACCATGCCCTTCATCCATGCCCTTGACCCGAATTCATTTGTGCAGGAACAAGGGCTGTGTTGGCTGGTGCCCGAACTGCCCTTGCCGAATGGGGATGGCACGCTGAACCGGTGGCATGCGCGTCATTCGGCGGTGTCGGTGTTGGAAGATGGTCGCAGACTTGGTCCGGGACATGCCGGGCGCGACCCTGTGCGCGCCATGGGGCAGGGGCGGTTTTCCCATTGGGGATGGTGGCTGTATTTTTCCAGCAGCGACGGCACCGATCCGCGCACCAATGGGCGTCGCTATGAACTGCTGTACGAAGGCCCGCTGAGCCAAGAGACCTGCGCCGTGCTGGACGTGGCGGTCAATTCCTTGCGGCAGAAGAAGCGCCCTGATCAGGCGACGTTGACGGACATGTTGCTGATTCCGGATCCGGGGCAACGAGCATATTTGTTTCACCACTTGGCCTTGGCGGCGCAGCAGGGCGGCGACGAAGACCTTGCCGGTGCGTTGTTCTTGCGCGCCTGGGCGCTGGGGTGGCGTCACCCCCTATGCCGGTCGTGGTTGCACGAATGGCTTTGCCGTCACGGTCAATTCGACGAAGCAACCGCGACCTTGCGTTCGGCCGCTCAGGCCTTGATGGTCGATGGAGAGGATGAAGCGGCGGGGCAGGCCGCTGAGATCGTTCTCGATTATCACCGTTTGGTCTATCAAACCTATCCTTTGCGGCGGGGCAGTCCGTTTCAGGATGTTCTGATCGTTGACCCTGTCTCGGCCGTGCTGGCCGATCACCGCCGTTCGGTCGCGGCCCGACCAGAAGGGGGCGACGGGCGTTTGCGTCTGGCATATATCCTTGCCGGCGAGAACGAGGAGGCCTATTGCAGTTTGCCCGAAATCGTCGTCGAACTGGTCGAGCATCATGACCGGAATCGTTTCGACGTCATGGTCATCTCGTTGCAGCCGCAGGCTGAGGTCGAAGCGCGCAATCCATTTTATCCCGCCCTGGCGGAGCGGTTGCGGCGCGTGGGCTGTCCGGTGATGTTCTGGCCGCCGGGGGAACGCGGTTACGACTGTTTTGCCGCCGCCGCCTCGGTTGCCGACGACATTGCCGCCCTGGGGCTTGATCATCTGATCTATTTCGCCCAGTCGGGCTGGTATTTTTTGCTTGCGGCCCTGCATCCCGCCCATCATCAGATCGGGATGGGATTGGGGGAAACCCATCTTTACACCAGCCGCCACATGGATATCGCTACTCACTTCACCCTCAAACCTGCCATGGATGGGTTGTGCCGCTCCGCCGTCATTCCGCCGTTCATGCCCAAGGGCCGGTTCATTTTGTCGGGGGCTGTGGCGTCGCGAGCGGCGCTGGGGATTGCCGACGATGTCGTTTTGCTGATGAGCTCGGCCCGTCCGGTCAAATATCGGGAATCGATGTTTTGGCAGGCGGTTCAGGCGGTCATGACCGCCCATCCGACGGTTTGGTGGGGGATGGTCGGCATCGACGAAACCGGTCTGTGGGATTTAGCCCGCGAATTTGGCGTTGCGGATGACGTCTTGGCCCGGATTGTCGCCTTAGGGTGGCGCAACGATCATCAGGCGGTGATCGCCGCCGCCGATATTTTTGTCGATACCATTCCCAATGGTGGCGGTTACGCCATCAACGAAGCCATGGCCCGCAAGATTGCCGTGGTCTCGATGGATGACGACTATCTGGAGCAGTTTCACGAGCGGACCTGGCGCCCGGCGATGGAGTTGTTTCCGCCAGGGCATTTCGGCGTCGCCGCCAATGACGTCGATGCCTTTATCGAGCGGATCGGGCAGTTGATCGAAAACCCGCCATTGCGCCAGGAATTGGCCGAAGACGGCTTGCGCGCGGTCGAGGTGTTCCATCGGCCTGATTTGACGGCCACGGCGCTGGAAGCGGTGCTGGAACAGCTTTCCGCCGCTTCGGCTTGCGGCGCCGATCACTCGCTCGGGCAGGCTCGATCGTAACCGAAAATCAGGTGAAGCTTTCCGGGTGCGGTCGTCCGGTCATGGCGGCGGATTCTCGCCGACGTTCAGCGTTTCGTGCACCAGCCGATCAATGCTGAAATGGCGTTGGATGAAGGTGGCCAGCTTGTTTTTCAGGCGACGGCGCAAGGCGGGATCGTCAAGCAAGATGCGGCATTGTTCCGCCAAGGCGTCGGTATCGCCCTGGTCGCAACAATAGTCCAGCAATTGCGGCGCCAGGGCGCTTTCCGAGCCGCCATTGCGGTAACAGACAATGGGAAGCCCCAGGGCTTGGGCTTCCAGCAGCACATTGGCGGTTCCTTCGAAGACCGAGGTGTGCAGCATGATGGCGCTGATGCGAATGACCAGGCCGACGTCTTCGACGTCCCCCAGAAGCGTCACCCTATCGTCCAACCCATGCTGGGTGATTGCCGCTCGTATTTCTGGCTCTAGGTTGCCACTGCCGCAGATCACCGCTCGGGTCTGCGGACGGTGCGCGTGAAGTTTGGCAAAGGCTTCGATGAAGTGCAGGGGTTGTTTTTCCGGTGCCAGCCGGAAAATACCCAGCACGATATCGTGGTCGCGGGTAACGCCAAGAAGGGAACGCAAGCCGGTCAGGGTGCCGCGACGGGGGGGGATCGAGAGAAAGTCCGAAACGCAATTGAGAATGATCGGCTGGTCCTTTTCCGTAAGCCCCAGCCACTCGGCGTAAGATTGCGCCCCGATCCGCGAATTGGCGGTCAGGCTGATGCCGGGCTGATGCACCAGCATCTTGTAGGCCTTGCGGAAATCGTCGGTCTGACAGCTATAGAAATGGGGGAAATGGGTGGGGTTAACGTTGCGCCCCGACATGACGATGTGGGGGACGTCGGTCAGGGTCGCGGCCAGAGCGCCAATGATATTGGGGCGGTCCAGATAGCAGATGATCCGGTCGGGTTGGTAATCGGCGAGAAAACGGGCCACCGACAGCATTGCCGTGCCCAAAGCCGTGGGTGCATGCCAAAACACCGATGTCGCCGAAGGCCGCCAGAACTGGCCGACCAGGGATTGGATGTCTCCGGGTGCTCCGGCTGCGGGTAGAATGCGGTAATCAATTCCGGCCTTGCGCAGGCTGGCGACGTAATGGCTGGCTCCGGCTGGTTCGGTCTCCAGAGCGGCTAAAACCACCTGATGGCCGGCGCGGGCCAACCCGACCGCCAGATTGCACAATTGGCGCTCGGCCCCGCCCAGGTTGAGCCGCTCGATCAGCAAAACCGCGCGACCGCTGAGCGGGCGCGGCGGCATGGTCTGGCGATGGCGGGCGATGGCGTTGCGGGCGCGCTGGGCATGGCGACCGTTCAGCGGGGTTTGGCAAAGAGCGTGGGCATAGGCCGAAAGGTCGGGATGGCGGACATCAATTGCGCTGATTATCTGTTCGAAGGCGAGGATGTCCTCGACGCGAGTGTCGCCATCGGGCCGGCTTTCATCGAGCGCTTCATCCAAGGCGGTGGCGGTGATCCACCAGCAATCGCCAAGTCGTTCCAATAACCGAAGCTGTTCCGGAAAACTGCGGTAGTAATAGTAATTCAGGACGATCAGCGTTTTGTCGGGAATTTCGTCGATCAGGCGTTCGGGGGAGCGGATGGGCGCGCCGAAAACCGACGTGCCCCACTTGGCCCAGTCGGTGTCGATGTAATAAGATACCGGCAACGGTAAGCGCCAGCGGTTCAACGCGGCGCTATCGCCCGCCCCCCAGACGATGACGCGCAGGCGGCCGGCCAAGGCTTCGTGAATGAGTCTCGGGAGAGTCTGTTTGGGGACGCAGGGCACAATTACCTCCGCATACTCAGCAGATCACGCAATAGCGCCTTAGCATAAGAATGATTGGATTTCCGGTCGGTGACGGCGAACATTCTGTTCATCCTGGCTCAAGGCAGCCGAGCCATTCCGGCTGCCAGGGTATTGAGTTTGTATCTTCGGGGGGGGAGCGTAAAAAAAGCATGAACGGATGTTGCCTGTGTCTCTCCGCTCTTTCAGGCATAGTGTCCGAATTAACGAATGATTCAGCATGCCTGCGCTGATAATCGAAACTGCGCGCACCCAGAATGGGAAGAGATGTCATGCCGCCACAGAAGTGTCAAACGCCCCATGCCGGCCCTGCGGGCACAGGGGTGACGGCCGATGGGATGGAAAATACGATGAGCCCTTCCTCGCCGGCGGATTTGCTTGCGCAATGGTGGGGGATGCATCCTCACGCGGACATGCTGCTGCCTTTGGCCGGCGGGAAAATCACCCCGCCCGCCCATGTCGGCGTGGTGTTGACGAATAAGTGCAATTTGCGCTGTGACATATGCGGCAGCCAGCAAACACTTGATCGCAGCAAGACCGCCAGAACCAGCATGCCGCTCGAGATTTTTCACGCCGTTGCCGAGACTTTGTTTCCAACAGCGGTGACGGTCGAACTGAACAGCCAAGGCGATCCGCTTTTTTATCCCCACATCGAAGACGTTTTGTCGACAGTCGCCAAGCATGAGTGCAATCTAAGGGTGCAGACCAATGGCACGGTTTTCACGCCGGAGATTCTTGATCTGCTGATGGGGGCAATCGGAACCGTATCCATCTCCATCGATGCGGTTGGCGATCTGTTTGATCAGGTGCGACGTAACGGGGTGTGGAGCAAGGCCGATCCCATGATCCGCCAATTGGCCGCGCGTCGTCGGGTTGAGCGGTTGCGCCTGCAACTGTATCCGACCATCACCGCGCGGACCGTGGGCGGCATGTTGGATGTCGCGCAATGGGCGGACGAGATCGGCATTGATGTGGTCGATTATCATCTCTACAACCCCATCTGGTTGGGAACCGAGGCCGTTCCCGATCTTGATGAACTGGCTCGCCAGCGCGACGCCATACAGCAATGGGCTTCTCGACAGGATTCCGCCGTCAAGATCCTTGTCCAGGGCGATGTCGTCCATGCAGGACGGTTGGGACGTCAGGGAATGGCTTCCGCCGCCAAAGGCCGCTTTTTCCCCGGCCAGCCCTGTTATCCCTTGGCGGGGACGTCCCCCTATGCGCACCCGACCAGTCTGTGCCGGGCGCCGTTCGATTATGTCGAGATCGGCATGAACGGCGAGGTGGCGGTCTGCTGTCGGACGCAGACCGAGCCCTTGGGCTTCGCCACTTCGGCCGAGGCCTTTGCCGCCGTGTGGTTCGGGCAGAATTACCAGCGGATCCGTCAGTCGCTGGAACGCGGGGTGAGCTCCGCCTTGCCCTTGCCGCCTTGCAAACCCTGCATCGAGGGGCAAATTCCCGGCGAACCGGAACGACAGGTGGTCGATTACACCGCCGGCAAGGGCGATGGCGCCATGGCCTTGGTCTGCCGGGAGCCGGTGGTTCCGCTGTTGATGGTGCAGCGTCTTTTTGCCGACGGTCATTCCTTTGTCGCCCGGATTCCGCTGGGGCTTGATCTGACGGAATACGAATTGTTCGAGGATGAGGGCCGGCTGGGACCGGCGGCGGCGCCTCAGGAGGAGGTTCGGACCTTGGGGGCGGGCCGCTATGGTTATAAGGGCAATTCTTTGTTTTTCTCGTCCAGTGACGGCTCTGACCCCATGCGCAATGATCGCCGTTATGAATTGCGGCGACAGGCTGCGGCGCCATGACCGTTCTGCAAAAAGCCGAACGACTGATCCGTGCCGGCCAGCTGATCGAGGCATGCGAATACCTGCGCGACGCGGTGGCCGCCGATCCTCGGGATGTTGAACTCCGTCGCTTGCTGGGCCGGGTGGAAATGCATCTGGGCCGTCATCAGGCGGCGGAGATTCACTTCACTGCGGCGGTCGCCGAGGATGGCGAAAATGCCGATGCCTGCTTCGAGCTGGGGGTATGCCGGCTTGCCTTGGGCGCGGATGCCGGGGCGGCTGAAGCTTTTCGCCGAGCCTTGGCGGTGCGCCCGACCTTGGCGCAGGCGTCTTATAACCTGGGCTGGGCGTTGCGGCGGCAAGGCCGCGATGCCGAGGCGGAAGAGATTTGGCGCGGGCTGACCATCCAACAGCCGGGCTATGTGGATGCCTGGTATAATCTGGGCAACCTGTTGGCCGCTCAGGAACGTCTGAGCGAAGCGCTTGAGGCTTTGTCCGCCGCCCATCGTTTGCAGCCCGAACGCGCCGACATTTTGGCCAATATGGGCCATGTCCATGACCGCATGGGCGCGTGTGACCTGGCGCTTGACTGTTTTCAGCGCGCTTGCCACCGTGCCCCCGACAATGCGGCCGTATTGAATGCCCATGGCAATTTGCTGGTTCGGCTTGGCCAGGCCGAACAATCCCTTGAGGTTTTTCGGCGGGCGGAAGCGGTGCTGCCGATGGATGCCGCCACGGCCTGTAATCATGCCATCGCCTTGCAAGCCTTGGGGCGCTGGCAAAGCGCCGTCGATATGCTGATGGCGGTGGCGCCGTCCCATCCGAACCATGCCGGTCTGTGGAACCAATTGGGGGTTCTGGAACTCAAGCGCGGACGCCTTGCGGCGGCGGCGGCGGCCTTGGCCCGGGCCTTGTCCATCGACCCGGATCATGTGGATGCCTTGGGAAACCTGGGGGCGGTGAAAAATGCCATGGGGGATAGTGTCGGCGGCATAGAATGCCTGCGGCGGGCCATGGCCTTGGCTCCAGACAATTTCGCCCTGTACAGCAATCTGTTGTATTTCATGGTGCATGACCTCGGGTTGACGCATCCCGACGTGGTTGCCGAGCATCGCCGTTTTGGCCAGCGGCTGGAAGCGCATATTCACCCCATGGCCCCCCGGCCACAGCCGGATTATTGGGAAGCGGCCCGATTGTTGCGGGTGGGCTATGTTTCGCCTGATTTCAAGGATCACATCATGGCCCGTTTCATCGAGCCCATTTTGGCCCACCATGATCCGCGGCGGGTGCACACCTATTGCTATCATACCGGGGTGGGAAGCGATGCGGTGACGGATCGGTTGCGGTCGTTGGCGCGGGAGTGGCGTCATATCGCCCATCTGTCGCCCGAACAGGCCGCACGGCTGATCCGCGAGGATGAAATCGACATTCTGATCGATCTGGCCGGACACACGGCGGGCAATGGCTTGCCGATCTTCGCCTTCAAACCCGCCCCGGTTCAGGCCAGTTGGATCGGTTATCCCGGAACAACCGGGATGACCCGGATCGACTTCAAGATGACCGACACCATCGCCAATCCGCGCGGCCAAAATGATCATTGTCACAGCGAGAAGCTGTCTTATACCCCCGGTCCACCATTTCGCTTGCCTGAAGAGGTGGCGTTGCGGCCGGACGCGCCGATGATGCGCAAGGGCTATCCGACCTTTGGTTCATGCAACAAGATCCAGAAAATCACCGATGAAACCGTGATTTTGTGGTCTCGCGTCCTGGCCGCCTGCCCGTCGGCCCGGCTGGTGATTTTTGGCGTCGATGACGTGGCGGTCGGGCACGAATTGAGCGAGCGCTTTCAGCGCCACGGCATCGCGCCGGAGCGGTTGGAAACACGGGAAACGATGGCGTTGTCCGCCTTCTTGTCGGCCATTGGCGATATCGACATCGCTTTGGACACCCATCCTTATGGCGGCGCGACAACCTCGTTGTTCACCTTGTTCATGGGGGTGCCGGTGGTTTGCCTGGATGTGGTGTCGGCGGCCTCCTCGACCACGCCGGCGGCCTTGCGGGCGGTTGGCTTGGCCACGTGCATCGCCGGCGATGCGCAGCATTATGTGGAACAAGCCAAGGCGCTGGCCGCCGATCCGGTTTATCTGTCGAAGATCCGCCAGCCCACGCGTCAGGCCCTGGCCTCGTGGCTGAAGACCGAGGAAAAGTCCATCGTTTGGGAAGTCGAATCGATTTATCAGAGATGGTGGTTTGACATCGTCGGCTTTTGCTGGTGGGACCCACTTTCGGTGCAGGTGCCGCCGCTATCGCCGACGGGGCAGGAGACCTGGCAAGGTCTTGCCGCCAAGGCGTGGCGCCGCGATGTTTCACCGTCTCGGGATGTGTCGGCATGACGGGCGGCGGAGCAACCAATCATCGGGTGAATTTGCCCATTGCCTTCGGGCGGCCGAATTTTTCCGACGAAGAGATCGAAGCGGTCACCCGCGTGATGCGGTCGGGCTGGATCGGCATGGGCCAGGAAACCCTCTTGTTCGAACAAGAACTGGCCGCCGCCGTCGGTGTCGGTAATGTGGTCTCGGTTTCGTCTTGCACCGGCGCCTTGTTTCTAAGCCTTGTCAGCCTGGGGGTCGGCGCCGGTGACGAGGTGATCTGCCCGTCATTGACGTGGTGCAGCACCGCCAATGTCGCCTTGTACCTTGGCGCGGTGCCGGTGTTTTGTGACGTCGACGAGCAGACCATGCTGGCGACGCCGCACTCGGTTTTGGCCAAGGTCAGTGATCGGACCAAGGCGGTCATCGTGGTTCATTACGGCGGCCTGGCCCTGGATGTCGCGGCTTTGCGCCGCGTCCTGCCGGCCCATGTCGCCATTGTCGAGGACGCCGCCCACGCCTTGGGGGCGCGGTACCCGGACGGCACGCCGGTGGGGGCCTCGGGCAATCTCACCTGTTTCAGTTTCTACGCCAACAAGAACCTGTCCACCGGCGAAGGGGGGGCCATCTGTTGCCCATCGGCGCAGGTGGCCGCGCATCTGGCGTCGCTGCGTCAGCACGGCTTGGCCTCGGATGCCTGGGCGCGATACAGCCAGCCGCGTCAGCCTTTCGCCCTGCAAGGCCTGAGCGAATTGGGCTACAAGCTGAACTACACCGATCTGCAAGCCGCCATCGGTCGCGTCCAGTTGCGCCGGCAAGCCGAGTTCGCCGCCCGGCGTCAGGCCATCGCCGATTGCTATCTCGACGCCATCGCCCGCGATTGGCCGCGATTGCGGCCGCAAGCCAGGGTGGGGGATGCGCGCCACGCCCGGCATCTGTTCGCCGTGCGCTTGCCGCTGGAAAACATGACGTGTGACCGGGCGACGCTGGTTTCGACCTTGCGGGCCAAGGGGATCGGCATTTCCATCCATTATGTTCCGCTGCACGGCATGCCGCTGTATCAGCCGCAACCGGCTTTGCCGGTGACGGATTTTCTGGCGGACCGCATCATGACGTTGCCCATCAGCGCCTCCATGTCCCTGGACGAGGCGCGCTATTGCTGGTCCGAACTGATCGCCTGTTTGGCCACACACGGAGGTCATCCATGAAACCGGGAACATTCGATGGATACCTTTCGGCGCAATTTCCGTCGCAGATCAACATGGACATCACCGAGTTCTGCAATCTTGCCTGTATTCATTGCCCCTATGAGGCGGTGACCAAGATCAAGGGCAAGGCGCGGCGGCATCTTGATGTGGCGCTGCATCACAAGCTGATCGACGAAATCGCCGAAATCGGCATCCCGTCCTGTCAGTTCATCCGTTACACCGGCGACGGCGAACCGCTGTTGCATCCCGAACATGCCGAATTGCTGGGCTATGCGGTCAAGCGGACCGGCTTGCCGGTCAACCTGACCACCAACGGCCTGTTGCTGGACGAGCGGCGGGCTCGGATTTTGGTGGATCATGGGGTGGCGGTCTTCGATATCAGCCTGGATGCCCATCTGCCGGAAACCTATGCCAAGGTCCGCGTCGGTGGTGATCTGAACCTGGCGCGCGCCAATGTCTTGCGCTTGATCGAGCTGGCGGGCAAGGCGGGCCATGCGCCGAAAGTCATGGTCAGTTTCGTTCGTCAGCCCCTCAATGACGGCGAGGCCGAGGCGTTTCAAACTTTCTGGGAACAGGCCGGGGCCGATTTCGTGGTGATCCGGCGTCAGCATTCCTGCGCCGGCTCCATGGCCGAGATGGCCAAAACCATGTGGGCGGCGGCCGGCGCCCGGACGCCATGCCTGTATCCATGGGAACGTCTGGTGATCAAGCCCGATGGAAAATTCAGTTTCTGTCCAGCCGATTGGCTGCATCAGGCGGAATTGGGCGACATCGCCACCTCGACCGTGGCGGAGGTGTGGACCGGCCCGGCGATGACGGCGTTGCGGCAGGCCCATCGCGACAATGATTATGGGGAATTTCCCTTTTGCGCCCAGTGCCCGGATTGGTCGGCGATCCGCTGGCCGTCCGAAGGGCGCAGCTATGCCACCGTCATGCGCGAATTCAAGGACCGCAAGACCTTGGGCGGTCAGGGTGATTGAGGCTGGCGCCATGCGTATCGCCATCATGCAATCAAGCTTCCTGCCGTGGCGCGGTTATTTCGACCTGATGGCCTGCGTTGATCGCTTCGTTTTGTTCGACGATGTCGCCTTTGTCAGCAAGTCCTGGCGTTCGCGCAACCAAATCAAGACGGCGGCCGGGGTCAGTTGGATCAGCGTGCCGGTTCGCCATGCCTGGCCGCGATTGAGCATCGACCAGACCCCGCTTGACGACGATCAGGACTGGCGCGGCCGCATTGCCGGGCAGATCCGGGCCGCCTATCGGCAAGCGCCGTTTTTCCGTCGCTACAGCGAGCCGTTGTTCGCCCTGCTGGCGCAATCTTATCCCAGCATTTCCGCCCTGAACGAAAACCTGTTGCGCTGGGTCGCCGACGAATTGGCCATTGCCACGCCGATCGTGCAGGCGCGGTCCTTCGCCGCCCAGGGCCAAGGCGAGGATCGGGTGCTGGATCTGTTGGAAAAACTGGGGGCGACGGTTTTCGTCAACGGCCCCAGCGCCGAGGCGTACTCGACCCCCGAACGCTATGACCGCGCCGGCATCGCCTTGTTCTTCAAGCTTTACGATTATCAGCCTTACCGCCAATTGCATGGGGATTTTCGCGGTGACGTTTCGGCCATCGACATGCTGTTCAATCTTGGCCCGGACGCCGCCGAACATCTTCGCAGCGTCCTTGCCATGCGTCCGGCCAGCGCGACGGCGGGCGGTCGATGACGACGGAACAAGACTGGCGCGCCTTGGCGGCGGCGGCGCGCACGGCCCAGGCGGAATGCCGTCTGGAGCTGGCGGCGGAACGGGCCGAGGCGGCGGCGCGCTGTGCCGATCCCACTGGCCCTGATTACGACGACATTGCCATCCTGGCGGCAACGTTGCTGCGTCAGGATGGGCGGGCCGGCGCCGCGGTCGCGGTTTTGACGCAGGCGGCGCGGCATCGTCAGCACAGCGCGGCCTTGCAAAATCACCTGGGTTTGGCCTTGCGGGCGGCGTGTCGCCACGATGAAGCCTTGGCGGCGTTTCAGCGGGCGGCGCGGTTGGACCCGGATAATCCGTGGGCGGAAACCAATGTGGCGTTCAGCTTGTTGCGCGACCCCATCGATGCCGGCGCCACCTTTGCCGCTTTCACCGATGGGGCGGACCACGCCGGCGGGTTGGGGTTGTTTTGCGATCGCTTTCCCCACACTTATGGCTTCTTGTTGCAGCAGTTTCAGACCTATCTGCGTCACTTCCCCGATTGCCGGGCCTATTCCTTCGGCCGCAAGGTGTTGGAACCCTATGGTCGTGGCCAGTTCGCCGCCGCCATGGACGCATGGTCGGCGGCGTTTCCGGCGCAGGCCGGACAAGTCAGTCAATTGGTGCCCGCATTGGACGCGGCGCCGGCGCAAGCGCGGGTGACGCGGTTACGTCTGGCCAAGGGGCGCGATTTTCACCGTCCCGCCCTGGCCCACAATATCTTCGCCATGAACGCCGATCTGTTCCGGCCGTTGTACGAGCAGGTGGGGATTGATTTCACCTTTACCTTGAACCCCGGCGGTGGATTTCGGCTTGATGACGCGTATTCCGATGATCGGTTGCGGCGGGTGTTCGCGTCGCCCCGCTTCCAGCGGGTGATCGTCACCTATGGCTTGACCCGCGATTACATCCGCCACCGCTTCGGCGTTCCCGATGATCGCATCACCCTGATTCCGGGGACCATCGTCGTTGAAAATTTGTTGATGGCCCATCGACGGCCCAAGCGTCGTTTCGGTATCGATAAGATGACGCTGGATATTTGTTTCGGTGGCGTACGCTATACGCCGACGGGAACGGATAAGGGCTATGATCTGTTCATTGCCGCCGCTCATCGGCTGAAAGACCGCTTCCCCCAGCTCCGCTTTCATGTCTTTGGCGACTATACCCCCGACATTTTGGACGTCGGCGCCCTGGGCGAACGGATCCATTTTTACGGGCTGCAACCACAATCGTGGTTGGCGGGTTTTTACGCCGATATGGACGCCATCGTTTCCCCCAACCGGCCGCACCAGATCACCCGTGGGGCCTTTGACGGCTTTCCGGTGACGACCTGTATCGAAGCGGCCATGTGCGGCGCCGCTTTGTTCGCCACCGATCCCATGAAGCTTAATTTCGCCCTGACCGATGGGCTTGATTACGTGGCGATCGATGCCGATGCCGCCCGTCTGGCCGCGTGCCTGGAATCGTGGTTGACCCGGCCTGACGCTCTTTACGCCCTGGCCGCCGCCGGCGAGCAGACGACGCGGGCGGTGTGGGGGGAAGCGGCGCAGATGGGGCCACGGGTCGCCTTGTTCAAACGCCTGCTGGGGCGTTGAACGGCGTCGCCGGATGGCTGCGCAGCCAATGTTCCAGCACCATCATTTCCCAGATCTGATACATCATCGGCTGGCGGCGTTGGGCCGCCAGGAAACGGCTGATGGCGCCATCGCCCAGCCATCGCGCCAATTGGCTGTCGCCGTGGCCGAACAGGGCCTCGGCATCGACCAGGGCGCTTTGTTCGGCCCAGCCGCGCATGGGCAGGCCAAAGCCGCGCTTGGGCCGGTCGATCCAGTCGGCGGGGATGAAGCGACGGGCGACCGCTTTCAACACGCGTTTGCCGCCATCCTTGCCACCGCATTCGTCGGCGGCAAGGGTGGCGGCGAAATCGGCGACTTCCCGGCCAAGCAGCGGCGCGCGCACTTCCAAAGAATGGCGCATGCTCATGCGGTCGACCTTGGCCAGGACGGCGCCGGGCATATAGGTCGCCGCGTCGACCTGACGCATCCGGTTCATCAGCGGCAGGGTGTCGCTGTCCAATTGCGCTTTCAGGCTGGCCACATGCTCGGCCAAGGTGGGCGGCACCAGTCCCAGCAAGGCGGTCATCGGCCGTTGCGCGAATAACAAGATGCGCCAGGAATCGAAATAGGCGGCGCCAGGATTCCACCCCGGTTCGGCCTGTTCCGCTTCGGCCAGGGTGGTGAAATAGCGGCCGTAGCCGCCGAACAATTCATCGCCGCCATCACCGGACAGGGCGACGGTGATGTCTTGGCGGGCCAGTCGCGCCAGATGCCAGGTGGGCATGCACGAGCTGTCGCCGTTGGGTTCATCCAGCATGGCGCCCATGCGCGCGGCCTGTTCGCCCATGCCTTCGGGCGTCAGCATCCCGGTGGTGTGCTCGGTGCCGAGATGGCGGGCCATGGCTTCGGCCTCGGCGTGCTCGCTGTCCTCGGCCCCGGCAAAGCCGATGGAATAGGTGCGGATGCTGCGGTTCAGCCGCTTGGTGGCGATGGCGACAATGGTCGAGGAATCGACGCCGCCGGACAAGAACGCCCCCACCGGCACGTCACTGACCAGCCGATCGGCGACGCTGCGGATCAAGATGTCTTCCAATTCGTCGGCCAGGTCGTCGATATTCCGGTTGGAACGCTGGCGCGGCGCGGTGGTGAAGCGCCATTGCGCCAGCACCCGCATCTCCCCATCGGCGCCGATTTCAGCCACCTGCCCCGGCGCCAATGTGGTGGCGGCGGCATAGATGGTCTTGCCGGCGGGAAAATATTGGAAAGCCAGATAGCCGGCCAGGGTTTGCGCATCGACGCGGCTGTCGAAATCGGGCAGGCAGGCCAACGCCCGGACTTCCGAGGCAAAGGCGATCACCCCGCCCGAGCGATAGAGGTAAAGCGGCTTTTCGCCGAACCGATCGCGGCCCAGCAGCACGGTGCGGGTGATCGGATTCCACCAGGCAAAGGCATACATGCCGTCCAGCCGGTCGATGAAGGCCGGGCCGTGCAGGACCAATCCGGCCAGCAGAACCTCGGTGTCGGTGGCGGAGGCAAAGCGCCAGCCTTCGGCCTCGAGCTGTTGGCGCAAGGGGCGGTAATTGTAAATCTCGCCATTGAAAGTCAATGCCTGACCATCGGGGGCCAGCATGGGCTGATGGCCGGCGGGGCTGAGATCAAGAATGCTGAGACGGCGATGGCCCAAGGTGCAGACGCCATCATCCGATTGCCAGATTCCGCCATCATCGGGGCCGCGATGGCGCATATCGACGGTCATGGCGGTAACGGCGCCGCGCTTGTGCGGAAGCGGCAGTTTATTTCCGTAATCCAGCAAACCGGCGATGCCGCACATGGCGTCCCTATCCTTCGCTCCGATGCGGCCATGCTAGCACCGCAAACGTTAACTCAATCTTGGTGGGTTGATGGTGAAGTTGGGGCAATGGACGAGGAGCGCAGCCATGAAGGGCATCATCCTGGCCGGAGGGACCGGCAGTCGGTTGCATCCGGTGACTTTGGCGGTGTGCAAGCAATTGCTGCCCGTTTACGACAAGCCCATGGTCTATTACCCGCTGTCGGTGCTGATGCTGGCGGGCATTCGCGATATCTTGCTGATCTCGACCCCGCGCGATCTGCCGGTGTTTCAGGAACTGCTGGGCGATGGCGGCCAATGGGGCATCCGCCTGACTTACGCCATCCAACCCAAGCCCGAAGGGCTGCCCCAGGCTTTCACCATCGGCGCCGACCATATCGGCGATGATCGCGTCGCCATGATCTTGGGCGATAACATTTTCTTTGGCGAAGGCATGGGCAGCATGCTTGATCACGTCATCAGCCAAAGTTCGGGCGCATCCGCCTTTTGCACGCGGGTCACCGATCCTCAGCGTTACGGCGTGGTGGCGTTTGGCCCGGATGGCAAGGTGCGGGATTTGCAGGAAAAACCCAAGAATCCGCTTTCGGATTGGGCGTTGACCGGGCTGTACGTGGTCGGTTCCGATGTCGTCGAGCGGGTGGCGCGGCTCAGGCCTTCCTTGCGGGGCGAGCTTGAGATGGTCGATTTGCTCAAAGACTATCTGGCCGATGCGCAATTGGATGTGCTCAAGATGGGGCGGGGCTATGCCTGGTTCGACGCCGGCACCCATGACAGCCTGCTGGAAGCATCGGAATTTGTCCGCACGGTGGAAAGTCGTCAGGGATTGAAGGTGGCTTGTCTGGAAGAAATCGCTTTTAGCAAGAAGCTGATCGATCTGGATCAATTCACCGTCTTGGCCCAACGGGCCGGAGACACGGCGTATGGGCGCTACTTGCGCGGCCTGATCACCGAGTGGCGGGCCGATCATGATTGACGTGGGCCAGGGCCTGGGCGAGCGCCGTTATTTCTGTGCGGCCCATGCCGATCCAGCAGGGCAGCCCCAAAGTGGTCGCGGCCAGATGTTCGGTGATCGGCAATTGCTGACCATCGGCGAAAGCCGGATGGCGGTGCAGCGGGCCGCTCCACCAGCGTCGGGTTTCTATGCCGTGGTCGCGTAAGGCTTGTTCCATTGCCCAGGAATCGGCGAAACCGACGCAGGCGGTGCTGGTGACGTAAGCGTCGCCTAAGCCCGCCGGCCAGTGGGCGAAATCACCGACGGCGCGGCGCAGGCGCCCCAGCAGCGTCGCCAATCGGCGGCGGCGCTGGGGCCAGTGGTCAAGACCGGCCAGGGCGACGGCGGCATGATATTCACTAAGCTTGCCGTTGCCGCCCAAGGTGACCGATTGCCGGCTTTCATCCATGCCGAAATTGATGACGCGGACCATTCGTCGCAACAATTCTTCGTCGCGGCACAGGGCATAGCCGCCTTCGCCTGCCCCCAGCGCCTTGGTGGCGTGCAGGCTGACCACCGCCGGAATTTCGCTGGCCTGGACGGTGTCGAAGGCGGCGGCGGCGTCGATGATGACGGCGACGCTATGACGGCGGCGGAAATCCTGCCAGCCGAGCCAATCCACCGGATGACCAAAGGGACAAACCGGCATCACCGCGACCACCGGGCCGGCGGCGGTGGCCAGGGATTGCTCGGCCAGCTGCGGGGTCAGTTGGCCGTGTTCGGGGGCGACGTCGCAGAAAAAGGGGGTCAAGCCGGCCATCCGCGCCGCCTGGGCGGTGGCGGCGAACGACCATGACGGCATCAGGCATCTGCCGCCAGGCGGCAGGTCGTGCGCCAGCAAGGCGGCGGTCAGGCCGACGGTGGCGTTGGCCAAGGGCAAGGCCGGGGCGCCGTGGTGATGGCCAAGACGCAAGGCCAGTTCCTGGGCCAACGGCCCCATGTTGGAATACCAGCGATTATGGTCGATGCGCCGCAAATACGGCGCCAGGGCGCGTCGGGTCGGCAACAAGGGCCGCATGACCGGCAGGGAGAAGGACATAACCGTTCGCTCGCAAGGACTGATCGTCACACTCTACACAACCGGCGCAGCCGCGCCATGGTGTTCGACGCTGGGCATGGCGAACAGGCTGTGGCACCATCCGTCCGGGGAGCAATGATGTCAGGGGTTTCCATGCAGGGCAAGGTGGCGGTGGTGACCGGGGCGGGGCGGGGCATCGGCTTGGCCGTGGCGCGGCTGTTGGCGGCCCGGGACGCCACGGTGGTGCGGACCGGTCTGGGTCAGGAAGACGGCGACGATTATTTTCAGGCCGACATGGGCAAGTCCGATCAGGTCGCCGCCCTTTACCGCCATGTCCATAAGCGTTTCGGCCGTTTGGATATCTTGGTCAACAATGCCGGCATGCTGGGGGATGCCCGCCTGGGCATGATCGCCGACGAGATGATGGGGCGAGTGATCGACGTCAACCTGAAAGGGGTCATCGTCAACATCCAGGCCGCATCCAAGCTGATGCGGCGTTCGGGCGGCGGCGCCATCGTGTCGGTGTCGTCCATCATCGGCTTACGCGGCAATGAAGGGCAGGTTGTCTATGCCGCCACCAAGGCCGGCATTGTCGGCGTCACCTTGTCGGCGGCCAAGGAACTGGCGGCCGATCATATTCGCGTCAATGCGGTGGCGCCCGGATTCATCGCCACCGACATGATCGCCCATCTTGACGCCGAGACCACGGCGCAGCGCCTGGCCGCCATTCCTTTGGGCCGTGCCGGCACGGCCGACGACGTGGCCGAGGTCATTGTCTTTTTGTGTTCGGACGCCGCCCGTTATGTTACCGGGCAGGTGATCGGCGTCGATGGAGGCATGGTGCTATGAGCGGTTCGACCTGTTTCGTCATCGCCGGCGCCGGTGGATTGGGGCGCGAGGTGGCGGTCTATGCCCGCGAAGCCGGGCTTTCCGTCCGTGGCTTTCTTGACGATACCGATGCCGCCCCCGCCGGGTATGGGCTGGATATTCCCGTTGTGTCGACCATCGACGATTACCGCCCGCGGCCGCATGACGCGGTTCTGGTGGCGGTGGGGGCGCCCGCCGCCCGCGCGGCCATCGCCGGACGATTGACGGCGCGCGGCGCCCATTTCGGCTTGTTGGTTCATCCCTTGGCCTATGTGGCGCAGCCATCGGAATTGGCCCCAGGCTGCATCGTCGCGCCTTTTGCCACCATCGGGCTTAACGCTCGTTTGGGGCCGCATTGTTTGATCAATACCCATGCGGGCATCGGTCACGATTGCCGTTTGGGGCAATGCGTGGTCATCTCGCCCCACGGCGTGGTCAATGGCTTTGCCCATGTGCAGGATCACGTCATGGTGGGGTCGTCGGCGGTGGTGACGCCGGGTTTGAATGTCGGGGCCGGGGCGCAGATTTCCGCCGGTTCGGTGGTTCTGTCCGATGTGGCCGCAGGGCGGACGGTCTGGGGAAATCCTGCGCGGGCCTTGCCGCCGGCGCCGAAAACAGCGTGATACGATAGGGATCGAAGCATGGACGTGGCTGCGAAGCTGAACGAAGGGCGCGAATATCATCGTCAGGGGCGATTGGGCGATGCCGGGCGCTGTTATCAGGCGGTGTTGCAGGCCGATCCCGATAACGTTGACGCGCTTAATCTGATGAGCGTGCTGGCGCAAATGGCCGGCGACAACACCATGGCCGCCCAATTGGCATGGCGGGCCATCCAATTGCAGCCCGACTGGGCGGCGCCCTATGTTTCCTTTGGCAATGCCTGTCAGGCGGCGGGCGACGTGGCGCGCGCGGCGGATGCCTTTCAAAAGGCGGTGACGCTGAACCCGGAACAGCCCGAGGCCTACATCAATCTGGCCAGCGCCCTGAACGAACTGGGCCGTCACGCCGAAGCGGTGAAGATGGCGGTCGAGGCCATCGTCATCGATTCCTCGCTGCCCGAGGCCCATAACACTTTCGGCAATTCCCTGGCCGGCATGGACAGCCCGGAAGAAGCCATCGAGGCCTTTCAAAAAGCGGTTTACCTTCGTCCCGACTGGGACGCGCCGTGGTTCAATATCGGCACGGCCTTGGCGGCGCAGGACAAGCACGACGAGGCGCTGGCCGTCTATCGCCGGTCGATCGGCTTGGCCGACGCTCCGATCAAGCATTACAATCTGGCGAATTCCCTGGCCGCGCTGGGGCGGCTGAGCGAAGCCGAGGCGGAATATCGGATCGCGCTGGAACAAGCTCCCGGCTATGTCGATGCCCATAACAATCTGGGCACCACCTTGAAGGACATGGAGCGGTTGTCCGAATCCGAGGCATGCCTGCGCGCCGCCATCGAGCTGGCCCCCGACAGCCCGGATCTGCACTGGAATCTGGCCCTGACCTTGTTGATGCAGGGCAAGTGGGCCGATGGCTGGCGCGAATATGAATGGCGTTGGCGGATGCCGACTTTCCTGCCCTTCGCCCGTGATTTCGGCCGCCCGCAATGGGATGGCGGCGATGTCGCCGGCAAGACCGTTCTGGTCAGTGCCGAACAGGGATTTGGGGACGCCATCGAGTTTTGCCGTTTCGTGCCGCTGTTGGCGGCGCGCGGGGCGACGGTGGTGATGGAATGCCGGGCCGGGCTGAAGCGGTTGTTCGCCACCTTGGCCGGCGTGGAGCGGGTGGTCAGTCCTGGCGACGAATACGGCGCTTTTGATCTGACCGTGCCGTTGATGAGCTTGCCGCATCGTTTGCAGGCGACCTTGGCCGATTTGCCGGCGGCGCTGCCTTATCTGGCCGTTCCCGACGCGGTGGCGTCTTTTGCCGATGTGGCGGCGCAGCCGGGATTGAAGGTCGGGCTGGTCTGGGCCGGCGGCGCCAGCCGGCGCGATAATTCGCAGCGATCCTGCCGCGCCGCCGATTTCGCCCCATTGCTGGACGTGCCGGGCTGCCGTTTCTTTTCCTTGCAGGTCGGTCCCCTGGCCGACCAAATCGCCGATTTGCCCGGCATCGTCGATTTGGCTCCGCGCCTGGGTGATTTCGCCGATACCGCCGCCGCCATCGCCGCCTTGGATCTGGTGATTTCGGTCGATACCGGCGTCGTCCATCTGGCGGGGGCCTTGGGCAAGCCGGTGCGGGTCTTGCTGTCCAAGCCCTCCAACGGATTTTTGTGGATGCTGGGCATGGCCGATTCCCCGTGGTATCCCGGTGTGCTTAAAATATTGCGCCAACCGGTGGCCGGGGATTGGCCGACGGTGTTCGCCGGCCTGCGGGCTGAACTGGTCGCCTTGGCTGGACGATGAGGGGAGCCGCCATGCATTGGCATGACAAATTGCGCCAGGTTTTCCGCGACGCCTTGGATCTGGGGGCCGATGCGGAGGTTGACGGCTTGGCCTATCGCGCCGTTCCCGCCTGGGATTCGGTTGGCCACATGCGCTTGGTGGCGGCGCTGGAAAGCGAATTCGACGTCATGCTCGACACTGACGAAGTGATTGATCTGTCCTGCTTTGATAAGGCTTGTGAAATTCTGTCCCGCCATCTGGACGGGTAAGCCATGATCCTGGGGCTGACGGCGCCGGGACGGGACGGGGGGCTGGCCTTAAGCGAGCCGTCCTCGGGGCGGGCGCTGACATATGGCGCCTTGGCGGCGGCGGTGGCCGAACGCGCGGCGGAGTTGGCCGGTGACAAGCAATTGGCCATGGTTGCCGCGTCGTGTGGGATGGACGCGGTGGTCTGCTGGCTTGCCGCCATGCAGGCCGGTCATGCGGTGATGTTGCTGCCGCCCGATCTGGCGGCGGCTCGGCTGTCAACGCTGATCGAGCTTTACCGACCTGATTTGTTGTTGGGATGGCCGGAACAGTCGGGGTATGGCCCCGGTCCGGCCGGATTTGCCCGGCGGTTCCAACCCGATGGCGGTCTTTTGCACCCTGATCTGTGCCTGCTGTTGTCGACGTCGGGCAGTGCGGGCTCGCCGCGCATGGTGCGGCTGTCGCGCCGCGCGGTCGAAGCCAATGCCGGGGCCATCGCTGTGGCCTTGGCGCTTGGCGGCGAAGATCGCGTCGCCACCACCTTGCCGCTGTCATATTCCTATGGCCTGTCGCTGCTGCATTCCCATCTGGCGGCTGGGGCCGCGGTGGTGCTGAGTGATCTTTCGGTGCTGTCGCGGCCGTTTTGGGATTTGGCGGCCTCTTGCCGCCTGACCTCGTTGGCCGGGGTTCCATTTCTTTGGCAAAGTCTGCGCCGATTGGATCTGGCGGCTTTGGCGCCGCCGTCGTTGCGCTTTGGCACCCAGGCCGGTGGGCGGTTGGATCCGCGCCTGACGCTTCATTTCCACGATATATTCGCCCGACGCGGCGGCGGCATGATCACCATGTATGGGCAGACCGAGGCAACGGCGCGCATGACCGTGCTGTCCCCCGATCAATTGCCGGCCCGCGCCGGCTCGGTCGGTCGGGCCATTCCCGGTGGGGCGATCGCCATTGACGGCGGCGCGGTGGTCTATCAAGGGGCCAATGTGATGATGGGCTATGCGTGTGACCGTGCCGATCTTGCCTTGGCGGACCAGATGAACGGGGTGCTGCCGACCGGCGATCTGGGCCATGTGGACGAGGACGGCTATTTGTGGCTGGAGGGGCGGGCCGGCCGGGTGGTCAAGGTGGTCGGGTTGCGCCTGGATCTGGACGAGGTGCAGGCGCGGGCCGCCATGCTGGGGCCGACGGCGGCGCTGGTGCGCGGCGATGATCTGATCATGCTGATTGCCGGGGCTGTGCCGATGGCGGAGACGCGGGCGGCCTTCGCCGCCGATCTGGGGGTGCCGGCGGCGGCGATCCGCTGGCGCTCGGTGACGGCTATTCCGCTGGGGGGCAATGGCAAGGTGGATGTGGCGGCAGCGGAGGCATTGTTGTGACCGACTGGTTGCGGCGTCCGGATTTTTCCCAATCCCAGGCGGCGCGCGAGCGCTGGCTGGCGCCGGAGCTGGCGGCGCTGACCCGGCACCATCTGACGCATTGCCCCGAATATGGCCGTTGGGTGCGGGCGATGTTCGGCCCGGCCGGCGATTGGCCGCGGCTTGAAGATCTGCCGTGGTTGCCGGTGGGGGTGTTCAAGACCCATTCCCCCATCAGCGTGCCGGAAACAGACATTGTCGCCGCCGTCACCAGTTCAGGGACCGGCGGTCAGCCCAGCCGGGTGCGCTTGGACCGCGCTACCGCCGACGCACAGGTCCGCGCCTTGGCCGGCATCATGGCGCGCTTGACCGGCGGGGCGCGATTGCCGTTGCTGATCTTGGATTCCGAGGCGGTGCTGGCGCAGGGCTCGGCCTATTCCGCCCGTGCCGCCGGCATTTTGGGGATGATGCGGTTGGGGCGGGATGCGGTGTTTGCCCTGGATGGCGAGATGGCCTTGCGCACCGAGGCGGTGACCGCGTTCTTGCGTCGGTGGGGGGAGGGGCCGATGCTGGTGTTCGGCTTCACCTATATGGTTTGGGCCCATGCGCTGCCGGCGCTTGTCGCCGCCGGTCTGCGTTTGTCCGCGGCGGCCCTGTTGGTTCATGGCGGCGGTTGGAAGGCGCTGGCGGATCAGGCGGTGGACAACGCCACCTTCAAGCGCCGGCTGGCCGAGGAGATCGGGGTGCGGCGGGTGCATTCCTATTACGGCATGGCCGAGCAGGTGGGGGGGATTTGCCTGGAGGGCGAGGATGGTTTTCTGCATCCACCGCCCTTCGTCGATATCCTGATCCGCGATCCATTGACTTTGGCGCCCTTGCCGCCGGGCCGGCCGGGGCTCATTCAGATAATGTCGCTGTTGCCCCGGTCTTACCCTGGTCACAGCCTGCTGACCGAGGATATGGGCATGATTGAGACCATTGATACGGGGGTGTGGGGCGGCAAGGCATTTTCGGTGCTGGGGCGGCTGAAGCAGGCGGAATTGCGCGGGTGCAGCGATACTTTCGCCGCCAGAGGCCCGGCATGAGCGCCGTCACGCGTCTGGATGGTCCCGGCGGCACGATCGAGTTGACCGAACTGGAACACTGGTTCGCCGGTCCGGCGCATGCCTGCTTCGCCGAGACCACGGTGGCCTTGGGGCAGGAAATATCGCGTTCTCTGCTGGCCGATGCCGATCTGGGGCGGCGGGCGGAGGTGGTGGCCCTGGCCTTTTTCCTGCGTCAAAGCCATTCTCGCCGTTTGATCGCCCAAATCGGGCATGGCCTGCCGGATCGGTGCCTGGCGGTGCCGCGCGGGCGCTGTCTGGTGTTCGCCCCCGGCAATGTCGATACCATGTTCGTGTATTCCTGGTGGCTGGCCCTGTTGGCGGGCAACCGGGTCGCCGTGCGCTTGACCGGGCAGCGTTCGGCCCTGACCGACAGCATCGTCGCCGTGCTGGCGCGGGTGCTGGCGCAACCGGCTTTCGCCGTGCACGCTGCCGCCACCCGTCTGCTGTCCTGGCCGCACGATGATGCCGCCGGCGCGGCCCTGTCCGGGCTTTGCGATTTGCGGGTGATCTGGGGCGGCGATGCCAGCATTGCCGCCATCCGCAGTCATGCCTTGGGGCCGGCGGCGACCGAGGTGACTTTTCCCGATCGGCGGTCGCTGGCGGTCTTTGCCGCCTCGGCCTATCTGTCCCTGGAGCCGACGGCGCGCGATCGCTTGATCCGTGGCTTTGCCGCCGATCTGTCGGCCTTTGATCAGATGGCCTGTTCGTCACCGCGGCTTTTGGTATGGTGCGGCCCCGACGCCGAGCCGGCGGCGGCGGATTTCCGTCCCCGTCTGGGGGCGGTGTTGGCGCAATCCGAGCCGGCCATCGCCATGCGCAAATTGGTCAACGCCGCCCGCGCCGTGCTGGATGGCCCCGAGGCGGTGGTGCATCGTTTCGATGCCGGCTTGCTGGTGCTCAAGGCCGATGGGGCCGAGCCCGATCATTGTGGCGGCGGCATGTTGGCCGAATGGCGAATCGACGGACTTGAGCACTTGGCGGATCTTTTGGATCGACGGTACCAAACCCTGGTTCATTTCGGTTTTGACGGCGATTCCTTGCGGCAATTGGCGCGGCGGTTGAACGGCCGGGCGTTGGATCGCATGATGCCGGTGGGGAAGGCGTTGGAATTCGCTTCGGTGTGGGATGGGCACGACCTGTTGCGCGCCGCTCTCCGATTGGTCTGGATCGAGGAATAGGGAATGGATTGCCAATACGAACGCTATTTTCCCGAACTGGCCGGTCGAGCCTTGGACCCGTTGCAATATTATGAGGTCTCGTGGCAAGTGCGGCGGGAGGTCATCAATGACTTGATCGCCGAGGGGGAAGCGAGCTTGCCGCGTCTGCTGTCGCGTTTCGTCAATTTTGAAAAACGTTACGAGCTGCGCGGCCATGTCATGGAAGGGATGCCGACCGGCACCTTGGGGTACTTGCCGATCAAGGAGACGGGCACGGCGCTGGACCGGCTCGAAACGTGGCGTAAAGGGGTGTTGCGCGGGGGGGACAGCGAGTTTCTCGAGCACATTCAGTTCGACCTTTCCGGCATGTTGGTCGATTTCGCCGAAGGGGCCGACACCATCTTGGAACTAGGCTCGGGTTTCGGGTTGCAGCTTTTTCGGCTGTATCATGGCGGCGGCCCGGCTCAGGCTCGTTATGTGGGGGCGGAAATCAGTCCCGCCGGCCGGGATATGGCCGAATGTCTGGCGCGTTTGGAATCGGGCATGCGGTTCCAATCGGTTGCGTTCGATCTGCGGTCTCCCGATTGGTCGGTGTTGAATGGCAGCCGCAAAGCCTTGATCTTCAGCGCCTGGTCGCTGATGTATGTGGACCGTATGGCCGATGATTTCTTCTCGGCATTGGCCCAATGGCCGGGGGAGGCAACCTTGGTGTTCTGCGAGCCCGTCGGCTTTCAATGGGGAGCCGCTCATCCTTTGTCGCGCAAGCAAGCCGAAGTCTGTGCCCTGGGCAAGCTGAATGGTGATTTGAGCGCGGCCATCGGTAAGGCGGTCGCTGCCGGGCTGATCGAGCCCCTGGTGGTGGCCAAGGACATTTTCGCCAAGAGTTACACGGCCTTCGATATGTTCAGCGTCATCGTCTGCCATAAGCCGGCCGCATGAATTTCTTCATTTCCTTTTAACCAACCGGCGCGCATAGTATGCCTGTGGAAAAGCTCGGCAGGGCGACAGAAATAAAGTTAGCCTTGCCTGCGGTGGGTGTGATAGCCTCGCCAAGCTTGAAGCTGTTGATGAACACTCGACGCGCCTAAAAGGCAGTCCGTTCGGAGACATTGTTTAACTAGGCCGTCCAGAAGGGGGTGTGCCATGGCTGACTCTGTTACTCTATCCAATTCGATCCGCTCGAACCTGCTGTCGTTGAATCAGACTTCGACGATGGTGCAGCGCACCAATTCGCGCTTGTCCACCGGCCTGAAGGTTTCCAGCGCTATTGATGACGCGGTCGCGTACTTCCAGTCCAAGGGACTGAATGACCGCGCCGGCGATTTGACCGAGCGCAAGAGTGGTATCGACCAAGGTATTTCCGGACTGAAGACCGCTCTGACCACTCTGGAATCGGCCGAAAAGCTGATGGTCCAGATGAAGGGTGTTATTCTTAGCGCCAAGTCGGCGACTAACACCGAACGCGGCGATCTGGCCACTCAGTTCCAGACCTTGTCGGCTCAGGTCAACAACTTGGTTAACGACGCTTCTTATCAGGGTCTGAATCTGGTCAACGCCACCACGGCGCAGATGACCATTCAGTTCTCGGACAAGACCGCCGCTCAGTTGCAGGTCGATGGCGTCGATATGCGTGTTTCGCAGTTCGCCGGCTTCTCGACTGCCTCTGCTACCGCCAACGCGGTGTCGCTGTCGACTTTCGATACCACTTATGCCGGTAGTTGGACCTCGGTGTCGAATTCGGTGTCGGTGTTCGACAAGGTCATCGAAAAGATGGACTCGGCGATCAGCACCATTCGTACCAACGCGAAGAACATTGGTACCAACGTTGCCTTGCTGCAGACGCGTGCCGACTTCACCAAGTCCTATGTGAATACCCTGAAGGAAGGTGCGGACAAGCTGAGCTTGGCCGACCTGAACGAAGAAGGCGCCAACTTGGTTGCCTTGCAGACCCGCCAGCAGCTGGGCATTCAGGCCCTGTCGTTCGCCGGTCAGCAGGAACAAGGCGTGCTGTCTCTGTTCCGGTAATCCTTCGGAATGGTTTGAAGGGAGCGGCAGAGTTTTCTCTGCCGCTCTTTTTTTGTGCCGTCGTGTTGTTTGGTGCTGCCGGCTGGTGTGGCGCGAATGCTGCGAATCCGCCATTATTCACCCTTATTTAAGCGTTTCAGGGCGATACTTACAGACTATATTCGCGCCCTTTGCGGAGATGATTGTCCATGGCATATCCCAATTACGGTCAGAGCACTTACAAATCGATGCCGCAACCGGGAAACCCGCGCGAGACCGAAGCTTGGGCTTTGACCGAATCCGCCCGACGCATGTCTGTGGCGAAACAAGCCGATATTTCGGAAGATGATATGTTGGCGGCGGTGCGGTTGAATTGGCGGCTCTGGACGATCTTCCAGGCCGAACTGGCCGGGCCGGAATGCGCGTTGCCGCTGGAAATGCGTCAAGACATGCTGTCGCTGTGCAATTTCGTTGATAAACGAACCGTTGAGATCATTGCCGATAGTGATCGCAGCAAGCTTGATATTCTGGTCAACATCAATCGCCAAATCGCAGCGGGGCTGTTCACGGTGCCGCCGCCGGCCGAGGGTGAAACGGCAGAACAGGGTGTTCCTACGCCGTTGTCCACCAATGACATGGTCTAAGGGCCGTTTATCATCAAGCTGTTAGGGGATGTGAAAATGTCGGACACCTGGAATCCGTCTGCTCACCATGGGCTGTACGCCGAGGTCAAGGCGCTGCTGGATCGCAATGAACCCGTGGCGGTGATGGAATTGGCTGAAGCCGCCTTGGTGGAAGGACGGGAAGTCCCGGTGGCGATCTACGCATTGTCCGCCGCGTGTTATCGGCGCGGGTTGATTGGCAATGCCATTCAATTGATCTCGGATTATGCTGCAACGGGTGAAGTTCACCCCGATACCAACGAAATCCTGGCAATCCTTTATTGTCGGGCAGGTTTGCTGGCGAAGGCTCTTTATTACGGCAAAGAGGCTTCGATCACGCCCAAGGATGGACACCTGATCTGCTTTTATGGCCCGGATTTTCCCGAGTTCAGTGCCGCCTTGGCTGGTATCATCCAAAAGCCGTTGATGCGCAATGGGGTGGTTGCCCTTGATCGTGGCGATGTCAAAACCGCCATTGTTCACCTTGAACAGCATTTGCTGATTGATCCTTCCGATGTCGAGGCAATCGACCTTTACGCCAAGGCATTGATGCTGGCGGGCCAGCCCAACAAGGCGTTGGGGATGCTGCGTTCCTTGGTGACCATGGCCGGGCTGAAGCCGACCCTGGTCTCGCGGATCGGCGCCTGTCTGGTGTCCATGGGGCAGCTTGCTCAGGGCTTGGCCAATCATCGCACGGCTTTGGCCAGCGCTCCCGGCTCGATTGCGTTGTGGGGCAATGTGGTCGCCGACCTAGGGTTCCTTCCCGCCGATCGTTCCGATGTGGTTGCGTTGACGGCGGGTTGGGCCGCATGCGTCAACGCCAATGCGGTGAAGTCGCCACGGGCGGCAGCGGCCCTGCCGACGGGGGATCATTTTACCATCGCCTTCTTGTGTTCCAGCCCGCTGTCTGCGCTTGAACGCGAGATGTTGCTGATTTTAATCAATAATTTGGACAAGAGTAAATTTAGCACCTTGGGTCTGGGCTGCGGCGAACTGGAAGTTCAACACAATCTGCCGTTCCGCAATCTGTTCGACCGTTGGCGCAATGTGAGCGATTTGGATGTGCTGACCTTGGGGGCGTTGATTCGCGGCGAAGGTGTTGCCGTTTTGCTGGATATGGATGGCCTGCGTCAACCTGCCCGCGCCGGTCTGTTCTTGCGCAATTGCGCCCCGGTTCAAGCGGCGTGGCTGGGTGGACCGGTTCACGGAGCCGTGCCCGGAGCGACCATGCATATGGTTTCCGCCCCGCAAGGATTGCCGGGGGAATTGGTCCTTCCCGGCGGTCGGTATTTGTTGGATGTGGCGCGTTTCAATGCCGGTCCGGTGCCGTCCGCCCAGCACGGTATGTCGTTAGCGTTCGGCGCCGATGTCAGTATGGCCGAGATGAACCCGGATACGGTGGCGTTGTGGTCGCGGGTGCTGATGGCGGTGCCTGACAGCATGCTGTTGCTGCGTGATCGCGGTCAATTCAACGAGCAGGAAAGCATCGCCACCATTATTGATCTATTCGGCAATTACGGTGTTGCTCAGCGTATTGATGTCATTCGTGCCGACGTGCCGGCATTTTGTGCTCAAGTGGATGTGATTCTGGCCCCATCTCCGCATTTCGACGTGCTGGAATACGGTCGCATGGTGGCGGCGGGGATGCCTGTGATCGTCAAGCATGGCGGGGTGATGGCGATGGATTTGGCTGCAGCACTGGCGGGGACTTCGGTTTGCGACCGGATGGTTGCCGCGGACGAGGCGAGCTATATCGAGTTGGCGCGCTCTTGGGCGCAAACACCCGCCGAGTTGGTCGCGTTCCGCGGCGGCGCGCGCGCGGCGTTAGCAGGCTCTGTGGCTTTTAACAGTCAGGCTTACGCCAAGAGTTTTGGCGATACCTTGTGCGAACGTTTGACCGAGCTTCAAGAGAAGGCAGCTTCGGCATGATTAACCAGGGCCTGTACGATCGCAATCTTGGGTTCCTGCAAAAGCACTTTCCCCAGGTGTATGACCAAATAGCCATGCTGGATAACAAGATTTCTCAGCCCGTTATCGAAGATGGGGTGATTATCGACCTTAATCTCGGCAGCGGCAGATTGTACAAGGGCGATGGGCGGCTGACCGGGGACAGCCAGGCCGCCAGTTTCATCGCCGCGCCATCGCGCTCGGGGTATAAATCGGTCGAAGGCATCGCCTCGGACAGCATCGTCTCGCGCCGTTATTACGATCAGATCCACGAGGCGCTGAAAGATGTTGGCGTCGATGCGATTTCGCCCGAGCCGCTTGGCCGGGCAAGCTTCATGTTCACCTTCGGCATCGGCTTGGGCTTCCATCTCGCCCCCTTGATTGAGGGGGTGGATGTCGAGCATGTGGTTATCGTCGAGGCCGTGGATGAATTCCTGTCCTGGTCCTTGCGCGCCATTGACTGGAGTGCCCTGCACAAGGGCATGGAGGAACGTAACCAAGTTCTGCACTTGTTCGTAAACAGCGATCCTGTTGTTTTGGCCGGCAATATCAATCGGGTGATCGAAGCCGTCGGCGAGATGTTTTTGGATGGCGCCTACTTCTTCCGCCATTACCCCTTTTGGGCTTTAGATGAGGCCTATAAGCGAATTCGGTCGGAATTGCCGATGCGGATGGTGGGGCGCGGCTATTACGAAGACGAGCGCAAGATGATCCGCCATGGCGTGGTTAATCTGCACAAATTCGATCACTATCTCGTGCGCGGACAGTTCCGCCGCCGTCACGGTGTTCCTGCCTTCATCGTCGCTGCTGGTCCATCGCTGGACGAGTCCATTGAGTATTTGCGGCAATGGAAGGATCACGGCATCATCTTTTCTGCGGGGACCACGCTTCAGGCCTTGGTCAAGGCGGGCATCATGCCCGATTACCATATCGAGCTGGAAAACGTCGCCACCACCCATCAAGTGTGCATGCATATTTTGGAACAGCGGCCCGAGCTGTTTCCCGATGGCCGCTTCACCGGGACCAAGATGATTGCATCGACGTCGGTCAGCCCATTGGTGCCGCCTTTATTCGACGAGAATTACTTCTTCTATCGAGATTGCGCGGTTTCGACCACTTGTTTCGGCGAGGGTATCGAAATCATGAATGGCGTCGGTCCGTCGATCTCCAATACCTGTATTTCGGTGGCGGCGCGACTTGGCTTTGAAAATATGTATTTGTTCGGTGTCGATTGCGGTTGGCGTGATCCATGTAATCACCATTCAAAAAATACTATGTATTACACCTTGGATGGATTTAAAACGGATCGTTTTGATGGCGAGTTCAGCTCTCCTGGAAATTTCGGTGGAACCGTTTATTCAAACTTAATCTTTACCTGGACTCGTGACATGATCGAGCAAAAGGTGAAGCTGTTCGGGCTTAAGATGTTCAATTGTTCGGACGGTGCCTATATTCACGGGACAACGCCGAAGCTGCCCGAGAGCTTGTTCTTTGCCAATAAGCCATTGGACAAAGAAGCGGTTTTCCAACGGATCCGCGATGAGTCAGAGTTCTTTGCCGCGGGCGCATTCCTGGCGCATCACGATATGGCGCGCTATATCGCGGAAGTCGATCACCTGCGGGCGGATTTCTTGGCCTTGTTGGATCAGGCCGAGGCGGAGAAGATTGATTTCCGCCTCTTGGTTGCCCGCTTGACCGACTTCCACCGTGAAGGTTCCGCCGGCCCGTACAAGCACGTTTATGCGCTGTTCCAAGGTTCGATCGTTGGCTTCACCAAAGCCGCTTCCTATTTTATCAATCGCATCTACGCTGACGGCGAGCGGATAAAATTCTTGGAACGGTTTCTGGCGATTTATCGCAGCTTGCATGAAGAAATGCTGGACGAGGGACGGACAATTTTCGTTGAAGCCAAGATCATGGTCGAAGGTGGGGCGGAACCCGAATGGGCGGACGGCAAGCCGCGGGTGCCCGGTACATCTTACTGATCCATGCTTTTGACCAGTCCGGCGGCGGCCATTTTGTCAAAAATTGCCGCCGCCGACAGCGCGTCCATTTCCACCGCTTCAGCCAAGGCGATCAGGTCCAGACCGCCATCGGCATAGGCCAGCACATCGACCATTTTTTGTGCTTCTAAGTATGAATTCTTGGTGCTGATGGCAGGATACAGGCCGCGCTTGCCCAATTGCGGTTCCCCATACGAGGCGGTGCGCCAGAGCCGGTTGGCCTCGATGATCGACAGCATGCGGCGATGCAGGTCGAAGGACTTGCTTAATCCCGAGGCGCAGATCAATGACAGGTCATCACGCGAGGAATGATATTCCGGATAGGTGCCGTATTTTGACCGCATGACCGAACAGACCGGTAAATCGATGCCGGGCCAGCAATATTGCCGTTCATCGCTGCCGCGCTGCAAAAAGCTGTAGGTGTCGAATGCGCCGGCGTAATGGCGCAGCGCATGGCGGGCCGTTCGATCGGCCAGGGTGTCGCCCTGGCGTGATGGCAGATAAGACCAGGCGCGGTCGTCGCCGACGCAGGTCAGCATGAAGCCGGCAATGGTGTTTTGCTTCATGCCCGTCAGGTTCCGGCTGAGATAGGCGATGGCGCCAAGGGTTTCCGGGACGAAGACAAGGCGATAGCTGAAGCGGCGCGGGACCGAGGCCAGCCAACGGGCCAAGGCCGCCGCCAGAACCGGGCCGGATAATTCATTATTGGCCATGGATGGATGGCAGATATAGGTGGAAAGCAGGATTTCGCGGCTGTCTTGGCCGGGAATGAGCAGATCCGCGTAATCCATCACACCGGGCTGCAAGTCGGCGTCCACCACCACCCGATAGAGTCCGGGAGGCAGCGATTGCCGTTGCCGATGTGTTAGGCAAAACCCCCAGTTCCGTTTGTAATACGACGTCACATAGGGAATAGAATCGGGCTGGTCGGGATCGGAATATAGATGGTCTTGCAGTTCGGCCAGATCCATTACCCGGTCGACCGGTGCGGAATAGCCCATGACATGCAGGTTCTGGGCGCGAAAATCCACAGCGCGGTGACCATCGGCGTCAGCGATATAGGCGTCGCGGATGGTCCATTCATCCGGGATTGTCCAATCAAAGACCTGCGTCCCCGACGGCACAGTGTAACGGCGCAAACCAGGGATCAGGCGGCCCAGGTAATCCAGGGTCTGACGCACCCCTGGTCCGGTCAGGCTGCGGCAAAAAGGGAACAGCTCGGCGGCCCAGCCATACATCTCCTCACCGGTGGCCAGATGCTCCATGGCGGCTCTCCCGTTAACGCTGGCTGCTGTCGATGACCGGGCTATGACCGGCGGCGTGGGCTTCGGTCAGCAACCACGGGGCGTTTGGCAGGGCCTGGGCGACGCTGTCGAACACTTGACGGGCGGTGATGGCGAGCACCTCGCCCCGGCCCAGAGGACGCCAGCGCGCCACCCCCGTGGATTTGATGAGATCAACGAAGGGATGCGGGTCGTGTTCCAGGCGGTCATCGCTGAGATAGCGGACAAAGATTTCCCAATCCAAAGCACGGCTGTTTCCATTGATGGTCATGGTGCCGGCGAAAGCCTTGTCGAAACGATAGGGCACCGCCAATTGCCGCTCGACGTAATGCAACAAGGTGCAGCCGGGATGGTTCAGGCACAGCATCTTGCCGTTCTCGGCGGTGAAACGGTCGAAGGTGCTGCCGGGGGCGAAACTGTTGGTCGGCAGGTGGTGACAGAACCGGTCGGGATCGCGGCCAAGAAGCGCGACGGAAAAACACGGGTCGGCCGAGCGGACAGCGTCAGGACGGGTCCGCACCCATTCCGCCAGCAAGCCCATGGCCGATGGCGTTGTCGCCGGGTCAAAGGTTTGTTTGCGGCAAAAGGAATAGGTATAGGTCGGCACGATCAAGGTGCCGGTGGGGCCGATGGCGTCGGTGATGGCATCCAGATACATCTGCGCCAGTTCATGGCTGGAACCGATGCCTTCGGGCCGGCCGAACACGCCGATATTGCTGTGACAATAGACGGTGTCGCCGCGCTCGATCCCGGTCTCGTCAAGGACGCGGCGCAGATCGGCCAGGGTGTAATCAGCCATTGCCGCCTGCGGCGATCATGTGGGACAAACCGTTCAGACTGAAAAACTCGGCTTTTTGGAAGTCGCCGGACTGGAAGCGAAAGGGGAAATTCGCTTCGATGAAGCCGATCAGTTCGATGACCTCAAAGGAATCCAGGCCCGAGGTTTCCAGGTAACGGCTGGCGGGGTCGGCTTCGGTTCCGGTCTTTTCCACGAACCACCCTTGCAAGGCGGCCAGAATATCTTGTTCGCTCATGCTTTCTCCTGCTTGCGGATGACGGCTGATTTGACCTCGCAATAGGTGGCGATGCCGGATAGACCGGCCTCACGGCCAATGCCCGAGGCACCGAAACCGCCCACCGGCAATTCAGGGAAATTGTCTTGGGGGGCGTTGATCCACAAGCGGCCAGCCTTCAGGCGGCGGGCCACCCGCATGGCACGGGCTTCGTCGCCACTCCACACGCAGGCGGCCAAACCGAAGATGGTGTCGTTGGCTTGGGCGATGGCGTCGGCTTCGTCGGTGAAGCTGGCCATGGCCAGCACCGGGCCGAACACCTCGTCCCGCCACACGCTGGCATCGGTGGCAAGGTCGGCGAATACCGCTGGGCGCAGGGTCAGGCCGTCATTGGTGGGGCCGCCTTCGACGATGGTCCGGCCTTCGCTCCGGCCTTTGTCCATGAAGGCCACCACCTTGTGCCATTGCGGCTGATTGGCGGCGGCTTGAACCGGGATGAATGACGCCAGATCGCGGCGCAGCCGGGCTTGAAAATCGGCGGCGATGGTGTCTTGCACCAGCAGGCGCGAGGTGGCGATGCAGCATTGCCCGCCATTATGGGTGAAGCCATGAATGACGGCGGCGGCGGCGGCGTCCAAATCGGCGTCGGCGAAGACGACCACCGGACTTTTGCCCCCCAGTTCCAAGCTGACCCGCTTCAAGGTGCGGCTGGCGGCGGCCATGACGGCGCGGCCAGTGTCGGTGGAGCCGGTGAACGAAATCATCGCCACGCCGGGATGATCGACCAGCGGCGCCCCGACCTGCGGGCCAAGACCGGTGACGACGTTGTAGACCCCGTCGGGAAAGCCGGCGCGCTTCAATATGGCGGCGGTGGCCAAGCATGAACCCGAGGCGTATTCGCTGGGCTTGGCTACCACGGTGCATCCGGCGGCGAGGATAAAGGGCAGACGTTCGGCGGCGACGATGAAGGGGAAATTCCACGGCAGGATCAGGGCGACGACGCCGACCGGGTCATGCCAGACCAAGCCGGCACGGTTGTCGGCTAGGTGGGGATAGAATTGGCCATGCTGGGCGCGCAGTACGGCGGCGGCATATTTCCACAATTGTGCCCCGGCTTCGATTTCGCCCACAGCCTGATGCAGGGGTTTGCCGGTCTCGGCCGCTTCGATGGCGGCCAAATCCTCTTTTTCCGCCAACAGCAGACGGGCGGCTTCAAAGATCAGGTCGGAACGATGCGCCGGTGTCAGGTCCCGCCAGGAAGGATCGTCGCCGGCGCTTGCGGCGGCGGCGACAGCGGCGTTCACATCGACTTCGCTTCCTTGAGCAAAGCTGGCCACCAACTGACCGCTGGCCGGATGATGACGTTCGAGGCGGGGGCGCTGATTGGCGGCGATATCTGTGCCGCCGATGACCATGCCCCAGTGGTGGATCGTGGGCATGGGCGGTTACAGCGTGTAGCGGGAAACCAGGTCCCGCTTGATGGTTTTGCCGATCGAGGTCTTGGGGAACCACGGCACGGCGATCAGCTTGTCGGGAATCTCGATCTTGCGCAGGTTGGCGCCGAACAGATCCTTGGCCGCGTTTTCCATTTCGTCCATACCGACACCGGCGGCGGGAACATAGAACAGCACGATCTTGTTGCCCCAATAATCGTCGGGGACCGCCACCACCGAAACCTCGGCCACCTGGGACAGGGACAGGGCCAGGTTTTCGATCAGCCCCAGGCTGATGAATTCGCCGCCTTTTTTCACCAGATCATTCTCGCGCCCGGTGACGAACAGCCGTCCATCCTCGACATAGCCCAGATCGCCGGTGGAAAAATAGCCATCGGCATCGAAGGGCTGCGACAACCCGCTTCGGGTCAGATAGCCCTTCATCATGAACGGCGTCTTGACCAGGATTTCACCGGGGTGATTGGCATCGCTGCCGGCGCGGATGCTGGTTTCGGGGCTGAAGGCGCCGCAGGATTCAAACGCCAGCCCCTCGGCCCAGGATTGCACGGTGATCGAGCCGCCAATCTCGGTGACCCCATAACAGGTGCGCAAGGGCACGGCGAAAGTCTGGTGGAAGCGTTCGGCGACGCTGGGGTGCAGGGTCGAACTGGTCGAGATGATGGTCTGGTACTGGGCCAGATGGTCCAGCAGCTTGTCATCGCGGCGGTATAACTGGCACAGCGACAGGGCCATGGTTGGCGTCAGGGTTAGATGGTTAACCCCGTGACGGCGTGGTTCTTCCCAGAAACTCAGCATCTGCATCTGGGAAAATTTCTGCCCGAGCACGATGCGGGCGCCGGCCACCAGCGGACACAGGAACATATTGAAGATGCCGGCCATGTAGAACATGGGGAAGTGGTGATAGATCACCGATTCCGGCCCCAATTCCGATAAGGCGGCAAAGGATTTGGCGCTGGCCATAAGCGAGCCTTGGGTGTGGACGATGCCTTTGGGCTCACCGGTGGTGCCCGAGGAAAAGATGATCATCCATTCGGCTGCGTCGTCGGGGCCGGGCAGCGCCGCCATTGGATCGGCGGCCGGCGCGGCCAGCGTCGTCAGGGTGGCGGCATCGATCAGCATTTTGGGGGCGATGGTGGTGCGCAGGCCGGCGACACGGGCTGGCGGCAATGCCGGGTCCAACGGGCAGGCGGCGATACGGGCCAGGGCGCAAGCCACATAGAAGGTCAGCAACTGATCGGAATTTTCCGCCTGCACCAACAGGCGATCGCCAGGGCCGACGCCCAGTTCCCCCAGACGGCGGGCCATGTTGGCGGCGGCGGCGAACATCCCCTCCAGGCTGGTGGTGTGTCCATCGGCATGGGTCAGTAACACGGTGTCGCCGGGACGTTGGGCGATGTCGGCAAGAAGGGAAGCTGTCATGGCGCCACCACGGTCTTAGGGTTCAGACGAAAAAGTCGTAATCGTCGACGGGCGGTTCGTTGATGCCCTCTGCCGCCCATTTTTCCAACAGCAGGTTGGATTTGTGGCGGATGCAGTGGAAACTGCAATGGATAGCTGGGTTCAAGCGCTTCATCACCGAATCACGCCGGGCGCTTTCCCAGATTTCGCCCAGGCTTTGCTTGTTTGAATCGCCGATACGCATGTTCAGATTGCCGCGATGATAGGGGCAGACATAGACCCCGCTGGGGGTGACCACGGTTCGGGTGCTCGCCACCAAGCATCGGGTATAGGGCTTGATCTGGGTGGTGGCGCCGTCCAGCGATTCACCCAAGGTATAGGGCGAGATGATCTTGAAGGTGTCGGTTTGCAGATGGGCGATCTGCTTCATCTGCTCGGCGACGATGTCGTTGACCGATACCTGCTGGTTGACCAGGAAATGCATCATGTCGAAGGAGGGTTTGACCTCGAAGTAATCGCAGCCGACCTCTTTGGCCACATGGGCGGCGGCGGCGATGTCGCGGGCGTTGGTGGCGATCAGGGTGCCGGCTTCGTCGGTCTTGGACAGCACCAGGAAGGAATAGCCCAGCTTACCGGTCTTGCGCTTGCCCAGTTCGCGCATGCCCTCGATCACCGTGCCGAACATGGAACGGCCGTTGGGGGCGGGGCGGAATTCACGGAAGGTCTCGTCGGTGCCGGCATCGACGGAGATGCGCACCCATTTGCACTTGTTGGCCAATTGGTCCATGTAGCGGCTGATCAACGTGCCGTTGGAGGTCACCCCGACATGGATGTCGTTTTCGTGGAAATAGTCCACCAAGGTGCCGAATTCCGGGTGGGCCATGGGCTCGCCGCCACCGATCAGGACAACGGCGCGGACCCCCATCTCCTTGAATTCGCGGGCCATTTCCTTGATGCGTTCGCGCTCGAATCCACCTTGGTTCAGCAGATTGGCGCTGATGCAGTCGTGACAGGCCAGATTGCAGGCGGTGGTCGGGTCCATTTCGATGACCCAAGGATGCGAACGGCTGGGGTCGGCAAGCAACTCGCCAATACGATCGCGGATGGCGGACTGACGCAGCTTGCCCTCAAGCGAGAGCTCCCGGCCCTTTTCCATGTCTGGCCTCACACCTTCTGTGTAAACAACGCCCGCGACGGGGCAAAGTCGGCAAGAAATACCCGCGCCAAGCTTTGCCTGATCGCGATTTTTACCATTGGGCAAGGGTGTGGCCTGATCGGTAAAGAATCCCTTAAATCCCGTTTTTTATAAAGGGTTGGAGGTTCTTGCTCATGGCGTTATTATGGCGTCATCGGTGTTGCTCGACAAAAATCAATCATTCTGTGCTGTCCCGCGGAAGGTCTTTACGCAGGTCGATGTCGTTAGGGCCATGGCAGGGGCAGGAGAATATAAATGCCAAATAAAGCGCCGGTTATCGCCTTCGTCCATCTCCCCACCGTGCTGTACGGGCAGATTTTCGATTTGGGGGCCGATCCGCCCTATCTGTGCATGCCCCTGGGCATCATGTATCTGTCGGCGACGCTGAAGCAAAAATCCATCGCCGCCGACATCTTCACCATCGATTATGCCGTCGCCGCACGCGATCTGCGGCTGGACGTGATCGACGATGACCGTGATCTGTCGGCCTATCGCGATGGTCCCGAACTCTTCATCAACGAAGTGGCGGCGGAAGCGGCGGCGGGGCGGGTGCCCGACGTCATCGCCGTATCGCTGATGTTTTCCACCTCGCGGTTGATCGCCATGCAGATCACCGAGGCGCTCAAGCGCAAATGGCCCAAGGCCATGGTGATTTTTGGCGGCAACCATGCCACCAACGATGTGCCTTATCTGCTGTCGCACCCGGACGTGGATTACGTCTGCCGGGGCGAGGCCGATTGGGCTTTCCCCCAGTTTATCAATCAGTTGGCGGAAACCGACCGGCCGGTGGTTCAAGGCTTTTATGGCAAGGCCGACTTGGCCGAGGGCAAGGGCACCTGCGCCATTTGCGTCTATCCCGAGGAACTGGATGAATTGCCGTTCCCCGATTGGGCTATCATCGAGGTTGAATCCTATCAGGCGACCAAATCCAAGCGGAAACGCGATTTCGTCTCTGAGGTGGGAACCCGCAACGTTTCGATCATGACATCGCGCGGCTGCCCGTTCAGTTGCACATTCTGCGCCTCGCATTCAGTGCATGGACGGAAGATGCGGTTCCGCTCGGTGGACAACGTGCTGGCGGAAATGAACGAGATTTACCGCCGCTTCGGTGCCACCTTGTTCGTCCCCGAGGATGATCTGTTCACCGCCAACAAAAAGCGGACCTTGGCCTTGCTGGAAGGCATCCGCGGGTTGGATATCCCCGGACTGGAGATGGAATTCCCCAACGCCTTGTCGGTCAATACCTTGGACGAGGATGTGATCGATGCCTTGTGCCGTTCGGGCATGCGGCTGTTTTCGCTGGCGGTGGAATCGGGGTCGCCCCACACCCAGGTCCAGTTGATCAAGAAACGGGTCAATCTGGACCGCGCCCGCCGACTGGTGAAATACGCCAACGACCGTGACCTCTATACGCGGGTGAATTTCATCATCGGTTTTCCCAACGAGAAGATGGAGCATATCCAAGAGACCATCGACTTCGCCAAAACCCTGGGTGCCGATTGGTCGGTCATCCAGGTGGCGACGCCGCTTTTGGGCTCCGAGATGTTCGACCAGTTCAACGCCATGGGGGTGTTGGATTTCGACAGCCGTAATTGGGAAAACACCTATTGGGATCGCGGTTTCGATACCGAAGACTTCACCGCCAGTGAATTGGTCGAGGTCGCCTATCGTGCCAATCTTGAGGTTAATTTTCTCAATAACCGGCAGATGCGGCTTGGCCAGTGGGAATTGGCCATCGGCGTCTTCACCGACGTCGCCGATCTGCACCCCTTCCATGTCATCGCCCATTACCTGATCTTGCAATGCCTGGAGCATCTGGGGCGCAACGTCGAGGCGATGGAGCGTCTGGCCCATATCCGCCATCTGGTGGAGACGGTGGATTCCTCGGCCGACATGCTGCGAAAATACGGCGATCTGGTGCCTGAACTGGTCAGCCGCCTAGGGCAAGTGGACGCTCGCGCCGCCTCGTCCCTGGTGGCGTGACGATCTGGTCGGGGCGGGCAGGGTTCCGCCCTTGACCCGGGTTCTTGCGCTGGTTAGGTTTGCCGTCCATCCTTTTCACCATTCGGACGGCGGAAATCCATGGGCCAAATCGGCGCCAAGAAGCCCAGCTTCCAGCAATTGATCCTGACGCTACAGAATTTCTGGGCGGAGCAGGGCTGTGTCATCTTACAGCCCTATGACATGGAAGTGGGCGCGGGGACCTTTCACCCGGCCACCACTTTGCGCGCCTTGGGGCCAGACCCGTGGAAATGCGCCTATGTGCAGCCGTCGCGCCGGCCCAAGGATGGGCGGTATGGCGAGAACCCCAACCGTCTTCAGCATTACTATCAATTCCAGGTGCTGTTGAAGCCAAGCCCGGCCAATTCGCAGGAATTGTACCTGGAAAGCCTGCGCCGGCTGGGCGTCGATCCCCTGGCCCACGACATCCGTTTTGTCGAGGATGATTGGGAAAGCCCGACCCTGGGCGCCTGGGGCCTGGGCTGGGAAGTGTGGTGCGACGGCATGGAGGTGACCCAGTTCACCTATTTCCAGCAGGTCGGCGGCATCGAATGCGATCCGGTGGCGGTGGAACTGACCTATGGGCTGGAACGTCTGGCCATGTACATCCAGGGCGTGGAAAACGTCTATGACCTGGATTTCAATGGCCAAGGCGTCAAATACGGCGACGTCTTCTTGCAGGCGGAAAAGGAATATTCCGCCCATAATTTCGAACATGCCGACACCGACATGCTGTACCGCCACTTCGTCGATGCCGAGACCGAATGCCAGAATCTGTTGGCCGCCGGTCTGTCATTGCCGGCCTATGACCAGTGCATCAAGGCGTCGCATCGCTTCAATCTGCTTGATGCGCGCGGCGTCATCTCGGTGACCGAACGGCAAAGCTATATCGGCCGCGTCCGCGCCTTGGCCAAGGCCTGCTGTGAAGGCTGGTTGGCCGACAGCACGAAGAAGGGGGCTTAAGTCATGGCCGAGTTGCTGCTGGAAATCTTCTCGGAAGAAATCCCCGCCCGCATGCAAGCCCGCGCCGCCGAGGATCTGCTGCGCCTGGTCGGCGAAGGCTTGGCCAAGAACGGTTTGTCCTTTGACGGCGCCAAATCCTTTGTCACGCCCCGCCGTCTGGTGCTGGTGATCGAGGGATTGCCTGCCGCTGGTCCCGATGTATCGGAAGAAAAGCGCGGCCCCCGTGTCGGCGCCCCCGAACAGGCCATGGCCGGGTTCCTGGCCTCGACCGGCATGAGCCTGGATCAATTGGAACAGCGCGACACCGGCAAGGGCGTGTTCTATTTCGCCGTCATCAACAAGAAAGGGCGTCCGACCGTGGACGCCGCCAAGGACGTCATCGAAGCGGCCTTGACCGATTTCCCCTGGCCGAAATCGCAGCGCTGGGGCGCCAATACGGTGCGGTGGGTGCGGCCGTTGCAATCTCTCTTGTGCCTGTTCGCCGGCGCCGTGGTGCCGGTCAGCTTTGGCCCCATTCGTGCCGGCAACGTATCGCGCGGCCACCGCTTTTTGGCTCCCGCCGATTTCACCGTGACCGATTTCGCCGATTATTCCACCAAGCTGGCCGCCGCCAAGGTGGTGCTGGACCCGGTGGAACGCCGTCACGCCATTTTGCGCCAGGCCGAAGAAGCCGTCGCCCGCGAGGGCTTCGCTTTGCGCGCCGATGACGGTTTGCTGGCCGAGGTCACCGGGTTGGTGGAATATCCCAACGTCATGGTCGGCACTATCGACGATAAATTCATGGCGGTGCCGCAAGAGGTGCTGATCACCTCCATGCGGTCGCATCAGAAATATTTCTCGCTGCTGAAAGCCGATGGTTCGCTGGCGCCGCGCTTCTTGGTGGTGTCCAACATGGCGACCAATGATAACGGCGCCGCCATCACCGCCGGCAATCAGCGCGTTTTGCGCGCCCGCTTGTCCGACGCCGCCTTCTTCTGGGACACCGACCGCAAGCAAACGCTGGAATCGCGGCTGCCCAAGCTGGCCGAGCGTCTGTTCTATGCCAAGCTTGGCACCATGGCCGACAAGGTCGAGCGCATCGCCACCTTGTCGCGCCACCTGACCGCTTTCGTCGAGGCCGCCCATGCCGATGACGCCGAGCGTGCCGCCCGGCTGGCCAAGGCCGATCTGTCCACCGAAATGGTTGGCGAGTTCCCCGAACTCCAGGGCATCATGGGCCGTTATTACGCCCTGAACGACGGTGAGAAGCCCGAAGTGGCCGATGCCATCGCCGGCCATTACGCCCCGCAAGGGCCGTCGGATGCGGTGCCGACTGCGCCGCTCACCATCTGCGCCGCCTTGGCCGACAAGATCGACAGCTTGGTCGGCTTTTTCGCCATCGACGAAAAGCCCACCGGCTCCAAGGACCCCTTCGCCCTGCGGCGCGCCGCCCTGGGGGTGATCCGGCTGGTGGTGGAAAACAATCTGCGTCTGCCGTTGTTCACCGTGCTCCAGTTCGCCCATTCGCTGTACAAGCCGGGGGTTTTGGCGGCCGAGCCGAAGATGGTCGCCAACGATCTGTTGGATTTCTTCGCCGACCGCATGAAGGTCCATCTCAAGGAAAAGGGCGTGCGCCACGATCTGGTCAACGCAGTCTTCGCCTTGGGCGACGAGGACGATCTGGTTCGTCTGCTTGCTCGCGTCGATGCTTTGGCCGACTTCCTGCGTTCTGACGATGGCGCCAATCTGCTGATCGCATATCGCCGCGCCACGAATATCGTTAAGATCGAAGAAAAGAAGGACGGCGCCAGCTTTGCCGGGGCTACCGACGCGGCCCTCTTGCGCGAACCCGAGGAACGCGCTTTGGTGGAGGCCTTGGTTCCGGCGCGCGATGCCTTGGCCCATGCGCTGAAGGCGGAAAACTTCGCTGACGCCATGGCTGCCCTGGCTGGGTTGCGCCGGCCGGTGGATGCCTTCTTCGACAAGGTGACGGTGAATGCCGACGAATCCGAGTTGCGTGTGAACCGCCTGAAACTATTGGCCGAAATCGGTGCTGCCATGGGTGAAGTGGCCGATTTCGCCAAGGTCGAAGGCTAACAATCGGCTAATGGCGGGGGCGTACCCCCGCCGCTAATCGCGGGATGCGCCCCCTTTATGTCGGGGCCGGAAGCGTTGAAAAGGACACAACCATGAGCAAATGGGTCTACGGCTTCGGTGGTGGTCGTGCCGAAGGGCGCGCCGACATGAAGAACCTGCTGGGGGGCAAGGGCGCCAATCTGGCGGAGATGGCCAATCTGGGCATTCCGGTGCCACCCGGTTTCACCATTCCGACCGAGGTGTGCACCTATTACTATTCCAACGGCAACACCTATCCGGCGGCGCTGATCGAACAGGTCGCCGAGGCCTTGAACCGGGTCGAAGAGATCATGGGGGCCAAGTTCGGCGATGCCGCCAACCCGTTGCTGGTGTCGGTGCGCTCGGGGGCGCGGGCGTCCATGCCCGGCATGATGGACACCATCTTGAATCTGGGCTTGAACGACGTCTCGGTCGAAGGCTTGGCCAAGCGCTCGGGCGATGCCCGCTTCGCCTATGATTCCTATCGCCGTTTCATTCAGATGTATTCCGACGTGGTGCTGGGGGTCGAGCATCATCACTTCGAAGACATCTTGGAAGAAGCCAAGACCGATCGCGACATCACCTTGGACACCGAACTGACCGCCGATGATTGGAAAAAGGTGGTCGGCAAGTACAAGGACAAGGTTCTGGCCCAGTTGGGCGCCCCCTTTCCGCAAGACGTTCATGACCAGTTGTGGGGGGCGGTCGGCGCCGTGTTCGGGTCTTGGATGAACCAGCGCGCCATCACCTATCGCCGCCTGCATGACATCCCCGAAATCTGGGGCACCGCCGTCAATGTTCAGGCCATGGTGTTCGGCAATATGGGCGACGATTGCTGTACCGGTGTCTGCTTCACCCGCGATCCGTCCAACGGCGACAACGATTTCTATGGCGAATTCCTGGTCAATGCCCAGGGCGAGGACGTGGTCGCCGGCATTCGCACGCCGCAGCAATTGACCAAGCATGGCCGCGAGTTGCAGCGTTCCGATCTGCCGTCCATGGAAGAGGTGATGCCCGAGGTGTTCCGCGAGTTGAACGCCATCCGCCACAAGCTGGAAGCGCATTATACCGACATGCAGGACATGGAATTCACGGTGCAGCAAAAACGCCTGTGGATGCTGCAAACCCGCACCGGCAAACGTACCACCAACGCCGCCCTGAAAATCGCCGTCGATATGGCGCGCGAAGGCCTGATCACCCGCAAGGAAGCCATCGGCCGCATTGACCCGGCGGCGCTGGACCAATTGCTGCATCCGACCTTGGACCCCAAGGCCGAGCGCAATCTGCTGGCCCGTGGTCTGCCGGCCTCGCCGGGGGCCGCTTCGGGCAAGGTGGTGTTCTCGGCCGAGGATGCCGAGGCCTGGGTCAAGGACAAGAAAGAACAGGTCATCTTGGTCCGGATCGAGACCAGCCCGGAAGATATCGGCGGCATGCATGTGTCTCAGGGCATCTTGACCACCCGCGGCGGCATGACCAGCCACGCCGCCGTGGTCGCCCGCGGCATGGGCACGCCCTGCGTCGCCGGTTGCGGCGAAGTCCGCGTCGATTATGCCGCCAAGACCTTGAAGGTGGCTGGCCGCGTCGTCAGCGAAGGGGACGTCATCACCATCGATGGCGGCACCGGCGAAGTGTTCTTGGGGGCGGTTCCCACCGTGCAGCCGGAACTGACCGGCGATTTCGCCACCTTGATGGAATGGGTCGACACTATCCGCATCTTGAAGGTGCGGGCCAATGCTGAAACCCCGACCGATGCGGCCACCGCCCGCAAATTCGGGGCCGAGGGCATCGGCCTGTGTCGGACCGAGCACATGTTCTTTGCCCCCGAACGCATCTTGGCGGTACGCGAAATGATCCTGGCCGCCAACGAAAAGGGCCGCCGCACCGCCCTGGCCAAGTTGTTGCCGTTCCAGCGCCAGGATTTCACCGATTTGTTCAACATCATGCAAGGCTTGCCGGTGACCATTCGCCTGCTTGATCCGCCGCTGCATGAGTTCTTGCCCCATACCGACGCGGAAATCGACGAGATCGCCGCCGCCGCCGGGGTTGAACCCGATGCGGTCAAGGCGCGCAATGCCTCGTTGCATGAATCCAACCCCATGCTCGGCCATCGCGGCTGTCGTTTGGGCATCACCTATCCGGAAATCTATGAGATGCAGGCCCGCGCCATTTTCGAGGCGGCGGTGCAGGTGTCGCGGGAAACCGGGCGGACGGTGACGCCGGAAATCATGATCCCGCTGGTGGGGGCCAAAAAGGAACTCGACATCTTGAAAGCGTCCATCGACAAGGTGGCGCTGGCGGTGTTCGAGGAAAGCGCTTACCAGCTCAAATACATGGTCGGCACCATGATCGAATTGCCGCGTGCGGCCCTGTTGGCCGGTCAGATCGCCGAATCGGCCGAGTTCTTCTCGTTCGGCACCAACGACCTGACCCAAACCACCTTCGGCATGAGCCGTGACGATTCCGGCCCGTTCCTGGAAGTCTATCGGGCCAAGGGCATCTATGAACACGACCCCTTCGCCCAGCTTGATCAGGCGGGTGTGGGGGAACTGGTCAAGATCGCCAGTGAACGCGGCCGCGCCGCCCGTCCCGGTCTGAAGTTGGGCATCTGTGGCGAACATGGCGGTGATCCGTCGTCGATCGCGTTCTGCCAAAGCGTCGGCCTGGATTACGTTTCGTGCTCGCCCTATCGGGTGCCGATCGCCCGCCTTGCCGCCGCCCAAGCGGCGCTTGGCGACGCCAAGGGCAGCGGCATGCACTGATTTCGCCGCTGAGGTGAAAAATAAAGCCCCGGCCGCAAGGCCGGGGCTTTTTGGTTGCTTCTTTCTTTCCTGGCCGCGGCCAAGGCGCTACTTTTCCCGGCATGAATACAAGGCTACTTCTTTCTTGGTTTCATGGGGGTGTCGGCGCGCTGTTGGTGCTGTTCTGGCCGGCGCTGACGCTGGCTGAACCGGTCCGCTTTTGTGTCGATCCCGACTGGCCCCCCTATGAAATCATCGACGAGCACGGCCGCCATCAAGGCATTGCCGCCGATCTGCTGCGGGTGATTGCCGACAGGGCCGGGCTGGAACTGAGCTTGGTGCGCACCGCCAATTGGCAAGAAAGCCTGAATGCGGCCGAAGACGGCCGCTGTCAGTTTCTCAGTTTTCTCAACGCCACCCCGGCGCGGGCCGAGTGGCTGGATTTCACCAAGCCGGTCTTCGTCGATCCCAATGTGATCGTCACCCGTGAAGACCATGCCCTGGTCTCGGATCTGGCGGCGATGACCCGCGAGACCCTGGTTCTGCCCAAGGGAACCTCGGTCGAGGAACGGTTGCGGCGCGACTTTCCCAATCTCAGCATTTTGACCACTGAAACCGAGGCCGAGGCGTTCGCCATGGTGTCGGGTCGGCAGGCGGACATGACTTTGCGCTCGCTGACCGTCGCCGTTTACACCATCAAGAAAGAAGGCTGGTTCAATCTCAAGGTTTCCGGCCAAGTGCCCGGCTACGACAATTTGTTGCGGATCGGCGTGCGCCGGGGGAACGATGCCCTGGTTGAGCGACTGAACCAGGCCATCGCCACCATCGACGTGCAGGAACGGGCGGCGATCGCCAACCGCCATGTCTCGATTACCGTGCGGACTGGGGTTGATCCCGTGCTGGTCCGCAATCTTGGGGCGATCTTTGGCGTCATTTTGATCACCAGCTTCTTTTGGGCGTTGAAGCTGAAAGCCGTCAATGCCGAATTGAAAAGGCTGTCGCTCACCGACCGCCTGACCAGCCTGGGCAATCGCGCCTTTCTCAATGATCACATGGCGGCCGAGATCCCGCGCTGCAAACGCTATAGTCGGCCATTTTCAATCATCTTGCTGGATTTGGATTACTTCAAGGCGATCAACGACCGGTTTGGTCATCTGGCGGGGGACCAGGTGCTGGTCGCCTTTGCCGCGATCATGCGGGCGCAGGCCCGTCAGTCCGACATCCTGGGGCGCTGGGGCGGCGAGGAATTCCTGGTCTTGTGTCCCGACACCAACCAGGAGCAGGCGGTGGTGCTGGGCGAACGAATCCGTCAGGCCATGGCCAGCCATGTCGGCCCGACATCGTGTCACCATACGGTCAGCGCCGGCATCGCCACCTTGCGCCATACGGATACGGCGGACACTTTGCTGGCCATGGCCGACCAAGCTTTGTATCAAGCCAAGGCCCTGGGGCGAAATCGGGTTGTCGCCGCTTGAGGCTTCCCCCCGATGCCGGCTCGCGCTACCTTGCCGCGCCATGACCACCACCCCAGACCGTGCCCTGCAAACCCGCGTGCAATCGCCCCCACCACGTACCCGCCATCTGGCGCCGGTACTGTCGGTGTTGTTGCACCTGCTGTTGGCCTTGGCGTGGATGGGCTTTCCGCTGCCGGATCTGCCAGACCCAGAACCGCAAGCCATGACCGTGGATATCGTGCCGCCGCCGCCGCCGCCAGCAGCATCAGCCCCGTCCAAACAACAATCAGCCCCGGCGGCCAAGGCTGGTCCCGACGGCAAGCCGATCCCGCAATTGGCCGAAGGCGAGTTGGCGGAAAAATCGACGCCGGTATCGGAAACGCAAAGTCCAAAACCAGCCCAACCCAACCCGGTGGCGGCGGTGCCGGCGGCAAAAGAGAAAAAGCCGGCCCCGGTCAATCAAAACGAACGCGACTGGGTGCTGTCGCGGGTGTTGCGCCACTGGAAGCCGCCATCGGGCCTGTCCGCCTATGACAAGGCCGATATCAGCCTGAAGGTCAAGGTGCTGGCCGATGGTCATTTTTCCGATATTTACGATGCGCGCCGGCCGTGGAATCCGGTCGAGGTCTTCGACGGCTATCAGTCCTTGCCGCCGGGGGCCATCCAACGGCGGATCATCGACGCCATCTATGGCGCCATCCGCAAATCACAGCCCTTGGCCCTGCCGCCGGGCTTGCGCGAAAAAGCACCTTTTGATCTAAGGTTGGATTTCCGTTTCAAGGATGCACGCTGATAGGATAGGCGTATGAGCACACCGCCCAAACTCGAACGCTTCGCCGCCGACAATCTCACCATTTTAGTGGTCGAGGATGACGACACCACCCGATCCCTGCTGTGCCGCATGCTGAAAACCATGGGGGCCGCGCAAATCCTCGAGGCGGCCCATGGGGGCGACGGTCTGCGGCTGGCCTGGGAACACAAGCCGACCATCGCCATCTGCGATATCGAGATGGCCCCGGTCGATGGATTGTCGTTTCTGGGGGGCGTGCGGGCGGCGCTGGATCCCAAGGTGTCGGCGTTGCCGGTGGTGATGTTCACCGGCTCGAAGGACAGTGCCGCCATGGAAAAGGCCAAGGGGCTGGGGGTGCAGGGCTATCTGCTCAAGCCCTTCAATCCCAAGGGCTTCGCCACCTATATGTGCGATATGGTGGCCAAGCATTACAAAGCCGATTGGAGGAGTGCGGGCACTCCTCCACCGTCGGAATAAAGCTAGGCCAGGCTTTCGCCCTTGGCCGCTTTGGCCAGCAAGGCGATGGTGTTGTCGACGCCGTAAAGCTTGATGAAGCTGCCCATGCGCGGCCCCTGATCCTGGCCCAGCAGCACCTCGTAACAGGCCTTGAACCACGCCTTCAGCTCACCGAAGCATTCACGCTTGCCGATGTCATAGACGGCTGATTGGATGTCCTCGGCCGAGGCGTCGGCGGCCAATCCCCGCAACGCCGTTTCCAGATCGGCGAAGGCTTGGGCTTCATCGGCGCTGGCGGTGCGGTACTTCTTTGCCGGCTTGACGAAGTCGCGGTAATAGGCAACGGCGCCATCGACCAATTTGTCGAGGATGGGGGCGGTTTCGGGGCTGGCGCCCGGCGCGTAACGCTGGATGAACCCCCACAGCACCGCCTTGTCTTCGGAATTGCACACCGAAGCCAAGTTCAGCAGGATCGAGAAGGTCAGGTGCGAATCCTCACGCGGCGGCTGACCGTTGTGGATGTGCCAGATCGGGCTGTCCAACCGCTTTTGCGTCTCGTCGATATCGAACTTGGCCAAAAAGGTCAGGTAATCATCGACCGACCGCGGGATGACGTCGAAATACAGCCGCTTGGCCGCCTTGGGCTTTTGGTACATGAACAGCGACAGCGATTCGGGCGGCGCGTATTTCAGCCAATCTTCCACCGCCAGGCCATTGCCCTTGGATTTGGAAATCTTTTGGCCCTGGTCGTCCAAGAACAGCTCGTAGGTCAGGTTCAAGGGCGGGGTGCCGCCGATGTTGCGGCAGATGCGGCCGGACAGTTCCACCGAGGGGATCAGGTCCTTGCCGCTCATTTCGTAATCGACGCCCAGCGCGTACCAGCGCATGGCCCAATCGGCCTTCCACTGCATCTTGCAATGGGCGCCGGTGACCGGGGTTTCCACCAGCGTGCCGTCTTCGCGCTTGTAGACGATGGTGCCGGCGGCGACGTTGCGTTCGACCACCGGGACTTGCAGCACCACCCCGGTTTCCGGGCAGACCGGCAAGAAGGGGGAATAGGTCTGGCGCCGTTCCTCGCCCAGGGTCGGCAAGATGACGTTGATGACCTGCTCATAGCATTCAAGGATCCGCAGCTTGGCGGCGTCGAACTTGCCGGTTTCGTACCATTCGGTCGCCGACTGGAATTCGTATTCAAAGCCGAAGCTGTCCAAAAACGCGCGCAGGCGGGCGTTGTTGTGATGGCCAAAGCTTTCATGGGTGCCGAACGGGTCGGGGATACGGGTCAGCGGCTTGCCCAGATGCGGCGCGACGATGTCCTTGTTGGGGATGTTGTCGGGCACCTTGCGCAAGCCGTCCATGTCGTCGGAAAAGGCGAACAGGCGGGTGGGGATATGGGGCGCCAAAATCTTGAAGGCGTTGCGAACCATGGTGGTGCGCACCACTTCGCCGAAGGTGCCGATATGGGGCAGGCCGGACGGACCATAGCCGGTCTCGAACAGCACATAGCCTTTGTCCGGGCATTTGCCTTTCAGCCGCTCGTCCAGCAGCGTCTTGGCTTCTTGGAAGGGCCAGGCCGAGGAAGTGCGGGCGAGAGCGGCAAGATCGGACATGATTTTCGGTCCCATGACGAAAGTGAAGAGCGGAAACCTAAGCCGCCCCGGCGGTAAGGTCAATCAATTGCCGGCTTTTACCGGGACGGTTATGGTGTGGAAATGTTTGGGAAGGGATGATCCATGAGCAAATGCGTCTGCGGCTCCGGCCTTGATGTCGACCAATGTTGCGCCCCGGTGATCAGCGGCACCCCGGCGGCCAGCGCCGAGGCTTTGCTGCGGGCCCGTTACGTCGCCTTTTGCACAGGCGATCTTGATTTTCTTGCCGCCACCTTGGCGCCAGAGCGGATGGACGATTTCGAACGGGCCGAGGTCGAGGCCTCGGCCAAACTGGTTAAGCCGCAATTCGTCGAGGTGCGCCGGGTCAATGACCGAGGCGATGTGGCCGAAATCGAGTATGTCGCCTATTTCCGTATCAACAACCAGCCGCACGCTCACCATGAAGTGGGGCATTTTCGACAAGAAGACGGCACATGGCTGTATGTGGACGGCGAGGTCAATCCGAAGACGGCGCCGCGTCAGGTGGAAAAGGTCGGGCGCAACGATCCGTGCTCGTGCGGGTCGGGGCAGAAATACAAGAAGTGCTGCGGCGCCTGAGATGGCCCGGCATTTCGCCTGCACCGCTTGCGGCAAATGCTGCCATGGTGTGTTGCCGCTGACCGTGGCCGAAGCTTTGGAACATGCCGGACGCTTTCCGTTGGCGGTCATGTTCGTCCCCATCCGGGCCAAGGCGAAATCGTTTGAGATCGCGGCGCGGTTGGGAATGATGCTGGACAAGAAGACGGCGCTCCGGGTCATGCCGATAGCCTATCTGCCCCGTGACGCCAGTTGTCCGGCCTTGGCGGCGGACGGTTTATGTTCCATCCACGATCATAAGCCGGTGCGGTGCCGGGCCATGCCGTTTTTCGCCTGGCGGGCCGAGGCCGAGCAGGTCGATCTGCTGGTTCCCCGCGCCGGTTGGGCTTGCGATACCGCGGCGGATGCTCCGGCGGTTTACGACGGGGGCAAGATTTTGGACCGCACTGACTTTGCGGCGGAACGCGCCGCCTTGGAAGAACAAGGCGCGGTGTTGCGCGGCTATGGCGAACGGCTGCTGCCCCTGGCGGCGGGGCTGGGGCCGGCGCTGGCGGCCATCGCCGCCAAGCCCCAGGGCGGCGAGGTTATCGTGGGGTTTTCCACCTTGCTGCGCCGCTTGCCGGAAGTGGATAAAACAGCGGTGGCCCGTGCCCAGGTGGCGGTGCTGGCGGCTTGGGCCGATAAGGGCGACGCCGCTTACCGGCGCAATATCGCCGGCTTCAAAGCCGAGATGGAGAGGCTGCGGGGTTAACGGGACGGCGAAGGGGGGAGACAGGAGGCGGTGACCTCCTCCTGGGCCAGTGCTTGGTTTTTGTCGCGATCGAGACGGGCGAAGACCTCTTTTGCCCGGGTGCGGAATTCGGCACGGCTGACCTTGAAATCCAGGTTGCTATCAGCGGTCATCACCGGGTCTTCACCTCTGCCAACGCTGTGGTGACGAAACCAGGAATTGGGGGCGGCCCCCGCGTCAGGCAGATCGGCATGATTGCTGTCGATATTTCCCTCTGGGGATGGCGACAGGTCCTTATTTTGCGGCTCGATCAGGAACGGGCGGCGGATTTCTTGCAATTCATCGGCAGTGATGACGCCGTCGTCGTCACGGTCAAGGCGGGTGAATTGTGCGGTTGAATCGGCCTCGAACTCGTCGTTCGTGATCAGGCCGTCGCGGTTGCTGCCGGTGTGGGCGAACCAGACGGTTAAGGCGTCGTGGCAGAGAGCCCGGCCCAGCGGTTCGCCATTGGGGCTGTGGATCAGTTGCCGGAATGCGGGGGCGCCGTCATGGGGATTGCTGTCGTGCTCTGTCCTGGGGGGGATGAGGCGCAGCCGGCAAGCGATAACGACACGGCAAGGAGAGCAAGGCAAAAACGCATGGTCTTTCTTTCTTCAAACGAGGCTGGCTGGAGCATCAGCGCGTTTGTGCGGATCTGCGTCAGGAAACCATGGCCCTAAAGCGCAGAGCGTTAAATCGGAAGCGCCTGTAGGATTGCTTCGCAAATGGGCTATCGCCCAAACCCATCCGGGGCGAACCCCGGTCCTCTTTGATTTTATTGATTAAAAAAAAGGGGGTCTGGGGGTCACCCCAGGCTGGGCCGGGGCGGCAGCCCCGTCACGAAGTGATCCTGATTTAACGCTCGGCGCTCTAATCATACCGCTGAGCGGAAGCGACCACCGGGACCCTTAATCGGCGGGCCATCCGCGGCATAGGGCGCGCGGCAGCCTGAGCCTAACCAAATCCCACTAATGCAATTCGGCCCGGATTTTTTGGCGCAGTACGTCGATGGGCACCAATTCATCGCCTTGCTTCAAATGCCAGAAGGTCCAGCCGTTGCAGGCCGGGGCGTTCTGCACCAAGGCCCCGACCTTGTGGATTGATCCGCGATGATCGGCGCTGATCAAGGTGCCGTCGGCGCGCACCTTGGCGGTCAGGGTGTCCTTGCCATTGCCGTACAGCACGGTGCCGACCTCCAGCAGGCCGCGCTCGACCACGGTGCCAAAGGGGACGCGCGGTTCCGATTTCTTCGACGGCGTCGACAGCAGCGACAGGTCCGACACTGGACGCACCTTGCCGATGCGCGCCTCGGCCGCCTTGATGTAATCGGGATCGCGTTCGCAGCCGATGAAATGGCGTTTCAGCTTTTTCGCCACCGCGCCGGTGGTGCCGGTGCCAAAGAACGGGTCCAGCACCACATCGCCGGGCTTGGTGGTGGCCATCAGCACCCGGTACAGCAGCATTTCCGGCTTTTGCGTCGGATGCACCTTGGTGCCGTCATTCTTCAGCCGTTCCGAGCCGGTGCATAACGGGATGGTCCAGTCGCTGCGCATCTGCAAATCGTCGTTGAGCGCCTTCATCGCTTCATAGTTGAAGGTATAGCGACTTTCCGCCGATTTGGCGCACCAGATCAGGGTCTCGTGGGCGTTGGTGAAACGGGTGCCGCGGAAATTGGGCATGGGGTTGGATTTGCGCCAAACGATATCGTTAAGCAGCCAAAATCCCAGATCCTGCAAACTGGCGCCGACCCGGAAGATGTTGTGATAGCTGCCGATCACCCACAAGGCGCCGTCATCCTTAAGGATGCGGCGGGCGGCGGCCAGCCAGCGGCGGGTGAAATCGTCATAGTCGCGGAAGCTGTCGAAACGATCCCAATCGTCATCGACGCCATCGACGCGGCTGTTGTTGGGGCGCAAAAGCTCGCCGCCCAACTGAAGATTATAGGGCGGGTCGGCGAAGACCAAGTCCACCGATTTGGCGGGCAGGGATTCCATGGCGGCGATACAATCACCCACCAAAATGGTGTCGAGCGGCAGTGTCATGACCACACTTTGAGTCAAATGACAGATTCCGTCAAGAACCTATTGGAATCAATGAATTCTTAACGATTACCCGGCTTGCTGCGCTAAATTCAGCGCGGCCTGATCAAGGAAGCCGAAGATCTGGTCGGCCGGCATCGGCCGGGCCACCAGATAGCCCTGGGCTTCATCACAAAGGTGATGATGCAGCAGGTCCTTTTGCTGATTGTCCTCGACCCCTTCGGCCACCACTTTCAGGTTGAGCGAATGGGCCAGTCCGACGATGGTCGAGACCAGCATGGTGTCGCGGGCATCGTTGCCGATGTCGCGGACAAATGAACGGTCGATCTTGACCGAATTGACCGGCAGCGCCTTGAGATAGGACAGCGACGAATAGCCGGTGCCGAAATCGTCGATGGCCAGACTGATGCCCAAGGCGGTCAAGTGCTGCAAGATGTTCGATTGCCCCTGGCCCACTTCCATGGCGAAGCTTTCGGTGATTTCCAGCACCAGCATTTCCGCCGGCAGACCGGTTTGGGTCAGGATTCCGGCGACCAGGGTCGGCAGATCGGGGTTTTTCAGGTCCAGGCTGGACAGATTGACGGCCATGGTGACGGGGTGGCCGCGCTCCAGGCATTCCACCCCGACGGCGCAGGCTTTTTCCAGCACGAAGAGATCAATCTGGGTGATCAGGCCCAGTTCCTCGGCCAGGGGAATGAAATCGATGGGCGGGATGTGGCCAAGATTGGGGTGGTGCCAGCGCACCAGCGCCTCGAAGCCGGCGATGGCCCCGCCTCTGAGCGTTTGCTTGGGCTGGTAATGCACATCAAAGGCACGGGCTTCGATGGCCGCGCGCAAGGCCGATTCCAGTTCCAGCCGACGCTCTTGGCGTTGGGTCATGTCGGTGGAATAGAATTTGAAGCGGCCCTTGCCCTCGTCCTTGGCTTGGTACATGGCGGTGTCGGCGTATTTCAGCAAGGTTTCGGCGTCGCTGCCATCCTCGGGGTACAGACTGATGCCGATGGAGGAGCCGACAAAGGCCTCGCGGCCTTCCAGCATGAACACCGCCGACAAGGCCGTCAGCAGCTTTTCCGCCACCAAGATGACGTCCGCGGCGGTTTCTATGCGTTCCAGCACCAGGGCGAATTCGTCGCCGCCCAGGCGGGAAATGGTGTCGGACGAGCGGGTGCAGGCACGCAAGCGCCGCGCCACCTCGACCAGCAAGGCGTCGCCGGCCCGGTGGCCGATGCTGTCATTGACCTTTTTAAAGCCATCCAGGTCCAAAAACAGCACCGCGATCTTGCGGGATTCACGGCTGGCCAGGGTGACCGCATGGTTCAGGCGGTCACGGAACAATGCCCGGTTGGGCAGGTCGGTCAGCGGGTCGTAATGGGCCAGATGCTCGATGTGGCGCTGACTTTCCACCTGTGCGGTGATGTCGGTGAAACTGGCGACATAGTACCGCGGCAGGTCCAGACCGGGTTCGAACAAGGCGGCGATGTTTTCACGGGCGACGAAGATCGACCCATCCTTGCGGCGGTTCTTCAATTCACCCTGCCACGATCCGGTGGTCAGCAGGGAATGCCACATCTGGGCATAGAAATCATCGTCGTGGTGATACGAGCGCAGCACGTTGGCCTTGTGGCCCAACACCTCGGCGGGGCCATAGCCGGTGAGCTTGGTGAAGGCCGGATTGATGCGGACGATGGAGCCATCGCCGGTGGTCACCACCAAGGCTTCCAAGGCGTTGGCGAAAACATGGGCGGCCAGGCGGTTTTCTTCCTCGGCTTCGGCCTTTTCGGCGAGGCGCAGCAAAGCGCGGCGGGAACCATAGATCAGACAGGTGAGGCCGAGCAGCCAGATGGCGGCATGGGACAGCGTAACGGATTGGAGGTGGCGTAAAAGCAAAGCCCCGTAGACAGGAGTGTTCAGGCTGTACTCCTGCAACCCAAAGGAGAGGGATTGCTGCCAGTCAACGTTCCACCAAAGAGAGAGTGTGATTACGAAAGACCAAAGTATGCCCACAGTGGACGCGGTGCGCATAACCACTGAGCGAAGCGTTGGCGACGTCGTATTTCCTTTTGTGTTCATGTGCTTGTGTTCTTCGATCCCCGACGGGATACGCTAACACCGTAGGAAAAATATGGGTATGAAATTATGATGCCGCAGACTTACAGCAATAGCAGCTGGGCCACCGGGGCAAAGCTTTTGCGGTGATGCGGGGTTGGTCCCAGACGGCGCAAGGCCTCCAGGTGGGCTTGGGTGCCATAGCCGGAATTGCCGGCCCAGCCGTAGCCGGGGAAGGTGGTGTCCAGTTCCGCCATCAGCCGATCCCGGTAAACCTTGGCCACCACCGAAGCGGCGGCGATGGACAGTGACTTGCCATCACCGCCGATGACGCAATGGACGGTGCAGGGCAGCGGCGGCGGTCGGTTGCCATCGACCAGGGCGTGGTCGATGGTCCGTCCCAAGCCAGCGACGGCGCGGCCCATGGCCAAGAAGGTCGCTTGCAGAATGTTGAGGCGGTCGATTTCGGCGACGCTGGCTTCGCCGATGGCAAAACGGCAATGGTCGGTGACCAGGGCCGCCAGATGGTCGCGCTTGCGTGCGCTCAATTTCTTTGAATCGTTCAGATGCGCGGCCAGTTCCGCCGGCAAATTCGCCGGATCGATGATCACCGCCGCCGCCACCACCGGCCCGGCCAGCGGCCCGCGGCCGACTTCGTCGATGCCGGCGACGATGCCGCTCAAGGCGGCTTCCCGCGAGAGATCAGGCATCCTTATTCCCCGAGCGGCGGCGGATCAGCTTTTGGGCGATGCGAGCCTCGTGGACAAAGGCATGCGAGAGCAGGTCGCGCAGGCTCAGGGCGCCGGTTTCCGCCACCGCATGCAGGCGACGCATGGCCAGCAGCCAAAGCGGACTGAGGATCAGCGACAGTACCGCCACCGCCACCACCAATTTGGTTTCCGCCCCGGTGATCAGCTTGGCCGCCTTGCCGACCTCGGCCAGCAAAAAGGAAAACTCGCCGATTTGGGCCAAGGCGACGCCGGCGACGAAGGACAACCGCCAATCCTGGCGCAACAGACGCAGGGCGGCGATATTCAAGACGGTCTTGAACAAGGTGACCATCAGCAGCAAGGTCATGACCTGGCCCAGATGCTTCCAGATAAAGCTGAAATCCAGCAGCAGCCCAATGGACAGGAAGAACACCATCAGCAAGACGCTTTGCACCGGCTCGGCGCTTTTCAAGATGGTTTCGCGCTGGGTCGAGTTGCCGATGACGACGCCGGCGAGAAAGGCGCCATAGGCCGGCGACAAATCCATCAACCCCGACAAGGCGGCGGCGCCGAAACACCAGGCCAGGGCGGTCAATGGTCCCAGCTCGCCGCTTTTGGCCAGTTTGTTGGTTACCGGCAAGCGCACCTGCTTTCTGACCAGCAGCCAGAACAATCCGGCGAGAAAGGCGACCGAGAACACCACCTTGGCGACGTCGATGGGCATGATGCCCTTGCGTTCCATGCTGCCGAGAAACAGCATCATCGGCACCACCGCCATGTCCTGGGCGATAAGGATGCCGATGACCGTGCGGCCGACCGGTTTATCCAGGTCGCCGGAACTCTCCAGCATCTTGATGACCACGGCGGTGGACGACACCGCCACGGCGAAGCCCAGCACCATGGACAGGCCAAAGCTCCAGCCCAGCAGATGGCGTAAGGCCAACGCGGTGCCGACCGAGCCGGCGATCTGGATCAAGGTGGTGACCACCGCCACTTTCCAGCCCTGGATGAAGCGGCGTAATTCCAATTCGATGCCGATGACGAACAACAGCATCAACACGCCGAATTCGGCCAAGGTGGAAACCGCATCGCGGTTGCTGATGAGCTTGAGCCCGGACGGTCCCAGCACCACCCCGGCCAGGATATAGCCGACGATGGCCGGTTGGCGCAGCCGCGTCATGATGACGCCGCAGGCCAAAGCGGCCAGGGCGACAATGGCGACGGCGGTCAGTTCCGAATGCTGGATGTCCATAATCGTGGTGTTCTTACCATGGTTTGCCCGGCTGGTTTAGGCGCTTGTCGTGGCGAGATTGTGTCATTTCTCGCCGATTTCCGGCGACAACAGCACATGGGCCATCAGCCGGTCCACCGGGCTGAAATCGTCGGTCAGGTCGGGCACCCGCGCCTCGGCCACCTTGGCCCGGACCTGATCGCCCTTAAGACGCAGCCAGTGGCGGGAAAAAAAGCGGTCGGAACGCAGGATCGGCGTGTCGCTGGCCTGGTCCGAAGCCAGCACCAGATAGGTGATGCGCTCGCCCTGGGCCATCTCGTCGCCGTCAATCCACACCTCGACGGCGGCGAAATCGTGGGCCAGGGTTTGCAACAGGGCGAACAGGAAACGCGGCTCGTGCCGGGACTCGATGACGTTGATGGCGTAAAAGCCGCCGGGTTTCAGCCGGGCGGCGATCTGGCGGTGAAATTCACGGGTCACCAGATGCGACGGGATGCCGATATCATGAAAGGCATCGCCAAAGACCACGTCGAAGCGCGGCGCGGCGGACAAGGATTGCAGGGCCAGTCGGGCGTCGCGATGATCAATGGTCAGCCCCTTGGCGGTGGGGGCCAGCCATAGGCGATCATGGGCCAGGGCGGTGACGCTGGGGTCGATCTCGGCCACATGCAGGTGCGGGTCGGCGAAGGATTGGCTCCAGGCTCGCGGCAGGGTAAAGGCGCCGCCGCCGATGAAAAAAGCATCCAGCCGGTCGCGGCCAAAGCGCCGCGCCGCCATCTCGTCGGTGAACTGGAGATACGAGGAATAGAACAGGCCGGGCTGGGCGGCGTCGTTGATGCCGTGGCCCAGGTGGTCAAGCACCAGCACGGCGCTGGCGCGGCCGCTTTGCCCGGAAAAATCCTCGACCCGCAGGCAATAATAATCGCTTTCCACCGTGCAGGGCGAAGCCAGGGCCCGCGGTGTCGCCGCCAGACCGCCGCCGGCCAGGACAAAGGCGGCCAGGGCGGCCAGCAGCAGCCGTTTTTGCCCGATCAGCAAGCCCACGGCCAAGATGGCGTAAAGCCCGGCCACCGCCAGCACGGTACCGACCGAGCCGATCCACGAGATGAACAGATAACCGGCGCTAAGGGTCCCCAAGATACTGCCCGCCGCCCCCAGCGCATACATGCGGCCGATGGTGCGCCCGGTGCGGGCACGGTCGGCATCCACCGCCAGCTTGGTCAGAATGGGCGAGACGATGCCGGCGAACAACGATGGCGGCAGGAACAAAAAAGCCGCCAAGCCGATGATCGCCGTCACCGGATCAAGCCCCAAGGCCAGCAGCGGCGTCGCGGCCAGGCGCAGCAAGGGCAGGGTGGCGGCGGCGCTGAGCGCCGCCAGGGCCAAGGCGATGGCGGTGCGGCGATGGGCGGCGGCGGCATCGGCGGCGCTTTCGGCCAAGCGGCCGCCGATCCAATGACCGATGGTCAGCCCGGCCAGCACCACTGAAATGATCGCGGTCCAGGTATACAGGCTCATGCCCACGTAAGGGGCAAGCAGGCGGCCGGCAACGATTTCCAGCACCAGCGCCGCCGCCGAAGCCAGAAAGAGAGTCGTTGCGTAGCCGAGGTGAAGAAAAAAGGATGATCTTGTTTGCATGAGCAATTAAAAAACCAAGGAAAGCCGATGGGAAAGACTATATCATCAAATCATTATAAAGCAGGGGGTCGCATGCGTGCTGTACTGGCCTTTCTTCTGACCCTGATGCTGGCGGTTCCGGCGGGGGCCGCTGACACCATTGTGGCCGACCCCAAGCCAAGCTGGGACAATCCGCGCAAGGTGGTGTTGCAATTGACCAACGACGACGTTCGGCACGTCAATAATGTTTTGTACAATGCCATCAATATCCAGAAATTCTATGGCCAGGACAATGTCAAGGTGGCGGTCATCGCCTTTGGCCCCGGCGTGCGCGCCTTGTTGAAGGCCGACAGCACCGTTGGCGCGCGCATCGCCTCGCTAAAGGATTACGAGGTTGAATTCGTCGCCTGCGGCAACACCTTGGAGGTTCTGGGCAAGAATGCCGGCGATCTGCTGCCCGGCATCGCCGTGGTTCCCTTTGGCATTCCCGAAATCATGGAACGACAATTGACGGGCTGGCAGGTCATCGCCCCGTGAAGGAGGAAGCATGAAAGCTTGGGTTCTCGCCCTGTGGGCCGCTTTGTTGCTGTTGGTGTCGCCGGCTTGGGCCGAGGGCGCCTATCAGGCCAAGATGAACGATGACGGTCTTTACCATCAAGATTGGTTCATCAATTCCTTTCTTGATCTCAAGGAGGACATGGCCGAGGCGACCAAGGCCGGCAAACGCTTCGCCATCATTTGGGAACAAAAGGGCTGTCCTTATTGTCGCGATGTCCATACCGTCAATTTCGCCGACGACAAGCTGCGCGAATGGATCAAGCAGCGCTATAGCATCTTGCAGCTGAATCTGTGGGGCGACCGCGAAGTCACCGATTTCGATGGCCAAGTGCTGTCGGAAAAGGAAATGGCCCGCAAGTACCGTATTAATTTCACCCCAACCATTCAGTTTTTCCCCGAGACAGTGGCCGAAACCCAGGGCAAAAAGGGGGATGCGGTGGAGGTGGCGCGCATGCCCGGCTATTTCCGCTCCTTCCACTTTCTCGCCATGTTCGAATATGTCTGGGATAAGCGTTATGCCAAGGGTCAGGACTTCCAGCGCTATATCTTGGAAAAATCCGCTCAATAGGGTTTGCTTCGCGGCGATGACGCTGGCGCTGCTGTCAGCGGCGCCGGCCCTGGCCAATTCGTTGCGAGTGATTTCTTGGAACGATTACCTGTCGCCGCAGGTGGTGCAGCGGTTCCAGCAAGAGACCGGGATCACCGTTCAGGTCGATACGGTCACCAGTTACACGGCGATGATGGAGCCGCTTTCGGGCGGAAACAGCACCTATGACGTGGCCTTTCCCGCTGATTTCCAGGTGCGCGATCTGATCGAACGGGAATTGCTGGAGAAGGTCGAGGCCGATCGTCTGGCCAATTTTTGGAATGTGGATGACGTCTGGCGCTCACGCGCCTTCGATCCGCGTAACGAATACACCATCCCCCACGTTTGGGGGACCACCGCCTTTGCCGTCGACACGGCTGTCTATGGCGGCAACATCGATAGTTTGCGTCTGGTGTTCCAGCCGCCGGCCTCTTTGGCCAATCGCATGGCTTTGACCGATAGCGGGTTCGACATGATCCAATTGGCCTTGGTCTGGCTGCATTTGCCGCGCTGTTCGACCCAGCCAGCGGATATCGACAAGGTTTACGACTTGTTGCGGCCGCTGTTGAAACGGGTGGCGGTGGTCCGGTCTGACCGCATCGTCGCCGATATGATCGCCGGACGCTATGCCTTGGCGGTGATGTGGAACGGCGATGCGCTGAAGGCGCGCAAGGACCGGCCCAGCTTGCGTTACGCCAACCCGGCGGAAGGCGCCTTGGTGTGGACCGATGTGTTGGCGGTCCCCAAGGGAGCCCCCAACCGCGCCAACGCCCTGGCCTTTTTGTCATTCATGATGCGGCCGGAAATCGCGGCCATGCAAAGCAATTACAACGGCTACGCCAACATGATTCGCGGGGCCGAGGCGTTCATGGATTCTTCGCTGCTCAATGCCCCGGAAATCATCACGCCGCCGTCCTCGGCTCTGGATTTCTTCACCTATTGCGGCAACGGCGCCGAAATCCGCCAAGAAGCCCTTTGGGAAGACTTGCGGCGCGAGATGGAAAAGTGATGTTGTCAGCTTATTTTTTTTGAATTATCAATGTCCTATAGCTTCTCTGTTAGCTTGTTGAGAGGCGGAGACGAATTATGATTCGGACAATTCATGTCGATGGTTTCAAGTCCATCAAGTCTCAGGATATTCCCCTTGGTCGCCTGAACTGCTTCATTGGTGCAAATGGCGCGGGTAAAAGCAATGTTCTGGAAGCTATCGGCATTTTAGGAGCTGCTGCGAAAGGAATCGTCGATGATGAGGCGCTGCTGCGTCGTGGAGTCCGTCCAGGTGTCCCCCGTTTGTATAAATCCTCATTCGCCGATGATGTAACACCGCCTCATATTCATCTCAGCGCCGCAGGGAATATGGGCGAAACCTATCGGGTTACCTTGCTTAACCCGCTTGATCGTCCCAGGCCGGCTTGGCAATTCAAGACGGAATACTTGTATGACGGGAACGAGGAAATCGTTTCCGATGGAGTCCGGAAACCTCGGCCGGATAAGATGCCCAAGACGAACGGACTGGCGGCGTTGAGGCTCTTGGGTGTGGATGAGGCGAATCCCGCGGCAGAGTTGATGCAAAATCTTCAGCAATACGCGCTTTACACTCCGAATACCCTGGCGTTGCGAGGAATGGTCACCGATCCGCAACCGCGGGAGCCCGTCGGGTTGTCGGGGGGATTGCTGGCCGAAGGCTTCGAGTCATTGCGGCGCCAAGTGCTGGAAGATAACGATGGTCTCTTTGACGATATCGTGGGCTTGATCGACTGGGTTGCCAGCATCGATGTGGTGCAGACTGCGTCCTCCCTGCTGTCTCCCTCGGTTCCACGAGCTAAAAGCGTTTTGAAGTTCACGGATCGCTTCATGCGCCGCAGCCGCAATACGCTGACGGCCTACGATGCGAGCGAAGGGGCTTTATATGTCCTGTTTAGCGCTATTTTGTGCCTGTCTCCGGCATCCCCGCGCTTTTTCGCCATTGATAATTTGGACCAAGCCCTTAATCCGCGCTTGGCGTCACGCTTGCTCAGCCGAATAGGTCAGTGGCTGAAACAATCCTCGCGCCAAGCGCAGATGCTGTTCACCTGCCACAATCCCGGGGTGTTGGATGGTTTGGACTTGTCGGACGATGAGGTCCGTTTGTTCACGGTAGACAGGAATTCAAATGGGCATACGGTGGTTAGGCGGGTGCTCCTGACCGATGAATTGCGGCGGATGAACCGGGACTATCCGTTGTCCAGGTTGTGGCTGATGGGCAGTTTGGGGGCATTACCCAATGTCTGAGGATGTCCGGATTGCGTTGGTCGCGGAAGGACCCACCGACAAAATCGTGATCGAGGCGGCATTGAAGGCAATTCTGCCACGCACCTTCGTGCTTACTTTTCTGCAACCGGAAGCGACGCGTCCGGAAATGGGCAGCGGCTGGTGTGGCGTGTTGAAATGGTGCGATGCTTTCAGCCGTCGTGGCGTCGCCAGCCTTGAGGTTGATCCGCTTCTGTTCCGTTACGATATGATCATTTTGCATATAGATGCGGATGTCGCCGGAAAGAATTACGCCGATTGCGGTCTGGAATGTCCGCAATTGGCGGCGCAGTCCGGCTGGGCGGTCTTGCCTGGTCCCACGGATTGCCCGCCGCCCCAGAATGCGACCCAATATCTGGAGAAATGCTTGCTGTCGTGGCTGGGCTTGGCACGCCGAGGGGGACGTACGGTTCATTGCATACCTTCCAAGGCCGTGGAATCCTGGCTGTCCGTGGCGGTTCTGCCGGCCGGTGACCCTTTGTTGACTTCGGTCGAATGCCGCCTCGATCTTGCCAAGAAATTGGCGATCCTGCCCAAAGGACGGAGGGTCAAGGAGAAAAGCAACGTCGATTACCAGGCCAATGCGCCCCAATTGCAAGGGCGGTGGGCCGACATTCGGTTGGCCTGTTCTCAGGCGGCAGATTTCGAGGCTCAGGTTTTGGCTATACCATTGCCATAATTCACCCCAGGCTTTGGAAGGCCGGGACCATCTGCATCAGCCAATTGCCGACGGTGTTCATGTTGCCGGTCAAGATCAGCAGGCCGGTAATGACCAGCAGGCTGCCGATGGTCAGCTCGACGGTGCGCATGTGGCGGCGGAAGCGGGCGAGAAAGCTCATGAACGGGCGGGCGGCGGCGGCGGCGATCAGGAAGGGCAGGCCCAGGCCGGCGGCGTAAGCGGCCAGCAGCGCGGTGCCATACCAAATGCTGTCGCCGCCGGCGGCCAGCATCAAGATGGTGGCCAGGATTGGACCGACACAAGGGGTCCAGCCAAAGGCGAAGGCCAATCCCAAGACAAAGGCGCCGATCAGCCCGGCCGGGCGTTGCTGCACATGCATGCGCTTTTCGAAATTCAAAAAGGCGATGCGCAGCACCCCCATGTAATGCAGGCCGAAAACGATGATCACCAATCCGGCCGCCACCGACAGCCAACGCATATTGTCCATGATCAACCGGTTCAGCGCCGAGGCGCTGGCGCCCATGGCGATGAAGACGGTGGAAAAGCCCAAGACGAAGGCGAGGGCGGCGGCAAGCACGCCGCGCTGACGCCGCTCGGTCAGTTGGTCCAGACCGATGCCGCCAAGAAAGCAGAGATAGGCGGGAATCAGCGGCAGCACGCAGGGTGACAGGAAGCTGAGGGCGCCGGCGCCGAAAGCGCCGGCGAAGCTGACATCGAAGCCGTTCACGCGCCCACCACCTTGACCGCCCGGTTGCCGTCGAAACGGACGCGCGGATGTTTTTCCAACCAGCCCGCGACCACATCCCATACCGGCGGGCCTTGGGTGCCTTCGTTGACGCTGGCCCAGCCGGAAACCACATAGGATTTCGCCGCCTCGATCTTCGCCCCGGTTTTCAACATGGTCATGTCGCTGATGCGGCTGCCCATGGGCTTGGCGATGTCGATGCGATAGCCCATGCCGCCGACGCGGACCATGTCGCCGCCCTGCTGGTAATAGGGATCGGGGTTGAACAGATTGTCGGCGACATCCTCCAAGATGTCTTTCAGCAATTGCCCGGTCATGTCCGAGCGATAGGCGTTGGGATAGGTGATGGCGGTCTGGTTATAGACGTCTTCCAGGGTGATGTCGGCCCCCGACGGCACGCTGGAACCCCAGCGAAACCCCGGCGACAGCGAGATTTCCGCCTGGCGTTCGTCCAGCAAGGCCTGACAGATCAGGTCGTCGAAAGTGCCGTTGAAATTGCCGCGCCGATACAACAGCGATTCGGTGCGGGCCAGCTTGCGCCCCAGCACCGCCTGATGCGGAGCGCGGATTTTGGCGATCAGCGCCGCCATCTCGGCATCGGCGGCGATGGCGTCGGCAAAGACCGGCATCAGTTTGAAAGCATGGCTGACCACCTTTTTGTTCTTCACCTCGAGATCCAGGCGGGCCAGGAACTTCCCGTGCGAGCCCGAGGCCACCAGCAGCGTGTCGCCGACCTTGACCACCGCCGGAATGGCGTCATGGGTGTGACCGGTCAACAGCACGTCGATGCCCTTGACCCGGCTGGCCATCTTGCGGTCGACGTCAAAGCCGTTATGGCTGGCCACCACGATCAGTTCGGCGCCGTTGGCGCGGGCGTCGTCGATGCGTTTTTGCATGTCCTCGTCGCGGATGCCGAAACTCCATTTCGGCATCATGTAGCGGGGATTGGCGACCGGGGTGTAGGGAAAGGCCTGACCGATGACCGCGATCTTGACGCCGCCGCGTTCGAAGGTGGCGGTATGGGGAAAGGCGTCTTCCTCCCATTCGGTGTCCTTGACGTTTTGCGCCAGGAACGGGAATTTCAGCTTGGCGATCAGCTCCTTGACCCTGGCCTCGCCATAGGTGAATTCCCAATGCGGCACCATGACGTCGACGCCCAACAGGTTCATGGCCTCGACCATGTCCTCGCCCTTGTTCATCAAGGCGGTATAGCTGCCCTGCCAGGTGTCGCCGCAATCGATCAGCAAGGTGTTGTCGGGGCGGGCGGCGCGGACGGCCTTGACCAGGGTGGCCATGCGGTCCAGGCCGCCGACGCGGCCATAGGTCTTGGCCAGGGCGGCGAAATCCTCGTGGGTCAAGGCATAGGCTTCGGCGGTTCCGGCCTTTATTCCATAGGCGTTGAGGAAGGCCTTGCCCGACAGATGCGGGACCAGACCATGCGCGGCGCCCACCCCCAGATTGACCGAGGGTTCGCGGAAATACAGCGGCATCAATTGGGCATGGATGTCGGTGAAGTTCAGCAGCGTCACTTGCCCGACAGGCTTCATCGCCAGCAAGGTCTCCTGGGTGATGGATTGGCGGGCGCTGGCGCGGGCCAGCGAGGCTCCGGACATTACAACAGAGGCGGCGGCGGCCACCTGCAGAAAATCGCGGCGGGTCAGCATGATCGGTCCCCTAAGCGGGGGAGAGGCGCCGCCTCTCCCCCGCGCGGCTATTTGCGCACGGCCGGGCTTTCGACCCGAAGACCGTTGGCGCGCCAGGTGGCGTACAGTTCCAGGACGGTGTTTTCCAGGGAATCCACCGGATAGGGCTCGGCCCGGACTTCGTCGAAACAGCCCCGGATGCGTTTTTGCGCGCTGCCCAGGGTTTGCCATTTCAGCCGGTATTGCGGGAAGCCGTTGGGCATGCCCTGGCTCAGCAATTCCGTGCGCATGTGCATGCCGGCCAAATCCTCGTGGCAATGCTTGCAGGCAATATCGCTCATGCCCCGACGCTCGTAGTAAAGCCGCCGGCCCATGTCGAAATAGGGCGCCACCGGCCCATCGGTCTGCACCGCGATGGGCATGCCGAATGACTGATGCTTTACATAGGTGGCGATGGCGTTATAGGGCTTGGAATCGAATTTGAATTCCGCCGCGCCCATGCGTTCGGTGCGGCACTGATTGATCTTTTGTTCCAAGGTCAGCAGCATGCCCGCATGCGGGTCAAAGCGCGGATAGACCGTGCCCACGCCCTTCATGCTTTTTTCGGCGTCGCCATGGCAATCCTGACAGGCTTTGCCGGCCTTGCCTTCGGCCTTGGACCACATCTTCTTGCCATCCTCGACCCACAAGAAGCCGGGATTGGTGAAGTCGTCGTCCTGCATCGCCCGCGTTTCCGGTTCGGCGAAGGTATAGCCCGAACGTTTGGCGCCAGCGATAAAAGGCGCCATCTTGGGATCCTTGGGATCGAACGGCGGGTCCGCTTGGGCTTGTACGGCCAGTCCGGCGGCCACGGCCGCCAGGGTTGCCGCCATCAAGGTTTTCCTCATGGGCATTCCTCCTTAGGCTGCGGCGTCACGCCACCGTGATCTTCTGGCTCGTCGCATAGACCTGGCCGTCATCGTCGTGCCATTGCATTTCGACGGTGCCGCTTTCGGTGGCCGTCAGGAAGAACGAGCAATAGGGGTTGGCGGACACGGCCGAAGCCCATTCCGACCAGAACACCTGTTTGCCGTTATAGGTGACGGTGAACTTGTTGATGATCTTGCGCGGGATCGGCTTGCCATCCTTGTCCTTGCGCTGACCGGATTCCATGTCGTGGTCGATGGTGGTCTTGACCTCGAAAATCTCGCCCTTGGCGGCGGTGGCCGGCATCTTGACGCGGGGAGTGGGCATTGTCGTGTTCTCCTGAAAATGCTTTTCAGCCGCCGCAGCCGCCGATGGTGACCTTGATTTCCTGCGACACCTGCCAGGCGGAGCCGTCCGACATCAGCGCCACGGCGCGGACGTCCTGGGTCTTGCCCAAGCGCATGCGCATGGACACCTCGGCCTTGCCGGTGGGGGTGAAATAAAAGCTGGCGACGCCCGGCGCCGGATTGCCGTCGGCGACCACATGGATGGCCTTGACGTAGCTGGCTTCGGTCATCGGGCTGTCGACGGTGACGGTGAAAGGAACGGTGTTGCCGTTCTCGGCGATCTGCGGCAGCTTGATGCGGACCTTGCCGTCCTGCGGCTTGGCGCCGTTGATCAGCTTGGAAATCATGTCATCGGCGGCGGCCTTGTCGGCCAGGGCCAGCTGGGGCGCCACCGCCATGGCGGCGGCGCCGGCGCCGATTCCGGCCAGCACGGTGCGGCGGTTCAGTTGGGACATGCCTGAAATCTCCTGAATGGGCGTTATGTATGAGCTATTTCAAGGTGCCGAGATAGGCGACCACGTCCTCGACCTCTTGCGCGGTCAAGATGCTTTGGCCCTGCCACTTCTTCGCCACCCGGTTAAGGTCCTTTTTGTAGAAGGACGGCATCGGCGTGTCGGGATTAAGCACCTTGGGATCAGCGATGCGGAGGCGCAGCTCGGGCGGTTGCAACCGCGAGCCCACCCCGGCCAGTTCCGGCCCGACATCGCCGTGATCGGCTTGCTCGGGGATCGGCATGACGTGGCACGACAGACATAATCCCTTGCCTGCCGCGATCACGCGCCCATTGACGGGGTCGCCGGGCTGATCGGTCAGCGGGGCCATGCGCGAAACGTCGAAATAGCCCCGTTCCGGGGGCTTCTTTGGCGATGCAGCCTGGGCATGGACAGCCAGGATCACCGCCAGGGCCGCCGAAGCGATACCCCAGGAGATGGGTTTAAACATAAGACCTCCCGTGTGGCCATGTGGGCCTTGCATTCTTTAACTTTGGCCGGAATTAGTCTAGCCGGTCCTTTATATGCATAGTTCACGACATTCATATATAAATCAATACTGATTCTATTGTGCGGGTGCGGTGTGTAATATTGTGCGGGTGCAGCATGGCCGGCGGGCAGGAAATCCGCCATTAGGGGGGATCGGGCGTCAACCGGATGGTATCGGGCTTTCGAGTTTGGCATAATGCGATCATCCGAAAAGCCGTTTGCGGGCTTGATGGATTGGGACGTTAGGGGCAGGACACCATGAGCATTTCCACCACCACCGGGGCCAGTGCCGCGCATGAGCCCGATGCCGTTGCCATCGCTGTTCCCGCTGGGGCGCAGGTGGTGACGCTGCCGGCCGGCTTGAACCTTGGCGATGCGCAGTTCATCCGCCATGGCGGTGATCTGGAAATTGTTCTGCCCGACGGCCGGCACATCGTTCTGCCCGACTTTTTTGGCGGCGGCGGTTCGCCGGCCCTGTCCACCATCGACGGTCAAATGTTGCCGGCGGATCTGGTGGCGCGGTTGGCCGGGCCGCTGGCCCCCGGACAATTCGCTCAGGCCGGTGGCGGCGGTTCCGATTTGGTTCAGATCGGCGTGGTCGATAAGCTTTCCGGCACGGTGACGGTGCGTCACGCCGACGGCACCACCGAGACTTTGCAACAGGGCAGCCCAATCTATCAGGGGGATGAAATCATCACCCCGCCCAGCGGCGCCGTTGGTATCGTGCTGGCTGACCGCTCGACTTTCTCGCTTGGTTCCTCTGGGCGCATGGTCATGGACGAACTGGTCTATGATCCGGCGGCCAAGGATGGCCACGCCAGCATGTCGGTGCTGAAGGGCAATTTCAGCTTCGTTTCCGGCCAGATCGCCCATTCCGGTCCCGACGCCATGCAGGTGCGGACCCCGGTGATGACCATCGGCGTCCGCGGCACCACCGTCGCCGGCCAAGTCGGCGACAATGGCGAGACCAGCGTTGCCTTGGTCGGCGATCCCGGTGGCGGGTCGGGGCAGATCACCGTTTCCAATGCGTCTGGTATGCAGGTGCTCAGCCAGCCCAACACCATGCTGTCGGTGCAATCGTCATTCGCGCCGTTCGCGCCGCCGGTGGTGGTCGAGCCCAGCGTCATCGCCAATACGTTCGGTGACGCGGTCGGCAGCCTGCCGGTGCCGCCGACCACCAGCACCCTGGAATGGAATACCGTCCCCGGTCAAAATCAGCCGGCGCCGACCGAACAGATTCAGCAGCGCCCGGAAGCGGGCGCCACCATCCAGGTGGATTCTCCCGGTGGAACCCAGGTGATGCCGCCGGCGCCGACAACCGCGCCGGACACAACGCCTCAGGGGGGCGCGGCCGAGCCGGGTGCTCCGACCGAGCAAAATGCGGGCAGCCAAAACGGCGCCGTCAGCGGTGGTGAAGCGGCGGGGGCGGCAGGAGCAACGGAACAGGCAGGGACCGGAGCGACTGGAACCGGCACGACTGGAACCGGCACGACTGGAACCGGCACGGGCACGGGCGGTAATGCCGCGCCGACTGGCGATGGCAATCCCGGTGGAAACGCTAATCCTGGCGGCACGGGCGACGACGGCTTTTCGCGCTATACACCCGGCCCGGTGATTCCCAGCACGACCGGGATCACCCCTCCGAGCACCACCATCGCCGAGGTCATTCAGCAGAATTCGGCGGCGGCGACCGGCGGCAATTCAACCGCGACCGAGTTGGTCGGGGGCGCCGGCAACGCCGCGGGAAGCAACGGCGGGACCAGTTCTGCCAATGACGCCAAGCAAGTGGTGGGCAATGCGGCGAGCGGCGGCGGCGATATCGTCGACACCGTCATTAACGGCGGCAGTACGGGGGCCGGGACCGGCGCTATTGGCGTCACCCCTGGGACCGGGTCTTCAAATACCGGGACCGGGGGGGTTTCCTCTGATCTTGGCAATGAGACCGAAACCGGCGGAAACACCGATCCGACGCCGACCGTCGTCGGTAACGTCCGCATCGTCGATGGCCCGGTCAGCGGTATTTTCGTTTTTCGCGACGCCAATAATGATGGTCGGTTCGATGTCGGCGAAGCCTATGGCCGCACCGATGCCAGCGGCTATGTCAATCTGGCGGGGACGGGCGGCACCATCATCGCGCTGCCTGCCGGCACCAAGTTCCGCGATGCCGATAGCGATGGTCTCTTCGATCCGGGCGAGCAATACGCCATTCCCAACGCCGATGGCAGCGTGACGGTGCCGGGCAGCGGCGGTTCCCTGGTTACCTTGCCCGGCGGCACCGATACCACCAGCGGCGCGTCGGTGACCATCGTGCTCAAGGCCTATGGGACATCCGGGCTGGTGACGCCGTTGACCACCTTGCTGCGTGAATTGTCCGGGCCCAATCCCTCGGCCCAGACCCTGGCCGCCAACGAAGCCAAGATCGTCGAAGCGCTGGGCCTGCCGGCCGGAACCTCGCTATCCACCGACCCCACCGGCAATACCGCCCTGAGCGCGGCCGGGGCCAAGGTGTTGGCGGCGGTCAGCGTCATGACCGCCGGCCTGGGTTCCAGCGGCGAGACGTCAAGCTCGGTGTTTTCGGCCCTGGCCACGGTGCTGAACAACGCTGCCGGCGGGACGGTGGATTTCGCCACGGCGCTTTCCGACACGCTGAGCGATCTTGGGCTCAGCGGCATCAAGCTGACCTCGCTGACCAATCTTGCCAGCCAAGCCGCCGCGCTGGCGCAGAGCAATCCGACCGCGTTGGATGATTTTCTTGACCAGAATTTCGATGGTCTGTCCAGTGCGGGGGTGACCGGCGACCCTAATAATATCGAGAACATCCGGGCGAATTTGTCCTACTTGCAGGCGCAGGGTGTCACCTCCTTGCATATCACCTCGGGCTCGGTCACCGATCTGTCCCCGGCCGATGTCGATGGCCTGACCTTCATCGTCAGCGGCGGCGCCCAAGTTGGGGTCCGCGGTTGGACCAGCGACATCAACGCCCACGATTTTAGCGGCGTCACCAGCATCGTGGTGGACGATGGCGGCGACGCCACGGTCGTCTATGGCTATGACAATTTCAACGCCTATCGCGCCATCACCACCACCTCCAATTCCATCACCCTGACCTATGGCGTTCGCCTGAGTGATGGTGATTCCCTGGTCAGTTGGGGGGTGGACGGAACGGATGTTTTTGGCGTCGTGCGTCAGATCGATGTGGAAGATGGCGCCCATGTCACCCTAAGCGCGGCCCAGCTCCAGCGCATGGCTTTGTTCTCCTGGCCGGTCAACAAGGGCAGCGGCAACCTGGATGTCCAGGTTTCCGGCGATGTCTCGTTCATGATGCTTGATCAGGCCGATCGGCTGATCGTCACTGGCGCCGTCACGTTGTCACAGAGCCAGTTCGTCAGCTGGGGTGCCAACGTCATCAAGGGCGACAACACCTTGGCCGTCACCGGCGTGATCGGCGATGTCACCGCCGTCGATTTCAGCGGCGTCGATAGCCTGAACGCGACCGGCGCGGTCACCATGACCGAAGATCAGTATGCCGGGTTGCGGACTGCCGGCGCCAGCGTCAGCATGAACGGCCATTGGATGGGCCTGACCCAGGTGTCGGGGACGCTGACGTTGTCGGCCGCGGATTTGCAGGTGGTCAATGCGCTGAGTTTCACCGGTGATGTGACGCTGACGCAGGCGCAATACGCCGAGATCAGCACGCACGAGCCCTTTATCACCAGGAATGGCTATAACCTGATTCTGAGCGTCTCAGACTCTTTGAGCGTGAGCAGCAATCGTCTGGGGGCGATTGATGTGGTCGAGGTGACCGGCGACGTCACCATGACATTGGCGCAGTACCAGGCGCTGATCGATGCCGGCGCGATATTCTCTGTCGATGGTCACAAACTGACCGTGACCGGGGTGTCCGGCGACATCAGCGGGCTTGATCTGTCGGTGGTCACCGATCTGGTGTTGAGTGGCGATACCTCCATGACCCCGGATCAACAGGCCTCCTTGAATGGGCACATCACCGGCAGTGGTTCGGTCAGCGCTGCCCTTGACAACGTTTCCGACGAAACCAACGAGTCGTTTGTCGCCGAAGCCGGCGGTAATGTCGGCTTTCACGGCAATGTCGCCCATTATCGGTTCTCGGGCGAATTCAGTGAAAATGGCGTGATTATCGTCAGTGACCAACGCGATCCCGAGACCGCCGGTTTCGACGGCTCCGATATCATCACCGACATCAAGAACCTGATGGGGGGCTATAGCCTTTATTTTGCCGATGGCGCCGCCACTATCGGCAATGATGGCGACATCTATCTGGATTTCAGCGATACGGCCAATTCAGTGCTGGTTGGCGATGGCTTGGACATTGTCCGCCTGAATGGTGGCGACGACACCTTGGTGGTGGACGCGCAAAGCAATGTGGCCGGCATGGCCATCCAAGGCAACAGCGGGACCGACACGATCGAGGCTTGGGGCGCGGTCGACCTGTCCGGCGCGACCTTGTCCGGCTTTGAAAAGCTGAAGGGCGGCGGTCCCGTCACGATGGTGGCGCTGACGGCGGCGCAAGCCGCCGGGCTGGAAATCAGCGGCGCCGATACGGCGATGACCGTGGTGTTGACCAATGTCAGCGACATCAGCGCCGGTTTGACCACGAGCAATTGGGGGGCGGACGATCACATCGAACTGGCCGGACAATCCAGTGCCGCCGATGTTTTGGTCGGCGACGACAGCAGCGTCATTTTTAACATCGGCAGTGGTGATCAGGCCACGGGTGGCACCGGCGACGACATCTATAAACTGGTTGCCGATAGCCAGTCGGGCAAGCCGTTCGAGGGCATGATCAAGATCTCCGACACAGGTGGGATGGATACCATCGATGTGCGGGTGCTGTCGGAAAACGCCGCCTATGAGTACGCCTTTGACGGTATGACCCGTGACGGCGACGATCTGGTGCTGCATCTGGACGCCGGAGCCGGCGGCGGCACCATCGTCATCAATGACCATTTCAACGGTCATGCGGTCGAACGATTCCTCACCAAATCCACTGGCGACATGTACGAATACATCGCCAACGGCCTGACCGGGACGGCGCTGGACGAAATGATCATCGGCACCACTGGCGGCGAAGTGTTGACCGGCGGCGGCGGCCAAGACGAATTCTTCGGCGATGGCGGCGCGGATACCTTTGCCGGCGACGGCCGGGATGGCGTCAATTACACCGTTCTGACCAATTTCAACAGCGATGCCGGCGGCTTGGTCATGACCGGGGCGCTGAGCGCCAGCGGCGATGGCTCGGCCACCTTGAATAACGGGTTGGGTAATTCCTGGACCCAGGCCTATCAGGGGATCGTCGACATCACCGGGACCGGCGGCGCCGACGTGCTGTATGGGGCGGCGGTTACCACCGGCTATTCCACCTTGAATGGCGGCTTGGGCGACGACGTGCTGTATGACGGCGGCACCGGGCGCACGGTGGCGGATTACAGCGATACCGCTGGGCCGTACTTCGGAGTCAATATCAGCCTGGACGATGCCGGAACGGGCATCGTCACCGGGGCGTCGGGCATCGATACCACCCACGGCATTCACCATTTCGTCGGTTCCGCCTTTGGCGACAGTTTCTCTGGATCCAGCGGCAACGACACCTTCGAGGCCGGCGGCGGCAACGACACCTTCAGGGGCGGCGATGGTTGGGACACGATCACGTTTTGGAACACCGAAGCTGGGGTTCACGTCGATCTTTTCTTCGAAACAGTTTCCAATGACGGCTTCGGTGATGTTGACGACATCTACGACGTCGAACAGGTGTTCGGTTCGAAATTCGACGATGTCATCGTCGGCAATGATCAAAACAACGCTCTGTCCGGTCAGGCCGGCGCCGATGAATTGACCGGCCGCGGTGGCGCCGATCAATTCATCTACGAGCAAAACGGCCAATCCACCGTCGATGCCTATGACACCATCACCGATTTTGGCAACGGCATGGACACCATCAATCTGTACGGCGCCGCCGGTTATACCGCCGCCGCCGAGGCCGCGATTGAGTCCGAGGTGGGCGCTGACCCCAGCATGGCCGCCGTCATCAGTTATGTTGCCGGCACCATGGCGGCCAATTCGATTATTTTCTTCACCTGGAATGGCAGCGGCTACGTCTATGTCAAGGGAGCCGGCAGCGGCAGCGTCAGCTATGACGGCACCTTGATTGAGCTGGCGGGCGTTACCTCGGCCCCGGTGCTTTCCGGCGGCAATACCTTGGTCGCCGTGCCCTATGCGACCGAGGGCGATGACATTCTGGCTGGAAGCAGCGGCAGCGATAATATTGCCAGCTTGGCCGGCAATGACACCATTATCGCCAGTGCCGGCACCGATGTTGTCGATGGTGGCGACGGGATTGATACGCTGGATTATTCCGGCGCCTCGGCCAGCGTCAACGCCAATTTCATCAGTCATACGGCGATTTCGGGTGGTAGCACCACCACGTTCAGCGCCATCGAAGCCATCACCGGCTCAGCCTATGACGACACCGTGCAGGGCTCGGATGATGACGTTATCGTCAGGGGCGGCGGCGGCGACGATCACATCTATGGCGGAAACGGCGCCGACAGCCTGTATGGCGATGATGGTCGGGACACCTTCGGCGGCAGTGGCGGCGATGATTATATCAACGGTGGCGACGGCGAAGACAGCTTGCTTTATACCGCGTCGTCGGCGGCGGTTACGGTTGATTTGTTGGCCGGCATCGCCACGGGCGAAGGGACTGACACCCTTGTCAGCATCGAGGCGGTCACCGGCTCGGCCCATGACGATACGATAAGCGGCGGCGACGCGGCCGAAACCCTGAATGGCTATCACGGGGCCGATGTGCTGACCGGCGGTGGCGGCGGCGATACTTTCCTGATCGCTAATTTTTATCAGTCCAACCTTAGCGATGGCCATGACACCATCACCGATTTCGGCACTGGCAACGACCGGATCGTTTTTGCTCAGGCGGCTGGTTACACCTATAATTCCAATTTGGCTTTGTCGGCTCCGGCCGATTTGGCGGCGGCGGTCAGCCAGGCCGCCAGCCTGTTGTCCATCAATCCCAATACGATCGGTTTCTTCGTCTATAATGGCGATGGCTATCTGTATGCCCAGGGGAGCGGGAGCGGAAGCAGCAGCTTTGATACCGCCCTGGTCAAGCTGACCGGCGTCACCTCGGCCCCGATATTCGATGGCACAAGCGTTTTCACCAGTTCAGCCGTGGTCGCCAGCAATGGCGATGATGTGCTGATCGGCACCAGCGGCGACGACAATATCGCCGGTTTGGCCGGCGACGACATGCTGGATGGCGGGGCCGGCGACGACATGCTGGATGGCGGTGTTGGCGACGACATCCTGACCGGCGGTACCGGCAATGACACCTTCGCCTTGAACGGCGAGGGGACCGATAGCGTCACCGATTTCGGCGCCAATGGCGATACCGATATCTTGACCTTCCTGATCGATGGCGGTGGCCGCGATTTCCAACATCTGGCCGATGGCGGTGTCGTTGGTTCCGCCACCAGCGTTGTGGCCATGGACAGCCTGACCACCAGCGGCGAGCATCTGGTCGCCAGTGTGGTCGCCGGCAAGATCAATACCCTCAGTGGCTTTCACCAAGGTTCCCAAGGCGTTTTCCTGGTGTCCGACGGCACCGCCACCGCTGTGTGGCAATGGTCGGATATTTCCGCAGGCCAAACCCCCGCCGATGGTCGGGTCACGACCGGCGAACTCAGCTTGATCGGGGTGCTCAGCGGTGTTTCCGTCGCCAACCTGACCGCTGCCAATCTGTCGGATTTCGCCGCGCTGCAAAGTGAACAGACCGAGTTTGACGATTATGTCATCGGCACCTCCGGCGTTGATGTCATCGCTTCTTTGGCGGGGAACGATCTGATCGTCGCCAATGGCGGCGCCGATCAGATTGATGCCGGTAGCGGCTTTGACCGCATCTATCTGCGGGGCGCCGCTATGGTCGGGGCCGTGGTCGATGGTGGCCAGGGGCAAGATAGCTTGATCATTGCCGGTTCTGGCGCGATCAATCTGGACGATGTTACCCTTACCGGCGTGGAGTTCGTCGAATTCCAGGGGGCGATGCCGGGCACCGACCATGTCACGTCGGTTTCCATCAGCGCCCAGAGCTTTGCCGCCGCTGTCATGGCGGCAGAGCACTCTGAAGGGGCTCCGATGGTTTTCGGCGCCAATAGCTTGAACAGCAATCACAGCGTCGATTTCAGCATTGACGCCAGCGGCGGCGGTGATCTGTTGGAATCGCTGTCAAATGTCTATTTCCACGATCTGACCTCGTTGACCATCGACGCCTCGGCCGCCACCACTGCTTTGACGGCGACCGCAATGGTCGGCGAGTATGCGACCACCGTGCTGGGCGGGAGCGGCGATGATTCCGTTAACATGGGCAATAGCGTTACCGATCAGACCATGCTGGTTGACCTGGGAGAGGGCAACGACACCCTGACCGTTGGCGACTATGTCTCGCTCTCCGGCTCTGCCGCCTTGGAAGGTGGTGACGGTACGGATGGCTTGGTGGTTGCTTTCGGCGCGACGTTGAATGGCGCCGCGATCCATGGCTTCGAAACCATCACTCTCGCCGGTGCCGAGAATTGGGCGCTGACGGGCCTAAAGATCAGCGGTGCCGGCGGCAATCAATCGGTGGAAATCGATATCGCGGCAGGGTCGTTCGACGTTTCCGGCATAAGCTTTGTCAATTGGGATAGCGGTGACAGCCTGTTCGTCGGCGGGTCGGAAAGCGACGACATCATCCTTGGCTCCAACATGGCTGAAACCATCGGCGGCAGTGGCGGCAACGACGAACTGACCGGTAATGGCGGCGCCGATGTCTTCTTGTTCAGCGGTTCGGGGGCGGTGGTTGATGTCGCCGGCATGGGCACCGACACCATTACCGATTTCACCACGGGGGTCGATAAGATCGGCCTGGATGTCGATTTCTTCGATCTGGGGGGAACCGGCTCGTTGTCGGCCTCGCAGTTCTGGGAAAGCACGATGGAGATGGATGTTTCGGTTGGGGGGGATTATTCCAGCGATGATTCCGCCGGCGCCGGTATCATCGTCATCGGTTCCGGCAGCGATTCGCAAGTGTGGTACACGGATGACGTCTCCGCCGCCAGTCAGACCAATAGCTATCAATTGGCGAATTTGACCAATGTCGATAGTACGTCCGTCCAATCAAGCGATTTTGAAAAGGTTGCCTGACCATTGAGATGCGAAATGTGCGCATTTTCAGAATGACGGCGGGCATTTCACCGCTTTCTTTTTCCTGGTTTCGCTTTTTCCTTCCCGACGGCGCGGTTTATTGTGAGAATTCGCAATAGCCGTAGCCTTTGGAGGGGTATGACGTGTCGGAACCCGGTGTTGATATCGCCAGCCTTGAAGCCATGATCGACCGCATGATGGAAGGCGGCTATCTGTCCTTGCCAGATGGGACCGGACCTTTGGCCGATAAGCTGCGGCACTTGGCGGATGGGTTGGAAAGCCGCTCCAAGGGGTTGCTGAACCGATCGGTTGACATGTCCGTCTATCTGAACGGCACGGTGACCCAGGCGGTGCAGACCCTGCGGTCGATCCGCGAAATGAGCCGGCGGATGGCATCGATTTCTTCGGCCACCGAAGAAATGGTTTCCACCGTCCAGGCGATCAGCCGGACCTCGGAACTGGCCGCCGCCAACGCCGATTCGGTGCGCGAGCTGTCCAATGACGGGGCGCGCAGCACTGAGGCGGTGGTCACCACCATGCGCACCATTGTCGATACGGTGGAACAGACCGCCGATCATGTCGGTCATTTGTCCGACGCTTCGTCCAGCATCGGCGCCATCGTCAAGCAGATCGAACAGATCGCCCGGCAAACCAACATCTTGGCCCTTAACGCCACCATCGAGGCGGCCCGTGCCGGCAATGCCGGCAAAGGCTTCGCCGTTGTCGCCAACGAGGTCAAGAACCTCGCCAACCAGACCGCCCAGGCGACCCACGACATCCGCGCCAGGATCGACACGCTGACCCAGGAAACCGGCAATATTTTGCACGGGATGACCCGTGGGGCGGAAGTGGTGCGTCAGGGCGAAATGGTGGTTTTGGCCTCGGTCGATAAAATGCGCTTGGTCAGCACCGAAATTCAGGATGTGACCACCTTGATGCAGGAAATCGCCGAGCATCTGAGCCAACAGCGTGTCGCCGCCCAGGAAATCGCCAATAACCTGGAAGCCGCCGCCGCCCGTTCGGTCGACGATACCAACGCTATCGACAAGGTCATCGAAATCTCGTCCCAGGCGAGCAATACCTTGTCCGAGATGCTGAGCGAAGTGGCGAAGGTGGAAATGCACAACGCCGTCATCTTGCTGGCCAAGTCGGACCACATGGTCTGGCGGCGGCGTCTGGCGGAAATGCTGGCGGGGCGGACCAGTCTGAACCCGGACGAGCTGGCCAATCACCACACCTGCCGTCTGGGCAAGTGGTACGACGCCATCACCGACCAGGAAATCCGCAAGCATCCTGCTTTTATCGCCCTGGAAAAGCCGCATGAGCGGGTGCACCATCAAGGGATCCACGCCGCCAAGCTGTTTCGGGATGGCGATTTCGACGCTGCCGTGGCTGCGGTCGCCTCGATCGAGGAACCCTCGCAGGAAGTCCAGAACCTGCTGGATGAACTGGCCGCCGCTTTCGCCTGATCATGCGCGAGTCGGCGCGTGATCATTGCGCGAGTCGGCGGACATGCAGCAATGTCAGATCGTCCGGGGGCTCCCCCGGAATGCGGGCGTGAAAGCGGTTGAGGATAAAGGTGATCAGGTGATCGATGGGGGCTGCGTCGGCGGTCCACCGCAGCAAGGTCTCGTCATCGCAGATTTGCCGTCCGTCGATTTCGCTTTCGATCAGGGCGTCGCTATAGACCAGCAGCGAGGCGTTGGCGGGAAAAACCACGGTGCTTTCGTCGTATTCGGCATCGGCAAAGGCCCCCAGCGGCGGGCCGGCGACGTCGAGAAAGCGCGGACGCCCATCGACGATCAGAACCGGGGCCGGGGTGGCGGCGCCGCTATAGGTCAGGGTTTCTTCATCCAGGTCGATCAGGCCGATGAACAAGGCGGCAAATTCACCCGGCTTGAGCAACAGTTTAAGCTCTTGGTTCAACTGCGCCATCATCGCCGCCGGGCCAGGCGGCCGGCGCGGCAATCGGCTGAGCAGCACATGCAGACGAAAGACGTTGAAAGCGGCGGCGAGGCCATGGCCGGAAAAATCGGCGGCCAGAATTCCCAACCGGCGCGGGCCGGCGTCGAACAGGGTCCAGAAATCGCCGCCCAGTTCGGACGAGCTTTCCACCACCCCTTCAATGGACAAGCCGGTGCGGCTGCGGATGGCCGCCAAGTGGCTGTCGGTGGGGATGAGGGTGGCTTGGGCGGCGCGGGCGCTTTCCAATTCGTCGCGCACACGATTGCGATAGGCATTGAGCTTGCCCATCAGCAGGGCGTTTTGCAGGTGCACACGGACGCGGGCCAACACTTCGTCGGTGTCGATGGGTTTGGAGATAACGTCGTTGCCGCCGGCGGCAAAGCAGGCGGTGCGGCTTTTGGCATCCTCAAGCGCGGTGATGAACAGAACCGGCAGGTCGGATAAGGCATGGTCGGCGCGCAGCCGCCTGCACATTTCCAGCCCATCCATGTTGGGCATCATCACGTCCAGCAAGACCAGATCGGGTTGGTTGGCGGCAATGGCGGCCAAACCTTCGATTCCATCGGTGGCAAGGTCGATGCGGCCGACGCCGACAGTTTTAATCAAGGCTTCCAGCATGCGGCGATTGAAGGGATTGTCATCGACCACCAAGATCGATGCGCCCGAGAATGCCTGCCGTGGCAGGTGCCGTTGTTCCAGCGGCAAGTCCAGCACCAGGGTGCGGCCGTCATTCTCGCGGCGTTGGCCCAGGGCGGCGTCGCCGATCAGGTCCAGGCCGTGGGGACGGATATCACGGACTTTGTGGTGTCCGTGGAAGCCTTGGCCCTGATCCTCGACGGCTAATTGCAGGCTGGCGCCGCTGATGGCGGCCGACAACCAGATCATGCGTCCGCACAGATCTGGATTGGCCAAGCCGTCGTCAACCATTTCGCCAAAGCGCAGCATATCCTCGACCGAGCCGCTGGTGGTGGCGTCAACCGCCAGGTTGCCGTGAATCATGGCGTTGGCCAGCGCCTCGTGCACCACCAATTCCAGATCAATCGGGCAGACGAAGCCGCTGTCGCGTAAATGGGGGATCAGGGATTGGCTGAAGATGAAGGCGGCATCCTCGGCATAGGCGGTGGTGGTGCGGAGCGCCAAGCCCAGTCCCCCTTGGCGGAGATGCTGCAAAAAGCGTTGGCCCGATTGCCGCCAATCGGTGGCGCCGACTTCGATGGCGCCACGATGCGGTGGGCGCAAGGCGTGACGCAATCCGTCGCCGTCAATGCCGGAGGTGATCAAAATAGAATGATCGGAATGATTTCTTGTTTCCGTTTCCGATAGGCCTATGGATTCGGATAAAGTTCTGCCCTTGGCGCAATCATCTGCGATTACCGCTTTTATAGTCATTGTAGTTTGCTCCGGCCCGGCTTTTTGGCAATTCTACCCTGACGCCACGTGCTTTCCGATACAACCATTGGCCCCCAGCTGGAAGAGGCGAAATATGGAATATGCATGCGAGACCCACGGTAACGAGTTTCACGTTCAGGTCAGCGGGCGGATGACTCATGCCGATCATCGTGGTTTTCGGGGCATTCTCAACACGATTAACGAAGCCGGCAGCAGCCGCATCGTCTTTGACCTGGGCAAGGCCGAGTTTCTGGATTCCTCGGCCTTGGGCATGCTGTTGATCGTGCGGGACGCCGCCGTTCAGCAAGAGCGGGTGGTGGTGCTGAAAGGGGCGTCAGGGCAAGTGGAAAAGCTGATCGCCATCGGCAAGCTGCATAAGTATTTCGAGATCGCCTGAACCAGGGGATCCCGCTTGCCCCTGGAGCGATCGGATCACGGGCGGGCGGGGGGCGCTTCGCTTTCCATGTGCAGGCGGGCAATGGCGGCGTCAAGGATGGCCTGCGCCTCGGTTTTCTTATCCATGGGGGCTTGTTGATAGCGGCGCAGGGCTTCTTGCGCCTCGATCAGCGCCGCGGTCCCCGAGGGGCTGGGGCGGGTGGACAGGCGCATGCGCGCGCCTTCGATGGCGGCCGATTTAGCGGCGGCGGTGGCCGCACTGTTGGCCGCCGGGTCAGCCGCCAGGGCTGGCGTCAGCAGGGTGCTGGCGAACAGGGCGGCAACCCCCCACGGGAAGGTCCAGCGTGTCATGGGCAAGACTCCTTACTACAATTTTGAGTATACGCTAGGGCACTGATTCATTCAGAATGGTACACCGGCCAGCTGAATGAATCAGTGCCCAATTTGTTGATTTTGTGGTCCGTCTGGATCGGACCACGGGCTTCGCTGGTTCCGCTGAGTCAATCGCTTGGCCGTGGCGATCTCAGACGCCGAATTCGCGGATCATCACCGCCAGGACTGAACGCAACGCGCCTCCCAGCAGGCTGGTGCGACCGGCGGATATGGTCACATTGCCCCTGATTTCCATGGTCGGGATGGGGGGCGGATCTTCTCCGGGCACCATATCCAGGCGAATACGGGTCAAGGATTTTTGTGACACCAATTGGTTGGCGCTGGAGCGGACGGCGATGGGGCCACCGTTAAGGTCGGCCAGTTGCGGCAGCGGCAACAGCGCTGATCCGACCTTGTCGATACTGCTTACCCGACAGGGCATTACCGGCCAAGCCGGTTGCTCGGGATAAAAGGTGCAGGTGTCACCGATGCTCAAGCGTTCGCGGTCGTGCTCGTCGACGATGGCCTCGGCCAGGGGGGGCTTGGCTTCAACCAGCCCCATCAGTCGAGTCTTCGTGGCCAGCCATTGTCGCGGTCTTACCGTGCTATCCAGATCGACGACGCGGCCGGAAACCGGGGCGGTGATCGTCAGTCGTTCGATTTCTTGTTCCAGCCCTTGGATTTCGGCCATGGCGCCGGCCAATCCCTCGGTCAGTTGCTGGGCCTGAGCCAGGAAGCTGGGTTCAAAGCCGATGCCGGCCATTTCGTAATCAAGCACCGCCGCACGGGCACGGGCGCGTTTCAGCCGATATTCCAGATCGGGGGAGGTGAGAACCGCGATGACCTGTCCGGCTTCGACTTGCTGTCCCTCGATGACGTCGAGGCGGAGCACCTGCCCCGGCGCCGGGGTGAAAAGAGGGCTATGGCCCCCGGCCTTGAGCATCGCCGGCGCCGATAACCGCGATTGCCAGGGGATTACCGCCAGCAGCAGCAAAGCCAGCAAAGCCGCCAGCCACAGACGGCCCCGGCGGGCGGCGGCAATGGCCTGTCGGCGTTCCCACCATTCCTTGATTTCATTTTTCAATGGCAACAACACGAACCATCCGATTTCAACCACGAACAACAGAACGCCGACCGCTTTGATGAAGAAATGGTAGACCAGCACGGCGATGCCGAGAAACAGCGCCAGCCGATAAATCCAGGTGCCGATGGCGAAGGCGATCAGCCACGCCCGGCGCAGGGGGGGGAACGGTTCGGGGGCGGGTTCGCCCAGGGAAAACAGGACCTCGCGCAGCCACCAACGGGCTTGGGCAAAGGCCCGGCCATGCAGGTTCGGCAGGTCAAAGGCGTCCATGGCCAGGAAGTACCCGTCAAAGCGCATGAACGGGCTGAGATTGACCACCAGGGTGCCGATCCAAGTGGTGGTCGCCAGCACGAAGGCGGCCGAGCGGGCGGGGCCGTCGGGCAGGATCGCCCAGGCCAGCGTCGCCCAGGCGGCGATGATCAGTTCGGTGGCGATGCCGGCGCTGCCGATGGCCAGGCGTTGCCGGCGCGAGGTCAGTTTCCAGGCATCGGTGACGTCGGTGTACAGGACCGGCCACATGACCAGGAAGGCGACCCCCATTGTCGGCACGCGGCAGCCCAGGCGTTTGGCGGTAAAGGCGTGTCCCAATTCGTGACAGACCTTGGCGCCGGCCAGGGCCAGTCCGTACCAGGCCAAACCGGACAAGGTGGCGGTGGAGACCAAGGTGGTGACGAAATGATCCCATTGCCGTTGCACCAAGATCAAGCCAAGGATCAGGGCGGCCAGGGTCACCCAGCCGGCGGCCGGGCGAAAGATCCACGCTAAATGGGGCAGGCTCTGGCCAAGCCAGTGGTCCGGGCGGACCAAGGGAATGCGGAAGAACAGATAATGATGCAACAGCCATTGGCCCCAGGAATGTTGGGTGGCTTTGGCGGCTTGAAGCAGGCGGGCGGTGCCGTCGACACCGGGGCGGGTGAGAAAATTGCCGACGATGAAGCGGGCCATCGCCTCGACGTCTTCGGCATCCAGGTTCAGGGTGGTTTCGGCATTGACGCGTTGGGCGACGGTGTCCAGATCACCGGCATCCCAGCGCGACAAAATCTCGAAGGCTTGCCAGGAAAGGCGGAAATAGCGGTTGCGGGCGGGGTCGTGCAGGGTCCAGGTGGGTGAACCGTCGCCGGCGGTGGGGCCGGCGTGCAAGACCAATTCGTCGCGCAGCGGCGGCAGCATGGCTTAGATGCCCAGCCATTGCCGCGCTGCCGCCAATGGCTTGCGGAACAGCCAGTAAATCAACGGAACCCGATCGCCATCGACCCGCACGGTTCCCATCTGGCCGACGCGGGGGTGTTCCTCGCCCTCTTTGACCGTCGCGCGCAGGCGATAGCCCAACAATCCGTCGGGGCGGGGCTGAGCCTGATAACCGATGATGCGCAGCCGCGCATGAACCGGTGAGAGCGGGGCGCTGTTCAGGAACATGGTGACCGGGGCGTCGGCGGCTAACGGAATGGCATCGCCCACCGCCAGCCAGGCTTCCACCTCGGTATCGGTTTCACCGGTTACCGCCATCACCTTTTCCCCCAGGCTGACCGGGCGGCCCAACCAAGTGGAGGGATCGTCGAAAACGACGATGCCGGTCTTGGGCGCCTTGACCTGGGTGCGGGCGAGTTGGCCTTGCAGATAGTCGGCTTCGGCCCGGCGTTCCTCGATGCGGCCGCCGATAATGGCCAGTTGGGCCTTGGCCTTGGGGTCCCATAATGCGGCCTGTACGGATTGGCGATATTCGGCTTCCGCTCCGGCCAGGGCCTTGGCCGCCACGTCCAGGCGTGACGCCAAGGATGTCGCATCCAATTCGAACAGCGGTTGGCCTTCCTCGACCGGGTCGTTGGGCACGACGTGAATGGTTTCGACCACCCCGTCCAACGGCGAGCGCACCAGCACCGGGGCGGCGGGAACCATCTCGCCTTGGGCCAAGACCGACAAGCGAACCGGGATCAGCGACAAGACCACCAATCCGGCGGCGATCCATTTGATCCGGCGTCGCGGCATGGCCCGCAGGCGATTGCGGAGCAGATCCAGCGGGCCAGGGCGGTGCAAGGCGGTCCAAGCGTGACCATAGGCGCCGGCCAAGTGGGTCAGAAGGGCGACATCACCTTCGGCAAAGGGGGCGTCGTCGGCCAACAGCAATCCCCCCTGGGCCAGCGGCAACCACAGGGCGAAAGGCGGCAGCCATTCCTCCCATTCGGCGGCATCGACGGGATCAAGCTGGGACGGATCGACCGGGCCGGCAATGGCGTTTGCGCTGAGGCGGCGGCCGATGCGGGCCAGCCACAGAATGAACGGCGCCCCGGCTTCGACCTGCGGTACCCCGGACAGGGCGCGGACACCGTCGATCCATAAGGCGGCCTGTCGATAGGATTGTATCGCCAAGGTGTCGTTGACGATGACAAAGCCCAATTCGGCCATTTCGGCCGCGTTGCGGGCGCGTTCTTCCAGATGCAGCAAGATGCCGAGGCGTTCGGCCTGGGATGGAGACGGCGATGAGGACGGGGACGGGGGCGGGGTCATGGAGCCGACAGCAGGATCTTGCCACTCATGCCGGCCACCAATTCGGGGAACGAGCCGGCGATTTCGCCGACGACCTTCACCGATTGACTGACGGGATCGACCTTGGCGCCAATCCGGGTGATCTTGGCCGGATAAGCCTTAGCCATTTCTTCGATCTGAATCTGGAAGGTGGTTCCCGTTTTCAGCCAAGCCAGCGCCCGCGACGGAATAATGAATTCCAGTTCCAGCACGCTGTCGTCCAAAATATCCAGCAGTGCCTGCCCCGCTTGGACGAATTGCTGATCGCGGACCTTTTGCTCGACTACCCGTCCGGCGAAGGGGGCCGAGATCGAACATTTGGCCAGGGTGGCTTGCAGTACCTGCAATTCCCCCTTTGCCTTGGCCGCTTCCATGGCCGAAGCGGCCGATTCCAGTTCTCCCGCCGATTTCAGTTCGACCAGACGCTGATGGGCGCTATGCAGGCGTTCGGCGGTGGCAAAGACGGTGCGGGCACGTTCCAGTTGGGCGCGTTGGATGGAACAATCCAGGCTGACCAGGGTCTGGCCGTCCTTGAATCGGTCGCCTTCGCGCACAACAATCTTGTCCACCTTGGCCGCCACTTCGCTGGCCAAGGTGGTGAAGCGTCGGGGGATAAGCTGGCCGCGCAACTCGGTGCCCGGAACCTGCATTTTACTGTCCTGCGCCGCCGCCCGCTGCACGGAAAACAGCGGAACGGCAAGCAGGACTGTGCCAAGGATGACGGAAACGGAAACGCGCATAATCAGTGGATTGCCACTCCCTGCTCTGCCGCCGAGGCGGGGGCCAAGGCGACCGTCTCTTGTGCCGGAGGCGCGAACCACTGGGTCAGCTCTGACAGCAGCGGTTTGCCTTCGTCGTTGTGAGCGTTGCCCGATCCAGGAGCTAATGCCACCGGCGCCGCACTGGAAATCGGTGCGGCGGGGGGAGTGGTCGGGGCGTCCGCGGGCAATGCGCCATCGCCGCCTTCCAACTTGGACAGACGGTGGGCGATTTCTTCCGTCAGGGTGTTGATATCCTGGCTGGCCACTTCGTTGGGAATCGGGTCGATGCCCAGGGTGGCCTGAATCCGGCCAAGGGCGGCATGGACCTGGGCCAGGGTCTGGTAACGGCGCAGCAGACCGACGATCATGGTGGTGTCATTGGAAATACGTTCCAACTCACCTTGGGTGTTCGCCGCCTCGCGGGCCTGGGAATGGCTGAGGATGCGCTTGTCGATGTCGTGAATCTGACTGGCCCGCTGGAACTGGCGCACGGCGATGTCGAATTGGCGCAAGGCAATATGAGCCTGGGACAGCACCGCCATGTGCATGGCCAAGGCGCGGGCATCGGTGACCGCCTCGGCGGCTTCCGCCGCCTTGATCTCGGAGGGGCCGGAAAATACCGTCATCAGGTTCCAGGTGACCTTGGCGCCGGCTTCCCACCAGCGATTGGCCATCAGGAAGGAATTGCCGTCGAACTGACGCCCGCCCGACAAGGTGATGCCGGGGAACAGGCGAACGATGGCGCGACGGGTTTCTTGGACGGAAATGCGTTGCAGATAGGCGGCTTCGTGCAAATCGGCGTTGCTGGTCAGCGCCTGTTCTTCCATGCGCTCGATGGGCATGGTCCATTGCGGCGCGGCCAGTTGGTCGTCATCGGGGACAGCCACGGCGAATTCGGTTCCCGGCGGCATACCGATCAACACCGACAATTCGGTCTTGGCGGTGGACAATTCCTGCTCGATGGTTTCGAGCTGGCGGATGGTGTCGATCAGCGAACGCTGATAGCGCAAAATGTCGATGGGATTGCGGATATTGGCCGCTTCCACTTCGCGCGATGCCTCCAGCGCCTGTTCCGCCTGGGTCAGGGTGCGGGCCACTTCGCCGCGCAGCTTTTGCGCCGAAGCCGCCCGCCACCACGCCGCCCGCACTTCCTGGGTCAGGTTGTGCAAAGTCTTGCGCCGGCGTTCGGTGGCGATCAGGGCACGATCAGCCTGGGCCTTGGCATTGAAGTAACCGACGCCGAAATCCAGCAGATTCCAGGTGGCGGTCAGATCGGCGGTGGCGTGATCGCGGTCTTGCGAATAGGTCGGCTCGCTGGTCGACGTGCTCTGCGAATAAAGACCGCGCGAGCGGGTGGCGTTGGGTTCCGAGCGCCCGTTATAGCCGGCATTGGCGACCAGCTTGGGCAGCAACTCCCAGCGTGAGACGTCGAGTTGCCCCAGCGCCTGGGCTTCCTCCATCATCCGGACCCGAGCCTCGAAATTGTATTTCACCGCGCGGGCCACGGCTTCGGGCAAGGTGAGCGGCCGCGAGATCGCCTCCACGTCCTTGGCAATGGCTTTTTGCTCGGCGGCCGCCTTGGCGGCAAATTCCTCGCGGCTATAAGGCTGCGGCTCGATCGCGCAGGCGGAGAGCAGCACCAACGTCGAAGCGGCGATGCCCCACTGAACCCAGCGCATCCCCCCCTCTTGAAGCTTTGTCACCAAAACAACCCCCTTTAATGTCCTTATCGGATCAGGTTCTGGCGGCCGCGCGAGCCGCTTCCATCAATACTGTCTTGCCCGCCGCCAAGCGCCCGGCAAGGGTGGATGTTTTCATCTGGGCCATCAGTCCGGGTTTACCGGCGAAGGCTTGCTTGCTGTCCTTGATCGGATTGCCGTCGCGATCCAGAGCATCGGAGGCATCCCCGGTTTGGGCATTGCCAACCACCACCTTGAAGGTGGTGATGGCTTCGCGGCCTTGGTCGTCACGGGCAACCACCCGGATGTTGAACACGCCTTTGGCCCCCGCCGGCGGCTGAATGGTGAATTTGCCGGTTTTGGGATCGAAAGCCACCCAAGGTGGCAACGGCTTGCCATCGGCTTGGGTGGCGGCCAGTTGCACCACCGCATTGGGATCGCTGTGGGCGAAGGCGTCCACTGGAATACCGATGACCGTCCGTCCGCCAATGGCGACGGCGGTATCTTGCATGCCGCGATTGACCGCCAAGCCATCGCCCAGACTGCTGGAGGTGTTGCTCATCACCGCCACGGCAAAGCCACCCGCAGGTGAAACCTTGGTCAGGGTTGGCGCTTCGGCGATGACGATTGGTGCGGGCTGTATGGTTGGCGGCGGCGGCGGCGCAACAACGACCGGCGGCGGTTCCGGCGGGAGTGGCGCCGGCTCTGGCGGCGGCGGTGCCGGCGGTGCCGGCGGTGCTGGTGCCGGTGCCGGCGTCGGGACATCCGCCGCCGTCACGGAAATGCTGACGGTGCCGGTTGCAGGAGTGGAGCCATCGGCGCCGCCATCGGCCAAGCTGACGCTAAAGTTGGCGGTACCGATTCCGCTGGGGGTGAAGGAAATCAAGCCGGCGTCAATATCAGCCTGAGTGAAGCTGTCGCCGTTGGCCAGGACAACGCCGTTTTTCGACAAGGTGCCGCCGGTGGGAGCCGCCGTCAGCGTATAGGTCACCCCGGCACCGCTGTCGTCGGGGTCGGTTTCGTTCAAGATGGCGCTGGTGATGATCAGCGTATTGCCGTTTTGAACGTTGCCGGGGCCGGTCGTCATGCCGGGGCTGTCGTTGACTGCGGTCAGGGTGACGGTAGAGGCGGTGCCAATGGCGGTGGTGGCAACGCCGCCATTGGCGGTGCCGCCGGCATCGGTGACCGATACCAAGGTGACGGTGCGGCCGCCGGTGGTGGTCGGGTTATCCGAGGTGTTTTCGTATTTGACCCCGGTCAGGAAACCCTGCCAGTTGGCGGCGGTGTCGGCCTTGGTCAGGGTCACGGTGGCGGTCGAGCCGGTGACCGCGACGGTGTAGGCGATTCCGTTGCTGGTGGTGCCGCTGGCGCCTGCCGTCAACGAGATCTGCGTGGTGCCGACCACCAGTTTTTCGGCGCTGCCATCGGCGAGGTTGCCGACGGTGATGATCGCCGAGGCAAAGTTCTGTCCGGTTTCGACCGTGTTCAAGGTCGCGGCCGAGAACAGAGCCTGAGCGGCACCATTTTCGGTGAAGCCGGGATTGGCGGCGGTGACCGAGCCGGTGGGGGCGTCATTGATCGCAGTGACCGCCACCGTGGCGCTGGCCGCCGGGCCGGCATGGCTTTCGCTGTCGGTGACGATCACCGTCACCGTGCGGTCGGCGGCGTTCTGGTCCGAGGTGCTGGAGAATTGCGCCGCCTTGATCAGGGTCAGGTAATCGGCGGCGGTGCCGGGGCCGGACAAGGTGATCAGACTGGCGGAAGTATAGGTGATGGTGATGCCGTTGAAGGTGGCGCCATTGGCGTAACCATTGAGGCTGAGGGCATCGCCGGCTTCGCCGCCGGCGGTGATCTGGATGGTGGCGCCGCTCATGTTGGCGCTGTCGCCATCGGTCAGGGTGGCGGCGGCATCGACCAGTGACACGGCGCTGCCGTTTTCCGTGTAGGTGACGGTATTGCCGGTGCCGGCGCTGCCGCCGTTAAGATCAGTTTCCGGCGCCATGACGATGGTGAAATTGAAGGTCTGGTTGGTCACCGCCGCCGCGCCGTTCTCGCCGCCATCGGCCAGGGTGAAGACGAAGCTGTCGGCGCCATCGACACCATTGTCGTGCAGGTACTTGACCTTGCCGTCGATGATGTCTTGCTGGGTAAAGCTGCCGCCAACCCCCAGCGCCGCCTCGGCGCCGTTGATGGTGCCCGAGCCGTCGGCATCGATCCACACCGAGCCGTGGGTGGCGGCGGTGGTCACCGTATAGGTCAGGCCGGTGCCGGCATCGTCGGGATCGCCCTCGTTCAATTGCGTGGTGGTAATGGCGGTGGCCGTGCCCTTGCTGACGGTCAGGCCGGTATTGGTGGCGACGCTGGGGGCGTCGTTGACCGGGGTGACGGTGATGGCGAAAGTGGTTGCGGGGATGCTGCCGCCGGCACCGTCGCTGACGGTGAAGGTAAAGCTGTCCGAGATGGTTTCGCCGCCGTTATGGCTATAGGTGATCAGGCTGCTGTCGATATCGGCCTGGGTAAAAGTGTCATGAGCGCTAAGCGCCACGCCATTCTTGTACAAGGTGCCGTTGGCCGGCGCCGTCTCGACCGTAAAGGTCCGGTTGGCGGCTGATTGCTCGACGTCGTCCACCCGCAGGTTGGGGTTGTTTTCGATGACGGTGTTGGTGGAGCCTTCGGCCACGGTCAGGCCGGTATTGGCGGCCAGCACCGGCGCATCGTTGACGGCGGTGATGCTGGTGCCGACGCTGCGGGCGGTGGCGTCGATGGCGGTGCTGCCGCCGGGGGCGGAGGTGTTCACCGTTACCCGCGTGGCGCCACTGGTCCAACCGGCGCCATAGCTGGCATCCAAGGCCCGCACCGACAAAGCCGGGGGGGTGCCGTTGTAATCGGCCACCGGGACGAAACGCAACGAGGTGGTGGCGGACAGGGCCAAGGCGGTGGCGTCGTCGCCGACGGTGGCGATGGTGTACCACGTGGCGCCGTCGGTGGAATATTGCCACTCCCCCTGGGTCGAGGCATTGGCGCTGTTGCCGATGATGGCCAGACCGCCCGGACTGGTTTGGCTGGCGCTGTCGGGGTCGCTGTACAGGCCCAAGGCCAATGACGCAATGGTCGCCCCGGCCGGATTGGTGGTGTCTTCGTTCACCGCCGCCAAGGTCATGTTACCGGACAGGCTGGGGGCGTCGTTGACAGCTGTCACCGCCACCGAGGCGGTGGCCGCCGTCCCGGCATGGCTTTCACTGTCGGTGACGGTGACGGCGACACTGCGCGTGGTGGTGTTGTCGAGCTCTGAACTGTTGACGAATTGCGCCGCCTTGATCAGCGTCAGATAATCGGCGGCGGTGCCGGATCCCGACAGGGTGATCAGACTGGCGGAGGTATAGGTGATGGTGATGCCGTTAAAGGTGGCGCCATTGGCGTAGCCGTTGAGGCTAAGGGCATCGCCGGTCTGGGCGTTGGTGATCTGGATGGTGGCGCCGCTCATGTTGGCGCTGTCGCCGTCGGTCAAGGTGGCGGTGGCATCGACCAGCGACACGGCGCTGCCGTTTTCCGTATAGCTGACCGCATTACCGCTGCCGGCGCCGCCGCCATTGAGATCGACAGCCGGGGCCTGGGTGATGGTGAAGGAAAAGGTCTGTCCGGTTACCGGCGTGGCGCCGTTTTCGCCACCATCGGCCAAGCTGAAGCCGAAGCTGTCGGCGCCATCGACACCATTGTCGTGCAGGTACTTGACCTTGCCGTCGATGATGTCTTGTTGGGTAAAGGTGCCGCCAGCCCCCAGCGCCGCCTCGGCGCCGTTGATGGTGCCCGAGCCGTCGGCATCGATCCACAATGAGCCATGGGTGGTGGCGGTGGTCACCGTATAGGTCAGGCCGGCGCCGGCATCGTCGACATCGCCCTCGTTCAATTGCGTGGTGGTAATGGTGCCGGTGCTGCCCTGGTTGACGGACAGGCCGGTATTGGTGGCGACACTGGGGGATTCGTTGACGTCGGTGACGGTGACCGACAGCGTTTGCACGCTGGTGTTGCCGGCGGCGTCGGTGGCGGTGACTTGCACCACATAGATATTGTCGGCGCCGCCATCCGTCGGGCTTTCGTAATTGGGCGGCGAAGCGAAGGTCAGCACGCCCGAGGACAGTCCGAATTTGGCGGCGTCGGCGCCGCCGGTGATGGCATAGGTGACGGCGGTGGCGTCGGTGGTGGTCACCGTGGTCACCGCGCTTTGGTTCTCGGCGGCGTTGACGCTGACGCTGGTGCCGCCGCTATTGTTGGTGAAGACCGGGGCGACGGCGTCGATTTTGACGTTGGCGGTGGAACCGGGGCTGAAAGCGGTCAGATCGGCGACATTGCCGGCGGCGTCCTTGATGGTGCCGCTGTTCAGGCCCAAGGCGCCGACGCTGATACCGGTGGTGTCGACGTTGCCCGACGCCACGGTATAGCGGAACACCACATCGGTGGTGCCGGTTCCCGATTGGTAATCGGCATAGACGGTGCCGCCGGTGTCCAGGGTGATGGCAATGCGCGGCGTGCCGGTGATGGTGACGGCTTCATCGAATTTGACGGTGAAGTCCAGATTGTCGCCGGTCTTATAGGTGCTGTTGGACGGCAGCGTGACCGAGGAGACCGTCGGTGCGGTGATGTCGGCGACGGTGCCGACATTGGTCAGCAAAATGTTGTCGATGCAGCCCATGAAACAACTGATCGATCCGACTGCGGCGCCAGGGTTGGAGGTCGCGTTGACCATTTGAACGACGAATTTGGTGATGCCGTTAAATGAACTGCCGAGATCGGCCTCGGATATTGTCTTATCAAGAGTAACTGCCCCCGCCCCCGCGTATTCGCCAACGGTTGGGGTGTACTCATAGGCCGTTTTCGCCGTCGCCCCATCATAGGGGGTGATGACGATCTTAAAATTAACGGAAGTATATGTGTTTCCGTCCGAGTAGGGCCAGGTGACTGCCTTTACAATGGCTTGAATAAAAGAAATGCCGTCAAGATCAAATTTTGCATTGTCACTGAAGTAAACGGAGACACTTGATTCGGCGTTTGATTCGAGCACATAGGCGGATTGGTTTCCGTCACCATTGTAATCTTCGATGCTCAACGCGACATTCGATCCGTTGATGACCAGCGTGCGAGTGTCAACCGTGACCTCGATATTCCCACTCACAACCGATCCACTGTCGAAGTCGATGGTGTAATCAGCCAATGCGCGGTCGTAACCGTCATAGGCTGCGCCTTCTCGTAGAAAGGATGCGGTCTCGATCGCGCCGGTCGCAGCTTCCAGAGTCCAGTCGCCTCCCAGGGCGGCGGAGCCGGTGACATCATCGGAAGCGACGATGTCGGCCCCCGTGACCACGGCCAGATTGGCGATGAAATTTTGCCCCGTCTCGCCCTTGGCGATGTCGCAGCCATAGAGCAAAATGTCGCCATCGGCATTCAAGGCTGATCCGATATCGGCCAAGATCTGGCCGTCGGCGGTCAGGGATGCATCGTTGAGGACCGTGGTGCCGAGATGAACGGTTCCCGCTTCACCGTGACCGATAAAGTGAAAGGCCGACCAGCCACCCTCGGGCGTTTCCGCCGCATGGGCCGACAGCCAGTCGGAAATCTGTTGCAGGCCATCGCTGCCGGCATCAAGAACCACCACCGTCACGTCGCTGCGGGCGGCATCCACCAGGGTCTGGTAATCGGTGACGCCGCTATCGACGAACACCACTTCGCGTACCGGGGGTTGCGCCGCCGCCGTGGCGATTGCAACAGGGGTGTCAACGCCCGAGTTGTCCACATCAGGGGTGTTCGCGTCGGTGGCGTGTTGCGAATCATGGGTGTCAGTATCGGTGGTGGCGTCGATGGCGGTGACTACGGCGGCACCGTCGAACATCATGCGCGGCTCAAGCGCCATGATGCCGATGGCGGGGCGGCGCTTGGCGGTTTCGTGCGTGTTTTCGGCGCGGCCGCTGTGGCGGCGTGAATTCTGGCGGTGGGCCATGGCTGTCCCCGACTAAAGGCTTAAAGGCATCCCTCTAATACACTACAATCCACACGTTGTGGCTGCAAGCGAATGCGTTGCCTTGTCACATATTATTACAATCGCCGGTCGATTTTTGTGATTTTATAGTGCCGCTGTTGGGGCTGACTCGCACGATGAAATCACCTTTGATATCTTCCGCTGGTCGCTCGGTGATTTAAAGGCTGTAAAATTTTCGAGAAGACGAGCATGAACGGTTGCGGGCGCAGGGGAAGTTTCGCATACTTAACGCGTATTAGGTGTTTGCGTTGGCAATCTGTGTTCGTTTCGCGTTTCATGTACGAGATGATGCTGACCAATAATGATATCTTTTAGGGGAGGGTACATCGTGGACGAGCCATTCATCGGACAAATTGCGCTTTATTCCTTTGCTTTTGCCCCCACCGGCTGGGCCATATGTAACGGCGCAACCATTCAGATCACTCAGAATCAGGCGCTAGCTTCATTGCTCGGCAATTATTTTGGTGGTGATCTGCGGACTTTTTTCAATCTACCGGATATGCGCGGCCGTGCTTCGATTTTTGCCGATAATTCCGCTGGGCGCACGCTTGGAAATAGTGGGGGGGTGGACAGTATTGCTCTGCCCAGCGACGTTTTGCCGGCGCACATGCACCTTGCCAGCGCCATGTCGACGCCGCCAACGGTGCTGTCGCCGCAGGGCGCTGCACTGGCGACTTTGCCGAGCAATGGAACGACCCCCATTACCGGTCTTTATACCACGGCGTCGACCAGCCAAGCGGCTATGGCCGGCATCGCCGTCGGTACCGCCGGGGCCAGCCAGCCAATGGAAAATCGCCAGCCGTCGCTGGCTTTGAATTTTTGTATCGCCACCGCTGGATCTTATCCTCCCCGGCCATAGGGGTGGGATGATGTGACAGTGTGCAACACAAGAACAGGGGGGCCAACCAATGGATTCCTATTGTGGTGAGATTATCTTCTTTGCCGGCAATTATGCCCCAGAGAACTTCATGCTCTGCAATGGTATGACTGTGTCTATAACGCAGTATAGTGCTCTTTTTTCTCTGATCGGAACCACTTATGGTGGCGACGGGGTCAACACCATTGCTTTACCTGACCTTCGCGCTCGCATTCCGGTCGGGATGGGGCAAAGAACAGGGTCATCGTTCAATTATTCGATAGGGACGAAATTCGGCGCATGTTTGGTGTCGCTTTCCACGGCGAATATCCCTGCCCATACTCATACAATGCTAGCCGATGCGTCGGGACAGCCGGGAATGCCTTCTCCCCAAAATGCATTCTTGACGGGGGCAAACGAAGGAGGGACGGGGAATGCGTCGTGCTATCTGCCCAGCACGACCCCCAGCGTGGTCGCGATGGCGCCACAGACCCTTAGCCAGGCTGGTGGGGTGGCTAATCCGTCGTCGATCATCAATTTGATGCCGACCATGGCGTTGACGGCGATGATCTGTGTGCAAGGTCTTTATCCGAACAGGCCATAGTACCCCACCCCCGTTGACAGGAGGACAATCATGGCAGAAGCATTCGTTGGCCAGATCGGCATGTTTGGTTTTAGCTTTGTCCCACAGGATTGGGCATATTGCAGCGGCAGCGAGCTTTTAGTGATGCAGTATCAAGCCTTGTATGCCGTTATCGGCACTACTTTTGGCAGCACATCTAACCAGAAATTCAATCTTCCAGATTTGCGTGGGGGCTATGGTTTGTCGGGAATTGGCACCGGTGATGCCGGTTACGCTGGCGTCTATAGCGAAAAGGTGGGGAGCTTACAAACCGTCGTTTCCGCCAGCAATCTGCCGACGCATACTCACGCGGTCGTTGCCGCCAATGCCGTTGCGAATGATCCGGCAACTTTGCTGCCAGCGGGCAAGGTGCTGGCAGAAGGCTATTATGGCAGCGGACCCGCAGGGCAACGCCCGCGCAACATCTATACGGCCTATAATCAAAACACGGCCGTTCCCATGGCGAACACCACGATATCGCCTTTTGGTGGCGCCGGGACGGCGGTTGTCGGTAATCAGCAACCTTACGTGGCGTTGAATCTTTGCATTTGCATCGACGGCTATTTTCCCGTCAGGCCCTAACCGGCGCCCTGATCCAGACGGAAGGGGGGCTGAGCTTGCTTGTGCCGCGCCGGCGCGGGGACGATGTGATGAAAGTGTTGGGGCGCGGGCAATGACGGGGACGTGGCTTGCCGAAGCTTTGCTTTTGACGGCGGTGGATGCAAATCCGCCGCCGTCGCCGTTTGCGTTGCGCCCCATCACCCTGCCTGCCGATTTAGCCTTTCTGCTGGATCTCTATCGCCAGTCCCGTGCCCGAGAAATGGCCCTGGTGCCGTGGCCCGAGGAGCACAAGCGGGCCTTTTTGTCGCAGCAATTCACCGCCCAGCATTTCGATTACGAAAACAGATTCGTGCAGCGTCGGTTCTGCCTTGTCCTGCGCCAAGGCAAGCCCATCGGCCGTCTTTATCTGGCCGAAACCAGCCCTGGGCGGCTGCGGGTTGTCGATATTTCCCTGGTGACGAAAATGCAGGGCCGCGGCTGCGGCACGCTTTTGCTCCGCTGGCTGATCAACCTGTGCGAAGGGGCCGGAGCGGGGGTCGAGTTGCATGTGCAGCAGGGCAACCCGGCCCGCCGGCTTTATCAGCGGCTTGGCTTTGTCCAGACCACAGCGTCACACGGCCCTTATGATTTTATGTGTCTGGAGCCGGCCGCCATCGCGGTCAGTTAAAGCTGCATTGCATCAAAAGCGGCTGATTGGGGTCGAAATTATTGCCGCCGACCCGGCCGATGGGGACCATGAAAACCATCATCGGACCCAGTACCGGATGCTGCAATGTGAAGTTGCCCTGACCGACTTCAAGGCCCTTTGGCGCCGCGAAGAACAGCGAAAACGGCGGACGCTTGGCCCACAGGGTGTTCGGCTTGAATTCCGGCGTGTCCTTGATGGACAGCAAGTGAAAGTCGATCCCAGACCCCGAGGAATGCTGGAAGTGGAATGCGGACCCCACATGGGCGGCAAAATCCTGCGCGATACATGTCCCGATATCGATGGCCACTGATACCCCCGTCTGAAAGCAAGTCGACAATTTCGCCAAATAACTTTATTCGCAAAAGTCGCATGGATTGAAAAGTCGCGCAACGGTAATCCCCCCAGCAAATAAGGGGATGCTGACGTAGAATTTTCTCGGCACGACGCACGAGGAGATTCGGATGAAGACGAGTCGTTTTACGGAAACGCAGATCATGGCGATCCTGCGCCAAGCGGAGGGCGGCATGCCGGTGACGGATCTGTGCCGCGAACACCAGATGAGCAGCGCGACCTTCTATAAGTGGCGTGCCAAATACGGTGGCATGGACGCGTCGATGATCTCGGAAATGAAGGGGCTGGAGGACGAAAACCGGCGTCTGAAGAAGATGTTCGCCGAGTTCAGCATGCAAAATGAATTGCTGAGAGTCCGTCTCGAAAGTGGTTGACCGCTGAGAATCCGGTGTGATTCTGTCCTCGGCGAATTCGAACAGCCGCCGGATGCGACGATGTGGACTTCAGAGAACCGATCTCGATATGAACGCTCCGAGCAGCGTTATCCGAGCGATCTGCGCGATGACGAATGGGCGCGGATTACCGCGTTGATCCCTGCGGCCAGGGCCGGTGGCCGTCCGCGCACGACGGACATGCGGGAGTTCCTCAACGCCGTTCTTTACCTGCTGCGGACGGGCTGCTCGTGGCGGCAGTTGCCGAAGGACTTCCCGCCATGGAAGTCGGTCTACCGCATTTTGCGCCAGTTCCAAGAGCGCTGCACAAGGCGGTGCGCGAACACGAAGGCAAGGAGGCCGCTCCCACCGCCATCATCATTGACTCGCAAAGCGTCAAGTGTGGCGGGGAAAAAGGGGGGATCGCGGCTACGATGCGGGCAAGAAAATCTGGGGCCGAAAGCGGCATATCGTCGTCGACACCCTCGGCCTGATCGTCGCCGTCATCGTCCATGCAGCGGACATTCAGGATCGCGAGGGGGCTAGGCTGGTTCTACCAATTCTCCGGTCCCGCCAGCCGTTCATCCAGAAAATGTTTGCCGATGGCGGCTATACCGGCGACGAACTCGCCCTTGATGTCTTCCAGGTGCATCGCTGCCGCCTGGAAATCGTCAAGCGCTCCGACACCGCCAAGGGCTTCGTGGTTCCTGCCCAAACGCCGGATCGTCGAACGCACCTTCGGCTGGCTGATCCGCCACCGCCGCCTCGCCCGTGATTTCGAGACGCGCGCCGATATCAGCGCCACCATGGTCAAACTCGCCATGATAGGCATCATGCTCCGGCGGTTGGCGCGGGCTTCATGACCTTTCGAGACGGACTCTATCCTCATCCCAGTGAACAGGGAGATTAAAGGAAACCAGAAACACTCCCCTTCTCTGTCTGCGTCTGGGGCGTACCAATCCGAGGCGAACAGCCTTGTCGGTTTCAGGAGCGAGCCGGACAACAGCAGCAGGCCGCGCCAGCTATTTCGGCCTTTGATCCGGATATCAGGCTGGGCGTTTCCCGAACATATTCGAAAATCTCAGCTTTACCCCGGATTGATTGTGGAGATGCGCCGCAGATCTACCCCCATACCCATGCGCAGAGGGGTGAGCTATGATGCCTAAAGCCGACGGCCCCTACCGCATCCATAGGCGTTCCAAATCCCGCCGGCTCTGGAGCTTGCTGGATATGTTTAAGATCAACGCGGTCCGTTACGTTTTGCTTGGACGTCAAATGCTGGATGCGCGTTTCATTTATCATTTAAGTATGTTTCATCAGAATGGACTTCTTAAAAGGTTATTTTCCTCCAAGAAAAGCCTCAATGAAACCGGCGTATCCGCTCTGAGAAATGAAATGGAAACGTTGTTATCATTTTGCGACGAGCTATCACTGCCAGTTTCTACCGCAATCATTTCGCGCAAACTGGACGAACCTCCCGCTACTGAACCTGAACTGACCATGCTGGTCGATATGGTTCTGGAGGAAATGGATAGCCAGTTATTCTTAACCGTTCCAGCCCACCGAGCGCCATATTACGACTGCGAGGATATCGTAAGCGACGATGTAATAAATGCTTTCCCGCAGGCGTATGAAGAAATCAAAAGCTCAGGAACATGCTTTGCTGCTGCACAATACACAGCTGCAGTCTTTCATGCGATGCGCGCCGTAGAAATTGGAGTCCGCACTCTAATTGTTGCACTGGATATTCCATGCAGAGGACCAAGATCAATTGATCTACTTGGATGGCAGGATATGATAAACATGCTTTCATCAAAAATTAGAGACATCGAAAACTTGCCGTCAAAAACTAAAAATAGGGATTATGACCTACTTTTTTACAGCGAGTTGTCTGCTCAATTTCGTTTCTTCAAGAATGGATGGCGCGTTCGTGTAGCACACGGCCGCGCGACGTACGACGAGCGACAAGCAGAAGAGGTCATTGATCATGTTAGATCATTTTTTGAGATGCTAGCCACCAGACTAAATGAAGAGGCATTGTAAATATAATCGGGCATCAACGTGCTTATGGCTCATGCGGGCGATGCCGGTCAGCCGGAAGTTCAAAAATGACCTGTTGCCTAGGGATTTCGAATGGGGCGCCGATATTCCCAATCGGTTGTGCTAAAGTTCGACAATGGAACTCTTCGGATCAGGACCGCGCCTCGACGCACCGCAAGGCGATCCCGCCCGCCAAGCAGTAGCCGCTCTACGTGGCTACGGTTACCAGCTTTATGCGTCAGGACTAGCATGGTTGGGATTGGCCGACGGCGAACTCCTTTATCTCGAGGTAGCAGAGGATTATGCGATTGCCAGCCGTGAGGCGCTGGCCGGTGTCCAGGTCAAGGATACTGCCGGCAGCGGAAATATCACGCTACAGTCCGCGAATGTGAGGGCGGCCATAGATTCCTTTGTTGATCTCGTCACACGCAACCCCGGGCGAGTAGTCTCTCTTCACTACCTGACGACATCCGATGTCGGTATTGAGCGGAGCAAGGGCCAGCGGGTGGACAATGAATCGGCGCTGCTTTACTGGCGCCGCGCAGCGGCTGGTGCCGACGTTGCCCCCCTAAGAGTGCTGCTTACTGATCTTGATCTGAAACCCGAAACCAAAGCTCATATTGGCGCGCTGACTGATGACGCCCTGAGACGGGAATTTCTTGGCCGCATCCACTGGTTCTGCGGCGCTCCTGGCCTGGACAACGTTCGTGCGGATCTTGAAGCGGGCCTGATCGAGTACGCTGCCACGGTACGGAGACTGTCGAGCCAAGCGGCAAAGGCGGTTTTGCCTGCTGTTGTTGAACGCCTGTTGATGACGGCAGTCTCTGATGGTTCGCGCCAGTTGCGTAAAGCTGACCTTATTGAGCTGATCGACAACTCAACCCTGGTGTCCGTGCCCCAGGAACAGTTGCTAGCAACCTTGCAATGGCAAACTGGAGCTATTGGTTTCTCTCGTCCCTCCCAGCTTACTCCTTCCTCCGAGCTGCCACTGCCCATGATTATCACTCCACGCGAAGAGTTGGTGGCCGTGCTCGATACAACGCGTCGCACAATCGGCCTCGTGATTGCGACGGGCGCAACCGGTCTTGGCAAATCGTTTACGGCAAGGCTCGTAGCAAAACAGACGAACAAACGTTGGCTGATTGCCAATTTCCGTGATCTAGGTGCCGCTGAAACCGCCGCTCGCCTGTCGCTCCTGATCGGTGAGCTCACTGCGTCCCCAGCCGCCAGCGTAATCTTGGATGATCTCAACGAGGTAGATGACCCTGCGGTAAGGGACCTCTTAATCCGGCTGCTCGCAGGCCTTCGTCGGCGTGACGAAACCGCGATTTTCACGACCTATCGAGCGCCGACCTCGACGACATTGCATCAGCTTTGCCCTGCTGGTTCACCTGTGGTGGAAATCCCCTATTTAAGTGAGGACGAGGTCGCCGATCTGGTCGAAATAACTGGTGGGGAAGCTAAATACGCGGGAGTGGTTTATCGCGCTACCTCACGCGGGCATCCGCAACTCACTATGGCCGCCCTTTTGAATCTCGCTGCAGCAGGATGGTCGCGAGCTTCCCTAGCTGCGGTACTTGGTGGACAGCCTCAGACTGAACTAAACGCCGAACGACGTGCGGTTCGTCAGCGGCTCGTCACAGCGATGTCGGCTGAGGCGCAAACCCTTTTGTTTCGCACAGCAGTGATTGAGGGCAGCTTCGACCGGAAACTCGCGATGGCGCTCGGCGAAATTAGGCCGGCGATCCCTTTGGCCGGCCTGGTGCTTGATAGACTAATTGGGCCTTGGATTGAGCCAATAATGCATAACCGGCTGCGTGTGTCGCCACTGCTCCAAGGGACAGCGAACGATGTGTTCCCTGCCGCTGAGTGCCGGATGATCCATGAACGTATTGTCAAGACACTGCTGCACAGCGGCAGCGTGTCTGTGCTCGATGCGGGAGTGGTGCTGCGTCACGCGCTGAAAAGCGAATCCCCAGAGTTAGTTGTAGCTTTTGCCTCCAGCCTAATCGCCTGCAATCCCGAAACGCTCGACATGCTCTCACCTTTCGTTGGCGAGTTGCTGTCATTCAAGAATGAGGCCCCGATCTTCCCCCAAGACCTCGCAGCTTCGGCGATGCTGAGATTTGCTCAAATGCTTCTGCTGCTTTCCTCTGGCTCGGCTGTCGCAGCGCAGCAATGTTGGGAAGCCCTCGAACGTGAACGAAAGGACGTGAAAGGCGCGACGCTATTCGAGGGGCTTCTTCTTTCCAAATTGCTTCTGCATCCGCGTGCTGGGGAGTTTTTCCCTAACTGGATCAACCTCTTGCTGCGTCTCGATCAGCTTACCCAGTCCGACGAGCAGTTAGCCGCGACTAGCGGCTTCCAGTCGACGACAGGGGACAACATCTATGCAAGCGGCGTAATGTTCGCCAGTCAAATGCGCAACATACGAACCGTGCGCAGCTTTAGGGAAATATTTGAACAGCTCAATTGTGAAACCGCAGCAGTCCGAGAGCGGTTCTTTTCCACCTTTCGGCTTGGCAGCGGTGACATCTCGATCTTGGTTAACCATGGCTGGCTCAAAGAATCACGGAGTGGAGGTTTTGATTGGGAAGGGGCGGCCAGCGATTATGCTACCTGTGTCGATCTTGCGATGGGGTGGCAAAATCCAACGCTGGCGGCCCGATGTGCAATAGCTCAAGCTATTTGCTACGACGAATTTGGGGATGACCCCGTTCGTGCGCTCGCCAGCCTTTCCGAAGCAGAGCAACGTTTCGGTGCCGACGTTGCGCTGTCTCGCGCAAGGGCCAAAATTCATTGGCGCCGACGTGATTTTGCGACTGCGTTGCCACTACTTACCGCTGCTGCCGCACAAGGCGGGCAAGACCCGCTCGAACGTGCCTATATTGCACGCGAGGCAGGCATCAGCGCTGCCGAACTTGGGGACTGGGAAGCGGCCCAAAACTGGTTCGACCGCGCACAAGTTGCTGCATCGGGCATACGTTTGCCTTCGGTCCGGGCTCAAGCAATCGGTCTGCTCGCAGATACGGCGCATGCAGCATACCACGCTGGGCACCACGGTATCGCGATACGGAAATTACGCGATGCACTAATTCTCTTGCCGACCGTAGACCCTGATGGAGAGCTTACCGAGGCACATTGTCATCGGGTCGTGCGGCATGCAGTTTTGTGGCTCCTCCATGAAATTACTGGACGCCTCTCGCAAACAGACATGGACATTCAGTATGCGCCGGGCTGTGCCAGCAATCCGGATCCTGTCGAAGCGATCAGGTCACATCCGGTAGCCGCACTGGATATGGCGTTCTACCTCCTGGCTGACGCTGATGAGGCGCTTACCCAACCAACCGGGTTCTACCGCGAATTTCGGAATTATCTAGCCGATGGGCCAATTCTTTCGCTGGAACTGTCCCGAGCTATCGCAGAAGCCCGCAAGGCCATCAGCACGCAGGACACCACGGATTTTGTGAGCCGGCTTCGGCGACATGCGGCTATGGCAGCTTTCGTCTCAGTGGATGGCGCGAAGGAGCTCGTCGGAGACCTTCATAATCCAAGGCGGGGCACAATCCCGCTGGCAGGTATCGACGCAGATGCCGGGACAGATGTGCTGAGAGGTGGCGCGGATTTCCTGTTGAGCTTCGCAATCGCCGCAGCGATCAACGGCAACTTTGAGGCTGTAGATACGATAGTCGAAGTGGGACTCAAAGCTCCGGAACTTGTCGCCTTGCACCCGCTCTTTGAACGAATGGCGGGGCGAACACTCGAATTCGCGACAGAACGCGAGGCGGCGGCTCTGGCGGTCAATGCTCTTCGGCAAGATATCGTCGCTCTTCCAGCCGCTTTTCTTTGGTGCGGGATATGGATGCTCCTCCATGTCCGTGCCTCACAACTGAGTGATCGGGTTGCGGACCCCCTAATTTCATGGATTTTCGACGGATGGGGCCACCTGGCCCACCAAGCGCGTTTCCGCCTCACCGTACCTGTGATTAACGTTCCGCCGATCGAAGCTGTCCTCCCCCACCCTGACCGAACATTGGGGGCGGCCGCGCGCCTACTTCTGGCTGCTGCGCCGGCAGCTTCGGTCAGCATGCCATCTAACGTGCGTGCGTCTTTGTATGACCTGGCAGCAAGGACTGGCTCGTAGCGCGGTTGTGCCCCAATAGCGGCACCCGACTTCATATCTCGTATTGGAGCAGCAAATGGCAAAACAGACCACGAAGCGCTGCCACTGGCTATCCCAATCCTACCTCAAGGCATTTGCCACCGATCCATACGAGAAAAGGCCCAAAATATGGCGGTTCGGTCGGGAACGGGGAGATCGCGAACTGAAGGCAATCGAGAAGGTGGCCGTCAAATTCCACCTTTACGCCCCTATGGATACCGATGGCCAACGTGACGACAGCTTCGAGAAGAAGCTCGCGACCCAGGAAAGTTGGTTCGGAGCGCCGATCTGGCGCACTCTGTGCTCAGATTTCGTAGACCTAGATTGGGAGCCATTGCGGAAAATGCTGGCCCTTCTAAAGCATTTTCCGCTCAATCACGGTCATATCCGGCAGCGGCGAAGAAGTTCTCGCACTCGGCAGGGGTGAAGGCGTCTA
>NZ_JAGTUF010000049.1 GCF_018224925.1 Magnetospirillum sulfuroxidans | reverse complement strand
CCCCCCCCTCCGAACTCAGCAGGAGAAGCGAATCACGATGCAGCCTCAGATGAAAGGGTTTTTCCGCAGCCTGTTAGATCGCGCAAGACCTCGAATTGGGCCACTGAAAGCTCAGACCCGACCCAGGGCCTTGTCTCGGAAATAGCTGCCTGAACGGATGATGCCAGATAGAGAACCGGGATGCCCGCAGGGTTTATCCGCCCTTCTTTTGCTCGGTTGGCGAGCGGCTTCATACGTTCCGCGCCGTACCCAACGCGCTCTTCCCCAATCTCATTCCCTTCATCATCGGTGGTAGGTTCGTATCGGACCCCTTGCTGAGCGCGAAACAGCAATGTTCCTTGGGAAATCTTTACGATGCGCTCATCCATGGTCGCGAGAACCGTATCCAGAAACGCCTTCATTTCCTTGGTCCAGACGTACCTTCGGCCATGCCTGACCAGCCGTGTAAACTCCTGGAAGCTGTGCCACGACTGGAACTCAGGCCTGTCCTTCTTGGCGTCCATGGCATCCACCATTTTTTCGATTCAGCTTCACATTATACACCGGACGTAACCATAGACATCTTGCATCGCGCACCAACGTGCCAGTGGACAGGTTGGGCCTCTTGCATTAATCGTTTTCGTTGTATCCCGCGTCCATTTGGAGACTCGCGTGCCCATCGCAGCGACAACCCTGTACGAGGCAGAGGCACGAGAGCTTCTGGAGCGCGTGGGTGATGGCGCGGTTGACATGGTGTTCTTGAGCCCGCCTTTTGAGAACCCAGCCGCGCCAGATTTTTCAACGCGAGTTCGCGAATTTGCCCGTGTTATCGAGCAATCCCACAGGGTTTTGTCCGACCGTGGAAGCTTGTTCTATTTCTCCGATCCTGGAATTGCGGGGCCGATACGGGTGATCCTCGACCACATATTTGGCAAGCAAAATTTCCGAGCCGAATACGTCTGGATGCGGACAAATTTGAACAGACAATTACGTCACGACACCATCCTATTTTACGGCAAGACTGACGCAGCAACGGAGAACCAAGTTCGACGCGCTCTCCGGGAAGCCGAACGCAGGTATTTTGTATCGGCAGAGGACGAGAGGGGGCCATTCCGAAAAAGTTCATTAGAAGCCCCTTTAGAAAGGCCAAATCTGTGCTTTCCGTGGCGTGGCTATATGCCCGGACCCGGACGATCTTGGCGTTACACACTTGAGAACCTTGAGAAGCTGTTCTCTGAAGGACGGATTTTGATGCCCGCAGGCAAAGGCCGGCCTGCGTTGAAGCAGTATCTCGTCGATGCGGAAAGCGCCGGATTACCTCTAGGTACCGTATGGGATGACATACCCGTCGAGCGTGGATGCGGAAAGGTGGCTGCCGGGCATATCCCGCTGAAGCTGGCGGAACGAATAGCCCTAATTGGATCCAGGCCTGGAGATCTCGTCCTTGACCCTTATGCGGGTCAAGGTGTGATGCTAGAGCATTTTCCGCTCAATCACGGTCATATCCGGCAGCGGCGAAGAAGTTCTCGCACTCGGCAGGGGTGAAGGCG
>NZ_JAGTUF010000048.1 GCF_018224925.1 Magnetospirillum sulfuroxidans | reverse complement strand
TCGGCCAACACCTTGGTGATGGCAGCGGTCAGCGAGGTCTTGCCATGGTCAACGTGACCGATGGTGCCGATATTGCAGTGAGGCTTATTGCGCTCGAATTTTGCCTTAGCCATTTTAAACCCACCTGATCGGCGGCTGCTGCCGCGCTGGTCGTGCCGAAATTTACCCGAGTTGGGCGCGCCTTATGGAGCGGGTGAAGGGAATCGAACCCTCGTCGTAAGCTTGGAAGGCTTCTGCTCTACCATTGAGCTACACCCGCCCGAAGCGCCCCACCCTGCAGCAGAACCGAAGTTCCTTCGCCCGGCCCGGAAGTGAATGGTGGAGGGGGTTGGATTTGAACCAACGTAGGGTTACCCCGGCAGATTTACAGTCTGCTGCCATTGACCGCTCGGCCACCCCTCCACACCGTCCCCGGCGGTTAAGCCGAGGTGACGGGAGAGCCGAAATATGGGAATTTTCGCGGCCTTGTCAACTCGAAAAAGGAGGGCTACATCATTGTCATCAAGGAGACGTCATGACCAACTGGGATTCTCGCAGCAAATCCAACCACAAACGCGATGCCGGCAAGGGGGCTGAACGCCCTGCAAAACTGCCATCGAATCAACTTTGGCTGTATGGTGTGCACGCGGTCGTCGCCGCCCTCGCCAACAAGAACCGAAAAATTCGTCGCATCGTCCTGACCGCCGAGGCGCTGCGCACCCACGCCCCCGCCCTCGCCCATGCGCGCAGCAAAAGACCGTTGCCCGGCGAGGAAACCACCGACCGCGCCGAATTGGATCGTCTGCTTCCCCCCGGCGCCGTGCACCAGGGCATCGCCGTGCTGGCCGAACATCTGGACGGTCTGGGCATCGAAGACGTCGGCCGCATGGCCAAGGGACGCGAGCACGCTGTGGTCATGGTGCTGGACCAGGTCACCGACCCGCACAATGTCGGCGCCATCTTGCGCTCCGCCGCCGCCTTTGGCGCCCTGGCGGTGGTGGTCCCCGACCGTCACAGCCCCGAGGAAACCGGCGCCCTGGCCAAATCCGCATCGGGCGCGTTAGAGGTGATGCCGCTGGTCCGCGTCACCAACATGGTGCGCGCCTTGGAGCAATTGCAAGAAGCCGGATTTTGGACCGCCGGCTTGGCCGGCGAAGCCACCAACACCATCGCCGCCGCCAAATTGTCGGGCAAGATCGCCCTGGTCATGGGCGCCGAAGGCGAGGGTTTGCGCCGCTTGACCCGCGAACATTGCGACCATCTGGTCAAACTGCCGATGACCGGCTTGGTGGAAAGCCTGAACGTCTCCAACGCCGCCGCCATCGCCTTATACGAATTAGTGCGGGAACAAGACCTTGCGAGCGCCCCCACTTCCCATTAATTTCCCCCGATCCAGGCGTGACACGCACGGAGCCGGTTTAGCTCAGCTGGTAGAGCACCTGATTTGTAATCGGGTGGCCGGTTCTACGGCCCTTATTTTCTGCGGGATTCGCGGGCCATTTTGTGGTTGTGTGGTTTTTGTGTAGAGAATGCCGGCGTAGCACAGTGGTAGTGCAGCGGTTTTGTAAACCGAAGGTCGCGGGTTCGAATCCTGCCGCCGGCACCATATCTACCCAGGACTGAACCGCCCCGGGTTTGCCGGAGGCTCCAACTTCTGAGAAAGTAGGGGCATCATGAGCAAGACGACGAACAAAT
>NZ_JAGTUF010000047.1 GCF_018224925.1 Magnetospirillum sulfuroxidans | reverse complement strand
GTTCGGGTCAGAATCCAAATGTGCGACCCGGGATCCACTGCTTCGGGGAAGTTGATCGACCATAATTCCCAGTTATCGTCCCCTTTGCCCCCCAATTCGCCCCAACGTATCGGCCTGCTCCAGGGTGCTGCGCAGGCTGGTGTCGCTGACCTGCGTGTAGATTTGGGTGGTGGCAATGCTGGCGTGTCCCAGGAGCTTCTGGACAAAGCGGATATCGACACCGGCCTCGATCAGTTGGGTAGCTGCGGTGTGACGCAGCATGTGAGGGGTGACATGGCGGGTCAAGCCAGCGCGATCAGCCAGAGCGGATAGGCGACGGCGAATGCGGGGTGGGGTGACTGGGGTGCCGTAAGACGAGATCAGCAACCGATCACTCTCGGTTTCGATCATTGCCCTGGTTTTCAGATAGGCCTGCAACGCGGCCTTGGCCGTTGCCCCCGGCAAATAGACCTGTCGCTCGCGATTGCCTTTGCCGCGCACCAGGATGACGCCTTCGGCTTCGTTCAGGTCACTCAAGTCGACCCCTGCCAATTCACCCACCCGCAGGCCTGTCACGATCAGGGCAATCACAATGAAGTGCATGACCTGGGCAGAATGGGTGCCACCGACCTCTGCTTCATGCCGCGCCCGTTCCAGCAGCTTACGAATATCTTCAACGGTCAGAGCGCGCGGCAAACGGCGCGGGAGGCGGATGGATAGGTCCAGGCGGTGGAAGGGATTGAGAGGGATGGTTTCCTCGCGTTCCAACCATTTGAAGAGCAGCTTCACGGTCGCCATGCGCCGCTTGACGCTCGTTGCCTTCAGCCCTTGCTCTTGAAGCATGCCGCCGACATAGGCCCTGAGATCGTCTCGGCTGATGGACGATACCGGGATATGGCAGCCTAATTTTGCCGCCATATGGGCAAGGTCCGTTTGATAGGCCCGCACAGTGTGGGGGGATAGGGTTTTGGCGATGCGGCAGTAATTGAGAAAAGAGTTTTTCGCAGTAAGAATGTCCATGAGCACCCCCCCCAAAAAAAGGCCCGATCAAAGGGGGTGCTTGTCCCAAGACGCATGCAAGATTGCAACCCTTAGCCCCGAACATTCGTGATAAGGAAGGGCTGCGTTGGGGGCAGGAAATCGGTAGGTTACCTGTTTTGCGCGTGCTCAGAAACGTACATAGTTCTGTCAACCAGCAGTTCGATCCATTCGAAACAACATCTTGTTCAGACGTAGCTTCCTTAAAGTCGCCTGGTCTCGGTCATACACGTTCGAGTCCCGTCGTCCGCGCTAGCACCTTCAGCCTATTTGCAGGGCTAAGTGCTTGCATGCTGCGCACGAGGTGGCGCCCGGTCATTGTCCACCGGCCTGTCGTTTCTCATCGTGGGAGAGGGGCGACCAGAACTTATCCATTTCTTGGCGAAGAGCGGTGGGGATAGCGCGAAGGCCCAGGCAATCAGCTTCGGGGGGGGCGAGAGAGGATGGCCTGAATTTTGGGCCCCAGGCCGGTGGCTTCAGGAATGTATGCATTCCATAGCATTCGAGCCACCGCCGGGTTGGCACAGGACAGATTGCGCCAAAGTGCTCCCAACTCACGGCTGGACGGAAGAGGTCGCTCCGACAGTGGCCGTCCATGGTCATCCATACAGCGCAATGGCCCGCGTTCGTTGTACTGCTTCAGACGATGATCTATCAATTCACTGTCTAGGTCAAAGTGCTCCAGTAGCGAGGCCAAATCTTCGCGGGATAGCGGAGGAGCGACTGTGAGGTCGCTGACCAAGAAAGCGGTGCAGTCTGCGAGATTGGCGCTTGCACCCCGCGTATCTGCACCAACTAGTAGTGCCCCTTGCATGTCTGTGCCATCGAAAACAGCGCCCTGCATCTGTGCGTCAGTGAGATTGGCCCCCTGCATCTGCGCTCCACTTAGCAGGCTGCGGAAAAACCCTTTCATCTGAGGCTGCATCGTGATTCGCTTCTCCTGCTGAGTTCGGAGGGGGGGGC
>NZ_JAGTUF010000046.1 GCF_018224925.1 Magnetospirillum sulfuroxidans | reverse complement strand
CCCCTCCGAACTCAGCAGGAGAAGCGAATCACGATGCAGCCTCAGATGAAAGGGTTTTTCCGCAGCCTGTTAAAGCGGCGCGCCTTTAATCAGAGGCGCGTTGCCTTGGCGAGGGGCAAACAAAACTGAGACCGTGATGCGCATTCAAGGCATCACGGTCTCAGCCGAATCGGTTAAAGCGCCTCGCCGCGCATCATCCGGGGCAGATCGCCGACCACGCCCATGGCGTGCTTCATGAAGAAGCGCTTGGCCCCCGGCATGGCCTGAATCGCGGCCAGACCCAGGTCGCGGGCCAGCTTCAGCGGCGCCACGTCATTAGAGAACAGCCGCACCAAAACATCGGTCAGACCCAGCATCAGCATGTTGTCGAAACGGCGCCAGCGCTGATACCGGTTCAAGACGTCGGCCGTGCCGATATCCAAACCCAGCCGGCGCGCATCGATCACCACTTCGGCCAGGGCGGCGACGTCGCGGATGCCCATATTCATGCCTTGGCCAGCCACCGGATGCATGCCGTGGGCGGCATCGCCAATCAGCACCAGCCGTTCGGCGATGGCGCGATCGGCCAATTGCAGGGTGAGGGGATAATGGAAACGCGGGCCGGCCAGCGATACCGGGCCAAGGAAATCGCCAAAGCGGGTGGAAAGCTCGGCCAGGAAGGATTCATCGCTCTGGCCGATGATGGCATCGGCCAGATGCAGACGCTCGGTCCAGACGATGGAAGAGCGGTTGCCGGTCATCGGCAGGATGGCGAACGGTCCAGACGGCAAAAAGCGTTCATGGGCAATACCCTGATGCGGCTTTTCGTGGGCCACCGTGGTGACGATGCCCGATTGACCATAGCCGAAACGCTGGACGCCGATGCCGGCCAGCTGGCGGACGGTCGAGCCGCGACCATCGGCGCCGACAACCAAGCTGGCGCGGATGGTGCGGCCGTCGGTCAAGGTCGCGGTGACGCCGTCACGATCTCGGGTCAGGCCGCTGACCCGAGCCGGGGCGATGACCTGGGCACTGGGCAATTGCCCCAGGCGATGATGGATGGCGCGGCGGATGATGGTGTTTTCAACGATCCAGCCGAAGGGCTGGTCGCCGATGGCATCGTGATCGTAATGCAGGAACAACGGCGATGCGCCGTCGGTGACCCGGATTTGCAGGATCGGCCCCGCCTCTTCTGCCAGCAGCGGCCACACGCCGGCGCCGTCGAACACCCGCTTGGCCGACAAAGCAATGGCGATGGAACGGCCGTCGGTGCCTGGACGGGCCAGTTCGGCCGGGTCGGCGGCTTCGACCACCAGCACCGACATGCCGGCCTGGGCCAAGGCGCAGGCGGTCAGGCCGCCAACCGGGCCGCCGCCGACGATAAGGATTTCCGCCGATAGGCTGGCGGTGGTTCGGCTGTTGATCTGGGGCATTCGCGTGGACATATTCATGATGTGCCATCGCCGCGATGAAATCGCAAGCCCGGCGGCGGCGCAGCGCATGAATCGGGCATGGCCGGGGGAAAGTGTCTATGTTTTAGGCAGGATCCACCGTTGGCTCGGCGCCGGCAGGGCCTAAAAACGGCGCAATTGGCGGAATCATCATTTCGGCACGGGTCTTGAAAGGGGATATCCTTACGCAGGCAACGCGGACGACGCGACTTGCGGCCCATCAACCGGCGGGGGACACAAGCCCGCCCATATGATTTAGGGGACCACGAGATGAAGCTGATCATGGCCATCATCAAGCCCTTCAAGTTGGACGAGGTGCGCGAAGCCCTCACTCCGCTGGGAGTCCAAGGCTTGACCGTGAGCGAGGTCAAGGGTTTCGGCCGGCAAAAGGGTCAGACGGAAATTTATCGCGGCGCTGAGTACGTGGTGAACTTCCTGCCCAAGGTGAAGATCGAAGTCGCCGTCAACGACGAAATCGTCGATCGCGTCATCGAAGCCATTCAGACGGCGGCCCGCACCGGCAAGATCGGCGACGGCAAGGTGTTCGTCATGGATATCGTCCAGGCGTTCCGCATCCGTACCGGTGAAGCCAATTCCGAGGCGCTGTAATTTTCAGCTCCGGCGACGAAATAATCTGGGGCATGCCCTGGGCACAGCTGTGGCTGCTTGAACGGCAGCTGGCTGGTCTCGTCCGACGGAAGGAAAACACGTGCACACGATTTCACCATCGCGGGGCGCGGGCGCTTAAGAATTAGTCACCAAGTCTGTCCCATTCACAGGAGAAGGCGGTTAAGGCGTTGATTTCGCAGCTTGGCACATTTCTTGTTTAAGAAGTGGCCATCGCCGGTTCGTCCCAGGGATTGCCAGGGGAAGAACGGGCACCAAATCACACGCTGGGCCGTTTCGGGGGTATCCCATGAACCAAGGTTTGAAGAAAGTTGTTGCCGGCGCCGGGTTGGCGTTGAGCAGCATGTTCATTGCCGGCGCTGCGCTGGCGGAAGAAGCGGCCGCGGCCGCGGC
>NZ_JAGTUF010000045.1 GCF_018224925.1 Magnetospirillum sulfuroxidans | reverse complement strand
TTCCTGAACCTGTCATCAGAGTCGTCCTCAAGCAAAGTTAACACCTTTGCTCTCCACTCTTTCCGGGCAAGTCCAAAATGATGCATACGGGAGAAAGGCTCGGGCAAAATCCGTAAATACAGTTAAACATATTGCTGGATGTCGTGATAGCACCCGCCGCCCTCCCTCCTCCTGATTATCTAGCACCCCAACCCCCAAATCCCTCAGCCCAACCCGAACTTTCGCCAACGAAAGTTCCCCCACACTCATCAGCAACGTTTGGCGCAAGACTATCGGGGGAATAGCGGTCTGGCAGACCCATCATGGTCGGGTTCTCGCTGATCTCGCCTTGAGATTGGGATGTCACCAAACCCTATATAATAGCTATTTGGTGACGCGGTTCTGGTTCGGGGCAAAACCGCTCCCGACGCCTTGGGCGTCGATTCCCAGGTCATGTTGCGCAATTGGTCCATCAGGTGCCGCCCATCCCATGGCGCCGAATCCCGGTGACCACAAAACCCCCTCAAATCGCGCCCCATGGAAATAGCGGAAATCGGTCATTGGCGCCTCGCCAGATCGCCCACCCACGAATCAGATGATTTGTGAGCAGGGGCGGGAATCTACCCAGTACCCCCGGCTTGGGAACCGATGTCGGCTCGGATCAGAATCCAAGCCGACACCATGGTTCGATTCCAGCAACCCCAAGATCACCGACCGTACTTGGATTTCGTCCGTTCGAGGATGTCCACCAGCCACTCCAACTGCGCCGGGCTGATCGCGATCATCAACGGCAGTTCCTCGTCCATCTGGTTCAGGAAATGGACCTCGCTTGGAGTCAGCAAGGAAAACCGCTTGTTGAGTCGGTGCCGCACCTTGGACCGCAGGCTCCGAGTCTCGGTGCTCGATAGTACAATACGCATCTTCTTGGGTTTCATGGCGATATATCCATCGTTAATTCTGATGGATATGATGATCGCCGCCGCATACTCTTAATAAAACTACAGTATTTTATCGTGAACGGCTTGGCCGATCTTGCATTAGTTCGTAAAATGGGAAACCCACCACCAGGGCTTCCCCATGACCAAGCGCGTCGCCCTTTACGCCCGCGTGTCCACCGACCAACAGACGGTCGAGAACCAGCTTCGTGATCTTCAAGAGGTCGCCGGTCGCCTGGGGTGGAACGTGGTTGATGTGATCACGGACGAAGGCATCAGCGGTGCCAAGGGACGCGATCAACGTCCTGGCTTCGACCGCTTGCTGAAGGGCATCGCCCGGCGCGAGTTCGATGTGATCGCCGCATGGTCGGTGGACCGTCTGGGACGGTCGCTACGCGATCTGGTGGTCTTCCTTGATGAAGTGCGCGACCGTGGCATCGACCTGTACCTGCATCAGCAGGGCGTTGATACCGGGACCGCCGCCGGTCGGGCGCTGTTTGGGATGTTGAGTGTGTTCTCGGACTTCGAGAGGTCGATGATCCGCGCCAGGGTCATTGCCGGTCTCGAACGTGCCAAGTCCACCGGCAAACGCCTTGGTCGCCCGCCGACATCACCGCTCAAGGTCGAGAAGGTGAAGAAGTTGTTGGGCGCCGGTACCAGCCTTCGCGCCATTGCCCGCGCCACCAACCTCAGCCCGGCGATGGTCAGCAAGATCAAAGCCCAGTTGGTCGCGGATGGCAGCCTGCCCCCGCAGTCCCAGACCACGGGTGGGGCATAAGCTTTCCAGGCTTTTGACGGTTGACTCGACCAGGGTTCCGGCCAGAACCTTGGCGCACGGATGGCGCAACGAGGGTCAAAAACCCTGATGTGTGCCGTCCGTAACGGGTTGATATGTAACGGTTCTTTTGGGCGAGATGGGGGGCAGCCGCGTTCCCAAGCTTACGACGAGGGTTCGATTCCCTTCACCCGCTCCAACGCTTTCCTGATTGTTTTCCAACAGGTTAGCCCAGACCAACGTGGTGATGCGGAATTAGGTAGTCGCACCCGGTTTCTTAATGGACGTGTAAGTCTTAACCTTAACGGGGACAAACCGGAGAATAACGTCTTTGAACTTGCAGTGCCGACGCAAGTGGTCATGCATGAGCTTAAGCTCAAATTGAGATATGAGTGGAATATTTTCTTTTTTCGGGCACTTTTCCTTTTCGTTATAAAGCAGCCAAAGGCATACTACGTAATCATTCCCCCTGATTTCATCAATATTATCTCTTATGTAAGAGAGGTACGCCCCCTTTTGTGAGCAGGGGGGGTTGTTGATGAACTCACGTATCTCTTTCAAAAAAACATCATCACGAAGAAATGCGTCACAATAAAACTTCGCTTGTGAAAAAAGATAGTTGATCGATGAGGCATCTTTATGCGGCTTACAGTGAATTATGCGTATTCCGCCATCGTGCGTCATGTCCAGAATGTCGCAAAATTCCTTATCTTTTCTCCCAGCGCCAATTTGCAATTTAGCCCTATCAAATAAAATGGCGGTTGGTTTACGCACAACAACCTCGGCATTAAACTTTCCCTCCAAATTTTTCTTAGCCGCATCATCACTGATGTCGATTCCCTTGAACCCAGCCTCGCACGGTTCAACGCGGACTTTTTTCTTAATGAAATTAGATATGGCTTTGTGAAAACCCTTATCAACCTCGACCCACTCGCCCGCACGTAGCAGGTAGTAGCCGCCGTTAGCAGGGTGCGGAAAAAGGCGTGTTCGCGCCCCCTTTCCCCGTCGGTCCGAAGCGTTCAGCGGCGTCGACGAGGG
>NZ_JAGTUF010000044.1 GCF_018224925.1 Magnetospirillum sulfuroxidans | reverse complement strand
GCCGCGCAGGATGTCCGCCGCGCCCCACATATGGTTCGAAAGCTGTTGAAGCGTCAAGATCGCCATAATATCCCCTAAGTGCCTGTGGTGCGGACTCTAACGGCCCCTGGCAGATTCGGCAATCTCCTCCCCGGCCCAAGATGATCATTGGTGGATTGACCTTGGTCCAGCACACCTTCACTCTGTTGCCGCCAAGAGTGGACGGGAGGGCGTTGTGGCGATTCCAGATTATCAGACCCTGATGTTGCCGGTCCTGCGCGTCGCGGCCGAGGGCGAACAACGCATTTCCGACGTGGTGGCCCGACTGGCGGGCGAGTTCGCCCTATCGCCCGAGGAACGCTCCACCCTGTTGCCGTCGGGTCGGCAAACCACCTTCGCCAATCGGGTTCACTGGGCGAAAAGCTACCTTGGCAAGGCTGGGCTGATTGAACTGACCCGCCGCGCCCATTTCCGCATTACCGACCGGGGCCGGGAGGTGCTGGTTTCGGCCCCCCGGCACATCAACACCAGATATCTCTCTCGCTTCCCGGAGTTCCGCACCTTCTCCGAAGCCGGAGAAAGTGCCGCGCCAACCCCAACGACCGATGCGGAACCGATTTCGCTGACCCCGGACGAGATCATGCGCAACGCCCATCGGTCGTTGGAAGCCAACGTGGCCGACGATCTGCTCCAGCGCATCCGAGCCGCTACGCCTGCCTTCTTTGAACGGTTGGTGGTGAGCCTGCTGGTCGCCATGGGCTATGGCGGCTCGGTCACCGATCTGGACAAGGCGTTGGTTGGCGGTAGCGGTGATGGCGGCGTCGATGGCGTCATCGACCAAGACCCCTTGGGGCTGGATCGCATCTATGTGCAGGCGAAACGCTACGCTGACGGCAATACGGTCGGGGCCGGGGCGATCCGCGACTTTTTTGGCAGCCTGGATCGGTTCAAGGCGACCAAGGGGCTGTTCGTCACCACATCCACCTTTTCCGCTTCGGCCCGCGATACCGCCGACCTGCTGAGCAAACGCATCGTGCTGATCGACGGCACCCAACTGACACGCCTGATGATCCGCCACGGCGTCGGCTGCCGCGTGGAAGAAACCCTGGTCATCAAATCGGTCGATGAGGAGTTCTTCGAAGGCTGAAGGGCGCCGTGCTGCATCCGCAGGATAAATATCGGTGAAAGCGAGGTGCAGGATGCCAACAGCCAACGATAACGTGATTCCCTTTCCCGACGACCGTCAACGGAACCCGGACGACTATGCCCAGAAATGTCCGCATTGCGGCAGCGCGACGTTCTGGATCACGCTGAAAAACCGCCTGAGATGCTTTGAGTGCGAGGAATTCTATGAGGTGGGGGACGATTGATCAGCGATCCGCGCCGACAAGGCTGAAAATCTTCCCCGCCACCGGCGTCATCATCACAACCTTGCCCGCGATGTCGATCTTCAATTCTCGGGCTTGGCCCTCGACCCAGCCTTCGAAGCGAATATCGGGGAGCCGGGCAGCCTGGATCGCGGGCAAGATGGCTGAGGCGAAAATCGCGATGGTGCCGCTGAACTCCACCTGCACATACCTGCCGCCTTCGAGATAACGGATCACTTCGATCTCGGCATCCTCGATCAGCAGGCCATTCACCGTGACACGCACGGGGACAGTGTGGTGCTGATAACGATCCTGCCGCACGGGTGCGATGCACTGGCAATTAATCGGCACCGCAATCAGGCGAAGCGGGTGTTCAACGGATTTGGCGGTTTTGGGGGTAATTTGGTGTGCGCGCATGGGTGACCTCCATTGGTGGTGGAGATGGTATTTATCCTGCGTGCGCAGTCGGCGGAGTTCCTCTGAGGAACTATTTTATCAGCCAATTGCCCTGAAAAAGCCCGAGGTGGCGTTCGCAAGAGCGAATGGGATCGCTCGGGGCGGCGTCGGGCCGTCGATCCGCCTCCGCACCCTGTAACTTCTTCCGTATACTTTTCCCGAATACTTTATTAGATGCGGCTTCCCGTATATATCGTCTAATGCCTTGATTTAAGTCAAAAAAAAGCCTGCACCGAAGTGCAGGCTCAAGTTTAGGTAGGCATTTTTCTCGCGCCTTAAGCCGTTGAAGTAATTGAAAAAAAACGAGTTTCAACAATCAGCACGTACATTTTTCACGTACATTTTTGCCGTTGCCAATGTATCAGACCAGCCATAGCATCGTTCCTGCGCAAAGGGGGACGTGGTGGGCAATATCCCGACAAAGGTTCGGTATCTGCATTGCGAGAGCGGGCGGTATTTTGCCCGTGTGCCGGTGCCGTTAACCCTGCGTTCGGAATATCGAAATAACGCCGTCAAACGGGCATTGAACACGGCTGATCGTCGGGACGCTTGTGATCGGCTTCCTGCCGCTGTTGCCGCCATCAAGGATGAATTCCGCACTAAGCTTGGTGAGGTCCAGCCCACCCATCTGGAAGACGCCGACCCCGAGACCATTGAAACCATGGTTCGGCGTGGAGACGAGACTTGGCGTCGGTTTGAGAGATGGTACCAGTTCATTCAAACCGACGCGGGGATGGGGTTGCTGGAAAACCCATCGGTGCCGCCACGCGAGGCATGGCCCGCGTTGTTCGAAATGCTTGGCATTCGTGGTTCCCCACAGGAAATGGAAGGGCTGGCAGCGGCAATGCCGCGCTTGTGGGTGCAGTTCCGCAAAACTCCTCATGCTGCCAAATTGCTCGATCCTGCCGTTAGGCGAATGGCGCCCGAGGAATTTTACGAATGGATTCTGGGCGCAAACCGGGTGGCTGCTGGCGAGTTGTTGGCGGCCAAGATCAAACGGGCAATCCCCTCGGTGCTGATTCCCAAGCCGGTGGTTCCCAACCATGTGAAGCCATTTGCAGAACGCTTCGTGGCGCCCCCACAGGAAGACCCGATCACCCTGGCGGAATTGATCAAGACGTTTCAGTCCGATCCATCGCGAGTCGGCAACCGGGCAGAGACAAAGCGGAATTACACCACTGCGTTTGCCATCCTGATGGAGACGTTGGGGGCGGCAAAAAACATCCGTCACATCCGGCGGCGTCCCGATATCATCAAAGTCCGCGACATCATCCTCAGCCTGCCGCCGCATGCAAAGAGCAACGGCGACTATGCCGGGATGACCTATGCCCAGATCGCCCGCGCGGTGCAGGAAAAGCTGCTTCGGGGCGAAAAGGTCGCCTTGCTGGACCCGACCACCCGGCGCAAATACCTGCGCTGTATCGGGACATTATTCACATTCGCCATCCACGAAAATGTGATCGACACCCATCCGGCCCAAGGGCTGTCGTCGTCGGTCGAGGAGGATAAGGATGGTGGTCGCGAAGGCTTCACGGTGGACGAACTAAAACGTCTGTTCCCGCCGGACTACAAGCTGGATGGTACGGCCTGAATGCCGGTTGTCGCGTTGTATTCCTCCATGCGCCCGACCGAGGTCGCCCAGTTGGATGTTGATGATGTCGGCAAGATTGATGGTGTGTGGGTTTTCGACCTCAATGAAGTGGAGGGCGACAAGCGGCTGAAAAACCGGGCGAGCGTTCGCCGCATCCCCGTTCACCGGCGCCTTATCGACCTTGGCTTTCTGGATTATCACGCAAAGCGGAAGGTGGACTTGCCCGGAAAGAGTGGAGAGCAAAGGTGTTAACTTTGCTTGAGGACGACTCTGATGACAGGTTCAGGAATG
>NZ_JAGTUF010000043.1 GCF_018224925.1 Magnetospirillum sulfuroxidans | reverse complement strand
CGTCGACGCCGCTGAACGCTTCGGACCGACGGGGAAAGGGGGCGCGAACACGCCTTTTTCCGCACCCTGCTAAAGCCCGGGGGGCGACCACCGCCGCACGCTGACCAGGGCGCTGCGCCCCTTCACCTGGTTTTCTTCGGCCGGGGAATAGCCGTCATCGGCCAGCCCCGAGCGGCGGAGCGCCAGTTCATCGACCACCAATTGGCCTTCCTTGGCCAGCGAGCATAACCGCGCCGCCAGATTGACGCTGTCGCCGATGACGGTGAAGTCCTGACGTTCCTTCGGTCCGATGGCCCCCAAGATGGCCTCGCCGTCATAGATGCCGACGCCGATGCCGCGCGCCATTGGCCGCGCCGCCAGATCGGTCAGGATTTCCTGAGCGGCCAGCAGGGCGCGGGCCTCGCGGTCGGCGCCCTCGAAGCGCACCAGCAGGGCGTCGCCGATCATCTTGTCGACGTCACCACCGTGACGGCTGACCACTTCCACCTGCCGGGTCATCAATTCATTGAGATAATCCACCGTCGCCTTGGGCGGATGGAATTCCGCCAGACTGGAGAAGTCGCGCACGTCGGAATAAAACAAGGTCATGCCCGAGCGGGTAATCGGCGCCGAGCCATCCGGCGACAGCCGCGCCGCCGCCCCGGCACTTTGCGAAACAAAGCGTTCCAACTGCCGGCGCAGGCTTTGCTGCAATCCCAGCCGGGCATCGATATCGGCCTGGGCATTGTGGACGATCCGCCCCAGCCACAAGCCGAAAGCCAGCAAAATAAACGCTGGCAGCACCGCGAACTGAGCGAAGCTATCGACAATGATCTCATCAAGCACGCTGGCCGGTTCGTAGACCTCGAAGGCGATCCGATGACCGCCGGCTTCGATGGGGATGTAAATTTCGTACAAAAGCTGATCATCTCGCACGGTGGTCTCGATCGCCGCCGTGCCCGAGCTCAGGACCTGACGCAGCAATTCATTTTCCTCGCGCACGCCAAGATCACCGATATCGGTGGCATAAAGAGTGACGCCGCGCTGGTCGAAAATCTTCAATTGCAGGGCGTGGCCGTCCTTGGCCACCGCTTCCAGCATGGCCGTGGCCCGCGCACTCAATGGATCAGCAAAGACCGCCGCCGGGCTTTCGCCGGACAGCAAACGGTTCCAGACCTCGGGCTCGGCCCGCTCGGCCAGGCCAACCGTGGTCTCCACCCGTCGCTGGGTCGTTTCCAGATAGACATGGCGCTCGAGCGAATTGACGGCGATCCAGCCCCCTCCCAGCAGCACCATGCCCGCCACAACCAAAGCCGGGACCATGCGGGTATAGAACAGCCGGCGAATGGGATAAGGCTGATCACTTATATCGGTGGCGTCGCTCATATCCCCCCCTGATGTCACATTTCCACCTGTTGACCGACCATAACCAGTCACAGCTGAACAGAATCTGAATAGCATCCCCGCCGACAATAAACGCTTTGCTTGTACCCAAGAGTGCGAGACCCTGATGGTGCGACCCGCGATGGGAAGGAAAAACCGGTCATGACCGCACGGTACGTTCCACCGCCGTCACCCAGCCATGGCGCGCCCCAACCGGCCCAGATACTGCAACGGGAGGAGATGCCGCCGGTCTCAAGAAACGCGGCCTTCGCCTCCGTTCCGGCTAAAATCATCCGAGATGCTCGGGCGTTTCCGTACCGGCATGGGCAATCTCCGTCTTTCCCATTATGTCAGCCCGTGTACACAGAATTCCTGACAGTCCCTCTCCGACGTCCACGAGGGGTTGAAAGTCGTCATCGGCCTTGCCTTCGCCCAGGAAATCGCCGGCGCCATCACGCGTCAGCCGCTGCGAACCTCGGTGAGAAAGGTGTCCACTTGCGCGGTCAGGGCGACGGCGTTGCCGGTCAGATCGTCGGCGGCGATCAAGACTTGCGAGGCGCCCTCGCTGACCTTTCCAACCACATCGGTCATATGCTCCACATTGCGCGAAACCTCGCTGGTGCCGCTGGCGGCTTGCTGAACATTGCGGGCAATTTCCGCCGTGGCGGCGCCTTGTTCCTCGACGGCGGCGGCAACGCCGCTGGCGATGGCGCTGATATCCTCGATGGTCTTGCTGACACCGCCGATGGCATTGACGACGCCGGTGGTGGCGGTTTGGACTTCGCGGACTTGCGACGCGATTTCCTCGGTGGCCTTGGCTGTTTGGTTGGCCAGCGATTTCACTTCGTTGGCGACGACGGCGAAACCCTTGCCGGCCTCACCGGCGCGGGCCGCTTCGATGGTGGCGTTCAGGGCCAGCAAGTTGGTCTGGCTGGCGATGGTGTTGATCAGGCCGATGACATTGCCGATACATTGGGCCGAACTGTCCAATTTGTGGGCTAATTCGTTGACGCTACGGATTTCCGTCGCCGCACCGCTGGCGATGGAAGAGGATTCGGCCACTCGGCGGGAAATTTCGCCGATCGACGCGGATAATTCCTCGGCCGCCGCCGCCACCGTTTCCACATTCACCGCGGTCTGACGGGCGGCGGCGGCCAGGGCGGCCACGGTGCGGCTGGATTCGTCGGAGCTGTCGGCCAAGGTTTCGGCGGTGGTTTTCATGTGGGTCGCGGCAGCGGAGACGGTGGCGGCAACGTCCTTGACCTGGGTTTCGAAACGCCCGGCCAGTGCGTTCAGGCTGTCGCGGCGCACGGTCTCGCTTTCGGCCTTGGCATTGGCTTGTTCCGTCTGCAAGCGATCGGCGCGCACCAGGCCATCGCGGAACACCTCCACCGTCCGCGCCATGATGCCGACTTCGTCGCTGGCGCCACGATTAGGAATTTCAACCTGGGTGTCGCCCCCAGCCAAAGCCTGCATGGCCGCGGTCAGCTTGGACAAAGGTCCAACGATGGTGTTGCCGACCAAAAATGATAACAGCGACAACGCCATGATGCTGAAGGCCAGGGTAATCAAGCCATTTCTTAGGGCCGAATCGGCGGTGTTTTTTTCTTCGGCGAAGGCCTTGGCCATTTCATTTCTGAGCGATCCCCGGACAAAGTCCACAGGGATTTCAATTTTCTCGCTAGCCTGATCGATGACGTCGTCCAGGCGGTCAAATTCTTCTTGTCCGGCTTGTGTCGTAATGGCCTTGCGCAAATCGCCGCCAATCGCCGCCACCAAGGCGGCGACGTCCCTTTGCAAGGTGGCTAAAGCCGCTTTTTCCTCGGACGTATCGGCGGCGGCGATGGCTTTGCCAGCCTCTTCCCGCAAACTGGCCGCCAATTGATCGATCAACTGGGATCGTTCAGCGGAAATCGTCCCGCCTTCCCGGTCGATGATGGAATCCATGGCGACCAAGGTCAGGCGGATCAGATTTCCGTTCAAATCATTCAAAACGGCAAGGTCGGCGGTGCGTTGCCGGCTGGTTTCGCTGCCGTCTTTCATGGCGTGATGAATATGAATGAGAATCCCGCCCATGGCGGCCAGGGCGGCAATGCCGATCACCCAGATCAACGCCAAGCGTCCCTTGATCGCCAGCTTCATGCCACATGTCCTCCTGCCCAGGCGGTGCCGAATGACTGTTCATCGGCAAAGCGGGGATGAAAAGCGTATCATTACGGGTGGGCTTCTGACAAATGGCAGCATTTTTAAGCACAGGCTATTTGTCGCGCGCACAGACCCACGAAGTCACGCATGTCAACGCCCCCGAAACACTTTCCCTCTGTGCCAATGATCCTTGCCACAAACTCCCTGCGTGGAGTTGAGTGAGCACGGATCAGAGGAAAGCGAGCATGTCCGGGGAAAAGCCTTCGAATGCAGTTGGTGGAGATGATGTCGTGGCCTTGCCGTCACCTCCAGATCTGGAGGTGACGGCAAGGCCACGACGGCGCAGTTTCACCGCCGCCTATAAGGCGGCGTTGCTGGCCGAACTGGATGGCTGCCAGCATTCCGGGGAAATCGGTGCCGTTCTGCGGCGCGAAGGAATCTATTCGTCTTCGGTAGCGAAATGGCGTCAGCAGCGGCGGGATGGCGTGCTGGCGGCCATCAAGCGCGGCCCTCCGGCCCGCATGGCCTCGGCGAAGCCTGCCACTGACGATGAAACCCGCGCCTTGCGGCGGGAGAACGCCAAGCTCCGGCGCGAGTTGGAGGTGGCCCAGCTTGCCATCGACATTCAAAAAAAAGTTGCAGCCCTGATGGAGATCGGCCTGACCGGGAGCGACGGCGAGCCCTGACGGCCACCATCGCGGCACAGGTGCCCATCGGCTTGCGCCGGGCGGTTTGTGCGGTCCTGGGGCTCGACCGGAGCGGCCTTTACCCCCGTCGAGCGCCCCCGCCACCAGAGGCGCCGCCGCCCAGGAAGCCCCATCATCGCGCCTTGTCGGCGGCGGAACGCCAAGCCGTGCTGGACGTCCTGCACGAACCGCGCTTCGTCGACCTGGCCCCAGCCGAGGTCTATGCCACGCTGCTGGATGAAGGGCGCTATCTCTGCTCGATCCGCTCCATGTATCGCCTGCTGGCGGCCAACCGCGAGGTGCGCCAGCGCCGCGACTAGGCCCGCCACCCCGCCTATGCCAAGCCCGAATTGCTGGCGCTTGGCCCCAACCAGGTGTGGTCGTGGGACATCACCAAGCTGAAGGGACCGAACAAGGGGCAGTTCTTCAATCTCTACGTCATCATCGACTGGACTTGCCCGGAAAGAGTGGAGAGCAAAGGTGTTAACTTTGCTTGAGGACGACTCTGATGACAGGTTCAGGAAT
>NZ_JAGTUF010000042.1:2500-5836 GCF_018224925.1 Magnetospirillum sulfuroxidans | reverse complement strand
AATTTGGTTGCGGGGGCAGGATTTGAACCTGCGACCTTCAGGTTATGAGCCTGACGAGCTACCGGGCTGCTCCACCCCGCGGAAAAGAATAAGGCCCGGTTCGTACAACCGGGCCTTAGCTATTTGTCTCGTGTATAGGTTTCATCACTTTCTTTGAAGACCTGGCAGCGACCTACTCTCCCGTGCCTTAAGACACAGTACCATTGGCGCTGGGGACTTTCACGGCCGAGTTCGGGATGGGATCGGGTGCAGGTTCCCCGCTATAACCACCAGGTCGTCGAAGAAAGCGATGTTTTTTCCTGATCCGCGTGCGGTAAGAGAAGTATCAAGTTTGTGTGTTTTCAATCATCGGGCTTGCCGCTAGTTAGGAGCGATCAAGCCGATCGAGCTATTAGTATGGCTTAGCTTCATGTGTTACCACACTTCCACACGCCACCTATCAACGTCGTGGTCTACGACGGCTCTGATAGGGAAACCTTGTTTTGAGGGGAGCTTCCCGCTTAGATGCTTTCAGCGGTTATCTCGTCCGTACGTAGCTACCCGGCAATGCCATTGGCATGACAACCGGTACACCAGAGGTACGTCCATCCCGGTCCTCTCGTACTAGGGACAGGTCCTCTCAAGTTTCCGACACCCACGGTAGATAGGGACCGAACTGTCTCACGACGTTCTAAACCCAGCTCACGTACCACTTTAATCGGCGAACAGCCGAACCCTTGGGACCTGCTCCAGCCCCAGGATGTGATGAGCCGACATCGAGGTGCCAAACCTCCCCGTCGATGTGGACTCTTGGGGGAGATCAGCCTGTTATCCCCGGCGTACCTTTTATTCGTTGAGCGATGGCCCTTCCACGCGGGACCACCGGATCACTATGACCGACTTTCGTCTCTGTTCGGCTTGTGGGCCTCACAGTCAGGCGAGCTTATGCCATTGCACTCGACAGCTGATTTCCGACCAGCTTGAGCTCACCATCGCGCGCCTCCGTTACTCTTTAGGAGGCGACCGCCCCAGTCAAACTACCCACCATGCAGGGTCCCGGGCCCGGTTTCACGGGTCGCGGTTAGATACCAGGAAACAAAAGGGTGGTATTTCAAGGATGGCTCCGCATCAGCTGGCGCCGATGGTTCATAGCCTCCCACCTATCCTACACATTCATTCCCTAGTACCACTGCAAAGCTGTAGTAAAGGTGCACGGGGTCTTTCCGTCTAGCCGCGGGTACTCCGCATCTTCACGGAGAATTCAATTTCGCTGAGTTGGTGTTGGAGACAGCGGGGAAGTCGTTACGCCATTCGTGCAGGTCGGAACTTACCCGACAAGGAATTTCGCTACCTTAGGACCGTTATAGTTACGGCCGCCGTTTACCGGGGCTTCAATTCAGTGCTTGCACACCTCCTTTTAACCTTCCGGCACCGGGCAGGCGTCAGACCCTATACGTCGTCTTACAGACTTCGCAGAGCCCTGTGTTTTTAGTAAACAGTCGCCACCCCCTGGTCTGTGCCACCACCTACTACTTGCGTAATAGGTGGTACCCCTTATCCCGAAGTTACGGGGTCAATTTGCCTAGTTCCTTCAACACCATTCTCTCAAGCGCCTTGGTATACTCTACCAGTCCACCTGTGTCGGTTTCGGGTACGGTCTATAAGCTGGAGTTATTTCCTGGACCCTCTTCGCTGCACACTCAATCCGATAAGAGTGTACAACTTACGAAGGTCGTCACTTCCAGCAGGCCCACGAATATTAACGTGGTTCCCATCGACTACGCCTTTCGGCCTCGCCTTAGGGGCCGGCTCACCCTGCGCGGATTAGCCTTGCGCAGGAACCCTTGGACTTTCGGCGAGAGTGTTTCTCACACTCTTTATCGCTACTCATGTCAGCATTCTCACTTCCGATACCTCCAGCGCCCCTCACGGTGACGCCTTCGCAGGCTTACGGAACGCTCCGCTACCACTCGCCTTTCGGCGAATCCGCAGCTTCGGTGTATGGCTTGAGCCCCGGTACATTTTCGGCGCAGGATTGCTATTAGACCAGTGAGCTATTACGCTTTCTTTAAAGGATGGCTGCTTCTAAGCCAACCTCCTGGTTGTTTTGGCCTTCCCACATCCTTTCCCACTTAGCCATAACTTGGGGACCTTAGCTGGCGGTCTGGGCTGTTTCCCTCTCGACAATGGACCTTAGCACCCACTGTCTGTCTGCCAGATAGCACTCACCGGTATTCGGAGTTTGGTTAGGTTTGGTAGGTCTTTGGGACCCCCTAGCCCATCCAGTGCTCTACCCCCGGCGGTGTTCGTCTGACGCGCTACCTAAATAGCTTTCGCGGAGAACCAGCTATTTCCGAGTTTGATTGGCCTTTCACCCCTATCCACAGATCATCCCCGACTTTTTCAACAGGCGTGGGTTCGGTCCTCCAGTGGGTGTTACCCCACCTTCAACCTGTCCATGGATAGATCACTCGGTTTCGGGTCTAATGCATGCAACTATGCGCCCTATTCAGACTCGCTTTCGCTGCGCCTACACCTATCGGCTTAAGCTTGCTGCATACACTAACTCGCTGACCCATTATACAAAAGGTACGCCGTCACGGCTCAAGGCCGCTCCGACTGCTTGTAGGCATTCCGTTTCAGGTACTGTTTCACTCCCCTTGTCGGGGTGCTTTTCACCTTTCCCTCACGGTACTAGTTCGCTATCGGTCACTGAGGAGTACTTAGGCTTGGAGGGTGGTCCCCCCATGTTCAGACAGGATTTCACGTGTCCCGCCCTACTCGAGGCTGATACTCGGTTTACTCTTACAGGGCTATCACCTGCTATGGCCCGACTTTCCAGACGGTTCAGATTATGTAAGTACCAGCACTGGCCTGGTCCGCGTTCGCTCGCCACTACTAACGGAGTCTCGGTTGATGTCCTTTCCTCGGGCTACTTAGATGTTTCAGTTCGCCCGGTTCGCCTCCCGCACCTATGTATTCAGTACGGGATCACCTTACGGTGGGGTTTCCCCATTCGGATATCCACGGATCAAAGCCTGCTCTCGGCTCCCCGTGGCTTTTCGCAGAGTGCCACGTCCTTCATCGCCTCTCAGTGCCAAGGCATCCACGAAATGCCCTTATGACGCTTGATCGCATCCTAACCAGGGACAAGCCCGATGATCAGAACACATTTTACTTGAGAACTTCAGCGATACCACACATGCATGCCCGACCAAACTGGCCGGACCGCATGTCCAGATCAGGAAAAACCTATTCACGATGACAAAGAGCCTTGTGACCCTGAGGTCACAAAAGCCTTCGACAATGTCGACGGCAAGGAAGTACCACTTCCACACGAATGAACGATGCATGCGC
>NZ_JAGTUF010000041.1 GCF_018224925.1 Magnetospirillum sulfuroxidans | reverse complement strand
ATTCCTGAACCTGTCATCAGAGTCGTCCTCAAGCAAAGTTAACACCTTTGCTCTCCACTCTTTCCGGGCAAGTCCAAGAAGACCTTGTTGTGCTTCTCGGTCATGTAATCGTGCATGGCATTGATACGGGACAGGATGTCCTGACGCATGGAGGTGTCTTTGGCGCTCATCTCACATCTTCCTTGGTAAGTGTGCCTATACCATGGGATGGGTGTGCGTATTAAACTAAGCATTAGAGGGTAGATATTACAATAATACCCAGAATCTTGGTAAAATCGTGCAGCTTATATTGCTGTATTTGTTTTTCAAATTCGCAAATTCCACCGACACATGTGGCATTTTGGGCCAAAAACGCTACAATTTCGCATCCGATACTTGTTGGGGCAGAAGAGGCTTGGGCTTCTCCCCAAGCCTCCTTCTTACACAAGCGTTTGCTCCAACATGGCAAAGACCGCTCCCGGCAATTCGTCGATGGCCGCGATCACCCGGCTGCGACCGGGCAGCAGGGTGGTGATGTGCGGCGAATCGATGCCGAGGCCATAGACCTCGACGCCCAGGGCTGTTGCCGACTTGATGGCGGCCCGGACGTTGGCCGCGCCATCGGGGCTACCATCGGTGATGATCAGCACCATGCGGCGCTGTTCCGGCAGGGAGGACAATTGTTGCAGCACCCACCACAGGGCTTCGCCCATGGGGGTCATGCCCCTGGCTCCCACGTCCTGGTATTGGTTTGAACGCTCCCCATGACGCAGCAAAGGCACCACCGTGCCGGGTTCGCTTCCCGGAAAGGCGGTGATCCCCACCGACACGCCAATCAAGGCCATGGCCTGAGCCACGGCCCGGCAGCACTGGTTGGCAAAGCCGATCCGTTCCCGCATGGAGCCGGAAGTGTCCAGCAGCACATGCAAAGCGGTGTTGATAGCGGGGCGAGCCTGATGAGTGGCGAATATCCGTGGATTTCCCACGGCCACGCCATGGAGACGGCGGGTGTCGATCTTCCCGGCTCTGGCCGGTTTGTGCCTGACCATCCGGGAGGATTGCACCAAGCCATGCAGGCGTGCCCGCAGGCCAGCAATGGCATGGTCGATGGCGGCGCGATCCTTGGATTCCGGGGGAAGACGAGGCTTGCCCCCCACAATAGCGACGGTGAGGCGGTTGATCTCCGTCGCGTTCTGCCCCAGGGATTTCCTCAGCACTTGCCCGAAATCATCGGGAAGATCGTTTTCCCCGGCGGAAATCAGGCTTTGCATATCGGTACTGACCGCCAAATCCGGGGATGGATTTTGCCGAGGAGACGGAGCGGACTCCTTCAGGCAGCAGATGACCTGACGGGCATAGTCCAGGCAGGCCAGGCTATCGGGACAGTGACCGCGCATCCGCTCCAGGATTGGTTCGACATCCGGACGCAAACCCGGCCAATCCTGGTCGATCACCGCAGCGGCCTCCTGGCATCGGGGTGCCAATTCCGGCACGCTCCAGGAGCGAACCGTCAGCAGCAGCCAATCCACAACCACGGCCACCCCCGACGGGAGCGGCGACGCCCCCTCCAGGAACAGGTGGCGGATCAGCCAGGTAAAATTTTGTTGGCAGCCCGGATAATATGCCGCCAGCTTGGCTTCGACCCGCCAATCCTCGAAGATGTTCCAGATGTGCCGCTCCAGCGGCGTGGTGTTGGCCTGGGAAAGGACCTGGAACGCGGTGAAACGGACATGGGCCGCCTCGTGATCGATATAGCCGCGCACCAAACCCAGGAAGGTGGAATCGGCGTCAGCGGGAAGGCTGGGAAGGCGGATGATTTTGCCGGTGGTGTAGGCGTCGGTGCCGCCGATCTCGACGGCCACGCCATAAGCCCGCCCCAGGGCATCGGCCAACAGGGGCAGGCATTGCAGGATGGCTGAATTGCGCATGGAAGTTTGAAATCCTTACCAAAGGCCGAGGGAATCCAGCCTGGAGGCCGGTTCCATCGGCAGATCAGGGGGAAGGTCGTCGTCGCTGAAGTCGGGAAAGCTATCGGCGTCGATGACCGGGGTATGATCGGCAGCCGGGTGAGCCACCAGCCCGAGCACGGCATCGTTGGGGTTTTGGCCTTCGATGATCCGCTGGCCGTGTTCGACCATGGCGGCGGGATCGCGGAGCAGGCAGACCAGCCCCTGAAGCCCCACCAAGGCGGTGCCGGTGATCGGCCCCTTGTCGGGCACCGCCGCCAAGGTCCCGTCGATCAAATCCACCAGGGGCGTTACCCGAGGCTCGACAAAGGACAGTCCGGCCAGCTTGTGCCGCAGGCTTTTGATGGGAGACAGAGCCTTGGCCGTGACTTCGCTTTTCCCGGCGAAGCTTTTGTGCCACGCCTCATCGGCCACCTTGGCGGCTTCTCCGAACAGCGAACCGCCGAGGGTATTGACCGCTTCGGTCAGACTCTGTCCGGCCTGCCCCTTGGGCGGCACGACCTTGAACATCTGCCAGGCGAAGCCCAGCCGTGCCCGCACGGTATCGATCCCCACCAGTGAGCGGGCAATCAGCGCTTCCCAGCCGGGATTGGTGCTGACCCATTCCTGGATGGCCTGATCGTAGCGGGCGAGGAAGGAGTCCTTGGCGGCGGCGAAATCGGTGGCGATGGCTTTCAGTCCCTCGCTCACCGGCTTGACCGCATTTTCGGGAATCGCCCAACCGCCGAGGAACCGCATGCCGTGGCGATCCAGCAGCGAAATGGCGCGGGCCTTGAGGGTGGCGAACACCCGCAAATCTTCGGGATTGCAGACCTTCTTGCTCCCCAGCGAGGCCAGCTTTTCCGGGGGCAAATCCAGGGTGCCGAAATCGGCAGGGGTCAGTTTCTTCCTGGCAGACCAGATGTTCACATCCAGCCGCAGGGCGGTGAGTTGCTTCAAAACGGTAATGTCGGTGGGAATGGCATTGGTCATGGCATTGTTCCTTTACGAAGCAGAGGGAAACAGCCGCTGCCCCAGCTCGTGGAGCAGGGCGCGAGTCGGCGGAGAGGCGCGAAACCCCAACGCCCGGTCGAGGGCGTAGGTGACGGGCTGGATGCCCGCGCGGGCCAAGGGCTGGAACCGCTGGGTCAGATCGGCCCACCGGATCAGGGTGCGGGTGGAAAAGGTGACTTCGATGCTTTGGTGCTGGCCGTCGCTGTCGCCGATGAACAGGCGCCGAACCTCGTTGGCGAACTCGACCATGGTGGAGCGCAGATCGGCAGGCAGAGCCGGAGCCCGGCGTTCGAGAATTTGGATTTCCGCCGTGGAGTCTGGGTAGGCCACCTCGCACAGCCAAAATCGGTCCATGAAAGCGAGGTTCTGCCGAAGCGTTCCCTGGTAAAGTCCGGTGCCATCGGACCCGCCATTGGTGTTGGCGGTGGCGACGAAGCGGAACATCGGATGGGGCGGGATCACCTCGCCGCCGTTTTCCGGGATGCAGAGCGGCGCACCGTCCAACACCCCGTTGAGCCCGGCTGCGGTGGCCGGGTCCAACAAGTCGATTTCGTTGAGCAGGAACAGCCCGCCATGCTTCATCGCCAGGGCCAGCGGCCCGTGCTGAAAACGCATGGAGCCGTTGTCCACGGTCAGGTGCCCGGCCAGGTCCGAGAATTCCAGCCGTCCGTGGCCGGTGATATCGAACACCGGGTAATTCAGCCGCGCCGCCACTTGGCGGACCAAACTGGTCTTGCCGCTGCCGGTGGGACCGAAGAGGTAGAGGGGATCGTTCCCGCTCATGAACCACACCACCAAATCCCGCATGACGGCAGGGAACAGATAGTCGGGATCGATGGCGGGAGCGTGCCGACAAGGTGCCGCATAGCCCTTGATTTCGCGGCCCGAGGGCTGGCCGCTGAACAAGGCTCCGGCATCGAAATCGACAGCCGAAAGGCTGCCGATCTCCGCGAGGGGATCGGTCATGATGAAATCCTTTGAGTTGAGGTGGGGATATCCCCATGGGACAGTTGCGCCGCCATGGATGGCGGCGGTATAAGTGACCAACAACTTGGTCAGATAGGAGGCTGGAATGACCTCAGTGAACTTGGCCGATGCCAAGGCTCATCTCAGCGAACTGGTGGCCCAGGCCGAGGCCGGGGAAGAAATCTGCATCACCCGCAGGGGCAAGCCGGTCGCTCACTTGACCAAGGTTCAAACCCAGCGCCGCCCGGTGACATTGGCGGCGTTGCGGGCCGTGACCGACACCATGCCGATGCAAACAATCGGAGCCGAAGAGCTGCTGCGTCAGATGCGCGACGAAAGCCGCTATTGATGCTGTATCTGGATACGTCGCTGCTGGTAGCCGCCGTAGCCAACGAACCCGCCACCGAGCGGGTTCAGCTTTGGCTTTCCGAACAGAATCCCGAAGACTTGGCGATCAGCGATTGGGTGGTGACGGAGTTTTCCTCGGCCCTGTCCATCAAGGTCAGGACCGGGGCGCTCACCGTTCAACACCGTGCCGCCGCCTTGACGCTGTTCAATCGGTTGGTGGCCGAGTCCTTTCAGACTCTGCCCGTCCAGGGCAGCCATTTCCGCATTGCCGCGAGGTTTGCCGACGACCATAGCCAGGGGCTGAGGGCGGGAGACGCCTTGCACCTTGCCATTGCCGGGGAACGGGGAGCCACCCTCTGTACCCTCGACCGCCGACTGGCGGAAGCGGGCTTGGCCATGGGAATCGCCACGCACATGCTGGCGACGGCCTGAAGGCTGCCGGTCTCCGTGGGGGGATTGCGGACTGGCATTGCCAGCGCCAAATGTAGTAACGTATCTACGTTATCGAGGGAGAAGCCGCCATGCCCATCACCACCGTCTCAAGCCGGGACTTCAACCAGGATGTTGGCCGTGCCAAGAAGGCCGCGCAGGCTGGTCCTGTTTTCATCACGGACCGAGGGCGGGCGGCTCATGTGCTCCTGACCATTGAGGAATATCAGCGCATTACCGGGAAGGCCGTCAGCGTCATCGACCTTCTGTCCATGGACGCGGAAACCGACATCGAGTTCGACCCCGGCAAGGCCGAGATTGTTGTGCGCCCGGCGGACCTGTCCTGATGTTCCTGCTTGATACCAACGTTGTTTCCGAGTTGCGCAAGGTCAAATCGGGACGGGCCGACAAAGGAGTTGTTGCCTGGGCGTCCGCGCTGGACGCCGGGACGCTGTTTTTGTCGGCCATTACCATCATGGAACTGGAGATCGGCATCCTCCAAATTGAAAGGCGGGACGCCTCCCAGGCGGCTTTGTTGAGGGCATGGATGGAGACACAGGTGGTGCGTTGCTTCACCGACCGCATTCTGCCGGTGGATTTGGCCGTGGCCCAGCGGTGCGCCGCCCTCCACGTTCCCGATCCCCGAAGCGAGCGGGATGCCATGATCGCTGCCACCGCCCTGGTTCACGGCATGACGGTGGCAACGCGCAATGTGGCGGATTTCGAGAGAACAAACGTTCGCCTATTCAACCCCTGGCAGTTTCTTTGCTGAGGGGAGACGCCTACAGCGTCACGCCGTTGCTGCGGGCCAAGACGCGCACAATGGTCTGCGCCAGCGTTTCCAGATTCCATCCGGTTTCCGCACTGCACGGAACAATGTGCTCGATCCCCGGAAACACATTCCTGAGATCGCCTATTTTCCGCTCTATGTTTTCCTGTTGAAGCGGGGTTGGGTCTCGCCCGGCCTGCCGGTGGATGGGGTCGATCTTGTCGCACCCATTGATGACCATGATCACCTTTTCCCGCTGGCCGTTTTGTTGGAAAAGCCCGTCAAAGGCGCGTTGGTCGATGCTGAAATCCCGGTTGTCGGCGCGGAAAAGGTAAACGGCAACGTCCGACTTTCTCAGAATGGTCCGGTAAATCTCCAGGTACTCATCGTCCCGAACCTGGCTCTCCCCAAGCCCCGGCAGGTCAGCGAAGGAGAGGTAATGTCCTGGCCGCAATTGGTATTCGACGCTTTGCACAACCCGCGTGCAGGCGGCGACATCGCTGGTTTCCATAAACCTCCGATTGGACTTGCCCGGAAAGAGTGGAGAGCAAAGGTGTTAACTTTGCTTGAGGACGACTCTGATGACAGGTTCAGGA
>NZ_JAGTUF010000040.1 GCF_018224925.1 Magnetospirillum sulfuroxidans | reverse complement strand
GCCGCTCCACACCACAGATTGAGTCAGACTTTCGACGCTTTGGGAATCCCCTTTCGTTCCAAAATTAGAACTGCTGGTGATCGGCGGCGGTCGGGCACTTGGGGAAAGGGGCATCGGCGGGTCGTTTCGGTACCAGCAAGGTGGCGGTGCGATAGGTAACCGATCTCTCGATCCATTGGGCGGTACCGATGGAGGCGAATTCAGCCGCGAAGCGATTCCAGTGTTGTGGCTGGTAGCGGCTGTAAAGGGACGAATCGCCGTAGCTGAGATAGATGCTGGGATAGCCCAGGCGGGCGATTAGGTCGGGAAGAGACGACGAGGCGTCAGCCGCCTGCTGTACCGTGGGGCCCCAGAAGTCGAGGTCGCAGAACAGCTGGCCACCCATGAAATTGCGCAGGCCCAATCCAGGTTCGTAGTGCAGATAAAGCACGGGGCGGGCGGTGATCTCGGCTATTTCCCGCTCGTTCCATTGTTCCCGCATCAGGCGGGCGATGTTCAGATCGACGTTATGGTCGCGGTAGCGGGTGAAAGCCCAGTTCAACAATGCGCTCGGCCCTTGGCGCAAGTCGATGCCGGCTTTTGCCGTCAGTACGACGGTGCCGCCGGTCACGGCGATTCCGCCACCCACCACCAGGGCGGCGATCAGCAAGCGGAGAGATGGCCGCCACCGCCACAAGGGGGTGACGCGGCCCAGGACATAGGCCGGATACCAGGCGAACAGATGGATGGCCACCAGGGTTGTCTTGCTGTATTCGTGACTGGACCGGTATTGGGTCAGGTATTGCAGGATTTGCGGCAAGGCGGCCAAGGCCAGCGGCAACAAACCGGTGGCCAGCCAGGAAAGCCGCTGCGTCCGCTGCCGCCACCAGATCGCCGTCAGAACCAGGGCCGCCAGCAGGTAAAGGTTGCGCAGGCCGATCACAGTCGGGGCCAAGTGACCATCGGTCAGCACTCCCAGATCGTTCAGCGTACCGGACAGCAGCATGGATTGTGGCGGTGCCGCGACCTCCAACAGCTTCGAGCCTGGATAATAGGGACTGGGCGGGGCAAGGATACAGGCGATTTCGCGGCTGGACAAGATCAGCAAGATGATTCCGAGCCCCAGCCACGGCCGAAGGTCGGGCTGCCGTTGCAGCCGCCAGGTCGCGCCATAACCGGCAATCATTATCAAGCCGGAATAAAAGGCGCCGTAATGACGACCGACGACCAGGAAGAGCGAGGCGGCGGCTGTCCACAAGGCACGGCGGCGGATATCCTGGCCCTGGGTCAGCGTTACCAGCATGACGGCGCCGCCCAGATACAGCATGGCGTCGCCCCAATTGCGGGCCATGGTGGTGCGGTAGAGAAAATCGCCCGCCAGCAAGGCCAGGACCATCAGGCCATAACAGACCAGAGCGGCGCGCGAGGCGCGCAAGGCTTCCGCCAAGACGCAAAGGCTGAGCAAGGCTGCCAGGGTCGAGGCGGCACTGTAGGCATGCCAGGCGGAGAACGGCCCGAACCATTTACCCAAGGCAACCAGGCCCATCAGGTCCAATCCATAGGAGATGCTGGCAAGGTATCCGTTGCCGAAGGCAAAATCCTCGACCCGGCCGAAGCGATCGATTTGGAACGACCCTTCGATATAAAGCGGATACCAGCCGTGATGGGATGACAGACTGGCGGATGGGTCCAACTGGATGATGCGCAGACTCCACACCGTGATGATGAGGATCGCGCTCACGGCGATCAGCCATGCCCGGTTGTCCGGCGGTGCGGCGGGAAGGGGCGGCAGCGCCATGCGCAAGGCCAGGACCAGAGCCACCGTCCCGGCCAGCACCAATGGGCCGAACCACGTCAGTGATGCGCCGGTCTGGCGCAACCCCAGCATGGCCAGAGTGGCGGCCGCGCACAGCAGCAGGAAGCCGAAGGCGGGGGCAAGCAGCCCGCCAAGACGTAAGCCTCGGCCTATGGCCCAAGACAGGGTCAGGAAGAGTGCGGTGCAAGCCAGCACCTGCCGTTGTGTGAAATCAAGGAACAAAAGTTCAAGCAACGACATCACGTGATCCGGTCAACGATACATATTGCCAGGGGTTTTCCCATTGCGCCCACCGTTGGGTCAAGCGGCATTCTCGACCCGTTCGCCCTGGCCCCAAGGTCATTGCTTTCCCAGGGCAAAGAGGTTTAATTCCAAATGGATTCTTGCGAGTGGGCGATGATGGACGTTTTCAGTTTCGAAGGGCTCGGGCTGTTGCTGCGCCGGGCAAAGGCCTGTAGCCCGGTATTTCCGTTGCGCGATTGGCACGGTCAGGCGGGGGTGATCCTGCGCCATGACATTGACCTCGACATGGCCGCCGCCTACGAATTTTCCCGCGTGGTCGGGGAAAACGGAATCCGCTCGACCTTCTTCTTTCTGGTGACGGCGGAAACCTACAACGTCAACGCCATGCCGGCACGGCGGATGTTACGGTCCATGGCCGAAGACGGTTTCGAGGTGGCGCTGCACTTCGACCCCCAGGTCTACCCCGATGCCGATCATGCCGGTTTGGCCCATCACGCCAGGGCTGAAGGCGACGTGCTGGCCGACATCATCGGCCAAGCCGTGGATTCGGTTAGCCTGCACAATCCATCGGTCCACGGCAATTTCATGCTGCTGGACGGCTGGAACAATGCCTATGATCCAGCCATTTTCGCTGCTGATCGCTATCTGTCGGATTCACGCATGCGGTTCCGCTCCGATCCCCTGGATTTTGTCGCCCAAGGGGCCGAGCGGATCGTACAATTGTTGTTGCATCCCCTGCACTACAGCCAAAGCGGCGGACGCTATCCGCTGCCCATGCTAAACTACCTGGAACGCCAGACCCGCATGGTCGACGCCATGTTCCGCGTCAATTCCGAATATCAGGACCGCGTTGGCGACCGTTTGTTGGATGCCTTGACCGATGCCGTACCGCACTGGAAGCCTTAAGCCGATGAAACTGTCCATCGTCACCCCCGCCTATCGCGAAGCGCGCAACCTGCCGCTGATGTACGAACGCCTTAAGACAGTGTGCGACGGCCTGAATATTCAATGGGAATGGGTGATCGTCGATGACCATTCCCCTGATGACACCTTCGCCGTCACCCACGAACTCGCTGAGCGTGACGCGCGTGTCCGCGGCATGCGCTTGTCACGCAATTTCGGCAGCCACGCGGCCATTTCCTGCGGGCTGGCAGCAGCACTGGGCGATGCGGCGGTAATCATGGCCGGCGATCTGCAAGACCCGCCCGAAACCATCCCAGCGCTGATGGATCATTGGCGCCAGGGGGCTCAGATTGTCTGGGCGGTGCGTACCAAGCGGGAAGGTGAGACCGTCTCGACTCTTGCCTTCTCCCAACTTTATTATTGGCTGATGCGCCATGTCGCCAGTCTGAAAGACACGCCGGCCATGGGAGCCGACTTCTTCCTGATGGACCGGATAACGATGGATTCCTTTGCCCAGTTCGGCGAACGCAATGTCAGCATCGTCGCTCTGGTGCAGTGGATGGGGTTTCGTCAGGCCCATATCGAATACGTCAAGGAAGCCCGCCTGCACGGTGTATCAGGGTGGAGTCTGTCGAAGAAAATCAAGCTCGTCATCGATTCCATGACCTCGTTCTCGTATCTGCCCATCCGAGCCATGTCAGCCATCGGTGTTGGCGTCGCTTTGTTCGGCTTTCTCTATGCCCTCTACATATTGGCGGCGGCGCTGGTGGAACGAGCCGTGCCCGGATACGCATCGCTGATGGTGGCGGTGTTGATCCTCAGTGGGTTGCAGATGGTCATGCTGGGCGTACTGGGGGAATACATGTGGCGTAACTACGACGAATCCCGTCGTCGCCCACGCTGGCTGGTAGAGAGCGCCGTCGGACGCCTCCCCGAATCAGGCAAGCCGCCTCAGGGCTGAAGCCGCGCCGGGCTGCCCCAGGCACGGGAGCCAGCGGTAATGTCACCATTAACAAGGGACAAGGCGCCGACCACCGCCTTGTCCCCGATGCTGACGCCCTTAGCCACAACGGTATTCGGACCGATATAGACGCCGGAGCCAATGCTGACCGGAGCCTTGTCGATGGGATCAGCGCCCATGCTGATGCTCCGGCGGACGGTATCGTGAGTGTAGATTTGCACACCGGCACTGATCGAACACCAATCGCCGATGACCAATGGAGCGCCGCTGCCATCCAAGACGCAATTGGGACCGATCCAGGTGTTTTCTCCGACACGAACGTCACCCAGAATCAGCACATTGTCATAGCACGACGAACCGGCCCCGAAACCATAAGAGCGAGCAATTTCCCAGCGGTCAGTCAGTAAATCGCCCAACGCCACCCGGCGGTCATATTTCGACCGCATCTCGGCGGTCAACCGCCGATAAAGTGTCTGTAAGGCGGGGAGCAGATCCACGGCGCTAATCGACCAGTTTGTCAGCGGCGGGCGTTGGTCCGGTCATGTCCCAGTCCAACCGCTTGCCTGATCGGGTGACATAATCGACCAGCTTGGCCGGGTTGCCCATGACCAAGCCATGGGCGGGGATGTCTTTGGTCACCACGGCGCCGGCGGCGACCATGGCATAATCGCCCAAGCGGATGCCGCAGCGGATGGTGGCGTTGGCGCCGATGGAGGCGCCGTTGCCGACGCGGGTCTCGGTGATCTTCCATTCGGTGTTGAAGGCGCGTGGCACCAGATCGTTGGTGAACACGGCGTTGGGACCGACGAAAACGTCATCGCCGATGGTGACGCCGTGATAAACCGATACACCGTTTTGGATCTTGCAGCGGTCCCCGACCACCGCGCCGATGTCGATATAGCAGGACTGACCGATGTTACAGCCGCTGCCGATCACCGATTTCTCCCGCACCTTGGACCAGTCCCAGATGCGGGTGCCTGTGCCGATGGTGGCATCGTCATGAACCACGGCACTGGCATGAACGAAGACGTCGGCGCGGCTCACTGGCAGCTCTCCACCACTTTGCGCAATACGGCGACGATACGATCCTGAGTGACGTCGTCCAGGTAGGGATGCATGGGCAGGCTGAACACATGGCCCATCTTGTCTTCGGTTACCGTCATACCGGCGGGATCACGAGGGAAATGGGCATAAGGTCCCTGCAGGTGCAACGGTGTCGGGTAGTAAACGCCGGTGGGCACACCGTCAGCGGCCAACGCCTTGACGATGGCGTCACGGTTGGCTGTGGTCATGGTGTATTGCGCCCACACCGATGTGCCGCCTTCGATCACCACCGGGGTGGCGACCACATCGGCCAGCAATTGGGTGTAGCGCTTGGCGACACGATCACGGGCCTGAATTTCATCGGCGAAGATGCCCAGCTTTTCCAGCAAGATGGCCGCCTGCATGGTATCGAGCCGGCCATTAACGCCGATGCGGGCATGTTCATAACGGTCACGCCCCTGACCATGGTTGCGGATGGAGCGCAGAATCTCGATCAGCCCATCGTCGTCGGTCAGTACCGCGCCGCCATCGCCATAGCATCCCAGGGGCTTGGCCGGGAAGAAGCTGGTGGTGGTCATTTCAGCCAGGGCACCCACGGGTTTTCCGTGCAGGGCGGCGCCGAAGCTTTGGGCCGCATCCGCGATCATGGTCAGGCCGTGCTTGGTGGCGATGGCGCCAAGGGCCACGTAGTCGGCCGGTTGACCGAACAGATCCACCGGCATCACCGCCTTAGGCACCAGATGCGACGGGCAGGAATCGATGCAACGTTGCAGGCTGGCCGGGTCCATGGTCAACAGATCGGGCAGGATATCGACGAAAACCGGAGTGGCACCAACCAGAACGGCTGCCTCGGCGGTGGCGACGAAAGTAAAGGATGGCACGAAGACGGCGTGACCAGGACCGATTCCTTTGGCCATCAGCGCTAAAACCAGAGCGTCGGTGCCGCTGGCACAGGCAAGAGCATGTTTAACCCCGCCCCATTGCGCCAATTGCTTTTCCAGCTCGATGATTTCCGGCCCCATGACGAAGGCACCGTGCTCCAACACCTTTTTTAGTGCCGCTTCGACCTTGTCGGCGATACGCAGGCGCTGGGTTTTCAAATCGATGAAGGCGATGGGATCTGGGGTGGCAGTCACGGCGAAAACCCGCACAGTCAAAGGGATGGCAGGTTTTATGGACCTTTTCCCCAGGTCGATCAAGGTTGATCGGTGCCAGCCAGCAGTTCTCAGTATGGCGCGTCAGGCGAGGGTTTGGGGTTGCAGGGGGGCGCTACGGGATGTTGTGTGGTCAG
>NZ_JAGTUF010000003.1 GCF_018224925.1 Magnetospirillum sulfuroxidans | reverse complement strand
CGCGAAGCCATTGCTCCCCTCCGCGCCCCCCGCCCTCAAGATCGCTCCGTCCAGCGGGGAGGCCGGTTTGTACGCCCCCGCCCCGCCCCCGTCAAACCCTTTTTCACACCATCGTCACTTTTCCAAAACCAAACAAAACCGCCACTCCTAACAGCCAAAATGAATCCCGCACGCCCGCGCGAGTCTTATATACGGCTGGGCGAAAACATTTGCGGGTGATGGGAAATCGTCTTGGTTCGCCGGCACCACGCCCTCCAGTCCGCGCCAGAGCGGCCCCCAGCCCCCGGAAGCAGCCGCCAAGCTCGACACCAGCCTTATCGCCGTCATGCGCCCCAGATGGGCACACAAACGAAAAGGGCCTGGATTGCTCCAAGCCCTTTCCTTCCAACAATTTTCGAGCCGCTGGTTTAGCGCTTCGAGAACTGGGTCGACCGGCGCGCCTTGTGCTTGCCGTACTTCTTGCGCTCGACGACGCGGGGGTCGCGGGTCAAGAAGCCGCCAGCCTTCAAGGCCGGACGCATGGCCGGGTCGAAGAAGGTCAACGCACGGCTGATGCCATGACGCAGAGCACCGGCCTGACCGGACAGTCCACCGCCATTGACGGTGCACATGATGTCGAACTGGCCTTCGCAACGGGCGGTCTGGAACGGCTGATTGATCAGCATGCGCAGGACCGGACGGGCGAAATAGGTGGTGACGTCGCGACCGTTGACCACGATCTTGCCGCTGCCGGGCTTGAGCCAGACACGGGCGATGGCGTTCTTGCGCTTGCCGGTCGCATAGGCACGGCCCTGGGCGTCAACCTTACGCTCGTAAACGGGCTGAACCTGCGGGACGGCGGCCTGAAGATCGGCCAGACTGGAGAGATCGGCCATGACTACCTCTTGTTCTTAGGATTCATGGAAGCCACGTCCAGCACTTCCGGCTGCTGCGCTTCATGGGGATGGCTGGAGCCGGCATAGACGCGCAGATTCTTCATCTGGGCGCGGCCCAGCGGACCACGAGTGATCATGCGTTCCACCGCCTTTTCGATGACCCGGTTGGGGAAGCGGCCCGAAAGCAGCTGTCCCACGGTACGGCCCTTGATGCCGCCGGGATGGCCGGTGTGCCAGTAAAAGGTCTTGTCGGCCAGCTTGTTGCCGGTCAACTTCACCTTTTCGGCGTTGATGACGATCACATTGTCGCCCATGTCGACATTGGGGGTGAAGGTGGGGAGGTGCTTACCCCGCAAGCGCATCGAGATGACGCTGGCGAGGCGGCCCAGAACGACGCCGTCCGCGTCGATCACAACCCACTTCTTCTGCACTTCGGACGGTTTGACGTTCAAGGTCTTCATGTCACCCACGGCAAAACCAGTTGGAAACGCCGGGACACCCCGGCATTCGAGGGGGCGGAGTATGCCATGGAACCGGACAGAGTCAACAGCAAATAAAGCAAGTCAAATCAATGCGTTACAGGCAAGGTATTATAGTACCGTCCGCAGGGGCCGCAGCCGCTCTCGCGTTGCCGCTCTTTGTTGGCATCGCCATTCTTTGCCGCCCATTGGAGCGAGCGACCATTGTCGGCTTTGGCCGATTAGTGTTAAACCTCGCCCTTCTCCAGCGCCGCAGCAGCAAAAGGATGGGCCGCCATGCCGGTCATTTACGTCGCCACCAGCAAGGCCAACCAGGAATGGGGCGCCGATGTCGGCCTGGGCAAGAACCTCTACAAGCTTGGCGTGGTCGGGGAAGGGACCCCCGATGAGGCGCTCGTCGGCTTTGCCGGGCAAACCGACTGGAAGGTTCTTAAAGCCGAGGATACCGAGCTGACCGAGGCCGACGCCCTTGAGCGCCTGGCCCGCAAGGAAAAGCCGGTCGATCCCAATTATTACCCGAAGCTGCGCGGCGCCCAGGGAATTTTCAAGGTCACCGTCACCAACGTCGAGAATTCCGCCCTGGTCGCCTTGGCCCTGGAAGGCAAGGAACCGCCGAAGAATTTTAAAATAAAACCCGTCGATATCGCCAAATACCTGATCAGCAACGCCTTGCGTTGATACCCGGCCCATGCCGTCATTGCCCCCGCCCCATCCTTGGGTTTACCATCTCGGCTGTGGGGATCGCAGAAGTCATTATTCTGACGGGGGAGCAGAGCCCACATGCGCGCAAAAACCATAAAAAGCACAGCCACGGTTTTCACCGAGGCCATGCGCGCCTATGAAATCGGCAAACCGGGGGAAGCGCGCCGGCTGGCCCGTCAGTTGGTCGAAGCATCCCCGGCCTTCGGCGGCGCCCATTACCTGCTGGGCCTGCTGGCCTTGGACCAAAACCAAGGCAAGCGCGCCGCGGGACACCTGGCCACCGCCATTGCCATCACTCCCGGACAAGCCGCCCTGCATTTGGCCATGGGGCGGGCCTTGGACATTTGCGGCGAACACGCCGAAGCCTGCCTGCATTTCCGCACCGTCCTGGGCTTGCAGCCCTATCACGCCGAAGCCCATGCCCGCCTGGGTCATCTGCTGCGCCAGCAAGGCCGCAATGGCGATGCCATCACCCATTGCCGCCATGCCGTCACCGCCGATCCCGGCCATGCCGAAGCCTGGAACACCTTGGGGGCTCTGCTGAACGAAATCGGCGAGGCTCATGAAGCGGCGCAATGCCTGCGCCGCGCCTTGCAACTCCGTCCGGCTTGGCCTTCGGCGTTGAATAATTTTGGCTTGGCGTTAAAGGAATGCGGCAACCTTGTCGAAGCCGCCACCATTTTGGAGGGAGCGGTCGATATCCGTCCCGATCACGCCGGCACCCGCACCAATCTGGCTTCGGTCTATCGGCACATAGGGCAATTGGAAAAGGCCCGCGAACACGCGGAAAAGGCAACGAAACTGTCCCCGCGCAATTGCGATGCGTGGGTCGAACTGGGGCTGGTCCGCCAAGCCCAAGGCCACGAAGAAGGGGCAGCGGCGGCCTTTGACCACGCCACCGCCATCGCCCCCGATCACATCAAGCCATGGTTCTGCCTTGCCGAGGCCTGCCGCGCCCTGGGCCAAGTCGAGCGCGCCGCCCAAGCCTATCGCCACTGCCTGACGCTTGATCCCGACGACACCCACGGCGCCGGCCTGGGGCTGGCCCTGACCGGCACCGCCGACACCCCTCAACGCGCCCCCCAAGCTTATGTCCGCCAATTGTTTGACGAATATGCCGATCGCTTCGATTCGGTCTTGGTGAACGCGCTGGAATATCGCGGCCCGGCCTTGTTGGCCGATGCCCTGGCCCGCTGCCTGGAACGGACCGAGGGAATGACCGTTCTGGACGCCGGCTGCGGCACCGGATTAGCCGCCCCCGTCCTGCGGCCATTGGCGCTCACCCTTGATGGGCTGGATCTGTCGCCCGCCATGGTCGCCAAGGCGAGGGAACGCGGATTATACGATCACCTGCACGAAGCCGAACTCGAAGAATTCCTGAATATCAGCCCGGATCGTTATGACCTGATCGCCGCCGCCGATGTCATCGTCTATATGGGCAATCTGACCCCGGTCCTGGCCGCCGCCCGCAATGCCTTGCGCGATGACGGCGTCTTGGCCTTCACCTTGGAAAAAGCCGAGGACAGCGACAGCTATATGCTGGGAGCCAAGCACCGCTATGCCCATGGGCCAAGATATGTGCGCGAACAAGCCGATTTCGCCGGTTTCGCCGTCGCATTGCTGGAAGATGCGGTGACCCGCAAGGATGGCGGCGTCGATGTTCCGGGTATGGTCGTCGTCCTGCGCAAGCTGTCGCGGAAGGGCGATCAGTCTGCCCCCCCGGAAACCTGATAATCGTCGTCAACCAAGCAGATCTCGGTAATGCCCAGCCCATGCTGAATGGTCACGGCCGCCGGCAGCGCCGCCGCCAGCCCCCCGCCCTGCGGCTGATGCAAGACAGTCCAATGCCCCATGGCGGCCACGGTCAGGATCATGGTGACAAGACAGCATACCGAGGAGCCGCGTGCGCAGCGCAGCAATGGCTTGACCACCGCCGCCGGCCCCAGACCGTTGCGACCAAGACCGTTGCGACCAAGACCACCAACGATCACCAGCCCCCCGCTCAGCAGGCTCAGCCCAATGACCACCTCTGCGCTGAAGGAAAAAAGCGGGCTGACAAGATCGTTGGCCGCCCCGATCAACAGCGCCACCAATGCCGCCACGACAATCTGTCGCCCCAACCGCTTCCGACCAAGTGCTGCGCCGTGAACCATAAATCACCTATGCCTTTAGGCATATAATAAAAGCAGCGGCACCGTTTGATTGCAAGGGGAATAGTGCGAAATCAGCTATGCCCGCTCACCAGCGCCGCCGAGGCCACATGATCCGGCGATTTCTTCGCTTCCTTTTTCAGCTCGGCGATCAATTGGCTGACGTCATCGACCGAATAGACCGGCCGACCGGCCGGCAGGTGAACCACCGCCGCTGAAATGGTCATCAGCGGGAAACGCACCACGTTGCCCACGCGATCCTGGCCGACGATATGGCCCAAGCGGCGGGTCTCGTCGTCGTAAAAGCTTTCCACGTCACGCGAAAAAGTGGCGCACAATTCGGCGGAAACCCGCAACGCTTCGTCGAAATCGGTGCGGCGGAAACCGCCGAAGAAATCATCGCCGCCGATATGGGCGGGAAAGCCGGTATCCCGCGGCAAGGTCTTGGCCAGCAATTCGGCGAACAGCAAGATGGCGCGGTCGCCCAGGCGGAAGCCGTATTTGTCGTTGAACGGCTTGAAATTATCGAAATCGAAATAGGCCAACACGAATTCGCTGTCGATGGCCCCCAGGGCTTCCGACACGTATTCATGGATCAGATTATTTCCGGCCAGTTTGGTCAACGGGTTCTGATCCCGCGCCGCCGCCAGATTTTTTTCATTGATGACGCGCAACAGCGAATGGGCCGACAAAAAGCCCACATACTTCATGTCCTCGACGATGATGATGCCTTCCGATTTCTCCACCGCCGAATAGGCCTGCAAGATATGCTCGGCCCGGGTGTTGATATCGGCCATCGGGCAGCGGGTGACGAAGCTCTTGAGCCGGCGACCCAAGGTCTTGTTGGAAATCAGCGCCTTGCCGTAAAGCGAATAGGTGTAATCCTTCAGCTCGGTCTCGCGCACGATGCCCACCGGTTCGCCCGCCGCATCCACCACCGGGAAAAAAGTCACCGTCTTGTCGGCGCGGAAACGTTCGAACACGTCCTCCATGGTGCAATCCAGCCGGATCGGATCGACATAGGCGATCTGGTCGGCAATCAGCTTTTGATCCGACACCGCCACCCGCCGTTCGCGCCGAGACATGCGGTCAATGTGGTCGTAATGGGGCAGCATCAAGCTCATGTCGCGATCAGGATATTGCACCAGATAGCCCTGGATCAGGTCGCAGCCGATATCCTTGCAGACAAAGTACTCGCGTTCGGTTTCCACCCCTTCGGCCAGCACCACCACCCCCAGCAGATGGGCGATGTTGACGATCTGCGACAAGAACAGTTTCTTCTTCGAATCATTGGCGATGTCGGAAACGAAAAAACGGTCGATTTTCAAAAAATCCGGAGCGGCGAAATACAGCAATTGCAGGCCGGAAAAGCCGGTGCCGAAATCGTCGATGGCCAGACGGAAATTGTTGCGCTTGTAATGATTGAAGATGGCCGCCGCATGGTTGGGCTGGCCAAAGGGGTGCTGTTCCGAAACCTCGAACACCACCTGGGATTCCTCGATGCCATAGCGCTCCAGCATCTTGCGGGTCCGCAGCGGCAAATCGCCTTCCAGTTCCAGGCCGCGATTGTCCAGATTCAAGAACAGCTTGCTTTGCCGCCAATGGTCCAGTTGCAGGAACTTGGCCACCGCCTTTTCCCGCAACGCCATTTCCACGTCGGTCAGCACGCCCAGGGCGTGGCACGTATCGAAGAAATCGGAGATGGATTCGAAACCGGCCTCGGCGGTGTTGCGCAGCAGCGCCTCGTACCCATAGCAAGCGCCGGTATGGATATTGACGATGGGCTGAAAGGCCACATCCAATGTCGCCAGGATCTCATTCCAATGATCGTCCGACGGCTGTACCGATGGACGGCCCGGAATGGGGAATGGCCGGTGATCCCGGCTGAGAACCCGGATATGAGCCGAAGGCGGCTTCGGCATTTCGCCCAATGCATTTGCCAAAGTGAACATGTCCGGTTTCCCTAAAGATTTTAGGCACAGGGGATTCTCATCACCAGACCGGCCAAGTCAACGAAGCCTTCGCGCCGCAACAAAAATTTCACCGAACAACCGCCTGAAATTTCATGCTTTTTTCACGACTATACCCCCGTAGCGAAAAGGGATTTTACCCCTTCGCCATTCCGGGGCATCATCGCTCCATGCGCATCGAAGAACTCCCGCACGCTTTGCCGACAAACTTGGCCGACGATCTGGACCTGATCGCCGAGATGACCGCCGATTTCGCCCGCTCGCTGGATATCGAGGAAACCCTGCGCATCGGCATCACCCACATCACCAGCCGCATGGACGCCGAAGCCGCGTCCATCTTCCTGATGGAACCAGAAACCGGCGATCTGGTTTGCCGCGCCTGCTCCGGCCCCACCGACGTCACCGGCCTGCGGCTGGTCAAAGGTCAAGGGATCGTCTGGCGCGCCGTCAACCGCAATGCCACCGAGCTGGTGCGCGATACCGGCAATGATCCCGATTTCGCCCATCAGGTCGATGGCAAGACCGGTTTCATCACCCGCTCGGTCCTGTGCGCGCCGATGTCGGTGCGCGACGAACGTCTGGGGGCGATCGAGCTGTTCAACAAGATCGGCGGCGGCAGCTTCGATTCCGCCGACCGCCGGGTGTTGCAGGCCTTGGCGGCCTCCGCCGCCCTGGCTCTGATCAATGCCCGCCAAGCCGCCGCCATGGCCGAACAACAAGTCATGCGGCGCGAACTGGCCCTGGCCGCCGATATCCAACGCGCCATGCTGCCCCCCGAACGGCCGGCGGAATTTCCCATTCACGGCATCAATCTGGCGGCGCGCGGGGTGTCTGGGGATTTTTTCGACGTGGTCGAATTGCCCGGCGGCAAGCTGGCTTTCGCCATCGCCGACGTTTCCGGCAAGGGCATGAACGCCGCCCTGCTGATGGCCAAGACCGCCAGCTTGTTCCGGTGCCTGGCCAAACGCCTGGATGGCCCGGCGGCGGTGCTGTCAGCCATTGACGCCGAACTGGCCGAAACCAGTTCGGCCGGCATGTTCGTCACCATGATCGCCGGCATCTTGGACCCGGCCGCCGGCACGGTGGTCTTGGCCAATGCCGGCCATGAACCGCCGCTGTTATGCTGCGGCGCCCGTCAGGAACGCATCGATGACGGTATGCCGCCCTTGGGCATCGTCCCCGAGCTGTTCGCCCAAGGCTGCCCGGAAAGCATCATCGATCTCAATGGCGGCACGCTGTACCTGTTCACCGATGGCCTGACCGAGGCCGGCAACAGCCACGGCATGCTGGGCGCCGACGGCGTCGCCCGCCGGCTGATGCCGCACCGGGTCCGCCCCGCCCCTGACCGCCTGCGCGCCCTGGTCAGCCAGATCGTTGACGATGGCATGACGTTGAAAGACGACCTGACCATGGTGGTGATCGAAGACGCCCGCCAGACCCCCGCGCTCTATCGGCAATTTCAGGCCCGACCGGCCAGTCTGGCGGCGATCCGCGCCGCCGTCGCTCAGGCGCTGGAGCATCTGGCGTGCCCGCCCGCCGTCATCCCCGACGTGGTGCTGGCGGTGGACGAGGCCTGTCAGAACATCATCCGGCACGCCTATGGCGGCGGCGAGGGTGACCTGATCGTGCAGGTGCGCGGCGACGCCGCGTGCCTGGATATCCAGCTGATCGATTTCGCCGCGCCGGTCGATCCGGCCAGGGTGTGCCCCCGTGACCTCGACGACATCCGCCCCGGCGGCTTGGGCACGCATTTCATGCGGATGGTCATGGATGACGTGGAGTTCTTGGCACCGCCGCCCGGAGCAGGCAATCTGTTACGCATGATCAAGCGCATGGGTGGGCTATGAAGATCGAAAGCCGCGAAATAGACGGAGCCGTGGTGGTGGCGCTGGCCGGGGAAGTGGATTTGCAACACTCCCCCACCATCCGCAAGCACCTGATGGAGCTGATGTTCGAACGGCGGCCGGTGATCGTCGATCTGGCCGCCGTCGTCTATATCGATTCCTCCGGCATCGCCTCGCTGGTCGAGGCCTATCAACAGGCTCGCAAGAACGGCACCCGCTTTGTCCTGGCCGCGGTCAGCGCCCCGGCCATGCGGGTTCTGCAACTGGCCCGGCTCGACAAGGTGTTCGCCCTGGCCGACACGGTCGAGGCCGGCCTGAAAGCGTAACCGCCGTGTCCGCCTTCACCCGATTTCTCGAACGTTTGGGCCGCGGCGCCGCCCGAGGATTGTCCGAATTCGGCTTTGCCGCCACGTTGCTGGGTCTGGCGATCTATTGGCTGGTCTTGGGACATTGGCGGCGCCAACCGGTCCGCGCCCCCGCCGTCGCCGCCCAGGCCATGGATATCGGCATCGCCGCCTTGCCGATCATTACCGTGCTGTCCACCACCATCGGCCTGATGCTGGCGATCCAAGGCATCTATACCCTCAGGACTTTCGGCGCCGAAAGCCGGGTCACCTTGGGCGTGGTCTTGTCGGTGGTGCGCGAATTCGCCCCCTTGATCACCGGCATCCTGGTCGCCGGGCGCTCTGGTTCAGCCTTGGCGGCACGGCTGGGAACCATGCGCATCAACCAGGAAATCGACGCGCTCACCGTCATGGGCATCAACCCGATCCGTTTCCTGGTGGCGCCGCCGCTGCTGGCGATGATGATCTTGATGCCGCTGTTGACCCTGTGGGCCGATCTGGTCGGGCTGTTCGCCGCCGGTCTCTATATCAGCCTTGAATTGCAAGGCACCATCGCCGGCTATGCCGACGAGGTGCTGTCGCTGTTGAAGCTGAACGACCTGCTGCACGGATTGGCCAAAAGCGCCATCTTCGGGGTGTTGGTGACCATTGTCGGCGTCGTCAACGGGGCCTCGGTGTCGGGCGGGGCCGAAGGCGTCGGCCGCATGACCACCCGCTCGGTGGTGCATGCCATTTCCGCCATTGTCATCACCGACATGATCTTCGTTTTCCTGGTGACCCGATGAGCCGTGACACCCCCAGCGTCGAGGTCGTCAACCTCAACACCCATTACGGCGACCGCCACGTCCTCAAGAACGTGTCGCTGGCCGTCATGCCGGGCGAGATTTTCGTTATCATGGGGGGATCGGGGTCGGGCAAGACCACGCTTCTCAATCACCTGTTGGGATTGCTGCGTCCCACATCCGGAACCATCCGCATCCTGGGCCGGGATATCAACACCCTGTCCGCCCTGGAACGCCAGGATCTGCGCACCCGCATGGGCGTCGCCTTTCAATCGGGCGCGTTGTTTTCGTCCATGAGCGTCGGCGACAATATCGCCTTGCCGTTGCGCGAACACACCGCCTTGGATGAAACCACCATCGGCATCGTCACCCGCCTGAAGCTGGAGGTGGTCTCGCTGGCCGGGTTCGAGGATCTGATGCCGTCAGAACTGTCGGGCGGCATGATCAAGCGGGCCGCCTTTGCCCGCGCCATCGTCATGGATCCCCGCCTGCTGTTCTGCGACGAACCATCGGCGGGGCTGGACCCGGTGGTGGCGTCTTCCATCGACGACCTGATCTTGCGCCTGCGCGACGCCATGGGCATGAGCATCATCGTCGTCACCCACGACCTGGACAGCACCTTCAAGATCGCTGACCGCATCTGTGTGCTCGATAAGGGCGAGGTGCTGGCGCTGGACACGGTCGAGGCGATCAAGAACGCGGACAACGAGCGCATCCAGAACCTGCTGAACCGCCGCACCGAAGAAGCCGAGATCGACCCCGATGCCTATTTGCGCCGGCTCTTGGGGGAAAAAGAAAACCACCACGACACGGCGGACGACAAAAGGAACGGGCTATGAGGGACGCACGCACAAATTACATCATCGTCGGCGTTTTCGTGCTGGCCATGCTGGTGGCCCTGATCGTGTCGGTGGCGCTGTTGACCGGCAAGACCGGTTCGGTCGATCTGTACCGAACCCAATTGCCCAATGTCAGCGGCATCAAATACGGCAGCAAGGTCACCTATGAAGGCTTCGTCGTCGGCCAGGTCGAGGAAATCCAAGGCTATCAAAAGGACAGCCGCACCTGGTTCCGCGTCACCATGGCCGTCCGCCAAGGCTGGGCGGTGCCCGAAGGCTCCATTGCCCGCATTACCGCGCCAGGCATCCTGGCGGCGCCGACCTTGGATATCAAGGGCGGAACCTCGGACATCCTGCTTCCCCCTGGCGCGGAAATTCCCGGCGGCGCCGCCGCCAACATCTTCGCCACCATGAATTCCATGGCCGGCGAAGTCTCCAAGCTCAACGACCAGGGCTTGTTGCCGCTGATGGCGACGTTGAATACCCAGGTCGAAGCCTTGGGGCTGATCATGCAAAAGCAAGCCCCGGAATTGCTGGCCAATCTGGTTACCCTGTCCAGCGATCTGGCCGCCAAGGCGCCGCGGATCACCAGCGATGTGCAAAAAATCACCGGCACGCTGTCAACCCAGGTGATTAACGACAGCAATGCCGCCGCCATCTCCGCCTCGCTGGCCAATACCGCCGAATTGACCGCCGGGCTGGTGGAAACACGCAAGAAACTGGATAATGTCGTCGCCACCATTGACGGCAACAAAGGCAACATCGACCAATCCATCAAGGATTTGCGCCATACCTTGCAAGCGTTGGCTCGCAATATCGATTCCATCGCCTATAACCTTGAAGGAACCAGCCGCAACGTGCATGAATTCAGCCGCCAGATCCGCGATAACCCAGGCGTGCTGATCGGCGGCACCAAAGGGGCCGAGGACGGACCGGGACGGCGCTAATTTTATTGGGTCCCTTCCGCCGGGGCGGAGCCGACCCGGCCATGGAACAGGCAATTCGCATAATGATTCTGTCTCGCCTTCTTCTGTCTTGCGCCATGGCCGCCCTTGTGGCCGCCTGCGCCCAACCCGCGCCGCCCAAGGACCGCTTCTACCGGCTGGAAACCGCCCGCCAATCAGCCCTTTTCAGCACGCCGGCACTGGGCATCGTCGAAGTCGGCCATCTCAGCACCGATGGCGTGCTGTCGGAACGCCCCTTGGCCTATCAAGACGCCGATGGCGCTTTGGGCCGTTATCGCTATGATCTGTGGGCCGAACCGCCCACCGCCTTGCTGCAAGGGGCATTGGTCGAAGCGCTGCGCCAATCGGGCATTGCCGCCACCGTGATCACCCCGGAAACGCGGGTGCCGCCAGATTGGATCGTGCGTGGCCGACTGAACCGCTTCGAGATGACGACAGCGGCGGGGCAAGCCAATGCCGCGGTGGAATTGACGGTGGTTTCGGCCCGCGACGGCAGTTTGCTGCTGCTTAAGAGCTATCAGGCCAATATCAGCAGCGCCGCCGGACCGCAAGCGGAAGTCGCGGCGCTGACCCGGGCCAGTTCCGACATCATCGCCGCCTTCCTCGCCGATCTCGGCCGGGCGGCCCAAACCATGAAGACCTCGCCATGATCAAGCGCAAACCCGCCAGAAGCAGTAACCGCGCCAAGCCGCGTTCCACCCCGCCGCCCCGAAACGTCGAAGTCGAAATCACCGAAATCGGCGCCCGAGGCGACGGCGTCGCCCGCTTGGGTGACGATCTGGTATTCGTCCCCTTCACCGTGCCCGGCGACCGCGCCGTCGCCCGCATCGAAGGCCGGCGCGGAGATGGCCTTGCCGCCAGCCTGATCGAGGTGACCCAATCCGGTCCCGGCCGGGCCGTGCCCCCCTGCCCCCAATACGGCCGTTGCGGCGGCTGTTCGCTGCAACATCTGGATGACCTCTCTTATGCCGAATGGAAGCGTGGCCTGCTGATCACCCAACTGGCCCGTCATGGCTTGGGCGAGGTGCCGGTGGCGCCGATGCTGCGGGTTGCCACCGGCAGCCGCCGCCGCGCCGCCTTCGCCTTTCACCGCCGCAAGGGCTCCACCGTGCTGGGCTTCAATGCCCGCGCCAGCCACACCATCATCGACCTTGACGATTGTCTGCTGCTGGACCGCAAGGTGGTGGCGATCATCGCCCCGTTGCGCGCGATCCTGACCACCACCGTGGCCGAGGGCGAGGACGGCGACGTCGTCGTCAATCTCAGTGAAAACGGCCTGGATCTGCTGATCGAAGCCGATGCCCGCCTTGATCTGTTCGACCGCGAGAAACTGGCCGCCTTCGCCGACAGCCAGAACTTGGCCCGCTTGTCCTGGCGTCGCCCCGGTGCCGGCTTCATCGAACCCATCGCCCGCCGTCAGCCCGCCCTGCTGCACTTTGCCGCTATCGCCGTCGAGCCGCCGCCGGGCAACTTCCTGCAACCGACCGAAGCCGGAGAAAAAGCCATCGCCCGGCTGGTGGTCGATGGTGTCGGCAAGGCCAAAACCGTGGCCGATCTTTATTGCGGCTGCGGCAGCTTCACCTTTCCGCTGGCATCGACCGGCGCCACCCTTCATGCGGTGGAGGGCGACGAAGCGCCTCTGCTCAGTCTGGAAACCAGCGCCAACCATGCCGGCCTCAAGATCACCACGGAAACCCGCGATCTGGCGCGCCGGCCTTTGCTGGCGCATGAATTGAAGAAATTCCAGGCGGTGGTTTTCGACCCGCCCCGTGCCGGCGCCCAAGCTCAGGCCGAACACCTGGCCGAAGCCGGCCCGGCGGTCGTGGTGGCGGTATCGTGCAACCCGGCCACCCTGGCCCGCGATCTGGCCATCCTGGTCAAGGGCGGGTATGGCGTGGAAACCATCACCCCCATCGACCAGTTCCCCCATTCCGCTCACCTGGAAGCGGTGGCCGTATTGCGGAAGTAATATCGGTCGTTGATGCAACGCGCCGCTGATTGAAGGCGCCTTGCTTTAAGCCTTGACGAAACGGCGGCGCAGAAACGGCGCCGCCGCCGCCGCGCCGGCAAGCACCAGCAGCGGAATGCCGATCAACGGGCGGAAAGCGATCCAGGCAAGGGCGATGGTGACCAAGGACAGGCACAGCGACAACGGCAGCGCCACCAGGAAAATCCCGCCAGCGACGATATCGGCCAAAAGCGGAATGACCGCCGCCAACGCCACCAGCAACCGGCTCAGCATCACGAAGCCGAACAACATCACCAGCCAGCCGACCAGCCGCAAAATCCAGGTCAGGATTGCGTTATCCCGCTCGGCCTCGGCGAACATGGTATCGGCTCCGACCACGCCCGGCCTGACGATCAGCAATTCTTCGCCGTTGCGGGTATGGTGGGGTTCAAGGGTGGCGCGGTTTTGGCGGGCAATGATGCTGATTTCGGCCGCCGGCACCAAACTGTAGGCGACCCGGAAATCCCCCACCTTCGGATCATCGGCAGCGCCGGAATAGGCCCATTCGCCGGCGACGGTCAGGGACCGGCGCAAATCACGCGCGGCCAGCGCCGACAGCGATTCCGCCGGCACCGGTTGATAGAAATCCACTTGATCAAGCACCGGGCGGGTCAGGCGAAAAGCACCGACACGGGCATTTTCCACCACCTGAGTGGCATCGGAAACCGGCATGGCGGCCGGGTTCTTGTGGCCGCCCGGCTTATGGAATTGGGTTGAATCGTTCAGACCGCCGGACCACGCCTTGCGATAGGTATAGGTGGTCTCCGTCGTCGAGCCGCCGCCGACCTTGTCGCGCGTCTGCGATTGGCTCGACTCTTCCCATTGGAACACCTCGACATTTCGGTGCAGCTTGATGGCCGGCCGGGCAAGCACCGTCGCCGGCACCAGCACGTCCGACGAAGTCAGCCGACCGCTGAGGTGGACCAGATGACCGTCATTGCCGGGACTGACCGCGTCAGCCGCCACGGCGGTCACCGTCGCCCGGCCTTCGGCCAGCGACCGAGCCGCATCGATGGCCCGTCCCTCGTTCCAGATCAGCACAGGAAAGGACACGACAATAAGGACGAGGCCGACCAGCATCGCCTTGAAGGAATCGCCAATCCGGTTCATCCAGCCGCGCTCGGTCACCTCGACGGCGACGTCCTCTTGCTCTTGCATCCCCGTTCCCCTTGTCCCTGAAAAGCGTATCGCCTTTTCTATACACAGTTTCTTGGCGTTTGGCGCGGACGCAAGCGCGCCAAACGACGGCCCCCCCTATCCCGCTGATCGCAACCGATCAGGGAGGCTGAAAGATCGGACGCCCTGCGTTCAGGAATTGTCGGCCAGCACGGTGCCGGCGAGATAGAGCGAACCGCAAATCAACACCCGAGCCGGGCCGGGGTGACCGGCGATCAGGGCGCGCAGGGCGCCATCGACGCAATCCGCCGGCTTGGCGTCCATGGCGAAATGCTTGGTGGCGCACAAGGCGGCATCTTCCGCCGACAGCGTCGCGGCTTCGCCCGGAATGGCCACCGTGCGCAGGGAGTGAAAGCGGGTGGCCATGTGCCCCAGATAACCATCCACATCCTTGTTGGCAAGGATGCCGAACACCCCCAATAACGGCTTGTCGCGCCACGAGCGCAGGTGACGGGCGATGGCCTCGGCCGCATGCGGATTATGACCGCCGTCCAAATACAGCTCCCAGCCGTCCGGCAACAGATCGACCAGCGGACCGGCGGTCAGACGCTGCAAGCGCGCCGGCCATTGCACCGTTTTCATCCCCAAGCTCAGGGCGGCGGCGGCAAATTCCGGCAGGATCGGCGGTTTTTCACCCAGGCTCAGGCGTTCAAGCGCGGCCAGGGCAACCGCCGCATTGCGCATCTGGAACGCCCCCAGCAAAGCCGGCGGCGGCAGCTCCAGCTCTTGCGCCACCCCCTTGTACAAGGTGCCGCCATCCGGGGTGGCGCGGACAAAGAAATCCTTGCCTTCCTTGATCAGTGGCACGCCCATTTCCAACGAACGCGCCTCCAGCACCTTGCTCACCGCCCGGCCCTGATCGGCCAGGATGCAGGCGATGCCGCGCTTCATGATGCCGGCCTTTTCCGCCGCCACCGCCTCGATCCGGCCGCCAAGGAAACTTTCATGATCCATGGCGATGGGGGTGATGACGGTCAGCGCCGGGCGCTCCACCACATTGGTGGCGTCCAATCGCCCGCCCAGCCCGGTTTCCAAAATGACCACATCGGCCGGATTGCGGGAAAAGGCCAAAAAGGCCGCCGCCGTGGTGATTTCAAAAAAGGTGATGGGATCGTCGCCATTGACCTGCTCGATCTCTTCCAGCAGAGCCAGCAGGGCATCGTCGGAAATGATCTGACCGCCGACGCGGATGCGTTCGGCGAAACGCACCAGATGCGGCGAGGTGTAGACATGCGCGCGCAATCCGGCGGCCTCGCAAAAAGCGCGCAGGAACGCCACCGTCGAGCCCTTGCCGTTGGTGCCGGCCACATGGATGACCGGCGGCAGCAGGTTCTGCGGATGCCCCAACTTGTCCAACAGCGTCAGCACCCGGTCCAAGGACAGGTCGATAACCTTGGGGTGCAACCGGGTGAGACGCTCGAGGACGCTATCGATCATGTCACAGCCGCGCAGCGGTTTCCGGGTCGAAATCGGGCGTATCGACCGGCAACATCACCAGATCGCCGGCCGAACCGCGATTCCGCAGCATGGAAATGATGCGGCCGATGGTATCGCGCAGATCCTTGCGGGCGACGACCATGTCGATCATGCCCTTCTCCAGCAGGTATTCCGCCTTCTGGAAACCTTCGGGCAGCTTTTCGCGGATGGTGCTTTCGATCACGCGGGCGCCGGCAAAGCCGATCACCGCGCCGGGCTCGGAAATGGCGATATCGCCCAGCATGGCGAAGCTGGCCGAGACGCCGCCGGTGGTCGGGTCGGTCAACAGCACGATATAGGGCAGGCGCTTTTCCTTGACCTTGTCCACCGCCACGGTGGTTCGGGCCATCTGCATCAAGGACAAGATGCCTTCCTGCATGCGGGCGCCGCCCGAAGCCGGAATGACGATCAGGGGCGCGTCTTGCAGCACGGCCAGTTCGGCGGCCGCGACAATGCCCTCGCCGACGGCGACGCCCATGGAGCCGCCTTGGAAATCAAAATTGAAGGCGGCGATGACCACGTTCTGGCCGGCGCAACGGCCATGGGCGACGACGATGGCGTCGTGTTCGCCGGTCTTGGCCCGCGTATCCTTCAGGCGGTCGGTATAGCGCTTCTGATCCTTGAACTTCAGCGGATCATCGGCAACCTTGGGCAATTCGATGCGGGTGTACTTGCCGTCGTCGAACAGCATTTCCAAGCGCTTCTTCACCGCCAACCGCATGTGATGGCCGCAATGCTGGCAGACGTTCAGCGTCTTTTCCAGATCGCGATGAAAGATCATGTGACCGCAACTGGGGCATTTGTGCCACAGGTTATCCGGCACTTCCTTGGGCCGCACCAGGGCCTGAAGCTTGGGACGGACGTAATTGGTCAACCAGTTCATGGGAAATCCTTTTTGTTAACCACGCGCGCCGCGCACGCCGGCAGCGAGTTCGCGGACCAGGGCCAAGGCGGCCTGGGCCGGATTCTCACCCCGTTCCTTGGCTTCGGCGGCGGCGGCGACGATGGCCGAACCGACCACGGCGCCATCGGCCAGCCGCGCCACCTCAGCCGCCTGTTCCGGCGTCTTGATACCGAAACCGACGCAAACCGACAATGTCGTATGACGCTTGATCCGGGTCACCGCGTCGCCGATGGCCGAAGCCGAAGCCGAGGCGGTGCCGGTGATGCCGGCGATGGAGACGTAATAAACGAAGCCCGACGCATTGCTGACGATAACCGGCAAACGCGCGTCATCGCTGGTCGGCGTGGTCAGGAAGATGAAGTCGATGTCGTTGGCCCGGCAAGAGGGCAACAATTCGCCGGCTTCTTCCGGCGGCAGATCGACCAGGATCAGGCCATCGACGCCGGCCGTGGCGGCATCAGCGCAAAACTTTTCCACCCCACAGGAATAAATGGGGTTGTAATAGCCCATCAGGATGATCGGCGTTTCGCTGTCGCCCTGGCGGAAGGCGGCAATCATTTCCAGCACGCCTTTCAGGGTGCCGCCCGCCGCCAGCGATCGCTGCGCGGCATATTGAATCGCCGGACCATCGGCCATGGGGTCGGTGAACGGCATGCCGAATTCGATGATGTCGGCCCCCGCCGCCGGCAATCCGTTCAGCAATTCCTGGCTCGCCGCCCGGTCGGGATCGAAGGCCATGGAATAGGTCACCAGGGCCGCCCGGTTCTCGGCGGCCAGTTTGGCGAAGCGCGCAGCCAGCCGGCTCATTACAAGGATCCCCCGAAATCATCACCCAAGGCGCGGGCGACGGTGTTGACGTCCTTGTCGCCACGACCGGACATGTTAAGGACCATCAGGTGGTCCTTGGGCAAGCCGCCGGCGATCTTGGCGGCATGGGCCAAGGCATGGCTGGATTCCAGCGCCGGGATAATGCCTTCCAACCGGGTGCATTGCTGGAACGCGGCCAAGGCCTCGTCATCCTTGACCCAGACATATTCAACCCGGCCGATGTCATGCAGCCACGAATGTTCGGGGCCGATGCCGGGATAATCCAGGCCGGCGGAAATGGAATGAGCCTCTTGAATCTGGCCGTCGCCATCTTGCAGCAGATAGGTGCGATTGCCGTGCAGAACACCAGGACGGCCACCGGTCAACGACGCCGCATGCAGCTTGTCCAGGCCGTGACCGCCAGCCTCGACGCCAATGATGCGGACCGAGGAATCGTCCAAGAACGGGTGGAACAGACCCATGGCATTCGAGCCGCCGCCAATGCAGGCGACCAGCGAATCGGGCAACCGACCTTCGGCTTCCAGCATCTGGGCCCGCACTTCCTCGCCGATCACGCATTGGAAATCGCGGACCATGGCCGGGAACGGATGCGGGCCGGCCACCGTGCCGATCAGATAATAGGTGTCGTCGACGTTGGTGACCCAGTCGCGCAAGGCGTCGTTCATGGCGTCCTTCAAGGTCGCCGCGCCCGAGGTGACCGGGCGCACTTCGGCCCCCAGCAGCTTCATGCGATAGACGTTGGGGGCCTGCCGCTCGATGTCGGTGGCGCCCATATAGATGACGCATTCCAACCCCAGCAGCGCGCACACCGTCGCGGTGGCGACGCCATGCTGACCGGCGCCGGTTTCGGCGATGATGCGCTTTTTGCCCATGCGGCTGGCCAGCAGGATCTGGCCCATGCAATTGTTGATCTTATGGGCGCCGGTGTGGTTCAGGTCTTCGCGCTTCAGATAAATCTTGGCGCCGCCAAAGGCTTCGGTCAGCCGCGCGGCGAAATACAGCGGATTGGGGCGGCCGACATATTGCTTTAGCCACGTGCGCAATTCCGCCTGAAAGGCGGGGTCGTCCTTGGCCTGTTGATAGGCCTGTTCGACCGACAAAATCAGCGGCATCAGGGTTTCGGCCACGAAGCGGCCACCGAAAATACCAAAATGGCCGCGCTCGTCAGGGCCGGCGCGGTAGGTGTTCAAGCTGGTCATCCCAATCCATCCAACCGGAGCAAGGGCGCTAATAAAGCATGAAGCGCCGTCGGGGGGGAGGCTTTTTCTTGTTCAATCGACGGGTTTGCCCCCGTTGAAATCGCAGTCCGGCCCCACGGCTTCCCCGTATTGCCCCGCGACGATGGGGCCAAATTACGTTAGGATTGCTCTAGGGATCATTCTTTAGTGAATTTAGGACAGGGGAGTTTCCGGTTATGAAAATCACCACGATTGCCGCCGCCGCCCTGGCGGTGTGCCTCGCCACTCCGGCCTTCGCCAAGCAAGAGCCGGTCAGCTTCGCCGAGGACATTCAGCCGATCTTGCAGATCCGCTGCGCCGTCTGCCATCAGCCCGGAGGCGATGGCCTGGAAAAGAGCGGTCTGGACATGACCTCCTATGAAGGCCTGATGAAGGGCACCAAGCACGGTCCGATGATCGTCGCCGGCGACCCGGTCACCAGCAACCTGATGGTGCTGATCGACGGCAAGGCCGACAAGTCGCTGCAAATGCCCCATGGCAAGAAAAAGCTGTCATCGTGCGACCGCGACCTGATCCGCAAGTGGATCAAGCAGGGCGCCAAGAACAACTGATCATCTGACGATATCAGGAAGAAGGGCCGGTCTCGGGGGAGACCGGCCCTTTCTTTTAGTGCTGTTCCCGTGTCGCGGTGAAGCGAATGGCCGGGAAATCCTGCTGGGCTCGCCCCAATTGCCAGGTATTGCGCGCCAGATAGACGGCGGCGCCTTCGCGGTCCTCGGCCATGTTGGATTTATTGGCCAGGGCGAAACGATCCATTTCCTTGGCGTCTTCCGCCGTCACCCAGCGGGCGGTGACGAAGCCGCCATCCTCGAAACCGGCCTTGATGCCGTATTCCGATTCGATGCGGGTGGTGAGGACGTCGAACTGCAACAAGCCGACGACGCCGACGATCCAAGATCCCCCGTCCACCGGCTTGAACACCTGGGAAACACCTTCTTCGGCCAGATCGTCCAAGGCCTTGCGCAATTGCTTGGCCTTCATCGGATCGTCCAGGCGGACACGGCGCAGCACTTCCGGGGCAAAGGTGGGAATGCCCAGGAAATTCATGTCTTCCGATTCCGACAAGGTGTCGCCGATACGCAACTGGCCGTGATTGGGAATGCCCATGATATCGCCGGGATAGGCTTCTTCCGCCAATTCGCGGCTTTGCGCCAGGAAGAACACCGGGTTGACCAACGCCATCACCTTGCCCGAGCGCACGTGCTTGATCTTCATGCCGCGGCGGAAACGGCCCGAACAGATGCGGAAGAAGGCGATACGGTCGCGGTGATTGGGGTCCATGTTGGCTTGGATCTTGAAGACGAAGCCGGCGACCTTTTCTTCTTCCGGCTCAACCACCCGCACATCGGTCTTGCGCGCCTGCGGCGGCGGCGCCAGCCGGCCGATGCCGCGCAGCAACTCGGCGACGCCAAAGGTCTTCAAGGCCGAGCCGAAGAACACCGGGGTCATATGGCCGGCACGGAAGCTTTCCAGATCGAATTCGGGATAGCCGCCACGGACCAGTTCCACTTCGTCGCGCAAGCGGTCGGCGGCGGCCTTGCCCACCGCCTCGTCCAAGGCCGGGCTGTCCAAGGGGGCGTCCACCGCCATTTCGGCGATATGATCGCCACGACCGGGATCGAACATGATGACGCGGTCGTTGACCAGATCGTAGACCCCCTTGAGGTCGCGGCCCATGCCGATCGGCCAGGTGACCGGCACCACGTCCAGCGCCAGGGTCTTTTCCACTTCGTCCAACAGGTCGATGGGCTCGCGCCCTTCGCGATCCACCTTGTTGATGAAGGTGACGATGGGCATATCGCGCATGCGACAGACCTCGAACAGCTTCAAGGTCTGGGTTTCGATGCCCTTGGCCGCATCCAGCACCATCACCGCCGAATCGACGGCGGTCAGGGTGCGATAGGTATCCTCGGAAAAGTCTTCGTGGCCCGGCGTATCAAGCAGATTATAGGACAAGCCCTCATGCTCGAAGCTCATCACCGAGGCCGACACCGAGATGCCGCGCTCCTTTTCGATGGCCATCCAATCCGAACGGGTCCGCCGCTGCTCGCCACGGGCGCGCACGGCGCCGGCCATCTGAATGGCGCCGCCGAACATCAGCAGCTTTTCCGTCAACGTCGTCTTACCGGCGTCAGGGTGAGAGATGATGGCGAAGGTGCGCCGCAGCGCGGTTTCTTGAGCAAGTGAAGTCATGCGGGTTTTTGTCCCGAACAGCGCTATAAATCAAGGGAATTGACGGAGGAGACCATGCTAAGCCTGGAGCTTGATCGCGATCTTGAGCAACGTCTGCACCTGATCGCCCGCCGCCTGGGCCGCAGCCCGGCCGATTGCGCCGTGTCGGCGCTTCGCAGCTTTATCACCGATTGCGAGGAAGCCGCCGAACGGGCCCGCCAGCTTTCCGGCGGCGAAACCATGATGCGGCCCCCCGACGGATTCTACGACTGAAAAACAGAGCGGCCGCCCCGCCAGGGGACGGCCGCTCCGTTGGTTAAAGCCGACTACCCGACCAAACGCTCGATATGGGCGAAATGGACCGAGGTATTGTCGTCAAAGCTGATCGAACCGCTGGCGTCGCCGTTGAACACCAGATCACCGGTATTGGCGTCGACCGAGGCGGCGACATTCGAATCGATATGAACGACAAAGTTATCGTCGGTGGCCGAAGTGGCGGTGATCTTGGTCGGATCGCCGTCATCGACATCGAACACCCACCCATTGCTGCCATCGGCCAATTCCAAGGTGACGCTGTCGTAACCGGCGCCGCCATTGAGATAATTGGCCAATTGCCCATTGATGCTGGTGTCACCGGCCCCGGTATGGATGACCTTGATGTCATCGCCCAGACTGGTGCCGTCGGCGCCCCAGCGGACATCGCCCAGGGCGTCGTCGGCCAAGGTGACCTGAGCGCCAAGATTGGCGTCGGTGGTCAGGCTGTCGGACGCGCCCTCGACATCGTACATGGTCATGGTGAACTGCCGGGTTCCGGCTTCCAGCGTACCGCTATCGTTGGACAGCACCACCGAATTGGCGATCTCTTGGTAGATGCTGGCTGAACCGGCGCCGCTAAAGGTCAGCGTATGGGTGCCGGTATCGTAATCCACCGAAATATCGGTGCCGAACACCTTAAGCCCCCCATTGCCGTCAAGGGTCAGATCCAACCCGGACAATGCCAGGCTATCGCCCATGTCCGCTCCGGTCATCTGCACGGTCAGACCGTTCAAAGTCGAATCCACGTCATCAACGGTGAAGCCGCTGACCACATGGATCGGATCATTGATGCCGCCGGCCAGAATGTCGGTGGGATCGCTTCCCCCCACCACCGGAGCGTCATTGACGGCGGCCACATTGACCGACACCGTTTCCGACAGGGTTTCCCCGGCCGACGTCGCGGTCAGCACCAAGGTGGCGCTGCCGTTCCAATCATCGGGCAGATGCATGCTGAGGCCGGTCAACTGGCTGCCCTGCAAGGTGGCCCCATCCGCCCCGGCGATGACGGTTCCGCCATCGGCCAGCAAGAACTCGGTCCCGGCCGGAATACCGGTCAGGTGCACGCTTTGTGTCGGCGCCACCGCGTCGGGCATGTCCAGGGTCAGGGAAATCGCCTGATCCTCGGTCCCGCTGACCACACTGGAAGCAAGAACCGGCGAACCATCGGCGGCGAACGAAACGTCGCCCAAGGCGCTGCCGGTCAAGACCGCCGGTCCGGTGGTGTCGGTGATGGTCACCGTCGCCGTGTCGGAACCGCTGGCCCCCTGATCGTCATAAGCGGTGACGGTGACCACCCGAATACCGCCGGCCAACGACCCCGTGCTATTGGTCAACGCCACATGCTTGGCCAGATCCTGGTACTGGGCGGCGCTGGCATTGCCTTCAAAGGTCAGGGTATGGGTGGCTGGATCGTAGGAAATGGCCACCGTGGCGCCATCGATGCTGGTGTACAGCTTGCCGTCAGCGCCCAGGCTGACATCAAGCCCGGTCAACGACAGGCTGTCGCTGCCGGCCATGCCGGCGCCACCGATGGCCATGGTCATCTTGGTAAAGATGGTGCTGTCGACGTCGCTCAACACGATCTCGTTGGTGATGGCCGGATCGGGATTTTCCGGCACCACATAGATCGGGCTGTCATGGCTACCGCTGCCGGCGCCGGCGCCGGTGGTGATATCCAAGGTCGGCGCATCGTTGACGGCCGCCACAGTCACGGCGATGGTCTGCGGCGTACCGGCCTGAGCCAGGGAATCCAGCGCGGTGGTGCCGTCTTCCGAGGCCATGGCCTGAACCGTCAGGGTAAACGAGCCGTTATAGTTGGTCGGCGTCAGCATGCGAATGCCGGACAGGGCATCGGCGGTGCCGCCATTGATGGTCCACACGCCGTTGCTGTCGGCGTGGACGGCGATCCAATTGCCGCCTTCCTGATAATAGAACACCGTGCCTTCCGGCGCCCCGCTGATGGTCAGGGCCAGGGTTTCCGAATCGGCGTCGGCCAGGGCGGCGCTGATATCGAGCAATTGCACCGTCTCTTCGGTGGCCGAGGCGGTGGCCGCCACCGACAAGGTGGGGGCATCGGCGACACCGGTCTGGGTGACGGTGAACGGCAAGATATTGCTGGTCACCACCGCGCCGGCGACCGGGGTGCCATCGCTGGCGCTGTCCATATCCTGGGTGGTGGCCTGAACGTTCATGGTCCAGCTGCCCGAGGCGTTATGCTCGGTCTTGAAGTACAAGATGCCGCCGCTCATCAGCCCCATGGCCTTCACTTCAGCGATGCTGAAGGTCCAGCTATAGGTCCCGTCGCCATTATCCACCGCCTGACCGACGGCGGTGTTGGCGAAATCGCCGCCATCGCTGGCGAAGCTTGCCCCCGCCGGAACGCCGGTGATGGTGATGAAGGTGGCTTCCGAGGTGCCGATCACGTCCAGCAACTGGGCCCCCAGGTTCAGGCCGATCACCGCATCCTCGGTGGTGGTCACGTCGGACGGGTTGACGGTGGCGCCGTCGGTGACGGCGTTGACGCGAACCCAGAAATCTCCGGTGGTGACCTGAGGGGTGGAATTGCCCTTTTCGAAGATATAGGTGGTGATCGACAACTGATGATCGGACGAATCATCCTGACCCGGCAGATACTTGACCCCGCTCAGGGTGATGCCGCTATCGGTCATCACCAGATTGGCGCCCTTGACCGTCCAGGTCCCGTCACCGTTGTTAAGGGCGCCTTGGATCACCGCCCCCGCCGGCACGCCGCCGATGACGATGGAAACCGTTTCCGATCCCCAGGTGTCGGTGCCGGCAATATCTTGGTGGGCGATGCTGACATCCAAGCTGATGGCGCTGTCTTCGTTGCCCGACACAATTCCGGCGGTGATGGTGGTGTCGTCAATCACCGCGCCGACAGTGATGGTCAAGGTGGTGCTTGAGGTTTCGCTGTCGAAATTCTCGACCACTCCGGTGGTGGCCGGATCATCCTCGGCCACATCGGTGGAGAAGTGAATCTTCACCTGTCCCGAGAAATTGGCATCGGGAACAAAGCTCAGGCCACTGACCGTCACCACGCCGTGGCCAGCAGTAGAGAATTCTGCGATCTGCGCCGGCGACAGTTGAACGGTATAGGTGCCGTCGCCGTTATCGACCACTCCGGCTCCCGTCAGGGTTCCGGGGGCGTGGTACAGACCGTCGGCCCCCTTGACCGTGTCGATGGTGATGGTGATGGCGCCGGTGGTCAGCACTTCCGAGAAGTCGATATCGGTGGCCGACAGGCTGAGGCTGATGGCCACCGCACTATCCTCGGTTCCTGCCCCCGCACTGGCGCTGATCGTCGCGCCATCGGTCTCGGCGATCACCGTCACCGGGATATCCACATAGCTGTTGCCGCTGGACGTGTCGTACAGCCCGTTGGTGGTGGTGACGATGCCCCGCACCTCCAGGTCATAGGCGGTGCCGGCATAATCCTTGGGCGGGGTGACGCTGACCGAAGCCAGCGAACCATAGGGGATGGTGTAGCTGCCGCTATCGACGTCGTAATAAGCGTTGCCGGAAATGCTCCACCCCGCCGGCAGCTTGATCGACACGCTTAGCGTGCCGACCGTCTCGCCCAACTCGTTGGAGACGGTGGCGCCGGTATGGGTATAGGTGTGGCTGGTGCCGGCATCGTTATCGGTAATGGTGAAGCTCAGATTAGACAGATTGAGCGAACCATCCTCAATGCCTTGCAACGACCCGACGGCAACCGCCACCGGGATGATGGTCGAACCACCCGGATCGGTGCCAGGATCAGTTCCCGGATCAGTGCCGGGATCAGTCCCCGGATCGGTGCCGCCGCCGCCTTCGGGAGTGCCGAAATCGATGGTCACCGTGGTGCTGGACTCGGCGTAATCCTTGGCGCCGGTATCGGGATCGGTGTCGGTGACCAAGGCCTTGATGGTCAGCGTATGCGAGCCGGTCTTCTGACTGGAATTAAAGGTCAGATTCTCGATCGATCCGTCGGTGCTGGGGACGATCCAAACGCCGCCGCCGCTATTGATGCCGCCGGGAATGGTCACACCGTTGGGGACGCCGGAGACCACCAGATACATGGATTCCGAGCCGTCGGTATCGGTCACCGCGATATTGCCCGACAGCGTCGCCGTGCCGTCCGACGCATCCAGGTCCGAGGCCCCAAGATTGATGTTGAAGCTGGGGGCGTCGGCATCCGCGGCGATGCGGATCGAGCCCGAGATGTCCTTGGTGACGCTGCTGGTGGTCGCCCCCAGCGTGTCGGTGGCGGTCACCGACAGGGTCACCGGCACGTCATCGGACCAGTTTTCCGGCACGCCGAACAACTTGAAGCCGCTGACATCGACATCGGCGCCAGGAGTAACCGGCACATCATTGATGACGATCACCCACTTGCCGCCGACCAAGGTCGGCGTATAAGTCTGGCCGCCATAGGTGACGGAAATTCCGGCCACCGATCCGGTCTTGGCCACCAATTCGCTGACATCCACCGTCACATCCACGTCGGTGACCTGTTCCGACACGCCAGAGCCGATGGTGGCGTTGCCGCCGCCCTTGTCGCCGACATCGACGGTAAAGCCGAAATCGATCCCCTGATCGACACCGCCGGCCAGCCAAGCATCCTCGGTGGTCGAACCGACAACCGAACCATTGGGATTATCGACCACCGGGTTGACGGTCACCGTCAGCGTCTTGTTCAGAGCCAGGCTGTCACCGTCGTTTTCGGTGGTGATCACCCGCAGCTTAACGTCAAAGGTACCGGCATAATTGCCCGGTGCCTGGAACCGAACCATGGACAGATATTCCGGCGCCACCGACCATTGCGCGGTGCCGTCGGCGGCGGTGCCGATGTATTTCAGGTAATCCGTGGTCTCGACCACCGCCCCGGTGCTGTCCACCAGCACCAAGGCGATGCCGGCGGGAATGCCCCACAAGACCATGGACATGGTTTCCGACTGCGCCCGGCCCAAGGCCACATCCTGATCGGCGACGCGATATTGCCCCAATTGCGGATCGATCAGCTGATCTTCCGTGCCGGTGGCGGTCAGATTGCCGCTGGTGGCGGTGATGGCGTTGCCGTTCTGATCCAGTGCGCCGTCGGATTTGCCGGTGACGATGACCTGAATGGTCGCCGATCTGGTGGCGACGTTATCGGCGGCGCTGCCGTTGTCGTTGCTTTCGGTCGCCACGGCGGTAACCGTCAGAGTGGAATCGGCGTTGCTGTCGGCGCCGGGCTTGAAATACAGATTGCCCACCTGCGACGCGCTGAAAGTCCACACCCCGCCGCTATAGCTGCCCACCGGCTGACCATTGGCATCGACGAAGCTGGCGTCGGCGGGCGCTCCGGTGATCTGATACGTCAGCACTTCCGAGCCATCGGTATCGACCAAGGACCCGCGGATATCCAACTTGACGCTCTCGTCCTCGTTGACCCGGACATTGGTGACTTGCAGGTTGGGCTGATCGGCCACCGCGTTGACCAAGACGTTGAAGCTGACTGAACTTTCGGCCGAACCGGCGCCGGCCTTGACCTGATCGTCGGTATCGCCGTCATTCAGGGTATCTTCGATGGTCTTGGCCCAAAACACCACGTTGGCGGCATCGGCATCGGCATGGACCGGCGGCACCAGCACGACGGAAACCCCAGAGCCGTCCTTGACGTAGCTGGTATTCAAGGTCCAGGTAAAATCACCCTCGGCATCGGCCGCCCCCTTGACCGCGTCACCCAGATACGTGCCGTTGGCGTCGTAATACGACACCGTCCAACCGTCGGGGACATTGCGCAATTCGGCATTGGCCAGGGATTCCGAGCCGTCATTGTCGGGCAATTGCGCCGACAGATCCAAGGTGATGCCGTGATAGCTGGGCTTGCCGTCATTTTCATCACCGGTCACGGTGATGACGCCGCCCGCATCGGCGACGCCGCCGCCGATGGTCAGAACCGGCGCGTCGGCGACGGCATTGACCACCACGGTGGCCTCGCTGGTAATGGTGGAATAGGTGTCGGCGCCCGCGCCCTCGCCGTCCTGGGTGGTGGTGCGAACCCGATAGGTGAAGTCCAGATCGGAATGTTCGTCGGGCACATAAGTGACGCCGTTCACCTGATAGGACTTGGCCGTACCGTTATAGGAAAGGTCATCGACGGAAACGCGATAGACGTCATAGACAGTGCCGGTATCGGGATCGGTATAGGTGCCGACCACGGTCAGCGCCGATCCGTCATGGATCAGATCGCCATGCATGGTCCCTTGCTTGACCAAGATATCGACATCGCCGACCAGCTTTTCCGAACCGTCGGTATCGGTCAGTTGGATCACCGGATTAAAGGCAATGCCGCCAACCTGATCCTCGTCACCGCTGATGCTGGAGGAAATATAGGTCTCATCCACCACCGGGTTGATGCGCAGATAAAAATCCTTCGCCTCGCCCCATTTTTCATGCAAGCGGGTCAAATCGTTGGCGGTATTGCTGTCGAAATTATTGCTGTCGGTCAAAGCGGAATTGGCGGCCGTGCGCTCACCGCCGGTATCACCGTCCTTTTCCGTCGCTTTCGGCGTGATCTGGAAGCGGACGGTATCGTCGCCCCAATTCTCGACGCCGCCGACCCACACCTTATTGGCCGCCACCTGGACGGCGCTGACGTCCTTGTACTGCCCCGCCGCCAAGGTGAAGACTTCGCCGCTTTCTTGAATCCCGTCGCCGTCATCGATCCAGATGCGCGACGGTTCGGTCGCGGTGATGCGGAAACTCAGGGTCTCGGAACCATCCAGGCTGGTGCTGGCGCCCAGCACGCTGCCGGCCTCGCCCGATTGCCCCAGCAAAGCGGTCTTGAGGTTATAGAACTCATCTTCCCTCACCTGCACGGCCGCCGCCTCGCTGGCGCCTTCGACCACGCTGACCAATGGGGTGTCGGCATCGCCATAGATCACCACCTTGACGGTGGCCGATGTTTCCGCCGTCTGGCTGGCGACCTGATCGCCGCCGCTGGCTTCCTCGGTGGCGATGGCCTTGACCGTCAAGGTGAAGTCGCTGGCGTTCTGGCCGTAATCGCTGTTCTCGGCCAAGCCGGTCAGGCGCAGATCGGACAGCCAGGACTGCATCTCGGCGTTATCTTCCGCCGGGCCGATGGTGTAGGTGGTGGTGCCGTTGCTGGTCACCGCCGTCACCGTGGTGTTGGGCGAACTCAGCGTGAAGCTGTCGGGGACGCCGGAAATCACCACGGTCAGGTTTTCACTGCCGTCGGTGTCGGTCAGCGCCGCCGAGATGTTGAGGTTGATCCACTTATCCTCGACACCGATGGCGGTGGCCGACAACGTCGGCGCATCGGCGACCGCCTTAAAGGTCACCGTCACCGATTGGCTGTCTTCGCCGCTATCTTGATAGGCGGTGCCCAAAGCATCTTCGGTGCTGGTGCCGACATCGACGTCGCGATCGACGGCGCGCACGGTGAAGGTGGCGTCGGCATCGGAATTGCCGGTGCCCTTGATGTAAACGCCCGACAAGGCGCCATTGACCACCAGAGTGCTGGGAATGGTGTATCTGCCGGACGCATCGGCGGTCAACGCGGTGCCATCGGCTTTATGCAGGGTAAAGCCGGCCGGCAGGTCTTCGATATAGACGGTCAGGGTGTCGGTGGCATCGTGGGCCGGCAGGGTGATGCTGATCCCGGCCAGCGAATACGAGCTGTCCTCGGTGGTGGACAACGTGCCGACATGGATTTCGGGGTCCAGCACGCCGATTTCCACCTTGATGGTATCGACGGCGCTGATGGCGGTTCCCTGGCCGGCGGCCACATGCTGACCGGTGGTGCTTTCCACCGTGGCCGAATAGACGCTGAGCTCGAAATCGTTGGAATAGCCGGCCGGAACGTTGGCGGCCAGACCCGACAATTCGGCTTGGGTCAGCTTATAGGTGGTGCCGGTGAAGGTAACGCCATCGACCACGGTGCCCGCGGCCACGGCGGTGCCGTGATTCAAGGTCACCCCCGACGGCAGACCGGTGACATAGACATACAGGGTTTCCGAACCATCGCCATCGACGATGGTCGGGGTAATGGACAAGGCGATGCTCTGCGCCCCGGCGGTTTCCGTCGTATGGACATCGGCGCCGACCACGGACGGGGTATCGGCGATGGCCTGGATATCGATGGTGCCGGTACCGCTGACCGTGCCGGTGACCGCGGTCTGGGTGTCATAGACATCGACCGAGATGGAATAGCTGGCCTCGCCGGCGACATGGCGCTCGGACTGGAAGGTCAGGTTGTTCATCACCCACGTATTGTCAGAGGTTTCCGACAAATTGGAATTGGGAACATCCCACGATTTGGAGGTGATGGTGACGCCATCGGCGGCATAGGTGACGCTGGACGGCGTCAGCAGCGTGCCATTGACGTACAGATCACCGCCCAGCATTTCGGGATCGGTGGTGGTGATGGTGGTGGTGCCGGTGGGGTCGGGCTGTTCCGAACCATCGGTATCGGTGAACACCACCGTCGGGGTCAGGGCGATGCGGCCTTGGCCCTGTTCGACGAACTGATCCTCGACGCCGGTATTGCTGGCGGAAACGCTGGAGCTGTCAAAAACCGGCTCGATATACAGCGACAGCGTCTGCGGCACGCTTTCGGCCACGCCGGAACGGGTCTGGCCGGCTGCCAACTGGCTTTCCAAACCATCATCGGTGGCGTCATTGGCCTCGGTCGCCACCGTCTTGATGTCGAACTGCACCAGATCATTGGCGTTGGTGCTGGCCCAATCGGAGGCACCGCCGACCTTGACCTGATTGCCGAACACCTGAGCGGCGGTCAGGGTGACGGAATCCCCCGGATGAAGGACCTGGACCTCGCCGGCATCTTGAACGCCATCGGAATCGGCATCGATCCAGATGCGCGATTCGTCCTTGGCCGTCAGCACGAAGCTCAGGGTTTCGGAAACGTCGGGACTCTGGGCACCGCCATCGGCGCCGCCAAATTCGCCCAACCAGCCCTGCACGGCGCTGGTGCCGGCGATCAGGTCGCGCAAGCCGATGAACTGATCCTCGTTGACCTGTTGCGGGTCTTGCACCACCTCGATCACCGGAATATCGGCATCGGACAACACCTTGACGGTGATGATCTGGGTGGCGGTGGCGGAAGCCGTGGTCAGTTCGCCGCCGGTGGCGGATTCCGTGGCGGTGGACTTGATCGTCAGATTGAAATCGGAATCGCTGTCTCGGGCGCCCTTGATCTGTAGATTTGTCAGATCGTCCGGGGTCAAGCTGTAGGTGACGGTACCGTTGCCGTTATCGGTGGCGGTATAGGTGTCCCCGGTGGCGCCATTGCGCAAGGTGAAGTCATTGGGATCGCCGGTGACGGTGATGGACAGGGTTTCGCTGCCATCCGTATCGACCAGGGCGGTGTCGATGTTCAGGCTGAACCACTTGTCCTCGACACCGATGGCGCTGGCGGTCAATGGCGGTTCATCGGCCACCGCCTTGACCACCACCTCCACCGCGATCACGGTGTCGGACACGTCGGGGGCACGGGATCCCACACTGGTGCCGGTGTCGCGGTATTCGCCCGAATCATTATCGCTGTTACCGTCGCGGACCACGGCGCGCAGATTGAAATTGATGTTGTCGTCCAGATGGGTGGTGGCGGGCTTGCTGGTGTCCCACCCCACCTGCAATCCGGTGACGCTGCCATCAGCCTGGCGATAGGCGGTTACGTCATATCCCGTGTGCGTAACGCCATTGGCATCGGTATAGCTGGTGGTGGTCAGCACGGTGCCGCTGCTGTCGCGCAAGATGGCGCCGTCCGGCATATCCTCGATATAGACGGTGATGGTCTCGGTGCCATCAGCGGCATCGACCCGTGCCGACATGGTCAGATCGGCCCAGCCATCTTCATCGCCACTGCCCGAACCGCTGAGCAGGGGATCGACCACGCCGACATCCACCTGGATGGTCTGCGGACCGCTGAACGCGGTATCGCCGTTGGAATCCTCAACGCTTTTGGCGTAAACGGTCAGGTTGAAGTCATGGCTGTCATTGGTCGGCGGCAGCACCTCGACCGAGCCCTGGAATTCGGCCGGAATCTGGTAATAGGTACCGTCGGGCAAATGGGCGTCGCCACTGACCACATTGGCCCCGACATTGTGGACAGTGCCGTCACCATCGGTATAGCGCAAGGTGGCGCCATCGGGCAGACCCGAGACATAGATGGTCTGGGTTTCCGAATTATCGACGCCCACATCCTTGTCGACGACGTTGATGGACAGATCAATCCAGCTGTTTTCCATGCCGGCGGAATCTTCGACGCTCAGACCCGGCGCGTCGGCGACGGCGACGATGTCGACGGCCAAAGCCTGGGATGACGTCGCGGTGGTGCCGGTATCGGACGAGGTCGCGGTGACGGTCAGGTCCAGATGGCCGCTGAAATCGCCGTCATCGTCATCATCAAGATTTTTCAGATAGATATCGTCCAGTTGCGCCTGGGTCGGATTAGACAGAGTCCAGGTGCCGCCGCTCAATGTCCCGATCGGATTGCCATGGCTATCGACGATAACAAAGTAATCGGGAATGCCGCTGATGCTGATCGAAGACAGGCTTTCCGAACCGCCATCGGTGTCGGCGGTGCTGGCGGTGATGTTCAGCTTGGTCGGCACGTCCTCGGTGCCCGAAGCGGCGGTGACGGTCAGAACCGGAGCCTGGGCCACCGGCGGATTGGGATCAAGTTCGGGCGTAACGGCGGGCGGTACCGGTAACGGCGCGTCTTCCGGCAAGGGCTGATCGGCGAACGTCGTCACCGGGGCGGCATCTTCCCCGTCATCCTCGCCAGGGCCATTGGCGGTGGGGCGCGGCGCTTCTTGCCCATCGACCGGACGCGGCGCTTCGCGGCTGGCGGAAGTATCTCTTTGTTCTGTCTCGGCGATGCTTTCCTGCGGGAATTGCGGGAAAGGATTCTCGAACTGAGCCACGACCGTATTGTCGGGCTCGCTCGGGGTATAGACGTCCGCAATCACCTGATCGCCAACCGGAGCAGCCCCCCGCTCGGCTGGCGCGCCGGCCTGCATTTTCTCAAAGGTTTCACGGTTGGCGCTTTGCACATTGGCGAAGCCCTTGACGTCTTCCTTCTCGCCGGCGCCACCTTCGGGCATCTCCTGCTCTTCGGCGTCGTCCAGACGATCCGTGCCTTTCCCATCCAGATGCAAGGCATCCAAAGTGGAAATTTCGGCACCTTCATTGCTCGGTGCTTCGTTCTCGGGCTGGTTCACATTATCTTCAGCCATGATTTTCTCCACTCCCCCCAAAGATCAAGAACTCAGCGTTCGCGGAACGCCTGCGAGAACGATGCTTGCAACGGCTTGAGCAAGTATTGCAGCAAGGTTTTGTCACCAGTAATAATGTCCGCCTGCACGGTCATACCGGGCAGAATGCGGTTTTTTCCTTCTTGTTTTCCCACATAAGGATGCTGCAACAGCACCCAGCCTTTATAGTAAGGCTGGTTGTCCTTTTCATCCACATAGGTGGTGGCTGAAATGTCGCGCAGCGTTCCCTCGACACTGCCGAAACGGACAAAATCATAGCTGGCCACCTTGACGATGACCTTTTGACCACTGTGAAGATGACCGACGTCACGGGTACTGATGCGGGTTTCCACCAGCAATTCATCATCGACCGGGACGATTTCCATCAGCATGCCACCGGCCGGCACCACGGCGCCGACGGTCTTGGCCTTGAGGTTTTGAACGAAACCCTTGGTCGGCGAGATGATTTCCAGACGATGCACGCGATCTTGCAAACGGCCCAGCGATTCGTCGATTTGCGCCATCTCGGCGCTGACCGTGCCCAATTCGCCCAACGCATCTTGGCGGATGTTATTGTCCAGATCGCCGATCCGCCGGGACAATTCCTCCAAGGCCTTGCCGGCAGTGGCTTCCTGGCCCTTCAACCGCGACAATTCCGCTTCGACGGCGGCGCGCTGGCGACGCACGGCGTAATAATCGACCTTGCTGGAATAGCCGGCATTGAACAGCGTTTCGCGCATGCCGACCTCTTCGGTCACCAGCTTCAGCTGCTCCTCGGCCGAACGCTGCTGATTTTGCGCCGCGCGGATTTCCTCGCGCTTTTGCATGATCTGTTCGTCAAACACCGTGCGCTGGGATTTCCAACGTTCGCCATTGGCATGCAAGATTTCCATCTGGTCGTTGACCAGCGGCGCGTATTTGCCGTCAAAAGCGGAAAAATCAGGCTGCCGCTCCTCGACAAAGGCGCGCAGACGCTCTGCCTTGACGGCCAGACCAGCGCGACGGCTTTGCGCCTGATCCAATTCGGCGGTGGCCTGGATCGGATCAAGCCGCACCAGCACCTGGCCGGCTTCGACCATGGCCCGGTCCTCGACCAAGATATCGCGGACGATCCCGCCTTCCAGATGTTGAACCACCTGAACCGAACGCGACGGCACGGCCGTGCCGAAGGTTACCGCCACTTCGTCGATGCGCATGAAGCTGGCCCAGACGATAAAGGCCGCGACCACCGCCGAAACGATGACCACCGCCGCGCGCGAGACGGCCGAAATCCCCGATTCCTCGACGATGGCGAATTGCGCCAGGTGGCGAATCTGGCGGGCGGCCTTTTCCAGCTTGGGCGGACCCATGTTCGGCGGGGTCGGGACGATGGCGGCGGCTTCGGACATAATCACTTTTCCCGAGATCAGAAGAAATTGGGCGGCAGGCGGTCAAGCACCTGCTTGGCTGGCCCGACCATGCGCACTTGGCCCTGAACCAGCACGACGATCTTGTCGGCCAATTTCAAATGGCTGGGGCGGTGGGTGACCAAGAACACGGTGCTGTGTCCCTTCATGCGTTCCAGGGTTTTCATGAATTGACGGTCGGACATGAAATCCAGACTGGATGCCGGCTCGTCAAAAAGCGTGATCGGCGCGCGCTTGAGATAAGCCCGCGCCAAGGACAGGCGTTGGCGGAAGCTGGCCGGCAAGCGGTCGGTGGCGCCGTCCCCCAGCTTGGTTTCGAATTGCCGGGGAAGATCCAAGATGTCATCCAGCAACCCAGCCTCGGAGCAGGCCCAGCGCATTTCCTCGTCGCTGGCCTCGGGCCGCACCAGACGCAGATTCTGCGCCACCGTGCCGAAATACATATCCGGTTGCTGCGGCACATAGGCGATCAGCCGGCGCAATTCGATGGGGTCAAGCTGGCGAATATCGATATCGTCGATCATCACCGCACCCGTCTGCGGCCGGTACAGACCCAACAGCAATTTCAGCACGGTGGACTTGCCCGAACCGTTGGGGCCGATCAACGCCACCACCTCGCCCGGCTCGGCCTGCAAGGCCAAGCCCAGCACGGCCGGATCGGCATCGGCGGAATACCGCAACGACACGTTGGTCAAGGTCACTTTGCCGCGGAATTGCGGCAAGGTCTGAATCGACGGCGCCAGCATGCGTTCCGGCTTCAACTGCATCAATCGGTTGATCTGGGTGATCGAGGCCTGCACCCGCTCGATCTGAGCCGCCAGGGTAAAACCGGTCTGCAAGGGCCGCAGCACCCACCACACCACGATCATCGACGCCATCAGGCCGCCCACGGTCATGTTGCCCCCCAGCACCCGGTCGACTCCCCACCCCAGGGTGATGATGCCGGTCAGCATCACCAAGCCCTGCGAGGCGGTGGCCACCACCACGTTGGCGCGGGTGGAAAGGTGGTTCTTCAGGGCGGCATCGGCCGACAAGGCCCGATACCGTTCGCCCCAGATGCCGGCGGCGCCGGCTTCCTTGATCGCGCGGGGCTTGGACAGGGCCTCGACCAGGAATTCCTGCCGCCGCGAGGCGGCGCGGGTGGCCGCCGACACCTTGCGCTCGACCACCGGCCGGGTGGTCACCGCGATCAGGGTAAACAGGCACAAGGCCCCCAGCGGCACGAACACCAGCGGCCCGCCCAGCAACGCCATGGCGATCAGAAAGACGATGATGAAAGGCGCCTCGGCCAAGGTGGTGGCCAGCGGCCCGGTGAAGAATTCACGCACCATCTCGAAATCACGCAAGCGGGCGATCTGCGAATTGGAATTGGCCTGTTCGGTATAAGGCGGCGCCAGCATCAGCAGACGGCGGAAAATGGCCAAACCCAGCAGGTGATCCAGCCGCGCCCCCATATAGGCGATCATCCGCGACCGCACGCCGCGGATGGCGTAATCGCCTAAAATGGCGATGACCGAACCAGCCAGCAGCGACACCAGCAAAGGCACCGAACCGGTGGGCAGGAATTGGTCATAAATGGCCATGATGAACAAAGGCGTCACCAGAACCAGCAGGTTCGAGACCAAGGACGCCGCCAGCATGCGCACGAACAAGGGCTTGAAGCGGCCGGTGACGGCGAAGACGAAATTCTTCGGCGATTCCTCGAGCTTGGCGCGCTCGTCATCGTCGAGTTGGGCAAAGCGGTAAATGCGGCCGCGCAGAATCGGCGGATCAATGGTCACATAGGCCCGCTGGGCTGCGTCGAAAGCGACGATCTTGTCGTCCTCGGCCTCGCGCACCAACACCATGGCCAACTCGCCCGGCGCCATGTACAGGCAGGGCATCAGGCGCCGATCCATCCGCGACGGCGCCAGATCCAACGAGCGGCTGGCATAGCCCAGATTGGCCAAGATGTTCAAAAGATCGGTCAGGTCCAAGGTATCGGCGAAGTGCGGCAACGATTCCGCCACATGAACCAGATCGCCTTCCCAGCCCAGCGAGGACAGCAACGGCAAGATGCAGGCGGCGACGTCGGTAACCGCCTCGAACCCGCCCAAATGCCCTTCGGCCGCGCGATCCTCGTTCAGGTCGAAACGCGGCGGCGGGGCATCCCAACTCGGGGCGGCGCCATGATGCGAAGGGGCGGTCATGCGGTCACCTTTCCATCAACGCCGGTATCGTTACTGACCGCCGGCGCCTGTGGCGGCGCCGCCTTGACCAAAGTGCCCCCCTCGATGCGGAAGACCTTGTCGGCCAGACGCTGCATGCTGGGGCGCAACGTCACCATGATCAAAGTGGTGTCGCGGGACATGGATTCAAAATACTGGCGTAACCGTTCATCGCCGGGGCCGTCCATGGCGGCATTGGCTTCGTCGAACAACAGCACCCGCGGACGACTGACCAGGGCGCGAATGACAGCGATACGCTGGACCACGCCGCGCGGCAAAATATCGCTGGAACCGTCGCCAACGCGGGTGTGATAGCCCTGAGCCAGACGGTAAACCACCTCATCCAGCCCCATCACCCCGGCCAAGCGCAGGGCTTCCTTGCGCCGGTCAGCGCGGAACATGGTCAGGTTTTCCAAAATCGTCCCACGCAGCAATTCGCCGCGTTGCGGAATGAAGGCGATGCCGTCCGAGCGCAAGAGATGGTCGCGTTCGTGTTCCTGCAAGGGAGTGCCATCCAGCAACACCTGTCCCTCGGACGGGGCGATGGAGCCATGCAACATGCGCAGCAGCGTCGATTTACCGCAGCCGTTATCCCCGCCGATGGCGATGCGTTCCCCCGGGCGGACATGCAGATCAATGCCCTTGAACAGCGGTTCGGCATCCTCGGCATGACGGAAAACCACGCCGCGCAGATCTATTTGCCCCTTGATCGGCCGCACCACCGGCGTCTCGGCCTGGGGTTCGACCGGCAATTGGAAGATGGTTTCAAAGCGCGCCCGCATCAGCTTGGCGGTCTGCCAGCGGGTCCATAGCCCCACCGCCTTTTGCACCGGCTGCAAGGCCCGCCCCGCCAGCAAGGTGCAAGCCGACAAGCCGCCGACGGTCAGGACGTTGTCAACCACCATCAGGCTGCCGAAGATCACCACCGACAAGGTCAGCAATTGCGAGAACACGCCGGCCACGCCCAGGGAATTGGTGTTGACCTGAACGACACGATGGGAATTGCGGGCAACGGCTTCCTGCAAGCGGGCATAGCGCTGGATCATTTGCGCTTCCATGGCCATGGACTTGACCGAATGGACGCCGTGAATGACCTCGATGCTGAAATTTTGCCGGCGATCCCGCACCGTGTTGAAATCGGTGATCGCCTTTTCCGAGGACTTGCTGCCCAGCAGGACAAAAGCGGCAAAGGCAAGCAACACCAAAGCCGGCGCCAGCACCAGCCACCCGGCCAGATAACCGATGGCGCCCAAGAACAGCAGCACGAAGGGCAAATCACAGACCACCAGGGTCCAGTTTTCCGAGAAAACCTCACGCACGGTGGGCAAACCGGCCAGCCGTTCGATCAATTCACCCGGCCCCACCTTTTCCAGTTCGTCGGCGGGAGCGGAAAATACATGGGCAAAAGCCTGGCAGCTGGCGGCATGTTCGAACTGAACCCCAATCCAGCCGACGATCTCGGCCCGCGCCACCCGCAACAATCCTTCCAGCACCACGGCGGCAATCACGCCCCCCAGCAACAACAGCAACGTCCCCAGCGACGAATTGGGAATGATGCGGTCATAGATTTGCAGCAATGCCAAAGGCAGGGCCAAGGCCAAGATATTCAGGAAGACCGAGGCCAAGCCGACATAGAACCCACCGCGGCGCAAGCCACTGTAAGGTACCGGCGCCAAACCACCTTGCTGAGCATCCATGCGCATGGACCTAACCAATTCCCTAAATTGCCTCTTTAGTATGATAAACAACGCTCCAAAGAGTAACCACACACAAATTGTGACGCATTGTGCCTATCAACCAAGGCAGCATATAAACAGGGTGTAAACAAAATCAGCGATCCGAGCGCCCGCCACGGATTTTCCCAAGCTGAATTAAAAAATATAGAAGACCTTAGCCAATACCTAAAGCACATACCTTTCGGATCCGTACACCGGCACGCTTATCCCTGCCCATCTCTGATCCATGTCAAAGCAGGTCACGGCTAATGGTGCTAGGTTGCCCGGACAGTGCAACGTGCAAGGGGGAATTTGTCATGGTCTTGGACACTGAAGCCATCATCGCCTTGGGCTTTCTGGTCAGCATTCTGGTCGTTACCGGTGGTCTGCTGTACTTCGTGCTGACCCGCATGAAGCGCTGACGCGCTGGATCAGGTTCTACCAGACAAAATAAGGCCTGCGATGCCCGCGCGGCATGAGGTGATCCAGCGGATCAGTTCATGCGCCGGGCGGTATAAAGCGTGCGTTTCATTTGAACGCACGCTGAGGCGGGGCCGTGGCCGCCAAAAAGGCCGGGCGTCAAACCTGGCCTTTTTGTCTGGGTTAAAGCTCAGAACAAAGTGACGTCGTCTTCATCCTGGGCGGAAATCGTCACATTGCGAGTCGCGGTCGACAAAGTCAGCGTTCCCGTCTTGGCCAGATCATCCAAGGCCGCCGCGACCCGCTCTATTCGTTGATGGGTGCGATCTTCGAACTGCATGTCGGTGACGATGCCCGAGACCGCCGCCTCGATCGCCTCGGCATTTTCCATACTGGCATGGGCCGCGCCGGTCAGCCGTCGATTGCGCTCTTTGAGCAGCACCAAGGTCTGTTCGACTTCGTCCTTGGCTTCCACCTGCCGGGTCATGTCCATGGAGGCGACTTCGGCCAGGGCGGCATGACCATTTTTCAGCGCATCGGTGATGGCGGCGATTTCCTGCTTGATGCCGGCCGCCAAATCCGAGGTCGCCCGCGAGAGATCGCGGACCTCGCCGGCAACGACGCCAAAGGAACGCCCGGCATCGCCGGCCCGTTCCGCTTCGATCCGGGCGTTAAGAGCCAACAGATTTGTCTTTGCCGTGATGCGGTCGATGCCATCCACCGAATGACGCAGTCGCGATAAATCCTCGATGACCAGATCGATGGAACGCACCATCCTGACCGCCTGCTTGGACAGGTGCAGCACTTCTTGCACGAATTCGCTCAGTGTCCCGCCCAAATGGCCGATGACTGCGGAAAAATCCCCCGATTCAGGCGATGAAGCGGCGGCCCCGGCAATATCAAGAACCTCGCGCAGGCAAGCCGTCTGACTTTGGGTGGTGCGGGCCAGATCGAAAAACTGGGCGGTCAGACCGGCACTGCTGTTGCCAATCAATTCCGCGACTTCACGCAACTCTGTCGCCGCATCCTTGGCCGCCTCGCGGATGCTTTCATCACACGTCACATCATCCATACGATCAGACGTCCCGTTCCGGGTCGATATCGTGCGCCCGCTTGCCGTATTTGTCGGTCAAAGCCGCACCGGTGGCGATTTCCACATGATCGCGATGATATTTCGCCGCCTGCCCCAAAAACTTCTGCTGCGTCTCCACCATATGCTGGAACATCGCCGCCATGCTTTGGGCGGAATTCATCCATGCTTTCAGCCAAGCGGTCTGAAACTCAGAGAATCCTTTGAATGGATCAGCCATGGCATCCTCCCGATGCAGGTTCCGGCTTGAACAAAACCGGTCGAACAAGGCTTGAGTATATCAGAGGACGCCTGTTGGTGCCACCCAAGCCCCCCCACCCTATGCCGACAAGGCGGCAGCGCGGTCGGGCAAGATGGTCAAGATGCGGGCAAAACCGGATACGTCGAAGATTTCACGGATATGCGGCTTCATCCCACACAACGAGAATTTGCGCGGCGCCCGCGTCATTTTCGCCCCCACCAACACCACGCGCAAACCAGCGCTGGAAATATAATCGAGCTCGGCGAAGTCGATGATGATCTTGGCCGCGCCGGTATTGACGGCCGCCAGAACCCGCCCTTCGAAAGCCTTGGCGGTGGCGCTGTCGACGCGAGCAACAGGAACCAAAACCACGACGTCCTCGGCTTGTTCTTCCCGAATCTCCATATCCTTAACTCTCCTGCTCGGTGACGTTTTTCTCCAGCGTCACGATATTTTTGCTGCCGTCCCGACGATAATCGGTGCGGTCCATGAATTCCTTCACCAAAAACACACCGAGACCACCGATCGGGCGGTCGTCCACGTTCAGACCAAGATCGGGCTCTGGGGCTTCGGAGAAGGGGTTGTATTCTTTGCCGTCGTCGATGATTTCGGTTATCAGCCGCCCGTTGTCCAGCGAGAAACGCACATGGATGTCATGGTGATGACTATCGTCATAGCCATACGAGACGATATTCGTAATCAATTCGTCCAGGCAAAGGTTCAGATTAAAGGCCACCCGCTCGGATAGACCGAGACGTTCGACAAAGTCTTCAACCAATCCGGCCAGACGGGCTAATTCGTCCAGATCATTGGCGATGGTCAGTTCCAGATGGGTATGCGGCGCCGCTGGCGCGATTGCCGGGGCCGGCTTGGGCTGGAACACCACCTTGGGACGCTTGACCACCCGTGGCGTGCTCACCACCTTGGCCGCCAAGGGCCGGGCCATTTGCACCGAGGTCACCGCCGCGATCGGCGGCTTGGCTGAAATTGCTTCCGGTTCCGGCGCTTGGACCGGCGGGGCCGGCCGCACCACCACCTTCGGTCGATTGACCAACCGAACCGCCCCCGATGCCTTGGCCGCAACCGGCTTCACCGTCTTGACGGCGGTAACGGACAGCGGCGGCGCGGCGGGCGGTGCTGGCGGCGTATTTTGCTGTGCGGGGGGCTCGACGCGAGGGGCGGAGGCGGATTCGGGCTCACCGCCGCTGCCTTGGAACCCTGTCAACATGAGCCGGCGCTGTGGCGATTCCGCGGCGGAATCGCTGGCGCTGATGCGGTCAAAGCGCAATGACAGCATGGTGATGTCATCGAATTGCGGGGCGTCGCCGACAAAGGCCTCGACCGAATGCTGAACGGTGTCGATGATCTGTTGCGGATGAATCGTCCCCAAGCCGCCCAGGGTTCGGATCAGACGCGGTTCATCGTAAAGAACCTCGCCGACATCTTGGGCTTCGGTGACGCCATCGGTGTACAGCAAAATGGTGTCGCCCGGCGCGATGACGAACATGCCGGTATCGTATTCCAGATCTTCCAGCACCCCCAAAGCGACGCCGGAAACATCGCGAATCGCCTCGACATCACGGCCTTGGCGCAGGATCAACGGTGGCGGGTGGCCGGCGTTGCAAAAGGCCACCTCGCCCGAGCGGGTATCGACGACCGCATAAAAACAGGTGGCGAACAAGGTCTGCGGGTTATCGGCCGACAACATGGTGTTGACGAAGGCCAGGCATTCACCGGGCGAACGTGACAACGGCGCCACCGCCTTGATCAGCGAGCGGGCAATGGCGATGAACATGGCCGCCGGCACCCCCTTGCCCGAGGCGTCACCGATGACGATGCCCAGGTGATGATGATCGAGCAGGAAGAAGTCGTAGAAATCGCCCCCGACTTCCTTGGCCGGAACCATGGCGGCGTGAATTTGGAACTCGTCGCGCTCGGGGAAGGGCGGAAACACCTGCGGCAGCGACGACAATTGCAGTTCGCGGGCGAAATCCAATTCCTGACGCAGCGCGTTCAACTGGTCGCGGGTGCGCAAAGCCTCCCGCAGGACTTCCGCCTCGCGGGTGCGTTCGGCGATCAGTTTTTCCAAAGACAGATGCTGTTCGCGGATGCGGTCCGACATGGTCTGAAAGGCCACGCCCAACACTTCCAATTCGCCCTTGCCGCTATCGGCGGCTTCGTCTTCGCCCGGCTTTCTTTCGGCCATCGCCTCAATCTGCTTCATGTCGGCGAGGATGGCGGCACGGGCCTCTTCCTCCAGCATTTCCGACAATTTCAGCATTTGCAGACGGATGAACAATTCCTGACGGCGGCGCTGACGCTCACGCCGCTGCTGCAACAGGTCCAGCTTGACGGTGTTTTCGCGGAACACGCCGACGGTCCCGGCGATGCGGCCGATTTCGTCCTTGTCGTTACGCACTTCCAGCGTCACCGAGGTATCGCCGCGTGACAAGGCATTCAACACGGCGATGGCTTCGTCCAGCGGATGGAACGAACGGCGCAGATAGACATAGAAAATGCCCAGGACCAGCGCCAGGAAGCCGACCACCGCGCCGATGGAGACCAGCCGGATCAAGCGTTGGCGCGCCTGGGTTGCCGAAACGTCGCGGGCGGTGACCAAGGCGCCGATGACCCGGTTGAAACCATCTTGCACCGGCAGCACGACGACGGAATAGAACTTCTCGCCGTCCTGCCAGGTCAGCAAGCGGCTTTTGCGCACGGTGATCTTGCCGTTGAACACCGACCACAGGCCCTCGCTGGTGCCCTGAGCCAGTTGGCCGTTGCGATCGACCAGGAAAATATCGGAGCCGGTCGAGGCCTTGAACTCGGATAAGGGCGGCTGCATGTCGGCGGCCAGCACGGCGATCCCGACCACGTCGTCTTTGCCCTGGAGCGGAAAGGCCAAGGTGGCGGTAAAGGTGCGCGAGGCATCTTGCAACACCCCCCGCACCGGCCGCTTGCCATCGACGATCGCCCGAATGGTGCCGGCATCCAAAATCGGCGGATCCAGCAACGACCCGCGTGAGCTGTACAAAAGCTCGCCGTCGCGGTCCAACACTTCCAGGCGACTGATGGTCCCGCGCGCCTTCATGGCCTCGGCCTGCGGGCCGACATGGACCAATGTCTGGGCCGGATCATGCCGGTCCACCGCCGTCACGATCCCTTGATCGGCGGCAATGGCCCGAGCATCGGTTTCCAGGCGCTGCACGGTGTTTTCCACCAGCTTGCGCCAAAAGATTTCCTGGCCGTTCAGCGTTGCCTGGGCATAGCGTTCATCGGCCAATTCCTCGCTTTTCAGGCCGGCGAAGGTCAAGCCTCCGACCAACAGCGAATAGGTGATGGAAACGATCAGCGTTACGCGTGTGCGCAGCAGCATGACGCTTCCCCCTTTTCAACCGCCGCTCCGGCGATATCGTGTTCCGACGCCGCTCCGGCGATATCGTGTTCCAACGCCGCTCCGGCGATGACATGTTCCAACACCGTTCCGTCCGTCGGCACAAAGCCGCGCAGGATCTCTTTGTAATCTTGGGGATCGAACAATCGCAGCCCCTTGGCGCGGAAAGCGTCAAAGGCTTCGCGCCCCGGCAGCGAGCCATAGACCCGTTGGCTGCGATCTTGTTCCAAATGCCGCGGCACCACCCCGTGGCGCAAACCATTCAGCATGGTGAAAAAGAGATCCAGCCCCGCCTGGTAGGTGTTGAGCACGTGCCACAGCAATGACCGCTCCGGCTTGACCGGCAACCAGCCAATGCCCACCACCGGGCCGGTGTCGATACCGTCATCGACCCGATGCAGGGTGCAGCCGATGGCGTCGCCGCCGTCAAGCATGCAGCGGAACGGCGCGAACAAGCCGGCATAGCGGGGCAACGCCCCAGGATGCACGTTATAGGTGCCGAAGCGGGGGATGTCGAAGACGTTGCGGCGGAAGATCAAGGAGAACCGCGCCGACAGCAACACGTCAGGGGAAAATCCACGCAACAGGGACTCGCCCTCGGCCCCATTGATGTCCTCGACCACCTGGATGGTGACGCCATATCGGCGCGCCAAGCCTGCGAAGGTGGCCAAAGCGGCGTCATCGCCATGGTCGCGGTCGATCAGCGGAAACAACGTGTCGATGGGCAGATCGCGCTCAAGAAACTTCATCTCGGCCAATTCCGGCACGGCATTTTCCACTGCCCGCGTCTTGTCCGACAGCAGCACCATCACCGTGTCACCGGCAAGACGCGGCAACATCTGATTGAGAATCAAGGCGCCGGCCAAATCACGCTTGGTGCAAATAACAACCCTCAACGGCATGGCTTCCTTGCTCATGGTCGCACCTCGACGCCGCTATCGACCACTTCCGCCAAGCTGAGCAGGCTCATGGGCGGATAGACTTCCAAGGCCCGCACCACCGGCATGTTGATGATGATGGACAGGCGCTTGGGCGGATCGACCGGCAAATCCGCCGGAGCGATTTTGTGGACCAAAATCTGTTCGGCTTTATAGGCCGTCAGTTGGCCGACGGTGTAATAGCGATAAACACCGCCCAGCATGGCCTTGGACGACAACACCGGGTTTTCGGCGGCGGCGAAGCTGGGAATCTTTTCGGCCAGCGCCGCCGAGGTCAACACATCGCGATTGATGTTCAAGAAAGTGTCGGGGGGAATATAAAGGAAATCCACCCCGGCGGCCTTGAGGTCACGAACCTTACTGGCGATGCTTTCCACCACCGGCTTGCCGTCCACCACCTCTACCGGCGCCACCACCAAATCATAACCATCACGCTTGCCCAAATCGCGCAATTCGTCGGCGGCGACCAGCGAGTTCTTTTCCAGCGGATTGTAGACCATGCCCAATTTGCGCACCGACCGATAGGATTGCAGCAGGTTGATCTGGGTATCCATGGGCACCAGATAGCTGGTGCCGGCGATATTGCGCCCCGACGACGCCAGATTGGGGACGACCTTGGCCCCCACCGGCTGCGAAACGATGGCGAACACCGCCGGGATATCGGTGATGTGCTTGGCCGGATCGACCGTGTCATAGGTCCCCAGCATGTCCACCGTCACCGTCGTCCCCCAGGTGAACACCAGATCGACGCCCAATTGCTTGGCCTCGGCCACGAATTCCGGCAATTTCGAACGGTCCTGGCCGGCATCGCGGATAATCAGCTCAACCGGAATATTCTGGTTGGTGAAGTAATCCTTGAAGCCCTGGGCGGCGTCTTCCCAACCGCGCCACAGCGCCATGTAGATCCGATAGGGCTTCGCCGCCGGCTCGGCCGCGACGGGTCCGCTCATCAGCAATACCGCCGTGACGACGCCAAAGAACAGCCGACCGATCATGGCGCGTCCTCCTCGGTTTCCAGATGGGGGCCGTTGCCATAGGCCCCGGCGACCATGGCGAAGACCATCGCCATCACCAACACCACCGCGCCCAGGCCGATAATGGCCCCACGGCCACCCCACATTTGGAGAAAAACCGCCGCCAGCAACGGGCCAACAAATGACCCGACCCGTTCCAGCGTCCGCAACAGCGCCAGAACCTGGGTGCGGCCGTGACGTTGACATTCAATCCAGCAGATATCGGGAATCGAGGCCAGTTGCGGCGACGCCGACATCCCATGCGAAATCCCCAGGCCGACGATCCCGATCACCAGCGGCAAGGTGCCGTCAAAAGCCAAAGCCGCCAAAATCCCCGCCCCGCCAACCAAGCCGCCCAAGGCCACCTGGCCGATACGCCAGCCCATCTGATCGGCCAGCCGGGTCGATAACGACGACACCGCCAGCATGACCACGGGATAAAGCACCATGACCCGTGCGATCTCGGGCAGCGAATGGCCCGAATCCCACAACGACAGCGGCACCAGGAAAAAGAAATAGCCGGTCAAGGCCATCTTGGCGGGGATCGCCGCGAACAGCACCAGGATGGAAAACCGCCAATTAGAGAAAATACGCAGCAAATGGGTGCCGTGCCGTTCTTCGGCCATGACCACGGATTGAGGTATTTCCGCCATGGACAGCAACTGGCTAAGCAGCCAACCCGACACCAGAATCAGGGCCGTGGAAACGAAGAAGGACGGAGCATAGCCAATGCGATCAGCCAACACCCCCCCGGCGGCGGTGCCGCAAATGGCCGCCGTCAACACGGCGCCGACATAGCCGCCCAAGCCGGTGGCCCGGTTGCTGTCGGAGGTGGTCTTTGAGATGTAACTTTGGCACGCCACCGTCACCAGGGCGTAGCCCAGGCCGGCAATGCCGCGCCACAGACTAAGCTCGATAACGCCATGGGACAGGCCGCTCATGACGCAGCCCAGAACCGCCGGGAACAAACCGAACTGGAACACCTTGCGGCTGCCCAGACGTTCGGTCACCGCCCCCGCCCACAGCGAGCCAAGGGCGATCCCGGCCATGAACACGGCGATGGGCAAGGCGGTCATCAGTTCCGGCGAAAGTCCGGCCACCTGCGCCGGCAGCGCCTGGGCATAAAGCGGCAAGAACGAACGGCTGATTTCTTCGGCGAAGACGAACAAGAACAGCGGCAAGCGAACGTCGGACGACAATTTCTCACGCAGGACCTGCGGAGCCCCCGAGGGATTGAAGCGGAACAAGAAGCGCACGCGGTCGGCGACTTCCCCCACTTTTTCGGCGACGTTGCGGTCGAAATGCCCGGTCCGCACTTCGTCGATATAGGCCATCAGGCCACGATAGGCGTTGTCCACCTGCCGCACGGCGCCATTGAAGGCGCGGACAAAATGGCCGACCTCGTCGGCGGAGGTGATTCCGGGCACCCGGGTAAAATCGCCGCGCCGCGCCTGATGGACCACTTCGGCGACCAGCTTCATCGGCCCGGAGATATTGAACACAACGACAAACAGCAAAATTTCGAACGCGATGATCAGCGAGGTGCCCAGCACCACGGCAATATCATAAAAGATGCCAAACAATTGCGCGGCGATATAGCCGCGATCAAAGCCCACGTGAACCTGCCCGACCAGACCGTCGCGACCGCGCACGGGCAACGCCAGATCGACAAACGCGCCGATATCGGTTTTGCGGCCGGTCATATCAGCCTCGGTCAGGTGCAGCGCACGGTATTGTCCCGCCAATTGATCGGACAAGGCTCCACTCAGGAACAAGATATCGCCGCTGGCCGTGGTCAGACCCAAATAGCGAATTTCCGGATTGCCGTTCAGCAGAGTGGTAAAGAACTCATCGACCCCGACCAGCTTGTCGATGGGAATGCCATACGAGACGGCGCGATCCACCTGGGCCAGCAGATCGCGACCGATGGCGGCGGCCTTGCGATCCATTTCCGGGCTCAAGCCCTCTTCAAAGCGATCAAGGGCGCGCAATGACGCGATGGCCATGGGCGGCACCAGCACCAGCACCGCCAGCATCAGCAATCGCAGCAACAATGAGCGAGAACTATCCAGACGCATGTCGCCCCTCACGCCAGCCGATCAAGGCGTTCGACTTCGTCCGTCGATGTCTTGATATGTTCAATCGCTTCGCGGGTTTTGCCGACGAATTCATCGAATTGACCATCGAACTCACCCAGATCGCCAAGACCGGCGATCGCCACGTCGCCATCCTTCATCAAGGCCCGATCCAAGCCCGCCTCCATCGCCGCCAAACGTCGCCGCACCGGCCTGAGGGCAAGACTGGCCACCACCAAGGTCAACAGACTGAAGCCAACAACCAAACCGCCAATCTCAAGCGCCAGCCGCCCCAGCATCGCCCCCAATTCGCGCTCGACATAGCCCGAAGGATAAAGCAGGACCACCGCGCCTTCCACCTTGCCCAGATTATTGACCAGCGGCAGACCGACGACGTTGGAATCCTCATCCATCAAGGCGAAAGGCTGCGACGAAGTCGCCGTCAGCGGATCAAGCCAGGTTTCCGGAACCGACGCGCCGATGCGGCCGCGATCACTGTTGAACAAAATCTCGCCACGGGCGTCGTAAATCTCGATTCCCTGAATCTGCTCGTCACGCGCCTTTTCCAATTCGATGGTCTCTTGCACCTGACGCAATTGGCGCAAGGCGAAACCAAGGTTGAGGCTATCTTCAACCTTCTTCTTGATGGTGAAGGCGACAAAGCTATAGCGCGAGCGCACCAGCGAGGACATCACCTCCTCGAACTTGAAAAAGCCAAAAAGGGACATCACCATCATGGTGGACACCAAGATGGCGATTAACGCGGCCGAGACCTTGCGCGCCAGGGACCAAGACATGAGCTATCCTCGCCCCACCGGCTTGACGGCACCACCAGCCGATGACAAATGCATGTACTGCATCTTGTCCACCACCCCAGCCCTCCCTTCCCGACAGCCCTGCGCCTGCGTGACGCCGGCCATGCACCCTGATAGGTTTATAGGCTATTTACATAAAGACGCCAAGGGTTCGATAATCCGCGCCTGAAAATAACGGCATATACTTTTGAAATGGAACCTGTGCTCAACAGGTAATAAGGTCTTAATTGTGGATAATCTCAGAGATACTCCGGTGAATACCTTAGATATCATTGGACGCAACCGCCCTATTGGCGTGTTCGATTCCGGTGTTGGCGGTCTGACCGTCGCCGCGGCTCTTCGCCGACGCCTTCCCGCCGAGAGCATGCTTTACCTTGGTGATGTGGCGCGCCTGCCCTATGGCACCAAGGCCCCGCAGACGATTATTCAATATGCCCTCAGGGCCGCCAAGTTTTTCATGACCAGCAACATCAAAATGATGGTGCTGGCCTGCAACACCGCCTCGGCCCACGCCGCCGCCGCCCTGGCGCAGCATTACCCCGATCTGCTGGTTCTGGGGGTTATCGATTCCGGGGCGGAACAGGCCGCCGCCCTATCCCCGCGCGGCCGCATCGTCGTTGCCGCCACCGAAGGCACCTGCCGCTCCGGCGCCTTTGACCGCGCCATCACCGCCCACCGCCCGCAGGCGGAAATCCACCCGGTACCCTGCCCGCTGTTTGTCGCCCTGGTCGAAGAAGGGCTGACAGAAGGCCCGATCGCCGAAGCCATGATCCGCCAATATCTGGGCGCGTATTTCGAAGGCGCCACCGCCGCTGATTGCCTTGTTTTGGGCTGTACCCATTTTCCCTTGCTGCATGCATCGCTGCGCAAGGTCTTGGGACCAGCCCCGGTTCTTGTCGATTGCGCCGAAGCCGTGGCCGAACGAGCCGCCGCCATGTTGACCCAACAAGGTTTGCTGGCGACGGGCGCGGGCCGCATCGACTTGTTCACCACCGATGCCGCCAGCCGCTTTTCCGCCAGCGCCGGCCGTTTTTTCCCCGGTCTTGGCGACGCCCCGATGGTCGAGCTGGTCGATCTGTAAATTCATCACTCTGTCACTTGCCGGCAACGGATCGCCGGACTAGGCATGCGCAACGCCGCCATCAGGAAAGCCGCACATGCGCATCGCCATCGTTACCGACGCCTGGCACCCCCAAAGGAACGGCGTCGTCCGCGTCTTGACGAGCTTGTGCGACACCTTGCGGCACCAGGGGCATCAGATCGTGGTCATCGAGCCAGGATTGTTTCGGTCCATCCCCTGCCCTTCCTATCCTGAAATTCGCCTGTCGCTGTTCGCCGCCGCCGGCATCGACCGGGCCTTGCGCGATTTCGCCCCCGACGCCATTCACCTTCCGACCGAAGGCCCCTTGGGCTGGGCCGGCCGGCGCTGGTGTCTGAAACAAGGCGTCCCTTTCACCACCGCCTATCACACCAAATTCCCCCATTACGTCCGCGCCCGCACCGGCGTGCCCTTGGCTTGGCCCTATGCCCTGATGCAACGCTTTCACGCTCCGTCAGCGGCGGTCATGTGTCCGTCGCCATCGGTTCATCGCGAATTGGGAGAATGGGGCTTTCACAATGCGGTGCAATGGTGCCATGGCGTCGATGCCGCCACCTTTCACCCACAAGCCAAGGATTTTATCGACCTGCCCCGCCCACTCTTTCTGTATGTCGGGCGGGTGGCGGTGGAAAAAAACCTTCCAGCCTTTCTTGAGCTTGATTTGCCGGGCTCGAAGATGGTCGTTGGCGACGGCCCGGCCCGCGCCAGCCTGATGCGGCGCTTCCCCCAAGTTCACTGGCGCATCGCCAATGGCGATCAGGAATTATCGCGCTACTTCGCCGCTGGCGATTGCTTCGTCTTTCCGTCGCTGACCGACACATTCGGGCTGGTCATGCTGGAAGCGCTGGCCTGCGGAATCCCGGTGGCCGCCTTTCCGGTCCCCGGCCCCCAAGACGTCATCGGCAACGCCCCCATCGGTGTCCTCAGCCAGGATTTGCGCGCCGCCGCCCTGGCCGCGCTGGATATTTCGCCCCAACGCTGCCGCGACTATGCCGGCCTGTTTTCCTGGGACCGAGTGGCCGAACAATTCCTGACCTTGCTGCACCCCATCGGCAAAGCGGCGGGAAAAGCCACTTGACCGCAAATAGGACGGCAGGAAATGTTGCTATTTCCCCAGCGCTTCGCCAAACTGGCGCCGCCAATCTCCCCTGACCCCAGCGAGGCCTGAGTGAGCCGTAAGACCAGCAGTGCCATTGCCGCCCTTCTTTGCGTCACCATTGCCGCCCCGGCCTTTGCCAAGCCGCAATGCTATACCCACCAAGATGTCAGGGCGATGCAGGTCCGTCAGTTGCATTACGAACTGATGGTCGCCGCCTTGAAATGTCAGGGCGGCGAGGTGAATTTCCACGACAAGTGGTCTTCCTGGGTCAACCGCTTCGGCCCGATGATGAACAGCAACGCCAATCAGCTGCGCGGTCTGTTCAGCCGCCTGGGCAAGGGTCAAAGCGGCATGGACCGCTATGTCACGCAATTGTCCAATGACGCCTCCATGCGCGCCCAGCATGTGGAAGATTACTGCGACACCCAAGCCAAGCTGTTCGACACCGTGCTCGCCCTGTCGCCGACCGAAATGGAAGCCTGGGCCGTCGACAGCATCGAAAAGCCCATGCCGGCGACCGCCAATTGCGCGGCCACCACGCCCGCCAGCCCGGTCAAGCAAGCCAAGGTCATCGCCCCGGCGCCGACCAAGGCGAAGGTGGAAAAGACCAAGGCCGACAAGCCCAAGCCGACGCGCACCGCCGACGCCAAGGGCTAAGGTCTGGCCGTCATGGCCATGCGCATCTGTTTTTTTGGCGATAGCTTCGTCAATGGCTGCGGCGACCCCGCCATGCTGGGCTGGGTCGGGCGCGTCTGTGCCCGCCAAGGCCAAGGCGGCCATGACCTGACCCTTTACAATCTGGGAATTCGCGGCGACACCAGTCGCGACGTCTTGGCCCGTTGGGTGGCCGAGGCCGAAAGCCGGCTCAAAGCCCACCCCAACCGTCGATTAGTCTTCTCGTTCGGGGCCAACGATGCCGCCCAGAACGTTCCCCGTGCCATCAGCCTGGATCACACAGCCCGTATTCTCAGGGCGGCCTTGGCCTTTGCCCCAACCCTGATGATCGGCCCCGCCCCCATCGCTGACGATGATGTCAGCGATGACCGCGTCGCCAGCTTGTGCCCGCACATGGCATCCCTTTGCCACAGCTTGGGTATCGCCTATTTGCCGGTGCATGCCCGATTACGCCAATCCTCCGCTTGGATGGAGGAAGCCCGCGCCCAAGACGGCGCCCATCCCGCGATCGGTGGCTACACCGCCCTGGCCACTCTGGTCGAAGATTGGCCACACTGGCAGGCGTGGTTTCAGTCTTCCCCCATATCCCGCTGATCCGAACCGATCATCGGGGGCGTCAATCGGCGGCAGCCGGACGGGCTGCCTGCCCCCCTGCCCCCCCTGGCATGAGCGGCACGGCCCCTTGAGTGGGCCGAACCGGAAGCCCACGCCCCGCCCCCTGGTGAAGCCCCTCGCCGAAAACAAGCGATACAAGACGCGCCCCACCGCGAAGACAACAAAAAACCCCCGGCCTTGCGGCCGGGGGTTGATCGTAACGTCGCAGCCGATTAGGGCAGGACGATTTCGACGCGACGGTTCTGCGGCTCGCGCACACCATCGGGGGTCTGCACCAGCGGAGCGGTTTCGCCCTTGCCGACCACCGAGATCTGGTCGGCGGGGATGCCCTGCTTGACCATGTTGGCCTTGACGGCATTGGCGCGCTTCAGCGACAGAGCCATGTTGTACTTGTCCGGGCCCGAACGGTCGGCGTGACCGGTCAGTTCAACACGGCTGGAACCACCCTTCTTGGCGGTATCAACCGCCTGGGTGATGATCTTCGACGCTTCCGGGGTGATGTCCGACTTGTTGAAGTCGAAGAACACGATGAAGTTCTTCAGCGGAGCCGGGGCCGGCTTGGCGACCGGAGCGGGAGCCGGGGCGGCAACCGGGGCCGGGGCCGGGGCGGCAACGACCGGAGCCGGAGCGCCGAACTTATAGGTGAAGCCGGCCAGGATCGAGTGGTTGCGGTAATCCGAGTCACCGGAATTAGCGGTGCCCACATCGGCGTCCAGGGTGGCGAAGTAGCGATACTGAGCCTTCAAAGCCCAGTTGCTGTCGATGTCGTAACCGACGCCGGCAATGCCCTGGTAAGCGAAGGAATTGTCGGAATTGCGGGCGTTGTTGCCGGCGAAATCACCGTCCAACCAAGCCCAACCGATACCGGCGCCGACGAAGGGATGCCACTTGCTGTTCGGCATGAAATCGTACAGGCCGTTAACCATGGTGCTGACCGAGTCGATGCTGTCGTTGGAGCGATAGCCGACTTCGAATTCCACCTTGGGGGCGCCGAAGCTGTAACCGACCTGGCCCAAGCCAACCCAACCCCAATCGGAATCGCTGCCAGTGGCCGAACCCGGGTCTTGCAGATAATTGGCGCCGCCATCAAGGCCCATATACCACTGGGCATTGGCGGCGACAGGCAGGGCGGCGAGAACGCCAGCAACCAGCAGAGTCTTCATGGTGCGCATTGAAAGGTCTTCCTTGTGCATTAATCACGTTCGCAAACTATTAGCGGGATTTCTACCGCAAGACGACGCCCGCCCGCAACAGCCGTCTTAGAGGCGCTTCAATGTTTCACGGCGCCGTGGCATTTTCGCCACTATCCGCCCCCTCGGGCGGCAACGGGTGAACGACTTGCTCGGCCTGACGCTTGAGATGACGGAAGGCCCGGATGCTGACCGGAATCAAACCCAGATAGGCAAATCCCAGCACCACCAGGGTCAACCACGGCTCGGTCACCAAAAAAGCGGCGAGCAAGCCAACAATCAACAGCACCGGCAACACCCAGGCATTGGGGATCCGCACCTTTTTAAAGGAAAAGGTCGGAATGGTGCTGACCATCAGAAACGCCACGCCCAGCAAAAACACCGAAACCACACTGGGCCGCGCGAAAAAGGCCGGGCCGAATTCGAAACTGGCGACCATGGGCAGCAGCACCACCCCGGCGGCGGCCGGCGCCGGAATGCCGGTGAAGAAATTATAGGCGTAAGGCGGCAGATCGGCCTGCCCCAACATGGTGTTGAAACGGGCCAGACGCAGGGCGCAGCAAACCGCGAACAGCAGAACCAAGGCCCAGCCGAAGCCCCCCGCCCCCTGCATGGTCCAAAAATACAGCACCATGGCCGGAGCCACGCCGAAACTGACGAAATCGGACAGCGAGTCAAGCTCGGCGCCGAATTTCGACGTCCCCTGCAGCAACCGCGCCACCCGTCCGTCCAGACCGTCGAGAATGGCCGCCAACACGATGGCCAGCACCGCATGTTCCCATTTGCCATGCAGGGCGAAGCGGATCGAGGTCAGCCCCGCGCACAAGGCCAACACGGTCAGGATGTTGGGGATCAACTTGTTCAACGACAAACCCGGCAGCTTCGGCGGACGAATGATCCGCCGCCGCTTTTGCCCCTCCTGCGCGCGCTGCCGGAACATCTCAGCGCACCTCGCCCAGACGGGCCGGCTCGGCGGCGGCAAGATCGGCCAGAACCGTCTCGCCGGCGATGCAGCGCTGCCCCAAGGCCACTTGCGGCTGCACCCCATCGGGGAAATAAACATCAACGCGCGATCCGAACCGGATCAAACCAAAGCGTTCGCCCGCGCGGATTTGTTGACCTTCCACCAGATCGCACTTGATCCGCCGCGCCACCAAACCGGCGATCTGGACAAAAGCGATCGAGCGACCATCGGCCAATTCCAGGGCGACGGCCATCCGCTCGTTTTCTTCGCTCGCTTTGTCCAGCGCCGCGTTGACGAACTTGCCGGCGTGATAGGCCAGTTTGGTGACCCGGCCGCTCAGCGGCGCACGATTGACGTGAACGTCGAACACACTCATGAACACGCAAACACGCGGGCGCGCAAGATCCCCCAACCCCAACTCGGCCGGCGGCACCGCGTCGCCGACCAAGCAGACGACGCCATCGGCGGGGCTGATCACCAGCCCCTCGCGGGTCGGCGTCACCCGGTCGGGATTGCGGAAGAAATAGACGCACCACAAGGTCGCCATCAGCCCCAACCAGCCCAGCGGCCCCCACAGCCACCCCAGCAACAGGGCCGCGACCGCGAACAAGGCGATGAACGGCCAGCCTTCCCGATGAATGGGAACCATGATGTAGCTGGACATCGAAAGATTTTGAGACTGCAAGGTAAACCTCGTGCGTTGGATGGCGGCGCATTGTAAACGTGGCAGCGCCCGCCGTTAATAGGCTTATGGCGGTTTTATCCGGAATCCGGACGTGCTACGGTCACCGCAGTGTCCGTGAAACAATCAAAGCGCCCATGTCCGATCCCAAGCACCTCATTATCGGCGGCATGTGTCTGCCGTTGGATATCGAAGCCCTGGAAGCGCTGCCCATCAATCCGGGCGGCGTGTTTCAATTCGACTTCACCTTCCACGACATCCGCTTCGCCATCCGCTACGAAGAGGCCGAGGAACACGGCGCCCTGCGCATCGTCGGCGATGTCGGGCCGATGCCGTTTTCCGCCGAATCCCCGGTGGCCCGCGCTGGATTGAACCAGATCATGCGCCGCGCCAACGACGTTCTCAGCCCCAGTTTCCGCGTCGCCTTGGGCCGGATGGTCCTGGGCACCGAGATGGCCATCGAACGCCCGGTCACCGCCACCAAACTGATCGCCACGGTAGCGGCACAACTGATCCCGGCCACGCCCTATCTGGATCTGATCGCCTTGTACATTCGCCCGCCCATGGCGCCGGCGAAAAAAGGCGACGCAGCCCTGCGGCCGGAATGGCGAAAAAAAGCGCTTCCCGCCGCGACGCGGCGCTGATCGCCTGATCAGCGCTTGGGCAGCTGGAACACCTGGCCCGGATAGATCAGGTCAGGATTGCGGATGTTGTCCTTATTGGCTTTGTAGATCACCGTATAGGCATCGCCCGTTCCATAAATCCGCCGGGCGATCCGCCACAACGAATTGCCGGCGGACACCACAATGGCGGTATCGGCGGTCGCCTGCAGGCCGGCTTGCGCCGCCATCGGCATTTCCACCCGCGCCAGGACCTTGCCCTTGTCATCGACCAGATCGGCCCGGACGGTGATATTTTCCGCCTTGGGGGCCGCACTCAGCGTTTTCCAATTGCCATCACCATCAATGACGACGGCGCCGACGAAATTATTGCCGACATAGACGTGCACCTTGCCGCCCTTGGGGCCGCGACCGCCGATGAACAACTTGCCCTTGTCGTCGGTCTCGACAATATCGACGGAGATGCCGCCCTCGCCCAAGGGCGGGCCGATCAACAGCTTGGCGCCGCCTCCGGGCAGCGGCTTGAAGGCAAGAATCTGCTCAGACGGCCGGTCCGGCACCACCAATACCACCGGAGCCCCGGAACCGACCACGGACCCGTCGGGGTTATGCGCCTGCAAGGTCAATTGCCGCGCCCCCGGCGCCATGGGATTATTGGGCACGAACACCCATTCCCCCCGACCATCGGCAATGGTGCGGCCGATTTCGACGCCACCATCCAAGATCACCACTTCCGCCTTGGGCACCGCCCGACCAGCCAGAACCGCATCGCCGCGTTCGCCGATCCGGACCACATCGAAACTGGGTTCGCCCGAGGCGGCATCCCCGGATACTCCCGGTGCGGTCACCGCCGATGACGGCTGCGCCACCGTCTTGGGGTCATCATCCTTACCCAAGCTAAGGGCCAGGATGATGGCCAGCACGGCGGCGGCCAATCCGATAAGAGATATGAGTACGGGTCGGGTCAAGCGGTCCACCTGAGTGGCTATGAAATATGCCTCAAACCTAACGCCTTGCGTCCCTGGGAGCAAGCGCAGCATGGCCTCTCTGCGGTTCAGGCCATTGACCGCCCCCTCGCAAGGCGGGAAAATCAGGGCGAATTAACAGGAGGAAGTATCATGCGCCCATCCGATCACTCCCACCGGGTCAAGGTCTGGGACCTGCCAACCCGCCTGTTCCATTGGCTTTTGGTGGCCCTGATCGTGGCGTTGGGGGTCAGCGGCGAATTAGGCAAACTTGATCTCCATATGATAATCGGCCCGGCGGTGCTGGTGTTGATCCTGTTCCGCCTGGTCTGGGGCCTTATCGGCAGCGAAACCGCTCGCTTTTCCCACTTTGTCCGCGGCCCCAAGGCCATTCGCGCCTATCTGAGCGCCGCCCGCACCGGCGCCGTGCGCTCGGTCGGCCACAACCCGTTGGGCGCGTTCAGCGTCTTGGCGCTGTTAAGTCTGGTCTTGGTGCAAAGCCTTACCGGCCTGTTCACCAGCGACGACATCCTGAGCGAAGGGCCGCTGGCCCATCTGTTGTCGGCCAAAAGCGTGGCCCTGATCTCGACCGTCCACCGCATCTGCTTCAAGTTGTTGCTGGCCTTCATCGTCCTGCATCTGGCGGCGGTGGCGTTTTACCGCTTCGTCAAGAAAGACGACATGGTCGAGGCGATGATCACCGGCACCAAGAAAGTTCCCACCACCGTTGCCGGCATCCGTTTCCGCAACCCCTTGCTGGCCTTGGCCGCGTTGGCGGTGTGCGCCGCCCTGGTCTGGGGCACCTTGGCCGCCTTGCCGGCTCCGGCGTTTTAAAGACCCGGCTCCGGCGTTTTAAGGGACAAGACCTCGCGGGGAGACGTGTTCACCCCCCGCAAAAGGACAACCCCGCCAGATGTCTCCGGCGGGGTTGTTTCATCACAAGAACGTCCTGGCCGGACGACCCGACATTAATCCTTGCGGAAATTGTCGTGGCAGCCCTTGCAGGCCTTGCCGACGCCACCGACGGCGGCCTTGATGCCATCGGCGTCACCGGCCTTGGCGGCGACGGCCAGCTTGGCCGAGGCTTCTTCCAGCATGGTGAAGCCCTTAAGGAAATCGGCCGAGGTGAAGGCTTCCGCCTTGGTGTCGCTGTGGGGAAGGTTTTCCGTACCCTTGGCGAAGGCCATGGGCAGGATCTTGGCCAGGGCCACCAAATTCTCGGCCTTGGCGGCGGCGTCGGCCGGCAGATCGCCCTTCCCCTGGGCGAAAGCGCCGATCGGGCCGAAATTCATCTTTACCGCCTGGAACAAGCCCTGGCGCATCTTCAGGGCTTCATCCGGCTTTTGCTGAGCCAGCGCCTCGGTGGCGAGGCCGGTCACGGCAATGGCGAAAACAGCGGCGGTCAAAGCCTTGGTGATGGAACGCATCGGAAAATCCTTCCGTCCAATTGATCTGAATGTCGGGGGCTATATCCCAAGCCCGACCGGACGTCTGTGACAATATCACGAGTTGTGAAATTTATGGGTGCCGGAAAAACAATACCGAATTGCCCGCCCTGCCCGTTTCCCATCCATAGGTGTAGTTTTTGCCGCTTGCGTTCGTGGTCGAGGATGTTATCGTGCCCCGCTGTCCGGGGTTTGTCAGGTCTCCGCGTGACGTGAGCCGCGCCCCAGCGGAATGTTTGCCAATACCGTCAACACGGGGAACACGTCGATGAATAAGATCAAGGTCACCAATCCTATCGTCGAGCTCGACGGCGACGAGATGACCCGCATCATCTGGAAATTCATTAAGGACAAGCTGATCCTGCCCTACCTGGATGTGGATCTGAAGTACTACGATCTGGGCGTCGAATACCGCGACGAAACCAACGATCAGGTTACCGTCGATGCCGCCGAAGCCATCAAGAAGTACGGCGTCGGCGTCAAATGCGCCACCATCACCCCCGACGAAGCGCGGGTGAAGGAATTCAACCTCAAGAAGATGTGGAAATCGCCCAACGGCACCATCCGCAACATCCTTGACGGCACCGTGTTCCGCGAGCCGATCATCTGCACCAACGTGCCGCGTCTGGTCCCCGGCTGGACCAAGCCCATCGTCATCGGTCGCCATGCTTTCGGCGACCAGTACCGCGCCACCGATTTCAAGGTGCCCGGTCCCGGCACGCTGACCATGAAGTTCGTCGGCGAAGATGGTCAGGTCATCGAACACGAAGTGTTCAACTTCCCCAGCTCGGGCGTTGCCATGGGCATGTACAACCTGGATGAATCCATCCGTGGTTTCGCCCGCGCCTGCATGAATTACGGTCTGGCCAAGAAGTGGCCGGTCTATCTGTCGACCAAGAACACCATTCTCAAGGCCTATGACGGTCGCTTCAAGGACATCTTCCAGGAAGTCTACGAGAAGGAATTCAAGGCCGAGTTCGACAAATACGGCATGACCTACGAACACCGCCTGATCGATGACATGGTCGCTTCGGCGCTGAAGTGGTCGGGTGAATTCGTCTGGGCCTGTAAGAATTATGACGGCGATGTGCAATCCGACACCGTCGCCCAGGGCTTCGGCAGCCTGGGTCTGATGACCTCGGTCCTGCTGTCCCCCGATGGCAAGACCGTCGAGGCCGAAGCCGCCCACGGCACCGTGACCCGTCACTACCGCGAGCACCAGAAGGGCAAGGAAACCTCGACCAACCCGATCGCCTCGATCTTCGCCTGGACCCGCGGCCTGCTGTACCGCGCCCAGTTCGACAACACTCCCGAAGTGGCCAAGTTCGCCACCGCCCTGGAAGAAGTCTGCGTCGAAACGGTCGAATCGGGCTTCATGACCAAGGATCTGGCCATCCTGATCGGCCCCAAGCAGCCGTGGCTGACCACCACCCAGTTCCTGGACAAGCTGGACGAAAACCTGAAGAAGAAGATGGGCGTCGCCTGACCCCTTTCGGCTTCGCCGTAAAGAAAACCCCGCCGGAGCAATCCGGCGGGGTTTTTTGTCACCTTAACCACAGAACAAATGTCATTCAGAACGAGAATCAATATTGATAAAACCTAAATGAAGATCACCACGTTATGAACATGCATCTTTGATTGCAATCCACTCGGAACAAAAATATTATTGAGTTAACTCAACAAAATGTATGGCGATTGTAGAGATGAGCGAGAATGGCATCAAGGAAGTGGCTGAAATACACAAAATTTTTGCCACGGGCGCATCCAAAAACATTCACACTGCCCTGGCCGGCTTCATGTCGACGATCCCCCCCATAGCTCTGGTGATTATTACATGGATCGTTAAAGATAAAATTTCAGAAATTACTATAGACTTGATCCTTCTAACAATTATTCTTTACATGTTCGCCCTTCTCGCAATGCAAAGGCAATCAAAAGAGAAAGAACCAACAGAATACGATGCAATTCACGCCAAGACCTTTACTAACATCGAAAATTCAATAAAAGAAATGAAATCTGATATAGAATCCAGCATCACCAATTTCAACAAAGACATAAACCACTTATCGGAAATAGTTTTAAACGCCAGCGCCCACCTAAGCTTCTCAAAACTTCTTGAGCACCCTTACACAGCTGAAGAATTCCCAAAATTTTGGTCTCGGATTATAGCCTCATCCATGAGCTCCATCCGAGCTATCAATGGAATTTGCGCAGAACGATTAATGGGAAATGGCGCACTCGAAGAAACATTAAAAATATTTGCAGCACACAACATTCAACTAAAGCCATTCGAATCATCTGTCAGCATGGAAAGAATATTTATTGTAAAGGACAAAGAAGACTGCCTGACATTTAGAGAAGCATTCAAACTCCACCTGAAATATGGGGTTCAATTCCACATTTTGTTCGCGAACGAAAGTATTGAATTAGTCAAGAAACAACTATCCTGGCCACTCCAGGAAACTTTCATGATCTGTGATGATTCTATTATCGCAACATTCAGGCTAAATGAAGCCGGACATGTGCAAGACATATGGCCGAGGACAGACAAGAATGCCTGGAACGAATTAGACCACAGATACAAAGCAATTAAGAATGCGGCAATTCAATACCATGCCATTCCAAATAAAATACCGGAATTGCGGGATATTTTCAGCAATGCCTGGGATAGCGACGCTCAATAAATACTTATTCTGCTTTGACAGGAAATGCGTCGCAGACCGAACGCATCAGAACTTCAGTTCCAGCCCGGCGCCGAAATGCAGGCCGGAATTAGGCAGGCTGGCGGCGTCCTCACCCCGGCTGGCGGCAGCGAAACCGCCCAGGCTGAAGGACGGCGTCAGTTCGTGGGTGAAGGACAGCGATAGCGACAGGTCACTGGCTTGGCCCAATGCGCCGCTGGAAACGCCCATCTGCGCCGGATTAAGGCTGAAACCCGCCGCTTGGGTCCATTGATAGCCAAGACTGAGGGCGGCAAGCCCGTCCAGGCCCAACGGCGAAACGTGCTGGCTGGCGGTAAGATCGGCAACGCCGTTGCCGTTGCCGCTTTTCAACGACGACGTCACCCGGCCCCAATCGCTGGAATAAGCGGCATAGCCGCCGACCGCCATACCGTCGATGGCGGCAACGCCATCGGCCGCCGTCGCCAGCGGCGCCGCGATGGAACCCAGACTAAAGCCGCCAAGGGAATAAACCGCCACTTTATTGTCACCAGCCAAAGCCGGCAAGCCGATGGAGCCACCGCCAGGAACCAGACGCGGCCGCACCGCCTCGCCGGCCCAAGCGGGGGCGGCGATCACCAGGCATACGGATAAAGCGACAAGATTTCGGATCATGGCCTTCAACGACACACTATGTATTGCGGACTCATATAATGTTGCCGCCGCCGGTGCAAAGCCCCTGAGTGCGAATCCGAGTCAAATGAATCACAGCGTTGCCCAAACGCAACAGGTCGCGACCAGCATCAATCCAGCTCGGGCTTTTTATCGCGGTCCAACAATCGTTCTGGCCGATGCAGGAAGGCCGCCAAGCGGGCCTGGATCTTGCGGTTGACGCTCCCCACCGGATAACGCCCGTTCTCGTCAGCCTCGCCCGCCGGTACGCCGGTCAGCACTTCGATGCCTTGATCCACATGCTCAACCGGATAGATGGCGAAGCGACCCTGGCGGCAGGCTTCGACCACATCGGCGCGCAACATCAGATGGGCGCTGTTGCTGGCCGGAATCAGCACCCCTTGGCTGCCGCTCAGACCACGCGAGACACAAAGATCAAAAAAGCCCTCGATCTTTTCGTTGACGCCCCCGATCGCCTGGATCCGGCCGAACTGATCGACCGAGCCGGTCACCGCCAAATCCTGACGGATCGGCACCCCGGACAAAGCCGACAGCAAGACGTAAAGTTCGGCCGACGAGGCCGAATCGCCGTCAACGCCGCCATAGGATTGTTCGAACACCAGCGACGCCGATACGGAAAGCGGTTCGGTTTCGCCGAACCGGGCGGCCAGGAAGCCGGACAGGATCAAGACCCCCTTGCCGTGCAGCGGCCCGCCCAAATCGATTTCGCGCTCGATGTCGATGACGTCACCCTTGCCGGCATGGATGCGGGCGGTGATGCGGGCGGGATGACCAAAGGCGAAGTTCCCCAGCTCCAGTACCGCCAGGGCATTGATTTGCCCGGTTTCGCTGCCGCTGGTGGCGACATGAATGATGCCGCGGCGGATTTCTTCTTGAACGTTGTCGCGCACCCGGTCCTGGCGGCGGATGCTGGCGTCGATAGCCCGCTGGACATGACCGGCACCGATGATGCCGACCTTGTCTTGCATCGCCCAATGATCGGCCTCGCGCACCAGATCGGCCAGCGAGGCCATGTGGGTCGACAGCTTTTCCGCATCCTCGACCAGCCGCGACGCCTGTTCGACCACGCGGGCCATGGCGCCTTGATCCAGCGGCAACAGACCTTCCTTGCGGGTCAGCGTCGCCACTGAACGGGCCAGTTCCAGCACCGCCTGGGGCGAGCGATCCATGCGCCAGTCGAAATCGGCGGCAACCTTGAACAGCTCGGAAAATTCCGGATCATGGTGCGACAATTGGTAATAGAGCATGGGGTCGCCGATCAGCACCACCTTGAGATCCAAGGCGATGGGCGCGGGCTCTAAACTGAACGTGGACAATATCCCCATGGACTGGCCCGGACTTTCGATCCGCACTTCACGCACCTTCAAGGCCCGCTTCAAATCCTCCCAGGCGAAGGGATTCATCAGCAGCTTACGCGCGTCCATGACCAGGAAACCGCCATTGGCCTTATGCAACGAGCCGGCGCGGATCAGATTGAAATCGGTGATCAGCGCCCCGAACTGGGCCAGATGCTCAATCCGCCCGATCAGATTGGGCTGGGTTGGATAATCCTCATAGACCACCGGGGCGCCTTGGGTCTGATCGTTATCGACCAGCACATTGACCCGATAGCGGCGAAAGGCGTCCCCGCCCAAGCTCCGCCGCACCTTGGCGGAACGGTCGTCATCGCCAAGGAAATCAGTGACATTGGCGGCGACGTCGGCGGCCACCGCGGTCAGATAGGTCAACACCGCCGGCAGATCGGAATATTTGGCGATCAGTTCGTCCAGCAGATGCTCGATGGCGAAGGCGACCACGTCATGATCCAACGCCCGCAAGCTGGCGCGGGATTCACGCTCCCATTTCGGCACCAGCTTAAGGGTGGCCTCCAGCTTTTCCTGCAACGCCGCCATATCGGTCTTGAAACGGTCTTGCTGGTCGTCGGGCAATTGCTTGAATTGCTCGGGCGACAAAACCTCCGTGTCCTTCATCGGCGCCAAGGCCAGCCCCACCGGCGTGCGGACCAGCGCCACGCCATTTTTCCCCGCGTCATGGGCGATGGCGCCAAAGGCTTGCTCTTGCCGTTCCTTCAGCGCGTCTTCGATGGCTTGACGGCGGTTGCGGTATTCCTCGGCTTCGAAGGCGGCGGGCAAGGCCTGCCCCAACTCGCCAATCAGCCAATCCATGTCCTTTTTCAAAAGGATCGCCCGGCCCGCGGGCAAGCTGAGGGCTTTCGGGCGCTGGTTTTGCTCGAAATCGTTGATATAGACCCAATCGCCGGGCGCCGGGCGCTCGGTTGCTTGCCGGCTCAGCAGACGCATGACCAGCGAACGCCGGCCGGTGCCTTCCGCCCCCAGGGCGAACAGGTTGAAGCCGCGATGGCGCATGCCCATGGCAAAGCTGATCGCCTCCATGGCCCGCTCTTGGCCGATGGCGTCATCGGCATCGGCCAATTCGGCCGTGCTTTGGAACGGCAGCGAGTGCGGGTCGCAACGGGTGAACAGGCGTTCGGGCGGCAAAGGCGACAACGACACCGGCTGATCTCCGCTCAAGCTTCGTCCTCGATCCGCTCCATGTCGTCATCACTGAAACCGAAATGATGGCCGATCTCGTGAATCAAGACATGCATGACCAGCGATGTCAGGTCCTCGCCGGTTTCGCACCAGTAATCCAGAATGGGACGACGATACAGGTAAATCATATCCACATCGGTCCGCGGACCGGTGGTGGAAAAACTGGTCAACGGCAAGGCGACGCCGCGATACAGCCCCAGCAGGTCGAACGGGGTTTCCAGCTCCATTTCCTGCTCGGTGTCTTCGTCGGGGAAATCTTCGACCCGGATCACCACGTCGGCGGCATAAGCGCGCAATTCCTCGGGGATTTCGGCGAAGGCTGCGTGGGCGATGGTTTCCAGATCGGCCAAAGTCGGCGGAACCGTGTGCGGGGGGATGAGACGTGACATGGCTATTACCTTACCCTGCCTTGAACCTGCCGTGAAGGGTGCCCATTACCAAATGGGTAAACCGCAGGCGAGTTCCATCATGATCCAATCCTTGCGCCATGACGAACGATCCCGGGCCTTGGCCGGACTTTCCGGCTGGAAAATATGCCCGGACCGCGACGCCATCGAGAAATCTTTTACTTTCAAGGACTTTTCCCAAGCCTTCGCCTTCATGACCCGCGTCGCCTTGGCTGCCGAAAGGCAGGACCACCACCCGGAATGGAGCAACGTCTACAACCGTGTCACCATCATCCTCAGCACTCATGATTGCAACGGGTTAAGCGGCAAGGACATCACGCTCGCTCATACGATCGACACAATCCTTTCATAGGCTCATTTACACTGACCGGGGGCTGTGGAATCATGCGCCCCGACCTTCACGTTTTTCACGAAAGCGCCGCTTCCATGAGGATTGCCGTCATCGTCGCCGTGCTCGCCGCCGCCATCTCTGGCCCGGCCATGGCGCAAGGCAAGCCGGCCGCCAAATCGGCCCCCACCGCCAAGCCCGTCGCCAAATCCGCCACCCCGGCCAAGCCCAGCCTTGTTCAATTGGCGGCCGAAGGCGATATCCAGGCACAATATGATCTGGGGATGAGCCTGCTGAACGGCGACAAGCGTATCAAGAAGAACCCGGCGCAAGCGGTCGATTGGCTGACCCTGGCCGCCAGCAACGGCCACGCCGCCGCCGCCGCCGCCCTGGCCAAGGGCTTCGAACAAGGCTGGTTCGGCAAGCGCGACCCGCAGGAAGCGGCCAATTGGTGGTACCGCGCCGGCGATCTGGGGCAGGCCGAAGCCCGGCAACGCTTCCTGAGCCTGTATTTGGACGGCCAGACCGGCTCCATCGGTGGTCCCGCCGGGGTGCGTTGGCTGGAACAGATGGCTGGCGAGGACAACATCCGCGCCATCCTGGCCTTGGGCCGGATCTACGAATTCGGCGAAGGCATGATCGTCGATCACGCCAAGGCGCAACGCTGGTATCGCATCGCCGCCATCGCCGGCAGCGCCGAGGCGCAATACCGCCTGGGCAGCATGCTGCTGGCCGAACCGGCGGCATGGCGTTTGTTGTTCAAGGATGCCGGACGCGAAAAGGACAACACCGAGCGCGACCGCCTGTATCCGACCCGCGACGCGGCCGAACAGGCGGCCGGCGGCGACCGGCGGGCCGATATCATGCGTCCGGGGATGATCCATGGCGAATTCTGGCTGACCCACGCGGCCGAGCACGGACACCCGCAGGCGGCGCTGATCTTGGGCGAGGCTTATCTGAACGGCCGCGATCTGCCTTTCGACTTGTCGCAAGCCATCCGTTGGCTGTCCATATCGGCCTTGGCCGGCGAGCCCCAGGCGATGAAATGGCTGGCTGACCTGGCCGTCGTCGGCCAAGGATTTTTCGCCCCCGATCCGGTGCGGGCCTGGGTCAATTACGACATGGCCGCCAGCGCCGGCTTAAAGGATGCGGAAGAATCCCGCGACACGCTGGCCAAGGGCATGACCCCGCGTCAGTTGAGCCGCAGCCGCCAGATCGCCGCCGACCTGCGCGCCTATTGAGACCAAATCCCGATGAGGCCCCACCTCATCGGGATTTGGTCATATCAGCGCTCGCGCCGCAGGATGAAGCGGGCGCTGTTGCCCTTGGCGTTGGCGGCGACGCCGAACACCTTGCCGCCATCGGTGAGCACGCCTTCCATGACGAATTGGCCACCGCCGGCACTGATGGAGAAGGTGCAGCCGCTGACCGCGTCGACATTACCGTCAAAGCGGGTGCCTTCGCTCCAGCCCAGGCCGTCATTGATGCTGCCCTTGCGTTCCAGCGACCACACCAGGGCGGTGCCTTGGCGATGAAATTCCCACCGGCTTTGCGGACTGACCCAACGCCCGACCAGCCATTCGCCATTATTGGCCAAGGCGGTGTCGCACAGCGGCTCGGGCAGGGAACCGGGCGGGCCGGCCTTGGGGAATTGCGGCAATTCCTGCGCCAGGGCAGGCAGGGACGCGCACAGGCAAAGCGCCAAAGCGAAAACGCGCATGGACATCCTTTTCATCGGCTGGGGCGAACGGGAACGTAGCCGCGGTCACGCATGCACATATCCAAATAGGCGTTGATGCGCTTGCGCGCCTGGGCGCGGTCATAATCGCGGAAATTGCTGTCGGCTTCGCTTTCCCGATAGCCGACCTGCTCGTCGGCCCATCGGCGACAGCTATTGTAATCGGATCTCCATTGATCCTTCGGCGCGGTCGGATGTTGCCAGGGCACCGAGGCGGCGGAACAACCGGCCCCAGCCAAGACCAAGCACAAGCAGGCGGCAAGACGCGGAAACAAAGACAGACCCTCCGTCAGAATGGGCGCATTGCGCCACACCCCCGCCCCCAGGTCAAGCCGCGCGCAAACCATCGAGAAAATGGCCCAAAGCCGCGCGCAAGCGTTCGGCCTGGCTGGACAGCACTTCCGAAGCGTCATGGACGTGATCGGCCTGGGCATGGGTCTCGTTGGCGGCTTGGGAAAGGCCGCCGATATTGTCGCAGACCTGGTGCGAGCCGGCGGCGGCCATGGACACCGACCGAGCAATTTCGCTGGTGGCCGCCCCTTGCTGTTCGACCGCCACACTGATGGCGGCGGCGGTTTCATGGATGCGACGGATGGTGCCGCCGACCAGATCCATGGCCCCGGCGGCGACCGAGGTGGTGGCCTGAATGGCGCTGATCTGCTGGGCGATCTCGTCGGTGGCCTTGGCCGTCTGATTGGCCAGGGCCTTGACCTCGTTGGCGACCACGGCGAATCCCTTGCCCGCTTCGCCCGCCCGTGCCGCCTCGATGGTGGCGTTCAACGCCAACAGATTGGTCTGGCTGGCAATCTGACTGATGAGGCTGGTCACCTCGCCGACACGGCTGACCGCCTCCAGCAGGCTTTCCATACTGGCATTGGTATGCCCCAATTCCGCCACCGCCTCTTGCGAGAACGTGGCGGAATCGCCCACCTGACGGGAAATCTCGGCAATCGACGCCGACAATTCCTCGGCGGCCGAAGCCACCGTCTGCACACTGCCCGAGGCCGCTTCCGAAGCTCCGGCGGCGGCGCCGGTCTGTTCCTGCGCCTGACGGGCCAAAGCCGACAGGCTGAGAGAATGGGAATTCAGCTGGGTCGCTGCGGTCACCACCTCGCCGACAATTCCTTGAACGTTTACCTCTAAGGTGTCGGCCATCTCCAACAGCGCCTGACGGCGTTCCTCGGCCTGCAATTGCCGAGCATTTTCCTGCTGTTGGCGCAAGCCCGCCGCCTCACGCATGGTATCGCGGAACACCCGAAGCGCCCGCGCCATGGCCCCGATTTCGTCATGACGCCGGTCACCCAGCACCTCGGCGTCCAGATCGCCGCCGGACAATCGGGTCATGGTCCGCTCCATGCCTCGGACCGGACCGATCACCCGGTTTTGGGTCACCACCAACCCCAACAGACACAGAGACAAGGCGATTGCCGCCGCGCCAATGGACATGATCAGAACCCGCGAAGCCTCGGTCTGCTGGTTGGCGGTCACCGTGACCGCCAACTGCGCCGCCGCCGCCTGCGCCTTGGTTATGGTGGCCATGGCGGCGGTGGCGGCGGCGAACCAATCGCCGGCCGCAAGCGGATAGGCCTGTCCCGCTTGCCCCGCCTGATGAACCGAGGCGCGCAGACGTTCGAAAGTGCCGAAATATTGCTGTTCGATCTCGGCGACGGGGGCGGCCATGGCCGTGTTCAGATTTTGTTGGCGCGCCAAAATGCGAGCGAATTCCCACGCCCCCAGCACCCGGCCGCGAAATTCGCCCAGCACCGCCATGTCGGCCCCGGTCAGCGGCCGGCCGGCGGCAATCACCCCATTGGCGTAGCCGCGTTCACGCCCGGCATATTCCTCCATCACCGCCAATTGCGAGCGCAAATCCTCGGTCATGGCGATCAACGGCGTTTGCGAATTCGCCTGGATCAGCCCCAGACGCAGCATCAAGGCACTTTCGATCAACCCCGACGAGGTGGGAAACCACGCCGTGATCACCGCATCCTGGCGCTTGGTTTTGCCCTCGGCCAAGGCCGCATCGACGGTGCGGCGCACATCAGTGATCTGGCGCTGGCGCTCTTGCACCCGCGCCGACAGATCGCCCCGGGTGGAAAATTCCAATTGCGGCATGGCCGCCAAAGCCTCGGCCATGGCGGCATCCCCCGCCGCACGCCGTTCGGCGACGCGCTTAAGCAGATCGGCCGTCGCCGGTTGTTCCGCCCCCAAGGCCCCGGCGGTCAAACCGCGTTCCGCCGCCCATTGTCCCGACGCCTGCAACAGCAGATCGGACAGCCGGCCCTGCAACGCCGCCCGCTCGGCCCCTTGCCATTGGCGCAGCGATCCAACCGCAATCGTGGTAACCGCCAAAATCGCCACAATGGCCAGAGAACCCAACAGGGCGTTGATTATCGCGCGAATGCTCATTGGGGTCCCCACCACCATGGTATGAGTCCGAATCTATAACAAAGTAAAATGAGCATATAAAGTACACAATTGATTCGAATTGTAACGCTCACCCGCCGATCCATGCATTGTCAGGCCGGCGTCAGGCGACTACACTGCGCCGCACAATGACCCTGAGGAGTTGACCATGAGCGGCGAATCCCTGAACGGCTTCTATTACGAAGAACTGAGCATCGGCCAGTCGGCCATCTTCGCCAAGACTGTCACCGAAGCGGACATCGCCGCCTTCGCCGGTGTGTCGGGCGACTTCAACCCGGTGCATGTGAACGAAGAATTCGCCAGCCAGACCATGTTCAAGGGCCGCATCGCCCACGGCATGCTGTCGGCGGCGTTCGTGTCCACCGTGTTCGGCACCAAGCTGCCTGGACCGGGCTGCATCTATGTCTCGCAGATGCTGAAATTCAAGGCGCCGGTCCGCATCGGCGACACCGTCACCGCCCGCGTCGAAATCACCGCCATGGTGCCGGAAAAGAAGTTCGTCACCTTCAAGACCACCTGCACGGTGGCCGGCAAGGTGGTTCTGGACGGCGAAGCCACCTTGATGGTGCCGGCCAAGGGCTGATTACGTTTCGGGGGACGCTTCGGCGTCCCCTTCCCTGACGACGCGGCGCAAATAGTCCAAACACGCGGCCCGGTCGGCGCGGTAATCCCCCGCTTCCCACCATTGTTCCACCCTCGTCAGCATGCGGCCAATGCCGGGACCTGGGGGAATGCCCAATTCCAGACAATCGGCGCCACGCACCGGCAATTCAACCGGTTGCCAGCCATCGGCCAGATCCAACAGATTTTGCCACAGCGCGCTTTCGTGGGAATCCACCAGCCCCGAACGCGACCGATGATCGGCCCAAGCCACCAGCACCAGATCGCGGAAAGTATCGGCCCCGACCCTGCGCAATGCCCGTCGGGCCGCAATGTCGTCCATGCCGAGCGTGATCTCGACCTTGGGGACGGCGATGGCGGCCAGTCGGGCCACCTGAGCCGCCGATAGCTTGAGACGCTCGCCCATCACGGCGATACCGGCGGCATCGGTGACCAAGATCGCCCCCAGCCGTCGCAGCGCATCCGGTCGAATGCCGGGCCGGACCATGGCCCGGCTTTCCAACCACGTCAGCATCTTCAACCGGCTGAGTTCCAGAGCTTCCGGCAACACCTGGGACAAGATGCCTTCGCTTTTCATCACCAGCAGCACCATTGCCGGATCGGGCGCTTGCAACAGCCTGATCAGCTCGCCGGCCACCCGTTCCCCCGAAAGCTCCTTGAGCCGTGGCGCCAGCTTGCGACAGGCGGTCAGGGCTCGGCCATCCATGGCCGGACGGCCGTAATGGGCGAAGAAACGGAAGAACCGCAGCAGCCGCAACACATCCTCGGCGATGCGAATCATCGGATCGCCGACAAAGCGAACATGGCCGGCCGCCAGATCGGCCAAACCGCCGAATGGATCGTAAACCCGCCCCTGTGGATCGGCGAACATGGCGTTCATGGTGAAATCACGCCGCGCCGCGTCGGCGGTCCAATCGTCGGTAAAGCTGACGCGGGCGTGGCGGCCAAAGGTCTCGACATCTTCGCGCAGGGTGGTGATCTCGAAATGGGCAGGCCCGATTACCGCCGTCACCGTCCCATGGGCAAGACCGGTGGGAATAACCCGGATCTGGGCGCGCGTCAGCAATTGCATCACTCGATCCGGCGGATCATGGGTGGCGATGTCGATATCCTTGATCGCCCGCTTCAGCACGGAATCGCGCACGCAGCCGCCGACGAAACGCACCTCGGCCCCATCGGCGACCAGCGCGGCGATCACCGTTTGGGTTTCCGCCGCCGCCATCCAGTCTTGGGGCGACAATTGCCCGACGGGCTCGCTGCCGTCACTCAGCAGCCTCATGATGACGATCCCAGCACTTCGGACAGGTTGACCAAGATGCCCGCGGTGGCGCCCCAGATCATCCGCTCTTCCCAGGTCATCGCCCAGAACGGCCGATGCCGTCCCTCCACCACCCGGCGGTGCAGCTTGTGGTTTTGCGGATCAAGCAGGAAATTCAGCGGCACCTCGAACACTTCGGCCACTTCGAAGGGATCGGCGATGGTTTCCACCGGCGGTACGATCACCCCGACCACCGGGGTAATGATGAATCCAGTGCCGGTGATGTAATCGTCCAGCCGTCCCAAGATGGTGACCCGGTCGGGCGGCAGGCCGATTTCTTCCTCGGTTTCCCGCAAGGCGGCGATGACGAAATCCCCCTGATCGGCATCTTCCAGCCGGCCGCCGGGAAAGCTGATCTGGCCGGGATGATGGGCCAGATGGGCCGTGCGCTGGGTCAACAGCACGGTCATGCCCTCGGGGTGCTCAACCAGCGGCACCAGCACCGCCGCCGGCCGGGGCGCCGGCCGGGGCGGCCCAGCCATCAAGGCGGCGCGGCCGGGGGCGTCGTCACCGTCAAGACGACACTCAAGCATGGCGTCGCCACGGCCCGCCGGATTGAAACCGTCGGCCAGGCGCGCCCGGATCCGCTCGCGGGTCAATCGAGGTCGCCCAGGCGCCCCAGGGGAAAGAATGTGCCGCTGCTCCATAGCCCGTACAATCGCTCGCCGTTGACGATTTCCTCGAAGCCCAAGGCCACCAGTTCATAATAGACCGATCGGGACAAACGCGCCTCCAATCCGTCGCGCACCATGACATAGGGCAACGGCTCGCCGGTCTCGGGGCATTCATCCACCCGCAGGGGATGGGCCTGATCGACGGTCACCAGTTCATCCACGTTGGTGCGGAAACTGATGACCAGGTCGCGCCCGCACTGGCAGGTGAACATCTCGACCGCCAGAAACGGCACGTCATCGACGACGATGGTGCCGCGTTCCTCTGGCGTCACCAGCCAATAAGCGCCGTTTTCGTCCCGGTGCATGACCGAGGCGAACAGGCAGACCATCTCTTTGCGATTGATCGCCGAGCCATGGTAAAACCAACGGCCATTGCGGTCGATACGGATTCCCAGGTCGCCGCAATTGTCCGGCTCGGGTGGCCGCGGCGGCCTGTTGGCAGGCGGATTGACCAAGTACGCAACCTCCTGGGCCTTGGCCCATTTCATTCAAACCCGACAGGAGATCCCGGTGAACCCCAGCCCCCATGGCACCGATCTGGAGCACGAGGCCGCCGACCTCAACACCCTGATCGTCAAGGCGCGGGCGGAAATCGCCCAGGTGATCTTCGGTCAGGACCGTGTCATTGATGAAACTCTTATCACGCTGCTGGCAGGGGGTCACGCCCTGTTGATCGGCGTCCCCGGCTTGGCCAAGACCCGGCTGGTGCAAACCCTGGGCTCGGTGCTGGGGTTGGCGGAAAAGCGGGTGCAGTTCACCCCCGATCTGATGCCTGCCGACATCTTGGGCTCGGAAGTGATGGAAGAAGCCAGCGACGGCACCCGCTCGTTCCGCTTCATCCGGGGACCGGTCTTTTGTCAATTGCTGATGGCCGATGAAATCAACCGGGCCAGCCCGCGCACCCAGGCGGCGTTGTTGCAGGCCATGCAGGAAGGCCGGGTTTCCATCGCCGGCCATTATCATGACCTGCCCCAGCCATTTCATGTGCTGGCGACGCAAAATCCGCTGGAACAGGAAGGCACCTATCCGCTGCCGGAAGCGCAGCTCGACCGCTTCTTGATGCAGATCGACGTCGGCTATCCCGAGTTCGAGGCCGAACGGCGCATGCTGATCGCCACCACCGGCACCACCGAAACGGTGGCGCAGCCGGTATTGGCGGCCGGCCAATTGCTGGCGGCCCAGACCTTGGTCCGGCAATTGCCGGTCGGCGACAGCGTCGTCGACGCCATCTTGACCCTGGTCCGCGCCGGACGGCGCGAAACCAGCCAAATTGCCGACGTGCAACGCCACGTCGCCTGGGGACCCGGCCCACGTGCCGCCCAGGCGCTGATGCTGGCGGCCCGCGCCCGCGCCTTGCTGGACGGACGTTTGGCCCCGTCGGTGGACGATGTCATCATTTTGGCTCCGCCCATTTTGCGCCATCGCATGGCCTTGTCTTATTCCGCCCGCGCCGATGGCGTTGCCGTCGATCACATCATTGCCCGTCTGATCGAGTCGGTGGCGTGACGGCCGAACGCCAGCTCGCCCAGGCACAGGAACTGGCCGCCCGCCTGCCGCCCTTATTGGCGGCGGCGGAACGGGTGGCGGCATCACTTGCCGGCGGCGCCCATGGCCGACGGCGCGCCGGCAGCGGTGAAACTTTTTGGCAATACCGTCGGGCCCAGCCGGGCGACAGCGCCAGTTCCATCGACTGGCGTCGCTCGGCCCGCGGCCAGGGCTTGTACGTGCGCGAAACCGAATGGTCGGCGGCGCAAGGGATTTGGCTGTGGGCCGACGCCTCGGCCTCGATGGATTGGCACTCGCAGGCGGGGCTGCCCTCCAAGCGGGACCGCGCCCGTCTGCTGGTTCTGGCCCTGGCCGCCGCCTTGCTGCGCGGCGGCGAGCGGGTGGCCCTGCTGGATGGCGAAAGCGGCCCGTCCTCGGGCGCTGGCGCCTTGCCGCGTCTGGCCGGCCAAATGCTGAACGCCCCGGCCACCACCACCTTGCCGTCCCCCCGCCTTCGGCCGCGCCACGGCGAAATGGTGCTGGTCTCGGATTTCTTGCATCCATTGGACGCCATCGCCGCGGCACTCGCCGCCTTGGCGGCCCAGGGCGGCAGCGGCCATCTGCTCCAGGTTCTCGACCCGGCAGAGGAAAGTCTGCCCTATGCCGGCCGCATCCGTTTCGCCGGGCTGGAAGGCGAGGATGAATTGCTGGTCCGCCGAGCCGAAGATTTGCGCCCGCAATATCAAGAGCGCTTGCGCCGGCATCGCGACGGCGTCGCCGCCATCGCCGCCGCCCAGGGCTGGAGCTTTGCCGTCCACCACACCACTCAGCCGCCGCAGCACGCCTTGTTGGCGCTGCATGCCCGTCTGGCGTTACCGCGTCGGGGAAACGGCACATGATCGCCTTCGCCACCCCCTGGCTGTTGGTCGCGCTGGTGACGCTGCCGGTTCTGTGGTGGCTGCTGCGTTTGTTGCCGCCAGCCCCCAGGCGAGTGCGGTTTCCCGCTCTTCGGCTGTTGCGGGGATTGCGTGAACACCAAGACAGCGCCGCCCGCACACCACCGTGGTTGTTGTTGCTGCGTCTGCTGATCTTGCTGCTGATCATCGCCGCCGCCGCCGGCCCGGTATTGCGCCCCAGCCCGGCAGCACCGACCGCGTCGCCCCTGCTGGTGGTCGTCGATGATGGCTGGGCCGCCGCGCGCGATTGGACGCCCCGCCGCCTCGCCCTTGACGAAATCCTGGGCGAGGCCGCCCGTCAACAGCGCCCGGTGCTGTTGCTGGGCACCGCCCCGCCCGCCGATGGCAGCCCCCTTTCTGTCCAAGGACCGATGACCGCCGCCGCCGCCCGCTCGCTGGCGCAAGGGCTGGTTCCCAAACCTTGGGCCAGCGATCAAAGGGCGGCGACGACCGCCGTCGCCGCCTTGTCGCACGACACCGTCACCCAGGCGATCTGGATCAGTGACGGCATCGATTCCGGCCATGGTCCAGCCTTGGCCGCCGCCTTACAAGGCCTGGGCGGCGGCGTCACCGTGCTGACCGGGGCCAGCGGCCGGTTGTTGCGGCAAGGCTTGGGCAACGACGAGCGCCCGCTCCTGACCGTCACCCGCCTGCCCAACTCCACCCAAAATGAGCGTCTGGTCATCCGTGCCGTCGATGGCGGCGGCCAAGTGCTGGGGCGGGAAGAGGCGGTCATCGCCGCCGGCCAGGACCGGGTGTCACTGCCCCTGCGCCTGCCCACCGAATTGCGCAACCGCTTGGCTCGGCTGGACATCGAGGATGAAGCCGGCGCCGGGGCGGTCTTGCTGCTGGACGAAAGCTGGAAACGCCGAGTGGTCGGCCTGGTTGGCGATGACAACGCCAGCGCCCCCCTGCTGTCACCGTTCTATTACGTCGAGCGCGCCTTGGCCCCCCATGCCGATTTGCCGCGCGGCGATTTGCCGGCGTTGTTGCAGCGCCGTCCCGATGCCTTGATCCTGGCCGACATGCCCCTGCCCGCCGCCGCCGCCGAATTGACCAACTGGGTCGAAGCCGGTGGCGTGCTGATCCGTTTCGCCGGTCCGTTGACCGCCCGGGCCATTTCCGCCGGCGGCGTGCCCGACGGGTTGATGCCGGTCCGGTTGCGATCTGGCGGACGGTCGCTGGGCGGCGCCATGTCGTGGACCAATCCGCAAGGACTGGCGCCATTTCCCGCCCATTCCCCCTTTTCCGACCTCGCCGCCGATGCCGAAGTGAAAATTTCAGCCCAGGTTCTGGCCGAACCCGATGCCGATCTGTCGGATCGCACCTGGGCGCATCTGGCCGATGGCACGCCCCTGGTCACCGCCGCCCCGCGCGGCCAAGGCTGGGTGGTGCTGATCCACACCACCGCCAACGCCGCCTGGAGCAATCTGCCGTTGTCGGGGCTGTTTCCTGGGATGTTGCGCCGGTTGACGGTGCTCGGTCGCGGCGCCGGCACGACCAGCGGCGCGCTGGCCGCCAGCGAGGTGCTGGACGGCTTTGGCCACCGCCAGCCGGCCAGCGGTCTGGTCGAAGCCTTGCCGGCCAACGCCGCCAAGATCATTCCCGGCCCGCGCCATCCGCCCGGCCTTTACGGCCCCGATGGCGGCCGCGTCGCCTTCAACCTGTCGCCGCACCTGGACGATCCCCACCCGCTTCGCCTTCCCGCCGGCATCGAACTTCGCCGGCTGAGCCAACGCGACGCCCCCCTTGATCTGACCGGCCCCTTGTTGGCCAGTGCGGCTTTGCTGCTGATCGTCGACATGCTGATCGCCCTGCGCTTGCGCGGCTTATGGCGCCGCACCGCACCGCTGGTTCTGCTTTTGGTCATTGCCCTGGCGCCGCCGGCCCGCGCCGATGACGGTTTCGACTTTGCCCTGCGCGCCGGCCTTGCCACCCGCCTGGCCTTTGTCCATACCGGCGACGGCTTCGTCGACGGCAAGACGCGGGCGGGATTGACCGCCTTGTCGCGATTGGTGAGCGAACGCTCCACCGCCCGGCTGGACAGCCCCATGGCGGTGGACCTCGAACGCGATCCGGTGCTGTTCTTCCCCATCGTCTATTGGCCCTTGTCGGCGGCGCAAGCCCCCCCCTCGGCCGCCGCCATCGCCAAGCTGAACGCTTATATGCGGGCCGGCGGCATGATCGTGCTGGACACCGGCGCCGAGGCTGCCGGCGCCGGCAACACCGCCGCCTTGCGCAGCTTGACCGAGGGCTTGGCCATCCCGGCGCTGACCACCGTCACCGCCGAGCATGTGCTGACCCGCTCGTTTTATCTGCTCAAGGAATTGCCCGGCCGCTGGGATGGCCCGGTCTGGGTGGCCGAAGCGGGCGGCGATGACCATGACGGGGTGTCGCCGGTCGTGGTCGGCGGCAATGACTGGGCCGGGGCCTGGGCCATGGATGGCCAAGGGCGACCGTCATATCCTTGCGTGCCCGGTGGTGAACGCCAACGTGAACTGGCCTGGCGTTTCGGCGTCAACCTGGTGATGTACGCCTTGACCGGCAATTACAAGGCCGATCAGGTCCATTTACCGGCAATCCTGGAGCGCCTGGGCCAATGAACGCCATCGCCGCCCTGGAATTCTCGCCCCTGATCCCGCTGTCCTGGCTGCTGGCGCTGTCGGCGGCGGCGATGATCGCCGGCATCGTCGCCCTGTGGTGCCGCGCCGCCGGCACCGGCTGGCGATTGCTGGCTTTGGCGACGCTGCTGGTTACCCTGGCCAGCCCCCGGCTCGTGGCGGAACAGCGCCAATCCTTGGCCGATATCGTCTTGGTGGTGGTCGATGACAGCCCCTCGCAACGTCTGGGACAGCGTCCGGCGCAAACCGAACAGGCCCTGACCCAATTGCGCGAACGGCTGAGCCGCCTGCCCAATCTGGACATCCGCGTCCGCCGCGTCGCCGGCGGCCCCGATGGCACCAAATTGTTCGAGGCGACACAAGCCGCCTTGGCCGATGTGCCGCGCCGCCGTCTGGCCGGCATCGTCATGATCACCGATGGCCGCGTCCACGACCTGCCCGGCGCCGCCCCCCTGCCCGCCCCTCTCCACGTCTTGCTGACCGGCCAGCCCCAGGAACGCGACCGCCGCATCGTCGTCACCCGCGCCCCCGGCTTCGCCCTGGTCGGCCGCAATGCCCAGATCAAACTGCGTATCGACGATAGCGGCCACGACGGCGCCGCCGCCATCGCCGTCCGCGTCGATGGCGTCGCCTTCCTGACCTCGATCCTGCCGCTCAACCGCGAGGTTGCGATCGAGGTGCCGGTCCGCCACGCCGGTTCGGCCATCGTCGAACTCAGCACCGATATCCCCGATGACGATCTGCTGGCCGCCAACAACCGCACCGCCATCGCCATCCCGGTCATTCGCGACCGGCTCAAGGTCCTGCTGATCTCGGGCGAACCCCATGCCGGCGAGCGGGTATGGCGTAATCTGCTGAAATCGGATCCGGCGGTGGATCTGGTCCATTTCACCATTTTGCGGCCCCCGGAAAAGGATGACCGCACGCCGATCCGCGAATTGGCCTTGATCACCTTTCCAGTGCGGGAATTGTTCGAGGAAAAACTCAAGGATTTCGATCTGGTGGTGTTTGACCGCTATCGCCATCGCGGCATCATGGCGGCGCCCTATTATCAATTGCTGACCCAATATGTCCGCTCGGGCGGGGCGCTGTTGGCGGCGGTGGGGCCGGAATACGCCGAACCCGACAGCATCGTCGATTCCGCCCTGGGCGACATATTGCCCGCCACCCCCGATGGAAAATTGCTGGAAACGCCGTTTGTGCCGACGCTGACCGCTTTGGGCAAACGGCACCCGGTGACCTCGGGACTGCCCGATCCCGCCGCCTGGGGGCCGTGGCTGCGACAGATATCGGTGGCGCAGAACCGTGGACAGGCCTTGCTGACCGGGGCCGACGGCAAACCCCTGCTGGTGCTTGACCAAATCGGTCAAGGGCGGGTGGCACAGGTGCTTTCCGATACCTTTTGGCTGTGGGCACGCGGCTTTCAAGGCGGCGGTCCCCATGACGAATTGCTGCGCCGGTTGGCCCATTGGCTGATGCACGAACCGGAACTGGAAGCCGAATCACTCGGCGCCGAAATTCAAGGCGGACAATTGCGCGTAACGCAACGCTCGTTGGCCACCGATGGCGCCCAAGCCAATGTCACGGCCCCCGATGGCTCCACCACCGCCCTTTCACTGGCGGATCAGGAGGATGGCCGCTGGGTCGGCCAGATGAACGCCGCCCAACCTGGATTGTGGGCCATCCGGGTCGGTCCCCATACCGCCTTGGCCGCCCAAGGCAGCCTCAGCAATCCCGAATGGGCCGAAGTAACGGCCAGTGCCACCGCCCTGACCCCGGCGGTGGCGGCCAGCGCCGGCTCGATCCGCTTCCTCTTTGCCGATGACGTGCCCGATATCCGCCAGATCGGCGTTAGCACCGCCACCAGCGGCCCGCACTGGTTGGGCCTGATCCGCCGCGATGATTACGTTGTCCAAGGCGTTCGACAAACACCCTTGCTACCCGCCGCACTGATGCTGATCGTGGCGGTTGGAGCCTTGCTGTTGGGGTGGAAGCGCGAGAGCCGCTAACATTACTTATCCCGATTTAACCAATCGTTTGGAGTCATTACCTATAGATTAACGGCCGCTGGCTCAGTACACTGCCGCCCTGTCCAAGGATGTGACGATTGGCCGCAATCGCAGGGGATATTGTCTGGTGCCGGAAAAGATGCGGGGCCTAAAAATCGGGGGTAAAGGCCAAGATACGATGCGACGCATCGTTCATGGCTTGCTGCCTGAATGGCAGGTTTTTACCCGCGACCGAAACGGCCAGGCCAAACATTTCATCGTGTCGCGCCGCGTGCAGGCGTTGGGATTGGTGGGCGCCATCGGGCTGGCCTTTTGGGCCGGCGCCAGCACCACGTTGCTGAGCCAACGCCCGACCGAGCTGGCGGAAAAAGAACGCTGGCTGGACGAAATGCTGGCCACCAACCGCGCGGCCCAAAGCCGATTGCTCGAAGCGGAGAAACTGGTCGGCGACATCGCCCGTGAAGTCGATACCGTCCACGCCAATTTACAGACCCTGGCGGAATCCTCGGATGTGCTGGCGCGGGAACGCGCCGTTCGCGTGACGCCGCGAACCGCCGCTGCGACCGAAACCGAGGATCTGACGAACGAGAACGATGAAAGCCGGCGCACGCGCATGCGCGTGCGCGAATTAGAGGCGTCACTGGCGCGCCTGCAACTCGCCTATAGCAAGGCCGTGCAGCAAGTCGCCGACAGTGCCGGGGCGCGCATCAGCGAAACCGAAAACCGTCTCAGCCGCCTGGGCCTGGACCCCATGCGGCTGTTCGCCGACAGCAAGCGCTTGCCCGGCCAAGGCGGCCCCTTCATCCCCTTACGCGGCAGCGCCGATTCCGACGGCTCGATGGGGACGATGATCACCAAGGTGCAGCATTGGATCGGCGTCAAGGCGACATTGCAACGCCTGCCGTTGGCCGAGCCCATCCATGGCATTTATGAATTCAACAGTGGATTCGGCGCGCGCAACGATCCGCTGAACAACCGCACCGGCATCCATGAAGGAATCGATCTGGGGGCGCCGAGCGGCACCCCGATCTACGCCACCGGCGACGGCGTGATCGCGGAAACCGGGGTCAAGGCCCGCTATGGCCTGACCGTCGATATCGATCACGGCAACGGCATCGAAACCCGCTATGCCCATATGTCGCGGATCAAGGTGCAGCCGGGGCAAAAGGTGACCCGTGCGACCATCATTGGACTGGTTGGCAGTACCGGCCGCTCCACGGGGCCGCACCTGCATTACGAAGTCCGCCTGAACAATGTTCCCCGTGATCCCCTGAAATTTATCTCGGCAGGTCGTGATGCTGCGAAAACTTACTAAGACACCCACTCATATCGCCACCGTCCCGCTGTCGATCATCGCCTCTGATGTCCGCATCGTCGGCAACATCACCACCGAAGGCGAAATGCAGATTGATGGCCGAATCGAAGGCGACATCAGCTGTAAGACCTTGGTGATCGGTCAAAGTGGCCACATCATCGGCGAAGTGACGGCGGAAACCGTGCGTGTTCATGGCGAAGTCGCCGGCAAGCTGACCGCCGAGCATATCACCATCGGCCGCACCGGTCGGGTTACCGGCGATCTGTGTCATGGCAGCCTGGAAATTGAATCAGGGGCCGAGGTGGAAGGTCACTTCCTGCGCAAAGGCACGGTTCCGGCCGAGCCCCCTGTCGCCCTGCCCAAGCCCGCCGCCAAGGCCAGCGAGGTGATGGTGACCGAACCGCCGCAAAAACCCGCAAGCAAGAACATCCCCGTCGAAAGCGAAATCCTGTCGGCTGACGACGAAGTTCCCGCCACCGTTAACTGACATCGCATCGTCCAAGGCAACGCGCCTTCCATCACAGGCGCGTTGCCTTGGCCAGAATTGAGCGAGCGGCCAAGCCCCCTGGAAGGGGTGCGCTTGACCAGGGGCAAACGAAAACCGAGCCCGTGATGCACATTCAAGGCGTCACCGTCTAAATCAGCCCGGCAACCGACCTGATGGGTCTGGCAGCCGGGCTGTTTTCGTCTCAAGCCGGCATCAGGCCTTTGCCGATTTCGTCTTCGCCACAGCCTTGGGCTTGGCCTCTGCTTTGGCGGGGGCTTTGGGTTTGGCGGGGGCCTTTGGCTTCGGCGCCGCTTTCGGTTTGGCCTCGGCCTTCGCTTCGGCGGTGACCGCGACAGCCGTCAACGCAGCCTCGGCTTGCAGCCAATAATCCATCGCCCGACCTTCCGGCGCGCCGTCGTCTTGCCACAGGCGATAGGCCAATTCCTGAATTTTTCCGTACACGGCAGCCATCTACAGCCCCCCTTGTCCAAGTCACAGCACAAAGAGCAGAGTAACGCAGCAACCCGACCCCGCACAATCATTCCAGGGGAATAACAGGCCGTCATCATCGCCCGGCAATATTCAGCCCTTGACGAGCCTCGAATTTTGTTCTATGTATGTTCCTATCACCGCCACACTTGCGTCCGCAGCTCAGGCCAAGGCGCAAGGGTGTCGGGCCAACGAAAAACGGCCCCAGATCGCTCTGGGGCCGCTTCAAACCATTCCCGGATTGCGCTTAGCGCAGTCCCTGCAAATTCTCGATCCCCAGGCGGCGCAGCGAATCGACCTTTTCCAAGGCGCGGCGGACGGCGTCCGAGGCATCATCAATCATGGTGCGCAGATTATCCACATACCGCCGCATGGTGTCGGACACCGTGCGGAATTCCTTTTCATGGACGCCGGCGGCGGCGGCTTCAATGGCGATGTTGGTCGCGATCGAATCCGACTGACTGACCACTTCCTCGACGCCGTGGGCGCGGCGCGACAAATCTTCGACATTGGTCGACAGATCGTCGAGCTTGTCCACCAACGACCGCATCATTTCGCTGAACTGGGCGCTGTCCGCCCCCCCCGCCGAGGATTCCTCGATGCTGCGCAGTTGCTTGAGTTCGTCTTCGATCTTTTGCGACAAGGTTTCGGTGCGCGTCCGCAACTGGTTCATCTCGCCCCGAATTTGGGCCAAACGATTGACCAGTTCACGGGTGTACTGGGTCAACGCCCGCACCGCGCGGCCCTTATCACCGGCGCGGCCGGCGGCCAATTCGGCGTTCAAGGACAAGATGCGCAGATTTTCCGCCAATTCGTCCAATTCGCCAAAGGCGTGAAAGGCACGACGGCAATCGCTGAGCAATGCATTAGCGCGCGCTTCAATGCGTTCGGTGCGCTGAGTACCGGAGGCGCTGCGCGCCGAAGTTTCGACTTGAGTCATGACGTTTCAGCAATCCCCTTTTAGGCCGGGAAAACCTTACCCGCTGCGACCCTGATCATAAACATTTTCACGCCCCGCAACAGCGGGATTTTTCATCATTTCAAACAGTTTGGCCCGGCCGCTTCGGCGCGCTGCCCGTGCGGCGCGCCGTCGAGCGCCGGCCGCCCCCTCTCCCGCGGGTCTTCTTCCCCGCGGGAGAGGGGTTGAACCCCACCCGTTTCGCCACTGGAGAACCGATCCCGGACACGGGCGCGGCCCGGTGGCCGGCGCGGGACAGCCCGGCGGCCACAGGCCAGAACCGGCGCCGTTCCGGGCTTTTTCATCCCATCAGACACCATCGCAAGGACATTCATCATGTCGACTTCGGTCATCAACGCTTATTCGAAAGATTACGGCGCCCAGGTTCATGCCGCCTATCAGCGCCAGGGGACCAAACTGCGCAACACCGTGCGCACCCGCAACAACGTTACCGGCGCCATCGCCGTATTCCAGAAGGTGGGCAAGGGTTCCGCCAGCACCAAGGCCCGTCACGGCAAGGTGCCGGTGATGAACGTCGATCACCAGACGGTGGAATGCCAATTGTACGATTATTATGCCGGCGATTGGCTGGACAAGCTGGACGAGTTGAAAATCGAGCACGACGAGCGCGCCGTGCTGGTCAATGCCGGCGCCTATGCGCTGGGCCGCAAGACCGATGAATTGATCATCGCCGAACTGGACAAATCGACCAATTACGCGCTCGACGGCACCACCGGCCTGACCAAGGAAAAGGTGCTGGCCGCCTTTGAGATGCTGGGCGAGGCCGATGTTCCCGATGACGGCGAACGTTACGCCGTCCTGGGCTGGAAGCAATGGTCCGATCTGCTGCAAATCCCGGAATTTTCCGATGCCGATTACGTCGGCGACGACGATCTGCCGTGGAAAGGCACCCAAGCCAAGAACTGGCTGGGCACCTTGTGGATGCCCCATTCCGGCCTCAGCAAGTCTGGCAGCGTCCGCCATTGTTATTGGTATCACAAGACCGCCATCGGCCATGCCGTCGGCTCGGAAGTCAAATCGGAAATCACCTATCACGGCGATCGCGCCGCTTGGTTTTGCAACAACATGATGTCGCAGGGCTCGGCCCTGATCGACCCGGCCGGCGTCGTCTCGCTGCGCTGCCTGGAAGCGTAAGGAACCCGCGAAAATGGCCTATCTGTCCAAAGATCTGTCCGTGCTGGCTTATGCCAACGGCTTCACCTTGTGGCATTACGCCACCAATGATACCGCCGCCGCCATCGACACGTCGGGATATTTCAATCCGGCCGCCGACATGCTGCGCAGCGGTGACATCATCATCGCCAACCTGGAAATCGCCGGCACGCAAAAAGCCGGCCTGTTCTTCGTCCGCCAAGCCGCCGCCGGCACGGTGGACGTGGCCGACATGACCCAGGTGGGGGCGGCCAACACCGACTGAGCCTGATTTTCCGGGGCTGTCCGCAAGGATGGCCCCGTTTCCCCCATCCGCAAGGAGTTCCCGCCATGGCCCTTTCAGCCATCGCCCTGTGTTCGCGCGCGCTGCTGAAGCTGGGCGCGGCCACCATCGCTTCCTTCGACGAAGGCACCGCCGAAGCGGAAGTGTGCGCCAATCTTTATCCCTCCGTGCGTGACGCCACCTTGTCGTCCTATCCGTGGAAATTCGCCACCGGCCAGGTGTCGTTGCCGCGTCTGGTGGCGCAACCGGTGGCCGATTATGCCATGGCCTATCAATTGCCCGCCGACTTCCTGCGGGCCATGTCGGCGGGCGTCGCCGGTCAGGGCTTCGGCCTGTCCTATCGCATCGCCGAAAACCGGCTGCATTGCGATGCCGACGAGGTGACGCTGACCTATATCTTCCGCCCCGCCGAAATTTCGTTCCCGCCGTTCTTTGATCAAGTGCTGATCTGCCGGCTGGCCGCCGAGTTCTGCATTCCGCTGACCGAAAGCACCACGCGCGCCGAGTTCCTGTATCGGCTGGCCGAGGACGAATACCGCCGCGCAAAACTGGTCGATGCCCAGCAGGACGTGCCGTCGGCCATCACCAACTTCCCGCTGATCGAGGTGCGGTCATGAGCGGCGGCACCATCACCATGGCGAAGACCAATTTCACCGCCGGCGAAGTGTCGCTGGACATGCTGGGCCGCGGCGATCTGTCGGCCTATGCCAACGGCGCCAAGCGCCTGCGCAACGTCTTCATCTCGCCCATCGGCGGCGTGTCGCGGCGGGCCGGGTTGCGCCATGTGGACATGGCCCAAGGCAGCGGCCGATTGATCGCCTTCGAGTTCAACACCGACCAAACCTATTTGCTGGTGCTGACCGATCTGCATTTGGCCATCTACGCCGATGGAATCTTCGTCGCTGAAATGAGCACGCCATGGAGTGGGGCGCAGCTGAAGCAGATCAACTGGACCCAGACCGCCGACACCTTGCTGATCGTCCATCCCGAAGTGGCCCCGCGCAAGCTGACCCGCACCTCGCACAGCGCCTGGACTATTGCCGCTTGGAGCTTCTATGAAGCCGACGGGGTGATCCAGCAGCCCTATCACAAATTCGCCGACGACGCGGTCACCTTGCAGCCTTCGGCCAGTTCGGGAACCATCAGCCTTACCGCCTCGGCCGCCGTCTTCGTCGCCGGCCATGTCGGCACCCGCTTTCGCCTGCAACAAAAGGAAGTCGAGATCACCGCCGTGGCCTCGGCCACCCAGGCCAGCGCCACGGTGAAACAAAATCTGGTCAACACCAGCACGCACAAGGATTGGGAGGAACAGGCGCTGTCGGCGGTGCGCGGCTGGCCGGTTTCCGTCTGTTTCCACCAGGACCGCCTGGTCATCGGCGGCAGCCGCGACCAGCCCAACCGGTTGTGGCTGTCGAAATCGTCAGACCTGTTCAACTTCGATCTGGGCGAGGCGCTGGACGACGAAGCCATCGAATTCGCCTTGCTCTCCGATCAGGTCAACGCCATCCGCAACGTGTTTTCCGGCCGTCATTTGCAGGTTTTCACCTCGGGGGCCGAATGGATGGTGTCGGGCCAGCCGTTGACGCCGACCTCGATCCAATTGACCCGCCAGACCCGCGTCGGTTCGCCCGTCGATCGCACGGTGCCGCCGCGTGACGTCGATGGCGCCACCTTGTTCGTCTCGCGCAACGGTCAGGATTTGCGCGAATTCCTGTTCGCCGATGTCGAGCAGGCCTATCAATCCACCGATCTGGCCATGCTGGCCAAGCATGTCATGCAGGCCCCGATCGACCAGGATTACGATGCCGGCCGCCGGCTGTTCCATGTGGTCATGGGCGACGGAAGCTTAAGCACCGTCACCGTCTTCCGGGCCGAAAAGGTCACCGCCTGGACCACCCATGCCACCGATGGCCGTTTTGTCTCGGTGGCGGTGGTCGAGGGCGAGGTCTATGCCCTGATCGACCGCGCCGGCCTTGTGTCCATCGAACGCTTCGACAGCGCCCTCGCCCTGGATGCAGCCCTCAGCGGCGCGGCCGAGACGGCCAAAACCGTGTGGACCGGCCTCCATCATCTGGAAGGACGCGAAGTCCGGGTTCTGGCCGACGGCGCCGCCATTGAAACCGCCCAAGTCAGCGATGGCGCGGTCACCTTAAGCGAACCGGCCAAGACCGTCCAAATCGGCCTGCCCTTCACCCACGAAATCGAACCCCTGCCGCCCGTGGTGCAAACGGCCGGCGGCGCCGGGCCGGGGACGGTGGTGCGGTTGATCCGCGCCCATTTCCGCCTGCTTGACACCCAGGCCTTGCATCTGGATACCGGCAAGGGCCCGACGCCCATTCCCTTTCGCCGCTTCGGCCGCCATGCCTTCGATTCAGGGCCACCGCTGTTTTCCGGCGACGTGCAGATGCGCGCCATCGGTTGGAAGCGCGACGCCTTCGCGCCGTTATGGCGGATCAGCCAGGACGCACCGCTGCCGTGCACCATTCTGGCGGTGGCCACCGAGATGAAAGTCTCAAGTTAGCTCGGAGAACATATCGTGATCGAACACATTCAAATCAATGATGTGGCGCCGCGAATCCAATACGTCGCCGATGGCCTGCAAGTCGCCTTCACCTTCCCCTTCGCCATCTTCAAACTGGCCGATCTGGAAGTCTGGCAGGACGAGCACGTCGAAAGCGGAAGCTATTCGGTATCGGGGGCCGGTATCTCCACCGGCGGTGTCGCCATCTTCGCCGTCCCCCCGGTCGCCGGCACCCGCATCACCCTGCGCCGCCGCCTCAGCCTGGCCCGGACCAGCGATTATCAGGCCGATGGCCTGATCCGGGCCAAAACCTTGAACGACGAACTGGATTACCAGGTCGCCGCACTGCAACAGGTGGCGGAAGAGGTCGGCCGTGCCGTCAAGCGCTCCCCCACCTCGGCCGCCATCGCCGAGGTGACGCTGCCGGAGCCGGCCGCCAACCGCAGTCTGAAATGGAGCGCCGATGGCAGCCGCCTGGTCAATTCCGCCAATGACCCCGATGCGGCGGGCGACGCCACCGTCGCCGCCGCCCAGGCGGCAGCGGCGGCAACGGCAGCGACGCAGGCCCGCGACGTGATCCTGGCGGCGGTGAACAGCGTCGGCGACCCGCTGGCCAAGGCCGCCAATCTCGCCGACCTGCCCGATGCCAGCGCGGCACGAGACAATCTGGGCCTCGGCGCAGCGGCCCGACGCGACATCGGCAACGCCCCCGGCAATCTGGTCGAACTGGATGGCAACGGCCTGATCGCCACCGCCCGGCTGCCGCTGATCGAAAGCATCCCGCCCGGCACCGTCACCGCTTTTGCCGGCGCCAGTGCCCCGGCCCATTGGCTGATCTGTGACGGCGCCGTGGTATCGCGGACCACCTACGCCGCCCTGTTCACCGTGCTTGGCGCCACCTTTGGCGCCGGCGACGGATCGACCACCTTCGCCCTGCCCGATCTGCGTGGCCGCGCCGCCATCGGCGCCGGTCTGGGAACCAATCTGACCAATCGGACGATCGGCGGTAAAATCGGCACCGAAACACACATTTTGAGTATCGCCGAGATGCCAAGTCACAGCCATGGCTGCGCCGTACTGCAAAGCTCGGAAACCAGCGGCTACATGGGCGGCGCCACCGCCACCTCCGGCACCTCGGGCAGCAGTGGCGGCAATCAAGCCCACAACAACATGCCACCGTCCCTGGTCTTGAATTTCATCATCAAAACCTGAACCCGTCCCGGAAATCCGCCCATCCGGCGCTGACGTGAAGCCAGGATCTGCGGACAACATTGAACCAACAAAGCCTTCCTCAGCCCCGCCGATCCCCGGCGGGGCTTTTTTCATGGAGCCCATGATGACCATTCACCATGTCTATGGCGCCAACGGCGCCGTCACGTTGTTTCCGTTTTCCTTCGCCGTCGATGCCGCCAGCGATGTCGAGGTGCTGATCGACGCCATCGAGCAGACTTCCGGCTTCGTCGTGCGCGGCGCCGGTAGCAATGACGGCGGCTCGGTCCTGTTCGACGCCGCGCCGGCCAACGGCGCCATCGTCACCCTGCGCCATCGTGGCCGTATCAGCGTTTCCGCCTTGGACAGCGCCAACGGCCACCTGTCCGACAAGCTGGCAGCCGGCGCTGGCGTCAGCTTGAGCGTTGCCGCCGATGCCGATGGCCGCCAGACGCTGACCATTGCCGCCTCGGCGGTGGACGGGGCCTTGCAGGCCGAGCAAAATCTCGCCGATCTGACCGACAAGGCGGCCGCGCGCGACACTCTCGGCGTCTTTTCCACCACCCAGGTCACCGACGCCATCACCGCCAGCGCCGCCCTTGATCTGAAGAAAGCCAGCAACCTGTCCGACCTCGCCAGCGTCGAACAGGGGCGGATCAATCTGGGCGTTTCCTCGACCACCCAGGTCAATGACGCCATCGCCGCCAGCGCCGCCCTTGATGTGAAAAAGGCGCAGAACCTCGCCGATCTGGCCGATAAGGCGATGGCGCGCAGCAATCTGGATGTCTACGCCAAGGCCGAGGTTTACGCCAAGGCCGAAGCCGACGCCGCCCATGCCGACCGCACCTTGTCGAACCTGACCAACGCTGTCGCCGCACGCGGCAATCTCGGCGTCTTTTCCTCCACCCAGATCACCGACGCCATCGCCGCCAGTGCCGCCCTTGATCTGAAGAAGGCCAGCAACCTTGCCGATCTGGACGACAAGGCGGCCGCCCGTGCCAATCTGGACGTCTACGCCAAGGGCGAATATGACACCATCTATGCCGACCACACCCTGTCCAACCTGACCGATGCGGCAGCCGCCCGCACCAACCTGGGGGTCTCTTCCACCACCCAGGTCAATGACGCCATTAGCGGCGTGGCGTCGCAGATCGACACCCTTAAGACCAACCTCGCCATGACCATCTTGCGCATGATCGCCAATGCCGGATCATCGTATATGGGGATGGTCGATGGCTGGGCGGATGAGTTCGAGGATCAAACGGGTATCGGCAGTCTCGGGACGGCGACTTATGACGCTGCCGGTGACTACATATACAATCCAGCGCCAAGCGCGGCCTATACCAACAGTGGGGGAACAGGTGATCGCACGGCCTCTATAACGGTCTCTCTGTCGGCGGGGAGCAATTGGACAAATGCCGGCGCTCAACTTGTTAACGGAGACACGACGTCGTTAGCCGGCCCCTTCCTGCCTACGGGACAGGTCATCAGCAGCTCTTGGTATGTACAATTCTATTTCGGAGCGGGTGTCTCCAAGACCATTACTGAGGCCAAACTGTACGTCCACGGCACGGAAAACATCGGAACGTGGAAATGGCGCGGATCAGCCGATGGCGTGACCTGGACAGACATCGGCGCCACATTCGGCGGTTCGCTCTCTGCGGGGGCCAACACGCTAACCACGCTGTCCACGAACACTCTTTCGTACACCTATTACCGGATGGAAGGTGTTTCCGGGACGGCAGCAGGAAACAATTACTGGAAGGAATTTGAATTTAAGTTGGATGATGGGCCGCTTGTTTCTCCCAACATCACCGTCACCTCCATCGCCAAGACCGCCGACGCCGCCCCCACGCAGGGCCGGGTGACCTTGGTGGTCGATCCCCAAGTCGCCGTCACCTACGGCACCGACAACCGTATCCGCATGTCCCGCGACGGCGGCGTCACTTGGGTTACCGGGACGATGGTCACCGAGGCGGTCAACCTCGACTTCCCCGGTGGGCACACCGTTGATGTCGTCACCGCCGCCTTCGACTTTGCCGGGACGCCTTCCGGCACCTCCATGCAGATGGAATGGTCCACCTTCAACAACAAGCATCAATTGCTGCACGCTTGGTATCCCGAGTGGAAGATCTAGCCTGACGCCATAGCGAAAAGATGGATAGGCCCGTCAGAGCCGCCATCGCCCATTGATTCCCCCTTCCTCCCCCAGCCCCGCCGATCTCCGGCGGGGCTTTTTCATGGAGCATACGATGACCCTTCAGCATGTCTATGGTGCCAACGGCACCGCTGAATCCTATGCCTTTTCCTTCCCCATCGACCAGGAAACCGACATCCAGGTCTTGATCGACAATGTCGAGCAATTGTCCGGCTTCGCCGTGCTCGGCGGCGCCAACCCGGGCGGTGGCGCGGTGGTGTTCCTGGCCCCGCCGGCCGCCGGCAAGACCATCTTGATCCGTCATCGCGGCCGCGTCGCCGTCAGTTCGGCCGACGCTTCGTCGGGGTATCTTGCCGACAAGCTGGCGGCCGGCGCTGGCGTCAGCTTGAGCGTTGCCGCCGATGCCGATGGCCGCCAGACGCTGACCATTGCCGCCTCGGCGGTGGACGGGGCCTTGCAGGCCGAGCAAAATCTCGCCGATCTGACCGACAAGGCGGCCGCACGCGACACTCTCGGCGTCTTTTCCACCACCCAGGTCACCGACGCCATCACCGCCAGCGCCGCCCTTGATCTGAAGAAAGCCAGCAACCTGTCCGACCTCGCCAGCGTCGAACAGGGGCGGATCAATCTGGGCGTTTCCTCGACCACCCAGGTCAATGACGCCATCGCCGCCAGCGCCGCCCTTGATGTGAAAAAGGCGCAGAACCTCGCCGATCTGGCCGATAAGGCGCTGGCGCGCGCCAATCTGGGGGTCTATGCCAAGGCCGAGGTTTACGCCAAGGCCGAAGCCGACGCCGCCCATGCCGACCGCGCCTTGTCCAACCTGACCAGCGCCGCCAGCGCCCGGACCAATCTGGACGTCCTTTCCTCCACCCAGGTCAATGACGCCATCGCCGCCAGTGCCGCCCTTGATCTGAAGAAGGCCAGCAACCTTGCCGATCTGGACGACAAGGCGGCCGCCCGCGCCAATCTGGACGTCTACGCCAAGGGCGAATATGACACCATCTATGCCGACCGCATCCAGGTCAATAACGCCATTAGCAGCGTCACCACGCAGATCGACACCCTTAAGACCAACCTCGCCATGACCATCCTGCGCATGATCGCCAATGCCGGATCATCGTATATGGGAATGGTCGCCGGATGGGCGGACGAATTCGAGGATCAGACGGGCATAGATACGGGAGGATCAACCGACCAAATCTACGACAGCACGAATGATTACTACAGCAATGTCGCGGAACAAAACAACATTACCGCATTTGCAACAGGGACAACCACTACCGCAAATTTGACGAACTTGACACAGTTGCATGACGGAAATACGGGGTCCAGCGGCTTCACTTACATCAGCGCCAGCGGAAACTACTTTGGCGTCACGTATGCGGCAAACAGACCGTTTAGCAAGCTGCGCTTTTACCATGTGTCAATGAATGGCCGGATCAAGGACTTCAAGGTTGAGGCGCTGGTTTTGGGGGTGTGGACGAAAGTATCAATCACCGGATGGGCTGATGGAGCTACGGTAAAGTCGACGGATGAAGCAACATGCTCCAATGTAAACGGGTGGAACACAGTGACGTTTCCGCCGGTATCTGGTGCAAATGGGATACGTGTCTATTGCACGAGCGTGCCATGGAGTAACGGAGACAGCGATACCGTCATTACTGAAATGGAAGTTTTTGAAACTACGGCAGCAACAAACATGACGATGAAATCCATCGCCAAGACCGCCGACGCCGCCCCCACGCAGGGCCGGGTGACCTTGGTGGTCGATCCCCAAGTCGCCGTTACTTACGGCACCGACAACCGTATCCGCATGTCCCGCGACGGCGGCACTACTTGGGTTACCGGGACGATGGTCACCGAGGCGGTCAACCTCGACTTCCCCGGTGGGCACACCGTTGATGTCGTCACCGCCGCCTTCGATTTCACCGGGACGCCTTCCGGCACCTCCATGCAGGTGGAATGGTCCACCTTCAACAACAAGCATCAACTTCTGCACGCTTGGTATCCCGAGTGGAAGATCTAGCCTGACGCCATAGCGAAAAGATGGATAGGCCCGTCAGAGCCGCTATCGCCCATTGTTTCCCCCTTCCTCCCCCAGCCCCGCCGATCCCCGGCGGGGCTTTTTTCATGGAGCATACGATGACCCTTCAGCATTCCTATGGCGCCAACGGCATCTCTGATTCCTATGCCTTTTCCTTCCCCATCGATCAGGAAGCCGACATCCAGGTGTTGATCGACAATATCGAGCAACTGTCCGGCTTCACCGTGCACGGCGCCGCCAGCCCAGGCGGCGGCGTGGTGGTGTTCCTGGCCCCGCCATCCGCCGGCAAGACCATCTTGATCCGTCATCGCGGCCGCGTCGCCGTCAGTTCGGCCGACGCTTCGTCGGGCTATCTTGGCGACAAGCTGGTCGCCGGCACCGGCATTTCGCTGTCCCCGCTCACCGATCCGGAAGGCCGCCAGACCCTGGTGATCGGCAACACCGAAGACAGCAACGCCCTCGACCCGGACCAGAATCTCGCCGACCTGACCGACAAGGCCGCCGCGCGCGACAATCTGGGGGTCTATTCCACCACCCAGGTCAACGACGCCATCGCCGCCAGTTCCGCCCTTGACCTGAAGAAGGCCAACAACCTGTCCGACGTCGCCAGCGTCGAACAAGCGCGCACCAATCTGGGGGTTTCGTCCGCCACCCAGGTCACCGACGCCATCGCCGCCAGTTCCACCCTTGATCTGAAGAAGGCGCAGAACCTCGCCGATCTGGCCGACAAGGCGGTGGCGCGCAGCAATCTGGACGTCTACGCCAAGGGCGAAGTCTACGCCAAGGCCGAAGCCGACGCCGCCTATGCCGACCGCACCTTGTCTAACCTGACCAACGCCGCCAGCGCCCGGACCAATCTAGGCCTGGACCATGTCGCCTATGTGAACGTGACCCAGGACTGGACCCAGCCGCAGCGCAACCAGGCGGTCAGCGTCGCCACCGTCGGCGGTTCGGTCGCCTTGGACATGGCCGTCTTTCAGAACTTCGATCTAACGCTTTCCACTGACGTCACCTTCGCCAACCCCGCCCTGAGCGCCGCCATGGTCGGCCAGCGCGGCACCATCGGCATCGTCCCCGCAGGCTTCGCCATCGCCGGCATGGGCGGCGTGTGGAAGCGCGTCGGCGAAACCGGCGCGCCGGCCGAGATCAGCGGCCAAGGCCGCATCGACTATCACATCCGCGCCCTTGATCGCATCGAGTACGCCTATAACGACGTGGAGGCATGAACCATGTTCTGTGACAGCATGATGCTGGGGGGCGGCCGCAAGGCCGCCTTTTCCATCGCCAATTCCGTCCGGCTGGACGGGGTGGCGGATTATTTCACCCGCACGCCCACCGTGGAAGGAAACCGCAAGACCTGGACCTTTTCGGCTTGGGTGAAGCGCTGTGCTATCGGGACGCAACAATTCCTGCTGATCACCGGCATTAACTCGAACGAAAGCGAGTCGGTGTTCTTCGATGCCAACGACAAGCTGAATCTGTGGGTCACCGTGAGCAACGTATGGGTCGGGCGGCTCCAGACCAACGCCATGTTCCGAGACACGACGTCCTGGGGACATCTGATGATATCAAAGGATGTGACGACGGGGACGCCCAAGATTTACTGGAACGGAACCGAACTGCCGACGACCGTGCTGACGGAATTCGCGAATATCGAAGGCTACGTCAACAAGACCTATGAGCATCGCATCGGCGAAGGTAATGCCGCCATTGCCAACGGAACCTTCAACGGTTACATCACCCAGCCGATCCTGGTGGACGGCACCGCCCTGCATCCCTCCGCTTTCGGTGAAACCGATCCGGTCACCGGGTCGTGGCGGCCAAAGCGGATCGGCGATCTGGATTTCGGCATCAACGGCTTTTACCTGGATTTCAATGATCCGACCAATCTAGGGAAAGACGTCAGCAAGGGTGAAGTCGTCACTGTAACCGCGCCTATTGGCAACATGACAGAATACGCAGGGCTTGCCGCTGCGTTCGACGGTGTTACCAATAACGTCACAAACGTGTCGTGTGCGACAATTGGCGCAGGGATCGGCACGACAAGTCCGGGCTGGATTGGCGCCCATTTGGGGGCCGGCGAGCCTATCACCGCCGTTCGTATCTACGCTTCCCATAACGATGGTTTTGTCGCCTTAGGGTCCCGCGTCGCGGTATTCGAGCTATGGGGTAACAGCACCGACAACACCGGGACGGCCAGCAAAATTGCCGATCTTGGCTCTGTCACGGATGCAGCCGGCCTTGTCGTCACCAAGAACGGTCTAAGCGTCAGCCGTGACGTTTACCCGTATCTCTGGGTGAAAATCTATACCAGCGTAGCCATGATGGCCGGCAAGTATGCCGCTGAAGTGCAATTCATCGCTGGTGGCGACGCGCCGAATACCTTTAGCCCGGTCAGCCTGGGGGCGGCGGACGTGGTGACGGACACGCCGACGAATAACTTTGCGACCATCAACACACTACACAGCCCTGGCTGCACATTATCCAACGGCAACTTGCATTTCACGACGGCTTCCGGGATGAGCGGTGTCGCAACCGCTTCCCTCGGGATTTCCAGTGGAAAATGGGGATGGAAGTTGAAGATAGGCTCTTCTGGGATTCCCAGCGGAACTCCCAGCGCAGCTGCATTTGGCATCGTTCGCGTTAGCAATAGAATAGATAACACCTTCCTTATTTATGATGCAGGCACCGTCATTCGACATCATAAGGATATCTATCGCGATGGTGTCAGCACCTCGAGTTCATACAGCGAGCCTTCGACAGAGGATGTATATGAGCTTTTATTTGATGCTGACGTAGGAACCTTGGTGTTCAGTAGAAATGCCATTGTCGAATGTAGCGTAACGGGTATAACCACTGGCGTTGACTGGCTACCGGCATTTAGTGACGGAACTACTTATGGCTCCGTTGAGTTCAGTGTGGACTTTGGTCAGGCCGGATATACACCGTCAGATCCCGCTTATAAGGCTTTGTGCACCGCCAATCTGCCCAAGCCGGCGATCCAGGCCCCGGCCAAGCATTTCGATGTGCTCACCTATACCGGCACCGGCGCGCCGCAAACGATCACCGGTTTGGGATTCGCCCCCGATCTGGTGTGGGTCAAGGCGCGCAGCAATCCCACCGCATCCTGGCTCCACCGTTTGACCTCTCGGGGTTTGACGCAGCCCAGTTACCTGAGCCCCAATTCCACTGATGCGGAAACGTCCATTGTCGGCAACATCACCAGCCTGGACGCCCGCGGTTTCACCACCAACGGCAACGGCGGTGTCGGGGAAAGCGGGGTTTCCCACGTTGCCTGGTGCTGGAAGGCCGGTGGCGCACCGGTCGCCAACAGCGCCGGCACCATCGCCTCTGCCGTCAGCGTCAATCCGGCCGCCGGGTTCAGCATCGTGACCTGGGATGGAGACGCGGCCAACGCCACGATTGGACATGGCCTGGGGGCGCCGCCCAAATTCATCATCGCGAAATGCCGGTCGGCGGGGGGCACTGACTGGTCGGTTTACATCGGCGCATTGGCGGCGAACACGAAGCTGAGCCTGAGCGGAACAAACGCCGCTGCGGCGGGGAGCGACTGGAACTCCACCGCTCCCACCGCGACGGTATTTTCAGTCGGCGCCAGCGCCAACACCAATGCCGACGGGCACAGCTATATTGCCTATTGCTGGGCCGAAATCCCCGGCTTTTCCAAGTTCGCCAGCTATAGCGGCAACGGTTCCAGCGATGGGCCGTTCGTCCATTGCGGCTTTCGCCCGCGTTTCGTCCTGATCAAACGCACGGATGCAGTTGGAAACTGGTCCATCCTTGACACCGAAAGGTCGCCGACCAATGACGGTCGGTGGGAAAGCCTGCAAGCCAACTCGGCCTTGCCTGAAAGCGGCATCGCCGTGGATGGGGTGAGCTCCGGCTTTAAGATCCGAGAAACCGCAGGCGATATCAACGCCTCTGGCGGCGCCTACATCTTCGCCGCCTTCGCCGAAGCCCCCTTTGGCGGGATCAAGACGGTTCCGGCCAAGGCTCGCTAAGGCATTTGGTCTGTTCCCCCCCCCGCCCCGGTCCGACCGGGGCGGGGTTTTCTTGTGCCATAACAACATCAGGAGGACGAGATGTCCGAAGACCTGGGCACCATCCGGGCGGCATGCCGTGCGGATCTGCCTTCCCGCATCCGCGCCGCCTTGGATGATTACCTGCGCTTCGTCGCCGACGACCCGCCCGCCGACGCCAAAGGCTTCGCCGCGTGGCAGGCCGCGGCCAAGGCGGGTTTGGGCCATGTCGAGGCCTTGGTCAAGCTGGCCCGCTGGGCCGAAGGCGAAATCCAAGCCGAGGACGACGGCGATGACGGCCTGGGCCGTCTGCTGGCCCAAGCCCGCAGCGCCTTGGATGAATTGGACGAGGACGGAGCATGAGCAAGATCGGCTTTCCCGAATTCGTCTGGGTGTGGAACGCCAAGCTGGGGCAGACGACGCCGCCGCATCATCTGCGCCTGGCCCGCTGGCTGGCCCGCAAGTACAAAAGCCATCACCGCGAATTGCTGCTGATGGCCTTTCGCTCGTCCGGCAAATCCACCATCGTCGGCCTGTTCTGCGCTTGGGCCCTGCTGGGCGACCCTAATTTGCGCATCATCATCCTCGCCGCCGATTTCGCCTTGGCGAAAAAGATGGTGAGGAACGTCAAACGCATCATCGAACGCCATCCGCTGACCCAAGGCTTGAAACCCAAGCGGCGCGACCATTGGGCCTCGGACCAGTTTACCGTCAACCGGCCGGGGGAATTGCGCGATCCAAGCATGGTGGCCAAGGGCATCGGCGCCAACATCACCGGCTCGCGCGCCGAGATCGTCATCTGCGATGACGTCGAGGTGCCCAATACCTGCGATTCAGCCCCCAAGCGCGCCGATCTGCGCGAACGCCTGGGCGAGATCGAATACGTTCTGGTCCCCGGCGGCATGCAGCTTTACGTCGGCACGCCGCATTCGTTTTACACCATCTATGCCGACAAACCCCGGTTGGAAGCGGGCGAGGAACGCCCCTTCCTCGACGGTTTCCACCGGCTGGAATTGCCGCTGATCGACCAAGACGGCGCCAGCGCTTGGCCGGATCGCTTTCCACCGGAAAAGATCGCGGCCATGCGCAAACGCAGCGGCCCCAACAAATTCGACAGCCAGATGCTGCTAAAGCCGGTCAACATCGCCGATGGTCGTCTGGATCCCGACCGTCTGCGCCTGTACGAGACAGAGCTGAACTATGCCGAAGGCAATTCCCTGCCGATCCTGACCTTGGGCGACAAGCGGCTGGTATCCGCCGCCTGCTGGTGGGACCCCGCCTATGGGGCGCCGGGCAAGGGCGACGCCTCGGTGGTCGCCGCCATGTTCACCGACCAGGATGGCGGTTATTGGCTGCACCGGGTGCAATACCTGACCCACGACCCCGCCCGCCGCGACGAGGACGAAGCGACGCAATTATGTCGCCAGGTCGCCGCCTTCGCCCAAGACCTGCACCTGCCGGCGGTGAGTTTGGAAACCAACGGCCTGGGACGGTTCTTGCCCGGTCTGCTGCGGCGGGAACTGGCCAAGGCCGGCTATCCCTGCGCCGTCGTCGAAGTGGCCAGCCGCAAGGCCAAGGACCAGCGCATCATCGATGCCTTCGATGCCGTGCTGGCCGCCGGCGCCCTGTCCGCCCATCGCAGCGTCTGGACCTCACCCTTCGTCAGCGAAATGCGCGAATGGCAGCCCGGCGGCAAAAGCCGCGACGATGGTCTGGATGCGGTGGCCGGCTGCCTGCTCAGTCAACCGGTCCGCCTCACCCGCCCCACCGTCAAAGCCGGCGAACGCGCCGATTGGCGCCCCGGCAATGGCGGCGTGCGAGCGCCAACCGATTTCGATCTGTGATTTTTTGGAGAACAAACATGGAACATTGGAGTTTGGACGCCATGTGGTGGGTCACCGCCGTCGAACTGCCGGTTCTTGGCGGTCTGTTCTGGCTGATCTGGCGCTCGCGCCAGGAAGCCGACGACCGCCTGGATGACCTGGCCCACCGGCTGGAAGTCGGCGTCGGCCAAGCGCGCGAAGCGCTGGCCGCCTATAAGCTGGAAGTGGCGAAAAGCTATGCCACCACCGGCTATCTGAAAGACGTCGAGCGCCGGCTGACCGAGCACTTGCTGCGCATCGAAGCCAAATTGGACAGTGCCAGCGTCACCGGAGTACGGCCATGAGCATCGAGCCCGTCATCTTGGTTGAAGCCATCGCCGACGCCGAAAGCCAGACGCCGCCGGCCAAGCCCGGCTCTGTCGTCGATATCCTGGCGCGCACCTTGTGGGGCGAAGCGCGGGGGGAGCCGGTGCGCGGCATCGAAGCGGTCGCCGCCATCATCATCAATCGGGTCAAACGCGCGCAGCGCCATGGCGGCCGCTATTGGTGGGGCGCCAGCATCGAACAGGTCTGCCAAAAGCCCTGGCAATTCAGCTGCTGGAACGAAAACGATCCGAACCGGGCCAAGCTGGGGGCGGTAACGGAAAAGGACCGCATCTTCCGCATCTGCCTGCGCGTCGCCCGCCGTGCCGTCGCCGGCGGCCTGGATGACCCGACCCGAGGCTCGACCCATTACCACACCAAATCCATCGCCCCCCCTTGGGCGCGCAGCCGCAATCCCGCCGCCGAAATCGGCAACCACCTGTTCTACAATGACGTGGAGTAACCAGCATGATCCCAGCTCTTTTGGCCTCGATCGGCCTGCCCTTATTGGTCAAGGCGGTGGGGGGCGCCCTCAACGGGCTTGACCATCCGGCGGCCAAGGCCGCCGCCGGGGCGTTGGCGCAAGTGGGCAGCGCCTTGGCTGGCGGCGAGGTAAGCCCGGAACAGGTGGCCGAAGCCAACCGCCACCTGGAACGCATGACCGAACTGCAAACCGCCGAAGCCACCGCCGCGCTGGCCGAAATCAACGATTCCCTGCGCACCGAAGCCAAGTCGGAAGATTGGTACGTGCGGCGCTGGCGTCCGACCTTCGGCTATGCCATGGCCGTGACCTGGACCGCCACCATGGGGGCGGTGTCATGGGCCATCATCGACGAGCCAGCCCAGGCCCCCATCATTATCGCCGCCCTGGTCAACACCAGCCCGATCTGGGGCGTGGCGCTGGGCGTACTGGGCATCGCCGTGGTCAAGCGCAGCCAGGACAAACAAGGCGGCGGCGGCATCAACGTCGGCACCAGCTTATGGCGTTAACCCACCGGCGGGGCTGCCGCCACCTTGTCGGCGGCTTGGGTCAACCATGATTTCAACCGCGCCACCGGGGTGGAAAAATCCTCGGGATCGGGTTGGCGGAACAAGCGCATGCTGGGATACCAGGCGCAGGTATCGCCCTGATCCAGCCAGCGCCAATCAGAGACATAGCGCAACAACATCCAGGTCGGCTTGCCCAAGGCGCCGGCCAGATGGGCGGCGGAAGTGTCGATGGTGACGATGATATCCAGCGCATTCATCAGCGCCGCCGTATCGGCAAAGCTGGAAATCGCCGGGGACAAGTCACGCACCAGGGCGTTAACGCCCAGGGCTTTCATGTCTCCGGCCCGCTCGCCCATTTGCAGGCTCCAAAAGGCCAGACGCGGGTCTTCCATCAACGGCAACAACTGTTCCAGCGGCCACGAGCGATCGCGCGGCACCGTCTTGCCGGCCCAGATCAATCCGACATTCAGCAAGCTCCCCGGCGGCCGCCCCAAAGGCTTGGCCAGGGATTGCGGCGCCCGCAAATAAGGCACCGGCCCCGGCAGGCTGTCCGCCCCCACCCCCAGCCAATGGGCCAAGCTCATGATCGGAATCCACAGATCATGGGCGGGTGACGGGGCGCCCTTGGCGAAGACCAGGGCAACACCGGGGATGGCCGCAAACAACGTTTGCAGTTCCGGCAGACATTCCACCACCAACGTGCCGCATTGGGCCGCCAAAATCGGCAAAAAGCGGGCGAATTGCAAGGAATCGCCAAAGCCTTGCTCGGCCGCCACCAGCACCGTCTTGCCGCGCAGATCCTGTCCCGGCGACGCCTGCGGCGTGATGAAATCACGCTTGGGCGAACGGGCCAATTTCCAGCGCGCCTCGTAACCGGCAAAGCCCTTGGCGTAATCGCAGCCATAAAGGTCGGACAACGCCAGATCCCAGGCGTAATCGCCGTTTTGCGGTTGCGCCGTCACCAAGGCGGTCATCATCGCATGGGATTCGTCATAGTGGCGGCTATCGCGCAAGAGCAAAGCCAGATTATAGCGAAACGATAGATTATCCGGCTGGGCGGCAACGGCGCGGCGCAAGTGGCGTTCCGCCTCGGCCAGCTTGCCGATTTCACGCAAGGCATTGCCCAGATTGGAATGCGCCACCGGATCATCCGGCGTCAGCGCCAGGGCGCGACGATGGCTGGTGATGGCGGCGGCCACATGGCCTTGCCGGCGCAACGCCACCCCCAAATTGACATGCGCCAGCACCGCCGCCGGCGCCAGCAATGCCGCAGAGGCAAAACCCTGGCAGGCCTGATCGATCTTCCCCTCTGACCACGCCACGGTGCCATTGGCCAACGCCTCGGCCGCCGAGATCGGTTTATTTCCCCGGTTCATCGCTCCCCCCTGCTCACGAGGTCGCATTGTTGCCGTCCTGACGCCGGGTTTCAAGATGCCCCTTTCCCCTTCCACCACTTGACAATTAGAATTATTATCCAAATTAGATAAGAGTAATATTATTCCCCGGAGGTCGTTCATGCTGATTCAAGGTTTTCCCGCCGATGGCGTCATCACCGTCAACCGCGTCATCCTGAAAGCCGGTTACGACGTCGATGACCTGCAAGAGCGGGTGGCGCTGCTGTGCGAGAACGTTAAAACCTATCATTCCGAGACCGGTTTTATCGGCGGCTTTGTCTGCCTGAACGCCGGATTCATCTCGAACGAAGGCTCAACCGTCGGCCAAGCGGTTGTCTCGCCGCTGAAAGACCGCGAAGCGCTGATCGTCACCTTCTGGAGCAGCTTCGCCGAGCACGAGCAATCGCATCGTTCCGACACCTTTCAGCCGCTGTTCAAGGATGTGCTGGAATTGTGCGAAAACGGCAACGAGGAAACCGGCTACCACCTGCTGTGGCAAGGCCAAGCCTATGCCGCCGCCGACGCCGAGGCGGCGCGCAAGGCAAAGGCCCATTTCGCCGCCGGTTGAGGCCATTGCCGGCGAACATTTCTCCCCGGCTTGTTCGCCGGCATCAAAGCCGATGTTCCGCCTTGATCAGGTCGCCAATGGAGACCAAGCCGATGATTTTTCCTTCGCCGACCACCGGCAGGTGGCGGCAGCGGGTTTCGGTCATGATCGCCAGCAGGTGATCGACCTTGTCGTCGGCCTGACAGGCGATGACGTCACGGGTCATGCATTGGCGCACCGAACGATCAATGGCGTCATGGCCGTACAAGGCCATGGCGCGGGCGATGTCACGTTCGGTCAAGATCCCGAGAATGCCCCCGCCGCCATCGACACAGAGCAAGGCGCCGATATTGCGGTCCAGCATCATCCCGGCGGCGACATGCAAGGTGCTGTCAGGGCCGATGGTGTGAACCTCGTGACCTTTGTCTTGTAAGATTTTGCCTACGCTCATGCGTCAGCTCCCGCCAGAAAGATTGATGCCGAATTGCCTACACCACCTTTGCGAATAAGATTTCCGCCGTCGAAAAACCCCCAACGTCCAAGCTGTAAATGAACATTAACCCTTGAGGTTCGATCCAAGCCGACAAAATCAACGAATTGCGCGCTAAGGCATCGCCGCCTTGCCGACCAAATCGCGTGGGGCCAAGTCAAGAACCAAGCGGTTGCCCTTGTGGTCGGCGCGGTCCGGCCCCAAGGTGAACTGATGTTCGACCCGCGCCGGGGCCTTGGCATGAATGACCAGCAGGCCGCGTTTGAGCCCCCGGCGCATGAAATCGTAGCGAGTGATCAGACCGAACGCCTTGAGACGATGCCGATTGGCGTCCCAATCGACCGACGGGATGCCGACTAAAATGCGCCGGCCGTCATCGGCCACATGGGTGTAAAAGCGCGTCAATTCGCTGACATCAAGCACCAGTCGGGTCAGATGAGGATGTTGGCCGAGGCGGGCGTCTTGGGTCTCGGTCCGGGCGCCGGGCCAATCGGCGGCCCCGGCGCCAACGGCACCCCCCAGCATGATCACCACAATCATTACTCCGAGGCGCAGCAACAAATTCTCCGCATTCATTCCGGCCAAGGCGACTTTACCCGGTACCGGGGATTTTGTCATGCATCCCGCTAAGCCACACCATGCGCGCAGCGCGATCCCGCCCGGTGGTGGCTTGTTTTAATGGAAGCGGTCGAGAACCCGCTCCACCCCGGCCACATAGGAACCGCCAAACAAGCGGACATGCACCAGCAACGGATACAACAGGTACAGATCCTTGCGTTCCTCGAAAAATCCCGGCGCCAGGGGCGATAATTCCTGATAGCGGTTAAAAAAGGCATCGCCAAAGGTGCCGAACAGGGTGGAAAAGGCCAGATCCATCTCGGCATGGCCGTAATAAAGCGCCGGATCAATGAAAGCCGCGATCTTGCCGCCCTTGACCAAGATATTGCCGCCCCAGCAATCGCCATGCACCAGGGCCGGCCGGGCCGGCTCATCGATCCAGTTGCCAAGCCGCGCCGCCAGCCGTTCGACCCCATCCATCATCACCGCCGGCAAATGGCCGACGGCAAGGGCCTGCCCGGCCATGGCCAGCAGGCGGTGATCGCGGAAGAAATCCAGCCACCGCGCCGTCGGGGGATTGGCCTGCGGCAGCCCGCCAATGACGGTATCGCGTTCCAGACCAAAGCTGTGCCAAGTCTGGCCGTGCAAGGCGACCAGCAGATGGGCGGCATGATGCTGCGCCGACTCGTCCAGCGCATCGTGACCCGCGACGTACTCCATCAGCAGCAGATCGTCGTCATCGTGAACCACATGCGGCACCGGCAGATGGGTCTGAGCCGCCAGATGGCGGAGCATCCACCCCTCTGCCCCCAGGCCCGGCCCCAGCTTGGCCACCAGTTTGCCGCCATTGGTCAGCTCGACCAGGAACACCCGGCCGACGCCGCCGCCGGGCAGGGGCCGGGTCCCGGCGACCTTGCGCCCGGTGAAACGTTCCACCTGCCGCACGGTCTCGGCTTTCACCGCAGACGCGTCCGCAGATGTGCAAGCAACCCGCGAGAGCCTGCCTCGATCATATCCAGCACCCGTTCGAAGCCGTCACCGCCGCCGTAATAAGGATCCGGCACGTCGCGCAGGTTCAAGTGTGGGGCAAAGGACAGGAACAATCGCACCCGGTCCTGCTGTCCGGGCGGGCACGCTTGCGCCATGGTTTGCTGGTGGCTGCGATCCATGGCGAGCAACAGGTCGAAATCGGTGAAATCAGCCGGCCGCAATTTGCGCGCCCGCAAATCCGCCAATTCGACACCGCGCTTCCTGGCGGCGGCGGCCGAACGACTATCGGCCGGCTCGCCCACGTGATAGGCATGGGTCCCAGCGGAATCGACGCTGATCTGGTTGGACAATCCCTCGGATTCCACCAAGGCGCGGAACACGCCTTCGGCGGTGGGGGAGCGACAGATGTTGCCGGTACAGACGAACAGAACTTTAATCATGGCTCCGGCATATCGCCTTACACGCGCCGCCGCAAGCATCATCAGCAGCCCGAGGTAAACATGCAGCCTTTGCCCTCCGATGCCACCATTGTCATCCTGACCGGGGCGGGTATTTCCAAGGAATCCGGACTTGATACCTTTCGCTGCGAAGGCGGCATCTGGTCCAAGGTTCGGCTTGAGGATGTGGCCACCCCCGAAGGCTTCGCCGCCGATCCCGATCTGGTGCATGACTTTTACAATGCCCGCCGCCGGGGGCTGAGCGATCCGACCATCGCCCCCAACCCCGCCCATCACGCATTGGCCGAACTGGAACGGCACTGGCCCGGCCGGGTGTTGATCGTCACCCAGAACATCGACGACCTGCACGAACGCGCCGGCAGCCGCAACCTGATCCACATGCACGGCGAATTGCTGAAAATCCGCTGTGTCCATTGCGGTTTACCGCGACACTGGTCCGACGACCTGGGCACCGCGGAGATGTGCCCGGATTGCAAGCGCAGCGGCACCTTGCGTCCCCATATCGTCTGGTTCGGCGAAATCCCGCTGGAAATGGAACGGATCATGGCGGCGCTGTCCGATTGCGCCTTGTTCGTTTCCATCGGCACCTCGGGCAATGTCTATCCCGCCGCCGGCTTCGTCGCCCAAGTGCGCCGGCTGGGCCTGGCCCATACGGTGGAACTGAACCTGGAGCCCAGCCAGGGCGCCACCTTGTTCGCCGAACACCGCAATGGCCCGGCCAGCCAAACCGTTCCGGCCTTTGTCGCCGAAATCCTGGGGCGGGAAATTCACGGGGATTGACTCCATTGCCGGGCTGACGGCCTTATGTGCATCTGCGAAATGACGGGCGAGAGTCCATGAATTCCGAGCACGCGCCCCGGCGCAACGTTTTCGCCCTGATGTTCGGCGCCATCGGCATCGTCTTCGGCGATATCGGCACCAGCCCGCTTTACGCCATGAAGGAAACCTTCGCCGGCCATCACCCGCTGACCTTGGACCGGTTGCATGTCTTTGGCGTGCTGTCACTGATGTTCTGGTCGATCATGCTGGTGGTGTCGGTCAAATACGTGGCCTTCATCATGCGGGCCGACAATCGCGGCGAAGGCGGATCGCTGGCCCTGTTGGCCCTGGCCAGCCGCGCCACCCAGGGACGCAACGCTCTGGGCGCGCTGGTGGTCACCTTGGGGATTTTCGCGGCGGCGCTGTTTTATGGCGATGCCGTCATCACCCCGGCCATTTCCATCTTGTCAGCGGTGGAAGGCTTGCAGGTGGTTGCCCCGGCCATGCAGGATTACGTCATTCCGCTGACCCTGGTCATTGTCGTCGTCTTGTTCTTGATCCAGCGACACGGCACCGACGCCGTCGGCAAGGTCTTTGGCCCGGTCATGCTGGTGTGGTTCGCCGTCCTGGCGATCACCGGCATGCGCAATATCGGCCTCACCCCCGAGGTGCTGAAAGCGCTGTCGCCCCATTGGGCCATTCTTTTTCTCGCCAATGACGGCTGGACCGGCTTCCTGGCCCTGGGTTCGGTGGTCTTGGCGGTGACCGGGGCCGAGGCGCTTTATGCCGATATGGGCCATTTCGGCAAGATTCCCATTCGCATGGCGTGGTATCTCGTCGCCCTGCCGGCTCTGCTTTTGCAATATTTTGGCCAAGGCGCCCTGTTGCTGGCCCGGCCGCAAAGCATCGACAATCCCTTTTTCAGCATGGCCCCGGCCTGGGCCGGCATCCCCTTGTTGATACTGGCCACCTTCGCCACCATCATCGCCTCGCAGGCGGTGATTTCCGGCGCCTTTTCGGTCACCCGCCAAGCCATTCAATTGGGCTATCTGCCCCGCATGACCATCATTCACACCTCGGCCCATGAAATCGGACAGGTTTACCTGCCGGTGATGAACTGGATGCTGCTGGTGGTGGTGGTCGGGCTGATCTTTGGCTTCCAAAGCTCCTCCAACCTGGCGGCGGCTTATGGCATCGCCGTCACCGGAACCATGATCATCACCACCGCTTTGGCCGGCATCGTCATGGTGCTGAACTGGAAGTGGCGAGTGCGGCGCGTCATCGTCTTGATGGGCGTGTTCATGGTGTTGGAACTGGCCTTTTTCCTGGCCAATTCCACCAAGATCCCCCATGGCGGCTGGTTCCCGCTGGCCATTGGCGTCGTCATCTTCGTGCTGCTGACCACCTGGAAGCAAGGCCGTGCCTTGCTGCTGGCCAAATTGTCCACCGAAGCCATGCCGGTGGAAGATTTCGTCGCCGCCCTCTCGGACCGCGTCGTCCGCGTCCCCGGCACCGCCATCTTCCTGACCGGCGCGCGTGAAGGCGTGCCGCTGGCCCTGCTGCACAACATGAAGCACAACAAGGTGCTGCACGAACGGGTCATCCTGATGACCGTCGCCATCGAGGAAGTCCCGATGGTCGGACCCGAGCGGCGGTTGGAAGCCATGGTGGTGGCGCCAGGAATCCAACGCCTGATCCTGCGCTTCGGCTTCATGGAGGATTTGAACATCCCCAAGACGCTGGCCCACGCCCGCACCGACCAATTGGGCTTTTTCTACGAGCCCATGGCCATTTCCTATTTCCTGTCGCGTGAGACCATCATTGCCTCGGCCACCCCCGGCATGGCGCCGTGGCGCGAGGAATTGTTCGCCTGGATGGCCCGGTCCGCCACCAACGCCATGGATTTCTTCCATCTGCCCAGCAACCGGGTGGTGGAATTGGGGGCACAGGTCGAGATTTGACGGTGGCGGCGATCACGCGCCGTCTTCGTCCACCAATCCACCGGTCCCCCCGAGGGAATGGCGCAAAGCCCGGCGGGCCATCAGCTTATCCTGGGCTTCCTCGGGCAAGTCGGCCAGGGTGAGAACACCTTTGCGGATCAGCGCCTCGATCAAATCCTCGGCCACCCGAATGAAGTCCAGATCCGCTTCGAGAAACGGGTCCCCCACCCCGTCCTCGCGCAAGGCGACGACGCGGCCGACAAAGTCCAGCACCTCGGGATGATCGGGGGGCAGGTCTTCGTCCTGATCGGCAAAGGGATATTCGGATAAGGCGACGATGCGGCCATCGTCACCGCGGCTGACATAGGGCATGGGGCAGCTTAACAGAAAAAACAAACCCCTCCACCGGTGTCCCGGTGGAGGGGTTTGCAAAATCGAACCGTCGGCGAATTTAGTGCAGCTTTTGCGGCAATTCGGCGATGGCGTTGTCCACCAACTTGGCAGCCTGATCGGCGCTGATGGACGAAGCAAGGACAGCACGAGCGGCCGAGATGGCCACTTCCACCGCCACATTTTGCACTTCGCGCACCGCCGTGGCTTCCGCCTGGGCGATACGGTCCATGGCCTGGGCTTCGCGGCGCTTAAGGCTGGCTTCCAGGTCCTTGGCGGCCTGTTGGGCCAGACGCTCGGCTTCGGCCTTGGCGTGGGCGATGATTTCTTCGGCTTCCTTCATGGCGTCGCGCTGCTTGCGCTGATAGGTGGCCAGCATTTCCTGGGCCTCCTCACGCAAACGAGCGGCTTCGTCCAGGCGAGCCTTGATCTTGGCGGCACGGGCGTCAAGGCCAGCGCCAAGGGCGCGGGCCATCGGCCGGAAAGCCAGACCGGCAACCAAGAAAAAGGCGACACCAACCCAGAAGGCGGCTTCGGCATAAAACGGGCCGGCGTGATGCGCGGCATCGGCGGCGTAAGCGACGGAGATCATTGGCCGTGCTCCTTCAGCGCGGAGGCGACAGCGGCATCCAGCTTGGCCTGATCGGCGGTGCCACCCACCAAACGGGCGACAGTGGCGCCGGCCACTTCCAAAGCAACCTCACGGACATTGGTCAGCGCGGCATCCTTGGCGGCGGCAATACGAGTCTCACCGGCCTTGATCTGTTCGGCCAGTTTGGCATTCAGATCGCGGGTACGTTCCTCGGCCTGCTTGGCCAAGCGTTCGCCGGCTTCCTTGATGACGGAATGGGCATGAGACCGCGACTCGGCCAGCGCCTTTTCATAAGCGGCCACGGCGGCTTCCGCCTCGGCCTTCAATTGCGCAGCCTTGTCGAGATTGTCGTCGATCTTGCGCTGACGCTCGTCCAGGACGGCGCCGATCTTCGGCAGGGCCACCTTCGCCATCAGGACGTAAAGTGTGATAAAGGTGACGGCCAGCCAGAAGAGCTGGGGCGCGAAGAACGCGGGATCGAACTGGGGCATCCCGATGCTCCTGAACGGGTATTGAACCGGGATATCGGAGCGGCCGGTGGGTCGCGACGACACTTAAGCCGCCGCGACGCCAAACCGTTCCGAAGGAGAAACCTTCGCCTTACTAATTAGGCGAAGAGCACCATCAGCGCCACAACCAGGGCGAACAGCGCGATAGCTTCGGTAACGGCGAAGCCGATCCAGCCATAGAGCTCGACGTTCGCCTTGGCGGCCGGGTTGCGGCCGACGGCGGTGATCAAGCTCGACCAGATGTTACCGACGCCGATACCAGAACCGATCATGCCGATGGCAGCCAGACCAGCACCAATGAACTTAGCAGCGCTCGCTTCCATTTACTTAGCTCCTTCAGGACTGAAAATCGAAAACGTTAAGTTGAAATCCACACCCAATGACCAAGCCCGAAGGGGCTTAGTGCATGTGGATGGCGTCATGCAGATAGATGCACGACAGGATGGTGAAAACATAGGCCTGCAACAGGGCGATACCGAATTCAAGAACGGTGACCGCGCCCAGGAAGGCGAAAGGAACAATGCCGGGCAGGACATAAAAGCCGCCCAAGGTTACCACGAAACCACCCAGAACCTTCAGAATGATATGGCCGACCGTCATGTTGGCGAACAAACGAACGGCGAGGCTGAAGGGACGGGAGAAGTACGAGATAAGTTCGATCGGCACCAAGATCACGGCGGTGAGGATCGGCGCGCCTTCCGGGAAGAACATCCGCAGGAAGTGGGTGCCGTGACGGGCAAAGCCGATGATGGTGACGCCGATGAACACGACGATGGCCATGCCGAAGGTGACGATGACGTGGCTGGTATAGGTGAAGGCGCCCGGAATCATCCCCAGCACATTGCCGAACATGACGAACATGAACAGCGAGAAGATGAAGGGGAAGTACTTGCGTCCGGCGCTGCCGACATTGTCACGCAGCATGCTGGCGATGAATTCGTAAAACACTTCGGCCATGGACTGCCAGCGCCCCGGCACCAAGGCCCGCGAACGGACCGAGAGCGTCAGGAACGCGGTGATCAACACCACCGAAATAACCATCATCACCGCGGAATTGGTGAAGGAAACATCCACACCGCCGATTTCCAGGGGGATGATCGGCTTGATCTTGAACTGCTCGATCGGATTGGCCACAAGAGTCTCCTACTTGTCCTTTTGTCGCTCCGCCAGCCGACGCTGGGCAGCCCCTAAACCTACGGTCGCATCCATGCCCTTGGCGGCGCGATAGGCGTTAGCAACGCCAGCGGCCCCACCCAGAAGCAGGAACAGCACCATCAACCAGGGCGCCGTGCCGATCAGGCGGTCAAGGAAATAGCCCAAACCGACCCCGACAGCAACACCCGCGACGAATTCAACTGATAACCGCATGCCCAAACCAATTCCGCTCGACGGGTTGCGTCGCTCGTTTTCCTGGCCGGCCACCTCGGCTTCCCGCTCACGCGCAGCGCGAATACGGACATCCAATTCGTCGAACGAAGAATGCTTGTGTTGCTCATCCATGTTGTGCGAGCCCCCTTGCACTCCCCGTTCTGGTCACATCAGTGCCAAAAGCGCGGGCACCATAAGGGGTGCATAAGCTGGTGTCAAGACCGGAAACCATGATTTATAGACCGTTGATTTTAAAAGCTAATTTCACAAGCCCCCGACCCTTTCGGGCGGGTTCATGCTGCAATGCGAGGGATTCCGCCCCTCCCCGAAGGGGTGGCCTCACTCCACCAGTTCAGGCAGGGACCGCGATTTCGACAATGGCTTCCGCCGCCGACAGGTCGACCGACACCAATTGCGACACCCCCCGCTCCGCCATGGTCACCCCATACAGACGGTCCATACGGGCCATGGTCATGCGGTGATGCGTCACAATCAGGAAACGGGTCCGGGTGGTCTGGGCGATACCTTCGACCAGGGAGCAGAAGCGATCGACATTGGCGTCATCCAAGGGGGCATCGACTTCATCGAGGACGCAGATCGGGGCGGGATTGATGAGAAAGACGGCAAAGATCAGCGCCAACGCGGTCAAGGCCTGCTCGCCGCCCGACAACAGCGACAGCACTTGCATGCGCTTGCCTGGGGGCGAGGCCATGATTTCCAACCCGGCTTCCAGCGGATCGGCGGATTCGGTCAGCGCCAGATGGGCGCGGCCGCCGCCGAACAACTTGATGAACAGGTCGCGGAAATGCTGATCAACCTGATTAAACGAGGCGACCAGACGTTCGCGCCCTTCCTTGTTCAATTCAGCGATGCCCTGGCGCAGCTTGGCGATGGCGGCGACCAGATCGTCGGCTTCGGCCCGCATGGCGTTCATGCGTTCCTCCAGCTCGATCACTTCCTGCTCGGCCCGCAGATTGACCGGCCCCATATTGTCGCGTTCGCGCGACAGACGGTCGAGCTTGGATTGCAGTTCCTCGCGATCGGGACGGCTGTCCTCGACCAATCCGGCGATATCGCGCAATTGCTCGGGCGTCATGTCCAAGCGTTCGTGGATGCGGCCAGCCACCGCCCGGCAATGCTGATCGGCGACGGATACGGCCGCCTCTCGGCGGATGCGGTCCTCTCGCGCTTGCGCCAGCGCCGCTTCGGCGGCGCGGACGGCACGGTCGGTTTCGGCTTGGGCGGCCTCGGCCGCAGCCAAGGCATCGGCCGAGGCCTTGCGCAAACTTTCGGCCGCGTCGATCCGATCCAGCAAGTCCGAACGACGCCGGGCAAAGCTGTCCGGCAGGCTGGCCAGACGCTCGATTTCCAGCATTACCGTTTCGCGCCGTTCCGCCAATTCCTCCACATGAGCGCGGGCGGCATCGGCACGGCGGCGCCACTGATCCATGTCGCCGGCGATGGCGTCCAACCGGCGCTTGCGTTCGCCCACCTCGCGGATAATGCGATCCAGGGCCGAACGGGCCTCGACCAAGGCGGATCGCCGTTCGGCCACATCGGCGCGCAGGGCATTGACCCGGTCCTTGCCCTCTTCTTGCTGGGGGAAACCGGCGACCACCTCGCGGGCCATCAGCAATTCGCCCTCGGCTTCCTCGAAATCGGCCGCCGCCGCCTCGGCCTGTTCGGCCAGGGCGGCCATGCGCGATTCGAAGGCGGCGAAACGCTGGGCCAGTTTGGCATGGAGATCGCGGGCCTTGGCGGTTTCGCCTTCGGCCCGGCGCACCGCTTCCTTGGCGGCCCGCTCATTGTCGGTGGCTTCCTCGACCGCCAGGACCGCCGCCTGGACCTTATCCTCGGCTTCCTCGACCCCCAATTCGCAATCTTCCAGCCGAGCATCCAACTCGCGCAGGCGATTCCGCTGGGCCAGCCGCACGGCCATGGCCGACGGCGCACCGGCGCGGGCGGTGAAGCCATCCCAGCGGATGACGTCGCCATCGCGGGTGACCACGATCTGTCCCGCCAGCAATTGCCCGCGCAAGGCTTCGCCGGTCGCCGCGTCCGCCACCACCCCCACCTGGATCAGCCGACGGGCCAGCGCCGCCGGGGCGGTGACGTGGCGGGTCAGCGGATCGACGCCGGCGGGAAGCGAGGGCGCATTCGCCAATGGCGGCAAAGTCAGCCAATGCAATGGCGCGGCGCCGTCAAGCGAGGCGTTGAGATCCTCGCCCAGGGCTGCCGCCAATGCCGGCTCGAACCCCGCCGCCGCCGATACCTGATCAAGAACCGGGGGGAACGCGCCGCCGGTTCCTTGCGCCAACACATTTTTCAGGGCGTCGGCTTCGGCCTTGAGGCGCGACCGCGCCGCGCTGGCCGCCTGAAAGGCGTCACGGGCGGAATCGCGGGCGGCTTGCGCCTGCACCCGGCGGCGATCCCAATCCTCGGCCTCGCCCCGGCTTTCCTCCAGATATTCCAGCGCCGATTCCAGATCCATCTCGGCCGCCGTCAATTCGGTCCGGTCGATGCCGTCCTGGCCCGCTTGCTCTTGCTGCGTCCGCACCTGCGCCACCCGGTCGCGCAGCCGGTCGCGGCGGGTTTCCGCATCGCCCAGCCGGCGCAGCGCGGTGGCGCGTTCGGCGTCAGCGGTGGCCACCTCATCCATCAGCGCCGACAATTCCTTTTCCGCCTCGGCGACGCCGTGAACCGCCTGTTCCATGGCGGCCTCGGCCTCGGCCCGGCCATCTTCCTCGCCCAAGGCGGCTTCGGCCAGAACTTCCTGTTCGCCGGCCAGACGATCCACCGCCCCTTGCGCATCGGCGGCGCGGGCATGTTCGCGCTGCAAATCCGACGTCGCCTGAGCCAGGCGAGCTTCCAGATCGCGGCGGGTTTCGGCCAAGCGGCCTTCTTCCGAATCCAGTTGCTCGCGTTCGACGATCAGCCGTTGCCAACCGCTTTCCACCTCGGCGTGATGACGACGACGTTCGGGCAGACCAGCCGCCGCCTCGACCTGGGCGGTGGCGGCGGCGGCGGCCAGCTTGGTGGCGTGCTCAACCTGTCGATCGGCGTCCCGCATGGCCAAGCGGGCGGCGTCGATGGTGGCCAGGGCTTCCAGCCAGGCCAGATACAGAACCTGGGCCTCGATGGCGCGGATCTGTTCGGACAAGGTGCGATACCGCGCCGCCTGACGGGCTTGACGCTGCAACCCCTTCAATTGTTCGTCCAAGGTGGCCAAGACGTCGTCAAGCCGGCCCAGATTGGTTTCTGCGTTCTTAAGCCGCAATTCAGCTTCGTGCCGGCGTGAATACAGGCCGGAAATGCCTGCCGCTTCTTCCAAAAGCCCGCGCCGTTCCGATGGCTTGGCATTGATCAGGGCGCCGACCCGGCCCTGGCTGACCAAGCCGGACGAGCGCGCCCCGGTGGCGGCGTCGGCGAACAGCAATTGCACATCGCGGGCGCGGATTTCGCGGCCATTGACCCGATAATTGGAGCCTTGGCCGCGTTCGATGCGGCGGATGACCTCCAACTCGTCCATATCGTAATGGGGCGGGGCGGTGCGGGCGGAATTGTCCAGCCCGACCACCACCTCGGCGACGTTGCGGGCGGGGCGGTTCGAGGTGCCGCCGAAGATGACGTCATCCATCTCGCCGCCGCGCATCTGCCGGGCCGAGGTCTCCCCCATGACCCAGCGCAACGCCTCGATCAGATTGGACTTGCCGCAGCCGTTCGGGCCGACCACCCCGGTCATGCCGGGTTCGATCAACAATTCGGTGGCGTCGACGAACGACTTGAACCCCGACAACCGCAGCTTGGTGAATTGAATCACCGGTTCCGCGCCCCCAGCGCCGGCCTTACTTGGCGGCGTCCATCAACAGCTTGTTCATGTCCTCATAGGACTTGGCGCCCACCGCGACCTTGCCGTTGATGACGAAGGACGGGGTGGAATCGATGCCGAATTGCTTGTTGCCATGTTCAGCCCGCGCCTGAATGCCGTCGAACAGATCCTGACGCTGCAAGCAGGCATCCACATCGGTGCTGCTCAATCCGGCCAAGCGCACGGTCTTTTTCAGCCCGTCCAGCGGATCCTTCGAGCCCAGCCACTTGTCCTGCTGCTCCATGATCAGGGCCAGCACGCCGAAATAGCGTTCGGGACCGGCGCAATGGGCGATCATCGAGGCGCCGATGGACAACCCCGCCGGACCGGTGGGGAAATCGCGATAGATCAGCTTGGCCTTGCCGGTGTCGACCCAGTTCTTCTTGATCTCGGGCAGGGTGGTCTTGTGGAAATTGGCGCAATGGCCGCAGGTGGTGGACGCGTATTCGATGATGGTCACCGGCGCGTCAGCCTTTCCCTGCACCTGATCGATGGGGAAGCTGTCATCTTTTCCAGCGGCCCAGGCAACAGGAGCGGACAAGGCCACGACAGCGGCACACAACCAAGCAAGAACCTTCACGGGAACCTCCATCATACGATGGCGGGGATATTAGGCGTCGATCCGGGCCGGTTCAAGGCTTGGCCGCCACATGACGGCCCAAACGTTCCAACGCGGCGCGCAAATCCGGGTCCTCCACCTGTTCCAGCATCCGATCCAAGCGGGCCTCGGCCTTGGGCTCCAAGGGGGCCGCCGCCGGTTTGGAGCGCGGCGGCAACGGGCCGTGGCGCAATTTCAGCCGGGCCACCGCCCCCCAACCGAAATAGCCGTTGATCCGGTCCAGGATCAATGGTTCCAGATGCTGCAATTCGGTGGCGAAGGCCGAATTGGCGACCTTGATCTCCAAGGTGCCGCCGGTCCGTTCGTTGGGGGGGAAGCGCACCCGGATGGGCAAGGTATAAGAAGACACCGCGGCGCCGACGATGGCCGGCCAATCGACGATCATCGCCCCGCCGGCGAAACCGTGGCGGCCAAAAATGGGTTTGGTCAGCTGTCCCACCGGAATGCCCACCTGCACCATGCCGTAACGGCGTTTGTCCTTGTCGGTTTTGTCGGCGCTCATGGACACAAGGATAATCCAGCCGTTAAGCTGCCGCCATGCCTGTCTGCGACCCCACCGCCCTGTCTCAATCCCTGCTTGCCTGGTACGACCGCGCCGGCCGCACCCTGCCATGGCGCAAAAAGGGCGGCGCCGCGGCCGATCCTTATCATGTATGGCTGTCCGAGGTCATGCTGCAACAAACCACCGTGGTCGTGGTGGCCCCTTATTTTCTGCGCTTTCTCGAACGCTGGCCGACCGTCGCCGCCCTGGCCGGCGCCAGCTCCGACGAGGTCATGCATGCCTGGGCCGGCCTCGGCTATTACGCCCGCGCCCGCAACCTGCATGCTTGCGCCAAGGTGGTGGCCGAATGGCGCGGCGGCGCCTTTCCCGACGACGAGGAATCCCTGCGCAAGCTGCCCGGCATCGGCGATTACACCGCCGCCGCCATCGCCGCCATCGCCTTTGGCCGGCGGGCGGTGGTGATGGATGGCAATGTGGAACGGGTGATGGCGCGGCTTTTCGCCGTCAGCGAACCGCTTCCCGCCGCCAAGCCGCGGCTGAAAGCCTTGGCCGCCAGCCTGACGCCCGACCTGCGCCCCGGCGATTACGCCCAGGCGGTGATGGATTTGGGGGCGACGCTGTGCACACCCCGCAATCCAGCCTGCGGCATCTGTCCGTGGATGGCCGCCTGCGACGGCCGCAAACAAGGCATCGAAGCCGAATTGCCGGCCAAACTGGCCAAGGCCGAACGCCCGACCCGCCACGGCGTGATGTTTTGGGCCGCACGCAAGGACGGCGCCGTGCTGCTGCGCCGGCGGCCGCCACAAGGCCTGCTGGGCGGGATGATGGAAATTCCCTCGACCCCGTGGCGGGAAAGTCCATGGCAGGCGGACGAACTGGCGGCGGAACAGCCGCTTGCCGCCCCGTGGCGGCCCCTCCCCGGATTGGTCCGCCACACTTTCACCCATTTTCACCTGGAACTTCGTCTGGTCGCTGGCAAAGCCAGCAGCAACGCGACCCCGCTTGGCATCTGGGTGGCGCTGGACAAGCTGGGCGATCACGCTTTACCCAGCGTGATGAACAAGGTGATCCGCCACGCCCTCGCCAAGGCCTATTAACCAAGGACCATGACCATGCGCGCCAGGAACCTTGCCTCTTTTTTGCTGCTGGCCATTATCGCCGCCGGAACCGCCGCCGCGTCGGCCGCCGACGCCAACGCCCCGGGCGAGCGTCTGCTTTTGGTGCCGCCGACAGGTTGGGCGCCGGTGCAATTGCAACGCAGCGAAAAGATGATCGTGACCCGGCTTTATCCGCCCGGCCAGGACGAAAAATCCTGGACCGAGATTTTGACCGTGCAGATCTATCCGCATTCGACCCAATCGGCCCGCCAATTCGCCGAAAGCATCGTCCAATATTCCCGCGACGCCTGCGAGGCCGCCGGCCCCGGCCCGATCAGCGAACGACCGGTCAACGGCTACCCCATGGCCACCGTCTCGGTGGCATGCTCGAAGGGTAAAACCTCGGGCCATGGCGGGTTCGTCCTTGCCACCGCCATCCAGGGCAAGGACGCGTTATACGCGGTGCAGCGGCAATGGCGCGGCCCCCCCTTCGGCCCCCAGGACAGTCCGGCCTTCCCCGCCGACATGCTGCGGCAATGGAGCGCCTTCGCCCAATCCGTCGGCCTGTGTGACAGCCGCGACACCCGCCATCCCTGTCCCTAAGGCCAAATCCGTTCAGATGGTGCACTGGCCATCTGAACGAATCAGGGCATGATTTGTTGATGTTGAGGGGATGACCGGCCCGCTTCCGTTCAGGTCAATTCGAAGCGGGGGAAATCCACCTCGGTCCCCGCCGCCAGATTGAAGTAATTGGTGAAGATGTTCAGCGCCACGTGACCGATGATCTCGACAATGGCGTCATCGCCATAGCCAGCGTTGCGCACCGCTTGAAAATCGGCTTCGGACAGGCGACCGCGCTTGGTCACCAAGGCGCGGGCCAAGGTCAGGGCGGCGGCAACCTTGGGCTCGGCGCTCTTGCCCAGCAGATTATCGCGGGCCTCGGCCTCACCGATCCCCAGCGACTTGCCAACCGCCGCATGGGCCGAGGCGCAATAGGTGCAGGCATTGATGCCGGCCACCGCCAAGGCGATATGTTCCCGCAACTTGCGATCCAGTCCGCCCTTGCCCAACGCCCCGGCAAAGGCCAGGTAACCGTCCAAGGTGGCCGGGCTGTTGGCCATGGCCTTGAAGATGTTGGGAACGGCGCCGAAGCTGCGCTTGACCCCATCCAGCAGCGGCTTGGCCGACGCATTGGCTTGGGCGGGATCAATGAGCGGGATATTGGCCATGATGTTTCTCCTCGAAGGAATGTTGGAACGCTTGTGATGTCCCGTACCATGCCATACGATAGAGCATTTATTGTCCTTACTTGATTGCAGATCGTCCTATCATGTCCACTATCGAAACCTGCCACAATCTTTCCGTCGACCGCCTTGCCGGAATTTTGCACCGGGTCCGGGTCTCGGCGCGGGTGTTTCACACCGGCCCGCTGGCGGCGCCAGCCCGGTTTTCCGACGACATGGAGGGGGCCGGCCACCTGCATGTCTTGCGCCATGGCAAGCTGCGTCTCACCGATCACGGCGGGAATGTCCACGACATCGCCGCCCCGGCGGCCATCTTGTTGGCTCGGCCGCGACCGCATGATCTGTGCGGGCTGAACGGCGGCGCCGACCTGGCCTGCGCCACCGTCGATCTGGGCGGAACCGCCAATCCCCTGATCCGCGCCTTGCCGCCGATCCTGGTGATGCCCTTGAACGATGGCGGCCAAGGCTCCCAATTGGCGGCCATTCTTGACCTGCTGTTCGTCGAGGCGAATCAGCGTCATTGCGGCCATCAAGTGATCATGGACCGCCTGGCCGAAGCCGCCATCGTCCATATCTTGCGCCAATCCATGGACACCCCATCCGGCTTGGGCCTTTTGGCCGGACTGGCCCATCCGCACCTGGCCTTGGCCCTGACCGCCATGCACGACAATCCCGAACGGGACTGGACGCTGGAAACCCTGGCCGACAGCGCCGGCTTGTCGCGCAGCGTCTTCGCCGAAACCTTTCATCAGGTGGTCGGACAACCGCCGGGTCAGTATCTGAGCGGTTGGCGCATGCTGCTGGCACGGGCCGCGCTGGAGCGGGGAACCTCGCTCAAACGGGTGGCGCAAGAGGTCGGCTATGCCAGCCCGGCGGCGTTGTCACGGGCATTTTCGCGTCATTTCGGCGCCAGCGCCAGGGACTTGCTTAAGGCTGGGCGCTAAGCGCGGCCACGGCGCGCAACGTGTCGGCCAGGGCGGCGCAATCGCCATTGCCGGTTTTGCCAGCCAGTTCCAAGGCCCCGGCGGCGGCGGCGATACCGGCAAAGCCCAGATTGGCCGCCGCCCCTTTCAAGGTGTGGGCGGCAGTGGCGGCGGCGACCACCTCCCCCGCCTGCAACGGCGCGGCGATATTGCCCAGATAGGTGGGCAATTTGGCCACGAACGAATTGCGCAGATGATCGAAGCTGTCATCGCCCAAGGCGTCACGCAGATCGGCGACCACCGCTTCGTCGATCAGCGCCGCCGCAGGGGCCGCGCGGCGATCCCGCTCGGTTCGGGCCTGGATCAACCGCTCGCTCCAACGGTCCAAGGTGGCCGACAACCGGCGGCGGTCGATGGGTTTGGCGATGAAATCATCCATGCCCGCCGCCATGCAAGCCTCGCGGTCGGCGGCCATGGCGTTGGCGGTCATGGCAATGATGACCAGCCCGGATTTTCCCCGCTCCAGCCCCCGGATCATCCGCGTCGCCGCCAGCCCATCGACGCGCGGCATCTGCATATCCATCAGCACCAGGTCATAATCGCCGGACCGAACCAGCTCCACCGCCTCGGCCCCATCATCGGCCACATCGGCACGGTGCCCCAGCTTGGCGAGCAAGCCCACCGCCACCTGTTGATTGATGGCGTTGTCCTCGGCCACCAGGATGCGCAAGGGAAAGGCCGCGACCTCGTCGGCCGACACCGCGACGCCGGGCGCTTCGACCGCGACGTCGGCCCTCCCCAGCAAGGCCAGCAGGCTTCGCAGCAAAACGCTTTGCCGCACCGGCTTGTGTAAGACCGTGTCGATGCCCAAATGCTGCGCCCGCTCGGCCAATTCGGCATCCCCGGCCGAGGTCGCCAGCAAAATGGCCAACGAGGCAAAAGCGGGATCGCCATGGATCATCGCCGCCAGATCGATTCCGGTCACCCCTGGCATCAGATAGTCCAGCACCATCACCTGAAACGGTGGCGCGGCCCCCCGCAAGATGGCCAAAGCCGCCATGGCGTCGGCGGCACAGACCGCATCGGCCCCCCAGGCCAGAAGTTGGCGCTGGAAGATCTCGGTATTGATGGGATTGTCATCCACCACCAAGACGCGGATTCCGCTCAACGGGTTTTGCGGCGCCGTGTCGGTCGGGGCTTCATCGCTGCGCAGCAGCGGCACCGAAAACCAGAATGTGCTGCCTTGGCCCTCGCGGCTGTCAAAGCCGATGGCGCCGCCCATCATGGTGACGATGCGCTTGCAGATGGCCAAGCCCAGACCGCTGCCGCCATAGCGACGCGCCGTCGATGCCTCGGCCTGGGAAAAGGTGCCGAACAGCTTGGCCTTGGCCGCCTCGGCGATCCCGATGCCGCTATCGGTGACGGCAATGCGCAAGCGCGCCCGCCCCGCCTCCGCGTCGCCGGACATTTCGACGGACACCTCGACGGCGATGGCGATGGCGCCGTGATCGGTGAACTTGACGGCATTGCCGGCAAGGTTCAGCAGCACCTGACGCAAGCGCCCGGCATCGCCACGAAACACCCCCTGGGCCGAGGGCGGAATGAAATAGGACAGATCGACATCCTTGTCGCGCAGCCGCGGCCCCAAGATATCGATCACCCCTTCGATCAGGGGCGCGATTTCGAACGACGTTTCCTCGAATTCCAGCCGCCCGGCCTCCATCTTCGAGAAATCCAAAATGTCGTTGAGAATGGTCAGCAACGATTCCGCCGATATGCGCACCGTATTGGCGAAATGTGCCTGATCGCGATCCAGCCGGGTGTCCAGCAACAGGCTGGTCATGCCGATGATCCCATTCATCGGCGTGCGGATTTCGTGGCTCATGGTCGCCAGGAATTCCGATTTGGCCTGATTGGCGGCTTCGGCGCCAATCTTGGCCTGACGCAGATCCGCGACCATGGCCTGCAATCGGGCGCCGCCCGCCAGAATCTGCCTGGCGACCAGGGCCGCCAAGCCCAGCACCGTCAGAACCGTCGCCAGCGCCAGGGCGATCTCAATGGCCAGATAGCGGTCCTTGCGCGTTTCGATCTCGGATTGCAGCGCCTCCATCCGCTGGCTGGCATGGAAAAACAGCCGCCCGGCATTTTCCCGCATGCGGTCCATCAGCGACGAAAACAAGCGCAGGGAACTTTCCACCTCGGCCATCGCCGGCCCCAGCCGGTCGGCGGCATCGACCTCGTATAAACCATTGCGGCGGGTTAACAGGGCATTGGCCTGATTTATCTTCAGGTCGATATCGAACAGCTTGGTCCGCAATTCGACGATCTCAGGCAGGAAATCCTGGCTGTCGGCGGTTGGCCGAAACGCGATAGACCGGATCATCTCGTCGCGTCCGCCCATATTGAGACGGATCACTTCCTCGGCGACGCCCCCGATCTCCAGAACATCAAGCCGTCGCCCCAAGGCCAGCACATGCTGCTTGGCCTCGTCGCGCAAACGTTCCAGGGCCAGCGGATGGCGGGCCGAGGCCATCTGGTACAAGGACGATTCCATCCGGCCGATGTCTTGGATGATCAACTCGGCCATGACCAGCCGGGCTTTTTCATTCTCGGTCGAACGGTCCAACTCGTCGATCAAACGGGCAAAGACCTGATCCAGCACGATCAGCAAGACAAAACCGACCAGAAACGAGGTCAGCAACAGCCCCATGCGGGCCAAGGGATGAAGGCCGACAAAAATTTTCATCGCGGATTTCCTGTCCTCATCGGCCGCAATGCCACCCGCGCATGTCGATCCTCGCCGTGACGTCGAACAAAGACGGCAGGCTTGGAAAATATCCGCGAACAACCGCGCCTGCATTCAACCATCGGGGCGGAGAAAAGTCCATGCGGACGCGCTTTGTTCCGCCTATACTCCGGCCATGTCCGCGCCGCCAGCCCCCCCCCGCATCCTGATCCCCCATGCCCCCGCCCTGGTCGTATCCTTGCGCGGCGCCGTGCTGCTTGATACCGACGGCGAATTTCATCCCTTATCCCTGGCCGCCGCCGCCAAACGGGCCAAGGATGAATGCCCCATGCTCTGCCATGCCCCGGCGGTGGCCAGCCGGCTGGGGATCGAGCCGTTCATTTGCCTGGATTTGCTGGAACTGTTCGCCTTTGTCCGCCCGGCGCGATTCTGCCTGCCGACGCCCAAGGGGCTTGCCGAGGCCATGGGACTGGCCCGCCCCCACGACGCCGAGGACGAGGCCGAAGCGTTGATCCGCGTCGCCCGCACCTTGTTGCAGGAACTGGCCGAGCGCACCAGTGGCGATACCGCCGCCCGCGCCTCGGACACCCGCTCGACCGCTTGGGCCATGGCCCGCGCCGGCTGGGGCTGGGGCAATCCGGTGCTGGCCGCCCTGGGGGTTTCCGGCGATGGCGGGCGCGGCTCGGGCCTGCGGGTGTGGGAACGGCTGCCGGAATGGTCTGAACACGCCCCCGAACCGGCCGCCGGCACCATCCCGGTCGAGCCGTCCGAAGCCCGCCAACGGCTGGACCGCCTGCTTGGCAGCGATTCCGAACAGCGTCCGGCCCAAGCCGATTACGCCAGCGCCGCCGCCGCCGCCTTTCAGCCCCGCGACCAGGCGGGCGAACCGCGTCTGGTGCTGGCCGAGGCCGGCACCGGCACCGGCAAGACGCTGGGCTATATCGCCCCCGCCTCGGTATGGGCGGAAAAGAACGGGGCTCCGGTGTGGATTTCCACTTACACCCGCAACCTGCAACGCCAGCTCGACGGCGAATTGGACCGTCTGTTTCCCGATCCCGGCACCAAGGCGCGCAAGGTGGTGGTGCGCAAGGGCCGCGAGAATTACCTGTGCCTGCTGAACCTGGAAGAACAAGTGGCCCGCAACCGGGCGCAAGAAGCGGTGGCTTCGGGGCTGATGGCGCGCTGGGCGCTGGCCACCCGCGACGGCGACATGGTCGGCGGCGATTTCCCCGCCTGGCTGGGCGATTTGCTTGGCCGCGTCCGCACGTTAGGGCTGGCGGATCGCCGCGGCGAATGCATTTTCTCGGCCTGCCCGCATTACACCAGATGCTTCATCGAGCGGGCCATCCGCCGCGCCCGCCGCGCCGACATCGTCATCGCCAACCACGCCTTGGTGATGATCCAGGCGGCCATGGGCGGGCTGGATGACGGCGCCGCCCCCACCCGCTATGTCTTCGACGAGGGCCACCACGTTTTCGACGCCGCCGACGGCGCCTTTTCCGCCCATTTGTCCGGCCTTGAGGGCATCGAAGTGCGGCGCTGGCTGCTGGGGGCCGAAGACGGCGGCACCGGCACCGGCGCCCGTTCGCGCGCGCGCGGGCTCAAGCGCCGGGCCGAAGACTTGCTGGGACTGGCCGAGGAAGCCCCCGCCGCCCTTGACGCGGCATTGGCCGCCGCCCACGCCTTGCCGGCCACCGGCTGGCAAAACCGTTTACAAGACGGCGCCCCGATCAATGCCGCCGAACGCTTTTTGGCCCTGGTCCGTCAGCAGGTCTATGCCCGCACGCAAGGGGCCGATTCGCCCTATAGCCTGGAAACCGAATGCGCCCCAGCCATCGACGGACTGGCCGAAGCCGCCGCCGAATTGGCCCATTGCCTGGGCAAGCTGGGGGCACCCTTGCAGACCCTGGCCCGCGTGCTCGGCAAAAGCCTCGATGATGACGCCGCCGAATTGGACAGCGCCACCCGTTCGCGCATCGAGGGGCTGACCCGTTCGATCGAACGCCGGGCGCTGCTGCCCTTGAGCGGCTGGAAAGCCATGCTGGAGGAATTGCTGGAAGGCCGCAAAGCCGAGCAATACGTCGATTGGTTCAGCGTCGAGCGTTTCGATGGCCGCGATTTCGACGTCGGCATGCACCGCCATTGGATCGACCCCACCATTCCCTTCGCCAAGACGGTGGCCGAACCCGCCCACGGTCTGCTGATCACCTCGGCCACCTTGCGCGATGGCGAATCGGATCTTGGCTGGGCGGTGGCGGAACGCCGCAGCGGCGCAATTCACCTGCCGTCCCCGCCAACGCGCGCCGCCATGGCCTCGCCTTTCGATTACCCCGCGCAAACCCGGGTGCTGGTGGTGTCGGACGTGCGCAAGGACGATCTTAATCAAGTCGCCGCCGCCTATCGCGAATTGTTCATCGCCGCCGGCGGTGGCGGTTTGGGGCTGTTTACCGCCATCTCGCGCCTCAAAGCCGTGCATGCGCGCATCGCCGGCCCCCTGGACGAAGCCGGCCTGCCGCTGTTGGCCCAGCACATCGACAATCTCGACACCGCCACCCTGGTCGATATCTTCCGCGCCGAGGAAGAATCCTGCCTGCTTGGTACCGACGCGGTGCGCGACGGCGTCGATGTTCCCGGCCGCTCGCTGCGCCTGATCGTCTTTGATCGGGTGCCATGGCCGCGTCCCGACATCTTGCACAAGCACCGCCGCGCCGCCTTTGGCGGCAAATCCTATGACGACATGATCGCCCGATTGCGGTTGAAGCAAGCCTTTGGCCGGCTGGTGCGCCGGGCCGGCGACCACGGCGTCTTTGTCCTGCTTGACCCGATGATGCCGTCACGCCTGCACAGCGCCTTCCCGCCAGGGGTCGATGTGCGCAAGGTCGGATTAGCCGAAGCGGTGGCGGAAACACAGGCTTTTCTGCAAGGGCAGGACGGCCGCTCGCCGGCGGATTCGCCCGCCGGCTGAGGATCGCGATGATCGGTTCCGCTCAACGGGATATGGGATTAGCCTTCCATCTGTCGCCCTTCCTTGAAAGACGGGAACAAAGGCTGTCCCATTCATCCTTATGCCGCGTTTTCCGGCGCGCCATAAAAATGTCCGGGGAAATCTTGGACAGCCAAGACTCCCCCGGATGATTTCATCGGGGTGTAAGAGGTGCCGGCGGGAATGAAGGCGTTGTGGCAATGGCTAACTGCGTCTCGCCCCCGAGGCTGGTGAAGAACTTGTCCTTGTCCTTCGGCCAGACTAACTGACGCGGATTCCCGTTTCACATTGGCAGTGAGGGCAAGGCCAATTCACGACTGCCTTGGCAGGTGCAGGCACATCACGTCGAACGGTATTGCCACCGCTTCGCAGGGATCGTCGTTGACGGCGTTGCTGCACGCCCAATGGTTCGCCTGGCCGATGACGTGGAGTTGATACAGGTACTGCTCGCCGCCGACGTAATCCTGGTAGGGCTCCGAGGCGAGGTCGGGATAGATCAGGTGGCGACCATAAATCACCGGGATCGGCTGGCCCAATCGGCCCTGGTTGCCCTGAGCCTGGAGCGAATAGGTCGGGCTGGGGGCCGGGGCGCTGCCGCTGCCACCCCAGTTGAGCGACGGCATGGAGGGCTTGGGGGCCGGGATCACCGTATTGATCAGCATCGAGCCGGCCAGGGCGATGCCAGCGGTGGCCATGGCGGCGGCGGTATATCCCATGGCCGCCGCCGCCATGGGACCCAGATAGATGGCGGCCACCATCACCGCGATGGTCAGCACGATCCGCATGGGGTTCTTGCCGCCCCCACAACCGCCTCCGCCGCCCTGGGGCCAGCGAATGACGGTGACGATTTCGCCGTCGCCGATGGCCCGGACGGCATAGATGCCGACCGGCACCGCCATGCCGCCGATCAGGATTTCCGGCCCATCGGCCCAGCATTCCTCGGCAATGCCGCAAGCCTGCAACAGGCCGCCCACCGTGATCCCTGAGTCCACCGCATGCACCGAGCGGCTGGCCACCGGCTCGAACGGATTGGTGACGATGACGATGGAGGCGGTCATCACTGGTCGCCGATGAAGCGGTAGAAGCCCTCGACGGCCCAGCCGTTGAGCGCGAGCGCGTCCGAACGCTGGAACACCACCCCGGCGCCCTCGGCGCAATGCAGGACGCCGCCGCCATCAACATCGAGCCAGACGCCCACATGGATGGGATGGCGGGATCGGCGCAGCAGGACGCAATCTCCCTCTGCAGGCGTTTCAACCTTGGCCCAGCGCCGACGCTCGGGGTGGTCGCGGAAGGTCCGGCCCATGACCAGCATGTCCTCGGGATTGCCGATCTCGGGCAGCAGGCGGCCGAAATGGCGGGCCTGGACCATGCGGACGAATTCCCAGCAATTGAAGGAGTCCGGCCCGCTGCCGCCGGAGGCGGCAATTCGTTCATTGGCGGCTTCGCCGCCGTGGACGGACCACGGCAGGCCGATCAAGGCGATGGCCCAATGGGGGGCGCCAACCGGCGACTGGCATTCGCGGGTCATTGTCGCTATCCTCATCTGGTCAGAATGGTCAGGAGATGCCCATGCACGCGTGGCCGGTTCAGGACGCCAAGGCCCGGTTCAGCGAGCTGCTGCGCAGCGCCGCAGCCGAAGGCCCGCAGGCGATCACCGTTCGGGGCCGCACCACGGCGGTGGTGATGTCCCAGGACGAGTACGAGCGGCTGAAGGGGCGCAAACCGTCGCTGGTGGAATTCCTGCGGGCTTCGCCGCTGTCCGGCGTGGACCTCGACGTCGAGCGCGACCGCTCGCCGTCGCGGGACATCGAGGTGTGAGCTATCTGGTCGACACCTGCGCCCTGTCCGAGCTGATCAGGCCCGCTCCGGCACCGCAGGTGGTGGAGTGGTTCGAGACCGTGCCGCAGGAGGCGCTGTTCATCAGCGCCCTGACCCTGGGGGAAATCCGCCGGGGCGCCGAAAAACTGGCCGACGGACGGCGGCGTGGCCGGATCATCGCCTGGCTGGAGATCGAATTGCCCGACTGGTTCGATAGCCGAGTGCTGCCGGTCGATCCGCCGTCGCCGATGAATGGGGCCGCCTGACCGCACGGATCAAACAGCCGCTGCCGGCCATCGACAGCCTGATCGCCGCCACCGCCCTGAAGCATCGCCTTACCGTGGTGACCCGCAACGTTGCCGATTTCTCGGCGGCCGGCGTCGATATCCTCAATCCCTGGGAAACCTGACCCCCGTTACCGCGCCAGGCCGGGAAAGCGCCGGGCGGTATAGGTGATGGACGGAAACGACTTGTTCCCCGCATCCAGCATGCGGGCGCGGCCGGTGACGCGGAGCGTATCGGCCTCGACCTCGGCCAGGGTCAGGGTGATGGGCGGGTCCATGTGCGGCCCCTCCAGGTCGGTGGAGAGGAAGGGCCGGTAGATGACCTCGATCCGGTCCTGGCTGATGGCCGCGGCTTCCAGCGCATCCGAGAGATCGCGGCCGACATTGTCGAGGGTGACGGCGATCTCGGGGACCGGGCCGGTGTCCACCGGGGGCAGGTCGAGATCGAAGGTGAGCGCGATGAAGGTGACCCTTTGCCCCCCGTTCCGCGCCGCTCCCGCCTCCAACCGGGCGGTGAGGTCGGCATGGTCGCGGACCACCCGGATCGGTTCGGCGAAGGTCGGGTGCCAGATTTCCAGGGTGTGCAGGATGACGGTGTCGGCGGGCGCGGCGGCGTAGGCTTCGCGCAACGCCTGGCTTAAGCGCGGATCAGGCATCCCGCCGGTCCTCGCCATAGGGGCACAGGGTGCGGGCTTCCAGCAGCAGGCGGATCTGGTGGACGATCTCGGACAGGCCCTCGACCGCCGAGCGCAGCGCCTCGGTCTGGCGGGCCTGCTCCTCGACCACATGGGCGAAGGCTTCGACCGGAACACCGGAGGAATCCGGCGGTTCCCGCCGCCACGACCACGCCCAGGCGAGGATGGCGATGATGATCACCGTGGCGGCGATGGCGGCGATCTGGACCATGGGGGCGGCTTGCCCCCACGCGCCCACATACTGGGTGGCGACGCCCGCCCAGATGTCCGGGGATTGTTCGGTCATGGCGTTGAATTCCGGGTCGGGGGGAAGGGGCTACCAGGAGAAGGCCAGGATCTCTTCCTGGGTGGCGAGTTTGGCGATGGCGGCTTCGGCCTGGTTGCTCGCCAGCCGAATGACCTCGCGCTCGGCATAGACCTCCTGGAGGGTTGTGGTGCCGTTCAGGGCGTCCCGCTCACGGGCGCGTTCGACCTTCCAGTCCAGGGTAGCGATCCGCTGCGCCGCTTCCGATTTGACCCGCCGAACCAGGGCGGTTCTGGCCGTCTGGAGTTCCCCGGCCTGCCTCTCGACGACGCGCGCCGCATCAATTTCGCGGACCTCGTCGTCGGTGACGCCGTCATAGCGATCAATGATCTCACCATAGACGAGTTGAAAGCGGTGGCCCAGGGTCGAATTCACCGGCAGATCGTGGTCGCTCTCGGGGCCGATGACGCCCCAGTCATTACCATGGGGGAAACTGATTTTGGCGGCCATGATCAATTCCCTCCGATGATCGGGACGATGTAGGGGTAGTTGGGCGTGGCCGATCTCCAGGGCCAGGCTGGGCAGCGTACCGCCCGAGGTGAAGACATGGTCGAAGGTGCCATCCCCATTGTCGGCGGTGGCAGGCGCACCAAACAGCCCCTTGAGCCAAAAGCCCAACGCCCGAATATCCAGTGGGACGCCGATATCGCCCTCGTCCTTGATCGCCTCGTAGAACGGGTCCTGGGCGTCGCGGCCCTGGCCCAGCAGCGGGTCGTAGCCCAGCGGGCGCTCGGCGCCTAAGCTGCATTCCTTGAACGACAGCCGGGTATAGCCGTCCATCGGCAGCGTGCCGTAGCTCGCCTCGAAGGCGGCCAGCAGCACGCAATCGGCGCCGTAAGCGCGCGTCTTGCCCATCGGTGAACTCCTTGTGGATCAGCCCAACGGGTCGGGGCTGGAATAGTGGATAGTGACGGGCACCGTGGCGCCCCGCAGGGCAGAAGCCCCGTCGATGGCGAGGCCCGATGTCTTGGGAGCACCCCAATCCAGCCATTCGGCCAGCCCTCCCAGGGATCGGTCGGCGGCCAGGGCGCTTCCCACCGCCACCAGCAAGGTGTCGAGGGCGGCGCTGTCGTCGTCCTGGCCGCGTTGGAGGATGACCTCGATCTCGCTCTGGTGTTCCCAAAGGTAGGTGACCGGCGATAGGACAACCTCCGGGTCGCCGGGATCGCCGTCGCGCAGGATGATCAGACCACCGGCAGGCACCGTCTCGGGCAACAGCGCTTCCCGCTTGGCCGTAGCGCCGGGTATGGTTTCCAACTGAGCCAACAGGGCGGTGAGAAGCTGTTCGCGGACGCTGGGCATGGGCGGGTATCCGAGCTGGATGCGGAGAATTTGGGCTGTTTCTCCGCACGTCATGCGGAGAATGCGCGCCCTTGCAATTTGGCGATTTGCACGCGCATACTGGGCATATCGCCAAGGAGCGCAGTTATGCCCACACCAACCGCTATCATTGATGTCGTCGGAGGCCCCTCAGTCGTCGGGGCGGCGATTCTCAGTCAATTCGACCTGATCCGCGCCGTTCGGGCCGGACTACCGGTCAGTGCCGTGCATGCCTTGATGCAGTCGGGGCGGTTGTCCCGTGCGGAAACCGATCGTGTCGTACTGCCGCGCAAGACGCTGGCCCATCGGGAACGTATCGGCACCCTGACCACGGATCAATCCGACCGGCTGATGCGGGTCGCCCGCGTCATGGCGATCGCCGAGGAGGTCTTCGGCACTCAGGATAAGGCGCATCGCTGGCTGCGACGGTCCACCACCGCGCTGGCCAATGAGATTCCGCTCGATTTGCTCGACACCGAAGAAGGTGCCCGCGAGGTCGAGACCATTCTGGGCCGCATAGCCCATGGGATCGCGGCCTGATGCGTCTGTGGCGACTGGCCCGCGAGGTCCATTCCGCCTTGGACGGCGAAGGTGCCCGCATGTTCGGGGGGCGCTGGAATTCACCGGGACGGCCTGTCATGTATTGCGCCGGATCAGCCGCTCTCGCCGTCCTTGAGGTTCGTGTCCACCTCGACCTGCCGCTTGATCTTCTGCCCGAGGATTATCGGCTATTCGCGATCGAGACCGGTGACGTGGGATTCGAAGACGCGCAGCCCCAAGCCATGGAAACCGCCAGGGCCTTTGGCGACGCGTGGCTCGCCTCGGGGAGAAGCGCGATTTTACGGGTGCCGTCCGTCATCGTGCCCGAGGAGTGGAACGTCCTGATCAATCCACTTCATCCCCATGCTCAGCACATTCAGGTCGAATCGCAGCGCCCTTTCCAATTCGATGCGAGACTATTCTGACAGCCATCACCGCCAATTCCTGACGATCAGCTCAGGCAGGGCCGAAGCCCATCGTTCGGCAACTCCGTCCACGTCGAGGCGCTTCTTCAAGCTGACCTGCGGCACCAGGATGAACATCACCACACTGGTCATCCCGCGCCCGGTGCGCAGCGCCGAGGCGCTGCCCTTGGCGAAACCGCCCCGCTTGATCTTTCCCGCCGGAACGGAACGCTCCACCGTATTGAGGAACTTGATGAATTCCTGATGCCGGTGCTGTTGCATGCAGCGCCCCAACACGGTGCCGTCGAGGATGTTGAGGGCGGCAAACAACGTGGTGGTGCCGTTGCGCTTGTAGTCATGGGTCATAGTGGCGCACTTGCCGGGCTTCAGCGGCAGGCCGGGCTGGGTACGGTCGAGCGCCTGGATTTGGCTCTTCTCGTCGATGGACAGCACCACGGCATGGCAGGGTGGCTCCATGTAGAGGCCGACGACATCCTCGACCTTCGCGGCGAAGGCGGGATCGTTGGATTTCTTGAAGGTGCGGAGCCGATGGGGCTGAAGGCGGTGCGCGTCCCAAATGCGCTGGACCGCCCGCAAGCTGATGCCGACGGCCTTTGCGGCGGCGCGGCCCGTCCAATGCGTAGCGCTGCCGGGTGGGGGCGAACTCGGCAGCGCCAAGACCCGTGCCGTCGCCCGTGCCTTCCGCTGGCGGCGGCAACTGGAATCCGGACGGCACACCTCGATCAACGAACTGGCCAAGGCCGACAAGATCGACCGTGGCTATGTCAGCAAGGTGCTGCGCCTGACCCTGCTGGCGCCGGATATCGTCGAGGCCATCCTCGCCGGTCGCCAGCCCAAAGGGCTGAAGCTGGCGGATCTGCTGGAGCCATTTCCTGTGGGATGGGCCGAGCAGCGGCGCGCCTTCCTGGAAACGGATTGCCGGATATTAGGGTAAAGGACCTGCACTGCTTGGTGTCTCTATGCCGACACCGTATCAACCCGGCTCAGTCCTCCGCCAATCTTGGTAACGCGAACTTGCACTCCGATCCGGTCGACCATCGCCTGGACATGGGAGATGACGCCGACTTTCCGTCCCGAGGCGTGGAGAACTTCAAGGGCGGAGATGGCGATGTCCAGACTGTGGGCGTCGAGCGCACCAAATCCTTCGTCGATGAAGAGCGATTCGACCAGCGCATGATGGCCGCTCATGCCGGCAAGCCCGAGTGCCAGCGCCAGCGACACCAGGAAGCGTTCGCCGCCCGACAGATTACCGACGCCGCGAACCTCATCGCCCATATCCCGGTCAAGAACCTGCAAGTCCAGGTCGCCGCCGGGTGAGCGTTCCAGCATATAGCGTGGGGTGAGATCGGCGAGGTGGCGATTGGCCAGCACGATCAGGTGATCGAGAGTCAAGCCTTGGGCGAAGCTGCGGAACTTGGCGCCATCCGCCGAACCGATGAGATCCGAGATGGTTTTCCACCGGTCATGGATCCCCCGCTGGCACTGAATGCGCTCTTGCAGGCCGGCGAACTGATCCCGGTTGCGTTGGTCGTCGTCCAGGACGCGCCGACAGGCGATCTGGCGTTCATTGGCTGCTTCCTTGGCATCCTCCGCCGCGGCAAGGGCCGCGGCGACGTCCTCGGCCGATTGCGCCGGCCGCTCCGCCGCTTCATGCTCGGCCGCCATTCGCTTGCGCTCGTCAAGGACCGCCTGCGCCGACTGCCGGGCTTGGCCGGATGCGACAACCCTTTCCTCGGCCGCCTCGATCCATGCGGCATCGACGGCCAGCAACTCGCGGGCCTGATCCAGGGGCAGGGACTGGGCCGCCAACTGCCGATCCCGTTCGGCCAGCGCTTCGTCCCGGTGAGCGCTTTCCTCCGCCAATTGCCCCGCCAGCATGGTCAGGCTCGCCGTTGTGGCGCTGACGGCGGCATCGGCTGTGGCGGCTTTCTGGCACGCCGCCTCATGCTCTTGCTTGCGGGTCAGGCGCGCCGCATTGAGTCCGCTGCGGATTTCGGCGGTCGGACGCCCGTCGAACAGTGTCGCGCGCTGAGCCAGCAAATCGGCATGGCTTTGCTTTGCCTCCTCCAGCCGTCGGCCGGCGATCTCGGCCTGCGTCCGAGCCTGTTGCTCGGCTACCGTCGCCCCCCGCACCTGAACTTCCAGCGAGTTGAAAATCCCCTGCTGACGGTCGCGGTCAGCAATATGTTGGCGCCACTCGTCGGCATATTGCCGGCAGGTCAGAATCAAATCGTCCGAATCGCCGCGGAGGCGATCAGGCCAATCGGCAATGACCGCCAGCGGCACCTCCAGCCGGTCCTGTGCGGTCTGCATGGCGTCCCGGTATCGCTCCTGGTCGCGCTGCGCCTGCCCGATCTCGGCCGTGGATGCGGCCTGGGCGAGGGCGATCTCAGCCAGTCTCTGGATGGCCGTGCTGACAGCCTCCCGCAGGATGCTGGCGTCGCGTGCCACCTGATCGCGGTCGCCGCGCAGATTTTCCAGAGTTTGGAGCGACTGGCGAACCTCTGTCATGGCGGTCGCAACCATCTCGGCCGCTCCCGCAACGCCGAGGCCGGCTGCCTCGTCCTCGGGGGAATGCGGCAGCAGCGGCAGGGCGATGTTCAAGGACTGGGCACCGGCTTGTGCCATGCCAGAGGCGGCGTCCCAGGCCTGCTGCACAGCCATTGCTTCGGTGACGATCCCCGCGTCGTCGGTCTTGCACTGCTCCAGGGTCGTCCGGGCTGCTTCCTGTTTGGCGACCGTCTCCTGCCGGAGGTCGTCAAACCTCCGCAAGGATCCCTCGCTCGCCTCGACCTGATGGCGATGGTGGAGTAGCAGGGCCGTCAGGGCGGTGACGGCCGTGGCAACCGGATGCTTGGACGAGCCGCAGACGGGGCAGGGCTGACCATCTATCAGTCGGGCGCGCAAGGCGGCGGCATGTTCGCCGTTTGCCGCTTCCGCCAAGGCCAGCGCTTGGCGCGCCTCATCCAACGCGCCCTGTTCGCGGGCTCGGTCGGTGGTGATCTCGGCAAGGGTGCTTGTCGCCGAGGCCAGATCGCCGCGAGCTTCCTCCCGACGGGTATGGATGGTCTGGCGCCGAGAGACCAAGGCCGCTCCCGTCCGGACGCTCCCCCCTAGATCGCTCAAAGCCGCTTGCAGATCGGTCAGGCCGTCCCGCCGCCGTTCAAGGCCATTGCCGTCGATGCCGGCAATGTCGGATTCCAGGGCGGCCTGGCGCTTCTCCAGTGCTGTCAAACGCGGTCCATCCACCGCCTTCCGGTCTTCACTCGCCTGCCGCTCGGTCTCAAGCGTGGCCGCAGTTTTCTCGGCAAGTCGCTGGGCGGCGATGGTGGCATCAAGGCCTTCGGAGGCCTGGGCGTGGGTCGTGATGGCATCCACCCACCGCTCGATCTGCTCCGCCAGTTCGCGCCGGCCGCCGTTTTCCCCCAGCCACTTGTTGATGGTCCCAATGCTGGTGGCCGCGTCGTCGCGCTGCCGCGTCTGGCGGGTGAGGCTTGCCGTGGCCTCGGCCATGGCTTTTTCCGCGGCGGTCGCTGTGGTCTTCGCCTCTTGCTCGTGATGGGCGGCGGCGGTGACCCGCGCATCAAGAGAGGCGGCCTGATCGAGAAGGGGGCCAGCCTCCTTGAACGCCGCTTCCGCTGCCTCTTCCGCTTCGTGGGCCGCATTTTTCTGCTCGTGTGTCAGAATCGCCGCGTTGGCACACCGGGTAGAGGCATCATTAGCCTCGGAATGCCGGGTGGTCAGGCCATGAACGGAGGTGGTCAATCGGTCGGCCTGTGTCACCACTTCCCGGCACGCCTGGGCACGGCGGATGTCGGCAAGGCGATCGCGCTCGGACTGAAGGTCCAGGTCTGCCGCCTCGGCCCCCCGCAATGCCGTTTCCGCAGTGCCGACCGAGCCGGCCAGTTCAGCCTGTCGCCGATGCCAGATGGCATCGTTGGCCAGTCGCCGGACCTCGGCGATCAGCCGGGCCAAGTCGGCCTCGGCTTCGATCCAGGTGGCCATGGCGGTGGCGTGGTCCTCGTTTGACAGAACGGTGATGCCCTCCGCCTCGGCCTCGATGGCCTCCAGCCGGATCCGTTCGTCACGCACCCGCTCATGGGCCGCCACCGACAGCCGGCTGTAGATCTCGGTGCCGGTCATCAGCTCAAGCAGGGCCGCGCGCTGCTTCGGCGCGGCCTTCAGGAACGCGTCGAAATCGTGCTGGGCAAGAAGAACGGACCGCCGGAACTGATCGAAATCGAGGCCGGTCTTGTCGCGGATGGCCCCCAGGGTCTCGGTCTTGGTGCCGCCGAGGTTTTCGCCGCTGCCGATGACGGTCAACGTCATGACCTGGTCCTGCACCTTGCCACCGGCCCGCTTCCGGGCTCGCTGCACCTGCCAGCGGGCGCGGTAGCGTCCCCCGTCCCGGCCGACAAAATCGACTTCGGCGAACCCATCCCCGGCACCGTGGCGCAGGATCGTGCGGACATCGTTGCCGGCCAGCCGGTTTTCGTCGTCGGTGCGGCCGACCGCCGACTTCGCCACTCCGTCCAGACGCGGCAGACGATCGTAAAGGGCAAGGCACAGCGCATCCAGCAGGGTGCTTTTGCCGGCACCGGTGGGGCCGGTGATGGCGAACAACCCAGCCTCGGCCAGCGGTGCCGCTTCCAGGTCGATTTCGAAGGCGCCGGCCAGACTGGCGAGGCTACGGCCGCGAATGGCGAGAATTTTCACGGCGCGGCGTCCCCGGTCTCCAGGCCTTCGAGCAGTTCGCGAAAGCAGCCCAGCACATCCTCGGGCGGATCGCCCTCATAATCGCGGCGCCAGCGCCGCGAGAACACATCTTCCGGCTGCAGTGAATTGAGGTCGGGCTGGATCAGGCCGACCACGGGGGATGTCGCCGACGCCGCCTGCACCGCCAACTTGGCCAGCCTCACCCCCTTGCCGCCCAGGGCCTCGGCGATGTCGCGGCGCAGGCTGGGAGCCGGGCGGTCAAGGGTGACCTCGACATGGAGATATGGCTGCCATTCCCAGCCGCGATCATCGCCCACATCCAGGGCGCGCAATTGCTCCAGGACCGTATCGACCGGGGCGGCGCCGCTGGCGGGAACCCGTAGGACAGGGACGGACCGGGGGACATGCAGCGGCGTGATTTCTGCGCAGCCAGACCCGAGATCGACAAGAACCACCTGATGTTTGTAGTCCCTTTCTGCGACCGACAGGGGAAGGGGCGATCCGGCATAGCGGACATGGCTTCGGCCGCCGACCATCTGCGGCTTGTGAAGATGCCCAAGGGCCACATAGGCGATGTCGTCGGGGAAAATGTCGGCGGGCAAAGCGTGCTGGTTGCCGCCAAGTATGCGCCGCTCCGACAGATCGGATATCTCCGTGGCGGTCATGTAGCAGTGGCCGGTGACGACCAGATGCTGGCCGCCGGTCCGGCGCTCCGCCGCCAGCGCCAGAACCTCCTCATAGACCCGCCGCACGCCCCAGATCAGGCCATCCGCTTCGTCCTGCGGCGCGGGGGGCAAATCAGGCAGGCGCAGGAACGGCACCGCCGCGCACAACACCGCCGCCTCGCCGTCGCTGTCGGTGAGGGGGAACAGCAGATGATCGGGATTGATGCGACCATCGCTGCCGCGTGGGAGGCTGCCAACCACTCTTACGCCGAAGCTCTCCAGCAGCGTACGGGGCGCTTCAAGGCGACCGGCCGAATCATGGTTGCCGCCGATAAGCACCACGTCAAGCGCGGGCATCCGGCGGGCCACTTGAGCCACGAAATCATAGAGTTGGCGTTGCGCCGTGATCGGCGGATTCTGGCTGTCAAAAATGTCCCCGGTGACCAGCAGGGCATCAACGGCATGCTCCTCCAATCGATCCTCAAGCCAGGCAAGGAACGCCGAATGCTCGTGATCACGGGCGAAGTCATGGAATTCCTGGCCAAGATGCCAGTCAGACGTATGGAGGATTTTCATCTCTGGACGATTCCCTCGACCCCCTAAAGATCGCTTCTAGCAAACCTATGGTTGAGGAGGCTACGCGGCCACGATATGCCGGTCAATGTTGGAGTTGACCCCGTGGTGGAGCAAGGCAATTCCGACACCGGAGTCCTGCGGCATTCCGTAGAAATCGGCCAACCACACGGTAGCCCGAATTTCGAATTGTCCTGCTCTTTCATGGCGCAGACGACCTGTTGACCAAGAAGTGGCAGTCAACAGGTTCGGAGAGAAACGGGTGTTGGAGAGAGAATTTCCGCACATTTGCCGAGAACGAAGTCAGCACCTCTACCAAGCAAACTCGCGCGGAACCTTGGGATATCCAAGGCCGCGTCTTAGCGGTGGAGCCAGTTTGTCTGGTGAGAATGGCGTCCCCAGCGGGATTCGAACCCGCGTCGCCGCCGTGAAAGGGCGGTGTCCTAGGCCTCTAGACGATGGGGACGTCGCGAGGTGAGGGCGACCTTTTAGCGGGGTACGCCCCCTTGGTCAAGCGGGTTTTTCTAAAAAAATTTCACCGCACCGGGGCGGCGTCGTCGATGATCAACTGCACCGCGTTATTTCCCTGCCAACTATCCACGCGCAAGGTCCCCGCCAAGTGGAAGTTTTGTCCCTGCCCGCCCAGCAAGGTCAGCCCCATTTCGCTGTCGGCGGCGCGAAAGGCGATGGCTTTCAGGCGTTGCCCGCCTTGGCCTTGGGCAATGATGCGCACATGCCCAGAGCCGACCACGTCGGCCTTGACCACGCGGGCGGCCGTGATGGCGAAACGCGGCTCCGGGTTGCCGGCGCCGAACGGCCCCAATTGTTTCAGCGTCTCCACCAGATCCACGGTTGCTCCGGCGGCGTCCAGCGCCCCGTCCAATTCCAACACCGGCACCAGCTCGCCGCTCAGTTGGGCTTGCAGACGGTCGGCGAGAAAGGCACGGAATTCGGCTAGGTGCGCGCGGGCGACGGTGAATCCCGCCGCCATGGCGTGGCCACCGCCCGCCTTGAGCAAGCCCTGCTGGCGCGCCGCGATGACCGCACACCCCAGATCGAGGCCGGCAACCGAACGCCCCGAGCCCTTGCCCTCGTCGCCATCCAGAGCGATGACGCAGGCCGGGCGGCCATAGCGTTCCTTCAGCCGGCCGGCGACAATGCCGATGACGCCGGGATGCCAGTTCTCGCCCGCCGCCACCACCAGCGGCAAGCCGTCATCGTCGCGGCCTTCCACCTGTTCGATGGCTTCCAGCAACACGGCCGCCTCGATTTCCTGACGGTCCTTGTTATAGCCGTCCAATTGTCGGGCGATTTCCGCCGCTTCCAGCGGGTCATGCGTCGACAGCAGGCGCGAGCCCAGCTCGGATTCCCCCACCCGGCCACCGGCATTGACGCGCGGCCCCAGCACATAGCCCAGATGGTAGGCGTCGGGGCGTTCCTTGACCCCGGCCACGTCAGCCAAAGCGGCCAAGCCGATATTGTTGCGCTTGGCCATGACTTTCAGCCCCTGGGTCACCAGGGCGCGGTTGACGCCGTGCAGCGGCACCACGTCGCACACCGTGCCCAGCGCGACCACGTCCAGCCATTGCAGCAAATCGGGCGCCGGGCGCTGGGGGCCGTACCAGCCGGCTGATTTCAGAGCGCGGTTGACCGCCACCACCACCAAGAAGGTGACGCCGACGGCGGCCAGATGGCCATGCGGACTTTCTTCATCCAGACGCTTGGGGTTGATGATGGCGAAAGCCTGCGGCAGTTCCGGTTCGGCCTCGTGGTGGTCAACGACGATCACATCGATGCCGGCTTCGGCGGCGCCAGCCAAAGGGACAAAAGCCGTTGTGCCGCAATCCACCGTCACCACCACCCGCGCCCCCTGCCCGGCCAGTTTCAACAATGCCGGCAGATTGGGGCCATAACCTTCGATCATGCGGTCGGGGATGTGCACCAAGGCGGTGGCGCCGGCGGCGCTGAGAAAGGTGTTGAGCAACGCCGACGAGGTGGCGCCATCGACGTCGTAATCGCCGAAAATGCCGATCGGCTGTCCGGCCATCACCGCTTGGGCGATACGGGCGGCGGCCTTGTCCATGTCTTTCAGGTGACTGGGATCGGGCAACAAGGCGCGCAAGGTCGGCGCCAGGAAGGTTTCCGCCTCTTCCAGGCCGATACCGCGCGCCGCCAGCACCCGGCCGATGATTTCCGGCAAGGCCAAGCGCTGCGACAAGGTCACGGCCAGACGGTCATCACCGCCGGTCGCCAGCCACCGCCGCCCGGTGAGCGAACGTTCGACCCCGAGAAAGGCGGCGGTTTCAGTCATGTTTTAATCCCGATGCAATTGGGCGTGACGGCTGAAATCATGCTGGGACGTCATGGTCCGCAACGTGCCGGTGGTCGAGCGCATGACCAGCGAATGACTGACGGCGCCGCCCTGACGCAGGCGAATGCCGGCCAGGATATTGCCGTCGGTGATGCCGGTGGCGGCGAACATCACCTCGCCCTTGACCATGTCGTCGATGGTCCACTGCGCCTGGATGTCCCTGATGCCGGCGGCACGGGCCTTGGCCCGATCATCCTCGCTGCGCAACAGCAACCGGCACTGCATCTGTCCGCCCAGACATTTCAGCCCCGCCGCCGCCAACACGCCCTCGGCGGCGCCGCCCGAGCCCATGTACAGATCAATGCCGGTCTGGAGCAAACCGACGGCGATGGCCCCAGAGACGTCGCCATCGTCAATCAAGACGACGCGGGCGCCGGCTTCGTAGATTCGTCCCAGCAAATCGCCGTGACGCGGTCGATCCAGCATGCACACGGTCAAATCGGCCACCGCGACGCCTTTGGCGGCGGCGACATTGATCAAATTATCTTCGGGGCTGACGCTCAGATCAATGATGCCGGTCGGCAAACCCGGACCGATGGCCAGCTTTTCCATATAGGCGTCGGCCGGCACATGCAGGAACGAACCTTCCTGAGTGGCGGCGATCACCGAAATGGCGTTATGGCTGCCCTTGGCACAAATGGTCGCCCCCTCGATCGGGGTCAGCACGATATCGACCTTGGGGCCGGTTCCGGTTCCCACTTTGTCGCCATTGGCCAAGGTGGCGCCGCCACCGCCATTGACCACCCGCCCTTCCATGGACAGGCTGTTCAGCGCCTCGCGCATGGCGGCGGTGGCGGCCTCGTCGGCGGCCTTTTCGTCACCACGTCCGACCCAGCGCGACGCCGCCAGGGCACTGGCTTCGGTGACCCGCACCACTTCCAAGGCAAGATTGCGGTCGAGCGCGTGCGGCGGCGGAACAAAGACACGATTGGGCATGGCGGCTACCTTATCACAAAGGCTCGATGCGGATCAGGCGCGGCTTTTCCACCACCGCGTCCAACGCGGCGATGCGGGCGACAGCGCGGTTCATATCGGCTTCCACCGTATCGTGCAGGGTCATGACCATGGGCACGGTCTCGCCCGGAGCCCGGCCAGGCTGGATCATCTGCTCCACCGACACGCCTTCGGCCCGCAGCGCGGTGGCGACATCGGCCAGGACGCCGGGACGGTCAAGCACCATCAGCCGCATGTAATAGGCCCCTTGGCGGCGTTCCATCGACGCCGCCGGCCGGGCCACCAGGGCGGCGACCGGAACGCCAAAGGCCGGCGAACGGTTGCCACGGGCGATATCGATGATATCGGCGGCCACCGCCGAGGCGGTCGGGCCAGCCCCGGCGCCACGGCCTTCATAAATCGAGCGGCCGACAAAATCGCCCTCGGCCACCACGGCGTTGAAAACGCCATCGACGGTGGCGATCGGCGCCGCCACCGGCACCATGCACGCATGGACACGCTGTTCGATGCCGTGATCGGTGGCTTGGGCGATGCCCAACAACTTGATGCGATATCCCAGCTTGTCGGCGAAATCGATATCCACGGCCGAGACGTGACGGATGCCCTCGACATGCATGGATTGGAAGTCCACCGGCGTGGCAAAGGCCAGACTGGTCAAAATCGCCAGCTTATGGGCGGCATCGACGCCATCGATATCGAAGCTGGGATCAGCCTCGGCATAGCCCAAGGCTTGGGCCTCGGCCAGCACGTCGGCGAAATCACGCCCGGTCTCGCGCATGGTGGTCAAGATGTAGTTGCAGGTGCCGTTCAAGATGCCGGTAACCCGGCTGATGGCGTTGCCGGCCAAGCCTTCCTTAAGCGCCTTGATGATCGGGATGCCGCCGGCGACGGCGGCTTCGAAACCCAGGACCACCCCCTTGTCCTCGGCCGTCGCGGCCAAGGCAACGCCATGATGGGCCAGCAACGCCTTGTTGGCGGTGACCACATGCAGCCCACGACCAAGGGCGGTTTCCACCACGTGGCGGGCAATGCCCTCGGAGCCGCCGATCACTTCGACGATGACATCGCATTCGGCCTGCTCGGCCATCTTGACGGCATCGTCATACCAGGCGACCTCGGCCCCCAGGACAATGCCGCGATCGCGGTTCCGATCACGCGCCGACACCGCGACCACCTGCAGCGGGCGACCGGCGCGGGCGGTGATGATGCCAGCGTTATCGGTCAACAATTTGACCAGCCCAGCCCCGACCGTTCCCAGCCCGGCAAGGGCGATTTTCAAAGGTTTCATCAGCCAACCACCACCCGTTGCTTTTCCGATTCTTCCAGGACCTTATCGTAATTGCCCAGGAATGACTTGATATTGCGCACCGCTTGGCGGGTCCGCTGAATGTTTTCCACCAGCCCGATCCGAACGAAACTGTCACCGTATTCGCCAAAACCGATGCCGGGGGCCACCGCCACCTGGGCTTCGCGCATCAGCAGCTTGGAAAATTCCAGGCTCCCCAGATGGGCAAAGGCCGGCGGGATCGGAGCCCAGGCGAACATGGTCGCCGGCGGGCTGGGAACATCCCAGCCGGCGGCATGCATCCCCTCGATCAGAACGTCGCGACGGCCCTTATACAATTGACGGATTTCCTCGACGCAATCTTGCGGACCGTTCAAGGCGGCCGTGGCCGCCACCTGGATCGGGGTAAAAGCGCCGTAATCCAGATAAGACTTGATCCGCCCCAAGGCCGCGATCAGCTTTTTGTTGCCGGCGGCGAAGCCGATGCGCCAACCCGGCATGTTGTAGGTTTTGGACATCGAGGTGAATTCCACCGCGATCTCCTTGGCGCCGGGCACTTGCAGGATGGACGGCGGCGGCGCCACGTCGAAATAAATCTCGGAATAAGCCAGATCGGACAAAATCCAGATGCCGTGATGCCGGCAGAAATCGACGACTTGGCCATAGAAATCAAGATCGGCCAAAAGCGCCGTCGGATTGCTGGGATAATTCAACACCAAGGCGATGGGCTTGGGTACCGAATGGCGCACGGCACGATCCAGCGCCCGCAGGAATTCGGCATCCGGGGTCACCGGCACATAGCGGCACGAACCGCCGGCGATGATGAAACCATAGGGATGGATGGGATAGCTGGGATTGGGCACCAGCACGACGTCGCCGGGGCTGGTGATGGCGTTGGCCAGATTAGCCAACCCTTCCTTCGAGCCCAAGGTGACGATGCATTCGCTTTCGGGATCCAACGCGACGTCGAAACGGCGATGATAATAATTGACCAGCGCCTTGCGCAAACCAGGAATGCCACGGCTCATGGAATAGCGGTGGGCGCGCGGATTGCGGGCGGCTTCCACCAGCTTTTCAACGATATGCGACGGTGTCGGCTGATCCGGGTTGCCCATGCCGAAATCGATAATGTCCTCGCCAGCGGCGCGTGCCCGCGCCTTCATGGCATTGACTTCGGCGAAAACGTAGGGGGGAAGCCGCTTGATGCGATGAAATTCCTGCTCGGTGCTCATGACGCCAGTCACTTTCCGGAAGGGAGGAAAAGAAAGGGATCATATCTAGCGCGGTCAGGATCGGGAAGCGATAGCTTTTTGGCACTTCAAGCATGCGCGGATGGCGGGGCGGCCACCCGCGCATGACTTGGGTTCAGGCCGCTTTGACGGCCCCCAGGAACTCATCGACCATGGCCTTAAGGCCTTCGGCTTCTTGCGACAACGACCGCGCCACCGCCAGCACCTGTTCGGCCGAGGTGCCGGTTTCCGACGCCGCCTGACTGACGCCGCCGATGCTCGACGACACCTCTTGCGTGCCGGCGGCGGCCTGCTGGACGTTGCGGGCGATTTCGGTGGTGGCGGCGGATTGCTCCTCGACCGCGGCGGCGATGGCGCTGGCGATTTCGTTAATCTCGCCGATCCGCCGGACGATGCCTTCGATGGCGCGCACCGCTTCCCGCGTCGCCGATTGCACCGAAGAGATCTGGGTGGTGATTTCCTCGGTCGCCTTGGCGGTCTGATTGGCCAGGGATTTGACTTCATTGGCGACCACGGCGAAGCCTTTGCCGGCATCGCCGGCCCGCGCCGCCTCGATGGTGGCGTTCAACGCCAACAGATTGGTCTGGCTGGCGATGGTGGTGATCAGGCCGACCACTTCGCCGATGCGGACCGAGGTCTGCGCCAGATCCTGAACCGTCTTGTTGGTACGTTCGGCTTCCTCGGCGGCGGCGCGCGAGGTCACGCTGGATTGCTCGACCTGACGGCCGATCTCGGCGATGGAAGCGGACAATTCCTCGGCGGCGGTGGCCACCGTCTGCACGCTGGCCGAAGCCTCTTCGGTGGCGGCGGCGACCATGGTGGCCTGATCATTGGTCTGCTGGGCATTGCCGGTCATCGACTGGGCGGTAGCCTCCATCTCGGTGGCGGCGCCGGAAACGATGCCCAGAACCGAACTGACCGAATTGTCGAAATCCTTGGTCAGCTTATCCACGGCACGGGCCCGGTTCAACTGCACGGCCCGTTCGGCCTCTTGTTCGGCGGCGAGTTGCTCGGCCCGGATCATGTTGTCCTTGAACACCTGAACCGCGGAGGCCATGGCCCCAACCTCGTCGCCGCGCCCCTGGGCCGGAATAACGATGGTTTTGTCGCCGTCGGCCAGCTTCCGCATGGCCTCGGTCATGGCGACGATGGGGGTGGCGATCCCACTGCGCAGAACCAGGCCGGCGCCAATGATCAATACGGCGACCACGGCAAACACCACAATGGTGATGACCGTCGTCATGCTGGCGACGGACCTCAGCTCCTCACGCGAGTGGCCGGCGCCCTTGCCATTAAGGGCCACACATTCCTCAAGCGTAGCCTGCATTTTCTGAAAAAGCGGCAGGCTTTCAGCGCTTAACAAGGTCTTCGCCTCGTCATTGCGGTTTTGACGCGACAGGGAAATCAGTTTTTCGTGACTAACCATATAGCGGTCGAAATCACTGCCGAATTTCGCGTACAGCGCCCGTTCCTCGTCCGACGAAAGCAAAACCTCATAGGTCTTCCGCGCTTCGGCGATCTGTGCACTGATCTCGCCCAGTTGGACTTCGGCCGCCTTCATTTCGTCGGCCTCGGTGGCCAGGACGTGCAACAATTCCCAACGCCGGAAAGTCTGCGCGACGTTCTGAAGCCGGCCGACGGCCTGAACACTGGGTAACCAGTTATCGGCCAGATCGCTGCCGGCGCTTTCCAGCTTGCGAACACCGCTGAATCCCAGCGCCACATTGATCACCAAGAGCAGCAGGATAACGCCAAAGGCGACGACCAGCTTCTTGCCAATGTTCATATTATCCAAAACCGACATAACCCGAACTCCCAAACGTCACCGTCCAATACCTTAGGAATATACAGGAGGAGATAAGAAGGAGTCTAAAACAGCACATGAACAGATAAAAAAAACAGCGCGTTCAGGATGCTATTTAGAATTAAAGCCTCCATACTTCAGTCGCAATTTCGGCCCAAACGCTTATCGCAGCCCCACGCATGCAGCACCTCGGCCATGGCTTGAGCGCAGAAATGCCGGGCCGCATCGCGGTCGTAACCGTCAGCCCGCATCTGGTCGTAATCGGTGTGGAGATGGCGCACATGGCTGGTCAGGGCCAGCCAAGCGGCCGCCGGCGGCGAGGCCTTGCGCAGTCCGGGGGAATCCTCGGCCAGATCCAGCACCGCAGCGCGATCGAAGGCCGGAATAAACGGCGCCAGCACCGCCAAAGCCTGCGCTATGGCGGTGCGGCGACGGTTCACATCACATCAAGGAAAATCTGCGCCCCATCCTGGCCGGCGGCATAATCGGGCTGGGCGGCAACCATGATCTTGGAAGCCGGAATGCCACGACGGTTCAACTCGCGGGCGACCGCGTCGGCGCGATCCTGCGAGCTATCCATGCCCACCAGCGGATTATAGCCGCCATAGGTCGGCGCCGGTTCATAGGCGACGACGCGGACAACGCCCTTGGTTTGCTTGTACAAGCGGACCACATCGGCGATGGACGACAGATCGGCCCGGCTGAGCTTGGCGCCGGCGGCAAACTGCACCGAGGCAACCTGGAACGACGCCGCCGGCTCATGTACCGGCAGCGGCGTGACGAACTTGCCGCCACCCGAATTGGCATTGCCCCGCTTGACCGAACCCGGCGGCACCAGATGGATCGGCGCTTCGTCGGCCGAGGCGAAGCGATGATTGCTTCCCGGCATGTCGACAAGGCCGGGACGGACCACCTGTTGGGCCGATTCAGCCAGCCGCTTTTCGAATTGCTGCTGCAAACCCCGCGGCCGACCGGGCACCGCCACCGTTTCCGGAATATCGGCGGGCGGCGGCGGCGTCATGTTCATGCTGGCCGGCGGCGCGTTCGGCCCCTGGTCAACGCTGGCCACTTGCGCCGGCCCCGCAGCGGGCAGCGCGGCGGCCTGAATGGCGGAACCCGGAGCGGGAGCGGCGGCGACTTGCTGTCCGGCGGCGGGGGCGCGGCGGGCCAAGGGCCGGGTCGGCGCCACTTCGCGGCGGACCGGTTCGGCATAGTGGGCGTTGCCGCGATCAGGCACCAACCCCTTGGGGGTGTCCTTGCGGTTCTCGGCGCTGGCGGCCGGCTTGACCGTCTTGCCGGCGGTGGCGACCGGGGCCGGCTCCGGCGTATCCTTGCCGGTGACGAAGTCACGGGTCCCCTTGTACCACTCAACCGGATTGACCGCGTCAGGCACGCTCGAGCATGCGGACAACGCGCTCAATAACAGGAGGCTACGCCCCCAAAGCCGAACAGTGTTCGGCAATCCGGCGACACTCCGATCAAAACGACCCGTCATGGTATGACCACCCACCCCTGATGACATGGAAAAATGGCATCGCGCCATCTTTTACGGCAAGTTCACGTTTAACAGGCCGCCGAAGGAAAGTATATAGAGCTATCGGGGGAACGCGGACCGGAACTTCGGTTCATCGCCGACGGCGGCAAACTCCCCTTGCCCATGATGGCCGCGCCAGTCTTGCGGACATCGTATCTGTTGCTGTAACGAGGTATTCATATGGCCGAGGAAAAGGGCGCTGACGTCAAGGTGATCGACCCCACCGAACTGTCGCAGGCGATGTCCAATATAGCCGAGCGCTCGCAACGCATCGTCGCTGATTTCGTCGCCCGTCAGTCGGCGGAACCGGGAACCCAGAACCTGGACCCGTTGAACATCGGCAACGCCTTCATGGAAATGACGGCCAAAATGATGAGCGACCCGGCCAAGCTGGTGGAAGCCAACCTGACGCTGTGGAACGATTATCTGGCCTTGTGGCAGAACACCACCCGCCGCCTGTTCGGCGAACATTCCGAACCCGTGGCCAAGCCGGAACCCGCCGACCGGCGCTTCAAGGACGAGATGTGGGAAGAAAATGAGGTCTTCGACTTCATCAAGCAATCCTATCTGCTGTCAGCCCGCTACATGCACGGTCTGGTGCATGGCGTCGAGGGGCTGGATGACCACACCGCGCAGAAGGTGGATTTCTATACCCGCCAATTCGTCGACGCCATGGCGCCCTCCAACTTCGTGCTGACCAACCCGGAAGTCCTGCGCGCCACCATCGAATCGGGCGGCGAGAACCTGGTCAAGGGCCTGAACAACCTGCTGTCGGACCTGGAGCGCGGCAAGGGCAAGCTGTCGATCAAGATGACCGATTACGACGCCTTCAAGGTCGGCGAGAATATCGCCGTGACACCGGGCAAGGTGGTCTATCAGAACGATCTGATGCAGCTTTTGCAATACACTCCCAGCACCGAGACCGTGGCCGAAAAGCCGCTGCTGATCGTGCCGCCGTGGATCAACAAGTTCTACATCCTCGACCTGCGGCCGAAAAACAGCTTCATCAAATGGGCGGTGGATCAGGGTCATACCGTTTTCGTCATTTCCTGGGTCAACCCGGACGAACATCTGGCGACCAAGGATTTCACCGATTACATGAAGGAAGGCCCGCTGGCGGCGCTGGCCGCCATCGAACAGGCCACCGGCCACAAGGAAGTCAACATCGTCGGCTATTGCCTGGGCGGCACCCTGACCGCGTGCACCTTGGCCTATATGGCGGCGAAAAACCTTCCCGGCATCGCCAGCGCCACGCTGCTGACCACCATGACCGACTTCGCCGAGCCGGGCGAATTGGGCGTGTTCATCGACGAGGAACAGCTGGTCAGCCTGGAAGCCAAGATGAGCGAGCACGGCTATCTGGACGGCCGCGACATGGCGATGACCTTCAACATGCTGCGCGCCAACGATCTGATCTGGTCGTTCGTGGTCAATAATTACCTGCTGGGCAAGGATCCCTTCCCCTTCGACCTGCTGTACTGGAACTCTGATTCCACCCGCATGCCGGCGGCCATGCACAGCTTTTATCTGCGCAAGATGTATCAGCAGAACCTGTTGACCAAGCCGGGCGGCATCTCCTTGGACGGCGTCGACATCGACCTGGGCAAGATCAAGACCCCCATCTACATGCTGTCGGCGCGCGAAGACCATATCGCGCCGTGGACCTCGACCTTTGCCCTGACCCAGAATTCCGGTGGGCCGGTCAAGTTCGTGCTGGCGGCTTCCGGTCATATCGCCGGGGTGGTCAACCCCCCCGCCGCCAACAAATATTGCTATTGGACCAATAGCAAGAAGGTCAAGACCCCGGAAACCTGGCTGAATGGCGCCATCCAGAACGAAGGATCGTGGTGGACCGATTGGCACGCCTGGGCAACCAAGGGCTGCAAGCAGGTGCCGGCCCGCGTGCCCGGCGACGGCACATTGAAAGTGCTGGAAGAAGGCCCCGGCGCCTATGTCAAGGAACGGGCGGTCTAAAACCCAAAAGGCGCTGATTTCGGTCAGCGCCTTTTTTATGCCCCGCTGGACCCGCCACAGACCACAGCCATAGGGCGCGTTTATTGATCCCTTAATCCCGGCACAGGCATACTCCTCTTGGCGGAAGAATCCGCCTGAGTGGGAGAATTCCATGACGACGATCGCCTCGACCAGCTCCTCTGTTGCCGCCACCTTAGCAGCACGGCCGCCCCTCGATTCCGAGACTTCGGCCAAGCCGGTGGTCACTGCGGCCCCGACAGACGCCGCGCAGCAGGCGACAACCGTCACCCTCTCTGATCGGGCCAAGGCGATATTGGCCAAGGCGCAAAAAGATCAGGCCGTCGCCGACCAGCTTGAGGAGTTCCTTCGAGGGCTCGCGAAGTCTCGCGACCCGGCGGCGAAAAAGACGAGCGGCGGCGGCGGGGCAAACCCCCAAGCCTCGGAGGGAATCTCCAAGGAAATGGCCGCGGTCAAGGAATGGGCCAAGTCGGACGTGTTCCGAAACGCCGCCCAGGGCAACGCCGACGATACGGTCCGCGCCCTGGTCCGCGATGGCCGCCTCCCCAAATTGCCCCAGCTTGAGCCCGGCCAGATGGAACAACTCAGCGAGGCCGAGAAAAATATTTATGGAACCGTCCGCGCCCTGCAAGGGCTCTATGACGCCATGCCCAAATCGCTGTCGCAGGCCTTGTCCGATCACGTCACGTCGATCCTCGACACATACCCCGATAATATCGCCCGGATGAAGGATGGCCTGGCTTCCGGCAGCTTGCCGGCGGAAGACGGTTGGGACGCCATCATCGCCAGGGACGAATCCATCCTCGCCGCCGCCCAGCAGGGCAAGATGCGGATTCATGCCGTCGACGCCCCGGCGCTGGTGCAATCAAAATGGGAGTTTTCCGTCACCGCCGATCATGACGGCTGGAGCGCCAGCGGGACAAGCGTCACCGCCGACTTCCCCGCCCTGTACGCCGCTTTCAACACCAAGAACGTAGAGCCAGGGACCAGCCCTTATATCGGCGATTACGTCTTCACTTGGTGACGGCGGGATCAAGGCGCACCGCACCTCTGCGGAATAAATTCCTTGACATCGACGCGCGATATCACTTAGAACAAAAGAAGAACGCAACCCGGAGGAGAGAGATCATGGGTGGAACCGCGAACATGTTGCCGATGATCATGCAGGGCGCCTCCATGATCGCCCAGCAGGCCGGCAGTCAAAACGCCGCCAGCGCCCAGGCGCAAAGCCAAGCCGATCAAATCAATCTGCAAAACCAGTTGCTGGTGCAGCAGCAGGACCAACAGGCCAAGCAACAGCGCGACCTGCTCAAGCGCCAGGTTGCCTCGGCCCGGGCGGCTTTGGCCGCCGGCGCCGGTGGCGCCCAGGGCGGATCGGGGGCGGCGTTGCTGGCCGGGTTAAGTCGCCAAAGCGCCGAAGACATCGCCGCCGGCTTCAATTCCGCGTCGTTGCGCCAACAGCAATTATACGCGCGCCTCAATCAAGACGAGGGCGGCTCCGGCACACTGGCCTTGGCCAATCAGGCTTTCAGCGTTCTTAAGCCGTTATTCGGGAACGGCAGCTAAAGCGCGCTCAAGCACGGCGGCGAAGAAGCCGTCAGTGCCGTGACCATAGGGCGACAGGCGCAAATAGGGACCGGACACCGGACAGGGCGTCCCCACCAATTCCCCCCACAGGCCCGGCACCGGCACCACGGTGAATTCCGGATGAGTGCTCAAGAAGCGTTCGATCTGTTCCTCGTTTTCCTCGGGCAGGATCGAACAGGTGGCATAGATCAGCCGCCCGCCCGGCTTGGTCAGCCGGGCGGCGCTGGCCAGAATCACCTGTTGGCGGCCGACCAGTTCCAGCACGGTCTGTTCGGTCAATTGCCATTTGCCATCGGGATTGCGCCGCCATGTCCCGGTGCCGGTACACGGCGCATCCACCAAAACGCGATCGAAAGACGCGGCGGAACGCTTGATCCACTTATCGGATTCGCCTTCGATCACCCGGCGGGTGACATTGTGGACGCCGGCCCGACGCAATCGCGCCTGCGCCTTGTCCACCCGCCATTCGGCCACATCGCACGCAACCAGCCGGCCCTTGTTCTGCATGGCCGCCGCCAAGGCCAAGGTCTTGCCGCCGGCGCCGGCGCAATAATCAACCACCGCCATGCCCGGCTGCGCGTCAGCCAGCAACGCCACCAGTTGCGAGCCTTCGTCTTGGACTTCGATCAGACCGTCGCGCCACGCCTGCACCTGCACCAGCGCCACGCGATTGGCCAGACGCAGGCCAAGGGGGGAAATCTCGGTGGGGGTGGCGGTGATGCGTTCTTTTTTCAGGGCGATCAGGGCGTCATCTCGGGTCGCCTTAAGGGTGTTGACCCGCAAATCCAGCGGCGCCTCGTCGCGCATGGCCCCCACTTCCTGGGCCAAGCGCTCCCCCCACAAGGCGGTCAGACGCGGTTCCAGCCATTGCGGAAACTCGCCCTTGACCCAGGCCGGCATGGCGTGATGGAACGGCGACTTGCCCCGCAGGGTATCCAGCAACCGCCGTTCTTCCTGATTGGGCGGAGACGCCGAATGGGCTCCCTGGAACAGCTCCGGTTCGGGCTTGACGCCTTGGAACACCATATCCACCAGCACGCGGGCACGGGCGTCGGCGGGAAAATCCAACGCCTCAAGCCACCAATCAATGCGCGCCTTGGTCCGCAGCACCCGCCACACGGTCTCGGCCACGGCGCGGCGATCCTTGGAACCGATATAGCGCCGGCTCTTGAAATACAGCGACGAGATTTGATCGGCCGGCTTGGGACTGGCCTGGATTTCGTCCAACAATTCCATGGCGGCGGCAAGACGGGCGGCGGGAGTCATGGGCGAAAATCCAATGGCGGCGGCGAAGGCCAGGGTTGTAGGGGCAATCCCCGCCCGACGCAAGAGGCCGGGGCACGGGCGGGTTGCCGCGCTGTGACCGCCACTATAAAGTCAAACCCCCGTCCCGTCGCCCTGGATCATGCCATGGACACAGACCGCCTCGTCACCCTGGCCCTCGGCTTCGCCATCGGTTGGGTCGGCATCAAGGCGTGGCGTCATTGGCGCCACCGCCGGAAAGATTAAAGACAGCGCCCGCCGCGGCCGTTTCCTCGGCCGCCGCCGTGACCACAGCCGCCGCCCCCCGTCGCGGTATCGCCGCGTTGGAAGGCCGGCAAATGCCGTTCTTGCGAGGCTTGTTGCAGGTTGGCGAACACCGCCAGCACCTCGGCATCGTCCGCCGCCAGTCGGTTCAAGCGGTCGTACAGCGCCACATTGTCGATCTCGGCCTGCACCCCCAGCCGACAGGCTTCCTCCAGACTGGCCGGAGCCACGATCATGCCGCCATAGGGATCGGCGGGGATGGACCAGTCACGCCGCCGGAACAGCATCTGCAAGGCGTTGATGTGACGCTGTTCCGATTGAATGATGTTGATAAAGGGACGCACCGGGCCGAAACGGTCGATTACCGCCGCATAGGTGGCGCGGGCCTTGTATTCGTCGTCCAGGGCGGCGCAGAGCGCCTGATATATGGGGGATGAGACGGACATCGTGTCGGTTCCGACTTGCTTTTTCATCGGCCCACAGCCTGCCGCCGGAATCCCCTGCCCAGCTATGACAATTCGCAGCCTCCGCCATGTCAAAAACGGGGCGGAGCCATGCGGGGGAAAATGCCGCCTCTGGCAAAACCGGGATCGCCGTTGACGCCTGGGGCCTGATTGCGACAAAGTCTTTCCCTTTTCCGACCAAAGGACCTGCGCCATGACCGATCCCGCCGCCATCGGCGTCGTCACCATCTCGGACCGGGCGTCCGCTGGCGTCTATCAAGACCTGGGGGGACCGGCCATGGTCGAATGGCTGGGCAAGGCCCTGACCTCGCCGTGGCGGCCGGTGGCGCGGCTGATCGCCGACGAACAAGAGGTTATCGAGGCCACCTTGCGGGAATTGGCCGATCAGGAAAAATGCGCCCTGATCGTCACCACCGGCGGCACCGGCCCCTCGCCCCGCGACGTCACCCCCGAGGCAACCGAGGCCGTGTGCGACAAGATGATGCCCGGCTTTGGCGAGTTAATGCGCGCCGTCAGCCTGAAAGTGGTTCCCACCGCCATTTTGTCGCGCCAAACCGCCGGTATCCGCGGCCAGTCGCTGATCGTCAACCTGCCGGGCAAGCCCAGCGCCATCGCCGATTGCCTGGAAGCGGTGATGCCGGCCATCCCCTATTGCATCGACCTGATCGGCGGCCCCTTCCTGCAAACCGACGCAGCCTTCTGCAAGGCCTTCCGCCCCAAGGCGAAGTAACCCGTTCGCCGGCTTGACCGCGCTCAAAGCCACCACCGCGCTTTGTCGCGACACTGTCGATCCTCTTTCCACTTGGATATGCGGATCATGCGGCTGGCGATTGCGGCGATATTCTTGATAAGCGGTCTGCACGGCACCGCGTGGGCACAAAAAACCCCCGATCCCCGGACCCTGCCCAACGGCAAGACCTGGACCTATGACGCCGATTCCGGCCACGACATCATGCGCACCTGCGCCGCTTGTCACGGTGAATTCGGCGAAGGCGGCGGCGGCGGCGTCTATCCCCGGATTTCCGGGCTGCACCCCGAGTATCTGGCCGAGCAATTGCGCGCCTTCAAATCGCGGGCGCGCGAAAACATTCCCATGATCCCCTATGCCAACGAACGGGAATTGCCGGAAAAAGACGTTCTTGATGTCACCTATTATCTGGCCAGCATCACACCGCCCAAGCACCCCCCGTCGGACGATGTGCCCATGGACGCCTTCCAGCGGCTTATTTTGGCCAAACAGGCCGTACAGATCCCGCGCCAGCCCGGCGATATCGAGACCGGGCAAAAGCTCTATAACGCCGATTGCATGGAATGCCACGCCCGCGATGGCCAGGGCCGGGTCAAAAAACCGCCCCTGGCCCAGCAGCACCCCACCTATCTGCGCGCCCAGATCGCCCTGATGCTGAGCGATCGGCGCAAGCACGACGACGTGGACGAGCTGATGCGGACCAAATCGCCAAAAGACTGGGATGATCTCTGGGCCTATGTCTCGACCCTGGACGACTGATCTGTCGGGATGGAACCAGAAAGTCCGATGGATGATCGGGCGCGGCAATCCAGCCTCCCGACAGGCTGATTGAAACAATCACCTTCCGTCCATTAGACCGTGATGCCCTAAATCTGCGTCACGGTCTAACCTTCGTCATTGCGCATGCTTGGCCGCGCCCGCAACGAGCGCTGGAGTATCCGTGTTGATCAAGCGTCTTTTTGCATCCATGGCCGCCCTGCCTTGAGCAGGGCGTTTGCCATGACGATGAGCTTTCGCATGATGGCGGTGATGGCGACCTTAGCGGGCTTTCCGGCAGCGACGAGTTGGCCGTATTTGGCCTTGAGATCGGGGGGTGAAGCGCCCCCATGCGGGCCAGCAGGGCCGCATCCAGGCGGTCGGTCTTGGCCAACTTGTTAGTAGCTTCGGCGAAGCGGCGGGCCTGCCGGGGATTGACCTTCACCATGGGTAATCCGGCCTTGGCCAAGCCACGTTCCAGCGCCCCATGATAAGGGCCGGTGGGCTCGAACACAATTCGGCTCACCTCGTTCCCCGTCCAAGCGATCAAAGCCTTATGCCCCACCGCATTGTTGGTGAAGCGACGCCCATCGCCATCCGGATGGCGATGAACATCGCGGAAATCTTTCGATACATCCACGCCGATGGGAGTCTCGGTCATCTTTTCCGTGCCTCTGCTTGTCATCCGGGGCGAAACCCCTGGGATCCGTCCAGGCCAGTGGAAAAGACGAGGGCGATCAGACTCTAACTCGGCCCGTCAAACGGCCAGCGTTTTCTCGATCCGTCCCTTGCCGCTGACGAGAGGGTTGCTCCCCTCTCTCAGCGGTTCCATCTTCGCCTGTCGCTACGGATATTCATAAGACAAGCAATTCCGGCGGCGATGAAAGCTGTCATTTCCGGCTGACGGCGGGGCTAATGGTCACGGCCTGCCCCGCAGCCTGACCGGCCTCGAATGCACCCGCCGCCACCTTCTTCCCCGATGCGCGTCCCCCGCGCAGGTTTAGGTCCAGCTTGGCGAACTCGGACTCGACCGCCGTATGCCGCAGAACCACGAGATCGCGCCCGCTGCTGATGCGGATGGCTTCGTCGCGTTCTTCCTTCATCACCATCAATTTGTCCGCGATGGACATCGCCATGCCGAACAGGAACGAACCCTTTTCGTCGTGCCCGTAGCGGATGAACCGCTGGCTATGGGCGTATTGCTCCCAGGCGCGCTGCATGGTGCCCGCGATCACATCATAGATGTAATGCGCCATCTCAATGCTGGGGCGAAGTCCGAAAAACACATAGCGGATGCGTCCGTCTGCGTCCTTTTCCCGCCAGACCTTGCAATCGCAGAATTCGGCAATGGCGGGAACACACGCTGATATGGGCTGGCGCTGTTTCTTGTTTGTGGCGATAGCGGATTGCTCGCACTGCTCCTCGCGGATTTCCAGATCACTGAGGGAGAGATCGTGGCGATCCAGCAATTCCGCCACCTTGGAAGCGGCAGCCAGAGCTTCTTCCTCGGTGCAGCCGTTCGTCACGGTTTTCGCCCGAAGCGCCTGAAGACGGCTTTTCAATTTGTCCAGATCGGTCGCCATCAGGGCGTCCATTCGACCTGCATGCCGGGAAGCCTTGTCCGGGCGACCATCACGGTTTCCGGCGCGATCCCCGCCCCATCTGCCAGCCTTTGGACGGTTTCGTCGTTTTCCAGAATGAAATCCAGCACCGCTCCCAGGAAATTCGGGTCCGCGATGCGGGCGCGCAACTCGTCACCGGCACATCCCGTCAGGGCGAGAAAGCGCGGCAGCAGGTTTTCATCCGCCAGGATCATTGCAACAGCCTGAAGTGCCAGGGTTTCTGCGGCATTACGGTCAACAACTGGGACTTTAAGGTTCATAATCCGCTCGGTACAGGTGCATGAGATCGAGATCATAGCCGATCTCGGAAATTGCCGCGAATAGCGTGGTTGCTTTGACCCCACATCCATAATTGTCGGCGGTTTCGTCATTGCCGCCATCCCCCGCCCATCCTCCGAGCGCCAAGGCGACCTCACGATCCACTCGCGCTTCGCGAAGGGCGTCACGGTAATAGGATGTTCCCAGTGACTTCGACACCTCGGACCTGCCGACCTTCGACCGCACATCTTGGGGAACGCGCACCCGGAACTGCCACACCGCCCCCCCCCCCCCTGAGCCACAGTCCCATGGGGCGGCGGCGTTGTGGGCGCCGGGTCCGGGGTCTGTGTGACAGGGTTGTGTGACAGTCCGGACAGCGTGAACCCGAGGATTTCTGCGGGTTTGCGGGAGGTGTCGGGATGTCGATGTGGGGCGTGGAAATGGAACAAGCCGGTGACGAATCACCGGCTTGTTGATTTTTGCCATCTATTTCAATGGCGTCATGGGATTGGTGGAGCCGAGGGGAATCGAACCCCTGACCTCCGCAGTGCGATTGCGGCGCTCTCCCATCTGAGCTACGGCCCCAACGAGGTGGGGAAAGTATGGTAAGGCAGCGGGGCTGTCAAGCACCCCGCCTTGCTTTCTTTTATCCATGGTGGCGCGATCAGGCTGGCCAAGCTAATATCCATCGTCGCCCCGGGCCAAATGGATAGTCCAGATGATCAAAAAGAGCAGCAATGACCGCCGTTTCGATGACCGCCACCCTGGGACCGGCCTGATCATCCGCATGGAAGACAGCGAAATCCAGGTTCTGGATATCTCCATCGGCGGCATGAAGCTCACCTTGCCGCCCGGCCGCCGCACCTGGAAGGGCGAGGTCTTGGAGTTCGAAATGGCCTCTCAGCATTGGCCCGACATGCGCTGCGCCAAGGGCAAGGCCGATATCCGCGCCATCACCCCGGAATGGGTGGCGGTGCAATTCGTGCGCCCGTCCTATGACCTGATGAAGATGGTCAGCCGCCACGTCGCCACCCTGCTGTGGGGGGACCGGCCTTACGGTTACTAAAGCGCCGAGCGTTAAATCAAGATCACTTCGTGACGGGGCTGCCGCCCCGGATGGGTTTGGGCGATAGCCCATTTGCGAAGCAATCCTACAGGCGCTTGATTTAACGCTCGGCGCTCTAATGCCGACGCCAGAACAAAGAAAAGCCCGATGAGCGGAACTCACCGGGCTTTTTATCTCTGTTCCGTGGCAAGCAGGGCCTAGGAAACCTTGATCTGACCGACCTTGTCGCGCATGACCTCCAGCAAGCCGTCAAGCTTGCCGCCGTGACTGGACAGCACACCGCTATAATCCGAGCGGTAGGTGACGATCATCGACGCCCCCTCGACGATGATATCGACAACGCGGAAGGTGGCGCCGTCCTGGCGAACCCGCCACGATACATTGATGGGGCCCAAGCTCTGCCGGCGAATCTGCGAGACCACCACGGCATCACCGCTGACATCGGTCTCGACGCTGGAAATATCCAGGGTTTCGCCTGAATATTCCTTGAACCGCCGGGTCCAGGTATAGACCTGGATATCCTCGAACAATTTCTGGAACTCAGTCCGCTGTTCCGCCGTCGCCGGACGCCAAAACCGCCCCAGCACCAGCTTGCTGATTTCCGGTAGGTCAAAGGTGTTGACGAACAGCGAGCGAAACCGCGCCGCCCGCTCCGCGTCGGACAGATCCTTGACCGCCACCGTTTTCATGGCGGTATCGGCCAGATTCTGAATGAACTTGCGGGATTCGCCATCGGCGGCCGCCGCCCAAACGGCGGGAGCACGCAGGGCCAAGGCGACCGTGGCCGCACTCAACAAAAAATTCCGCCTATCAAGCATGACTTAACGAATTCCCGTCGGATTGAGCGAATTCTTGACCTCGGCATTACGATTCTGTCGATAGGTCGAGCGCAGGGCCGAGTAATAATCCAGCGACGAACGCTCGATTTCATCCAAGGTATCGAGCAGACGCTCGCGCTTTTCCAGGCCAGAAACGCCGGCGCGGGTCCAGACCGGCCAAGAGCGGTCGATGTGATCCATGTACAGATTGAACGGATCGACCAACCATTCGGTGGCGATACCGACGCCATCACGCGGGTTGGACGGACCCAGGATCGGCAGCACCAGATACGGGCCTTCACCAATGCCCCAGACCGCGAAAGTCTGGCCGAAATCCTCGTCGTGATAAGGGATGCCACCGGGCTCGGCCACGTCGATCAGACCGCCAATGCCAAAGCCGGTATTAAAGGCAAAGCGCATCAGCGTCTGCATGGCGCGGTCAGGCTCGCCCTGCAACACGTCGTTGACGAACACCACCGGAGCGCGCAGGTTGCGGAGGAAATCGCGCACACGATCCTTGCCATATTGCGGCATGGCCCAGCGATAGCCTTGCGCCACCGGCTTCAGCACCGCCTTGTCGATGGCCAGGTTGAAATCGAAAATCGCCCGATTCATCGGCTCCAACGGGTCATTGGTCTGCGTCCAATCGGCCATCGCTTCCTTATCGTCAGCGGGGGGCGGAGTGGCGCAACCGGCAACCAGGGCAACGGCGATGAGAGACGCGGCGAGGCGTGCGGCGATGGAGCTGTGCTTCAAGACTGACATCCTGCCTTTAATCGAGACCAAACCAATGAGCGGGCGCACCCGAAGAATTCAAGCTGCGGGACTCCACCCGTGCGGTATCCCTGCACTAATGGAGGTAACACAGTCCTGACCGAAAGACCAGTGGGCACAAAACCAAAGATTTTTTCCTAATTCGGCAATGTTGCAAAAAAACCACACTCCTGTCGTGGCGAAACCCGATTCCGCCCTTCCTCTTCGCATAAAGATATGTTTATATGTTTCTTGATTTGAGCGAGGATTGATGTGGACGCCATCTTAACAGCATTACGGGCAGCGGCGGAGCCGACGCGTTTGCGTCTGCTGCGGCTTTTGGCCCTTGGCGACCTGACGGTATCCGAATTGACCCATATTTTGGGGCAAAGCCAACCCCGTGTCTCGCGTCACCTTAAGTTGATGTGTGAATCCGGCTTGCTGGATCGCTTTCCCGAAGGCGCCTGGGTGTTTTACCGCGTCGCCGCCAAAGGCGCGGGGGCCGACCTCGCCCACCGTTTGCTGTCCATGCTGCCCGCCGACGACCCCATGTTGAGCCTGGATCAATCGCGCCTGGATGCCATCCGCGCCGCCCGTGCCGCCCGCGCCCAGGATTATTTCACCGTCAACGCCCGCGACTGGGGGCAATTGCGTTCGTTGCATGTGGACCAATCCGAGGTCGAGCGGGCTTTGCTTTCGGCCATTCAAGGCCGCGCCGTCGCCGATCTTGTCGATCTGGGGACCGGCACCGGCCGGGTGTTGGAAATACTGGCTCCGGCGATCGAACGCGGCATCGGCATCGACTTGTCGCGGGAAATGCTCGACATCGCCCGCGCCAATTTGGAAAAAGCCGATCTGCGCCATTGCATGATCCGCCAGGGCGACATCACCCAGGTGCCGCTGACCGCCGAATGCGCCGACGTGGTGACCATTCATCAGGTGCTGCATTATGCCACCGATCCGGCCGTGGTGGTGGCCGAGGCCGCGCGCATCCTGCGCCCCGGCGGCTTGCTGCTGGTGGTGGATTTCGCCCCGCACGATCTGGAAATATTGCGTGACCAGCACGCCCACCGCCGCCTGGGCTTTGCCGACGCGGAAGTGCAGGGCTGGTTCGCCGCCGCCGGGCTGACCTGCGCCGCGCCGGTGATGTTGCCGGGCAAGCCATTGACCGTGGTGCTGTGGAGCGCCGAAAAGAAAAAGATAGGAGAGCTTGCGTGAACCTGCCCATCGCCGCCTTGACCAAGCCGGTCAGTGTTTCGTTCGAATTCTTCCCGCCCAAGACCGAGAAGATGCAAGAAACCCTGTGGGAATGCGTCAAACGCCTGGAGCCCTTGGGGCCCAGCTTCGTCTCGGTCACCTATGGCGCCGGCGGCACCACCCGGGAACGCACCCACGACACCGTGGTCCGCATCGCCCGTGAAAGCACCTTGAAGCCGGCGGCGCATCTGACTTGCGTTGGCCATTCCCAAGGTGAAGTGGACGACATCGCCCGCCGCTACTGGGATGAAGGCATCCGCCATATCGTCGCCTTGCGCGGCGACGCGCCGGAAGGGGCCGGCTCCTATCAGCCCACCCCCGGCGGCTATGCCTATGCCGTCGATCTGGTCAAGGGCTTGAAGCGGATCAACGATTTCGAGATCTCGGTCGCCGCTTACCCGGAAATGCATCCCGACGCCCCCAATGCCGGTTTTGATCTGGACAACCTGAAGCGCAAGATCGATGCCGGGGCAACGCGGGCGATCAGCCAGTATTTCTTCGATGTCGATGTCTATCGCCGCTTCATGGATCGGGTCCGCGCCGCCGGCGTCACCGTGCCGGTGCTGCCCGGCATTCTGCCGGTGACCAATTTTTCCCAGGTGCAGAAATTCTCGGCCGCTTGCGGCGCCTCGGTGCCGGCCTGGATGGCGCAATTGTTCGAAGGGCTCGACAACGACCCGGAAACCCGTCGTCTGGTCGCCGCCACCGTGGCCGCCGAGCAATGTCGCGCCCTGGCCGCCGACGGCGTCACCGATTTTCATTTCTATACGCTTAACCGCGCCGATCTAGCCTACGCTATCAGCCACATCCTGGGCGTTCGCCCCAAGGCGATCTGAGGACAAAATGACCAATATTCTCGACCATCTGCATAATCGCGTTCTTCTGTGCGACGGCGGCACCGGCGCCCTGGTCCAAGCCATGAACCTGTCGGTGGACACGGATTTCATGGGGCTGGAAAACTGCACCGACATCTTGGTGGAATCGCGTCCCGACGTGGTCCGCAACATCGCCATGCAGTATTTCAATGCCGGCGCCGACATGGTCGAGACCAACACGTTTGGCGCCAGTCCGATCACCTTGGCCGAGTTCGGCATCGCCGACAAAGCCTTTGACCTCAACAAGCGCGCCGCCGAAATCGCCCGCGAGGCGGCCGAGGAATTCACCGACGGCCGCGCCCGTTTCGTCTTGGGCTCGATCGGACCGGGAACCAAGCTGCCGTCCTTGGGCCATATCGGCTATGACGAGTTGGAAGCGGCCTATGTGATCCAATGCGCCGGCCAGATCGCCGGTGGCGCCGATGCCATCTTGATCGAAACCTGCCAGGACCCGTTGCAGATCAAGGCCGCCGTCAACGGCGCCAAGATCGCCCGCGACCAGGTCGGCAAGGATACCCCGGTCTTCGTCCAGGTCACGGTGGAAACCACCGGCACGCTGCTGGTCGGCGCCGACATCGCCGCCGCCGCCACCGTGGTGCATTCCCTGGGCGTCCCGTCCCTGGGGCTGAACTGCGCCGCCGGCCCGCAAGAGATGCTGGAACACGTCAAATATCTGGTGGAAAACTGGCCCGGCCTGATCTCGATCCAACCCAATGCCGGCCTGCCCGAACTGGTCGATGGCCAGACCCGCTATCCGCTGCTGCCGGAAGAACTGGCGGTATGGCATGAACGCTTTGTCGGCATGGGCGTCAACCTGTTGGGCGGTTGCTGCGGCACCACGCCGGCCCATATCGGCGCCACCCACCAGATGTTGCAAAAGATCGGCGCCGGCGACCGCCCCAATCCGGTCAAGCGCAGCGTCCATTGGGTCCCGGCCGTCGCCTCGCTGTACAGCCAAGTGCCGCTGCGCCAGGAAAACGCCTTCTTGGCCATCGGCGAGCGTTGCAACGCCAACGGCTCGAAGAAGTTCCGCGACCTGCAAGAGGCCGAGGATTGGGACGGCATCGTCGCCATGGCCCGCGAACAGGTCAAGGAAGGCAGCCACACCCTTGACGTCTGCACCGCCTTCGTCGGCCGCAAGGAAGTGGCCGACATGACCCAGGTGGTCACCCGCCTGCGCGGCTCGGTGACCACGCCGTTGGTCATCGATTCGACCGAATTGCCGGTGCTGGAAGCGGCGCTCAAGCTCTATGGCGGCAAGGCCATCTTGAACTCGATCAATTTCGAGAACGGCGAGGAAGACGCCGCCGCCCGCCTGAAGCTGGCGCGCAAGTTCGGCGCCGCCGTCGTCGCCTTGACCATCGACGAAGAGGGCATGGCCAAGGATTGCGCCGCCAAGCTGCGCATCGCCCACCGTCTGTACGATTTCGCCGTCAACCAGCACGGCTTGCCGGCCGGCGATCTGCTGTTCGACCCGCTGACCTTTACCATCTGCACCGGCAACGAGGATGACCGCAAACTGGGTCTGGAAACCTTGGACGCCATCGCCGCCATCGCCCGCGAATTGCCGGAATGCGGCATTGTCTTGGGCCTGTCCAACATCTCGTTCGGTTTGAAGCCGGCGGCGCGTCAGGTGCTGAACTCGGTGTTCAACGATTATGCGGTCAAGGCCGGCATGACCGGCGCCATCGTCCACATTTCCAAGATTTTGCCGCTGCATTCCCTGCCGGCGGACGAGCTTAAGGCCGCCGAAGACCTGATTTTCGACCGTCCCGACCAGGGCCGCGACCCGTTGCAGACCTTTATCGCCCTGTTCGGCGACCGTAAGGCGGCGGAAAACAAAAAGGAACTGCCGGCCAAGATCGAAGACCGCTTGAAGCAACGCATCATCGACGGCGACCGCACCGGATTGGATGTCGACCTGGCCGCCGCCATGGCCGATGGCTGGGTGCCGCTTTCCATCATCAACGATCTGTTGCTTGACGGCATGAAGGTGGTGGGCGAGCTGTTCGGATCGGGCAAGATGCAATTGCCCTTCGTGCTGCAATCGGCGGAAACCATGAAGGCGGCGGTGGCCTATCTGGAGCCGCACATGGAAAAATCCGCCGGCAACGCCAAGGCGACCATGGTGCTGGCCACGGTCAAGGGCGACGTCCACGACATCGGCAAGAATCTGGTGGATATCATCTTGACCAACAATGGCTACAAGGTGGTCAATATCGGCATCAAGCAGCCGGTGGGCGAGATCATCAAGGCGGCCAAGGAACACGGGGCCGACGCCATCGGCATGTCCGGCCTGCTGGTCAAATCCACCGTGATCATGAAGGACAATCTGGAAGAAATGCGCGCCCAGGGCATCGACGTGCCGGTGCTGCTGGGCGGCGCCGCCCTGACCCGCAAGTTCGTCGAGGAAGATTGCCTGAACTCCTATGGCGGTTCCGGCGTCGCCTATGCCCGCGATGCCTTCGATGGCTTGGATTTGATGGCCAAGGTCGCCGACGGTTCGTTCGACACCTATGTCCAGGCCCGAGCCAAGGCGCCGAAATCGGGCAATTCCAAACGCATCGGCCAGCCGGCGGAAACCAGCACCCTGCGCCCGGTCGATTGGGCCGAGGTCAACCTGCGCCGGGCCGAATTGCACAACGAGGTCCCCGTCCCCACCCCGCCGTTCTGGGGGGCGCGGCTGATCGAGAACGTGCCGCTGCAAAATCTCGCCGGTTTCCTCAACGAAACCATGCTGTACCAGTTCCACTGGGGCTATCGGAAGCAGGGCAAGAGCATCGACGAGTTCAAGGCTTGGGCCAGCAAGGAGCTTAAGCCGATTGCGCTCAACATGCTCAAGCGCTGCTCGCAGGAAGGCATCTTGCACGCCAAGGGCGTTTACGGCTATTGGCAGGCTGCCGCCGATGGCGATGCGGTGGTGGTGTTCGACACCGACGGCACCACCGAACTGGCCCGCTTCGGCTTCCCCCGTCAGGGCCGCGATGGCGGATTGTGCATCGCCGATTTCTTCCGCCCGATCAGCGACCGCCAGCGCGACGTCATCGGCCTGCAAGTGGTGACCATGGGGCAAAATGCCTCGGACGTGGCCCGCCAGTGGTTCGAAGCCAATAAGTATCAGGATTACCTGTACCTGCATGGCCTGTCGGTGGAAATGGCCGAAGCCATGGCCGAATACGTCCACAAGCGCATTCGCGCCGAATTGGGCTTCGCCAGCCAGGACGCCGCCGAAATGGACAAGCTGCTCAAGCAGAACTACCAGGGCTCGCGCTATAGCTTCGGCTATCCCGCCTGCCCCAATGTCGAGGATCAAAAGCAATTGCTGGCGTTGTTGGGGGCCGAACGGGTCGGCATCACCCTGTCCGACGAATTCCAGTTGGAGCCGGAACAAAGCACCAGCGCCATCGTCTGCCTGCACCCGCAGGCCAAGTACTTCACCGTCTGATCCCGCCCGGCGCATGAACCGGCTCGGTTGAATATTTGTCGGAGTTAAACACTTTAAACCTTGTCAGGCGTGACGCCAAAAACCATCCTTGCGCGGAACCGCGCAAGGATGGAGCCTGAACCGTGATGAAAATATTTTCGGTCTTCGCCGCGACATTCTTGCTTGTGGCTCTTCCGGCCGCGGCGGAAACCGCCCCTAAAGCGTGCGCCCCAGGCTCGACGACCACCATCGCTGAGGGTGCGCTGTGCGGCATGGTCTCGGCCAAGGCCGATGACATCTTCGTCTATAAGGGCCTGCCCTACGCCAGTCCGCCCACTCCCGCCAATAATCTGCGGTGGATGCCGCCACGCCCCCCCCAAGGATGGAGCGGCGAGCGACCGGCGGTGGAGTTCGGCGCCATCTGCCCGCAATACGCTGCCGACGGCATCACCCTGCAAGGGGACGAGGATTGCCTGACTCTCAATGTCTGGACCCCCAAAAGCGCAATCGGCGGCAAGACGGCCCTGCCGGTGATGGTCTTTATCCATGGCGGCTCGTTCACCTCGGGGGCGGGATCGCTGGCCACTTATGACGGCGCCGCCCTGGCGGCCATGGGGCCGGTCGTGGTGGTGACGGTGAATTACCGCCTCGGCAGCCTGGGCTTCCTGTTCGCCGACAAGGCTGCGGGCGGCATGCTTGAACACCCCATTCCCGGCAATCTCGGACTGATGGACCAGCAAGCCGCCCTGAGTTGGGTCAAGACCAACGCCGCCGCCTTCGGCGGCGATCCCGACAAAGTCACCGTGTTCGGCGAAAGCGCCGGGGCCATGTCGGTGGGATTGCATCACTTCGCCATTCCGTCCTCGGGGCCGCTGTTTCGCGCCTCGATCATGGAAAGCAACCCCATGGGCGTGCTTTATCCTGTGCCGGCCGAAGCCTCGGCCAATGGTCAGGAATTCATCGACGCGCTTTGCGGCGCCGCCGTCGCGCCGCAGGACTGTCTCCCCAGCTTCGCCAACCTGCAAGATTATTCCCTGCGCCAAGTGTTCCGCGCCGCCAATGTCTACGAACTGAACCGCCTTCAAAACGAGGCCGATGTCGGCTTTCTGCAATCCATGCCTTGGGGGCCGGTGATCGACGCAACCCTGGTCAGCGGCCAACCGCTGAACGGTTACACGCCCCAGAACCTGGCCCATCCCAAGCCCTTTATCTTCGGCATGAACGGCAACGAGGGAGTGTTGTTCGCCGGCATTGCCTGCGCCGCCTTCGCTTCCAATCATGGCGAGGTCAACCCCAATCCCGCCGAGGCAGCCCAGTGCCTCGCCACCGGGGCAAAAGCCTCGATGATGAACACCCGCTGGTATGACGGCGCCATCGCCGCCCTTTATGGCGTCGATGGCCTGGCCCGCATCACCGCCTTCAACGATGCGCGCGGGCAAACCCCCTATGCCGTCCGCAGCCTGAAGGGCACGGATTTTTATAACGCCGCCGCCCAAGCCATGGCCGCGGTCAGCGGCGACGACACCTTCATCTGCGCCAATCTGCGCAGCGCCAACCGGGCCTTGACCCAAGCGCCGCGGCAGCCGGTCTATGCCTATTCCTTTACCCAACCGCCCCTCTTCGACCTGCTGGCGGGAAGCGGCAGCCAAGCCTGCACCCCGGCCAATGGCATGGTCTGCCATGGCGATGAATTAGCCTTTGTCTTCAACACGCTGGATGTAACCACGGCTGAATTTAACGGCGTTCTTCCGGTCCCCGCCGCCAATCACCACTTGGCCAAGGCCATGGGCAAGGCCTGGACCGGCTTCGCCCGTGACCTCAGCCCGCCCGGCGCCTGGCGGCCCTATGGCCAAAGCGGCGAAGCGCTGGTCTGGAACGGCGACGGCCGCGCCCCGGTGATGACCGCCCGTCTCGCCGCCGATGCCCATTGCCGGACACTTTGGGACAAGGTGGACGGCGACGGCGTTAAACCAGCGCCGCCCTGATTGCACCCACGCCCGAGGCCATGGCGAAACCATCGCCGCCCCCGGCCTTGACCTCGGCCAGGGCGGCGCGGGCGGCTTTCAACAACGGGCTTTCGCCCCGCCCATCCTGCGGCGCCAAGGCGATCCCCACCGAAACCGTGATCTCGACCTGCCGGCCGTCGATGATCACCGGCGCGCGCATGGCTTCGACCAGACGCGTCGCCACCGCGCGGATTTCGTCGATACCGCAAAATTCCTCCATCACCACGGCGAAATCATCTCCCCCCAGGCGGGCGACGATATCGGCGGAGCGAACCACCTTCATCAAGCGCAAGGCGACGAAGCGCAACACCTCGTCCCCGGCAACCATGCCGATGGCGGCGTTAAGCTTGGCGAAGCCGTCCAGATCAATGACCAGCAAGGCCAAAGGCCGACCATTGCGGATCGCTTGCGACAGCACCCGCGCCAAATGTTCGGACAGCAACGTGCGATCGCCCAGATTGGTCAAGGGATCGTGCAGCGGCAGATAACGCTGCCCCTTCTGGCGCCGGCTCTTCTCGACCACATCGTGCATGACCGCGACGAAATTAATGATGGTGCCGTCATTGTCGCGGATGGCCGAAATGCGCTGATGCACCACGAAAACCTCGCCATTGGCGCGACGGTTCCAGACATCGCCTTCCCATCCCTCGCCATGCAACAACGCCTGCCATAGATCGGCGAAGAAAGCCTCGTCATGATGGCCAGAGCGCAAAATCGACGCCTTTTGCCCAATCAAGGCGTCGGCGCCATAGCCGCTGATCCGGCACAAAGCGGCGCTGGCCTGAACGATGGTGCCGTAGCGATCGGAAATCAGCACCGCCTCGTGGCTGGCATCGAACACCGTGGCGATCAGTTCGCGGGTTCGGCGGACTTCGTCTTCCATTTCCGAGACATGGTGCAGGGAATACACCGCCCGCGCCAATTGGCCCAATTCATCGCCACGTCCGGTATGGGGGACGGTCCCGCGAAAACGGTGACTTTCGATGTCTTGAACCACCAACGACAGATCGCGCAGCGGTCCGGCCACCGAACGGGCCAACCAGAAAATGGCGGCAATCAGCAATAATCCCACCGGGGTGGCGACCACGGCCAGGCGCCACGCGCTTTTGCCATAGGCGGCCTCGGCGTCCTCGACATAGATGCCGGTGCCGATCATCCAGCCCCACGGGGCATACAGCCGCGCATAGGAAATCTTGTCCAGAGGCTTGCCGCCGGGAATACGGGTGAACCGATAGCGGGCCACCCCTTCGCCTTTTTCAACCGCCGCCGCCAGCAATGCCCCCAGATCGGCGCCCGCCGCCATGGCCAGGCTGGCCACCGCACGCCCCTCCAACTCGGGCCGCTGCGGGTTCAGCAGAAATTCACCCGCCTGAGTGGTGACAAACAAATATTCACCGCCATCATAGCGCAGATGACCAATGGTCTCCTTGGCCAGATCCTGTGCGTGCGCCAGACTGAATTCACCGGCTTGGTGACGCTGTTCGATCTGTTGCAACAGCGAGATGGCCATGGTCACCACGCTCCGATTGCGCGCGACATATGCGTCGATAACCGCTTGACGCTGTTCCAGCAACGCCAGGGAAAACAATGTGCCGAAGGCGCAAATCCCCATCGCGACGATCAAGACGAATTTCTGGCGAAGACCCATATCCAGCCCCTACGGCAAACTCCGATCCCACAGGGCAGAATATACAACTTTAGGCCTATTAATTTCACCTCGGATTATGCAAACAGATATAGTTTTCCATGAACAAGCGGCATCAAATACGAACCAGCCGCCAATGGTGACAAAAGATGTTTACGTTGGATTTGCGCCTTGTTCGCACCGGCCCGAATCCATGAAAAAGCCGGCCACAAGGCCGGACTTGTTCATGCCGAGGATCAGGGAAATTCACACCGCGTGATCCGGGCTCCAGCGGGACGGGTTTCAGCGTCCCGCCACCGTCATGCCGTCGATTCGCAAGGTCGGACAATCGACGCCATAGCGGAAAACCAGATCATTGGCCGGCGCCATGTTGAGGAACATATCCTTAAGATTGCCTGCCACCGTAACTTCGGAAACCGGATAGACGATTTCGCCGGCTTCAATCCAAAAACCGGCGGCGCCGCGGGAATAATCGCCGGTGACGCCATTGACGCCCTGGCCGAACAATTCCGTGATGTAAAAGCCGTTGCCAATGTCGCCGATCATTTCGGCCACCGTCACCGGCCCGGCTTCCAGATAGAAATTGCTGGCCGACGGACTGGGGGGCGAGGCGGTGCCTCGGCTGGCATGGCCGGTGCTTTTCATCCCCAATTGACGGGCCGACCGGCAATCCATCAGCCAAGTGGTCAAGACGCCGTCCTCGACCACGTTCAGCCGCCGGGTCGCCACCCCTTCGCCGTCGCAAGGACGCGACCGCATGCCGCGCAGGCGGTGCGGGTCATCGACGATGCGGATACCGGGGGCGAAAATCCGGCTGCCCAGCTTGTCCTTTAGAAAGCTGGTGCCGCGCGCCACCCCCGCGCCGTTGATAGCCCCCGCCAAGGAGCCGATCAGACCGCGACTGACGCGCGGATCCAGCACCACCGGCACCTGACAGGTCTTGACCTTCCGCCCGCCCAGACGGCGGACGGCCCGATGACCGGCTTGGTGGCCGACATCTTCAGGCGCGCGTAAATCGGCCATGAACACCGCCGAGGTGTAATCGTAATCGCGTTCCATCCCGCCTTCGGCCGTGCCGGCAAGAACCGCCGCCGACACCGAGCCCGAGGTCGCCGCATAGCCAAAGGAAAAACCGTTGGAACCGACAAAGGCGACGGCCGAGCGGCCCCAGCCAGCCTCGGCCCCTTCCGAATTGGTCACGCCGGGGACGGCGCGGGCGGCGTCTTCGGCCCGCTTGACCATATCCAGCAGGGTTTCGGCCGACGGCTCGGCCGGATCGCAGGCTTGCAGGTCCAAAAATTCCTGGGCCAATTCCGACGGATCGGCCAGACCGGCATAGGGGTCTTCGGGCACGGCGCGGGCCATGGCCACCGCCCGGTCAACCAATTCGCCCAAGGCGTCGGGCGAACGGTCAGAGGACGACACCATGGCTTGACGCTTGCCGATCAACACGCGCAGGCCGATATCAGCGCCTTCCGAACGCTCCATTCGCTCCAACTCGCCCAGGCGCACGCCGACGGACAGCGAGACATTATCGACCGCGACGGCGTCGGCGGCATCGGCGCCGGCGCGGCGGGCCTGGGCCACCAGCCCATCCAAAAGGGACAGGGTATCGGGAGCGGACATGGATTCCTCCGGAGGCCGAAATTGTCCTCAAGGCTAGCACGCCCCCGCCCGCCTGGAAACCCCGCCACACCCCACCCATATGCCCTGAATGCGCGACGCCTTGCCCACCGCCCAAGACCAGCTTCCCGCCGACCATCGCCGGAAACTGGCCGCATGGCTGCTGAGCGTCGCCGCCATGGTGGCGGTGATGGTGGTGCTGGGGGGGCTGACCCGGTTGACCGGGTCGGGCTTGTCCATGGTGCAATGGAATCCGCACCACCTGCTGCCGCCGCTCAATGCCCAGGAATGGCAGCAAGCTTTCGCCCTTTACCAACAAACGCCGGAATACCGCCTGGTCAACACCCAGATGGATGTGGCCGGCTATCAGGGCATCTTCCTGCTGGAATACATCCATCGCCTGTGGGGACGGCTGATCGGGCTGGCCTTCGCCCTGCCGCTGGCGTTTTTCCTGTGGCGGCGCATGGTGCCGCCGGGCTGGACCAGCCGCCTGCTCGTCTTGTTCGCCCTTGGCGGCATGCAGGGATTGCTGGGCTGGCTGATGGTGGCCAGCGGTCTGGTTGACCGCCCCGAGGTCAGCCATTTCCGTCTTGCCGCCCATCTGATCCTGGCCTTGTTGATCCTGGCGGCCTTGCTTATGACGGCTTTGGCCTTGCTCGACCCGCCGCGGCGCCATCACCCGTTGGCGTTCAAACTGGTCGTGGCCGTTACCGTGTTGGCCCTGACCACTATGACCTGGGGGGCGTTGACGGCCGGGCTGGGGGCGGGACACCTTTACAACAGCTTTCCATTGATGGGCGACAGCCTGTTCCCGCCCGAGGCCCGGCCGCCCCTGCTCAACGCGCTGGAAAGCCCGGCGGCGGTGCACTACGTCCATCGCGTGCTGGCCCTGACCACCTGGGCCTGCCTCAGCTTGCTGGGCTGGTGGGCGTGGCTGTCAAAGGGGCCGCGACCGTTGGTGCTGGCCGGATTATGGGGCTGGGTCCAGGCTGGATTGGGAATATCCACCGTGCTGCTGGCGGTGCCGCTACCGCTGGCCGCCTTGCATCAAGGGGGCGCGGTGGTGCTGGTGTCTCTGCTAACATGGGCTTTGTTTTGTTTGCGGAGATGACGATGCGCCGTTTGTTGCCGTTGCTGCTGCTGATCGCCCTGCCGGTCTCGGCCACTGAATTGCGCGGCCGGCTGGAACAAGGCGGATTGGTTCTTGGCCAGGCAGCCCCCGGCGCCGCCATCAGCTTGGACGGCCGCGCCGTGCCCGCCGATGCCCAAGGCCATTTCATCCTTGGCTTCGGCCGCGATGCCGCCGCCACGGCAATTCTGACCATCGACGGCACCTCCCAGCCCCTGACCATCGCCCGCCGCAGCTGGACCGTTCAGCGCATCGACGGCCTGCCCCCGGCCAAGGTCAGCCCCGACCCCGAACTTCAGGCCCGCATCGGCGCCGAAAATCGCCTCATCGCGCAAGCGCGCGAACAGGCGTCGCCGCGCGCCCTGTTCCTGTCCGGGGTCACCACCCCGGCCCAAGGCATCGTCTCGGGGGTGTTCGGAAGCCAGCGCATCTTAAATGGCGAAGCCCGCGCCCCCCATTCCGGCACCGACATTGCCGCGATCAAGGGCGCGCCGGTCGCCGCCATCGGAGATGGGATCGTCACCTTGGCCCATCCCGACATGTTCTTTACCGGCCAGACGGTGATGATCGACCATGGTCTGGGACTGCAAAGCGTCTATGCCCACCTGTCGCGCACCGATGTCAGCGTCGGCCAGAATGTGCACAAGGGGCAGCTTATCGGCGCGGTGGGGGCATCGGGACGCGCCACCGGTCCGCATTTGCATTGGGGGGCGTCATGGCTGGACGTGCGGCTGGACCCGGAAACGGTGCTGGCGGTGCTGGGCCCCAACCCAGCCGGCCAACAATAAGCCGCGTGTCAGGCTGGCGCCTTGATCTGCGAAAGACGATAGAGGGCAAAGCCCAAGGCCGGCACCACCAGCCACGCCAGCGGGATTTCCCCCAGCCCGGCCTTGTTTTGGATGGAAACGATGACGCCGACCATGCCCAGGGCCGAGAACAGTACCGCCACGGTGCCAAAGACGATCTTCGCCCATTGAAAGCCGGCGCGACGAAAGGCCAGCGGCGCTCCGAACAAGGACAACAGCACCACGACCGGCAAAGCCAGGAAATTGAATTCGCCCAAACCCATGTTCAATGCTCCCGGTGACTGGCAAAGGCCAGCTTGTCGACATAGGCCAAAATCAGGGCCGAGACGACGAAGGTCAGGTGAATGATGACCAGCCACATCAACTTGTCGTTGGGAATGGACAGGGCGTTGACGAAGGCTTTGAGCAGGTGGATCGAGGAAATGGCGACGATGGACGCCGCCACCTTGATTTTCAGGGTGCCGGCATCAAGCTTGCCCATCCACGACAGCTTGTCGTCCCCTTCGGCCACGTCAATGCGTGAGACAAAGTTTTCATAGCCCGACAAGATCACCATGATCAGCAGATTGCCGACCAGGGCCAAATCAATCATCCCCAGCGCGGTCAGCACCAGATCGGCTTCGGCCATCTGCGGCAACAACGGCACCAGATGGATCAGTTCCTGAACGAATTTGAAGGCGAAGAACAGCAAGACAACGGTGAGCCCCATATACAGGGGCACCAGCAGCCAGCGGCTCCAGTACAAAAACGTCTCGATGGCGCGCTCGATCATTCCCAGCCCTCTTCGTGCCGAAGGCTTGGTGTTACCGCGCCGCAGCAGGACTGGCAAGCCTTCTATTCGGCCGCCTTGGGCAGATATTGACTGATATCGACGGCATCAACCTGTTCCGGCTTCAGGTATTGCTCGGCATAGTCCTTCCACACCCCCGATTGCAGGAACAAAACCCACAGATCGGGGTCGATATGCCGGTCCTTGACCATGAAGGACATGATTTTCAGCGATTCGGACAGCGTCTTCGGTTTTTTGTAGGGCCGATCGGCGGCGGTCAGCGCCTCGAAGATGTCGGCGATGGCCATCATGCGGGCCGGATCGCTCATCTGTTCGCGCGTCAAGCTCTTGGGATAGCCGGTGCCGTCCATCTTTTCATGATGGCCGCCGGCCCATTCCGCCACTCGGGCCAGATTCTTGGGGAAAGGCAGCGCTTTCAGCATCAAGATGGTCTGCGTGATGTGTTCGTTGATCTTGAAGCGATCCTCGGCCGTCAGCGTCCCGCGACCGATGGACAGGTTGTAGATTTCCCCCAGATTGTACTTGTTGTCGCATGGCCGCATGGTGAAGCCCTCGACGTCGTATTGCGACAGATCGAAAGCGCCTTCGTGCGGGATGACGTGCCAATCCTTGTCGGAAAGCAGCTTTTCCACCACCGGGGCTTTCGGCTGTTCACCATGCCGCCGCCGCATTTCGTCGATGGACAGCCCCAAAGTATCATCCAAGGTGCGGGTCCACGGGGTCTCGGCGATCTGCTTCATCCGCTCGATCCGTTCCGGCGCCATGAACTCGCCGCCGACATTGCATTCGGCGATAAAGGCGAAATCATCGTCCAATTGGGCCAGTCGGGTTTCCATCGCCGTCTTCAGCGCGGCCTCGGGGATTTCCTCGGCCAGAACCCCTTGCAGATAGTCGATCACCGCGTCGCGCTTAAGCACTTCGAAGCGCATGCGCACTTCGTGGATGCGATTGTAGATGGTTTCCAGCTTGGTCGCCTTGTCGACGATGTATTCCGGCGTCGTCACCTTGCCGCAATCGTGCAGGCCGGCGGCCACCTCCAACTCGTACCATTCATCGTCGGTGAGGGTGAAATCCCGGTAGGGACCGTCCTTTTGCGCGCAGGCGGCGCGGGCCAGCATGAAGGTCAAGGCGGGAACACGATTACAATGCCCGCCGGTATAGGGGCTTTTGGCGTCGATGCTGCCGGCGATCACTTGAATGAAGCTTTTGAACAGATGCTTTTGCGCTTCGATCAGACGCTGGTTGTCCAGCGCCACCGCCGCCTGAGAGGCCAGCGCCTCGATCAAGGGGGTGATGTCGGGGCCAAAGGCGATGACGGTGTTCTTGCGGTCGCGGGCATTGATCAGTTGCAGGACGCCGATCACCTCGTTTTCGTAATTCTTCAACGGCACGGTCAGGAATGATTTCGACCGATAGCCGGTCTTGGCGTCGAACGCCTTGGTGCCGGAAAAATCGAACTTATCGACGTCATAGGCGTCGGTGATGTTGACCGTGGTCCCCGACAGCGCGCAATAGGACGAGACATTCTTGTGATTGGGGTTGCCCTGATCGTCGTGCAGCCTCAACGGCGGGAACGGTATCGGCTTGCCGGTGGTGCCGCCCATGGCCACGTCCAAGGTGTCGTTGAGCATGATCTCGAACTTCAGACCGTCCTTATGCTCGGTGACCAGATACAGCGTGCCGCCATCGGCGTTGGTCATCGATTTGGCGCCCAGCAGGATCTTTTCCATCAGCCGGTTGTGATTGCGCTCGGCCGAGAGGGCGATGCCCAGTTCGATCAGCGTGCGATAGCGTTGTTCCTGCGACGCGGCAGCCATGTGCCCAGCTCCCAAAAGCTCCCCGACCCTGTCCGCATCCTTGCCTGTGCGGACCCCTTCAAGGTACAGCCAAAGCCCTTTCAGGCCAAGGCGTCTAAAGGCGTAGGGTTGACGCCCGATGCCATCTGGCGCTTTCTTGTGCGTCGTCTTGAACGGAGGGGCATGTGCCTTACGAGTCGTTGCGCGATTTCATGCGTCATCTTGAAACCCAAGGGCGTCTGGTGCGGGTGCAAGCCCCGGTCTCCCCCGAGCTGGAGATGACCGAAATCCAGACCCGCCTGCTGGCCGAGGGCGGTCCGGCGGTGTTGTTCGAAAACGTGGTCAAGGCCGATGGCTCGAAATACGCCATGCCCGTCCTGGTCAATCTGTTCGGCACGGTCGAGCGCGTCGCCTGGGGCATGGACCGCGAACCGCACCAATTGCGCGAAGTGGGCGAGACCCTGGCCTTCCTCAAACAGCCGGAGCCGCCGGGCGGCTGGCGCGAGGCCATGGAGATGCTGCCGCTGATCAAGACGGTGATGGCGATGAAGCCGAAAACCGTGGGCTCGGCCCCGTGCCAGCAGGTGGTGCTGACCGGCGACGACGTCGATTTGTCGCGCCTGCCGATCCAAAGCTGCTGGCCGGGCGAACCGGCCCCCCTGATCACTTGGCCGCTGGTGGTCACCCAAGGCCCCGACCCCAAGGGCGACAAACGCGACGCCTTCAACCTGGGCATCTATCGCATGCAGGTGACCGGCAAGAACACCACGCTGATGCGCTGGCTGAAACACCGCGGCGGCGCTCAGCATTTCCAGCGCTGGGGCCAGGGCAAGCGCGAACCGATGCCCGCCGCCGTGGTTCTGGGGGCCGATCCCGGCACCATCCTGGCCGCCGTCACCCCGGTGCCCGACACGCTGAGCGAATATCAATTCGCCGGCCTGCTGCGCGGCAAGAAGGTCGAACTGGTCGAGTGCAAGACGGTGCCGCTGAAGGTGCCGGCCACGGCCGAAATCGTGCTGGAAGGCCACGTCATGCTCGACGAATTCGGCCCCGAAGGCCCCTATGGCGACCACACCGGCTATTACAATTCGGTCGAGGATTTCCCGGTGTTCCGGGTCTCGGCCATCACCATGCGCAAGGACCCCATCTATCTGTCCACCTTCACCGGCCGGCCGCCGGACGAACCCAGCGTGCTGGGCGAGGCGTTGAACGAGGTGTTCATCCCGCTGCTCACCCAGCAATTCCCCGAAATCGTCGATTTCTGGCTGCCGCCCGAGGGCTGTTCCTATCGTATCGCCGTGGTCAGCATGAAGAAGGCCTATCCCGGCCATGCCAAGCGGGTGATGATGGGGGTGTGGTCGTTCCTGCGCCAGTTCATGTACACCAAATTCGTCATCGTCGTTGACGACGACATCGACGCGCGGGACTGGAAAGACGTCATGTGGGCGATGTCCACCCGCATGGACCCGGCCCGCGACATCACCGTGATCGAGGGCACCCCCATCGATTACCTGGATTTCGCCAGTCCCGAATCGGGCTTGGGCGGCAAGCTGGGCATGGACGCCACCAACAAATGGCCGCCGGAAACCAAGCGCGAATGGGGCGAGAAGATCAATATGGATCAAGACGTCATCGGCAAGGTGTCGGCGCGCTGGGCCGAATACGGCCTGCCCGGCACCGGCAAACCGATCTGGAAATAGAGACGGGGCCGGGATGAGCGCGGCAAGAAAACCCTGGCGACGCTGATCAAGTCTTTCGCCGCCAGAGCGAACCCCTTGCCGCCTTGTGGATTCAGGCATAGCTTTGAAACCACTGGTTAAGGGTGGGATGGGGGATTTTGTCATGTTCGAGGCCGCCGAGCTGGGCCGCAAGGTCACGCGTGAGGAATTCGACGCCATCGCGCCGACGCTGAGGACCGAGCTGCTGGAATTACAGCGCCGTCTGCGCGAAGCCGATTTCCCCGTCATCATCATCTTTGGCGGCGTCGATGGCGCCGGTAAGAACGAAACCGCCAATCTGCTGAACGAATGGCTGGACCCGCGCTGGACGGTGACCCGCGCCTATGCCGGCCCCTCCGAGGACGAAGCCGAGCGCCCGCCGTTCTGGCGTTATTGGCGCGATCTGCCGCCCAAGGGCAAGATCGGCATGTTCCTGTCATCGTGGTATCACGGCCCCTTGATGGAACGGGTGCACGACCATATCAGCGTCGCCGACATGGATGAGCGGCTGATCCGGATCAACCGCTTTGAAAAATCCCTGGCCGATGACGGCGCTCTGATCGTCAAATTCTGGATGCACCTGTCGGAAAAGGCGCAGAAGAAGCGGCTGAAAAAGCTGGAAGACGATCCGCTGACCGCTTGGCAAGTCACCGATTTGGACTGGAAGCACTGGAAAATGTACGACCGTTTCGTCGGCGCCGCCGAACGGTTGATCATGCAGACGTCGAAAGGCCATGCGCTGTGGCACATCGTCGAGGGCGCCGACGCCCGCTATCGCACTTCCGTCGTCCTCAATCTCCTTAAAGAGGCCATCAACAGCCATTTGCAGCGGCGCGAAGCCATGACCAAGGTGGCGGCCGAGCTGAAGAAGCCCAACAACCAAAAACCGGCGCTGCCCGATGTCCTGGCCAAGCAGCCGTCCATTTTGTCATCGCTGGACATGACCCAAGCCCTGGATGGCGACGAATATAACCGCCAATTGCAAGAACAACGCGGCCGTCTGTCGGCACTGCACCGCAAGGCCAAGGACAAGGGGATCTCCACCGTCTTGGTGTTCGAAGGCTGGGACGCCGCCGGCAAGGGCGGCACCATCCGCCGCCTGACCAACGCGCTCAACGCCCGCGATTATCAGGTCATCCCCATCGCCGCCCCCACCGAGGAAGAACGCGCCCAGCATTATCTTTGGCGATTCTGGCGCCATCTGTCGCGCGCCGGCCGCGTCACCATCTTCGACCGCTCGTGGTACGGCCGCGTCCTGGTCGAACGGGTCGAAGGCTTTTGTTCCGATGAAGCCTGGCAACGAGCCTATGGTGAAATCAACGATTTCGAAGAACAGATCGTCGAGGCCGGCCATGTCTTGTGTAAATTCTGGCTGCACATCACCCCGGAAGAACAGCTGGCCCGGTTCGAACAGCGCAGCGAAATTGAATACAAGCAATGGAAACTGACCGACGAGGATTGGCGCAACCGAGAGAAGTGGGGCGCCTATGAAACCGCCGTCAACGCCATGGTCGAGCAGACATCGACCCACATCGCGCCATGGACCTTGGTAGAAGCGAACACCAAGACTTTCGCCCGCGTCAAAGTACTACGCACAGTCTGCGACGCGTTGGAAGCAGGCATTAAAAAGAGAAAATAGTCTTGCCACAGTAACCGCCGCAGCAACCACCGACTAAATGTATAGTTGACGAAACCTATCCTTTCGTATAAGCATACCCTCAACCGACGTCACATAAAAATTATCGTCGGACAGGGGAGGATAAAATGCGCATAGGCGGACGCCTTTGGCTGGTCGTTGCCGTGTCCATGCTTGGCACCTTGATCGTTGCCGGACTGGCCCTCAAACAAGCCCGCGGCGACCTGATGGAAGGCCGCGAAACCAAGACCCGGCATATTGTCGAGATCGGGCGTTCGCTGCTGGCCCATTATCAGGCCGAGGAACAGGCCGGCCGCCTGTCGCAAGCCGAGGCGCAAAGCCGCGCCCTGGCCGCGCTTTCCGCCCTGCGCTATGAAGACAGCGAGTATCTGTGGGTGCACCGCAAGGCCGGCTCGATCATGCTGGCCCATCCCAATGCCAAGCTGATCGGCACCAGCGTCGATGCCATGCAGGACAAGGCCGGCGGCTATCTGTTTCGCCGCATGAACGCCGAAGTCGAAAAATCCGGCGCCGGATTCGTCACCTATGACTGGCCCAAGCCGGGCAAAGACAAGGCCGTCCCCAAACTGTCCTATGTGGCGGGCTTCGCCCCCTGGGATTGGGTCGTCGGCACCGGCATCTATATCGACGACGTCGACACCGCCTTTGTCACCCGCGCCGGCCTGTTCGGTCTGGGCGTCCTGATGGTGGTCACCATCATCGGGCTGATCGCCAGCGTGATCAGCCGCTCCATCACCCGCCCCTTGGGCGACGTCACCATCGCCATCAAACGCCTGACCAATGACGAACACGGCTTCGACATCGCCCACACCCAACGGGTGGACGAAATCGGCGAACTGGCCCGCGGCCTGATGATTTTCCGCGACCACGTGGAAGCCGCCGCCAACGCCAATGCCAGCCGCCTGGAAGAACAGGAAAACCAGATGCGCCGTCAGGCCCGCATCAGCGAACTGACCGAACTGTTCGACCAGACCGCCGCCGGGGTCATCAAGGCCGTCAGCGCCGCCGCCACCGAAATGCAGGCCACCAGCCAAAGCATGTCGGCCATCGCCGCCCAGACCAGCCAGCAATCGACCAACGTCGCCTCGGCCGCCGGAAGCGCCGCCATCAGCGTGCAGACGGTCGCCGCCGCCACCGAGGAATTGTCCGCCACCGAGGCCGAAATCGCCCGACAAGTGGAAACCTCGACCCAGATCGCCAACAGCGCCGTCGCCCAGGCCCAGCGTTCCAGCGCCATCGTCACCAGCCTGAACGACACCACCAAACGCATTGGCGAGGTGATCGGACTGATTACCGACATCGCCAGCCAGACCAATTTGCTGGCACTGAACGCGACGATCGAAGCCGCCCGCGCCGGCGATGCCGGCAAAGGATTCGCCGTCGTCGCCAACGAGGTGAAATCCCTGGCCAACCAGACCACACGGGCGACGACCGAAATCGCCGAGCAGATTTCCGCGGTTCAGATCAGCGCCCGCGAAGCGGCCGAGGCCATCGATTCCATCGTCGCCATCATCGGCGATATCGGCCATGCGTCATCGGAAGTCGCCGCAGCGGTGGAACAGCAGACCGCCGCCACCCATGAAATCGCCCGTTCCATCGAAGCCGCCGCCAACGACACCCACGAAGTGTCGTCGAACATCGCCCAAGTCAGCATCGCCGCCACCACCGCCGGCCATACCGCCCGCGAAGTGCTGGAAGCCGCCGGCGAATTGTCGACCCAGGCCGAAACCTTGCGCCTGCATGTGGAAAGCTTTCTCGGCGACGTGCGCGAGGCCGGACAGGCGGCATAAGGGGCCAGACACCCCAACCCTGGGGACAGGGCGCGCGTCTCGGCCGACAGCTCTGGCCCCAGCCCGGCGCTTGGGGGCTAGCCTATTTCCCTATCTGCTATAATCTGATATAAATTCAACCTTAAGCAAAGCTTGAGGAGCAGCGGCTTGAAATGGCGCAAAAAGTAAGAATTGCGCGACTTGATGCGGCGGCGACTCAGCCACCAACCCTGTCCGGCCGCCCCATCTGGGAAGACTATTCAGCAATAAATTCTTTTATTCGCCGATATCTTCCTCCAACATCAGCCTCAATTATTTCCGAACCACTTCGCAGCCCCGACCAATCGAAGATTGATTGGTATACGGACATTGCGGGGCAGCCCGTTCCTTTATCCTCGCTGGGGAACGCCGACAAGGCCAAGGCCGAACGTCTTTTGGTTGACCGGCTTCAAGCCCTGCGCGACTTGGCCGCACGTCAGGCCGCCGACCCCGCCGCCGCCTTGCTGGCCGCCGCCGCCGTGTCGCCGCCGGCGGACGCCATCTATGTCGTCAACGGCCAACCGGTGATCATCGGCTGGGGCCGAGCCGGCAACGGCGTGCCGACCCCGCTGCCCGCGACCGCGGCCCTTGCCACCACCCCTCTCGCTGCCCCCTCTCTCTCCGCCCCCTCTCTCTCCGCCGCGACAGCAGCGGCCCCGACGGCCACCGTCGCCGCCGCTGCCGCCGCGCCAGTGGCGGCGGCGGCCTCGCGCTTTCCGTGGCGGTTGCTCGGCGGGCTGGCGGCGCTGGCCTTGCTGGCGGCGGTGCTGTGGTGGCTGTGGCTGGTGCTGATGGGCACCCCCCCGGACATGGCCAAGGACGACCGATTGGCGGCATTGACGGCGGAAGAAGCCGCGCTGAACGGCCAAATCGCCGATGCCGAAGCGGAATTGCGCCGCCGTCTCGCCGCCTGTGCGCCCGAAAAGCCGGTCGCGCCCCCCTCCGAAACCCCGATCGAGCCGGAAAAACCCCCGCTGCCGCCGGTGGTCGAGCCGGAGCAGCCCGCGCCAGCGCCCGAGCCGACCCCCGTCGAAAAGCCCCCGGTCGAGAAAAAGCACAACCCCACCAAAAAGCCGGCGGCGGAACCGCAGCCCCAGCCTAATCCGCAACCCAAGCCGCCCAAACAGCAGGCCATGGCGGATCCGCCGCAATCGTCCATCTGTCCGCCGCCGCGCAAGAAATGGGAAGCGCCGGAACTGGTCTTGCTGCTGGATGCGTCGGGCAGCATGGGCTTGAAATCCGGGGGCGGCAATGACCGCCTGAGCGCCGCCAAGGCCGCCATCAACCGCATGCTGGCCACCCTGCCCGGCGATATGGATGTGGGCATGGTTGTCTTTGGCCATTGCCAAGGCGCCGACAACCACAAATTCTTTAGCCCGGCCGAACGCCCCCGCCTGAAAAGCCTGCTGGAGAGCATCCGGCCGATGGAAGGCACGCCGTTGGCGCGCGGCATCGAACGGGCCGGCAACACAGTGGATGGCGTCAGCGTCCCCGCCACTTTGGTGGTGGTCACCGATGGCGAGGATTCGTGCGGCGGCGACCCCTGCGCGGCGGCGCGGGCGCTGAAGGCGGCCAAGCCCAAGCTGACCATCAACGTCGTCGATGTCGGTGGCCAAGGCAAAAGCCGGTGCATTGCCGAAGCCACCGGCGGCCGGATGCTGCCCATGCGATCCGCCGCAGAATTGCCCGAATTGATCCGCAAAGCGAGCGGTGAAACCCCGGTGCCACCCGGTTGCGGCGGGGAATGACGGACGGACGCCCGTAATGCGGAAAATTCAACGGATTACGCCCTGGTTCATTCAGATGGAAGGTGCAGCTTCTGAATGAATCCAGACACAAGGGGAAAAAAGATGTCTGGCTTGCTGTTGCGAACCGGTCGATTGCGCGAATACAACGCTTTGGGTTCGGTCGGCCGCCCGGTCTATACCGCCGCATCGCAATTGCGGGCGCTGGTCAAGCGCATGCTGGGGCCGGAATGCGCCGACATGCTGGCCATGCCGCAAATCAACGAAGCGGGCGACACCATCAGTTGGTACGCCTCCAGCGGCAGCACCGTGGTGCCGTGGGCCGCCGCCTCCGAGGAGGAGCGTGCTCCGGCCCGCGCCGCCATGTTGCAAGCCCGTCAGGATTTTCAGCGCCGCAGCACCGAGATGCTGGGCCAGGCCAGCAACAATCAGGACATGGAAGTGTTCGCCCGTCTGCTGCCGTTGGCCACCCAAATTCCCGATGAATCGCATATCCATCTGGTCGATGGCCGCCCGGTTATCACCTTTTGGGGCTTCGGCCGCCTGAACGCCGCGCCGGAAACCGATATCATCCGCGATCTTGGCCTGCACGCGGCGATCCCGACCCCACCGAGTCCGGCCATGCCGCCGCCGCCGATCTTGGCGGCGCCGGCGGTCGTGCTGCCCTGGTGGCGGCGGCTGTGGTGGCTGTGGTTGCTGTTGCTGCTGCTGTTGCTGTTGCTGCTGTTCGGCCTGCGCAGTTGCGGCCCCGAGATCCCCTTGCTCGGGGTGATCGCACCGACCGAGGAACTGCCCCGGACCGATCTGCCCCAGGCCGCAATCCCCCAGACCGAAATACCCGGTGTCGGGATCGTTCCCCAGGGTGGAAGCGGCCCCCTGGTCGGCGGCACCCGCGTGATCGTGCCCGACGGGACCATCGGCGCCGACAGCGTCACCGCGCCGGAGGGAACCAAGCCCGACGCCCCCGCCGCCGACATCGTGCCGCCCAAGGTCGAGACCAAGGATGGAACGCCGCCGCCCGAAACCAAGGATGCGGCCAAGCCCGGCGCCGACAAGAATGGCACGGTTGCGCCCACCAAGCCCGCCACCCCGCCACCGCCGCCGTTGGTCCTGCCCGACACGGCGCTGAAAGAGGGGGCGGTCACGTTCCTGGATGGCCATTGGCGGTCCCGGACCGGCCTGATGGATAGCCAGACCGGCCGCCCGCTTGAGGTCGAATACGATTTCAAGGACGGCAAGGGCACCGCCACCATTTTGCGCAGTGACGGCACCAAATGCCCGGCCCCGGTCGAAGCCAGCATCAAGGGCAATGCCTTGTTGCTGAACCAGACCGCCGCGGCCAAGTGCGGCGACGGTCAAGTCTTCGACCGCTCGCAGGTGCAATGCCGCCAGGGCAAGGACGGCAAGGCTGAATGTAAGGGCGTGAACGCCGATGGCGGCGGCTATTTCGTGGAAATTGTCAAATAGACAACTCGAATGCAGAAGGGCTGAACCTGACCATGCTTCCTGAATTGATCCGCTTCGAGGAGGAAGCGACCCTGATCATGCGGACTGGCGTCCAGTTCATGGATTTCGGTCTGACCCTGGACATCAAGAAAGAGATGCCCGGCATGTTCCTGCGCAGCGACAGCAACACCTCGTTGCAGCGCACCGAATATGATGAACCCAGCGGCCGTTATTTCTATCCCGGCAGCCGCAATGCGGTGCCGGACCAGAAGCTGCGCGACGTGCCCATCGACGAATCGGTGCGTCTGCTGGAAGATGTCTGGCTGCCGATCCCGTTCCTGCGCATCCATTCCGGCCGCTTCGCCGAAGGGCCGCTGAACTGGGCGCGGGCGCGCTTGGTCAGCATGCGTCCGGGCGAGGATCTGGACGGTCACACCCACCGGCTGGTCCTGGCCTTCGACACCAAGGTGTTCGCCGACGACGCCTCGGGCGACGCCTATCTGGCCCCGACCGAAACCGATGTCAGCAGCGGCGCCGGCTTCGCCCTGGCTTGGCGCAGCAACGATATGAGCTGGTTTTGCGAACAAAGTTGGTTCGCCGACTGGATCACCGAGCTGTACAACGACAACGCCACCCCGCGCCTGAAATACTCGCCCGAGGATATTGGCGAGCGACTGAACCAGCTGGACCAGCACGCCCATTATCTCAACGTCTTGTGGCTGTTGGGCAATCGCCTGCGTCTGCCCAAGATCCGCATTCTCAGCAATCAGCGCGACCACATCCTCAAGGCCATTCCGGTGGATATGGTCCTGGACGTCGGCAATTCGCGCACCTGCGGCATCCTGATCGAGGATCACCCGCAGGAAAATAACGGCCTGCGCACCCGCTACGAGCTGGAATTGCGCGATCTGTCGCGTCCGCACAGGGTTTATTCCGAGCCGTTCGAAAGCCGCATCGAATTCGCCGAGGCGGTGTTCGGCAAGGTTGACCATTCCTGCCATTCCGGCCGCAACGACGCTTTCGTCTGGCCGACCATCGCCCGCGTCGGCCCCGAGGCGACACGGCTGGCCTCGCGTCGGCGCGGCACCGAGGGCGCCACCGGTCTGTCCAGTCCCAAGCGCTATCTGTGGGACGACGAACGCTATGAAAACGGCTGGCGCTTCAATCAGGCCTTCAACAAGGCGGAAGCCGAGCCTTTGGCCACCGCCGCCCCCTTCGCCGATTTGATCAACGAATTGGGCGACGCCTTGTTCACCCTGCCCGAGGATGAGCAATTTCAGGTGCTGATCCCGCGCTATTCGCGGTCGTCGCTGATGACCTTCATGCTGGCCGAGGTGCTGACCCAGGCTCTGGGCCAGATGAACAGTCCGGGCCAGCGCATGAAGCAAAATCAGGCCAACGTCGCCCGCCAATTGCGCAGCGTCACCCTGACCGTGCCGCCCTCCATGCCCAAGCCCGAGCGCGACATCTTCCGCGAGCGCATGCGCCAAGCCATCGGTTTGGTGTGGAAGGCCATGGGCTGGCACCCGACCGAAACCGACATCGAGAACGAGGGCAAGGAACAGGCGTGGCCGCCGCTGCCCAGCTTCAACACCCAATGGGACGAAGCCACCTGCGCCCAGGCGGTCTATCTGTTCTCGGAAACCGCCAACCATTTCGGCGGCCGCCCGGAAGAATTCATCCAGGTCATGCGCCGCCGCCGTCCCGGCCCCGAGCGCAGCGTGCTGACCATCGCCTCGGTCGATATCGGCGGCGGCACCACCGATCTGGTCATCAACGATTATGCGCTTGACGATGGCCGTGGCGGCAACGTCTCGATCCTGCCGCAACAGCGTTTCCGCGACGGCTTCAAGATCGCCGGCGACGACATCGTGCTGGAAGTGCTGGAAAAGATGGTGGTCCCGGCCATCGCCGCCGCCTTGCGCACTCACGGCATCGGCGATCCCGATCCGCTGTTGTCCAAGCTGATCGGGGCCGAGGCCGGCATCGTCCAGCACATGGTGATGCGCCAGCAACTGGGGCTACAGATCATGTATCCGCTGGCCTTGCGCATCCTTAAGGATTACGAGGTTTACAATTATCAGACCGGCGGCGAATCGCACACGCTGACCATCGGCGAAATCCTGGCCGACCGGGAAAAGCCCTCCACCGCCGTGCTTGATTATTTCGCGTCAGGCGTCCGTGCGGTGCTGGGGGCCGGCGCCCCGGCTTTCGACCTGATGGCGGTGCCGGTCACCATCGACCTCAACCGGCTGCACACCTTGTTCATCACCGATCGCATGGAGATTTGCAACACCATCAAATCGCTGTGCGAATTGGTGCATCTGTATGATTGCGACGTGTTGTTGCTCAGCGGCCGGCCGTCACGGCTGCCGGGCATCTTGGCGCTGTTCCGCGCCTTGTGCGCCTTGCCGCCCGACCGCATCGTCCCCATGCACGATTACCGCACCGGCAATTGGTATCCGTTCCACCGTCAAGGCCGCATCGACGACCCCAAGACGACGGCGGCGGTCGGCGCCATGATCTGCGTCCTCGGCCAAGGCCGCATTCCCAATTTCTTCTTCCGCGCCAACCAATTCCGCATTTATTCGACGGTGCGTCACATCGGTCTGATGGACCATAACAACACCATCAAGGACGCCGATATCTATTACCGCGACGTCGATTTGGACGATGGCGAATATCAATTGCCCGACGCCCCCTTCGAGATGCGCGGACAGATGATGTTGGGCTTTCGCCAGCTTGCCGCCGAACGCTGGGTGGCCAGTCCGCTGTATCAGGTGGAATTCGCCCCCGACAACAACAAGGCGGCGGAAAAGCTGTACGGCAACAACGCCAGCGTGCTGGAGGTGACGTTGCGGCGCGGCTCGCAGCGCCGGGCCGAGGTGCTGGAAATCGCCCGCGTCGCCGAAAAGGGCCGCAGCACGCTCAGCAATTCGGTGCTGCGCATCCGCCTCAACACCTTAAACAACGCCGGCATCGGCGAAAACAGCTACTGGCTCGACACCGGCAGCATCGTTCGCTGAGGAGATAAGACGTGAGCAGGACTCCCGATATTCTTTCCAAGCGCTGCCAAGGGCTGTACCAGGGCGCCGGACAGGCCATCGATTGGGTCGCCGACGTGCGCCCCGGCGCCCAGCGCCTTGACCGCGACGCCGACGGCCTGATCGAACGGCTGCGCCGCAGCCGCAATCTGGCCCGCCGTCTGGGCCAGGCCGCGGGGCGGCCGATGTCGGCCGGTTTCTTCGGCCTGTCCCAAGCCGGCAAATCCTATCTGATTTCGTCACTGGCGCGCAGCGCCAATGGCCGATTGGAAACCATGGTCGATGGCGAGCGGCTGGACTTCATCGACCACATCAATCCGCCCGGCGGCGGCAAGGAAGCCACCGGTCTGGTCACCCGCTTCACCCGCAAGCCGCTGGCCACCACCCGCGGCTATCCGGTGTTGCTGTCGTTGTTGAACGAAGCGGACATGATCAAGATCCTCGGCAACAGCTTCTTGCTGGATTTCGACCGCGAGCGCGCCAATTTCGACATCCCGGCGGAAACCATCCTCAGCCGGTTGAAGGATCTGGAAAGCCGCCGCCAGGCCAAGCGCACCGGCGGCATGGATGAAGACGACGTCGTCGACCTGTCCGATTACTTCGACCGCCGTTTCAAGAAATCCAATGAGCCGCTGGCCGGATTATTCTGGCCCTCCGCCATCGGCTTGGCCCCCTATCTGCTGCCCGCCGACCGCGTCCGCCTGTTCGCCCTGGTGTGGGGCGAATTGCCGGAATTCACCCAAGCCTATGCCCGGCTGCGCCAGGTCCTGGAAACTCTGTCCTTCGCCACCGACGTGCACGCCCCCACCGCCGCCCTGGTGGAACGAAGCGGCGATGTCTATGTCCAGACCAATTCGATCATGAACGTCGATGCGGTACGGGTGCGCTTTGGCACCGACACCGCCGATCTGGTCGGCGTGCTGCCGGTGGTCGATGGCCAGCCGGTGGCCGAGGTCAAACTGCAACGCTCGCTGCTGGCGGCGCTGACCAAGGAAATGGTCTTCGGTCTGGCCGATGCGCCGCGCGTCGATTTGCTGGAGGAATTGGACCTGCTGGACTTCCCCGGCTATCGCGGCCGCATGGGGCTGACCAGCGTCGCCCAGGCGGCGGCGGCGGACGAAGGCTCGGACCCGGTCGGCACGCTGCTGCTGCGCGGCAAGGTCGCTTATCTGTTCGAACGCTACACCGACGACCAGGAAATGAATGTCCTGATCTTGTGCAATCCGTCCGACAAGCAGATTGAAATCACCGCCCTGGGGCCGGTGCTGGACAGTTGGGTCGCCGCCACCCAAGGCGCCACCCCGGCCGAGCGCGCCCGCCGGGCGCCCGGTCTGCTGTGGGCCTTGACCATGTTCGACAAGCGCCTGGGCGACAGCATGAACCAAAGCGACAGCAATTTGGACATGAAGTGGAACGGCATGCTGACCCTGGCCTTGCTGGAACGCTTCGGCAAGGCGGCTTGGGTGCAGGAATGGGCCGGCGGCAAGGCCTTCGACAATTTGTTCATGGTGCGCAAGCCCGGCATGTCCAAGGGCATCTTCGAGTTGGACGATGAAAAGGAATTGTCGATCAAGGCCGATGTCCAAGACGATATCGACCGCATGCGCGCCACCTTCGTCGCCAACCAGATGGTTCAGCGCCATGTGGCTGACCCCGGCCCGACCTGGGATACCATGATCGGCTGCGACGACGGCGGCATGAGCCGGCTGGTCGAGCATCTGCGCAAGGTCGCCCATGTGGGCAACAAGCTGGACCGCATCGGCGAACAGGTGGACCACGTCCAGCGCGAATTGGTGGAAATCCAGTTGGGCGCCTATTACCGCGCCGATGGCGCCGACGAAGTCGAGCGCAAGAAGCGGCTGGCCGAGATGGTGCTGGGCGAATTGCGCCAGCGTCCGACCGTGTTCGGCGAGGTGCTGCGCGCCCTCCAGCCCTCGGCCGAGCATCTGCGCGCGCTTTATCTGAAAGCCGAGGACGAGGCGGTCGAAACGCCCGATGGCGCGGCTCCCAATTCGGCCTTTGGCGGCGGCGGACTGATCTCACTCGATATCTTCGCCGCCACCGCGGCCAGCCCGGCGGTGGAACAGGCGGTCCCGTCCACCGGCCGCGCCGCCCTGTTCGCCAAGGCGGTGATGAGCGACTGGTTGCGACAGTTGCGCCAATTGCCGGAAAGCCCCGAGATCAAGGCCTTTCTTGGCCTCAGCGGCGACGCCTTGCAAGCCTTGATCGACGAAGTGATCACCGGCGCCATGCGCTTTCGCCTGGAAAGCAAACTGGTCGAATCCCTGCACAAGGCCAGCAACCGCGCCGCCGCCACCCGCAGCAAGCTGGCCGACCAGCAGGTGCTGGTGGCGACCACCATCGTCAACGATTACATCGACTATCTGGGATTTTCCGAGATCGAGCCGACGCAACGCCCGGCCTCGGTGATGCAGGGGCAAACCTTGTTCCAGCCGCCCAAACCGATCCCGCTTGGCAGCCTGCCCGCCATCGGTCCCAATCCACTGCCTTTTTCCGGTCTCTACATCATGGATTGGTTCGAGGCGTTCCGCACCACCGCCGTCGCCAATGCCGGCCATGCCGCCGGCAGCGAGATATCCCCGGAACAAAACCTGCGGCTGGGTCAGATTCTGAATACCATTGCCGGCGCCAGCCCTCAACTTGCCAAAGCGGGAGCATAAGATGCCCATCAAGGTCGAGATCATCGGTGACACCCCCGGCCAGGCCAGCGTGAAGATTGTCGGCCTGGGGGCGATCAGTCCCGGTGCGGGCCAGATGCGGCTGACTCGCATCAACAGCAAGACCAGCCTGGGCGCCGATCGCGCCTGGCATGGCGAGGAACAATGGCTGCCGCTGCCCGATTTGTTCGCCGAGGGCAGCGCCCTGCTGGGCCGCGTCGGCCCCGAACTGGTCGATCCGCTGGCTTTGCTGGGACCGTCGGACATCGTCGGCATGGCGGTACGCATTGATGGCCGCACCGAGGAAGGACGGATCAAGACCGATAAGCTTTACGGCTCGCATCTGCACGGGGCGGCGGCCACCGTCATCGCCCCGCCGCCGCCAGAGCCCGAACCCACCCCAGAGCCCGAGCCCGAGCCCGAGCCCGAACCGGTCCCCGTGCCCGAAATGCCGATTCTGACGGCGGAACGTCCGGTTCCGTCGGCGGAACCCGCCCCGAATTCCATGGTCCTGCCGCTGGTCGGCGTCCTTATGGTCATCTTGGTCCTCGCCGGCGGCATCGCCGCCTATTTCTTGTTGTTCAGCGCCGACGACCAGCCGGTCGCCCAGGAAACCACCCCGATCGAGACCAAACAGCCGGATGGCGCGGTGGCGCCGTCGGAAATCAACACCCGCGAGGATCTGGCAAAGTACATTCAAGCCACCCCCGAGCCCGACAAAGCCTACCAGACCGCACTGAAACTGACCGAGCGGGGCAAGCTGGATTTCGCCATGCTGCTGCACCAGCACGCGGCGCGCGGCGGCAACATGGATGCCGCCATGGCGGTGGCCCATATGTACGACCCGGAAAGCTGGAGCCCACAGACCAGTCCCATGCCCCAGGCCGATGCCGAGACCGCCGCCTATTGGTACGAACCGCCAGCCCAAAGCGGCAATGTCGAAGCCCAGCGCCAGTTGGGCAAGATCATGACGGAACTGACCCCCAGCGGCTTCCAGCACGACAAGGGCCGCGAATGGCTGCAAAAGGCCGCCGATGCCGGCGATGCCAAGGCCAAGGAATTGTTGGGCAAGCCCAAGGGGGGGAACTGACGTGACCCGCACCATCTCCGCCCCCGCGGCCATCGGCGTCATCTGCGCCACCGTTCTTGGCGCCTTGTTCTGCGTCGCCGCGCCAGCGGCCGTCGCCGCCGACCGTGCGCCCATGCTGATGGAAGGCAAGAAAACCTTGTATCAACGGGTTCTCAGTCGTCCCGGCGCCGTGCTCAAACGCCAGGCCGGCGACGGTCCGGGGGCACAGCAACCGGCGTTGACCCGCTTTTACGTCTATTCCCGCCAAAACATCGGCGGCGTCGCGTGGCTTGAGGTCGGATTGACCGCCAAGGGCAAGACCGATGGCTGGCTGCGCGAGGACCTGACCTTGCCGTGGAAGCAGCAACTGACCCTGGCCTTCACCAATCCGGCCGGACGCGAGCGGGCGTTGATGTTCAATGATCGCAAGGACCTGGCGGCCATCGTCGAGGCCGACAAGCCCGCATCCCAGGTCCAGCCGCTGCGCAAGGCGGTGGAAGCGGGCAAGGGCGATCCCCGGGTGGTGTCCGAGGAACCGGCCAATTACGTGGACATCGCCAAGCAATTCTATCTGCTGCCGATCTTGGATGCCGAGGAAACCTTTTCCGGCCAAGGCCACCGGGTGCGATTGCTGCATATCGCCTCGGTCAGCGCCCAAGAGGACAAAAAGCCCGCCGCAAGCCCCGACAAAAATCGGGCCAGCCTGCTGACCAATTTCCGCGCGGCGGTGGTGTTCGTCATCGATTCGACCATGTCCATGGACCCCTATATCGACCGCACCCGCAACGCCGTGCGCCGCATCACTGAAAAGATCGACAAGGCCGGCCTGTCCGACCGGGTGAAGTTTGGATTGGTGGCGTTCCGTTCGAATGTCGAGGCGAGTCCGGGGCTGGAATATACCGCGCGCCTTTACGCCGATCCGTCCCAGGTCAAGAACGGCGAGGATTTTCAAAAGCGGGTGGCCAGCCTGAAGGGGGCGACGGTTTCCAGCGCCCGCTTCAGCGAAGATGCCTATGCCGGGGTGATGACCGCCGTCAATCAGGTGCCATGGACCGATTTCGGCGGACGCTACGTCGTGCTGATCACCGATGCCGGGGCGTTGCGCGGCGGCGATCCGCTGTCATCGACCAAGCTGGATGCCGAACAGGTGCGGCTGGAAGCGCTGCATCGCGGTCTGGCGGTCTACACCCTTCACCTCAAGACCCCGTCGGGGAAGCAAAACCACGCCGAAGCCGAATCCCAGTACAAGGTGCTGTCCAACCACCCGCTGCTGTCGGCGCCGTTGTATTATCCGGTGGATGCCGGCGCGGTCGATCAGTTCGGCCAGATGGTCGATACCCTGGCCGACGCCATCGTCGGACAGGTCAACGGCGCCTATCGCGGCGAGGAAACCGCCGGCGCCGCCCGCACCGCCGATGCCGGTTACAGCAAATCAGCCGCCAAGGACGATGGCAGCCGCATCCGCATGGACGCCACCATGTTGGGCCACGCCATGCAATTGGCCTATCTGGGCCGGGCCGAAGGCACCAAGGCGCCGCCGCTGTTCAGCGCCTGGATCACCGACCGTGATTTGGTCAAACCCGATATCGCCACCACCGAGGTGCGGGTTCTGCTGACCAAAAGCCAGTTGTCGGACATGCAGCAGGTGTTGCAAAGCATCGCCAAGGCCGGTCAGGCGGCGCAATTATCCCCCACCGACTTCTTCGCCAAGATGCGCTCGGCGGCGGCGGTGATGGGACGCGACCCCAACGCCATCAACAACGCCAATGCCGTCAAACTGGCCGATCTGGGGCTGATGGGCGAATATTTGGATGATTTGCCCTATCGCAGCAAGATCTTGGATATCGACCAGCAGACCTGGTCAAGCTGGAGCATCAGCCAGCAGCAAAGCTTCTTGGACGAAGTCAATCGCAAGCTGCGCCTTTATCAGATCTATCACGACGATGTTGATCGTTGGGTGGCGCTGGACGGCGGGGCCGATCCGGGCGAAGCGGTCTATCCGCTGCCACTCGACGCGCTGCCCTGACCATGGCTGAGCCGCTGCTCGACATCAACGATCTGATGTGCCGACGGGGGGGGGCCGACGGCTTTACCCTGGCCATCGATTCGCTGTCGGTCCGGCGGGGTGAAGCGGTGGCGGTCACCGGTCCCTCCGGCTGCGGCAAAAGCACGCTGCTGGATGTGGTTGGGCTGGTGCTCAGACCTTTGCCCCAGGGCCGCTTTTGCTTGGCCGGTCACGATGTGACCGCCCTGTGGTCTGGCGGCCAAGACAATGAACTGGCCAAATTACGCGCCCGCACCATCGGCTATGTTCTGCAAACCGGCGGCTTGCTGCCTTTCTTGAATGTCCGCGACAACATCCGTCTGTCTCGCTCGCTGCTGGGGCTGCCGGCAGACCGCGCCGGCGAAACGCGCTTGATCGACACCTTGGCCATTGGCGGGCTGCTGGACAAGAAGCCGGCGGCGCTGTCCATCGGTGAACGCCAACGCGTCGCCATCGCCCGCGCCCTCGCCCATCGCCCGCCACTGGTGTTGGCCGACGAGCCCACCGCCGCGCTTGACCCCGATCATTCGGTGCGCGTGATGCAATTGCTGCTGGCCCTGGCGGCCGAACTGGGCTTGGGGGTGGTGGTGGTCAGCCACGATTGGGATTTGCTGACCCGTTTCGGTCTGCGCCGGGTCGAGGCGCGGCCGACCGGCACGCTCACCCGTTTTGCCAATTGAAGGAAGGAAGAAGGAACGTCATGCGCCTGCTTCCCCCCGCCGCAACCAGCACCGTGCGTTTGGCCGTCGCCGATTTCGTGCACGAATGGCGGGTTTCCGCCTGTCTGGTCCTGGCCCTGGCCGCCGTTCTGGCGCCGCTTTTGGTGCTGTTCGGGCTGAAATCGGGCATCGTCACCACCATGCGCGACCGCTTGTTGGCCGACCCGCGCAATCTGGAAGTGATGATCGTCGGCAGCTATCGGTTAGAGCCGTCGTGGTTCGCCGCCCTGCACAGCCTGCCGGAGACCGGTTTTCTGATGCCGCGCACCCGCTCGCTCGCCGCCAGCCTGGATTTGATCGGCGACAACGGCCGCTCCCTGGCCGGGGCCGAGATGGTGCCGTCCGCCCTGGGCGACCCGTTGTTGCGGACCTTGGCGCCGCCCGGCGGCCAGGACCGCATATTGCTCAGTCACAGCGCGGCGCAGCAATTGGGAATCCGCGCCGACGCCAGCGTGACCGCCTTGGTGTCACGCACCTTGGGCGGCGAACGCCAAGTCCGCCGTCTGCCGCTGAAGGTCGTCGGCATCCTGCCCGAAGCGGCGTTCGGACGCGATGCCGCCTTCGTTTCGCTGGACTTGCTGGTCGCCACCGAAGATTACCGTGATGGCCGCGACACGCCGATGGCCATGGCCGAACGGCCATTTTCCAGCGCCCGACTGTTCGCCCGCTCGCTCGACGGCGTCGCCATCCTGGCCGACCGCCTGCGCGCCCAAGGCATGGAAGTGCGCACCCGCGCCGACGACATCGAACTGGTCAAGGCGGTGGACCGGACCTTGGGCTTCATCTTTGCCATGGTCGCCGGTCTGGCGGTGGGCGGCTATCTGCTGTCCTTGGCCGCCAGTCTGTGGGCCAATGTCGATCGCAAGCGGCGCGAATTGGCGCTGATGCGGCTGGTCGGCTTTCCGCCGCTGGCCTCGTTGGCCTTTCCCGCCATCCAGGCCGGCTTGATCGCCTTGAGCGGGGCGACGCTGTCGGCGGGGCTGGCCTTTGGCGTCGCTTATGTGGTCAATGTGTCCTTGGCCGCCAATCTCAACCGCGAGGAATTCGTCTGCCTGCTGCGCGCCGCCGATCTGGCGATAGCCAGCGGGGCGACGTTGACCCTGGCCTTAATCGCTTCGACCTTAGGGGGATATCGTGCCGCACGCATCGATCCGGCGGAAAGCCTGCGCGACATTTGACCGCTTCGGCCTCGCCATGGTGGCGCTGCTGACCCTGACGTCTGCCGCCGTCGCGGCCGAGACGTGGGACGACAAGCTGTTCAACCCCAAGCCCGCCGATGGCGACGTGGTGTTGCCACTGCCGTGCGGCGGCGCCATGACCTTTCGCAAGCTGTCGGTGCCCGGCGATTCCCTCTATTCGGACTATCCGGTGACCATCGGCACCCAAGATGAAGCCCACGGCTTCGCCGAAGGGGCGCGCACCGCCTATGTGGCCGGCAGTTTCAGCGACGGCAAGACCCAGCGCTATCTGCTGATGGCCAAATACGAGGTCAGCGAGGCGCAGTACGAAGCGGTGATGGCCGATGGCGCCTGCCCGGCCAAGCCGGGCATGGCCAAGCGTTTGCCCAAGGCCGCGCTCAGCTGGATCGACGCGGTGAACTTCTCGGACCGCTATAGCCAGTGGCTGCGCAAGAACGCCGCCGCCAAATTGCCCAAGGAAGAGGGCGAGATCGGCTATGTCCGCCTGCCCACCGAAGTGGAATGGGAATTCGCCGCCCGTGGCGGCATCAAGATGTCACCGGCCGAATTCAACGAGCGCCTGTTCCCCATGCCCGAAGGCATGGCCCGCTATGTCTGGTACGCCGGCACCCAATCGGCCAACGGCAAGCCGCAACTGACCGGGCTGTTACAGCCCAATCCGCTGGGCCTGCACGACATCTTGGGCAATGTCGATGAGATCGTGCTGGAACCGTTCCGTCTCAGCCGGCTGGATCGCCTGCATGGTCAGGTCGGCGCTTTCGTCGTCCGCGGCGGCAATTACCTGACCGGCGAACAAGACATCCGCGCCGCCTATCGTCAGGAAGTGCCCTTCTATGACGGCGACGCCCCGCGTCGGGCCAAGACCACCGGTTTGCGCGTGGTGGTCGCGGCCCCGGTCCTGACCTCGGCCGAGCGGCTGCGCAGCGCCCAGGCCGCGTGGAGCAAACTGGGCGCGGTGTCGGCCGCCGACAACAAGCCCGCCGCCAAGGCCGCCGACGACCCGTTGGAAGAACTGGCCCTGCTGGCCAAAAGCGCCGCCGACCCGTCAACCAAGACCCGCTTGCTCAATCTGCAAACCACCTTGCGCGCCGACATCGCCGCCCGCGACGAACAACGCGACCGCGCCGCCAAGGCCAGCCTGCGCCTGGGGGCCTTTTTGGGCCGCAAGCTGGCCGATGACAGCCGCGCCGTCGATACCTTGGCCAAGCTTTATAAATCCCGCGTCGACAGCGGCAGCGCCGACGATCCGCGCACCAAGTCGTTCAAGGAACAGCTTGATCGCGAACAAGCGGTGATGGATGGAAACTTGCGCTATTATGCCGATTCGCTGATCCGTACCGCCGAGGATTACGGCACCGAGGTGTTGAAGCGGCAAAAGGAAATTCTGCTGGTCGAACTTCAGGGCATGGGATTGGGGGAATTAAAACCCTACGTTGACCGTAATTTCGCCCATGTTACCGGATACCAAAAGGATAAGAGGGTGGCCCGGAACCAGTGGCTGGCCGACTGGAACAAGATACAATGAACGCCAGAGGGGAAAAGAAAATGAGGAAATTGATCAAGCCCGTGGCCTTGACGCTGTCCGCCACCTTGATGCTGTCCGCCTGCCAGACCACCGGCGCCAACAATCGGCCGCTGACCCCGGCCGAACAACGCATGCGCGAACAGGCCGACACCTATAACCAGACCGTCTTCGAAGGCGCCGCCACCGGCTGCGCCGCCGGCTTGCTGGCCGGCATCCTGCTGGGCTCCACCGGCAAGAAGAATCGCGGCCAGGGCATGCTGCTGGGCGGCGCCATCGGCTGCGTCGCCGGGGCGGCCATCGGCGGCGGCGTCGGCGCCTATGTGGCCGACAAACAGGAAAAATACGCCACCAAGGAAGAACAGCTGGATTCCATGATCAAGGACGTGCACGGCGAGAACGAACGCCTTGCCGGTCTGCTCTCGGCCACCCAGCAGGTCATCGCCGACGATAAGGCCCGCATCGAGCAAATCGACAAGGAACTGGCCTCGGGCAAGATCACCATGGCTCAGGCCAAGGCAAAGATGGCGGCGGTGGATGACAACCGGGCCTATCTGGACAACACCATCGCCGAGTTGCGCAAGCGCCAGGCCAATTACGCCGAGGCCGCCAGCCAGACCGAGAATGGCGTCGCCAAGAACAAGGTGGCCAGCATGAACAAGGAAATCGCCACCTTGGAAAAGCAGATCGCCCAGCTTGAGTCGGAACGCGATTCGTTGGCCCAACGCCGCACCGTATCCCGCGTCGGCTGAGAAAGGAAAGTCCATGAACATCCTTCGTCTTGTGGCCGCGCTGGCTTTCACCGCCAGCCTGACCGCCTGCGCCACCACCGACGATCCGGCCAAGGGCGGGTTCTTCTCTGGCGTCAAGAACCTGTCCAGCGGCGGCTACGAACAGCGTGTCAACGACCGTCAGAAAACGCTGGAAAACGAACAGGACACCAACACCCAGCAGACCCGGTCGCTGGAACGCGCCAATGCCCAAAGCGCCGACGTCAAGGCCGAACGCGATGCCGCCGAGGCTCGCTATGCCGGCTTCCGCAAGGAACTTGACGGCATGCGCAGCCGTCTTGCCGCCGCCGAAAAAGCCAACACGAAAAAGAAGACGGAGGTTGCCGCCCTCAACAAGCAAATCGACGCGTTGCAGGCGAAAACCAACATGGTTCAGCAAGACAGCTTCACCCCCGACGCGGAAAAGCAAAAGCGCCTGGAAACCTTGCGGCGCGAACGCGAAGCGCTGGACCGCGAAGTGGATATGCTGATCCGCCGCTAACCCCAATCCCCATCCCTTGCCGGGACGGGGAATCAATGTGGGCGGCCCCGCCGCCACGATGAACGGAGCAAAGAGCATGGGGTTTTGGCCACCACTCCTGATGACGGCAGCCTTGCTGGCCTCAAGCGCCGCCTTTGCCCAATCGGCCGATCCGGTCGCGGACAAGGAAGCGCAGGTGCAAGTGCTGCGTCAACGGGCCGATGCCTTGAAAGCCGCCCTGGACGGTGATGTCTGCGCCGACCCCGCCGCCGCCGCCGCCCTGCTGAAAAGCGCCGCGCCGGCCCGGCCCGAGGGGGAAAAGGGCAGCGTCCTCGACAAGACCATCAACAAGCAGGAAACCGCGGCGACCGAAGCGCTGGAAGACGCCAAAATCCTGTCGCGCAAGGATCTGGTCGATCGCCTGCATAAGGCGGTTGTCCTGGTCATCGCCGGCAACGATACCGGATCGGGATTCTTCGTCACCCCCGATATCGTGATCACCAACAATCATGTGATCGCCGACGCCAAACCCGGCGAGGTCATGGTCATCGGCCGCGGTCTTGACGCGCCCAGCCCGGCGCAGGTTTTGGCCCACACCAACAGTGCGGCGCAAAATGAACGTGACTACGCCATCTTGCGCGTGAGCGGAGCACGGGCCACCACCACCTTGCCGCTGACCTTGGAAGCAAACGAACTGGCCAACGTGGTCGCCGCCGGCTTCCCCGGCCTGCTGCTGGACACCGATATGAGCTTTCGCGCCCTTATTCGCGGCGACATGAAAGCCATGCCCGAACTGGCCATGAGCCAGGGAGCCATCATGGCCGTGCAAAACCGCGGTCGCGGCCTGCCGGTCATCGCCCATTCCGCCCCCATCTCGGGCGGCAATAGCGGCGGCCCGCTGGTGGATATGTGCGGACGGGCGATGGGGATCAACACCTTCATCAATGTTGCCGAAAAGCAAGGCGCCAATGCCGGCTTTGCCCTGGCCGCCACCGACATCAACGCTTATTTGCGCGCCAACGGCATCACCGCCGAAATCGCGTCAAGCGGCTGTAGCGCCAAATAACAACAAATCCCGATAAGCCAGGCTCATCGGGATTTGTCACAAATAACCAGCAGATGAAATGATCTTGTGGGCCATTTCACCCCACGCGGGCTTGGGCCGACCGCGATCAGACCTTAAGCGCGGTAACCTCGATTTCCACTTTCATGCGCGGATCGACCAGACCGCAGACGATGGTGGTGTTGGCCGGCTTGGTCGCCTTGAAATACTTGCCCAGCACCGGACCGACGGTCTGGAAATAGCCCGCGTCGGTGACATAGACCACCACGCGAACCACATCGGCCATGCTGGCGCCGCCCTTTTCCAAGGCGGCGGCGATGGTTTGCAATGCCTGGTCGGCCTGGTCGACTTCGCTGTCGGAGATCTGGCCATCCTTGAAGCCAGAGGTCCCGGAAACGAACACCCACGGGTCCTGAACCACGGCACGGGAATAGCCGGCCACTTCCTCGAAGGGCGAACCGGAAGAAATCAGACGACGGGTCATGGCTTGTCCTTTGAACGACAGACGCGAATACGGCCGATGTTTCTAAACGATTTTTGCCGCCGTGCAAGCTTAGCCGGGGAAAATAGGTTCGAGAAACGGCGCCAGACCATCGCTGCTTTCCACATCCAACACCCACAGATCGCCATCAACGTCGCGGGCACGGGCGACATAGGCCTCGGCCCGGCTTTCGCTGACCGATTGGGGGCCGGTGGCGCACATCCACCCCAACTGGCCGCTGACATTGCGGACTTGGGCATAAATCCGGCAACAATCGCCGCCTTGCAGGACCCGCACCAAGATCGCGCCGGAATCGTCATCCCCCTTATGGGCCACCACCGCCGGGATGGCCTGAATGGAACAACGGCGAATGGCGGCATGAATGAATAATTTCGCTTTCAGCTTGGGTTCGCTCACCCGTTCTCTCCTGGATCTGCCGCCGACAGGCGCGATTGCGCCGTTTCGCGAATGGTTGCCAGAATTTCCGGCGAATGGGCAGTGAATTGATGAAAATCGCGAGCATCCAAGACCAGCAACTGACAGCGCGTCACCGCCCGGACCGTCGCCATGCGCGGGCGGCTTTCAAGCAAGGCGATTTCGCCGAAGAAATCCCCCGCCTTCAACACGAAGGCGCCGGCGCGCCCCGTGACTTCGACCTGGCCTGAAACCAGAAAGTACATGCTGTCGCCATCATCACCGCTCCGCATCAGGGTTTCGCCACGCATCACCCGCTGCACCTTGAGCAAGGCCGCCACCTGGGCAATCTCTGTCGCCTGCAAGCGCGCAAAAAACGGCACCTTGGCCACCAGATGCCAGGTGGAGACGAAGTTCTGCCGCCGCATTTCCTCGGTGAAGCCCGAAGCCAGGATCGACGCCGGCAAGGCGAACATGCCCAGCCCCAAAATACCGACCCCGGCTCCCAATACCTTGCCCAACGGGCTGATCGGCACCACGTCGCCATAGCCCAAGGTGGCCAAGGTCACCACGCTCCACCACATGGCCTGGGGAATGCTGGCCATGCCGGGATTAATGTCGCGCTCGACGAAATACAGCAAGGCCGAGGTGAACAGCACCAGCAGCGCCATGATGAACAAGGACGAGGCCAGCGGCCGCACTTCCGCCAGCAACACCGCCCCCAGGGTTTCCAGGGCGGGGGAATAACGAGCCAGCTTGAGAAAGCCCAAGATGCCAAAAGCGGTCTCGACGTCGCTGGGCCAGCCGAACAACGCGCCGGCCAGGACCGGTATCACCGCGATGCAATCGAAGACGCCGTAAGGGCTGAATGCGTAAGCGGCAAGACCGGACCACGGCCGCTCGGCCGCCGCCGCCACCATTCCCCGCAAGGCATAATCACCGGCCAGCAGCATCAGGCAGAGACGGGCTAAAATCCGGACGGAGCCGTCGGCATCCCCCCAAACCGCCGGCAGGGTGTCAAGGGCGGTGCGCGCGGTGAACAGCAAGATGGCCGAGGTCAAGATCATGCGGTAGAACCGCGCCCGGCGCGGTGCCATGGGTTCGCAACTCAACAATCCCCTGGCCCAATCGGCAACCAGCATGTCCGCCTCCTCTGCCCGCCATGGGCCGATGTACACCCGAACCGGTTAAAAAACCAGAACCAGCCCCAACGGCAACCCGGCCCTGCGTGCCCGGCATTGTCACCTTCGCACCGCACCATGCTATGATGACCCCACAAACAATCCGGTGAATCAAGAACCGGGAGGGGAAACGCATGTTCATTGTCGCCTGGAACCAGGACCTGAGCGTCGGCATCGACCATCTGGACAACCATCATCGTCGGCTGATTGATCTTTTGAACCAGCTGGGCGCCGCCGTCAGCGCCGGCAATCCGCGCGACGTCACCGGCATGGTCTTGGGGGAACTGATCCGTTACGTCTATTACCATTTCGGCGAGGAAGAACGGATGATGGAGGCCGCCGGCTATGACGATTTGGCGGCGCACCGCCAGTCGCACCGCATCATGGCCGAACACGTCCGCGCCCTGGAAGTCACCTATGATCGGGATCCATCGGCCGTGGTCGCGGCGGAGCTGCACGCTTTCCTCAGCGATTGGCTGATCCATCACATCCGCAGCGAGGATGCCCGCTACGCTCCATGTCTTTGTCAAAAGACGAACGCCCCCTAATCCCTGCGCACATCCCCTATCCCTTCGGTTCGGTTGCGTGGTCCAGATGCCGCGTTGCACCCGACAAGTGAATCGCTGATCATCTGCGGGTGGGCAAACCAAGGGGGCGACAGATCATGGAACATAATTGTCCGTTCTGTGGCGAAGCACTGCCGAACCATCACCAGAAATGCCGGGTCCCTGGCGACCTTGATCGTTTCGAGCGAATCCACGATCTTTTGGACAACCGTCCCGACAAAAGTTTCCTGCGCCAGAATCTGATGCGCCATCTGGTTTCGTATGGCCGACGGGCCCCATCGACCACTGCCTGGGCTCAGGCGAATTCGGCCACCAGCGGGGCGTGAAAACTGTCGGGGCTGCCCCATATGGCCGCCGGACTGACCAGTTCATCTCCCAAGGCCTCGTTGTGAACGGCGCATGCCGTCAGGCAGCCCAGCAACGGCCGCGAGACCAAGATGTGATCCAGCATCACCCGCTGGCCGTGATGGACGACGGAAAAGCGCTGGCTTTCGGGAATGCCCCGTTCCAGCGGCACCAGCACCCTGGGGGCCAGATGGCCGTTGCCGGTGTCTTCCTCGTCACCGCGCAAGGTGCGGATCGGGGCCTCGCGGTCATCGGAATTGAAATCACCGCACACCGCCACCCAAGCCTCGGCCTTGGCGTCGAAGATATGCTCGACCAGCAAACGCCCCTCCAGGGCCTGGCCCGCCCGCTTGACCGCCGCCAGATAGAACCCCTCGGCCCAGCCGGCGACGCTCCGCCACCGGCCATTCTCGGTTTTCTGTCCCGGCAACCATGCCGCCCGCGGCGCGCGCAAATGCACATTGATGACATGCAGCACCCGGCCATGGCCCAGATCGATATCGGCGTGCAACAGCGGCCGATCCCATTCCACCGCCTGCGCCTGAACGAATGGCGGATCCGCCGTCACCGGCAAGATGGTCGGCGGCGGCACCAGATCGTGCCAGACCTGACCATGGGCGATGATGGGAAAGCGGGACAAGATCACCAGATTGTGACGATCGGCCGGGCGCTGCCCGCCCCGGTTCAGACTGACCACCCGATGATAACCGGCATAAGGGGTGCCATCGAGCAAACGATCCAGTCCGGTGGGGCTGCGCGGACCGTGTTTTCCCTCGGTGGTGTGGGCGTTGATTTCCTGCAAGCACAAAATATCCGCGCGCAGACGCTGTAATTGCGGGCGCAGCACCGCCACCCGGTCGGCGAAATCATCGGCGCCGGGCAGACGATCATCCAGGCTTTCCAGATTGAAAGTGGCCAGACGCCAGCGCTTCACCCCATTCCTCCGCTCTCGCTCAACGTCTGTGCATTGTAGCATGATCGTCGCCCTGCGCCGCTTGTAACAAGCCGCCTTCCAATGCTATTGCTTTTGCGGCGACAGGGATGAGGTTGGACATGGCGATCCTGGCATGGAGCGAGACGTATAGCGTCGGCAGCGCCATGATCGATTCCGATCATCAAATCCTTATCAACCTGATCAATCAGTTGCACGACGCCACCGAAACCGGGCAAAGCCGCGACGTGGTCGGCAGCGTCATCAATGTCTTGGCCGAGTACGTGGTGCACCATTTCCACCGCGAGGAATTGCTGATGGCGCAAATCGGCTATCCCGAGCGCGCACAGCACAGCCAAACCCACCGCGACCTGGAACAGCGTGTGCGCGATATCCGCGACCGCTGGATGGCCGGCGAACGACATGTTCTTGATGACGATGTCATGACTTTTCTAAAAATTTGGCTGACAGACCATATACTAAGGGCTGATATTGCTTATCGTCCTTGGATCGAAGCCGCCGCTGATGCGCATGGGGGCGCGGATAGTGGCGGTGGCGCATGCAATATCTGACCGGCGGGGGAGGGCTCGGCCCGAATGATGACCGAACGCAAGCTGTTTACTGCGGAAATTCAACGCTTGAAGGCCCAGGCCGCCAAGGGCGAAGCCCCATCCATGTTGGGCGGGCCGTCCAACGATGAGGTGCTGAAGGTCCTCAACGAAATCCGTCACGACATCCGCACGCTGGAACACACCATGCGCGGCGAAGAAGCGCCGCCGGCAAGCGCCCAGGTCGCCAACCTGGATGAAATGGTGACGCAAAAGCAGGCCGAGGTCTCGATGCTGAAGACCGAGCTGCGCGCCCTGGCCGTCTGCATTGAACAGACCAAGCAGGAAATCGCCGCGTTGCGGCCCAAGGATTCCGAGGAAGACCGCATCCTCGCGGTGACCTTCGAACTCGACGCCATCGTCGAAGCGACCGAAGGCGCCACCCAAACCATCCTGGAAGCGGCGGAAAAGATCGAGAGCTTAACCAGCGAAATCAGCTCGCATGGCGAGGACGCCTATGTGAAACGGCTGGCCGAGGACATCAACGAAACCGTCATCACCATGTTCGAGGCTTGCAACTTCCAAGACATTACCGGCCAGCGCATCACCAAGGTGGTGAAAACGCTGCAATACATCGAGTCCCGCGTCAACGCCATGATTGACATTTGGGGGCCGGAAAATATCGCCGAAATCGTCCCCAAGCCGGCGACCGACAATCGCGATGACGATTCCAAGCTGCTGAATGGTCCGGCTTTGGAAAACCAGGGGATCAGCCAGGACGAGATCGACAAGCTGTTTGGCTGAACGTCATTTTTTGCAGAAAAAAGGCCGGACTGCGATGCAGTACCGGCCTTTTTTCTTGTTTGATGATTATCAAGCCTCAGAGTCATTTGCCCTAAATTATCAATTATCAAGCTATCAACCGACCTGAGTTCCAGTAATGACCAAGGGAATTTGCGTAAAATTTTCTTGGTTTTACTAAGGGCACCATTTCCTTGACGGCGGCCACGTCAATCGCCACCATGCGCCCGCGCCAGACGGCTGGACGGCCGCCCCACACGGCAACGTGGGGGGAGGAAAGTCCGGGCTCCACGGAAGCACGGTGCCGGATAACGTCCGGCGGGGGTGACCCTAGGGAAAGTGCCACAGAAAGCAAACCGCCTGCTCGGCCCCAAAGGCCCAGCCGGTAAGGGTGAAAGGGTGCGGTAAGAGCGCACCGCGGACCCGGCAACGGGAACGGCACGGCAAACCCCACCGGGAGCAAGACCAAATAGGGGCGACAGCGTCCGGCTTTACCGCCGGGCCCAAACGCGCTTTCGCGTAGTCGCCCGGGTCGGTCGCGTGAGGCGTTCGGTAACGAACGTCCCAGATGAATGGTCGTCACCATGGGAAACCATGGGACAGAACCCGGCTTACAGGCCGTCTGGCGCAGATTTCAGCCATTTTCTCCCCCCATACCCTGCCAGCGCCAGGAGTGTATGAGGGCAACCATTACTTAGAACATTTCAAGAACTGATTTACACTCTGTTTACCTTTCGGCGCCGATTCAGCAAGAAGAATCAATACGTTGCACCCCATTCCTCGGCTACTTCACGAGAAGTTGCCTTAATTTACGCAACACCATTTCGGACCATGCTTTTACTAGTCAATACCATTGACGCCCATATTTACCCATGTTATCCCATACAGACCCACCGAGAGACGATTCAGGGCGACGTGTGCGTCATCGGTGCGGAGGATCTGGGGAAACGGGCACTTTTTCGGTAAGGCGGACACGGGGGATGGGTCTTTTCCTCTCCACTTTCGTGAATAAGGTTGATCGCAAGGGACGGGTCTCCGTTCCGGCGAGTTTTCGTGCGACCTTGTCCCAACAGCCGTTCCAGGGCGTCATCGCCTATCGCTCATTCACCGCGTCCTGCGCCGAAGGCTGCGGCATGGACTTCATGGAACGTCTGTCCGACAGCGCCCAGAATTTCGACGCCTTCTCGCCCGAACAAGAAGACATCTCCGCCCTGATCTTCGCCGATGCCCGCCAATTGGCCTGGGACCCCGAGGGCCGCATCCTGCTGCCCGAAGACCTGATCGAACATGCCGGCCTGAACGAAACCGCCGCTTTCGTCGGCAAGGGCCAGACGTTCCAGATCTGGCAGCCCGAAGCCTATAAGGCCATGGAAGCCGAGATCCGCGCGCGCGCCTTGAAGAACCGCCCGACCTTGCCGCTGAAACCGAAAGCGGGAGACGGGAAATGACCGATACGCCCCCGCTTCCGGACTCGGAATCCCGCCCTCATATCCCGGTCCTGCTGACCGAGGTCGCCGCCGCCCTGTCTCCCGTCGATGGCGACGTCATCGTTGACGGCACCTTTGGCGCCGGCGGCTATTCCCTGGCCCTGCTCGACCGTTCCAATTGCCGTGTCTTCGCCATCGACCGCGACCCCTCGGCCGTCGCCGCCGGCCGCCTGTTGCCCGCCGCCCAGGAAGGCCGCTTGGTCATTTTGGCCGGGCGCTATGGCGACATGGACCTTTTGCTGCCCGAAGCCGGCATCGCCCAAGTGAACGGCGTCGCCCTCGATATCGGCGTTTCCTCCATGCAGATCGACCAGGCCGATCGCGGTTTTTCCTTTGCCAAGGACGGCCCGCTGGACATGCGCATGGAACAAAGCGGCCCCTCGGCCGCCGATGTGGTCAACCACGCCAGCGAAGCCGAATTGGCCGACATCATCTTTCACCTGGGGGAAGAAAAATTCGCCCGCCGGGTCGCCCGCGCCATTGTCGCCGCCCGCCTGGACACCCCGTTCACCCGCACCTTGCAATTGGCCAACGTCATTCGTTCGGCCGTGCGCAAATCGGGGGACGGCATCGACCCTTCGACCCGGACCTTCCAAGCCCTGCGCATTCACGTCAACGACGAATTGGGGGAACTGGAACGCGGCCTGGAAGCGGCCGAACGCCTGTTGGCGCCAGGAGGCCGGCTTGCCGTCGTCACCTTCCATTCGCTGGAAGACCGGGTGGTGAAAAACTTCATCAAGCGCCGTTCCGGCGACATGCCGGCCCCGTCGCGCCACCTGCCCATGGCCGCCGCCGGCCCCGCCCCGACCTTTTCGCAGATCGCCCGCAAGGCCATCGCCCCTTCTCAGGCGGAGTGCCGCGCCAATCCGCGCGCCCGTTCGGCCAAGCTGCGCGTCGCCTTGCGCACCGACGCCCCGGCCTGGACGGCCGGAGGGGGGGCATAATGCGCACCCTGATCGGAACCATTTTGTCAGCCCTGGCCGCCAGCGTCGTCGGAATCGGCCTGTTCTTCGTCAAGCACCAGGTCAAGGAGCAGGAAAGCCGGCTGTCCGAACTGAACCAGGAAATTCAGACCAACCAGGAAGCCATCCACGTGCTCAAGGCCGAGTGGAGCTTCTTGAACGATCCGTCGCGCCTCAAGCAATTGTCGGAAAAATACCTCGACATGAAGGTGATGGGGCCAAGCCAGGTCACCACCTTGCAGGCGCTGCGCATTGATCATGCCCCCCTTTCGGCCGTTGCCGCCGCGCCCAAACCGCCATCACCGCGGCCGCCGCCGGCCCTGGCCGAAACCCGGCCGCCGCCAGGGGGGTTACGATGAACCCTTTTTCCCGGCCCCCTCATCATTCCGGCATCCACCCTGGCGAAGACCTGCAAAACTCGCCGGGGGCTTTGCGTCTTGATGGCGTGCGTTCGCGCGCCCTCGACATCAGCCGCACCCGCTTGCTGGTCACCGCCGTCGTCTTCATCGGCATCTTCGGCATCATCGCCGCCCGCATGATCGATGTCGCCGTGCTTGACGCCAACCCGGCCAAGCCCCGCGCCTTGCCCCAGGCCCGGATCCAGGATCTTGAGATGGGCCGCGCCGACATCACCGACCGGTCAGGCGCGGTGCTGGCCACCAGCCTGCCCACCGTGTCGCTGTATGCCCGCCCGCAAGACATGGCCGAAGCCCGTGTCGACATGGCCGACGCGGCCAGAAAACTGGCCGACGCCCTGCCCGACCTCGAAGCCGAGGATGTGCGCGCCCGCCTGATCACCGGAAAAAGCTTTGTCTATCTGCGCCGCAACCTGACGCCGCGCCAGCAATACGACGTCAACGCCCTGGGCATTCCCGGCCTGCATTTCGAAAAGGGCGAACGCCGGGTTTACCCGCACGGCAATCTGGTCGCCCACGTGGTCGGCATGACCGATATCGACAACAAGGGCATCGCCGGCATCGAACGCCATTTCGATCAACGCTTGACCTCTGATGCCGCCCCCCTGGCCTTGTCGCTGGATCTCAGCATTCAGAACGTGGTGCGCGGTGAATTGCAAAAAGCGGTGCAGCAATTCAACGCCCTTGGCGCCACCGGCATGGTCGCCGACGTGCGTACCGGCGAATTGCTGGCCATGGTCAGCCTGCCCGATTTCGACCCCAACGACCCGCCCGCCGGCTCCAACGAGGCCCTGTTCAACCGCGCCACCAAGGGCGCCTATGAAATGGGCTCGACCTTCAAGCTGTTCAACACCGCCATGGCGCTGGAAAGCGGCCGCATCAACATCAATTCCACCTTCGACGCCACCAAGCCGCTGAAATTCGGCAACCACACCATCCATGACGACCACTCGTTGAACCGCTGGATCACCGTGCCGGAAATCCTTATTCATTCGTCCAATATCGGCTCGGCCCGCATGGCGCTTGAGGCTGGCACCGATTTCCAGCGCCTGTTCATGGCTCGGCTGGGCATGCTGCACACCCCCAGCCTGGAATTGCCGGAAGTGGGGGCGCCGCAGGTGCCCAATCCGTGGCGCGAAATCAACACCATCACCATTTCCTTTGGTCACGGCCTGTCGGTAACGCCGGTGCAATTGGTGGCCGGCGCCGTCGCCTTGGTCAATGGCGGCATTTTCCATCCGCTGACCCTGGCCCATCGCCCCGACGACGCGCCGATTCCCGGCGAAATGGTGCTCAAGCAAAAGACCTCGACCCAGATGCGGCAGTTGATGCGCATGGTGGTCACCGACGGCACCGGCAAAAAAGCCGACGTTCCCGGTTACGAGGTCGGCGGCAAGACCGGCACCGCCGAAAAGGCCGCCCATGGCGGTTATCGCAAGAAAGCAGTCCTGTCGTCCTTTGTCGCCGCCTTTCCCATGGACAACCCGCGCTACGTCGTCGTCGCCATGATCGACGAACCGCAAGGGACCAAGGAAACCTACGGCTTCATCACCGCCGGCTGGAATGCCGCGCCGACCGCCGGCCGCATTATCGCCCAGATCGCCCCCATGCTGGGGATCGCGCCGAAAAACCTGCTGGACACCGCCAACCTGTCGGCCAAGCTGCCGACCAGCGCCGGGAGGAGCGATCTTGCCCAATCTCGCTGACCTCACCGGCCACATCTTGTCCGCCAATCCAATCATCACCGGGATAACCTGCGATTCGCGCAACGTCGTTCCCGGCATGCTGTTCGCCGCCTTGTCCGGGGCCAAGGCCGATGGCCGCGCCTTCATCGCCCAAGCGGTGGAAAAAGGCGCCGCCGCCATCTTGGCCGCCAACGGCACCCAGGCTGAAACCGGCACCGCCGTTTTGGTGACCGACGACAACCCGCGCCGGGCCTATGCCCTGGCGGCGGCGGCGTTTCATCAGCGCCAGCCGGCGGTGATGGCGGCCATCACCGGCACCAACGGCAAGACCTCTGGGGTTAATTTCACCCGTCAGATCTGGCGGACATTGGGCTATCGGTCGGCCGCCCTGGGCACGCTGGGCATCGTCGCCGATGGCTGGCCCAACCGCCCCAGCCTGACCACCCCCGACCCCGCCGATCTGCATGCCGCCCTGGCCGAACTGGCGGCGGACGGCATCACCCATGCGGCAATGGAAGCGTCCAGCCACGGCCTGGATCAATACCGCTTGGATGGGGTTCGGCTGCAAGCCGCCGCCTTCACCAACCTGACCCGCGACCATCTGGATTATCACGGCAGCATGGAGAGCTATCTGGCCGCCAAGCTGCGTCTGTTCTCGGACCTGTTGCCCGAAGGCGGCGTCGCCGTCATCAACGCCGATTGCCCCATCGCCGCCCAGGTGGCCCATGCCGCCGGCGCCCGCCGGCTGATCCGTTGCGGCCGCGCCGGCGCCGAACTGGCGCTGAAAGACATCCGTCCCGACGTCCATGGTCAGGTGCTGGATCTCGACGTCCTGGGGCAGGCCGTCACCATCCGCCTGCCGTTGGCCGGCAGCTTCCAGGCCGCCAACGCCCTGACCGCCCTGGGCTTGGTCATCGGCTGCGGCGGCAATGCCCAGGCCGCCGCCCTGGCGCTGGAAAATCTCGAGGAAATCCCCGGCCGGCTGCAAAAGGTGGCGGACAAGAACGACGCCCCCATCTTCGTCGATTACGCCCACACCCCCGACGCCCTGGAAACCGTGCTGACTGCCCTGCGCCCCCATGTTCGGGGCCGGCTGCTGGTGGTGTTCGGCTGTGGCGGCGACCGCGATCCGGGCAAGCGTCCGCAGATGGGCGAAATCGCCGCCCGTCTGGCCGACCTCGCCATTGTCACCGACGACAACCCGCGCTCGGAAGATCCGGGCGTCATCCGCGCCGCCATCCTTGCCGCCGCGCCCAGGGCGGTGGAAATCGCCGACCGCCGCGCCGCCATTGTCCATGCCGTTTCGCTGTTGCGGAATGGCGATGTGCTGGTGGTCGCCGGCAAGGGTCACGAAAGCGGCCAGATCATCGGCGCCCACACCTTGCCCTTCGACGACGCCAGCGAATGCCGCATCGCGGCTGGGGGGGCGGCATGAGCCTGTGGAACGCCGCCGCCGCGCAAGCCGCCACCCACGGCACCCTTTGCGGTCCCGCCGCCTGGACCGCCACCGGCGTCTCCATCGATTCGCGCAGCATTGTCGCGGGCGATCTGTTCATCGCCCTTTCGGGGCCGAGCCATGACGGTCACGACCACGTCAAGGCCGCCATCGACGCCGGCGCCGTCGCCGCTGTGGTCCACACCATTCCCCAGGGCTGCGACGCTTTGCCGCTGCTGCTGGTCGCCGACACCATGACCGGGCTGCAAGATCTGGGACGCGCCGCCCGCGCCCGTTCAGCCGCCCGTATCGTCGCCGTCACCGGTTCGGTCGGCAAGACCGGCAGCAAGGAAATGCTGGCGCTGGCGCTGGCCGCCCAAGGCAAGACCCATTGGTCGGTGGGCAGTTTCAACAATCATTGGGGGGTGCCGCTGTCACTGGCCCGCATGCCGGCCGATTGCGCCTATGGCGTGTTCGAACTGGGCATGAACCATGCAGGCGAGCTTATCGCCCTGACCAAGATGGTCCGGCCGCATGTGGCCGTCATCACCAGCATCGAAGCCGTGCATTCGGCCTTTTTCGCCACCACCGAGGATATCGCCGACGCCAAGGCGGAAATCTTCGCCGGACTGGAAGCCGGCGGCATCGCCGTGCTGCCCCGCGACAACCGCCATTACCGCCGCCTTGTCGCCGCCGCCAAGGCCGCCGGCGTCAAGCACAGCCAAAGTTTCGGCAGTCATATCGATTCCGACGCCCGCATGCTCGATTGCGCCGTCGATCCGGAAGACACCGCGGTTTTCGCCCTGCTGCATGATCAGGCCATCGCCTATCGCGTCGGCGTTCCCGGCCTGCATTGGGGCATGAATTCGCTGGCGGTGCTGCTGGCGGTGGAGGCGCTGGGAGGCGACGACCACAAAGCCGCGCACAGTCTGTCCGCCATGCGCCCGCCCAAGGGCCGCGGCCAACGTCACGTCATCGCCTGGAAGAACGGCAGCATCGAAGTCATCGATGAAAGCTACAACGCCAGCCCGGTATCCATGAAGGCGGCGATCGCCACCCTGGCCGCCGCCCGGCCGGGCAAGCCTGGCCGCCGCATCGCCATTTTGGGCGACATGCTGGAACTGGGGCAATCCGCCCCCGCCTTGCACGCCCATCTGGCGGAGGCCGCCGCCCTGTGGGGAACCGATCTGGTGTGCACCGCCGGCCCGCTGATGGCCCATCTGCACGCGGCGCTGCCCGAAGGCCGTCGCGGTCCGCACGCCGCCAATTCGACCGAATTGGCCGATACGATCAAAACCGTCGTCAAGGCCGGCGACGTGGTGGTGGTCAAGGGCTCCGCCGGCTCACGCATGGCGGTGATCGTCAAAACCTTGCTGGAAGGGTAACGGGGAAAACATGCTCTACAACCTGCTTTATCCCCTGGCCGACGAGGTTGCCTTGTTCAACCTCTTCAAATACCTGACCTTCCGCACCGGTGGCGCGGTGCTGACGGCGCTGGTCGTCGCCTTCGTCATCGGGCCGGGACTGATCCGCTGGTTGCGCCAATGGCAAAAGCAGGGCCAGCCCATCCGCGCCGACGGCCCGGAAAGCCATCTGCTGACCAAAAAGGGCACGCCCACCATGGGCGGCTTCCTGATCCTGATCGCCTTGGCGGTGGCCACGCTTTTGTGGGCGGATTTGCGCAGCCACTATGTCTGGATCGTCTTGATGGTCACCTTGGGCTACGGCCTGCTGGGCTTCTTGGATGATTTCCTGAAAGTATCGAAAAAGAACACCAAGGGCTTGCCCGGCAAGCTGAAGCTGGCCGGACAGATCACCATCGCCCTGATCGCCGCCGTCTGGGTCTATTCCATCCAGCGCGAGCCCCTGGCCGGCACCTTGGCGGTGCCGTTCCTGAAAAGCGTGCTGATCCAATTGGGTTGGTTCTTCATTCCCTTCGCCGTCTTCGTCATCATCGGCGCCTCGAACGCCGTCAACCTGACCGATGGCTTGGACGGGCTGGCCATTGTCCCGGTGATGATCGCCGCCGGCGTCTTTGCCCTGATTTCCTATCTGGTCGGTCACGCCGTCTTCGCCAATTACCTGCAAATCCATTATGTGCCCGGCTCGGGCGAGTTGGCGGTGTTCTGCGGCGCCCTGGTCGGCGCCGGGCTGGGTTTCCTGTGGTTCAACGCCCCGCCGGCCATGGTGTTCATGGGCGATACCGGCTCGCTGTCGCTGGGCGGCGCGCTGGGCGCCATCTCGGTGGTGACCAAGCATGAACTGGTGCTGGCCATCGTCGGCGGCCTGTTCGTCTTAGAAACCGTCTCGGTCATCGTCCAGGTAGCCAGCTTCAAGCTGACCGGCAAACGGGTGTTCCGCATGGCGCCGTTGCACCACCACTTCGAAAAGAAGGGCTGGGCCGAACCCACCGTGGTCATCCGCTTTTGGATCATCGCCGGCATCTTGGCCCTGGTCGGCCTGTCGACGCTGAAGCTGAGGTAGCCGCCATGATCCTCGTCCCCTTTCTGACCGATAAGCGTGTCGCCGTGCTGGGCTTGGGCAAGTCCGGCACCGCCACGTTCTTGGCGCTGCAACAAAGCGGCGCCAGGGTCACCGCCTGGGACGACACCGAAGCCGCCCGCGACAACGCGCAAAAAGCCGGGGTGATCCTGGCCGATCCGCTGGAGCAAGACCTGTCCAGCCTTGACCTGATCGTGTGGAGCCCTGGCATCCCCCACACCTTCCCGCAGCCGCACCCGCTGGCCGAGGCTGCCCGCGCCGCCGACGTGCCACTGGTCTGCGACGTCGAATTGTTGGCTTTGGCCAAGCCCGACGCCCGCTTCTTGCTGGTCACCGGCACCAACGGCAAATCCACCACCACCACCCTGGTCGCCCACATTCTGACCAGCGCCGGCATCGCCAACGCCGCCGGCGGCAATCTGGGCACCGCCGCCCTGGATTTGCCCGATCTGGGGGCCGACGGCGTCTATGTGCTGGAATTGTCATCCTATCAATTGGAACTGACCCGTTCGCTGCAAGCCCGCGCCGGGGTGCTGCTCAACATCACCCCCGATCATCTGGGCCGGCATGGCGGCATGGACGGCTATATCGCCGCCAAGCGCCGGCTGTACGATTTCATCGCCGCCGACGGCATCTCGGTGATCGGCCTCGACGACGCGCCGACGCGGGGCATCGGCGATTGGCTGTTGGGCAGCGGACAAAAACACACGGCCCTCTCGGTCAAGCAGGTGCTGGAACACGGCGTCAGCGCCCCCGACGGAGTGTTGCGCGAAGACGGCGTCGAAATCTTCGACTTGACCGCCATCGCCACCCTGCCCGGCCGCCATAACTGGCAAAACGCCTGTGCCGCCTTTGCCCTGGTCCGGGCATTGGGCGTGCCGGCCCACACCATCGCCGCCGGCATCGCCAGTTATCCTGGCCTGGCCCATCGCCAGCAATTGGTCGGCACCCGCGACACCGTCCGCTACATCAACGATTCCAAGGCCACCAATGCCGAGGCCTCGGAAGTCGCCTTGGTGTGCTACGACCACATTCACTGGATCATCGGCGGTCAAGCCAAGGAAGGCGGGATCGCCTCCTTGGAAAAGCATTTCCATCGCATCAGCCATGCCTATCTGATCGGCGACGCCGCCCCCGCTTTCGCCGCCACCTTGGCCGGCAAGGTGGCGTTCAGCCAATGCGGCACCTTGGACCAAGCCGTGGCCGAAGCCGCCGCCCGCGCCCAGCCGGGCGAGGTGGTGCTGCTGTCGCCGGCCTGCGCCTCGTGGGATCAGTTCAAGAGCTTCGAGCATCGCGGCGACGTCTTCCGCCAATTGGTCGAAGACCTGCCGCCGCACGGCCAGACTTCACCGTCACGGACGGCGGGGGGGACGCCATGAGCCTGGGACGCACCGATACCTCGACCATCGGTCGCTGGTGGTGGACGGTTGACCGCTGGACCATCGCCGCCGTCTTCGCCCTGATCGCCATCGGCGTCTTGCTGATCATGGCGGCCAGCCCGGCGGTGGCCGACCGTATCGGCACCGATTCCTTCCACTTCATCCGCCGCCAGTTCATCTTTTTGGTCCCGGCGGTCGCCGTCATGCTGGGGGTGTCGCTGCTGTCGCCCAAGCAAGTCCGCCGGCTGGGCGTTCTGGGCTATTGCTGCGCCGTCTTGTTGCTGGTCGGGGTGTTGCTGTTCGCCCCCGAGATCAAGGGCTCAACCCGTTGGCTCAGTCTGGCCGGCATCACCGTGCAGCCCAGCGAATTCGCCAAGCCGACCTTTGCCATCGTTGCCGCCTGGATGTTCGCCGAAGGCCGCCTTAACCCCGGCTTTCCTGGCAAGTGGATCGCCTGTTTCTTGTACGTCATCGTCGCCGCCTTGCTGCTCAAGCAGCCCGATGTCGGTCAAACCTTGGTGATTTCGGCCATTTTCGGCACCCAATTCTTTCTGGCCGGCCTGCCGATGATCCTGGTTGTCGCCGGCGGCGTGTTGGCGGTGCTGGGCGGCGTCGGCGCTTATTTCGTCTTTGGCCATGTGCAATCGCGCGTCGATCGTTTCCTCGACCCGTCCGGCGACGGCGCCTATCAGGTGACCACGGCGCTGAACGCCATCAAAAGCGGCGGCCTGCTGGGACGCGGCCCCGGCGAGGGCCGGGTCAAGCTGGTCCTGCCGGATGCCCATACCGATTTCATCATGGCGGTGGCCGGAGAGGAATTCGGCGTCACCTTGTGCCTGTTCGTCCTGCTGCTGTTCGCCTTTATCGTCCTGCGCGGTTTTTCCCGGCTGATGAAGGACGAGAACCTGTTCGTGGTCCTGGCTTCGGCCGGTTTGTTGGTCCAGTTCGGCTTGCAGGCGATCATCAACATGGCCTCGACCTTGCGGCTGATGCCGACCAAGGGCATGACCCTGCCGTTCATTTCCTATGGCGGCTCGTCCATGCTGGCTTTGGCCTTGGGCATGGGCATGGTGCTGGCGCTGACCCGCAAGCGCTATGGCAACGAGGAGCTTGACCAATGAGCAAGCCCTTCGCCCTTCTTGCCGCCGGCGGCACCGGCGGCCATGTCTTCCCGGCCGAAGCCCTGGCGGCCGAGTTGATGGCGCGCGGTTGGCGCCTGGGATTGATCACCGACAAGCGCGGCCAGGGTTACGGCGGCACCTTGGGATCGCTTGAAACCTTCCGCATCAGCGCCGGCGGCATCGCCGGGCGCGGCCTGCTGGCCCGCATCCGCGCGGTGGTCGAACTGGGCCTAGGGGTGATCCAGGCCCGCGCCATCCTCAAGCGCTTACGCCCCGACGTGATCGTCGGCTTCGGCGGCTATGCCAGCGTGCCGACCATGGTGGCGGCGGCCAGTCTGGGCATTCCCACCATCATCCATGAACAAAACGGCGTGCTGGGCCGGGCCAACCGCCTGTTGGCCGGCCGCGCCCGCGCCATCGCCATTTCCTATCCCCACGTCGCCCATGTGGCCGAGGAATGGCAGGCCAAACTGCACCACACCGGCATGCCGGTGCGGCCGGCGGTGGCCGCCTTGCAAGGCGTCGCCTATCCGCCCTTGGACGAATCCACCCCCATCCGGTTGCTGGTGCTGGGCGGCAGCCAGGGAGCGCGGATTCTGTCGGACGTCATTCCGGCGGCGCTGAAAGCCCTGCCGGCAGCATTGCAGGCACGCATCGAGATCGCCCAGCAATGCCGGCCCGAGGATCTGGAGACAGTGCGTTCGGCCTATGCCGGCAGCCCCATCGCCACCACCTTGGACAGCTTTTTCACCGATATCCCCGCCCGGCTGGCCGCGGCCCATCTGGTCATCGCCCGCTCGGGCGCTTCGACCATGGCCGAACTGACCTATCTGGGGCGGCCGGCCATCTTGGTGCCCTATCCACACGCCACCGACGACCACCAGACCGCCAATGCCCGCGCGCTTGATGAAGCCGGCGGCGGCTGGCTGATGCCGCAAACCGGCTTTAGCGCCGAAACCCTGGCGGCGCGTCTGGCGGCGCTGCTGACCCAGCCGATCACCTTGGCGCGGGCCAGCGCCTGCGCCCTGGCCGCCGGCCGCCCCGACGCCGCCGCCCGCCTTGCCGATCTGGTGGCCAAGACCGCCAAAAATCAGGAGTTCCAAGCATGAGAACGATGCCCCTTTCCATCGGCGCCATTCATTTCGTCGGCATCGGCGGCATCGGCATGTCGGGCATCGCCGAGATCTTGGTCAATCTGGGCTATACCGTCCAAGGCTCGGACATCGCCGACAATTACAACGTCGAACGCCTGCGCAAGCTGGGCGTCACCATTTCCATCGGCCACACGGCCGACAATCTGGCCGAGGCCCGCGTCGTCGTCATCTCGTCGGCGGTCAAGGCCGACAACCCGGAAGTGGTCGCCGCCCGTTCCAAGATGGTGCCGGTGGTCCGGCGCGCCGAAATGCTGGCCGAGCTGATGCGGCTGAAATCGGCCATCGCCATCGGCGGCACCCATGGCAAGACCACCACCACCTCGCTGGTTTCGGCCATGCTGGACGCGGCGGGCATGGATCCCACCATCATCAATGGCGGCATCATCAACGCCTATGGCACCAATGCGCGGCTGGGCGCCAATGATTGGATGGTGGTCGAAGCCGACGAATCCGACGGCACCTTCACCAAGCTGCCGGCCACCTGCGTCGTCGTCACCAATATCGACCCCGAGCACATGGATCATTACGGCTCGTTCGACAAGCTGCGCGACGCCTTCCGCACCTTCGTCGAGAACATCCCGTTCTATGGCTTCGCCGCCTGCTGCATCGACCACCCCGAAGTGCAGGCGCTGATCGCCCGCGTGCCCGATCGCAAGATCGTCACCTACGGCTTCTCGCCCCAGGCCCTGATCCGCGCCACCAATGTCAAGATCGGCCCCGGCGGCGCCCGCTTCGATGTGGTCATCACCGACCGCATCGCCGGCAGCACCCGCGTCATCGACGACATCCATCTGCCCATGTATGGCGAACACAATGTCTTGAACGCGCTGGCCGCCATCGCCTGTGCCAACGAATTGGGCCTGACCAACGACGTCGTGCGCAAGGCGCTGGGCGGATTTTCCGGCGTCAAGCGCCGCTTCACCAAGACCGGCGAAGCCAAGGGCGTGACCGTCATCGACGATTACGGCCACCATCCGGTGGAAATCGCCGCCGTTTTGCGCGCCGCGCGCAGCGCCACCACCGGCAACGTCATCGCCGTGGTGCAACCGCATCGCTATTCGCGCCTGTCCAGCCTGTTCGCCGAATTTTGCACCTGCTTCAACGATGCCGACACGGTGATCGTCGCCGATGTCTATGCGGCGGGTGAACAGCCCATCGCCGGCGCCGACCGCGACAGCCTGGTCACCGGCTTGCAGGAACACGGCCACCGCCATGTGATCGCCCTGCCCGATTCGTCCGCTTTGGCCGGCATCATCAGCGAATGGGCCGAGCCGGGCGACATGGTGGTGTGCCTGGGCGCCGGCAACATCACCCAATGGGCGCACGCCCTGCCCGCTCAACTGGACGCCCTGCCCGTCAAAGGAGGCGCCGCGTGATCACTGCCGCCCCCCGGGCCAGCTGGATCAAGTCCCTGCCGAAGACGCGCGGCCGCCTGACCGTGGACGCGCCCTTGGGCGGGCTGACGTGGTTCCGCGTCGGCGGCAACGCCGAAGTGCTGTTCCGGCCTGCCGATGTGGATGATCTGGCGGAATTCCTGACGCAATTGCCGGAAGAGATTCCGGTGACGGTGATCGGCGTCGGCTCGAACCTGTTGGTGCGCGACGGCGGCGTCCCCGGCGTGGTCATCCGTCTGGCCGGTTCGTTCGGGCATATCGACGTCATGGGCGACATCATCACCGCCGGGGCCGCCGCCTTGGACCTGACGGTGGCGATGACCGCGCAAGAAGCGGGGCTGACCGGCCTGGAATTCCTCTCCGGCGTCCCCGGCACCATCGGCGGCGCCCTGCGCATGAATGCCGGCGCCTTTGGCGGCGAAATGAAGGATGTCACGCTGTCGGCCACCGCCATCGACCGCGCCGGCACCACCCAATTGCTGACCTTGCCCGATCTGGGGATGAGTTACCGCCATTGCGGCTGCCCCGACGATTACATTTTCCTGTCGGCGACCATGCAGGGCCATCGCGGCCAGCCGGCGGCCATCGCCGCCAAGATGGCCGAGATCAAGACCGCGCGTGAAGACAGCCAGCCGACCCGCGTGCGCACCGGCGGCTCCACCTTCGCCAATCCGCCCGGCCTCAAGGCGTGGGAGCTGATCGACAAAGCGGGGTGCCGCGGCCTGATCCGGGGCGGGGCCCAGGTGTCGGAAAAGCACTGCAATTTCCTGCTTAACCTGGGCGAGGCCACCGCCGCCGATATTGAAGGACTGGGCGAGGACGTGCGCCGCCGCGTGCTGGAGACCAGCGGCGTCACCCTGGAATGGGAAATCCGCCGCGTCGGCAGCGAAGGAGAACAAGCATGAGCCGCCGCGTCACCGTGCTGATGGGAGGGATTTCGTCCGAACGCGAGGTAAGCTTGCGGTCCGGCGCCGCCGCGGCCCAGGCGTTGGAACAAGCCGGCTTCACCGTTGCCTCCATTGATGTCGGCGACGACGTCGCCGCCCTGGCCGCCGCCATCCGTCACAGCAATCCCGACGTCGTCTTCAACGCCCTGCACGGCCCCTTTGGCGAGGATGGCTGCATCCAGGGATTGCTCAACCTGATGCGCATTCCCTATACCCATTCAGGCCTGTTGGCCTCGGCCGCCGCCATGGACAAGGCGTTTTCGCGCCAGCTGTTCCAGCAGGCCGGCATTCCGGTCGCCCGTGGCATGGTGGTGCGCAAGGGCCAATGCGCGGTCGATCCGCTGCCGCGCCCCTTCGTGGTCAAACCGACCAACGAAGGCTCGTCGGTCGGCGTTTACATCCTGCGCCAAGGCGATAACCGCGATCCGCTGCACGATTGGCCGTTCCAATCCGATCACGTTCTGGTGGAAGAATTCGTGCCCGGCCGCGAGCTGACCGTCGCCGTGATGGGCGATCGTGCCCTGGGCTGCCTGGAAATCACCTCGGAACGCGGCTTTTACGACTACGACGCCAAATATGCGCCGGGCGGATCGAAACACATCATGCCGGCGCAAATCCCCGCCGACGATTATGCCGAGGCTTGCCGGCTGGCGGTCGAGGCCCACCGGGTGCTGGGCTGCCGCGGCGTGTCGCGCGCGGATTTGCGCTATGACGACACCCGCCCGCACGAACACCCGCGCCTGGTCGTGCTTGAGGTCAATACCCAGCCGGGGATGACCGCCACCTCGCTGGTGCCGGACATCGCCTCGTATTGCGGCATCAGCTTCCCCGAACTGGTGCGCTGGATGGTGGATCAAGCGGAGTGCGACGCATGAGCGACAACGACATCATCATCTCCGCCGAGGACCGCATCGCGCCGACGACCACCGCCGACGCGCCGGTCCGCCCGCGTCTGGCCAAGCCACGGCGAAGTGCGGCGGAAAAGCGCGAAGGCCGCGGCGAAAGCAAGCCCAAAGCCAAGACCCGGCGGCGTCTGCCGCTGCCGCATTTCGACTTTACCCCGCTGCAAAAGCTGTCGGCCGCCGGCATCGCCATGACCACCTTGGTGATCGGCGGCGCCGTGATCTGGCATTCCGGCATCATCCAGCGCACCACGCAATCGGCTATCGCCCAGGTCATGCAGGCCACGGCCCAAGCCGGCTTTCGCATCGATGAAATCACCGTCGCCGGGCGCGACCGCACCCCCATGGCCCAATTGGCTTCCGCCTTGGGCGCCAATCACGGCAGCCCGATCCTGGCCATCGATCTGGGGCAGGTCAAGGACCGCCTGGAAGCTTTGCCGTCGGTGCGCGCCGCCGCCGTCGAACGCCGGTTGCCCGGAACCTTGCACATCGCCATCAGCGAACGCCAGCCCATCGCCATCTGGCAAAACAACGGCGAGCATGTGCTGATCGACAATACCGGCCAGGTCATCCCCGGCGCCATCGCCGGATATGAAACCTTGCCGTTGGTGGTCGGCGACGGCGCCGGCATTCGTGCCGATGAATTGCTGGCCATGCTCGATTCCGAACCGACCCTGGCGTCCCGCGTCAAGGCGGCCGTGCGGGTCGGCAATCGCCGCTGGAACCTGATGCTTGATGACGCCCATGACGGGCTTGAAGTGCGCCTGCCGGAAGAGGCCACCGAGGCCGCCTGGCACCGTCTGGCCGAGCTGGAGCGGACCCAGGGCTTGACCGCCCGTCAGGTGCGCATGGTTGATCTGCGCGTGGCCGACCGCATGATCTTGAAGACCGAACGCGCCTCGACGCCGCCCGATCCCACCCGCCGCAAGGACAACGGAGCCTGACATGCGCAACGGACTGATCGCAGCGCTGGATGTGGGAAGCACCAAGGTGTGCTGCTTCCTGGCGCGCGTCCAGGACGACGGCATGCCGCGCATCGTCGGCATCGGCCATCAGGTGGCGCGCGGCATGCGGGCCGGCGCTGTGGTCGATCTCGACGAACTGGAACATTCCATCCGCGCCGCCGTCGATGCCGCCGAAGACATGGCCGGCGAGCGGGTCAAGGCGGTGGTGGTCAACCTCTCTGGCGGCGCCCCCGGCTCCACCAACGTCAAGGTCGAAGTGTCCATGAACGGACACGCGGTCAACGAGGCCGATATCCGCCGCATGCTCGATCACGGCCGCGCCCACCACGAAGCCGCCGACCGCGATCTGATCCACGCCATTCCGGTGGATTACACCATCGACGGCAACGAAGGCATCCGCGATCCGCGCGGCATGTATGGCGAGCGTCTGGGGGTGGCCATCCACGTCATTTCCGCCGCCATCGGCCCGGTCCGCAACCTGATGACCGTGGTCCATCGCTGCCATCTGGATATCGAATCGCGGGTGGTCAGCCCCTTCGCCTCGGGTCTGGCCTGTCTGGTCGAGGACGAAAAGGAACTGGGCGTCACCTGCATCGACATGGGCGGCGGCACCACCTCGATCGCCGTGTTCGTCGCCGGCCAATTGGTCCACACCGACGTCATCCCCGTCGGCGGCCATCACGTCACCAACGATATCGCCCGTGGCCTGTCGACGCCGCTGTCTTATGCCGAGCGGATGAAGACCTTGTTCGGCTCGGCCATTCCGTCCCCGGCCGATGACCGCGAGATGCTGAAAGTGCCGCTGGTGGGCGAGGGTGAAGACGGCGCCTCGAATCAGGTGCCGCGCTCCATGCTGATCCAGATCATCCAGCCGCGGCTGGAAGAGACCTTGGAACTGGTGCGCTCGCATCTGGAAAAAAGCGGCTTTGATAAAATGGCCGGCCGCCGCGTCGTTCTGACCGGCGGCGCCAGCCAGATGCAAGGCGTGCGCGATCTGGCCGGGCTGGTGCTGGACAAGCAGGTCCGCCTGGGCCGGCCCGTCGGCCTGCACGGCTTGCCCGAATCCACCAATGGTCCGGCCTTTTCCACCTGTGCCGGATTGATCCGTTACGCCCTGGTTCATCAACCAGTGGCCAAAGCCGGTCGCAAAGCGACCCAAAATCAAGAGATTCCGGGCGGTTGGGGCCGCATCGGGTCATGGTTGAAGCGTAATTTTTAGTTGCAAAAGGCCGAAACGGCCATACAGCGCGGAGGTACCAGATGCTTAACTTTCTTCCGGGGAACCCCCAGGATCTAAAGCCCAGAATCACCGTCATCGGGGTCGGTGGTGCGGGCGGCAACGCCGTCAACAACATGATCGCGTCGCGTCTTGAGGGCGTTGAATTCATCGTCGCCAACACCGACGCCCAAGCCATCAACCAATCGCGCACCGAACGCCGGGTGCAATTGGGAACGGTGGTGACGCAAGGACTCGGCGCTGGCTCTCGCCCCGAGATCGGCCGCGCCGCGGCGGAAGAAAGTCTGGAAGAGGTCATCGGCCAGATCACCGGCGCCAACATGGTGTTCATCACCGCCGGCATGGGCGGCGGCACCGGTTCGGGCGCGGCGCCGGTCATCGCCCGCGCCGCCCGCGATCAGGGCATCCTGACCGTCGGCGTGGTGACCAAGCCGTTCCACTTCGAAGGCGCGCACCGCATGCGCACCGCCGAAGGCGCCATCGAGGAATTGTCGCAATACGTCGATACCTTGATCATCATCCCCAATCAAAACCTGTTCCGGGTCGCCACCGAACGCACCACCTTCGCCGACGCCTTCAAGATGGCCGACGATGTGCTGTATTCGGGCGTGCGCGGCGTCACCGACCTGATGATCATGCCCGGCCTGATCAACCTGGATTTCGCCGACATCCGCACGGTGATGAGCGAAATGGGCAAGGCGATGATGGGAACCGGCGAGGCCGAGGGCGACAAGCGCGCCATCGAAGCCGCCGAGGCCGCCATTTCCAACCCGTTGCTGGATGATACCTCGATGAAGGGCGCCAAGGGCGTGCTCATCAACATCACCGGCGGCATGGACATGACCTTGTTCGAGGTCGACGAAGCCGCCAACCGCATCCGCGACGAAGTCGATCCCGAAGCCAACATCATTTTCGGTTCGACCTTCGACGAAAAGCTGAACGGCAAGATGCGCGTGTCGGTGGTCGCCACCGGCATCGCCTCGGAAGCCGCGGCCCTGCCCAAGCCGACGGTGATTTCTCTGACCACCCCGCCGGCCCAGCCGCAACCCCGCGTCGCCGTCGGCGCCGGCCAAGGCGGCGCTTTTCGTCCCACCGTGGTGACGGCCCAGGCCGCGACCGCCATGGCCCAGCCGCAAATGGACATGGCGCCGCGTCCGGTCGCACCGGCTCAGCCCAGCGTCACCGCCTCGGTCCGTGTCGCCCATCCGGTGGCGCAGACCGTCGCCCAGCCGCTTGAGCGTCCGCTCGCCCAAACGGCCCCGACCATCGCCGCTGAACCGGCCCAGCGTCTCGATCCGCAATTGCGTCTCGACCCGATCATGGAGCGTCCGGCGCCGACCTCGCTCGCCGCCGATTTCCGGGCTGATCACGACATGGGGCAACTCAGCCAAGCCGTCGCCCACATCAGTGAATCCGCCGAACGGGCCCCGGCGCCACAGCGTCACCCGGCGCCGCAACCGCAGCGTCAACCGGAACCGGAGCCCCGGCGCGGTGGCGGTCTGTTCGGTCTGTTGCGTCGTCCGACCCAGCCGACGCCGCAGCCGCAACGGCACGAACCGGCGCCCATGGCCCAAAACACAGCCCCGCAACGTATGGGCAACATGGCCACCCGCAGCGAACCCTCGGTCGCCCGTGGGACCGAAGACCTGGATATTCCGGCGTTCCTACGCCGCCAGGCCAATTAAAGCCGAATATGCTTACGCGCTGATTTTACGCTGATTTTGCCTTGGGGCCCGATCCTGTCGGGTTGGGCCCCGCCTTTCCCGGCAAAGATGTGGCAGTGCCGAAAGCGATGTAACAAACCGAAATAATGATTGATTTGAGAGCTTGATGAGCAAGGGGTAGAAGAGAAACATCGAAATGTGCCGGATGCCGGGAAGATTGGTGAAAGTTTCACCAGGGGGCGTCCGATGAAGAAGGGGTTTAGTCGTGAAGACCAACAAGACCGACGTGGTTACCTCTTTCAAATCCTCAGCTAAATCCAATGTCATTCGCCAGCGTACCTTGAAGACCGGAATCGGATGTTCGGGCGTTGGCCTGCATTCGGGCTCCAAGGTGACCATGGTGTTGCAGCCCGCCGCCGCCGACACCGGCATCGTTTTCCGCCGCACCGACATCGCCGGTCGTGGCGCCATCGTTCCCGCGCTTTGGTCGAACGTCGGCGACACCCGCATGAACACCTGCCTGACCAATGACGCCAACGTCCAGATCGGCACCGTCGAGCATCTGCTGTCGGCCTTGGCCGGTTCGGGCATCGATAATTGCATCATCGAAATCAACGGGCCGGAAGTTCCGGTGATGGACGGCTCCGCCGCCCCCTTCCTGTTCCTGATCGAATGCGCCGGCACCGTCGAACAAGACGCGCCGCGCCGCGCCATCCGCGTGCTCAAGCGGGTTTCGGTCACCGATGGCGACAAAACCGCCACCTTGTCGCCGGCCGCTGGCGGCTTCCGTCTGAACTTCCACATTGATTTCGCCTCGGCCGCCATCGGCCAGCAAAGCTTCTCCGTCGCCCTGACCCGTGGCGCCTTCAAGGCCGAAATCAGCCGGGCCCGCACCTTCGGCTTCGAACATGAAGTCGCTTACCTGCGCGCCAATGGCTTGGCCCGCGGCGGCTCGCTCGACAATGCCGTGGTCATCGACAGCACCGGCACCCGGGTGCTCAATGATGACGGCCTGCGCTATGGCGACGAATTCGTCCGCCACAAGATCTTGGACGCGGTCGGCGATCTGTTCCTGGCCGGAGCGCCGCTGCTCGGCGTTTATGACGGCGTTCGCTCGGGCCATGCGCTGAACAATCAGTTGCTGCGCGCCTTGTTCGCCGACCAGACCGCCTGGACCTATACCACCATCGCGCCGGGCTCCGCCGCCGCCCAGGGTTTGCCTCTAAGCGCTCCGGTCAAGATGGTCGCCAACGGTTAACCGTCAAAAACTCCTTCCGCTGAACGAACATCCTCCCCCGCGATCCACTTGGTTCGCGGGGGTTTTTTATGCATCGCTCTTCCCCTGGCCCGCTGCCGTGCTATAGTCCCGACCAAGAATTCAGGCCCAAGGGATTCCATGCTTCGCCTCGCCTTTTCCAGCCGCCTTGTCGGCATTGCCCTGATCGCCACCGCCAGCTTTTTGTCCGCTTGCTCGGACAAAAAAGCCGAATACGTCGATCGCCCGGTGGAAGAACTGTACAACGAGGCCATGGACCTTATTGACGGTGGCGAATATTACAAAGCCGCCCAGGCCTTCGACGAGGTTGAGCGTCAGCATCCCTATTCGGTGTGGGCGACCAAGGCCCAGTTGATGAGCGGCTATGTGCTGTACGAGCGCAACAAATACGCCGATTCCCTGATCGCCCTGGACCGTTTCATCCAGTTGCATCCCGGCAACAAGGATGCGCCCTACGCCTATTACCTCAAGGGTCTGTGTTATTACGAACAGATCACCGACGTCGCCCGCGACCAGAAGATGACCGAGATGGCGCTGAAGTCGTTGCAAGAGGTGGTTGACCGTTATCCGGCCAGTTCCTATGCCCGCGACGCCAAGTTAAAGGTCGATCTGACCCGTGACCATTTGGCCGGCAAGGAAATGAACATCGCCCGCTATTATCAACGCCACGACCAATGGCTGGCGGCGCTGAACCGATACAAGGTGGTGGTCGAACAATACCAGACCACCAGCCACGTGCCGGAAGCCTTGCACCGCATGGTCGAGATCTATCTGACCCTGGGCCTGACCGACGAAGCCAAAAAGACCGCTTCGGTGCTGGGTCACAACTTCCCCGGCAGCGACTGGTACGAGGATACCTTCTCCATGGTGGGCTCCGGCAAAGCGGCCAGCGCCCCGCAAAAGAAGGATTCCGGCTGGCTCGGCTGGATCTGGTAATCGACCATGCTGGCATCGCTGTCGATCCGTGACGTTGTCCTGATCGAGAAGCTCGACCTGCATTTTGCTTCCGGCCTGTCCGTCTTCACCGGCGAAACCGGCGCCGGCAAATCCATCTTGCTGGATTCGCTGTCGCTGACCCTGGGGGCCAGGGCCGATTCCGGGCTGGTCCGCCATGGCGCCCCCCAATTGACCGTCATCGCTGAATTCGACCCGCCGCCCTTCCACCCCGCCCGCGTTCTGCTGGCCGCCCAGGACATGGACGCCCAGGATGGACCATTGGTTTTGCGCCGGGTTCTCACCGCCGACGGCCGCTCCCGCGCCTATATCAACGATCAGGCGGTCAGCGTCGGCCTGTTGCGCAAAATCGGCGACGAATTGGTGGAAATCCATGGTCAGTTCGAAAGTCATGGCCTGCTGGACGAAAGCACCCATCTGCCGGTGCTTGACGCTTTTGCCGGCCTGGGACAAAGCCGGGGCGCCGTCCGCGCCGCCTGGAATTCCTGGCGCGATGCGGCCAAGGCGCGGCTGACGGCGGAAGAGGCGTTGAAACGCGCCCGCGCCGAAGAAGACCATTTGCGCCACGCCCATGACGAATTGCAGGCCCTGGCCCCCAAACCCGGAGAAGAGGCGGAGCTGGCCGGCAAACGCGCCGTCATGCAGCACGCGGAAAAGCTGATCGAAGCCATGAATGCCGCCCAGACCGCGCTGACGCAAAAGGGCGATGTCGAGGCTTCGTTGCGATCGGCCCAGCGCAGCCTGGAACGGGTGGCGGAAAAGGCCGAGGGCAAACTGGATCCGGTGATCGCCGCCCTCGATCGCGCCGCCGACGAAGCGGCCGAGGCCGCCGGTCTGCTGGAACGGGTTTCAGCCGAGGTTGATCTTGACCCGCGCGCCCTGGAAAAGGCCGAGGAGCGCCTGTTCGCCCTGCGCGCCTGCGCCCGCAAGCACGCCACCGAGGTGGATGATCTCGCCAATTTACGCGACCGGTTGGCAGCGCAGCTGGCGGCACTGGACGGCGGCGGCGACGACCTTGGCAAGCTGGCCAAACAGGAACAAGCGGCCCGCAGCCACTATATCGAAGCCGCCCGCATTCTTTCGAAAGCGCGCAGCGAGGCGGCCGCCCGTCTGGACGTGGCGGTGGCCGGCGAATTGCCGCCCTTGAAGCTGGACAAGGCCCGCTTCACCACGGCCGTGATTGCCGGCGATGAAACGGATTGGGGGGCCGACGGCCTGGATCGCGTCGCCTTTCTGGTCGCCACCAATCCCGGCAGCCCCCCGGCCGCTTTGGGCAAAGTCGCCTCGGGCGGGGAATTGTCGCGCTTCATGCTGGCCTTAAAGGTGGTGCTGGCACAAAGTTCGTCAACACCGACCATGGTCTTTGACGAAGTGGATTCCGGCATCGGCGGCGCTGTCGCCGCCGCCGTCGGCGAACGCCTGGGCCGTTTGGGCAAGGATGTTCAGGTTTTGGTGGTCACCCATTCACCGCAGGTGGCCGCCCGTGGGGCGCAGCATTACCGGGTTGCCAAAACCGAGGTCGAACCGGGGCGGGTCTTGACCAGTGTCGAAGCGCTGCCCGCCGCCGCCCGCACCGAAGAAATCGCCCGCATGCTGTCGGGGGAAAACGTCACCGATCACGCCCGCGCCGCCGCCGCCGCCCTGATCGTCGGTTAGACCGTGATGCCCTAAATGTGCATCACGGTCTAACCTCGTCATTTTCTCTAGCCGCCCTGCCAGGGGCGGAATTCGCGGATACTCAGGCCCATGGGGACCTCGGCCCGCGCCAGATCAAGGGTATCGCCGATCAACGGCACACGAATGGTTCCCGCCGGCATCGCCAGATCGATCCAGCGCAGCCCCGTGGGTTCAGTGCGTAATTGAGGATGAATCAGCGATACCGAGGTGCGCAGCAGACGGGCGCGGGTGGGATCGCTGGCGCCCACCAGCAAACGTTTCAACACCCCTTGCGGGCTGGCATAGGTAACCACCGCCACCGAACCAACCGGCATCTCATCGTCGGCGGCGGCGGCCGCCAGCAACCGGTGCCGACCGCCATCGACGGTAAAGGCCGTGACCGCGCCATCGGAATCGTAAAGCCAGCCCCCCGTCGCCAGCGAATAAGCGCTGCGCCGGGTCCCGGCTTCCACCATCAGCACCGAATCGTCGTCGATCACCCCCCGGCGGCCAGGGGCGACCACTGTATAGAGCGGCGGCTTCAACAGATCGACGCTGTCGTCCAGGGGCCAAGCATCCAACCGGACCCGGCCCTGCCCGGCCGAGCCGTCAAAGACGTTGGCGTCGATGACTTCCAACCGCAGCAACAAACGACGCGGACGCGGATCGCCAGCCACCGCCACCATGGTCGGGCGAAAGCTGACATTGACCATGCGCGCCTGCAAACGGCCGTCCATATCGCGGACACCAAACACCGATTCCGCCGAAAAGGCGTGAAACAGGTTGATGTGCCCGCCCCAACCGGCCAGCACCGCCATCACGACGGCAATGGGCGCCGACCACAGCATGACGTAGCCGGCGAAGAAAACCCCTGCGAGAAATGTCCAAGCGTTCCGCATAGAAATCCATTTTCTCCCCAAGCGCACATTACGCGCAGGCACGATTGGGGACAACCTTCCGACACATCCTTCGGAAAAGCTATCATGGCGCGTTTCACAGACAAAGCGATCCCGCACGCCGGAGCGAGCCCGCGGACAAAGGAATTATGCAAGCGTCACTGCAACTTCATTCCACTTTTAAAGAACTGATCGGCCAGCCGCCCTTGGACGAAGCGAATCCCCAGCCCTCGGGCAAAGGGAAAGGCCTTGGGGTTGTCGCAACGGGTCAAGACCGCCTGCCCATGGCCGTTCAGACCTTTCAAGCCGCCGACCAGGGATTGCAGCCCCTCCTCCGACGGCGACAGCATGGATTCGCTCCAGCCGATCTTGACGAAATCCGGCCGCAGCCGCCCCAGGGACAGCACGTCGAAATCCTGCCATTCGACACCGTCGATACACAGTTTCAACCCCAGTTTTTCCGTCGTCTTGCGCACCTGCCGATACAAGTCAAGATGCTGGACCACGTCGGTCTTGTGCACCTCGATGACAATGCGGCCGGCCAGGCGGCCGGGCAAAGCCTCGTTGAACTGGGCGAATTCCTTGGAACTTGCCGTGTTAAGGGTCAGATTGACGCTGAACGCCTTGTGCCGGTATTCGGGGATTTCCCGCGCCATGGTCCGCAATGTCGCACGGTCCAAATCCTCCTTCAGCGCATTGAACAGCCAAGGCGAACCGGTCAGGCTGATATCGGGGAGGAAGTTTTCCTCGATCTGCTTGGTCGAAACAAAGAATTCCAGGAACTCGATTGACGGCACTTGCTCGCCGATGAAATAGACCGGCTGATTGAAGATGCAGTTCCGCAGGTCGAGATTGCGGATCTTCTCGCCCAAGAAATGCAGGTTTTCCGCCGACATGGGTTTTTTCAGCGTTTTTGCCGCTTCGGGTTGGCTGTCGGCGATGATCGCCTTGAAGGCGTGGAACACCGCTTCCAAATCCTTGGAGGCATCGGCGATCTTATAGAAAGCGTATTCCCCATAGGCATTACGGCTGCTCACCGGCTCGTCGTCGAGGAACAGCTTTTCCACCTTGGCGCAGACCCCCAGCACCTCGGAGACGGTGACATGGGAATAGGCGACGAACAGGTCGCCGTTATGCACGGGGAATACCTTGCAATAAGGCGATCGGCTAAAGCTTTTGGTGATGTAATGCTTGACGCTTTCCAGCCGCCGGGTGGCGTCGGGCAAGGTTGGCACGGCCGAAACGCAAAAGTGGATCACCCGCTTGCCGAGCGGATCTTTCTTGATGGCATGGAGTTCATGCAGGAACGCACGTTCGATTTCCGTCACACGCATGGCGACAGCGCCCTCCTTCTGCTTCCAGTTCGCAATGCGGCGTCAGGCGCTCGACTTCTTCGATTTTTCGGCGATGAAGCGAGCATAATCGACATCGGTTTCCATGATGTGGTTCAGCAACCACTCCAACACGAAACCCCGCACCTTAAGGGCGCCCCTCACCGTATCACCGCCCTTGACCAGCTCGCGCAGGCGGGCGATTTCGTTCATGAATTGATGGTGTAAGGCGGAGTGGCTTTCCAGATGCGGATAGTCCCACGCCTTCATCAAGGCCTCTTCATGGGCAAAGTGGTAATCGATATAAGCGTCCAATGCCGCCAGCACGTCATAAATACACTCGTCGGCAAGGTCGGCGTTGATATTGATATCGAGCTGATTCAAAAGGGAAAACAGGATCAGATGCTCCGCATCCATTTCCCATTGCCCGATTTTGTAGCCATGCTCCCAGGCCAGCATTTATCCCATCCCCCCATCACGTCGGCAAAAAAAAAGCCGCCACACCCCATAAGTGGTGGACGGTTCCGATGGCCGAGAGCCTATCCTGAGGCCGCGACGGGAATCAAGACAATACGCACACACCATGAACCTTATATAGGCTTTAAGGTGCATTCTAAAATCAGCTTAGGATGGCGGCCGTTCCTGCCCGCCGCATGAGGCTCGCCAATTTCACCGACAAAGCCTAAACTCACCCTTATGTATATGAAGGAGCGGTCGTGATCGGCCTGATTTGTCTGGGAAACCCATTGCACGCCGATGACGGCTTTGGCACGGCCGTACATCAACGGCTGGCCCGTCGCCGTTGGCCCGCGCATGTTCGTCTGCATGATGGCGGCGAAGGTGGGGTTCTTGATCTGCTGCGCCAATGTCGCAGCGCCATCTTGGTCACCAGTCTGGCCGGTCACCTGGGACGGCCGGGCCAAGTGCTGCGCCTGTGTGAATCCGAGGTCCCCAGTGACCCGCAAGGCCCCCTGGGGGCGGGCACCGCCAGCATTTTAGCCGCCATGCGTCGATTGTTGACGCAACCGCCGCACACCGAGGTGCTGGGAGCGGTGGCGCTTCGGCAAGTCCCGTTTTCCGCCGGATTGACGCCGCTGGTGGCGGCAGCGGTGGAAACCGCCAGCGCCATGCTGTGGCGGGAATTAGGTCAATCCCCCCCCTGTTCGAGCTGACGCGACAAAAAGTCCAGCGCCCCTTGCAAGATATAGCCGGCGGCCATCTTATCGACCACTTCGGCCCGGCGCGCCCGGCTGGAATCGGCTTCAAGCAAGGTCCGGGTAACGGCGGCGGTGGACAGCCGCTCATCCCAAAAAGCCAAGGGTACATCGCGGCGGGCCAAAAGATTGCGGGCAAAAGTCCGCGTCGATTGACACCGCGCCCCCTCGGTGCCGTCCATTTCCACCGGCAGCCCCAGCACCAGCCCGGCGACCTCGTGCTTGTCCATATGAGCGAACAAGATTTCGGCATCCTTGGTGAACTTGGTGCGGCGGATGGTGTCGAACGGGCTGGCGATGGTCAGCCGCACGTCCGACAAGGCCAGACCGATGGTCTTGGTCCCCAGATCAAGCCCCATCAGCCGGGCATGGCGCGGCAAAGCGGATTTCAAGTCGGCGGGCAAGACAATGGACATGCCCCTAATGCAGCACGGCCAGCGCCGGCGCGCAACAGACGCGACGCCACCGGATCAAAAAAGCCGGCGCGGCACATCTCCCCGGTCGGGGATCAGCAGCACTCGTCTTCCAGCGCGCGCAGGGCGCTCAGACCGATCTCGTCGCCATGTTCCTCGAACAATTCCTCGATGTAATAGGTGTGGCTGCAGGCAAGGCACAATTCGTCGGCCTTGCGAAAGCCGACCTTGCCGGCTTCGGCCAAGCGAATGACGAAGCGATCCCACAACGCGTTGGATTTGGCGGGGTCGGCGATGATGGCAAGAACGCGTTCGATCACCGTCTTGGCGTGGCCTTCGCAATCGATGCCACCAAAGCTGACATAGCGGTCGGGAAGGGAAATGTTGGTCATGGGTCGGAAACCTTAAAGCTGTTCGGCGGCAGCACGCCACCATGACCAAAGTCGCCGCCGCCGCTCAAGCCTTGCCGCGCCAACGGCGTTGGGGATTTCCCCAAATGCAGCCGACGCCCCCCAAATGCAGCATGGCGATGGCGACGCCATCACATGGCCAGCCGCTGGCGTAGACTTTCCACCTTGCCACGACTGACCGGCACCGGTTCGGCCCCGGGGACGTCAAGGACAATGCGCCACTGGCCGTCCACCCGCTCGACCGCCTTGGCCCGGCGTAAATTGACGATCCACGACCGATGCACCTGCAAGAAGGTCACCGGGTCCAAGCGGTCGATCAACTCGGAAAAGCCCATGGTGCAGGGGTGCAAGCTGCCATCCGTGGCCAGGATGCGGGAATAATGCCGCTCGGCGCGAAAGGCCGCGGCCAAGGCCACGTCCAACAGGCGCACGCCGTGGCGCGAATCCAGCGGCAATTTCAGCAACGCCTCGGCCGGAGCCTGCGGCAGCGCCTCCACCAGATGAAACACCAGGCAATAGCCGGCGCCGACGGCGCCATCCAGCACCGAAACGCGGGCCACCAATGTTCCCACCGGCAGGGTCATGGCCATGGAAGCCGGCTCGTCCGGTTGAGCCAAGGCGCAATCCAGCAGCCATTGCACCTTGGGCCGGACCATGGGCGGATGCAGATCAAGAATATGAGTGCCCAGCACCGCCACCCCCTGGCCGGCGCCTTGGGTTTCCAGCATGCGCCGGGCCAGGCGGTTGGCGGAAATGACGCGGCGCAGGTCGTCCAAGACGACCACCCCTTGCGGAATACGCTGCAAACGATATTCGAAGCTGCTCATGGTGGGCGGTTAAAGCCTTGGCGGGGTTGCGATCAGCGGGTGCGGATGTTAACGTCCGGCCAACTTCATCCAAATGCAAGATATCTTGCTCTGGCTTACGGAGAACATCACCGCATGTCCCTGGACAAGAAAGCCGTCCGCGCCATCGCCGAACTGGCCCGCATCGAGATTCCCGACGAGGATCTTGACCATCTGGCCGGCGAACTTTCCGGCATTTTACAGTTCGTCGAGCAACTGGCCGAGGTTGATACCACCGGGATCGCCCCGATGTCCTCGGTCGCCGACCTGACCTTGCCCCTGCGTAAGGACGAGGTCACCGATGGCGGCCAGGTCGCCGCCGTGCTCGCCAACGCCCCCGATGCCGATGACGGCTTCTTCACCGTTCCCAAGGTGGTGGAATAATGACCAAGCTCACCAACCTGACCATCGCCCAGGCCCGCGACAAGATGGCCAAGGGCGAATTCACCGCGCTTGAACTGACCGAGGCCCATATCACGGCCATGCAGGCCAAGCGCTCCCTCGGCGCCTATATCACCGAAACCGCCGAACAGGCGCGCGAGGAGGCCAAGGCTTCCGATCTGCGCCGCCAAGCCGGCCAGATCGGCGCCCTGGAAGGCATTCCGCTCGGCATCAAGGACCTGTTTTGCACCAAGGGGGTGCAAACCACGGCGGCCAGCCACATTCTCGAAGGCTTCAAGCCGCCGTATGAAAGCACCGTCTCGGGCAAGCTGAAAGCGGCCGGCTCGGTCATGCTGGGCAAGCTGAACCTGGACGAATTCGCCATGGGTTCGTCCAACATGACCAGCTATTACGGCAAGGTCGTCAACCCGTGGAAGTCGAAGTCCGATCCGGCCAAGTTGCTGGTGCCGGGCGGTTCGTCGGGTGGTTCGGCGGCGGCTGTCGCCGCCCGCATCGCCATGGGCGCCACCGGCACCGATACCGGCGGCTCGATCCGTCAGCCGGCGGCTTTTTGCGGCATCACCGGCATCAAGCCGACCTATGGCCGCTGCTCGCGCTGGGGCATCGTCGCCTTCGCCAGCTCGCTGGATCAGGCCGGCCCCATGGCCCGCGACGTCCGCGATTGCGCCATCATGTTGGGCTCCATGGCCGGACACGACGCCAAGGATTCCACCTCGGCGCCCCTGCCGGTGCCCAATTTCGAAGCGGCGCTGACCGGCGACATTCGCGGGCTTAAGGTCGGCATTCCCAAGGAATACCGCCCCGATGGCCTGTCCGACGAAATCTTGCGGGTATGGGAACAAGGCATCGAATGGCTGAAGGCCGCCGGCGCCACCCCGGTGGAAATCAGCCTGCCGCACACCAAATACGCGCTGCCGACCTATTACATCGTCGCCCCGGCCGAGGCTTCGTCCAATCTGGCCCGCTATGACGGTCTGCGCTTCGGCCAGCGGGTCGAGGGCAAGACCCTTGACGACATGTACAAGAAATCGCGCGCCGCCGGCTTTGGTTCCGAGGTCCGCCGCCGCATCATGATCGGCACCTATGTCTTGAGCGCCGGCTATTACGACGCCTATTACTCCAAGGCGCAAAAAGTCCGCCGCCTGATCGCCGAGGATTTCACCAAGGCGTTCCAGGATGTCGACGTCATCTTGACGCCGACGGCGCCGTCGGCCGCCTTCGGCATGGATGAAAACACCGATGATCCGGTGACCATGTGGTTGAACGACGTGTTCACCATCCCCACCAGCCTTGCCGGCCTGCCCGGCCTGTCGTTGCCCGCCGGCCTCAACGCCGACGGCCTGCCCTTGGGCCTGCAACTGATCGGTCGTCCGTTCGACGAGGAAACCGTGTTCAAGGTGGCCGGCGTGATGGAATCCGCCGCCAACTTCACCGCGCTGCCGGAGGGTGTGTGATGATTATTCAGGGTGACACCGGCGATTGGGAAATCGTCATCGGTCTGGAAGTGCACGCCCAGGTCATTTCCAAGTCCAAGCTGTTTTCCGGCGCCGCCACCGATTTCGGCGCCGAACCCAACGATCAGGTCAGCTTCGTTGACGCGGGCTTCCCCGGCATGCTGCCGGTGATCAATGAAAAATGCGTCGAACAGGCGGTGCGCACCGGTCTGGGATTGAAGGCCAAGATCAACCTGACATCCGTGTTCGCCCGCAAGAATTACTTCTACGCCGATCTGCCCCAGGGCTATCAGATCAGCCAATACGATATGCCCATCGTCGGCGAAGGCACGCTGTTGATCGATCTGGCCGACGGCAGCAGCCGGGCCATCGGCATCGAGCGCCTGCACCTGGAACAAGACGCCGGCAAGTCGATCCACGACATGCACCCGAGCAAGTCCTATATCGACTTGAACCGCTCGGGCGTGGCCTTGATGGAAATCGTCTCCAAGCCCGACATGCGCAGCCCGGAAGAAGCCGGCGCCTATCTGACCAAGCTGCGCACCATCTTGCGTTATCTGGAAACCTGCGACGGCAACATGCAGGAAGGCAGCATGCGCTGCGACGCCAACGTCTCGGTCCGCCCGGTCGGCTCGACCGAGTTGCGGACGCGCTGCGAGATCAAGAACGTCAATTCCATCCGTTTCGTCCAGCAGGCCATCGAATACGAGGCTCGGCGCCATATCGACGTCTATGAAAACGGCGGCGAGATCCGCCAGGAAACCCGCTTGTTCGATTCCGCCAAGGGCGAGACCCGTTCCATGCGCAGCAAGGAACACGCCCACGATTACCGCTATTTCCCCGACCCCGATCTGCTGCCCTTGGTGGTCGCCCAGGATTTCGTCGATGGCATCCAAGCCACCTTGCCGGAACTGCCCGACGACAAAAAGGCTCGCTTCATGACCGATTTCGGTCTGAATTCCTATGATGCCGGGGTTTTGGTCGCCGAACGGGCCAGCGCCGATTTCTTCGAACAGGTTGCCGCCGGCCGCGACGCCAAGATGGCCGCCAACTGGGTCATGGGCGATTTCTTCGCCGCCATGAATTCCGGCGATTATTCCTGGGAAAAGCCGCCGGTTTCGGCTGTTAACCTGGGCAAGATGATCGATTTGATCAAGGACGGCACCATTTCCACCCGTCTGGCCAAGGATGTGTTCATCTTCATGGTCGAAACCGGCAAGGACCCGGCGATCATCGTCGAGGAAAAAGGGCTGAAACAGGTCACCGATACCGGCGCCATCGAAAAAGCCATCGACGAGATCATGGCCGCCAACCCCGACAAGGTAGCCGAGGTCAAGGCCGGCAAGGACAAGTTGATGGGCTGGTTCGTCGGTCAGGTGATGAAGGCGACGCAAGGCAAGGCCAATCCCGGCATGCTGAACGAGCTGATCGTCAAGAAGTTCCAAGAGTAGCCTGACCATCATCAAGGTGATTGCGGGTGCAAGCGGTCATCGTGGCCCCACCTTAGGCCTTAGCCTGACATGGAGATCACGATGACCGCTTTCGCTTCTTCGTTCCGTTCCGACCTGACCGCCCTGGCCATGGGCTTGGGCCTGCTGTGCGTCGGCACCGTGGCGCTGATCGGCTCAATCGGCCTGGGGGCTTGGGTGCTGGGGCTGTAGCTTCAGGCGCGCCGGGACAAGACCTCCGTCTATCGGAGGATTGTCGGCACCCATCCTTTACATCTATAATGAACAGATTAGGTGGCGGGCTTTGGCCCGCCATTTTCATTGATGGTTCTCAATCCCGCTTGACTGCTGTCATAAAAATGCAACAAAGGCCTCCCTTCCGTCCTTAAGGTTTTTCCGCCCGTGAGCGTTCCCAAAGCCGTCATTCAATACGCCGCCCTGCCCTTTCGGGTCGTGGACGGGCACCCCGAAGTGATGTTGGTAACCTCGCGTGAGACCAAGCGCTGGATCCTGCCCAAGGGCCGGCCGGAAAAACGGCTGAAATCCTATGAGGTGGCCGCCGCCGAAGCGTTCGAGGAAGCCGGCATCGTCGGCACCGTCGCCAAGGACCCGTTCTGCGTCTTCGCCAGCACCAAGCGGCTGAAGAACGGCAAGGAACTGCCGTGCACCATCAAGGTCTATATCCTGAAAGCGAAAAAGGTTTTGGATGACTGGCCGGAAAAGGCCGAGCGCGAACGCCGCTGGTTCAGCCCCGGCGAAGCCGCGCTGATCGTCACCGAAGAAGGGTTGATCAAAACCCTGCTGGATTTCGGCGCCCAATGGGTCTGACTCCCATGGACTTTGCCGCCAGCATCGGTGTATGAACCTTTCGTTACAAAGAGATGGGGTTTCCATGGCCTTGAAATTTCTCCGCGCCCTCATGCCCAAGGAAGAGCGCTTCATCGAACATTTCGGCGCCCATGCCCAATGCATCGGCGAAGCCGCCATCGCCCTGACGGCGATGATGCAAGCCTCGGCCGCTGAACGTGACGCCCGTTTCGCCGAAGTCTGCGCCATTGAAAGCAAGGCCGATTCCATCGCCAAGGAAACCTTGGTCGCCCTGCACCGAGCCTTCATCACCCCCTTTGATCGTTCCGACATCCATGCCCTGACCACGGCTTTGGACGATGCCGTCGATCTGATCGAGGACGTGGCCCAACACGCGCGGCTTTACAAGATCGAAACCTTCGGCCCGCGCATGCTGGAACTGGCGGCGTTGATCGAACAAAGCGCCCAGCTTCTGGTCCAGCTCATCCCCTTGCTGCACGATATCAATCGCAATGTCAGCCGGATCAATTCCCTGTGCGAGCAGGTGGGCAAGCTGGAAAGTCAGGCTGACCGCCTGCTGCATCTGGCGCTGTCGGAACTGATCGCCGAAAATCCCGACACCATCGGCTTTATCGGCAAGAAAGAAGTCTACGACATGCTGGAAACGGTCACCGACCGTTGCGATGATGTCGCCGACCTGATCGAAGGCATCGTGCTGGATCACGTGTGATGGAAGCGACGATCGCCCTGCCGGCTTTGGTGGCGATCATCGCCATCGCCTTGGCCTTCGACTTCATCAATGGTCTGCATGACGCCGCCAATTCCATCGCCACCGTGGTCTCGACCCGCGTCCTGCCGCCGAAATGGGCGGTGGCCTGGGCGGCGTTCTTCAATTTCATCGCTTTTTTGTTCTTCGGCCTGCATGTGGCGGAAACCGTCGGCACCGGCATCGTTCAGCCCAGCGTCATCGATCCCGCCATCATCGTCTCGGCTTTGCTTGGCGCCATCTTGTGGAATCTGATCACCTGGTGGCTGGGCTTGCCGTCGTCGTCGTCGCACGCCTTGATCGGCGGCCTGGCGGGGGCGGCCTTGGCCAAGGCCGGCATCGACGGCCTGGCCATGGCCGGATTCAGCAAAACCGCCGTGGCCATCGTCGGTTCACCGCTGATCGGCTTCGCCCTGGCCGTCACCGTCATGATCAGTCTGTCCTGGGTCTTGCGGCGGGCCACGCCGTTCATGGTCGATCGCGGCTTCCGCCATTTCCAATTGCTGTCGGCGGCGCTTTATTCCCTTGGCCATGGCGGCAATGACGCGCAAAAGACCATGGGCATCATCGCCGTGCTGCTGTACAGCCAGGGTTATCTTGGCGACACCTTCTATGTGCCGTTCTGGGTCATCTTGGCGGCGCAATGCGCCATGGGCCTGGGCACCCTGATGGGCGGCTGGCGCATCGTCAAGACCATGGGGTCGAAGATCACCGACCTCAAGCCGTTCCAGGGATTTTGCGCCGAAACCGCCGGAGCCATGACCCTGTTCGGCGCCACCTGGCTGGGCATTCCGGTATCGACCACCCACACCATCACCGGTTCCATCGTCGGCGTCGGTTCGGTCAAGCGTCAGTCGGCGGTGCGTTGGGGACTGGCCGGCACCATCGTTTGGGCCTGGATCTTCACCATCCCCGCCGCCGGCCTGATCAGCGCCGGCTGCTACTGGCTGATCAGCGCGCTTTAGCCGTCACAGGCGGCGAAGGGGCTTCCCCCTTCGCCGGTCCTTCCCTTAGCGCACCCGATTCAACGCCGAGGCGATGGCTTTCAGCGCCGCCATGGTGACGGACACGTCCAGCGCCGCCCCATGCACCACCGCCCCGTCCTTGCGGGCCACCGCCACGTAAGAGGCTGCCTGGGCTTCCGAGCCCTGGCCGACGGCGTGTTCGTGGTAATCCTTGATCTTGACCATCATCCCCATATCCTTTTCCAAGGCATGGACAAAGGCATCCACCGGACCGGCCCCGACGCCTTGGACGATGCTTTCCTTGCCATCAACGACGATGGTGGCGGTCAAGGCCCGCAGGCCCTTGGACACCGGCACGGTGGAATAATCCACCACCTGGACACGGCCATCGCTCAGATAGCTGCGTTGGAAGAACAGCCAGATTTCCTCGGGGCTCAGTTCACGGCCTTCCCGGTCGGCATGTTCTTGCACCACGCGGGCGAATTCCGCCTGAAAGGCTTTCGGCAGTTCCAGTCCGTGATCGCGTTCCAAGACAAAGGCGACGCCGCCCTTGCCCGACTGGCTGTTGATGCGGATCACCGCTTCGTAGCTGCGCCCGACATCAGCCGGATCGATGGGCAGGTAAGGCACTTCCCACAGCGCGGAATTGGCCTTGTCACGGGCCTTGAAGCCTTTGTTGATGGCATCTTGATGCGAGCCGGAAAAGGCGGTGTAAACCAGTTCGCCGGCATAGGGATGACGCTGATGCACCGGCAGCCCGGTGCATTCCTCGGCCACCCGGCGGATAGAATCGATATCGGACAGGTCCAGGCCGGGATCGACGCCTTGGGTGAACAGGTTCAGGGCCAAGGTGCAAACATCGACATTGCCGGTCCGTTCGCCATTGCCGAACAAGGTGCCCTCGACCCGGTCGGCGCCAGCCATCACCGCCAGCTCGGCGGCGGCGACACCGGTGCCGCGATCATTATGCGGATGAACCGAAACGATCAGGCTGTCGCGGTTCTTCACCGTGGCGCAAAACCATTCGATGACGTCGGCATAGATGTTGGGGGTGCTCATCTCCACCGTTGCCGGCAGATTGACGATCATCTTGCGCTCGGGCGTCGCCCCCCATTCCGCCGCCACCGCCTCGACGATGGCGATGGCGAATTCGGGCTCGGTGCCGGTGAAGCTTTCCGGGCTGTACTGAAAGGTGACTTCGCCGCCCTGGCGCTGGGCCGACAAGTGCCGCACCAGCCGGGTTCCGACCAAGGCCAGATCGATGCAGCCCTGGCGATCAAAGCCGAACACCACCCGACGCTGCACTTCCGAGGTGGAATTGTACAGGTGGACGATGACCTTTTTCGCCCCCTCCAGCGCCTCAAAGCTTTTGCGAATCAAGTCTTCGCGCGCCTGGGTCAGGATCTGAATGGTGACGTCGTCGGGAATATGGCCGCCCTCAATCAGATGACGGATGAAATCGAAATCGGTCTGCGAGGCGGCGGGAAAGCCAACTTCAATCTGCTTGAAGCCCATGGCCACCAAGGTGTTCCACAGCCGCATCTTGCGATGGGTGTCCATGGGGTCGATCAGCGCCTGATTGCCATCGCGCAAATCGACGCTGCACCACATGGGCGGAACGGAAATCACCGCATCGGGCCAAGCCCGCTGGGCCAGCTTCATGGTCGGATAGGGACGGTACTTCTCGGAAGCGGCGGTCTTCATGGCCGGTTCATCCTTTTGCAAAACGCCAAGATCATCAGGGGAAGCGCGGAAAATCACGGTCACCGGGGCGCGCGCTGGCGCAATCAGTCCCGATGGCCGCCGATTAGTCGCAGCATCCCCGCCGTCAAGGCAGCGTTGCGGTCAAAGCGGATGCGGATGATGGAAGACATGAAATCCTCGGGACAAAGCCAAATGCCAAACAGCCAACACGTACCCCGGCGTCGATTTACGACACCGGGCCAGTAAGCAGCAGCAGGGCGAAAGTCCGAATAATCATGCCAACGACCATGACAGACGGCAGCCGGTGGCGTCAAGCCCCGATGACGGACGAACCAGGCTCATCGCATTTGGCCGAGGATGGATCTTGCGAAGTCGCTGGACCATCCCGAGCGTTTGCGCTTTCGGCGCACCGAGAGCCCCCCTACAGATTGCTTTCGCGGATCAGTACGGCGACGGCGTGGCGCCACAGGCGCAGCACCGGGCTTTCCGCCTTGGCGTCCAACACCACGGTGCCGCGACGGATGAGCGCCGGCGGCGGATTGTCGGCGTCGGGGGCCAGCAGCACCCGGTAAAGCGAAGTTTCCGGGATCAGCCGGCGGTTATTGGGGTCTTCGCGCACGGCGATGGCGCCGCCGTTCTTCGAGGCCAGTTCGGCGACGCCGAGTTCACGGGTGGACAAACGATCGATGGAACGTACCCGCAAATCGATGGTGACCTCGCCGTTTTCGGCATAGAAACGGGCCGGATTTTCGAGGCCAAGGCGGTCCAGGTCGGATTCGGCCACATAGGCTTCGACCATTTGCGTCGCCGGATCGATCAAGATGCCCAGGGGGTCGTGTTTTCCCATCCACAGGCCCGAGCGCAGAATGGGCGGAATGTCGACCACCACGCCGGCGAAGGGCGCGCGGGTGACCAAGCTATCCATGGCGGCGACGACGTCGCGCAGTTCGGCCACCGCCTTGCCCAGTTCTTCCCAGGTGACCTGCACCGATTCGGCCGAATCGGTATCAAAGGAAATCCCGGCCAACCGAGTGCGCAAGCCTTCGATCTCGATCTCGGCATTGCGACGGCGGAATTCCAATTCGGGGGCTTTCAAGGCGAACAGGGTCTCGCCCGCCACCACCGGCCGTCCCGCGCGGGCTGCTTCGATCACTTGGCCGGGTTGGGCCGTGTACAGCACGCTTTGCCGTTCGGGCCGCAACAAGGCCGGCGCCGAGACCGAACCGCTCCACGGGACGGCGACGGCCAGAACCGCCAGGACCAGCATCGCCAGGCTCAGCCCGAGATTGCGGTTCCAGCGCAGATCGGCCCGGCGTTTTTGCCAAACCCGCATTTCCGCCGCGATGGGGCGCAAGATGAACCAGCCGATTTCAACCATCATCAGGAACAACCCCAGCAGCTTGAAGGCGAAGTGGTAAACCAGCAAGGCGATGCCCAGGAACAGGAAGAAGCGGTAAACCCAGATGGCCAGGGCATAGCCGACCAACAAGCTTCGCCGGGCCGAGGCCAGCACTTCCGGCGGCCTGTCGCCGAAACCGAACAATCTTTCACGCAGCCACCAGCGGCCCAAGGCGAAGGAGCGGTCTTGCAGATTGGGTTCGTCGAGCAAATCGGACAGCAGGAAATAGCCGTCGAAGCGCATCAACGGGTTAAGGTTGACGGCCAAGGTCAGCACCCAAGTCGAGCCGGCCAGCAAGAACACCGCCGAGCGCACCGGGCCATCGGGCAGAACCGCCCACAACAGCGACGCCAGCACGGCGACCATCACTTCGGCGGCCATGCCGGCGGCGTCGATGATCAATCGTTGGCGACGGTCGGTCAGTCGCCACGCATCGGTGACGTCGGTCCACAACACCGGCCACATCACCAGCAAGGCCACCCCCATGGCCGGCACCCGACAGCCGAAGCGTTTGGCGGCCAGCCCGTGCCCCATCTCATGCGCCATCTTGCTGAGCGACAGGGCCAGCGCGGTCGCCGCCGCCCCCGCCGGGGTAAAGGCCCACGACAAGGTATGGGTGAAATGTTCCCATTGGCGGCCGACCAGATACAGACCAAAGGCCGCGGCCAGGGCCAGAACCGGCGGAAAGCGCCGATGAAAGGCCCAGCCGACCCACGGCAGCAAGGAAGCGAGCAGACGGTCGGGATCAAGCAGGCGCAGACGCAAGAACAGATAATTCTTCAGCAGCCATTTGGCCGCCGACATCTTTTTCGCTTCCAGGCCAGCGCTCAAGCGCCGAGCGCCGTGGTCGCCCTCGGCCTGGATCAGGCCGGCATTTTCGCAAAAGCTTCCCACCTCCATCACCTCGGCCGGGGAAATTTTCAAGGTGGTCTGCCCCGATATCGACCGGGCGATGGTCTGTGGATTGCCCAGTTCCCACCGGGCCAGGATCTCGAACTCGCTCCAGCCGATGCGAAAGAAGCGATGGGCGGCGGGATCGTGCAAGGTCCAGGTCGGGGCGCCGTCCGGGGTCGAAGGTCCGGGCAGCAACTTCAGATCCTCGCGCAGGCGCGGCAGACGCGGCAGACGGGGCAGACTCAGAGCATCAGCCATTGCCGCACCATCGCCAACGGCCGCCGCAACAGCCACATCAACAGCGGCCGCCGCTCGCCATAAATCTTGGCCGTGCCTTTCAACCCCAGGCGTAAATCGGGGCCAGTGCCAGCGAAGGCGGCGCGGAAGCGATGGGCCAAGACGCCATCGGCGGCGGGTTGGCTGGCATGGCTGGCAAACACCACGCTGGCGTCAACCGGATGGTCGGGGGCGACATTGGGGAAAAACACGGTTTCGGCCCCGGTGTCGAAGGTGGTGACATCGGCGACCGGAACCTGGATTTCCAATTCCACCTGAGTGGGATCGGCGACGATCATGATGCGCTCGCCCACTGCCACCGGTCGGCCGACCCAATCGTTGGCGTCGTCGAAAACGGCGATGCCGGCGGCCGGCGCGCTCATCTCGGCCCGGCGCAATTGTTCCTCGACGAAGCCGACTTCCGCCGCCTGCTGCTCGATCTTGCTTTGCAACAGCGCCAAACGTCCCTTCACCGATGGATCGGACAGGGCCATCTGCGCCGTCTGGCTGTATTCGGCCTCGGCGATCTCACGCGATTTGGTCGCCACCCGATGCCGGGTCCGCAATTGGGTGGTGTCCAGCGACACCAGCACCTGCCCTGCCGTCACCTCGGCATTGGGAGCGACGGCGATGGTATCGACCACGCCGTCGAACGGCGCCCGGATCTGCATCGGCGTGATCGGCACCACCTCGGCCGGAGCCAGGACCGATTGGCGGATCGGCAACAAGGCCAGCACCGCCAGTACGGCAACGACCGCGACCACGGCGCGGCGGCGATGGCGTAATTTGGTCACCCACGGCAGGCCGACCGGCCGCTGGCTGGCCAGCAGCCACGCTTGCGCATAGGCGCCGGCCAAGGCGGCCATCATATGGGTGTCGCCGTCATGCCACGGCGCCGACCGCGCCAACAGCAATCCCCCCAACCGTTGACCTTGCCCGGCATCCAACGGGCACCACAGCGCGTGACTTGGCAACCATTCGACCCAATCGGTGGCCAGCGCCGCCGGCAAATGCGAGGACAGCACCACGCGCGGACCGGCAACCTCGTCTTGATCGAAAATCGCCAGGACTTGGCGCAGCCAACCGACATAAGGCGAGGCCGGATCGGGAGCGCAAGCCCCGGACAAAGCGGCAACGTCCCCCGCCCCCGGCCCGCTGCGCCGCCACAGCGCCGCTTGCTGGCACGGCACCACCCCGGCGGTGTCGTTGACCATCAAGAAGCCCAGCTCGGCGGCCGAACAGCGCCTGGCCCGCTGTTCCAACTGCAACAGGGCGGAAAGCCGCAGTAATTGCAGGTTATGCCCGGCACTCATGACGGCGGATGGAATTGGGCCCGGCCGCTCATGCCCGGCAGCAAGGTGTCGGCCCCGGACGGAATGCGGCCATAGACCTTGATCGACTGGCTGACGGCATCGACCTTGCCCGACACCCGGATCAAGGTGGCGGCATAGGTCTGTTTGGTTTCATCGACGGCGACGTCGAAACGGGCGCCGACCTTGAGCCAGCCGAGCCAACGCGACGGCACCATCATTTCCACTTCAAGATCGCGGTCGCTCAGGATTTCCAGCAACGGCGCTCCCTCGCCCACATATTGATAGTCGCGCGCCATCACCGCGGCGACGCGGCCGGCGAAAGGGGCGGAAATCGAACAGCGACTGCTGACCGCCTGGGCGGCGGCGACATCGGCGCCGGCTTCGTGCAGTTCGGCCGAAGCGATCTCGAAATCCAAGGCGCTGTTGCTGCCCAATTGGCGCTGTTTTTGCTGAATTTCGTAGATCTTGCGCCGTTTTTCATAGCCAGCCCGCGCCCGGGCCAAGGCGCCGTCTTGAACCGCGCAATCAAAGCGGGCCAATAACTGGCCGTCCTTGAAACGGTCGCCGTCCTTCAACGGAAAACTCGACAACCGCCCGGCCATGCCGGCGCCGATGATGGCGATGGTGGTGGCGGTGATCTGGACGCGGATATCGCGTTCCGCCGTTGGTGTCGGCAGGTCCATTTCCCTGACGAAATCCCGTGTACCCGACGTTTGTTGTGGCGCCCCGGCCGACCGGAGAGGAGGATCGGCGGCCAGGGCGCCGGCCGGCACCAAGCCGGCCAGGACAAACAAAGGAAAGAGCCGGCCCCGGCCCATCACGAAACCGGCCGCCCGGTCTCGCTGCCGACAGCGTCAGCCGGCGGCGCTTCGGTGGAGAAATCGGGCAGCGGCATGCGGCCGGCTTCCCAATCGTGGATGGCGTCGCCGACTTGGCCGACCAATTGGCCGAAATCGTTGGTGTCCACGGTCGGCGGTACCAGATCGATGCCGACGGCGGCGTACAGATTGCCCAGGGATTGGTGAACGTCGGACAGCGCCCGGTCGCGTTCCAGTTCGGCGGCGGTGGCCGACAGGAAGCGCCGGATGCGTTCCATGTCCGATTGGGCCGAAGCGACATTGGCGTTATCGACGGTCTTGGTGATCTGACGCTGGACCGTGTTGACGTCGATGGCGGTCTCCAAGGTCTCGATCGAGCGCAGATATTGCTGATAGGCCAGATTGACCTGGGTCAGCACGGCGACGCTGACCGCCAGACGCCGGGTCTTGGCGACGGCGACGGCGGCTTCGGCAGCGTCGATGGCCTGCGGCCCCTGGATCAGGTTGACCAGATTATAAGATACCCGCACCCCGGCTTCGGCCCAGGTGTCGCGATACAGGTACTTGTTGGAATCCTGGTTCAGGCTGGCCATCAAGGTCACGCCCGGCATCATCTTGACGATTTCCTTGTAGACGGCCTGACGATCGATCTGTTCCTGATAGGCTTCCTCGCGCAGTTCGGGCCGCATGGCCAGGCCGATTTCCTCGAGCTTGGCGATCGCCACTTCCACCGGGCTCGGCGCCTTGGCGTCACCGTCCAGGGCGGCCAACGGCAAGGGATCTGTCGGCGGCACGTTGATCAGCGCCGCCAATTGGGCCTTGGCGCTCATCAGATCGGTGCGGATGCGCTTCAACTGGCTGATCACCTGCAACATGCTTTGCTGGTATTCCAGCGCCTGCAACGGCGGTTGCAGCGCGTCTTCCTGGACCTTGCGCGACGCGTTCAAAGCCTTTTCCGCCGTCGCCAGAATGGGTTCCAGCTTGGGCAGCAGGCGTTGCGCCGACACCGCTTTCCAATAGGCGCCGCGGGTTTCCTTGACCAAGGTGTTGATGACCTTACGGCGGCGCTCGACGGCGACCAGGGCACGGTAGCCTTGCTGGCGGGCCTGGAAATAGCTGACGCCGAGATCCAGCATGCTCCACGAGAATTGCAGATCGGCGGTGGTGTGCTGGCGTTCCTGCGAATAGGAATAATCCAGCGATTGCTGCCGGGTCAGTTCCGAGATGCTTTGCGACGAACCGTTGTTGCTGCGCCAGTTATAGCCGGCATCGGCGGCCAGACGCGGCAGCATCTGCGACAACGCCAAATCGAGCTGGCGTTCCTGCAAGCTGGTTTCCACCCGTGCCAACTGGTTGTCGTAATTGTACTTGAGGGCGCGTGCCACCGCCTCTTCCAAGGTCAACGCCTTGGTCACCGGCAGGTAATTGGCGTAGAGCTCCTGGTAATCATCCTTGGCCCGTTGGAAATGCTGGGCCGGAGTGATCGGCTCGGGCTTGAGCGAGCAGGCCGTCAACGCGGTGGTGGCAAGCAGGATGGCGATAATGCGTTTCACTTTTTCAGTCCCCCAATGAACTCTCGGCCCAAAGCCGGTTTCTTTTGTTATTCCGGTTTCTTTTGTTATTGACGTCAGGCGTGCGGTTGGTTGATGGCGTCAAGCAGCGCCCGCGCTTGGGCCAAGGCCCCCAAAGACCCGGCCTCGCGCAGTTGCGTCGAGAATGCGCTGCGGCCCGAGGCCAGCGACGCGGTCCAGCCGGAACCGTCGTCAAGCAGGCCCTGGCGAACCGGGACACCATCGACCGGTGGTGCCTCGACCTGATTGGGCGGCAAGCTCGGCGCTTCGGCGGCCGGCGGCCGGGTGCCGTCTTGCACCGGCATATCCTCGCCGACATTTTGTCCGACCAGGATGCGGAACTGCGCCTCGGCCTTGTTGCCGTTGGTGTCCTTGGCGACGATGACGATGTCCACCGCCCCCTTGGCGGTATCCGGCGGCGTGCCCTTGAAGGTCAGGTTGCGGGCATCGAAGATCAACCATTTCGGCAACGGGCTGCCGTCGGGCCGGCGCGCTTCGAAGGCCAGCGGCTCGTTCGGATTGGTGTGCCGAAAGACGTTGGGCGGCACTTCGATGTTGCTGGTCTGATTGGGGATGATGAAGCGGTTGCCCACCGATCCCACCAGCATCAGATCGACATCGCTGGGCCGCTCGCCGCCCCAGGCATGGGCGTATTCCATCGGACGCGAACTGAAGTCGCGGATCTCGGAACCCGGGATGGCGGTTTCGGTCGGGGTGATGACCGGTGGCGGCGGTGTGTACAGGACCACGGTCGAAGGTGTCGGTGCTGGCGGTGTCACCGGCACGGTCGGCGCTGACGGCTCCACCGGCGGCGGTGTCACCACCACCGACGGCTCGTTGACCGGGGTAATCGGGGCCTTGACGCTGATCACCAGATTGGCGCTGGCGGTGCGCTGGGTATCGGTGATGGTGTAGCCGAAGGTTTCCGTCAGTGTCGCCCCCTCGCCCAGGGCGATGACCGTGGCGTTGCTCGGGTCCAGCCGATAGGTGTAGCTGCCATCGGCGGCCACCGTCAGGGTACCGTAAGTGCCGACGACATCGACACTCCCCACCGCCGGAACGTTCACACCACCGACCAGGCTGACCTTGAGCGGATCGGCCTCGGGGTCGTTATCGACGCCGCTGCCGTCGTTGTCGGTGACCAGATTGCCGGTATCGGTTTCAGCCGATGAGCGGGTTACCGTGGCGGTGTTGTCGTGGGCGGTCGGATTGGTATAGCCGAAGGTGATGATCCCGGTCAGGGCGGTGGAATTGAGCGCCGCCGGACCACCGGCATTGGATACGCCGTTATCGTTGTTGCCGTCGTTCAAGACGATACTGAAATGGCGGTCGGGATCGACGTTGCCGAAGGTGGGATCGGCGTCCACCGACTGATAGCGCAAGGCTTCGACGATGGCCTTGACGTCGGCGGCGGTCGCCCCGGCGGTCAAGGTGATGACCAGTGCATTGCCGCTGCCGCCGCTGGTTGAGGCCACGCCGGACGGGGTGCCGGACAAGCTTAAACGGTCGCCGGCCCGATACCCATCGGTGAAGCTGATGGTCAGGGTGCCGCCGCCGAAGGTGGAGATGCCGGTGTCGCCGAAATCGACATCCGTGGCCCCTGCTCCGCTGACCAGGGCCACCGACACGGTGCCGCCGCCGCTGGCCTTGATCGCGGCTTGCGGATCCAGCGAGGTGCCGGTCAGGCCAGGGGTGTCGTTCACGGGCGCGACGGTGACACCGAAGCTGGCGGTGACGACTTGCGCCACCTTGCCGAAATCGGTGGCCGATTGATATTCGTTCAGGCTCAGGCTTACCGTCACGTCGCCGGCGGCGGCCCCGTTCAGGTCGTTGTTGCTGTTGGCGGCCGAGGTATAGAACAGCCCCTTGGTGGCATCGTTCAGCAGCGCTTGGATGTCGGATGCCTTACCTTGCAGCACCAAGGTGCCGCTTTCGTCGCCGCTGACCACCTTGACGTTGGTTCCGGCGATGGTGGCGCCGTCGGCCAGCGTGCCGCTGCCGCCGACGCTCAAGATACCGTTGCCGCCGGTGGACAAGGTCAACTGTACCGGCAGATTGAAATTGTTGGATTCCGTATCGCTGACGACGATGTCGCCGCCGATATAGCTGCGGGTATCTTCCGTCGCCGACGCCCCGGTCGGCTTGCTCAGGCTCGGCACTTCGTTGCCCGAGGACGGATAGATGATGCGGGTGGCACTGCCCAGATTGTAGACCGAGGGGACGGTGTCGGCGTAGACGTCGAAGCCGGTGGTCGGCACCGCCTGGGCGCTGGTGGCGCCGTTGGAATTGTTCAATTCGCCGCCATTGGCGTCGGCGGCGCTGGCGTTCAGGCTGCCATCGGCGTTGCGGATGCGGTCATCGACCACGACCTGAACCCGATAGGGCTGATCGGTGTTGCCCAAGGTGGCGCCCAAGGTCAGCTTCAGTCCGGCCAAGGCGGCGTTGACCTCGCTTAGGGTGCCGCGAATTTGCAAGGCGGCGTCGGTCCCGTCCAAGGTGGTGTCGGTGACCAAGCCCCCGGTCGAGGTGACCGTCAGGACCACCCCGGCATAGCTGCCGGCGGCCAACGGATTGCCGGTCTGGTCGAGCAGACGCACGGTGACCTGGACGAAATCCTGTTCGCCCTCGGCGGTATTCAGATTGCCGGCATCGCCGGAAATATCCTTGTCGGTGACGGTGAAACCGCCGATATCGACCGCCGTGTTGGGGTCACCGACGGCGATGGCCGCGCCGCTTTGGTTGACCACCGGGGCGTCGTTGACCGGGTCGATGGAGATGGCGATGGTCTGGGTGATGGCGTCGTCGCCGGGGCTGCCGCCGGCTTCGTTGCCGATCGCCGCCGCCCCTTCCTGGACCTTGACCGTCAAGGTGACGTCGCCGGCGGCGGCGCCGTTGGTGTCCACATGGCTGTCGGCGGCCGAGGCATAGGTGACGCCGGCGGCCAACAAGGTGTTGATATTGGCCGTCGTGCCGGTCAGGGTCACCGTGCCGGTGCCGTTATTGCTGACGGTGACGCCGGTTTGCGTGCCGACGTTGATCTTGCCCGAACCGACGCTCAGGGTCACCGTGGTGTTGAGGCCGAAGCCGGTGGCTTCCGGGTCGCTGACCGAAATCCCGGTGATGACGGTACCGACATCCTCGTTCGCCGTCTGTGCCCCGGGCACGGTGACGGTGGCCGGCTGGTCGACGATGGAAATCCGCAGCGTCACCGTCTTCGACACCACGTTATAGCCGCCGAAAGCCGACACCAAGGTGCTGTAGGGATCGAAGGTCGTGGTGCCGATGGCGACCGGGTTGCCGCCTTCGGTCTGGTTTTGGTTGGTGTCGCCGCCATTGGCGTCCGATTGCGGAATCGCACCGCTATAGACGCGGTCGTCGGCGATCACTTCCAGCTTCAGCGTGGTGTTGGGATCGGTGGTCGAGCCCAGTTGCAGTCCAGCCAGGTAGGTATTGACCTGAGTAACGTTGCCGGTGATGACCAGCGCCTTTTGGTCACCGTCGCTGACGATGGTCACGCCCGAACCGCTGGCGCCGCTGGTGATGGTGTAGCCGGCATAATCGCCCAAGGTCAGCGGCGTGCCGCTGCTGTCGGTCAAGCGCACGGTCACCGTGACCGAGCCGGAACCATCGGCGAAATCGGCATCGGCGATGGACACGCCGGTGATCGGATTGCTGGCGGCGGCGGTGTCGTCGATGTTGACGGTGGTGGTGCTGGCGGTGACCGTGGGCGTGTCGTTGGTCTGGGTCCACACCTCGATGTCGAAGGTGCCGGTCGGATAGGTGCCGGGACCGGCGTCACCGACCTCGAACGAAAACGAATCGGTCACCTGTCCCTCACCCGCGCCATTGCCGGTGACATGCACATAGGTGACCCGGCCATTATCCAAGTCGTCTTGGCTAAAGGTGCTGCCCACCCCCAGAACCTGACCGTTCAACATCAGCTTGCCGTAATCGACATTGTCGGTGATGCGGTACTGAATCTGGGTGGTGGAATTGTCGGGGTCGGTCGAGATCAATTGCGCCCGGCCGCTGCCATCGGTGCTGGTGCTGAAGGAAATGCCGCCATAACTGGCCGAAGAGCCGCCGATCACGCCGGCTCCGCCTTCGACCACGCGCAGGCCGGTGTTGATGGTGCCGGCATCGGTCGGGGCAGTCGGTGTGCTGGGATCGATGATCGGGGTGTCGTTGACCGGTGCCACCTGGATATTGACGATAACCGTGTCGCCGGCCGAATTGCCCTGGCTTTGCTGGTCGTTGACGGTGATCTGGAAGCTGTCCGAGGTGGTTTCGCTGCCATCGTGCTGATAGACCAGCTTGCCGGCAGCGATATCCGTCTTCAGGATTTTCATCGTCGCCATGTTGCCGGCGGTGATGTCGGTTCCGTTATAGACCAGCTTGCCATGGGCCGGCAGGGCGCCAACGGTGACGTAAAGATCGTCAATTCCGGCGTTGCTGCTGAAATTATCCAGGCTGGCCGGCGCGGCATCGCCGCTGCCATCGACGTCGGACAGGCTGATGGCGGTCTGGCCGCTGGTGTTGAAGGTGACCGAGCCGCCTTCCTTGACCACGGCGGTGATATCGACGGAAACCGTCGGCGTGTCGTTCACCGGGGTGGCCTCGACCGAGAAATTGTGCATCGGATCGAAGTCGTTGGCGTCATAGGCCTGGGAATTGACCGACGGAGTCACCGGCAAGGCCGAGCCATCCGACACCGAGAAGGTGAAGCCCAGATTGCTGGACAGGAAAGATTCACCACCATCGTGGCGATAGGTCACGTTGCCCGCCTTGAGATCGGCATAGGTGAAGCTGCCGTAAAGCGGAACCGCCACGCCGTTCAGCAAGATGGTGGCGCCGCTGGGCAGGCTTTCCAGGCGGATGGTGATTTCGCCGTCGGTGTTGTCGATGTCGGTGATGACGATGCCGGGGCCGCTGCCGTCACCCTTCAGGACCACCGAACCACCTTCGCTCAGGTCGGAAGCGCGGATACCGATGATCTGATCGATCACCGGGGCCTGGTTGGCCGGGTCCGGGGTATAGCTGCCGCCAGTGCCCGCCGGGGTGTCGAAGCGGAAATAGAAGGTGTGGCTCAGATAGGCGGTGTCGGCGGCATTGCGGGTGCCGCCGTCAATGGGATCCTCGACCTGACGGACGGTGGAAAAAGCGGTGATTTCCCCATCTCGAACTTTAAAGTCGAAGTGGAAGTCATTGATGCTGCTGCCACCCGTTAGAATGATTTGGACATGGCCATCGATAATGTCCTGGTAGCTGAAAGAGCCGCCACTGGAAAGCGCTTGGCCGTTGAGCAGCAGATAGGCGGTGCCGTTGCCGCTGTCGCGCACGATCCCCGAGGTCAGGGTGAAGGCCTGCGTCGTCGATGGGCTGTCGATATCGACGATACCCAACATCGCCGTGGTCACGGTGATGCTGGTGTTGTCGTCACCGGCATAGATCGGGTTGGCGCTATCCGCCCCGGTATTGGTCAACACCGGATGATCGTTGTTTTCCACCAGATTGATGGTGATGGTGGTCGCCGCCGACGATGCGCCGTCGCCAGCGGTGACATTGGCATTGATGGTGCCGCCATCGTCATCGGTGACGGTGATGGTGAAGGTCACCGGCGCACTGGGTTCGGCACCGCTGACATCCAGGCGCAACTTGGCGTTCAATTGGGCCAAGGTGCCGCTGAACATGGTGCTGGCGTCGATCAGGGTATCGACACCCGCGGTGTAGTGACCATCGGAACCGTTTTCCAGGTACAAGGTACAGCCTTGCAGATCAAGGGCGCCGAAGGCGACCTTCCAGGTGGTGCTGGTTTGGTCGGGATCGGTGACGCTGACCGTGATCGGCACGGCATTGCGGCCCTCATAGGCGGTAACCGTGGCGCTGGCGCTGACGGTGGGCACATCGTTGACCGGATTGATCTTGATCAGGATGGTGCCGGTATCGACGCCCGAGGCGCCGTCACGGATGGTGACGTTGAAGCTGTCGCTTTGGCTGCCGGCGGCCAACACGTCGTTGGCTTCACCGCCGAGATGCTTGTAGGTGATCTTGCCGTCGATCAGATCCTTCAAGGTGAACAACGAGCCTTCCAACAGCGGCGCCCCGTCCTTCATCAGCCGGCCATCGGCGGGAATGGCGGTGACCTCGAAGGTCAATTGGTCGGTGGTCTGGGCCTTGACGGTGGACAAGGTGGCGTCAAGGTCGGGATCGAAGGCCTTGAGATTGCTGGCGTCGATGCCGAAATTGGCCGGCGTCAGGGTAATCGTGCCGTCTTCGTTGACCGTCGCCACGTTGGCGTCGGCAAGCGAAGCCGGCGGCGTCAGCACCGGGGCATCGTTGACCTGGACCACCTGCACGGTGACAGCCTTGCTGGCGCTGCCATCGGCGTTGGTCAGCGACAGGTCGAACACGGCGTTGCCGTTGTAATTGGCCGTCGGCTTGTAGCTCAGCCCGGCCAAGGCGGCGTTGATGTCGCTGGCCGACCCCTTGAAGGTCATGGTGGCGTCGTTGACACCATCGCCATTGGTGAAGGTCAGGCCGGTGGTGCCGGCCAGCGAGAAAGTGCCGGCGACCGGGGCCAAGCCGTTTTCTTTCACGGTCAGCACCACGGTGATCTCACCGTCGCCGGACACCGACAATTGCCCCATGGTGAAGGTGCCGTCCTCGGTCACCTCGCGCACCTGATTGGCGGTATAGCTGTCGGTCACCGACGGCGCCGCCAGCAGATGATCGTAGCTGTCGGTGACGGCGGAGGCGATGGGCTGCGTGCTCTCGATGCTGCCGGTATGGTTTTCCAGCACCCAGTCGCCGCCTTGGGCCGCAGCCCCGGTGGCGTCGGTGGATGCGGCGACGTCGGCGCCGGTCAGGTTGTGCAGATCGGCCAGCAGGGCTTGACCGGCCTCGCCGGCGCCAACATCGCAGCCCCAGATCAGAATGTCGGCGCCAGCGGCGAGGTGATCGGCCCAGGCGGCAACCTCATTGGCATTGGCGGCCAAGGTCGCCGAGGTGATGACGCCACTACCGGCATCGATCTCGCCGGCGACACCATGGGACAGGATGTGGATGGTTTCGATTCCCTGACGGTCGGCCAGCGCTTCGGAGATTTGGGTGATGGCGTCGCGATGCAGGTCCAGCACCACCACTTGCACATCGGCGCGGGCGCCGGCCACCAATTGTTCCCACCCCGACACCCGGGTATCGACGAACAAGATTTCATGAACATCGGTGGCGGCGGCTCCCGCCGAGGCATCGGCCACGGCCGCCGGGGCCGCCGGTTCGGTGGAAGCATCATGGCCCGAGGAATCGCTATCGGCGGCCGTACTGGCGCCATGAATCGATGCGGTGTCGGTAGCATGATCTGCGGTCGCGGCGACGGAAGCGTCGAAGAGACAGCGCGGCTCGAGGAACAGTTTCATGCTACCCCCTAAAGAAACAATATATTTGTACTTTTAATATCACCAGAGACTTACCAACAACAATAATCACAAAGAGATAAAATTGAATGATTCTCTAAAATGTTTGAATTAGTAGGATTTTGTTGTTTAATGTCTACTAACGAATTGAACTATACATTTCCATTGAAAATAATTTTGTCATCACGGTTTAAAATGGCGTTCTAACGCATACAAAAATGATGGATAAACGCACGGAGTATACTTTCATCTATTGATGTATATTTTTTGGCATATGACCATACTTCCAGTCAGGCCATACCCTTGGGACATAACCTGGGCTAAACGACAAAACCCGGCGCGGGTCCAAGGACGCGCGCCGGGTTAGGTTTATGACGGTTCTTGTTTATCGCTTCGGCGGCGGTTGCCGCCGGGCTCGGTCAGACCGAGATCACCGAGATCGCGGCCGAGAACAGATAACCGCGGCTATGCACGGTCTGGATCGGCGCCTTGCCGCCCGACACGGTTTCGACCTTACGGCGCAAGCGTCGGACGATGGCTTCCAGATTGCGGTTTCCGGCTTCATCCTCCTCGTAGCCGAGAGCCCGCAACAATTCTTGCCGGCTGGCGGTTTCTCCCGGCTGGCGCAATAGCTTTTCCAACAACATGACTTCGGCCGAGGTCAAATCGATGTCGATCGCATCGTGAGTCCGCAAGATCCAGCGAGTCCGATCAAAGGTCCAGGCGGCGGGAGCAACCTTGGCCGGTGGTGGTGGCGCAGCTTCCGCCGTGGGCTCGTTGCCGTCCAAACGGCGCACCAAGCTGTGGATCGCCGCCCCCAATTCCCGACAATCCACCGGCTTGACGAAGTAAAGATCGGCGCCGCTGGCGAAACCGCGGATGCGGTCTTCGGTCCCTCCCCGAGCGGTCAGCATGATCACCCCCATGTCGGGGCGTTTGCTCAGGACCTCGACGATGTCATAGCCGCTTTGATCGGGCAATCCGACGTCGATGATGGCGACATCGAAGGATGATGTCGCCAGTTCACGGAACAAGGCCAACGCCGATCCGACACCGACAGTCTCGAACCCCAATAAATTCAGACATTCCTGCAAGAGTTCGAGTAGATCGACCTCGTCTTCGGCAATAATAATCCGTGTCATCGAATTCCCCGAGAATTCCACTATGGCCCCCACGCCATCCCGACAGCCGACACCCCCCGCCAGTCTCCACGGTGGTTAGGTTAGCTCCCGTCCCTTATGCAACTATATGCCCCTGCCCATTCCCTTTGGTCAATTCATGCGAACAATCTTGGCGCGAAAGACCGAGCGGCAAGGTGACTGTAACCGTCGTCCCTTCGCCCGGACGGCTGCGCAAATCGATGGAGCCGTCATGCAATTCGATGATCCGACGGGTGATCCCCAGCCCCATGCCAGTCCCCGGTTTGGTCAAGGCCGTCGGCGTCCGATAGAATTTATCGAAGACCTTGGTCATTTCGGTCGCGCTCATGCCGATGCCTTCATCGGCGACAACCAAGCGGCAGGTAGTCGGCGGTTCCTCGCCTTCGGCCAAGCGAATGCTGACGAAGACATCGTGGTCGGAATATTTCAAGGCGTTGTCGATCAGGTTCAGCAATGCCGTCTTCAGCATGGGCGGATCGGCCAGAACCATCGGCGCCGGTTTGGGGCCATCGACCACCACCGAACGCCCGACATGGGCGGCACGCACCGAAACAACCGCCTCGTCCAAACATTGGCCCAGGTCGATTTCCTTGCGCTCGACTGGAATTTGCGTGGCGTCGAGCCGAGCACGGGCCAAACCGACATCGACGATCTCGCTAAGCCGGATGACCGCGCGGCGCATCCGCGACAACGCCTTGGTTTGCGGCGTTTCCTGAAGACGCAGTTCCAGCACGTCGAGACCGGTGCGCAAGACGGCAAGCGGTGTGCGATATTCATGGCTGATCATGTCGATGAACTGCAAACGATCCTCGGCGGCCCGGCGTTCCGACGCCAGTTCACCGCCCAAATGGGCCATACGCAAGCGGTGCTCTTCGAGCGACTGGTGCAAGATATGGCGTTGACGCCGGTCTTCGGCCGACATCACCACGATCATGGCCATGAAAACCAAGCCGGCGCCGATCAGTGGCACGGCACCGTCGAACAAAACCCCATAACGCTGGAACAAGATTGCCGCATAAGGCAGCGGCAGCAGCCACAAACCGCCCAACACCCAAAAGCCACGGCCCGAAACACGCGGCGACAAGACGATGATCCCCAGTCCCAAGACCAGCAAGACAGCGGCTTCCACCATCACCATCCAGGACGGGCGAGACAGCAAGGTGTCGTCCAACAAGGATTGCAGCAATTGAGCATGGACATGCACGGCCGGAACCGAGTCGCCAACGGCGACCACCGCCTCGTTGACCAAACCCAGGCCGGTGACCCCGATCAACACCAGATGGTCATGCAACAACGAAGGATTAACCTTGCCGTCCAGAACGTCCACCGCCGACATCGAAGAGCGGGAACGATAAGGATCGAAGTGCAGCCAAGACGTGCCGTCAGCCAAGACCGGCGGCCGGCGACCACCGATGACAATGCCGTCGATCCCTCCCGCCGATCCGACATTGGCCTCAAGCGCCGGGGCATTGACAGCCAAGCGCAGCATCTCCACCGCCAGCGCCGGGAAAGGGTGACCATTGGCCCATGCCAGCAAGGGCAGACGGCGGACCACGCCATCGGCATCCCGCTCGACCGAGATCAGTCCCAGACCAGCGGCGGCCCGCTCTAGCTCCGGCCGACTGCGCAAGGTGTCGTCGTAATGAATGGCAGCGCTGGCGCTGTCGCCGTCGCCGCGCAGCAGTACCGGGGGCAAGGGGCCGTTTTCCTGCATCGACAGGCCACCCACCAGGCCGGCAACCCCCAAGGTCACCGGCGCCGGGCCGGCGGCGATCGCCTGGGCCAACAGCCGGTCGTGACCGGGCAAGAGCGATAATTGCAATCGGACTTCCGGCGGAAAGTCGCTTGAGAGGGCCAAAACGTCGGGAGACGACCGATCTGGCTCCGGCATGACCATCGCCAAGCCGATTCCCACGGGTTTGGCCTGCTGCACCGCCGCGACCAACCGTGCGGTCAAGGATCGCGGCCAAGGCCATTGGCCCAAGGATTCCAAGCTCTTTTCGTCTATTTCAACAACACTGACCCGCGAGTTGCCATGCTTGGGTAAAAACAACGCCTGCAAGCCATCGAACAAGGCATTGCGGACAGCGACCACCGGTGATGCCGACAGAACTTGCGCCGCCAGACAGATCGTCAGCACGGCCAAGCCGAGCGGACGCCCCCGTCCGAACGACAGCACCGCCGCTACCCGCCCCGTTCTTTCCACCACAGCCTGCCTTGGGTTATTGCCTTCACCAACCAGCATATGACTTCAGCGTTAAAATATTAAGTGAAAACAGCAGTAGGTTGCCATCATAAAACCAACAAAATCCGACAATAACTTTCATTTCTTACTTGTTTTAACCGGAACTTTAACTCTTTACGTTGTCTTGCCATTCGGTGCGGTATATGAATGCTTGACCATCTGACACAGGGGGAGTCCATGAACCGTATCGGGGGCTTGGCATTATTGCTGCTTTCCGCCATCTGGATGCCGGCAGCCGCTCAGGAAGCGTCCATCGGCAAGGTCAAAAACGCGTCGGGGGCGGTCTTCGCCGAACGCGACGGTGTGCGCCGAGCGTTGCAGCCGGGTGACAACCTAACCCAGAACGACACAATCGTCACTCAGGCCAACAGCGCCGTCGGCATCACCTTCGCCGACAATTCGATGATGTCGCTGGGATCGGACAGCGTGTTGGCCTTGGACCGCTTTCAGTTTGATTCCACCACCAACGAGGGACGGTTTTCCTCGCGGCTGCTAAAGGGCACCTTGGCCGTCAAATCGGGCAAGATCGTCCAGCAAACTCCCGAGGCCATGACCATCGGCACCAAGGCCGCCTTGCTGGGCGTGCGTGGCACCGAATTCGTCGTCCGCGCCGAAGAGTCGCAATAAGGGAATCGACCATGAAAGCGTTGAAACTGATCCCCATCCTCGCCTTGGGTGTTTTCCTGACGGCCTGCGAATCGCTGAAACCCAACGTTGTCGTCGTCCTGCCGGAACAAAACGGTCATGTCGGCGCGGTTGTGGTTACCCCCGCCGTCGGCGGTAGCGCCACCGTTCTCGATAAGCCCTATGCCGCCGTGCACGCGGATGCGGGCGGCAAGCCGGAAGCCGTCGCCATGGATCAAGCCAAGGTCGACAAGGTGTTTGGCCAGGTCTTGGCGGCGCGGCCGATTCCGCCGAAATCCTTCCTGCTTTATTTCCAGGAAGGCAGCGACGAGCTGACCGCTGAATCGAAGCCGATCTTCGAGCAAGTCTTCGCCGAAATCGCCCGTCGCCCTGCCGCCGACATGGTGGTGATCGGCCATACCGACCGCGTCGGCAATCTGCTCGACAACGACAATCTGGCATTGAAACGGGCGGGAAGCATGCGCGACGCCCTGGTGCGTCGGGGCGTCGCGGCCGATGTCATCGCCATCGCCGGCCGTGGTGAACGCGAGCCATTGGTGGCCACCGCCGATGGAATCGCCGAATCCCGCAACCGACGGGTCGAAATCTCGGTGCGCTGAGGCAAAAAATGGCGGCGATGGCACCGGCCCCCGGTCCTCGCCGCCCTCCTCGGCCCGAATAGGCCAGACTTACTTTTCCGCCTTCTTGGCCAAAGCGTATTCCACCTTACGCAAGGCGGCCTGCTGCAACTGCTTTTGGCTGGCCTTGGCATCGCCACGCTCGCTGTTTGGTCCCGGCGTGCGATGGTGCATTCTTGCCCCGTCAGAGGGAGGATGCCCTATGGCAGGAAGACTTCACGCCAGCACCCGCACGACGCCGCGCGCTCGCCCTGCCAGTCCCCCCTGGGGGCTGGACATACGGCGACGAGCAGAGTGCGAGCACGGCACGGCAGCGCGAGCGTTGTTGATCCGTGTTTGAGGGCAAAACGTACGCAGTTTGGCCGACTGTGTATTGGTGGGGACGGCGGGACTTGAACCCGCAAGGCCGAGGCCGGGCGATTTTAAGGAAACTGCGTCTATATAGAATCTTGTTTTTGCTGGAATTTTACGCTTATTGACAGAACTGTGCATGTTTCTGTGCATGCACAGTCACAGGTTCTCTGCCGATTTCCTGCCCCAGAGGGCGGCGAACTTACGTCAGGTAAGTTAGTGAGACGGAATGCCAGAGGCTGAATCACTATTACGGCTGATCCATCACCCGCCATGCGCTACCATAAGCCGAGACTTAAGCCGTGCAAGCAATCTGGGGATGGGAGCGAATGGGCAGGAGGGAGCCGAAGCGAAGCAGGCTGGTAAGTCGCATCTTGTCCCCCGCCTTATCTGAGTCCGCCCCTGATCTTGCCCAGCGGGTCAGCGCCATCAACGACGTGGCCAAGACCGTCCGCACCCTGCTGGCCTCGATGGCAGCGGTGGCCGTTGCTATGGCCGCCACCATGATCGCCGCCACAGATGAGGCCATCTTCCGCGACTCGGCGAAGGTATTTCCATCACTAAGCGTGGAAATCCGCTTGTCCACCGCTTTTGCCTTGGCCCCGCCCATTTTCGTCTTCCTTCATCTGAACGCGCTTTTGCAGTTGCACCTGCTGACCCGAAGGTTACGCGCCTTCCTGGCGCTGACAGAGGAACGGCCGCACACTGAACAAAGCCGCGACGCATGGCAGCGGCAGGTGCATGGCTTGTCCTTCGTTCAGATGCTGCTACCCGACCGCCAGGGTGGTATCAGCCGCCTGTTGCAAGCCGTCGCAAGCTGGATTTCGGTGGTGGGGCTGCCGGTGCTCCTGTTGTTGGCGGTGCAGGTGGGCTTCGTGCGCTATCAAAGCTGGGCCATCACCATCATCCACATGGCCTGCCTGGGTGCCGACATGGCCTTGCTGATGTGGTTCCAACTGAGCCTATGGCCCGATTACTGGAAACGCCTGACCGCCCTGGGCGCACCCGGCCTGCTGGCGGTGGTCGGCATCATGACCCAGGCGGTGCCGCCGGAGATGGGATCGGACATTACAAACCTATTCGACGCCCATATCAGTCACATCCAAGGCTTCGCCTGGACTCGACGCACCTTGTCGCTAAGGGGTGCCATGCTGATCAATACTGATGCTAAACCCGATCTGCTGAAGCCGCTGTCCGCCGACGACACCACCCTACACACGACGCAGATCAAAATGCTGCGCCTATCGATCCCCGACCGCAACTTCGTGGGAATTGATCTGACAGAAGCGGAACTGTTCGCCATCGATATGGAAAATAGTAATTTGCAATATGCTCGGCTGTCGGGTGCGCAGATGCGCGGGAGCAATCTCTTTACCGCGCGGATGCAAGGGAGCCAGCTCAGCGGTGCGCATATGCAGGGGGCCGATCTCGGAGAGGCAGAGATGGAGCAGGCCGATCTCAGTGGAGCACAGTTGCAAGGGGCCGAACTCCATGACGCACAGATGCAGGGGGCCGATCTCAGTGGAGCACAGATGCAGGGGGCCTCGCTCCACGGCGCATATATGCAAGGGGCCGATCTAACAGGGTGCGGAAAAAGGCGTGTTCGCGCCCCCTTTCCCCGTCGGTCCGAAGCGTTCAGCGGCGTCGACGAGGGTTAC